>DISK01000006.1:127022-305020 GCA_002421905.1 Micavibrio sp. UBA6212
TTACTTTTGCAGCAAATGCGAATGCGGCATCAACCACCAGAACCGTTGAACTTTCCCAGCTCGATTTGTCCAAGCCATTGCCATCAGCTATATGCTTTAAAGATAGCTCTAAGGGAACTGCAGTGAGTAAGATTATCACTGTAATGAAGGCAAGAAATCAGAAGTCTATTATTGTAGCAGATAAATACACACCTACAGGGCAATTTGTGGAGATGTTTACATCGAACCTTGTTCAGGTTGACAAGGATATACCGAATTTGTTCGGTGAGGGGTACAATATTGCAGGCAGCAGTCCTTCGAATGTAGTTTCATCTGGGTATTGCATGAATAGGCTCCAATCAACCTATGTGGTTTATAATGAAGCTATTCAGAAAATCCCTGGATCCTTTGCGAAGGGAGAGCTGGGGCAAGCTCTGAGCAACGCTTCCCAACAGGGAAGTAAATTTGCTTTTGGCGCTCTAACCGAGTTAGGGACACTTATGGCTGTTAGGTTTAATCCACAATCAAAGGATGGTGCTGTCCTTGCTTCTGATGGTGGGGGGAACAACACTGTGTTCTATGCCATAGGAAATGCTGGTTATTCAGCAAATCTAACAGCAGACGCAAGGAATGCCATCGGCTTGCCGCCAGTGGCTCAGGCAGCCGCACCTTCGGTTACCTTGGCTCGACGCTAGTTAGAAGCTCATACCTGCTGCAGCTGTGGTGTTTAAGGCGACTTGCAGAGGTGGTTTCTGAACCTCAGTGCCTGACGGTTCTAAGAGTTCTGCTTTGTTTTCTTTCATAAGTTCAAGATTTGATGGGGTGGTGGACACAACTGTTTCGGGTGGTTTGTTGTTCTCTTGAAAGGCTTTTTTTACATCGACGACATTCCATGCCCCTTTCATGGAGGAGGATTCTGATACAGAAAAGTTACCTTCCATCTTTGCCGTTTCAGTAGTCTGTTTTATGGAGCCTTTTGTACGGAATGAGTCTTTATAGCTGTCAAAACTGCTTGCTTCATTCTTAGCCTGTTCAATCTGCATCTCATTTGCGTTGCCAATGCGCGACTCTTCGGTTGCGGCTGCTGTAAATCTTTGAGCAACGTCTACTCTCATTGAAGGGAGCTTTATACCGTTTGTCAGAGCTTCTTCAGCAGCTTTTTTGGCATAAATTTTGAACTCTTCAGATTGTTCAATTTGTTTTAGTTTGTCTTGTTCTGCTTTGGTGAGGTCGCGTTTTTTCTGTAGTTCTTTCAGACGAATATATTCGTCCGTTTCTTCGCGGCCTTTCTTGATGGTTTCTTCATCAACACCATCTTTTCTCATTTTCTCTTCAATTTTAGTGCGATTGGCTGGATCCTTGAGGAAGTTCATCACTTTTTGCAGGTCTTCACCAGATAGCTGTATCCCACCAAAATTGTGGGTGTCTTTGTTCCATTTCTCAAGGCGCATTTGCTCTTCCATGCGTTCTTCATGGATTTCGGACATAGCCTGTGCAAGATTCTGCATATTTTGTTCAGCTTGTTTTCTTCGGCGGGCATCAGGTGTGAGATCCTCATCATCCGCATCTTCAAAGCCTGTCGGAACAAATTGTGCAAGTTGCTGTTTGAGTTCGATATGAGAAAGATTAATCATGACATCATTGGCAAAGGCCAGAGCATCTGTTGCATGGCGTGATGCCAGCTCTTCCATAATTGGATTTTGCATGATGTTAAAAGTGGAGAGAGCTTCTCCGGAATCCATATCCGCGATAGATTCTTCTTGTTCACGATGGGACAAGCTTAGCCAATCTCTACTGTGAATATCTCTTTGGTTGAGGAGTTGAAAGGCCCCTGTTGCGAAGTCTTGAATATCGGTCTGGGAATGACGATCCAGCTCCAGCAGAGCAGGGTCTTTATTTGATCTGGCTGCCGCTTCTGATCCATTATCAAAAGCAGCCAGCTCCTCCGGCATTGCCGCTATGTTTTGTCCCAAGACCGCCATTTTCTCCCCCCTAGATTTGGAAAAATCGGCTATTTAATTTTTGAAATTTATATATAGGAAAGGTATTTTTTCTCCCACACTTGGAGTATAGATCGCAGCTATTAAAGAATATGTAAATATGGATAAAATTTATTTCAAATTCGAGCTATCGCGAATTTGAGCCAAAAACAGGCCGATTGGGGGAGTAAAATGCACCTGTATAATTATATTATGTATCAATAATTGATAGATTGCAACTTATTATTCTGGGATTATTTTTCTGCCATAAGCAGGGCCATTCAAAATGCCGGAATGCTATGCGCAACATAAACATCACGCCTGATTGGCAGCCTCACAATGGTCTTTCCATGTCATGATGCCGCCTGTGAGATTATAGGCACGACAGCCTAATGACCTTAAGTAACCCGCATAATATCTTGATTTCTCACCCACGGCACAAATCAGCAGAACGGAAAGACTTCCTTGAAACGGATTTTGTCCATCAATCCATTTCTGGAATAATTCGAGAGGCATATTCACAGAATGCGGAATGTTGATAAGTTCAAAAGATTGCGCAGCACGTATATCAATTATTACGGATGAAGGGTTTTGTTTTTTCCAGTTTTCAAGATCCTGCGCTTCGAGTTCAAATTCTCCGGTCACGAGATCATCTTTGTACCGCGAAAGGGAATGCTCTTTTTCTGGCTCGGCAAAGATCTCAGGGCGCCGTTCTTTCAAATAAGAAATGTTCCATTCCATCCGGTCACAAGCGATAAAGACTGCAGTTTTCATTTCCGTAAGATTTTCATCAATCTCTTTCAGATAGCTAAGCGCACCAATATAACTTGCCCCTGCGGTGACGCCGCACAAAACCCCACAGCGTCGATTAAGCTCTAGCATGCCATCCATAGCCCCTTCTTCTGTCACAGTTAGGAAGGTTTTATATTGGTCCCTTTTGAATAGACCACTTTCCCACATTTGAGAAAGGCTCCTGACGCCGGGAAAAAAATGGTTCGGGGCGGGAACGACAGCTATTGTTTCGCACTCTGGATTTTCCTCTTTTAACCTCAACGTTATCCCAAGACTTGAGCCTGTGGTTCCAAGACCATTGAAGAAATAATCGACCTTGCCAAGATCCCTTACGATTTCCTCTCCCGTTGTTTCTTTATGATAGGCGGGGTTTTTGGGGTTGGTGAATTGGCTTGGAAAATATATTTCCCCGGGCTTTGATCGTGCTGTCCGCTCGATAATATATTGCGGATCATTATTATCCGATGGATCGAAACAGTCATTAGCTCCTGAAATTTCCTCAATCTCTGCCCCCAGAATCTGCATGACGTTTTTTTGCTCTTCCACCCGCGAAAAGGCGCTAACCTGACGGAAGCGTATTCCATTCATGCTGGCGATCACTTGCAATGATTTTGCAGTATTTCCACTTGAATTCTCGAAAATGCTCATTCCTTTTGACTTAATCATCTCCAGATCATCTTTGAGCATTCCCCATGCTGTACGATCCTTGATTGATCCGAACGGATTGAGCATTTCGAGTTTCACATAGAGGTCAATATTTTTTAGCCCCGTTACATCTTTGCTCAATTTCAATATTGGTGTATTTCCGATCAGGTCTGTCATTGATTCTACGATCATGGTTTTTTCCTCGATTTATGCGGATATGGGTAGATAGTTCTTGTCATGGCCCCACTGAAATTTTCCATCTCTCTCCCTAATGGCCACTTTTTCTGCAACTGGATGCATAAGCATTTCAGATTCGGTGAAATCCATCATGTAGGAGGCAGTATTGATAAAGGCGATGGCATCTCCTCGTTGAGGGAGACTATCAGGATAAATCTTGTTGTACTGAATCATGTCATAGGCCAGACAAAGATTCCCGATCAGATAAAATCCATTCCGGTTGATTTCCCTTCGATCGGATCTCGGAACAATAACCGGTTCACACAAATTCTTGATTTGCAAGGAATGGATATTAGACCGGTTCATTTCAAGCCCGACCAATGTTTCACCCCAAGTGCTTTTTTTAAGGAACGCAACACGAGATAAAGTAATACCGCATTGATCCATCAATGCACGACCGGGTTCGACATAAAGCTCAAGCAGAGAGTCACGAATAATGCTGGCGAAAGTTGACTTTCCAAAGGCAATGGCCTTTTGCCCTAATAGATAGTCAAGTTCATCGCCTTTCGTTCGGGCAGGGGCATGATCCATGAACAAGGGGCCGCCGACAACCACACCATTATGATCTTTGTAGCCCAATCCTCCGTTGTTCCACACCTGACTGTCCACCTTCCCGACAACAGATTTTTTCAAATATTCGATATAAGCGGCATAGTCTTCTGCGCTTTCGGCATACTGAATGGAAAATCCACCACCTATATCTATTCCTTTTGGAGCAAGACCTTTTTTGATTGCAGCAAACGTCAACTCCAAAGAATTTTCCATGGCAACCAGTTTTTGTTGGTCGTTGATATCATTGAGATGAAATGAAAAGCCCTTGAAATCTATGTTTTCTTTATTGGAAAACAACCAATCAAAAACCTGAGGAATATCCTTGATATGCGTTCCGAATGTTCCGTCCTGCGGTGTGAAATGCATCCGCGGTGAGGAAAAGCCCGTAAGTCTGACCATCACCCGCGCTTTGCGAGACAGACCTAATTTCCCATGTAAATCTTTAATCAAATGGAGCTCCGCTACGCTGTCTGCGTTGAGCAGAACATCCAGTTGCAGGCACTTCAGGATATAATCCACATTCTTTGGCCCTGTGGCTTCAATTCGATCTGGAGAAAATCCGGCTGCCAGAACATGCTCCAAAGAGCCAGATGAAGAGACATCTGCTCCAATATTAAAAAGGCTTGCTTTTCTGGCCAGAGCTTTAGATTTACATGGCTTGCTGGTGAAATATATTCGTCCCCTGAGAAGATGTTTTTTGTAAACATTTTCAAAGCTTTTGATATTCTCCTCAATGGCATCGGGAAAAATAACATTGAGTGGCGATCCAAATCCATTCAGCAAGTCATAAACCAGATCGGTTTTCTCAAGAAACCGGGATATTTGATCGCTTGTACGCGGGCGAAGCCTGATGGGCTTTTGATTTGTACCCGCAGCAACATTCTGAGTAAGAGACAGCATCTAACTCGCCTTACTCCAGAAAATTCGACAAAACTGTCACGGAAAGTTTTTTATGGTCATTCATAATATATGCCATTATTTGTCCTACGGGTCTTTGGGGGTGGGGGCTGTTTCAGGGATCATCATATTCAGATAAGGGAGAAGACCTTTATCTTTCAGAAAATCCATACGCTCGGAAGGTTTAAGTGCAGCCATATCTTTGAACAGAGCAGTCATCTGGCTGTTTTGACTGGCCAAAGCTGTTAGAACGCTGCATGCAGGGCAGGAAACAGCGTGATAATGCTTCCCCATAACGCTATGTTTGTGATCGCGAAAAATGCCGGAATGTTCGATATATCCGCGCCAGTCTTTGTGAAGGTTTTCGAGTTCTCGTGCGTACTCTTTCATGCCCAGACCATGATCCAGAGCCAATCCCATATAGGCCGCACCGAACTCTGGGTACGAATCCATCAGACCCGATGTGACTTGCCACAAAATATTGCTGCGGCTTTCTGCAAGCCGCAATCCCCAAGGCTCGGGGTCGGAATCCTCGTAATAATCGGCGGGAAGTTTGCCTGTTTTGGCAAGATGCAATTCTTCATAAGGGCCGTGCAATCCTTGGTATCGTTCCGGGTCGTCTTTCTTCTCGGAAGCTTTGAACGCCACAAGATTCTTGAGGTCATCGTTTGAAATGAGGGGATCCGGCTGTGTTTTCAGTTTGAATACAGTCGCGGGACGGGAATAGGGAATTGTGCCTCGTTTATTCAATTTTATCTCCAAATGTTACTTTATAACACTTAATCTGTTATGTTATAACATCTATTGACGCAAGCAAAAAATCAGACATAGTATAAAAAATTAAAAAAGGAGATTGGATGTGAATACAAAACAGATTATTTTGACTGGTGCGGCTCTGGGCTTCACAATCCCGTCCGTGATCGCAATTGGAACACTGGCCTTGACAATAAAGAAGGGCGCGTTGACCAAAGAGCAGTCTTTGGAGCAAAGTCATTATAAGATCAATTCCGGCTTGGCAGGATGCGGCTGCCCGTTCTGTCAGAAAGCAAATCAGGAAACCGGAAAATCTTCATGACCGACCACACACATCATGAAGCCTGTACAAACTGTACACACACGCATTCTTTAGGTGTTGCGCAAGATATTGCGCGTAAATCAGGGCATCGGTGGTCGGAGACACGGACGCAGGTCTATCATACACTTTTAATGGTGGACAAACCTGTAACGGCTTACGAGCTTCTGGACATGGTCGCGGAAAAATACGAACGGGATGTAAAGCCTGCCAGTGTTTACAGATCATTGGATGCGCTAATAGATCTTGGAATAATTGCCAAAATCGAGAGCGCAAACGCGTTTGTTGCCTGCCAGAATCCGGAATGCGAACATCAGCATATTTTTCTGGTATGTGATCATTGCGGGCAGATTGACGAGATTTCGGATCATGGCATCAATCGTCAATTGTTGAAACAGGCCGCAGAACAGGGATTTGTTGCCCGAAAACAGATCCTTGAGCTTCATGGAGAATGCAAGGCCTGCCATATAGAAGGATAGCTAAAGTGATCGAAATAAAAGATATGGAAGCTGGATATAACACTATCCCAAAAGTCAGAATTAAAAATCTTGTCGTTGAAAAAGGAACATCTTGTTTAATCCGTGGCGAAAGTGGTTCAGGGAAAACAACCCTTCTGAATGCCATCTCCGGGCTGATAAAGCCTATCAAAGGACAAATTCAGATTAATCAGACAGATTTGTCCACCATACGTGATGAAAAGCTGGATCAGTGGAGAGGGGAAAAAATAGGTTTTGTATTCCAAACGCTACATCTGGTTAAGCCTTTGACAGTCATGGAGAATATTTTGTTGGGGGCTTACGCTGCCGGAAAACCGCAGAGTAAAGAGTGGGCAGAACACTTGCTTGAGGAAACCGGACTTAAAGATTTCGGGAATAAACGCGCCCATGGAATTTCCCAAGGGCAGGCCCAAAGAGTTGCAATCGCCAGAGCATTGATGAATAAGCCCGCACTTATTCTGGCTGATGAGCCAACCTCTTCTTTGGATAACAAATCAACAGAACAGGTTGTGACCTTATTAACATCCTTATCAAAAGAGTATGGATCAACATTAATTGTCACCAGCCATGATAATCGGATTACCGCTTCGTTCGATCAGCTTTTAGAACTGGGAGTAATCGCATGAACTGCAATCACCAAATCTCCTTGTGCAGACTACTCGGAGCCAATATCTCCTACAAACCATTATCAGCAGTCTTCAATATACTCCTGCTATCTGTCGGGGCAGCGGTAATTCTGACGATTTTACATCTGAATAGCCTGATTGACAGCAGGTTTTCCCGTGATCTACAAGGGATTGATCTGGTTGTCAGCGGGAAGGGCTCGCCTTTGCAAATGATATTGGCCAATGTATTTCATCTGGATAGTCCAACCGGAAATATTCCGATTAGCGAAGCCAGAGAACTGGAAAAAAATCCCTTGATTAAATTATCCATACCATTGGCTTATGGAGATAATTACAACGGACACCGGATTGTTGGGACAACACCGGACTATATAACCCATTACAAAGGAAAAATTTTCCAAGGTCGTATATTTTCTTCACCGATGGAAGTTGTTATCGGTGGCGATGTTGCCCAAAAATTTCACCTCAAAATAGGGGAGGAGATTGTTGGGGCTCATGGTCTGGTCAATAGCGATGATCGGCACACGGATCAGCCCTATATTGTTGTCGGTATTATCGAGTCAAATGGGAGCGTTCTGGACAGGCTGGTACTTACACCAGTTGAAAGTGTCTGGCACGTCCATGAACACCCTGATGAAGATGATTCTGAAGAAACAGCCTATAAGCAGACACATCCGGAAGAGGAATTGACGGCTTTGCTAATTTCTTACAAATCACCTTTAGCGGCAGCCCAATTGCCTAGACTGGTGAATAACAGCGGTTCTATGCAAGCGGCCAGTCCGGCATTCGAAGTTGCCCGTTTGACAAAATTAATGGGAACGGGGCAGGATATTTTGTCAGCTTTTGGATATCTGCTCTTGGCTTTCTCGGGGCTCAGCCTGTTTATCGCGCTGTATAATGCCGTTCAGGATCGGGAATATGATATTGCTCTTATGCGAGTGATGGGACTCTCCAAATCAAAAATATTTGGCCTTATTCTTTCGGAAACACTGTTTTTGGGGGTGGTTGGTGCTGTGATCGGGGTTTTTCTTTCCCAGCTTTTTATCCGTTTGACCGCGGGTTGGATTTATGTCGAGAAGGGATTGGTTCTATCAGCCCCACTTCCTGGAATATTGGAAATTTATGTCGTATCAGCTATCTTGCTCATCAGTTTGGTAGCAGGTCTTATTCCGGCATTAATGGCCCGTCAAACCGATATTGTAAAAACCCTTGCAAGAATGTGATTCATAAATGCGCTTGATAGCCCTCCTGCTAATGCTCCCCGTTCTGTGTGGACTGACCTTGGAAAAAGGGGAATTCTCGTCCACAATAACGGCATCTCCTTTGCAACCATCTGATGAACGTGCCGTGCAAGACAGTTTACCCATGGCCAAGGGAGTTATATGGGATACATTGCTCAAAACTATCGTGACTTTTAATGAAGAGAGCAGTGAGTATTCCGCAAAGTTTCCGGATGAGGTAAAAAAATTTGACGGTCAGACTCTCCGAATAAATGGATTTATTCTTCCATTGGAAAGTACCGACAAATTCAAGCATTTCCTCCTTTCAAAACGAACGCCGACCTGCGCCTTTTGTCCACCTGGCGGCCCAAGCGAGATTATCGAAGTCTATACCAAAGATCCAATCGAATGGGATGATGGTCTTGTACAGGTTGACGGAAAATTCGGATTCACAAATAATCAGGAACTCGGTGTATTTTTTCAACTCACCAATGCAAAAGTCCAGTAAAGTTTATGCTCTTCTTTGAGGCTGTATTGGTTAACCCTCATTATAGTGTCTATTATTGTTTAATCCTTTCATTGGGCAGTTTGAGCTGCCATTGCATATACACGGCATAAATGACAGGAATAAGGATCAGTGTCAGGATCAGCGTACTGACCATGCCGCCTACCATCGGCAGGGCTATGCGGCGCATAACATCCGATCCTGGCCCGTCGGTCAGGAAAATCGGAATCAGGCCGAGGATAATTGTGCTGACTGTCATGAGTTTGGGGCGCAGACGTTGCAACGCACCGTGCCGAACATTTTCCAGCACTTGCTCAAATGTATCCGGCCAGTGCTCACGCATTTCATGGTCGATATAAATCAACATAACAATCGCGGTTTCCACTGCAATCCCGGCCAGCGCGATAAATCCAACCGCCACGGCAACCGATAGATTATAGTCCGCCAGCCACAGCCACCAGACCCCTCCGATGACACCGAACGGGACGGAGAGCATAATCAGGATCGTGCGATCCCATTGTCCAAAATGCAGGTAAAGCAGCGTTATAATAATTAACAGCGTGGCCGGAACAGCAATCTTTAACCGCTCATTAGCCTCTTGCATCTGTTCAAACTGTCCGGAAAGCTTCAGGCTATAACCGGCGGGAAGCTCCAGCGTTTTCAGAGCGTCTTGCAAATCGGCAATGTAAGAGCCAAGGTCACGGTCTTCAATATCGACAAATACCCAGCCATTAAGCCGCGCATCTTCAGATTTAATCATCGAGGGCCCTTCGGCAATGCGGATTTCAGCAAGGTCGGACAGTAGAATTTGCGCTCCCTGTGGCGTGCTGACCAGAATATTGTCCAGATCAGATATATGCTCACGGAAGGGGCGGTCATAGCGCAGCATAATGGGGTAACGCTCGCGCCCTACAACAGCTTCATCAAGCTGCATACCGCCCAGCGCTGTTTGAATAACCTGCTGCACGGTTTTCAGAGCAATACCGTAACGGGCAATCTCACGTCTGTTGGGAATGATTTCGATATATTTTCCGCCGACAACACGGTCGGCAATGGCGCTACGCGTGCCGGAAACGTCTTTGGTGAGAGCTTCGACATCCTTTGCAATGCGGTCGATTTCCTGCAGGTTAGATCCGGAAATTTTGATCCCGATGGGTGTGCGAATACCGGTAGTCAGCATGTCGAGGCGTATTTTGATCGGATAACCCCAGCTATCCATCATCCCCGGCAGACCAACTCTCTCATTAAGGTCTGTAATCAGCTTTTGGGGAGTCATGCCCTCGCGCCATTGAGCGCGGGGCTTGAGTTCAATCCACGTTTCGATCATAGAAAGCGGTGCAGGATCTGTTGCAGTATTTGCTCGTCCGGCTTTGGCAAAGACCTGCTCGATTTCTGGCACTTTCATCAACTGACGGTTTGTTACCTGCAATATTTCGCGAACTTTCGCAGGGGATACACCCGGCAAGGTCATCGGCATATAGAGCAGTCCACCTTCATAAAGCGGTGGCATGAATTCACTGCCCAGCTTGGACGCTGGAAGTGCAGTTGAAACAAGTGCAATCAGCGCCAGCGCCATCGTTGTCTTACGCCATTTCAAAGCGGCATTGAGAAGTGGACGGTAAAGAGCGATAAAAAAGCGATTGATCGGGTTTTCATCTTCGCGCCGGATTTTTCCACGTATCAGCCAGAGCATGAGGACAGGCACCACCGTCACAGATAAAAGTGCCGCCGCCGCCATCGCATAGGTCTTGGTAAAAGCCAGCGGCGTGAACATGCGTTCCGATTGACCCGTCAGGGCAAAAACAGGGAAGAAAGACACAGTGATAATTAGCAGCGAGAAAAACAGCCCCGGCCCAACTTCTTTGGCCGCTTGGAGTATTGCAGCATGCCTTCCTTTTTCGTCATTGCGAGAAGGCCGCAGGCCGACGAAGCAATCCAGAAATCTCCTTAAACGGGATTTTTTCTGGATCGCCGCAGGTGCTACGCACCCTCGCGAGGACGATTTTTGGGAATTGTCCGGGATGACATCTGAAGACGCCAGCTTGCGGTGCGCGTTTTCCACCATGACAATCGAGGCATCGACCATTGCCCCAATGGCAATCGCAATGCCGCCCAGCGACATGATATTGGCGGTAATGCCTTGCGCAGTCATGATGATGAACGCTGCCAGAATACCAAGAGGTATCGTAATAATGGCAACCAAAGCACTGCGGGCATGGAGCAGGAAGAGAAAGGCAATCAGTGCCACCATCAGGCTTTCTTCAATCAGCTTGTTTTTGAGATAATCGACCGAGCCTTCAATCAATTTACTGCGATCATAAACAATTTTTAATTCCACGCCGTCTGGTAAACCCTGCTTCACGTTTTCCAGCCGCTCTTTGATAGTATGAATGACATCCAGCGCATTGGCACCGGGGCGCATCACGACAATGCCGCCGACCACTTCACCTTTACCGTTCAACTCTGTAATACCGCGTCTGATTGCCGGGCCTTCGACAACGCGGGCCACGTCACCCACCGTGATTGGTGTGCCGTCCACGCTTTTCAAAACCGCTTGTGCTAAATCTTCCGGTTTGTCCACATAGCCAAACGAGCGGATTAAATACTCCGTTTCCGCCATTTCTAGCGTCCGCCCACCTGTTTCTGCGTTTGCTCCCCGCACAGCTTCAATCACTCTTTGCAGTGGGATATCATAGGCGCGCAGCTTGTTCGGATCGACCAGTACCTGATATTCCTTTACAAATCCGCCGATACTGGCAATCTCCGCGACACCATCAATCGTGGCCAGTTCAAAACGTACAAACCAGTCCTGCAAACTGCGCAGCTCCGATAAATCATGCTGGCCTGTCTTATCAAACAGCGCATACTGAAAAATCCAGCCTACACCAGTGGCATCGGGGCCCAGTTCTGGCTCCACGCCGTCCGGCAAAAGCCCACGCGCCTGCGACAGATATTCCAGCGTCCGGCTGCGCGCCCAATACATATCGACGTTATCTTCAAAAATGATATAGACAAAGGATGTGCCGAACATGGAAAAACCGCGTACGACTTTGGTTTTTGGCAAGGAGAGCATCTGTGTGGAAAGTGGATAGGTGATCTGATCCTCAATCACTTGTGGGGCCTGTCCGGGGAAATCGGTGCGGATGATTACCTGCGTGTCCGACAAATCAGGGATAGCGTCCAGCGGGATTTTAGTGACGGATAGAATTCCAGCAACCAGCAATACCAGCGCGCCCAGCATGACGATAAACTGGTTTGCCACCGACCAGTCTATGATTCTGGCAGCAAAGCTTTTGGACGGATCGTGCATATGGTCTTGATTAGTGGGCATGGCTTTGGCCCCCATCTTGTAATGCTGGCTGACTTGTCACGCCTTCCATTTGATCTCCACCATGGTCATGTCCCATCGCACCCATGCCGCCTTTCAGGTTGCTTTCGGCATCCAGCATAAACTGACCGGATGTGACGATATTCTGCCCGTGGGACAGGCCGCTTGTAATTTCGGTCAATCCTTGAGCTGTAATCCCTGTTCCCACCATAACAGGACGGAAATATCCATCTCCGGCATCTTCAATCACATACGCACCTCCCTTATTATTTGAGCCGCCATACAAAACGGCTTCGCTTGGCACCGCCAGACGCGATTGAACTTTAGTGTTAAATACAGCATCCACATAGGTATCGGGTTTAAGAGTACCATCCGGGTTATCAAGAACAAGACGCACAGTGACGGTGCGGTTTTGCGGGTTATTCACAGGATGAATGAAATCAACCATCGTCTCAAATTTTTTCCCTGTTTCAGGAATAGTGATTGTTGCGGGAGTACCAATATCAAGAAACTGAACATCACGCAGCGGAACATCCGTATTAATCCAAACTTGCGAGAAATCCTGTAATTTTAAGATGCTGCTGCCTTCATTCACATACGCACCTTTACGCACACCCAGCATAGTGACCGTGCCATTCACAGGGGCGTAAAATGGTGTTGCCTCAAAAACCTTTCCATGTACTTTCAATTGCTCAATCGACTTGTTATCCATGCCGTACAGATGTAAACGCTGCGCGGCATTTCCTATGCGGGAACCGATTAAGAAATCAGACTGGGCATTCATCAAATCCGGGCTGTAATAAGTAAACAGCAGATCACCTTTTTTGACGGCATCGCCTATGGCGTCCGTGGCGAGGTCAACAATCCAGCCCTTGGTGCGGACATCAACCGCATATTCCAGCCTTGTGTTCGGCATAATTTTGCCAAAAGCGCGAATGTTTTTGCCAAACTCATGGTGCTTCACTTCTGCGGTTTTTACACCAAGGGTCTGAATATAGGACGGATCAATGTGAAACGCACCTTCTGGTGCAGTGGCATTATGCCCTTCATTATTTTTGCTGTCCGGCACTGTGTCCGCTTTTGGCACCAGAGCCATACCGCAAATCGGGCAGGTATCTTCCTTTTCACCGCTGATATGCGGATGCATGGGGCAAATATAGTCCTCTGCCGCGATTGCCGCGGGCACAAAGGCCACCAATAATAAAACGAAAAATAAAATACGCATGGGGATTGCTCCTTTCTTAGGGCATTGGAAACCATCAAGAAAAGAGCGTATTTAGATGCGCAGGCGCTGCGTTGTCAGATAAAGATCGTGATTGTTGAGGCGGGCAGGGCCGGTATCAAAAGGCGGCCCGCGAATAAAAAGATTGGAACTGATAAGCGCAGTGTAGTTCGATGTTAAATCAACCCAGACAAAATCAATATGATCCAAAGATTGTTGAGGCTGCACGACATCGGTTTGAGTATCCTGCTGGAACAGGTCAACGCCCATGCAATCCAGCGCGAACATCGGGCCTATTTTCTGTCCGACTTTTGGGGATTCCTGACTTTGGTGACAGGGCACCGGTTCTGCCGCCTGTGCAGATTGCATCGGACAAAACGCCATCACGCACGTCAATACAGGCGTGAGCATCAAAAGCGTCATAAATCCAAGCAATATCTTGCGCATAAGTTTCATACTAACCTATTTATTTTAATAGTCCATTAAGTTTTCAATAAATATGAATATGTGAATAATGGTGTTAAAATCAAAAATGACGGACTTGCGAGCCCTGCGCATGACATGGCAAAAACGGATTGAGGCGGATATTTAGGTTCTCGTTGATAAAATTTTATGAATCTCGTATAGTACATTTGGTTTTGTAGAAACCTGCCGCCCACCGCTTGCGAAGCTGTATCAGCACTGCACTTAATTTTATCGAAAAACTTTTTTCTCATATTGAGAAATGGTTGGTGGGTGACGTTTTTCTTGTGAGAATAAAAGGAAATTTTTCGATGAAAAATCAGAAGTACACCGTTAATTACATTAAACGCCAAGCAAAAACCCTCAAAAAGGATCGCGGCATTAGCCATACCGATGCTTTGGAAATGCTTTCTAAAGATCATGGCTATTCTAATTGGCAGCACTGCGTTAAGTCATTAACTCAAGAGCCAAGAAAAGTTGTGATCGTCAACAATGTAACCTCAATCCATTATTTAAAAAGAACTGTGGAGAAATTTATTCCGGGTGATGAGGCGTGGATATCTTGGGATGGTAAAAAAGCTGTTCCTGTTAAGGTTATAGAGGTTGATGGGCCGTATTATTCTTTTAAAATTGAAGCTCCTCAAAATAAGGCTGGCAATGAGCATTATCTGAGATTAGATGAGGTTCGAAGCACGCCAGAGCTTGCGTGCATTAATTGTGTCACTAGTTGAATTAGTTCAAAAAACTAAACCGTCCTGATCTCTACCTTACCCTCAAGTGTTCTTTGAACGGGGCATTTGGCGGCGACCTCGATCAGTTTTTGGCGTTGGTCGTCGGTTAATTGATCGCCATGCACAAGGATCTGTTTTTCAAACACACCGACCTTGTCGATATTCTGGAAGGTGAGTTTAACCTCAACTTTGTCCAGTGGCCATTTTTCCTTGAGCGCATACCAGCGCACCGTCATGGCAGTGCATTCCCCCAAAGCCGCAGCGAGCAGGTCATACGGCGCGGGGCCTAAATTGCCACCGCCAGCCTCGATCGGCTCATCACCCTTGAGCGTATGTCCCGACACATCAATCGACACAGCAAAATCATTCTCACCTGTTTCAACCACCTGCGCGGTGATAATTCTTTGATCTTCTGACATTGGCTTTTCTTTCTCGTTTCCGTTCTTTAATTTTTAATCAATTATTTCATACCCACCATCAACCATATGCACGCCACCGGTGATGTTTTTAGAAAGGTCACTCACCAGAAAGGCCGCCATATTGCCGATATCTTCGAGATCAATCATTCTTCGAAGAGGCATCTTGATCGCTGTAGATTTCAAAAGACCGTCAAAATCAGCAATCCCTGACCCTGCGCGAGTACTTATGGCACCGGGAGAAATGGCATTAACACGGATATTCTTTTCGCCGAGTTCCGCCGCCAGATAGCGCGTAGAAGATTCCAACGCCGCTTTGACCGGCCCCATAAGCCCGTAATTTTTTACGACCTCTACACTTCCAATATAGGTCATCGTTAGAAGACTTCCACCATTTTTCATCAAAGGCTCGGCAAGTTTTGCCAAACGAATAAAAGAGTGACAGGAAATATCCATAGCCTCCAGAAACCCGTCTTTTGAACAATCTGTTACACGACCCTGCAGATCAGCTTTTGGCGCAAAAGCAATTGCATGGAGAAGAAAATCCAGCTTGCCCCATTTTTCCTGAACGGCCTCAAATAAGGCGGTCATCTGTTCAGCATCCCGAACATCGCAGGGCATTATGATTGGTGCTTTGAGGCGTTCCGCCAACGGTCTGACATAGGGTTCAGCTTTGGTACTGGCATATGTGAGTGCCAGTTCCGCCCCCGCGTCATGAAAAACGCGCGCACAGCCATAAGCAATACTCTGCTCATTGGCAATTCCAAGCACGACGCCCTTTTTTCCTGCTAAATCCAATAATGCATTCATGCGCATAAGTCCTTTATCATAATAGATAACCAGCATAACCGCTGGGCTCTGGTTGAGTTCTATAGAGCCACTGTATTCACTTTTCTAGGTTAATCCAGTCAATATCTATCTCACCACGGCTCTATATCAATGGAACCTATTCAAGCCAGCTTCGTTAGCTACGAGTAATCAATATCATAAAATGGCATATAACAAAGCTCTTAAAAAAGCCGCTTAGTTTTGGGTCAATGATCCGCCCGAACGGGATTCCAAAAAAATAATATACTTTGGAACCTTTTCTTGCTTCTTCGCGTTTTCATAGCATTCAACAAAGGAGAAAATAAAATGAATCATGTAACAGCAGTATATAAAACGCGCGCTGGAGCCGAAGAAGCCCTTAGACGAATGGAAGCTGTAGGAATTTCAGATAACCAGATCAGCATACTTTCAAGCGACGAGACCAGAGGCAAGGCCTTTGGCATTGAAAAGAGCAGCAAAGTCGATGAAGGCTTTACTGCAGGAGCAACTGTAGGCGGGCTTGTTGGCGCGGTAGTCGCTGGCGTTTTGTCGGCTGGCGCTATCGCAATACCAGGCATCAACCTTGTCGTTTCAGGGTTTCTTATCTCTGGTCTTGCCGGCCTTGGTGCAGGTGCAGCGACAGGCGGCCTTATCGGCGCGCTTATCGGTATGGGCTTTGAAGAAAACGAAGCCAAATTCTACGAGACTGAATTGAAGGAAGGAAATATCCTTCTCGCAGTTAATGCGCTCGATAGTGATCAAAGGAAGCAGGTAAAAGAAATTATTGATGAAACAGACTCTTACAGCTTCAACCCACAATCCATGTCCAGCGTCCGCCCTGATCTAAAAATCAGATCCGCTCGGGTTTAATCACCTGATACCAATAAAAAAAGACTGCGAAAGCAGCCTTTTTCTTATTAACCAGATCCATAATCTATGATGTGATGTAATTCGGAAGAACAGAGTCAATTTCAGTCTGCAACTGCTCACGTGCACGCGATAGCCGCGACCTGACAGTTCCAACAGGAATTTTTAGCACCCACGACACTTCTTGATAGCGCAGCCCTTTGACGCAAATCAACATAAGAATATTGCGATGATCAGGGCTTAACTTCATCATCGCCCTTTTTACATTTGAAAATTCCAGATTAATCTCTTGTTCTGGCGAGAGAGTTTGTTTTTGCAATACCAGTTCGGGATCATACTGTATTTCAAACTTTGCTGTTCTACGATAATTGGAAACAAAAATATTGAACATTATTTTTGATGTCCAACTGAACAGATTTGACCCTTCTTGGAAATAATGCGCTTTTTCAATGGCACGCAGGCAAGTGGATTGAAATAAATCATCTGCATTCGATTTGTTTTTTGTCAGTTTCATGGAAAATCTTTGTAATTTTCCCGTTTCTGCTATCAAGGCGGTTTGAGTAAACATATGACCATCCTTTGGTTGATAAAGAGAGCGCTTGCTGACCGTTCCCATATTTATGCTTGAAGGTCTAAATTCATAGCAGGGCCAATATCAAGGAGCGACAGGGAATGCACCTTATAGTGTAAGGATGGCGTAAGGATGATGGAAGTTTTGGAGCAATAGTTTTTATGTTTAAGGAAGGAAGCATTATCGCTTAAAATGCTGCCGCGTCCGGTTGGCAAAGGCCACCAGTGACAGCATGACAGGCACTTCGACCAACACGCCGACCACTGTGGCGAGAGCCGCACCGGAATTGAGACCAAACAGACTGATGGCCACCGCCACAGCCAGTTCAAAGAAATTGGATGTCCCGATCAACGCAGCGGGCGCGGTTATGGTGAACGGCACGCGCCACAGATACCCCCAGCCATAGGCAATGGCAAATATCCCATAACTCTGGATCAACAGTGGAATAGCGATCAGGGCAATCACCATTGGTTTGTCGATGATCGTTCCCGCCTGAAACCCGAACAGCAGCACTACAGTGGCCAGCAGACCCATAATCGAAAAGGGCTTGATCTGCGCGGTAAATCTGGCAATGCGCTCATGGTTGCCCGAGCGATCAAGTTTCTTGCGGGTCACATATCCCGCACCCAGCGGAATGAGCACATACAATAAAACCGAGAGCAACAGCGTTTCCCACGGCACGATAATATCCGTCACACCAAGCAGCAACGCCACCAACGGCGCAAAGGCAAAAATCATAATGATGTCGTTGATCGAAACCTGCACAAGCGTGTAATTGGCATCGCCGCGCACCATCTGGCTCCACACAAACACCATCGCGGTACAAGGCGCCACGCCGAGCAGGATCATCCCTGCGATATATTCCTTGGCATCGGCAGGGCCAACCAGTCCGGCAAAAATATATTCAAAAAACAAAATACCAAGGGCCGCCATGGTAAACGGTTTGATCAACCAGTTGACGACCAAAGTAATACATAGACCCTTTGGTTTCTTGCCGACATCCTTGATGCTGGCAAAATCGACATTGACCATCATCGGGTAAATCATCACCCAGATAAACACAGCCACGACCAGATTAACCTTGGCATATTCAAAAGAGGCAATGGCTTGAAATGCTTCCGGCACCGCCAGCCCCAGCCCAACCCCCGCAGCAATACATAACCCCACCCAAAGTGAGAGATAGCGTTCGAAGATGCCGAGGGGGGATTGTTCACTTTTCATGATAACTTTCCCGTTTGGCGACAAGCTGTTGAATAAATCCAGAAACTTCCATTATATCCTAATATTCTGAGAAGATACTCTCTAATAATATCCTGTGCGCCCTCGTAAATTGATCTCATACTCTCGTAACCTTTATCTTTAGACAGACCATTATGAACCACCTCATTTCTCAATTTTTTGATATCTTTTAAATCTGGTTGCATACCTACTTCAGCAAACATTTCCATCAATAATTCTTCAAATGATAAGTATCTTTGTATGCATTTTTTTCCGTTGCCACATTTCGGTTTATCTGTGTTCGGAATTAAAAACCCAGAATTGTCGTACTCATATTTCTGGTGGGCAAATGTCGATTTTAGAGATTCCAAAATTATCGAGGTAAATAAAAAGCTGATTTCTAATGGTTGGTTTGGTTCATCGCATTTCAGTAAATAATGGATGACAGCAGGCAAATTTCGCTTGTCTTTTAACTCTTGATATTTACAGAATGCAGCTCCCATGAAATTTTTAATGCATTCGTGTTCATCATAGTTGAGCAATGGCCGCCAGCTATTATAACGTCCATCTCCATTAGTCCCTCTTCCACTGCCATTAAAATCATATTGATACCAAATCACATGAGACATGGTTGCTAATGATAAAAGCCAGCAAATGTCGGTTAATACAATCTCACCTTCTGAAGTTGAATTTACACCCTGAATATCAATGATACCGCTTTCTATAAATCTTCCTCGATAATCATCTTTTTTAAAATCATATTTCAATAGATCAGGATATATATTGATTTCGCATTTATAATTTTCTGTATCAAAGCGGAGAATATTTTTCGTCCATGAGCCACCTTCAAATTTTGTTATTGCGTCTCCTGAAGTTATAAGATTTGCAATTTTTCCTTTAAAAACGCTCATAACAATCCCTATTTTTTGGTATATTTTTAATTTCAGATGCCCGCACAAAGTGGGCATGATGGTGTATAAGCATATTGTCATTGCGAGCGGAGCGAAGCAATCCAGAAAGTTCGGAAAGTCTTATTTATCATGGTTCTGGATTGCCGCGTCAGGCCGTTGGCCTGCCTCGCTAATGACGGTAGAGCGTTGTCTTGTGTTTTTGAAAAAGGAAGGGACTTTCATTCTGTCGTTTTTCCGTCGAAATGTTCTTCTGAAACGTCAGCTTTGACGGCATGTATCGTGCCGTCACGATGTTCAGGCGGTGCGTAGAGCGTATATAATAGCAAGGCCTCGTCGCCAATATTAACCAGATTATGTTTGGCTCCCGCAGGGACAATCATCGCATCGCTGCTTTTAACCTTCGTCCGAGTCCCATCGATCCAGATTTCGCCAAGACCTTCTTCAATACGGAAGAACTGATCTCGATCTTCGTGAATTTCTTCGCCGATTTCTTCTCCCGGCTGAATGGCCATCAATACCAGTTGTAATTGGTGTCCGGTATAAAGTACCCGCCGAAAATCAGAGTTTTCTTCGGTTAGTTTTTCAATGTTCGCTATAAAACCATTCATGTGACTATCTCCTGAGTTATCCGTTTAGGTTAACTTAGTTTATTTGAGCCAGTCTTCAATCTCTGCGGCATCAGGCAGGCCGCCTTTATGCACCAGCTTGCCGTCCACCATGACGGCGGGGGTGGTCATGATCCCCCGCGAGGCGATCTCAACCGGATCATAGATATGGTGCAGGTCGATCTCCGCACCGATGCTATCGGCTTTGGTTTTAATCATCTCCTCGGTGGTGATGCATTTTTTACACCCCGTCCCGAATACTTCGACTTTTTTCATTTTTGTCTCCTTCTTGATTTGTTTACCCATAGAACCAGTTAAATCCATAGCCGACGATGATGAAAGCCAACGCCAGATAGCCAACAAAAAAGGCCAACATCTGAGGCTTGAGGACTTTGCGCAAGATCACCAGCTCGGGCAGGGAAATCGCCACAGTACTCATGATAAAGGCGAGCGTTGTGCCAACGGGAAGTCCCTTGGCAATCAAAACCTCAGCCACCGGAACAACACCCGTCACATTCGAATAAAGCGGCACAGCCATGAGGACGGCCATTGGCACAGCAAACAGATTGTCAGCACTTGCATGTTCGATAAACCATTCCTGCGGCACAAAGCCGTGAATCCCTGCGCCAACGCCGACCCCAATCAGAACATAGAGCCAGACACGTTTGAGAATATCCACTGTCTCGCCCCATGCGTGGGACAGGCGTTTTTTGGCGGTGAGTTTGGGTTCATCCAGATCGCCTTCGGCCATTTTGACTTGGAACACAAATGGTTCGACCCATTTATCGAGCTTGAGCACGTCAATCAATGCGCCGCCAATCATGCCCGTTCCCATACCGACCGCAACATAGGCCAGCGTAAATGACCACCCTATGGCCTCGCCAAATAAAATGGCAGCGACCTCGTTCACCATCGGGGATGTAATGAGAAAAGCCATGGTCACACCCAGCGGAATACCAGAACTTAAAAACGCAATGAATAATGGAATGGATGAACAAGAACAAAACGGTGTGACCGCGCCCAGAATAACCGCGAGTGAATAAGCGATGATCTTGGGTTTACCATCCAGCCAGTGGCGCACCTTTTCCGGAGACACCCACGACCGCAAAAAACCGACAATCAGCATAAGAACGGTCAGCAGAAAGAAAATCTTGGTTGTATCTTCGATAAAGAAATGCACGGCATCAGCCAGACGCGTCCCGCGATCAATCTGTAAAAGATCGTAAGTAATGGCACCGGCCAGCGTGGTGAAGATTTCAAGCATGGTTTAGCAGCTCTTTCTCTATTCTGGATTTTAGCGTAGTGAACGTCTCGTCAAAAGCGGCCGTGATGTTTTCTTCACTGCCCGTTGCGGTGGCGGGGTCAGGTGTACTCCAATGAAGTTTTTTATGTTGACCAAGAAATATAAGGCAGGATTCGGAGGCTGCAGCGTCACAGACCGTAATCACCAGATCGAAATTATGTCCTTGGAATTCATCCCATGATTTGCTGCGCGGGACACCTGCCTCAATGCCGTGACGGTTGAGTGTTTCGATAGATTTGGGATGAACAAAGCTGGCGGGCTTGCTGCCTGCGCTCACTGCTTTATAAGCCCCAGCACCCAGATGGTTAATCAAGGCTTCGGCCATCACCGAACGGCAGGAGTTTCCAGTGCACAGAACAAGGATATTTTTCATTTTATAACCATCTTCAATAATTCAGGGAATGCCTCTGTCCCCATTTCTCCAAGACAGAAATGGCCGTGACTTTCGAATTCATGATACTCAATGTTCGGGTAAGTCTTGCGGAGAAGCTCGATTGTTTCTTTCACGCCTTCAACAGCCTCATCTTTTGAATAAAAAATATGAATCTCCTCTATCAAATGGGCGAAGTCAGGGTTGAGGTCGAATTTCAGAAAATCGCCCAGTTTATGATCTGGATCAATCCAAGGAGCGACAAGGATTAGTTTCTTCAGTTTTTGTGGTGCCTCGCTCAAATAACGCAGGAAAAATCCGCCGCCGCAGCTGTGTGCAACCAATGTTGTTTCCAGATCAAGTGGATAAATATCGAATAATTTCTTCCAGCGTGTATAGCTGGGCTTGTAAGGCGTGGGCATTTCCGGTGTCTGGCAATTATAACCTTTCACAATTAATTGCTTTTGAAGCCAAGGTATCCAATGAAAATTAGATCCAGATGGAATGCTAGTGTCTTCAAACTCTTCTCGATCACAACAGCCATGCAAAATATAAACATTTCTCATTAGCAGCACCCGCCCGAAGGAGAACAACAAGATGCGGCTTTCGAGGGCATTTTATCCGCCGGAATGCCGCAGGAATCTTTTGCCAGACAGTCGGTTTGTTTATTGGTCAGGATAAAATTTGTTCCATCAAAAATGAGACCGAATTTGCCGATGGTCGATTGCTGGTACTCCACTTCAATCTCATGATCCTCATCACCCAGAACTTTCTTGCATAAGTTCAGAATATGCAGAAATTTTTGTGGCGCGAGGCGGTGATCGTAATCACCCGCTTCCCAAAGCTGGAAATTCGCATGCGTTTCACTGCGTTCTGTCCCACCACAATCAATAAAATGCTTGGTCACAAGACCAATCTCGGTGACATGAAAATGGGGAGACAGGGTGGAACCGTCCGGCAATTTGAAATTGACTGTCTCCAGAGTTTCAAGCGCCTTTTTGACTTCGGATATTTTCATGATTTTTTCCTTTTTCTCAACAACATTTGGAAAGCTCGATAAACGAGGATCCCTTTTTCTTATCTTCACGGATACTGGCAAATTCCACACTGCAACAGTCTTTCACCATAAACCCGATCAGGTTGCGCACAATTTCAAAATTGGCCGAATATATGACCGAGCGCCCCTCGCGACGGGAACTAACAATACCCGCATTCGATAAATGATTGAGGTGGAATGACATGGTATTGTGTGGCGTGCCAAGGGCATCGCTCAAGGTTCCAGCAGGCAACCCATCGGGCCCGGCCTTCACCAACAAGCGAAATGCACTCAGGCGGGTTTCCTGAGAAAGGGCGTCGAACATAATAGTTGCGTTTTGAATATCCATATGTCTAGAATAATCGACATATAAAAGAAATGTCAACAGTTATCGACATGGTTTAATTATTTTACGCTTTCTTATCTTTTGCGTCATTGTTGGTTACAGAATATCCGCCCATGAACATTGATAAATGATCTTGATGATCCTGTTGATCTTTTTGACTTTTCTCATCGCAATCATTTTTGCTGTCCTGAAGGGCTTGATCGGCTTCTGATTCCTTCTCTTTTGTAATCTTGCTCCGGATTAACGCAAAATCCATGGCATCGGTCAGGCCACCGAACTCACCTCTGATCATATTGTCCGCAGCACCGGATTCCATTACAAAAGCCGCCAGATCATGTTCCTCATTGCCTTTTCCGGTAATGACAATGATTGGAATATCCTGAGCCGCAACGCCCATCTGACGATATATTTCTTCTGGAGTGTCTTCACCACTTAATCCCAGATCAAGAATAATCATATCCGCCCGAAGTTTCTTTATATTGAGGTAGCCGATGCCTTCGGATAGGGTAGGGCATTGCCAAACATAACATGCAATATTTTCATGGCTATCCACTTTGGCCCTTATATTCACAACATCCGCTCTGTTATCGCAGACGAGAAGA
The DNA here is from genome assembly GCA_002421905.1 of Micavibrio sp. UBA6212. Taxonomy (GTDB): domain Bacteria; phylum Pseudomonadota; class Alphaproteobacteria; order Micavibrionales; family Micavibrionaceae; genus UBA1573. The sequence continues at coordinate 150,819 of DISK01000006.1, forward strand.
ATTTTCATGTTGTCTTGCTTCTTCATATTTTAGTCCCTCTGCTCTCTCGTTAAACCGTCATCAAATCTCATGAGATAAGAACTTTCGTCAAGTGAATGTCCCTGAAAGGCACGATAACTTGAATATGTGTCTGATATTTTTCCATCAAAGGCCTTATCCAGAAGTGGAATGAGCTGCCCAAAATGCAGCCCCTTTGGATGATGGTGTGTATGCATGATTTTGCCTCCCTCTTTTCTGTTGGCACATCAGGAAGCAAGCCGTTTCGCCTGCTTCCTTTATGCTTGAAGTTAGTTTCTGTTACCTTCAGATGATCTATTCTGTTTGTTCTCTCGTTCACCACGGGGACCAGGATCAGCGTTCTTTTTCGCTCCTGGTTTTTCCTTTGGCGGTTGATTGGCAGGACGGATTTCATTTGGATTTTTTTTGTTAAACATGGTGTTTTCCTTATACTTTGGGGTTAGATTTTCAGCATGGCTAAAGCCTATTCCATCATACGTCAGGAAGCGATGTGGGAAGGCCGTCAGCGTATAAATTTCTCGTAAAACCCGCGGCGCAAATTTTTTATGATAATAAAAAAAGCCGCCTGTGCGTGGACACGGACGGCTTTCCTAAAGACTATACGAGTCTATCTCAAAACACTTTTCCATTCTTCAAGGCTCAGGGCCCCATTACCGTCATCGTCATAGGAGTTAAACGTTCCGACTTCAAATTCAGCAGTGCTGACTTTGCCATCGGTGTTCGTATCCCATTTGGAATACAGACCTGTCTTTTCAATGAGGGTTTTAACCTCGTTACTATCAAGGCGATTATTCTTATCCTGATCCCAGTACGTGTAGTTATTGTAATCTATCTCTTTATAAGGGCGATAGAATTGGGATGTGGTGAGTTTCCACTCTTCATCTCCCATATAACCATCACCATCCAGATCGGATTTTGTATAGAGATAGGTTGTAAATTCCTCCGGCTGGATATAGCCATCCTTATTACTGTCATAGGAATATGTACGGCTTTGAATTTGGATTTTTGCGTCCTCCGCTTTGGCTTGCGGCACCAGAGAGATGACAAAGCCAAGAGTAAGCGTTGCCAGTATAATTTTGCTTTTGTTAAACATAATATTTTCCTTTTTGTAACAATTTTAATTTAATAAAATCTTTAGGTTAGAAAAAAATATAGATTAGAATAATAATCGGGATTGGCACCCCAATCGCCCATAACAAAATACCTTTCATGGATTACCTCGTATCGGTTGTATTGTCGTCAATCTCGTCAATCAACTCTTCCTGAAACTCCTCTACTCCGTCATCGGCGCTATCAACAATATCACTGATGCTGTCACCAATCTTATCTCCCGGAGTTTTTCGAGTATTATCTATGAGCATGACCGCGAAAATCCCGACAAGGATGACGGCAATTACAATCAGCCATCTTCTATTGTTCAGGATAATCCTTTCGATCCTCCTCGAGATACCTTGTTTGTCATTTCTTTGCGAAGGTCTTCCCACTCCGAAACCTGTTTTTCAGCCTCTTCACGAGCAATCCCATAGTTTTCCTGAATGACCCCAGCCAGTTTTTCGCGGTTGCCTTTTACCTGATCCAGATGGTCATTTGTCAGTTTTCCCCATTGTTTCTGGATATCACCCATCAGTTGTTTCCAGTTGCCTTCGATTGTGTCGTTATTCATGATAGTCTCCTTTTCTGTTATTGTTATTTTGTGGCTTTTTCAACGGATTGGCCGAAACCTTAAATGTTTCGACCGATGACCTGCATCGATTCACAGGTCGAGAGGTTAAAGGCGACAGCGCCCACAAGCAGAGTTGTTTCCAGTTGCCTTCGACTGTGTCATTATTCATGGTCGTCTCCGTTTTTGTTTTAGTTATTCGGCGGCTTCCTCAACGGATTGTCCGGCACTTTGAATATCGCGACCGGCACCTTCCATGGTTTCACAAGACGAGAGACCAAGGGCGATAACGCCCACAAACACAAGGGTAATAATTTTATTTTGATGTGGCATAATTTCTTTCCTTTTTTCTTTTGTTATTCCAAAAATTGGTCTTCAATTAAAAACCCCAAGAATGAAGCAATAATAAGAGCCGTTTTGGGGTTCTCACGAATGGGATCACCCAGTTCATCTTCAAGAGTTGAGAGCGAAGACTTTATTTTATCTGCTATATTTTTTTGGAACTTTCTAATGCGCTTTTGACGATAGCGAATACCTGCAAAAAAAATGCCTGCAATTATTACAGAGAGGAGAAGGCTTATGAGGCCGGTTATGCTGGCTGCGATCTCCCCGCTATAATGAATGGACAGCCATGAGTGAGCTCCATAAACTAGAAATATAAGACCAGTCACCAGAAAGAGTGCAGACAGAGCACAAAGAAACTGTCCCATTTTATCAAACCCGCTGAGAGGGGTAGGATCTCTCAGCAGCTTATCGATCACAACTCTTTCTATAAGTTGAAGCGCGCTAGGCATAGATTATCCCCGTCTTAACAGAAGGCTGAGAACCATTCCTGCTCCAATGGCAATTGCGATGCTCTGAACAGGTTTTTCTGCAACTTCCTTTTCCAGCATTTTAATATAACGGGCGGAGTTTGATTTCATCTGATTGTATGTATCGTGGCCCTGAGCAATCACGGCCTCTCCAATTTGTATTCCGTCCTCTTTGATCGACTGGATACCATCACGTATATTTTCGGATGGGTTATTGGCGGCTATTTTTCTTGAAGTATTTTCAGTAGGCTGCATGGTAGTCTCCTTGGTTAAAAGTGTTTAGTGTTATAGGTGTGGTGTTCTCCCGCGCAAGATATTGGCGATAGCGGCAATAATAAAAAGAACAATAAAGACAAAAAATAGAATGCGCGCTATATCAGCAGCGCCAGCTGCAATGCCTCCAAATCCAAACACGCCTGCGATCAGTGCAACGACCAAAAATATGAGTGCCCATCTAAGCATGGAGAACCTTCGCATTTCCCGCCTCTTTAGATAGCAGAGGGATGGCGCATATATCTCCCAGAGCTTTGCCGCAGATGCGGTGATGTTCATCGGTGGAATGAACGGCCATGTCACCCAAAGAGACAATTCCGACCAGCCTTTTGTCCTTGTTCAGAACGGGCAGACGGCGCACTTTGTTTTTTGTCATGTCCAGCGCGGCTGCTTCAAGCGTATCCGTGTCGTGACAGTACAAAATTTGTTTTGTCATGACCTGAGCGGCTGTTGTTTCTTCCGGATGATGTGATTCTGCTACACAGCGTAGCGCCAGATCACGGTCGGTAATCACGCCGACCAGTCTGTCGCCATCACCGACCATAACACTCCCGCAATCGCTGGACTGCATTTTTTTGGCAACGTCATGCAAAAGAGTCTCGGGAGAAACAATCTCAACATTCGTGCTCATAATATCTTTGATGTACATGGTATTATCCTTGCTTGGTTATGGTGGTCACATTAATTTTTCTACTAATTATCCAGATCTATTTGATCTTTATCAGTCATCGCCCCGGTGGCTGCTCCGACAGCACCTCCAATAACAGCACCCGTCCAAGGGCTTCCACCCGTTACGGCGGTACCTACAGCACCAACTCCGGCACCGATACCAGCACCACTGAGCGCGCGCTCGCCTTTGGTATTGCCGCAAGCTGTCAGGCTCAAAACAAGGCAGAGTGAGGTCGCGAACAAAAGCGCACGTCCTCTGAGGGCTCTATTTGCGAAGTTCATTACGATAGATTTTGAGTGTTTCATCATAGCCTCCTTTTCAGGTTCTAGATTCTAACGGCGGAAATCGATAACAACCCGACGGTTTTCCTGATTTCTTATGCCGTCTTTGGTCTCTACGGCTTGGTCAAATTCGCCACGGGCCTCGCGGTCAAGCGCCTGATTTTTAATTCCGCGACTGAGCAATGCTCTTGACACAGCCTGTTCCCGCTCGCGTGACAGATTTTGGTTGTAATCAGCTTTGCCGGAGCTGTCGGTATAACCAGTGACGGTCACTTGACTTGGATTATATTTGGCAATTTCTCGCATGGCGCGATCAAGAGTTTCATTCTCGTTGGCACGAATATTTGATTTGTCATGATCGAACAGAATGGTATAAGAACTTACAATCGGAAGAATTTTCTGTGTTTGTGAAATTTGCGCGGTTGCAAGTTCCATCTCTTGTTCGGCTTTGACGCATCTATCAATCATGTTGCGTGGCAAGTCGCGGTAATTCTGGCAAAGCTCTCTTTGTTCGTATTGCTTATATGATTTTTTATCCATGTAGTCTTCTACGTGGTCAGCATTTGTATAGTTGCGCTGAGCAATTTCATCTCTGGCCACATAGCGTGCGCCAGAACCTTCATTATCGCTCCTATAGGAGTTGCTACATGCACCCAGAGTCAGAGCGACCGTGCATAATAAAATGGTTTTCGTTTTCATGATAACTTCCTTTTCTAAATTCGAGAAACAGACCATGAAGCTTTCTCTGTCAGAAAGCGATGCCGAAGAACGTCAAATATATAAGGATTGTGTAAGGGGTGGAGGTCGTCATTGCTTCGTCAGACTGTTTAATTCTTGCATGACGATAGAATGATAGGGCCTCAAGCCGACAGGCGGAGGATTCCCTGTTCATGCAGGGAGGAGATTTCGGCAATTTCCATCCGGTAGCCGATACCTGGTTCGGTAATAATCAAGGTGGGGATAGACGGGTCTTTTTCAATTTTTTCTCGGATCTGACCAACAAACACGCGCAAATATTGAGTGTCTTCGGCATGAGCATCCCCCCAGACTTCTTTCAGGATTTCACGGTGGGGGAGCATTTTACCGCGGTGAATAATAAAATAGCGTAGCAGATTATATTCCTTGGGCGTAAAGGGCAAAAGATCGTCATTCAAAAAGACTTCATGGCGTACCAGATTCATTCGCAACGGGCCGTTCACCGGCTCAGGCTCTCCGGTTTCATGCACCGCTGCCGAACGCAACGCCGCATTGATCCGCGCTCTTAAAACATCCGCATTAAAAGGCTTGAAAACATAATCGCTGGCACCTTCATTCAAACATGAAACGACGGACTTGTTATCCGTATCAGCCGAGATGATAATGATTGGCACTTCCGACCATTCGCGTAAGCATTTGATAAGATCAGGGCCATTCATGTCGGGAAGGTCAGGATCAAGCAGCACCAGGTCAGGATGGATTGAAACGCAAAGCTGTATTGCCTGTTTGCCCGTCTTGCAATCTACAAGCTTGAATTCTCCTTCATCCAGAAAAAGAGAGAGCATTTTCTGACTTGCCTGATCACCATCTGTAATCAGTAGCACATTCTTCTTCTTTGTCATGATACACCTCCTCCGCGCCAGCTCTTAATGTGGCGCACTTAAGAAATTTAAATTTCCGAGAGCTGTGACCTTATAGCACAGCCCGCGAAAACTAACCAGTTTATTACGCATCGTCTCTTTTAGCAGCAGGATCCTTTCGTGATGCTGGTCACTTATGATTTGAAGAGTTTCCTGATTTTTACAGGGGATTTCTTGAGGAAAAACAACAAAAATTCATGAGTTACGACAAAACCAAAGTTTCTTTTTCGCTTTAATTTCCCTCCCATCGGGGGAACTCGGATGAATAGCAGGGTATTGCTAAGGTAGTGTTTTTGCTCATTGTTGCCTTGCAAAAGGAACAAAGGGAGGCAAAAGCCAGGTAATCATGAGGGAAGAAGGCATGACCTATTTATATTTGTCATATAGTTAGGTTTTTGAAAGAAAATCACAGGTAATCGCGTAATTAGACATAGAGCTATTTTTACAAGAGGCAAGACGCTCTTTTCTTGCAATTTTGCCCTTTGCCATGTAGGTAGTGCCCAAGAGAAATTCCCAAAAATATTAGAGTCGAGATAGAAAGCCAAAAGTATGACAATCAAGCCCAACACAGAAGAATACGAACGCGAATTGGTCATTGCCGAATCCGGATTCCGTGAATATGACGCGCGATGGTTATTTCCTGAACAGTTGAACTTGAGAGGTATTCAGGCATTGGGAATGGGCATTGGCACATTGATGCATGAACAAGGAGTTACACCGCCAGCGATTGTGGTCGGACATGATTACAGATCATACAGTGCATCAATCAAGAATGCGTTGATGGTAGGGTTGATGGCGACCGGGTGTCAGGTTCGCGATATTGGTTTGGCTCTTTCTCCTGTTGCTTATTTCTCGCAATTTGAACTGGATTGCCCTGCTGTTGCCATGGTAACTGCGAGCCACAATGAAAATGGTTGGACAGGCGTTAAAATGGGAATTGATCGTCCCCTGACCTTTGGCCCTGACGAGATGGGTCGTTTGAAAGAAATTGTAAAATCCGAAGCATTCCATCATATAAACGGCGGGTCATACGAATATATTGGCGACATCAAGCAACGCTATATTGCTGACCTGACCAGCGGTGGAAAAATAGCCCGCAAATTGAAAGCTGTTGTTGCTTGCGGAAACGGAACAGCCGGAGCCTATGCGCCCGATGCTTTGCGTGCCATTGGTGTCGATGTTGTCGAGATGGACTGCGAGCTGGATTATACCTTCCCGCACTACAACCCCAATCCAGAAGATCTGGAAATGCTTCATGCTTTGAGCAAAAAAGTATTGGAAACTGGCGCAGACATCGGTCTTGGCTTTGATGGAGATGGAGATCGTTGCGGCGTTGTTGATAATACCGGCGAAGAAATTTTTGCCGATAAAATGGGCGTTATTCTGGCGCGTGATCTGGCAGTTCAGTATAAGAACGCAGTTTTTGTGGCTGATGTTAAATCGACAGGTCTGTATCACACGGATCCTGTTTTGAAACAACTCGGTGCCAAAACAGATTACTGGAAAACGGGGCATTCCTATATGAAACGCCGCGTGAATGAGATTGGTGCTTTGGTCGGCTTTGAAAAAAGTGGGCACTATTTCTTTAACCAACCTATCGGGCGCGGTTATGATGATGGTGTTTTGACGGCGGTTGCTATTTGCCGTTTGATGGATCGGAATGCAGATAAGAAAATGTCTGATCTGAAAGATGCTTTGCCTAAAACATGGGGGGCGCCAACCATGTCGCCGTTTTGCCCTGATGAGCGCAAATATGGCGTGGTAGAAGAATCTGTTGCGTACTACCAAAGCGCCAAGGAAAAGGGTGTGTTGGTTGCAGGACAAAAGATAATTGATCTGGTCACTGTAAACGGTGTGCGCTTTACCTTGGAAGACGGAACATGGGGATTGATCCGTGCATCGTCTAACAAACCGTCTTTGGTGGTTGTGGTTGAGAGCCCTGTTTCTGAGTCGCGTATGTTTGATATGTTTGAATCCATCGACCAGATGTTGCGTGCGAACTTTTCTGAAGTCGGCGAGTACGACCAGAAAATATCGCGTACTGTAAAAGCTGCGTAACAACATCATTATTGACAGGATGGGAATAGGGATGTCGTCAGACGGTTCATCACGAGTGTGCCTTTTATTGGAAAAAACTTTTACTGACTCCAAAAAATGGAGTCTGGAAAGTCTTGCTCTATCCGATAAACAAGCGATTTGCGTGGCGTTTCTGAACGCGCATGCTGTAACGTTATCATATAGTCGTGAAGAAATATTCACACCATTAATGTCGGGTGATTTTCTTTTAAGGGACGGGATTGGCGTAAAACTGGCTTTGAAATTATTCGGGTATGCTGACACGGATAATCTCAATGGCACAGATCTGATCCCAAAAATCCTGAACCATCTTTCTGGAAAAGAAATTTCGATCTGGGGAGCATCCGATGTGGCCCTTACTGAATGCAAAAGGAAACTCGCAGAAAACCATATTGAAAATATAGTTTCCCTTGATCATGGATTTCATGATCCGGAGCACTACGTACGTATGGCAGAAGAAAGAAATCCGGAAATAGTTGTTTTGTGCATGGGCATGCCGAAACAAGAGAAACTGGCAAAAATCCTTCAGGAAAGGAATTTGTGCCGTCTGGTTATTTGTGGCGGTGGCTGGGCTGATTTTTACTCGGAAAACAAGAAAAGAGCCCCACTATGGGTGCGTAAAATATCAATGGAGTGGCTCCACAGGTTGGTTTGTGAGCCACGCAGGCTAGGTCGGCGCTATACGCTGGGGATACTTGATTTTTTTTACATAATAATAAAAACTTATGCCAGCCGCAGACCATCCACGAAAAACATGGATAATTATAACTAACTCATATAAGTAAACCACAGGATGCACTCAGAAAGCTAATTTGGATTGAGTGCATTCCAGAAAGAATTTTATGGCGGTAGGAGCCGATATCAAAATGAAAGCAAAAATTTCTTTATCCAGATTGATGGTATCAACGGCAATCATTGCAGTTGGATCGGCGTGCTCTCCGACACACTCATTTGCCGCAGATCTTGAACTGCCTATAAATCCCAATGTTGTGGGCGGCACGTCGAGTGTTACAACACCATTGGCTGGTGTGATGCATGTCAATCAATCAACAGACCGTACCGTCATTAACTGGGACAGTTTTAATATCGGATCGGACGCCAGCGTCCAGTTCTTCCAGCCGAACTCCAATTCATTGGCCGTCAACCGTGTGATGAGCGCAGGAACCGATCCTACCCGCATTCTTGGTGAATTGAAGGCCAATGGCCGTATCATGGTTCTCGACCGCAATGGCGTTTTGTTTGGGTCAGGATCTGTTGTTGACGTCGGTGGCATTGTGGCCTCAACCGGTGATGTCACCAATGCATCGGTCATGTCTGGTGCAAATGTTTTGACACTTGGTAATTTTGGCACAGGAACCATCGAAAATCAGGGGCATATCACGGCGGCAGATTCTGGTCTCGTCGCCTTGGTTGGGCCTGTCGTTAAAAACTCGGGAGTTATTCAGGCCAATCTCGGCAAGGTAGAACTCGCCGCAGGAAATGAAACGGCAACCATTGATCTCTACGGTGATGGACTGATTTCCCTAGCCTATACAGATAAAAACGACAATCTTCTGGCCGAAAATACCGGAACGATCACGGCTGAGTCCGGAATCATTCATATGACAGCTGCGGCTGCCAAGGATGTAGTCGATAGTGTTGTTAATATGGACGGAATTGCCAACGCAACCTCTGCCACTCTGGTGGATGGACAAATTATTCTGACTGCAAAGAAAGTCAAAGTCGGGAATTCGGCATCGGTTACAGGTCCAACCCAGATCACCGCACAAACGACCGAACTGGGCAGCACCATTAACGGAGTAGTGTCGGGAACGTCAGATACCGTAAATGTTCTTTCCGATAACGCGAAAATTGGTCAGGCTTTGGATATCGTAACAGATGGCGGAAATATTTATGTCGCCAGCGGTACATATAATGAAGATTTGACTATTAACACGGCAAATATCAAGCTGTATGGTGCGATGGCCGGAATAGACGGTAACGATGCATCACGCGGGGCAGGTGAAAGCCTTTTGACACCGCATTCCCCAGGAATTGTTGTTAATGCGGATGGCGTAACCGTTGATGGATTTGCGATCACGGGTGCGGATAACGGAATTGAAGTTTTATCTGCTGACAACGTAACACTGAAAAATAACGTGATAACGTCTTCAACGTTAAACGGCATCTATGTGACAGGATCAAATACGGTTTCAATCAATGGAAACAAAATTGACGGAACAGACTATGAAGGTATTTATGCCCTGACCAATACAGGGTTGAATATTACAGGAAACACTATCCTGAATACAGGGCTGGCCGGAATTCCGAATGAACGAGGAAACGGTATTCTGCTATCCCACACATCTGGATCGACCATCACTGGCAACGACATTACCGGATCACTATGGGATGGGGTCAAGGCAGTATTCAGTGACAATCTGAATGTGAACAACAACACTATCTATAGCGTAACCCGTTCGGGCGTATCGGTTGAAAACTCTGCGAATGCAGTGATTGATTCAAATACGCTGACCAATCTGGGAATGGTTGGAGTCTGGAGCGAGAAGAACGCGACCGCCACCATCACCAACAACTATATAGATGATGCAGGCAGCTATTTTGGGATCTTCCACAATTACGGAGATAACGCAACGATCGCCGGCAACACGGTGACAGCATCAGATATTTACGGGTTCTATATTCGCAACTCTTCTAATCTGGATATTTCAAACAACACGATTCAGAATACCGGATCAGATGGAATTTATGTCCGTGAAAGCGATCTGGTTAATCTGGCAGGAAATACCATTTCATCTTCGGGAATTTTTGGAATCCCTGCTGAAAAAGGAAGTGGTATCCTTCTCGAGAATACCAGCAATTCGACCATCACTGGCAACGACATTACCGGATCACTATGGGATGGGGTCAAGGCAGTATTCAGTGACAATCTGAATGTGAACAACAACACTATATATAGCGTAACCCGTTCGGGCGTATCGGTTGAAAACTCTGCGAATGCAGTGATTGATTCAAATACGCTGACCAATCTGGGAATGGTTGGAGTCTGGAGCGAGAAGAACGCGACCGCCACCATCACCAACAACTATATAGATGATGCAGGCAGCTATTTTGGGATCTTCCACAATTACGGAGATAACGCAACGATCGCCGGCAACACGGTGACAGCATCAGATATTTACGGGTTCTATATTCGCAACTCTTCTAATCTGGATATTTCAAACAACACAATTCAAAATACCGGATCAGACGGAATTTATGTCCGTGAAAGCAATCTGGTTAATCTGGCAGGAAATACCATTTCATCTTCGGGAATTTTTGGAATTCCTGCTGAAAAAGGAAGTGGTATCCTTCTTGAGAATACCAGCAATTCGACCATCACTGGCAACGACATTACCGGATCATTATGGGACGGGGTCAAGGCAGTATTCAGTGACAATCTGAATGTGAACAACAACACTATCTATAGCGTAACCCGTTCAGGCGTATCGGTTGAAAACTCTGCGAATGCAGTGATTGATTCAAATACGCTGACCAATTTGGGAATGGTTGGAGTCTGGAGCGAGAAGAACGCGGCCGCCACCATCACCAACAACTATATAGATGATGCAGGCAGCTATTTCGGGATCTTCCACAATTACGGAGATAACGCAACGATCACCGGCAACACAGTGACGGCATCAGATATTTACGGGTTCTATATCCGCAATTCTTCTAATCTGGATATTTCAAACAACACAATTCAAAATACCGGATCGGACGCCGCCCTGCTTGATAATGTAAAAGGCACGGTGTCCTTTACGAATAACAGCATGTCAGACTTTGGTCTGAATGGATTGCGCGTTGTTAACGTGGGAACACCATCTGTTTACAACATCACCTCGAACACTATTGGCAACACGGGCGTGACAGGTAATGCGGGGGTCTATCTTGATGTTGGTTCAGGAACACTGGTTAATCTCGTAAATAACACAATCGCCAATAACCTGAGATACGGAATCGAAGCCTATTCGGGACAACTGGATTTATCGTCCGGCATAAATACCATCCAGAATACAGATATCGGTCTTGGGTTATATTCTACGAAGGGATCATATGGCCCGACTTTGGTTGGTAGCACAATTGGCGCAACGCATTTTATTGACCAATCCTCTTTGTTTGTGGACTTGGGATTTGATGTGATGTTTGCCCCGGGCTTCCCGACGCAGATTGATGGTATGAATGCAAAATATACGCTGGGTGGATCAACAATCGAACCATCTGTTCTGGGCTATGTCACGCCAGCTCAATACGCAACGCTTCAAACCATGATCTATGATTATAACGACAGTGCAGATCGTGGCTTGTTCTTCTTCCCTGTGTCCTCACTTGACCCGAGCACGTTCTTTAGAACTTTCTCGACGGACGCCGCAACAGATGGAAGTGGATCACTGAGAATTACCGGTCTGCCATTGTTAGAGCTTAACGCGCCAACAGCTGTGCCAGCAGCTCCGCTGACGGCGGCAAACCTGAATGATCTTACACCAGCAGCTGGAGGCGATGAGACTGGGACTTTCTCGGACGAAAATCTCTCACAAATCGAGCCTGCAGCAGGCGGAGATGAGGGAACAGCGTCTGGGTCACCTTGTTGGGCAGATGCCAATCAGGCTCTGGGTCAAGGACAGCAAGTCACCTTCAATTTTGGTGGCGATGCCAATGATCTCATGAATAGCGCAGAAGCTTGTGGCAATACTCTGTAATTGATTGACTCAAAGAAATAGAGAATTAAAAAAGGGCGGGTTATTAACTCGCCCCTTTTCTTGTCAGAAGAACCAGCGGGGTTTTAATCAGGATGATAATATCCCCCCATAGTGACCAGTTGCGGACATACCAGCTATCCCAGTAAACGCGGCGTTTGAAACTGGTCTTATTCCGTCCGCTCACCTGCCATAGCCCTGTTAATCCGGGTCTAATCGAAAGGTAATCTTTCAAGGTCTGGTCATTAAAATATCCGGTTTCATCCTCGAGAATGGGTCGAGGTCCAACCAGACTCATATCCCCTACAAAGATGTTCCATAGCTGTGGCAATTCATCAAGGCTGAGTTTGCGGATCAAACGCGCGGTTCTGGTGGTAACGCGTGGATCACGCGGCAGTTTGCGGAAAGTTTCCCAATCCTGTTTAAGTTCAGGATTTTGTTCCAGATATTCAGTCAAAAGATGATTGGAGTCCGGTTCCATCGACCGCAACTTCCAGCAATTGAACAATTCACCATTCTTGCCGATACGTTTTCCACCATAAAAAATCGATCCGCCTTGTCCCTCAAGTTTCAAACAGGCCCCCAGTGCCAAAATAACAGGCCCTGCGACCATCAAAGCCAAGCCCGAGGCCGCAATATCCATCCCGCGTTTAATCCCTCTTGAGATCGAGAATTTCAGAATATAAGGGGAGGTGCTGCGGACATGCAACATCACGACATCATGACCAAAGAAATATTGAGGTTCCATCTGGTAAAGATTGGCACGGCTTAAAGAAGGAACAATCGCATACATGGCCTTCTCTTCGTTCAGAACCTTGATAATATCTTCACGGGCAGCATCACGGAACGCATCCAAAGATATGATATAGAATTTTTGTGGGTGATTTCTGATAAATTGTTCGATAGGAATGGAGCGTTCGTCAATGATCTGAAAATCTTTGGTTGAAAGAGCTGTTCCAGAGATGTCGAGCTCCTTATTGTCGTCACCTGAACTGCGAATGAAGAGCTCCTTGACCTTATATCCGGTACTTAAATCGGCTCCAAAAGCAAAAATAAGATCTTCCGCAGTATGAGGATCACTGACAATAACAGCAGGAATATCCCAGTCTTTGGAGTGTCTGGCCAGTTTGAAAATTGCCACGCGAACTCCCAGCATCAACCCATAAACCATGGCCCAGTACAGCAGAATGAATAGTCTTGATTCAAAGACTTTGAGGCTAAAGCTCAAGAATCCATGAACGATAAAAGCAAACAAAACAACCTTGGTTAAGAGGCGAACCTGTGACCACCACGGTGTCCGGTTGGTATAAAGCCCCTGATTCCAGATCACCAGAGAGACAATCAATCCCAAGACCAGATGTAAGCTGGGGTGAGGGCTGTAGCTATTTATATCGAGTTCGGCACTGGGGATGATATATGTCCGGATAAAGAAATATAAATCAGCAGCAATATATTTGGTCACAATAAAGGACAAAAGATCAAACAGGATAATGCCGGCTGTGACCCATGCCGGAAGCGTCAACATGCTTTTTGCCGAAAACCTGTTTTTGGATGACAATTGGGATAGCAATTCGGTGCTGGACATTTTTTCTAACCTGATCTGTGAAGTGGAGACCTTGCTCCTAGAGCCTGTAATAATATGTTTTGGTGCAATGCCGCAATACAAATTTTTCAAAAATATGAAAAATATCTCTATTTGACCCGCACGAGCTTGAGCCGTTCGATAGTTATGGCCAGTACAGACCCAGCGATCAGGCCAATAAGGGCAAAAGCCAGAAGGGCAATCGGCAAAACAGAATCCATCAAATCTTTTTCTGCTTGTGCAGGATAAATTTGCACGAAATCAGGAGGTGAGGGGCGTTGGTCTTTCGGATTGGTGGAGAAATGATAGGTTTTTCCGAGCTTTTGCTCATAAGCATGGATCAGTTCGCCAGATAAAAGCAAGGCATATCCTGGGCGCGGAGCGTGAACCGTCAGCAAGAGCTGATCGTTCCTGTCCGGATCGGGAAGAAGATCGAAATATAAGGACAAGACAGTGGCGGGATCATAGCGGTTTGTATAATCGACAGAACGACCGCTATAACGGTTATATAACTTTCCGGTAATGCTGGTATCCATAAAGAACAGAAACTTGAAATGTTCCTGTGTGTCTTTGGGAAAGCCATAAAAAATCTGTGTGGCAACATCCTTCTTGGAAATGGCCGATATATCCGCGTAAAAATTTGATCCGGAGGACGGGTACAAAAAGACCGATTTGGCAGAATATGGATTTTTAACCAGCGCGGCGAGCGTATAGCCGAACAGGCAGGATAAAATAATAATGCCGAGGATCAGGGATTTTCGATACCACACTGTTTGAAGAACGAAAACCATACCCCTAGAAAATACGTTCGCGAATGATAATCGTATCACCCGGAAGGAGTGGGGTTGTATCCCCGCCGTTCATGCGGACAATTTGCCCACCTTCTTGAAGGCGGTCAATCAGGAAATCCCCCTCAGAGGCGCGCGGTGTGTAGCCTCCGGCAAGGGCGACAGCTTTAAGAGTGGTCAGGGACGGCTCAAACGGATAGCCTCCTGCCGACTTGACTTCACCCAGAACATAGATCGCCCGCAGAGCCGACACATCAACCGAGATCAAGGGCCGCGATAGGTAACCGCCCTTCATGAAACTCTCCCGCATCAAATCTTTTAATTGCGCTTGTGTCAGACCACGAGCCGGAAGCTCGCCGATCATGGGCAGGGTGAGAATTCCCCGTTGGTCGAGCATATATTCTCCGCTGATATCTTCTTCCCCATAGATCGTCAGCTTGATTTTATCTCCGGAAGCGAGCAAGGCAGACTGGTTTGGATCGATATGCTCTGGCGCATCAATATCGGCGGCCATGGGCAAGGCGCAAGCACATAAAGAACAGCTCAGCAGAACAAGAGCCGAACCGAGAAATTTTCGGAAATACTGGTGTGGGAGTACGCCCATGCGGGGAAATCCTTAACGAATTGAAAAAAGTCATAAATTTGTCCGCATGATAGTGTATAAAGCATCCTTGAATCAAGAGGAGATCGCCTGCCATATATTGTCATAACGATATTTTGGTGAGAAAGTGATCTTTTGACCTTTGAATACAATGTCAACTTGACTCAAGCCCGCGCACTTCAATAAGGTGCGCCAGATTTTATAAATTTTGTGAATTGTGAATATAGAGAACCCGCAGGAGGCCGCTATCAAAATTCTTCATGTGGTTAGGCAATATGAACCGTCAATCGGCGGCTTGGAATCTTACGTTAAAAGTATGGCAACCCGTCAGGCAGCCAAAGGCCATGACGTTGAAATTCTGACGCTTGACCGTGTTTTTCATTCGGAACATGGCGCGCTCAGAGGTGAGGAAATTATGGGGCCATTGGTTGTCCACCGCGCCCCGTTCATCGGAAAACGCCGTTTCTTTATTCCTCTTGTCCATCCAGATATCCTGAAAAAATTCGACATTATTCATGTCCACAACACCGACACTTTTTTTGAGTATTGCGCGATATTCGGAACAATTTTCAAAAAGAAAATGGTGGCAACCACCCACGGCGGATTTTTCCACACTCAAAACTTTTCCCTGATTAAGAAAATATATTTCAATCTGATTACAAAATTTTCCTGCAAAGCCTACTGCGCCTTATTCGCGATCAGCGAAAATGATTTCAAGACCTTTGAGGGAATGAATAAAAATCTTGTCTTTATGCCCAATGCTATTGAACCGCTGGGGGATTATCTCACCACCGGACAAGATTATATGTATTTCGGGCGTTTGGCTGCTCACAAAGGCATAGAAAACCTGATTAAAACCTATGCGTCACTGGTCAAAAAAACCGGAACGCCAGCCAGACTTCATATCATCGGCCCTGAGTGGGACGTCAAAATCTCCGATTTGAAAAATCTGGCGCAGTCCTTGGGAACAAAAGATCGCGTCATCCTTCACGGAGCCTTATCCGATACCGGACTCCAACAAGTTGCCAGACAATGTGGATTTTATACGTCCGGTTCGACCTTTGAAGGGTTCGGCATGTCGATGCTGGAAACCATGGCTGTTGGAATGATTCCACTGGTTTATCCGAACGAGTCCTTTAAGGAACTGATCGGGAAAGCCGAGGTCGGGGCATGTATCGATTATCAAGATGCCGACCTCGCCGCAGACCAGATCATCGCAGCACAAGAAAAAGTCACTCCCCATGACCGGATCAAGGCACAACAATTTGCCGCCCTGTATTCATGGGACAAACTGACAGAGGCAACACTGGAAACCTACAAAGAAATTCTTTGATGGAGCAACACACAGACCCTAGAGAAAAATTCATTGCCCCGTCCCTGTTTCTGGGACTGGCAGTGGTTTATAACGCGATTCTGGCCATTTTAAATGCCCATGTGATGCATGTTTCGCAAGGAACAGTGGTCATGGCCGAAGGAATAATCGTGTTGGGGGCGTGCGCCTATATGGCCACAAAACTGAGATTCCTGAAAAATTGCCAGCCAATTTTCTTGTTCCAACTGGTCATGCTGGTGATTTTTCTGGGCGTCACCTTGCTCAGCGAATACCTCAATGTCAAAGCCTTCCGCGACATTTTTCTGATAACCGTTTTTACGCTTTTAGGAACGTTGACCAGTGAAAAGAAGATTATAAAACTATTCACAATACTGGCCGCCATCACATTATTTTTTCTGTTGATCGAAGCCTATGCAACCGAATTGTATGCCGGACTCTTTAATCCTGCATCCTATTACGGCGCGACACGCGGACTGGAAAACCCCGAATTTAACGAAACAGGGATTTTTGCCAATGCCCTGAGCTTTGAAGGGCGGTTTTCGCTGGGGATTTTCGATGTAACCCATCGCCTGTCGTCAATTTTTATCGAACAGGTCTCGTTGGGCAGCTTTGCTATGACGCTAACCATGTTTACCAGCTTGCTCTGGAATAATCTGGGTAGAAAATCACGCATCCTTATGGTGGTAACAATCTTTATGATTGTTACCACCAACAATAGCCGCACAGCGTTGGCATTATGTCTGATATTCACAGCAGGCCACTTTATATTTCCTAAACTTCCGAGATACAGTCATTTGTTTTATGTCCCGTTTTTTATAGTGATGGTGACATTTATATTTGCATCAACAGAGTGTCTGACAGATGAGGGCACTGCATTCTTACTATCCGATGATATTTCAGGTAGGTTGGGCTTGGCAGGATGTACCTTAAAATCTCTCGATCTTAATAATCTTCTCGGATTTGAATCCTCAATGGCACAGCCGTTCTGGGACAGTGGCTACGTTTATTTTATCAATGGCCAATCTTTACTGGGTTTTATAGTTTTCTGGTTGTTTACATCGTTATTGGTCAAACCGGATAGTGACCAAACCAGACGGCTCAATCACTGTCTGAACTTGATTATCTTTCTCAACATATTGACCAGTATGTCATTTTTCTCGATCAAGGTCTCTGCGCCTGTCTGGTTTATTGCGGGATATTTTTACTTAAGGGAAAAAAATGAAAAAAAATACAAATAATCCATATCTCAAAGAATCTAAGGGGAAGAAATTTTCTCCAGAATTGCATGCTGTGCGCGGAATTGCAGCTGTATTTGTATTGTTTATTCATATCCAAGATAAAATTCAGGAGGCTTTTCCTGATATGCACATCTCAACATTAATAAATGGATCTATAGGAGTAGTGTATTTCTTTGTATTATCTGGACTAGTAGTTGGAATGTCCTTATCTAGATCATGGGGAAATCAGGGCTTTTTAGAAGAATTCGCAGTAAAAAGATTCTTTAGAATTATGCCCTTAATGTTTGTAATGACTACAATAGGAGGGCTGTACGTAATATTTGTAAACCCTCATATGCCATTTTCTTTGTACAGAAGGGAATTTGGCGACTTTTCTATCGTTAAAATGATTTCGGGCTATATCGGCTATTCAGCAAAATCAAACCCTTTATCTTGGTCAATATTTGTTGAATTGGTAGCCTCCCTTTTTATTCCTCTTATGATATTTTGTGGAAATAAAAAATCATGGATAGCTATCTCCTTCATATTCTTCCTGCTTCTTCCTTTGATTCATTTGGATACGCAACATCAATGGCATATGAGAATAACTACTTTCTATACAGGCCTAACAATATTGTTATGGGGAGAGTGGTTCTGTAGTAAGTTAAGAAAACTTGAGGCATATGGGTTTTGGAGTGTCATAGCTATCATATTTTTATGCACTTATTTACCAAGACTTGTATTAAATATTAACTTTTATGGCAACCCTTGGATTGTTTATTGGGAAACTCTATTTGTAAGCTTAATAGTAGCCATTATCTTTTACATGCCCGAAAAATTTGCTTATCTAGCTAAAAAATTATTTCAATTTCTAGGCGATATTTCATATGGATTGTATTTGACTCATATGATTTTTATAAATGCTTTATTCAATATTATAGCACTGACAGTGGGCATCAATAGTGAATCAATCTGGGCGTTTATCATTATCTCGGTTGTCTGCAGTTTCCCAATTGCCCTATTGGTTTATAAGGTAATTGAGCTACCCGGTATTGCCTTGGGGAAAAAAGCTTGGCCCGATATTTTGAGACAGATAAATTTTCTTAAAGCAAAATTTGTGAGGCAAAAAAGAATTGAATAAATTTTGCAAGGCTTCCCAAAACGGAGTGTTTTCCAAAGAGCTGCATGCTTTGCGCGGAGTAGCGGCCTTGGTTGTGTTGTTGGTTCATTTCCAACATCGTCTGGTACAAGCATGGCCGGACTGGCATGTCCCCGATCTGTTCAATGGCTCGGCGGCAGTAACATATTTCTTTGTTCTTTCGGGGCTGGTGGTTGGAATGTCACTGGCCAAGACATGGAACGAAGATAAATCCCTGATTGTTTATGGCATCCGTCGTATCTTCCGCATCATGCCCTTGATGGCGGTTATGGCGACCATAGGAAGTCTGTACTTGTTTTTCGTCAATCCGCACATGCCGTATTCTCTCTATGATGTAGAAAAATATGGCGGATTTGATTGGAAACGCATGATGGCTGGCTATATCGGGTATTCGATGAAGGCCAATCCACCGTCTTGGTCGATATTTGTAGAACTGGTGGCCTCGGCTCTGATCCCGCTTTTCATTCTGATGGGGCGAAATAGAACAACCATCATTCTGGGTGCCGTGATTCTATTTGCCTTTTCGCTCTGGGATATGCCGATTAAAAATAAATTCAATATCTTTATGCTGTCTTTTTATGTTGGGTTGACCATATTGGTCTGGGGGCCAGTTTTGGCCGATAAATGCCGAAAACTTCCGGTGAAATTTTTCTGGGTATTGGTGACGATTCTGGCTCTGGCTTTTTATATGCCGCGCGTGATAACGCAAGAAGACTATTACGGTAATCCATGGATTATCCACTGGGAAACAGCAACCATTGCGCCGTTGATTGCATTGATTTTTTACATCCCTGAACGCTTCTCCGCGCTGACCAAACCTATATTCCAATATCTGGGAGATATATCCTTCAGCCTCTATCTGACGCATGTTCTGGTGATGGTCGTTTTGTATAACCTGTTGGCCCTAACCATGGGCGTTCAAATCATGCTGATGCCAGTTTTTGCCATAGTCGCTTTGGTCATGGTCTTTATCATCGCCCATTTCAGTTTCAATCATATTGAAAAGCCAGGAATCCTCTGGGGTAAAAAAATATTAAATCGATTTGTTAAACAAAAGGCACGGAAATGATTACACCACCTCTGCAAAAAAAGAGATTTGAAGTTCTGGATTCATGGCGGGGAATATGTGCCATCATTGTTTTATTAGGGCATTTCCAAACCTATATCCACCATTCAATGAATTTTGGAACCGTAATTGGAGATAATTATTATTTATACGTGGATTTCTTTTTTGTCCTGAGTGGCTTTGTGATTGCAAAAAACTATCTCTATAAACTGAAGGACAGCAGATCAGTAAAAAACTTTGTATTTCTGCGCTTTGCCCGTGTTTATCCTATACATCTATTTATATTATTTATGTTTTTTCTTTTGGAGATTGTAAGGGCTTACGTAGAAGGCAATGCAATGTTTATAAACCAAGGAAAGTCCGTTGAATCTCTAATAGCAAACTTATTTCTTTTACATTCAATGGGTATTATAGGCTATAATAGTTGGAACTTTCCATCATGGAGTATAAGCGTTGAATTTTACACCTATATTACTTTTGCACTTTTGCTTATGTTTTTTACAGCGAAGAGAATGCAGTTTGTTGCCCTGATAATTGCAGCTTTTGCTCCATTACTTTTGTTCTATTGTGATGGCGTATACGAAGCAGATCAAACTTTTGATTTTGGGTTTATACGTTGTCTGGGAGGATTTTTCTCGGGCGTAGGATGCTTTTGGGTATTTAATAGGTATTATGAAGGGATCGAAAGATTCTTTTCTAAAGTGCCCGTATTCTGGGAGTCTTTGGCGATTGTTCTTGTAGTTCTTGTATCCTTAAATGCCAATGATACCTATATTTCATACTTCTCACCGTATCTGTTCTCTTATTGTGTCCTTATTTTCGCTTGTGAGTTGGGAGGCATAAGCAGAGTTCTAAAAAAGCCCCCCTTTCTGTTTTTGGGAATGATTTCTTACAGCTTGTATATGACGCACGCTTTCGTGCAACGGGTTATGGTGAGTGCCCTTGATATTATAGGAAGAAAAATAGGATATGAAGTGGTGGTCTTGGGACCCTCCAAAGAAGACTCGACAGATATCGTGAAATATTTTGATGTCTCTCTGCTTTTGGCTTTTGGCCTGACTGTGGTTATGCTTGTCGCTGTT
Organism: Micavibrio sp. UBA6212; assembly: GCA_002421905.1. GTDB lineage: Bacteria > Pseudomonadota > Alphaproteobacteria > Micavibrionales > Micavibrionaceae > UBA1573. The sequence continues at coordinate 171,789 of DISK01000006.1, forward strand.
GTGATTTTCTCGACCATTACCTATAACTTGATTGAAAAACCGGCCTACAAATGGGTGAAAAATCGTGTCCGTTCTTAATCTTATTCGCCCTTTGTATCGGAAATTTCGCGGGGAAGTTCTGCAATCCCTAATTCCGTGCAGCAAAGCCGCATTCATTCTTGATAAAGATCATGCCATCGAAGTGATTGGCTTGTTTGAAAGCTTTTCAGGCATAGGGGAATCGGCACGCCTTTGCGCGACGGCATTAAAGGCCGCAGGATATAACGTGAAATGCACCAGTGTTGAACGGGTTTTCCGCAAATCTTCCGACGCGCCTTGGGAATTTGACAATGTACCCGCCACCATGCCAATCGGGGCGCGGATTTTCCACCTCAACCCACCCATGATGCCCCCGGTTATTTTTTCAATGGGCATGCGGGATTTCCAATCAATCTATAATATCGGGTATTGGGCATGGGAACTCGAAGAAATTCCAAAGGAATGGGTCAAGGCCACCAGATATATGAACGCGATCCTGACGCCGTCCGACTTTACATCGAACGCCATTCGCAAATATACGGATAAAGTCGTGACAACTGTTTTGCATCCGGTGGTTATCGACAAATTATCTGTAGTCATGACGATGCGCGAAAAACTGGGCGTGGGGAAAGACACGTTGATGCTTTCGACGATTTTCAGTTTCGGGTCGGCCATGGAACGAAAAAATCCGCAAGCCGTGATCGAGGCCTTCAAAAAAGCATTCACTCCTCAAGACAATACCGTTCTGATTTTGAAATCGAATTCAGGAACGCCGGAACAAAAAGATGAAATAACATCCCTGATCGGTGACTACACCAATATCCGCTTGTGTGACGGATACTGGCCCCGTGATGAAACCCAAGGACTGATCGCGACCTCTGATCTTTATATTTCGCTCCACCGTTCCGAAGGGTTCGGTCTGACAATTGCCGAAGCCATGTTGTTGGACACCCCCGTAATGGTGACAAACTGGTCAGGTAATACCGATTTTTGTACTGTGGATAATGCGTTTTTGATTGATTATAAACCAGTGCCCGTTGTATCAAGCCATCCGGAATTCAAAGGACTAAATACCCTGACTTGGGCCGATGCCAATACCGACCAAGCCGCGCAGATCCTGAAAAAAATAAACGCTGACCACAGAAAATTGGATCACATGAAAAATAATGTCCGCAGTTCACTGAAAGAAATTCTGGAACAGAAAGATTACCAGCGGGCTATAATGATTTTGCAAAGAGTATAGGAAAAAACATGAAGGTAGTATTGATTGCATGCCATGACGCAGAGTCAACTCGAAAGATTGATTTTCATTTCTGGGCTGATACCCTTGATCAACGGGGTGATCATGTCCACTTTATAACGGTTGGGTATAGCCTGATATCCAAATTTAAAAAAGACCCGCGCTGCCCATTGCCTCCCTATAACCAATGGAAACAAATCACGCCAAGGATTAGCAAATTTTCGTGGCTGCCTGTGTTCCACCCGATCATAAAACCATTGGGAAAAATCCCTTTTTTAAGAAAGATATTTGATCTCTATCCATATTTATTACCGCAACAAGCATTGGCTGAAATCAAGGATGCCGATCTGGTAATTGTAGAAAGTGGAGCGGGGCTCATGCTTGTCCCGCGCTTAATTAAAAATTGCCCCAAGGCAAAATTCATTTATACAGTTAGCGACCGCTTGAAAACTGTGGGAGCGCATCCGGCTGTTATTCGGGGTGAAGAAATAGCACTCCCTCTTTGTAATTTGATCCGTGTTCCTGCCGATGTGATGAAGAAAGATTTTGCTGCTTTTCCCGATCTTGCAGGTCGTATCGTCTTTATTCCCCCGGGCATAAGTAAGGATATCATGAGTATTGAAACCAAGACTCCATACGCAACAGGGAAAAATGTCGTGAGCGTCGGAGCAATGCTGTTTGATCCATGGATGATCCGCACCTTGGCTGAATCTTTTCCCGATTGGACATTTCATCTTTTTGGGCATGCGGCGCGCCTCGGGACACAACACCCGAATGTTATCGAATATGGTGAACGCCCGTTTCACGAGATTATACCTTTTATTCGTCATGCCGATATTGGGCTAGCTCCCTATCGTAATGGTGCAAATGCCGAATATCTGTGCCAATCCAGCTTGAAATTGACACAATACACCTATGCGAGGTTGCCGATTGTAGCGCCGGATTTTGCCGCCGCAGGACGCAATAATATTTATTCCTATATGCCGGAAAATAAACAGGAACTGATAAAGGCCTTTGAGAACGCGCAGACTTTTGATAGATCACAGATTGACCTATCTGGAATTCTGGGGTGGGACGAAGTTTTAGAAAAAATAATCGGGAAAGTTGCTTGAGATGAAAATTTGTCTTCTGAATGTAAAATATTCGAACAATCTGGGCGACGGCATTATTGCTGAATGTCTGGAAAGTGAATTGACCAAAGCCATTCCCAATAGTGAAGTCTATTCGATAGATGTAGGTGGACGCGAATTTTACGGGGATTTTGGACTGACATCAGCCAAGGAGAACGGTAAAGGTAGCTCTATGCGTGAGTTCGCTAAATGGGGTTTTAACCATCTACCGGAAGGTATAAAATCCATTCTGGCAATTGAAATCTCGAAGATTGCCATGATCAAGAAGATGCGTCCGAAATGGCGCCCGATTTTAGAAAAAAGCGATATGATAGTTGTTGGTGGCGGACATTTGTTTGGTGACGACCAACTTTATTTTCCGCTGCGGATCAATGCCGCCACGCAAGAACTCTCACACATGAATAAACCTGTCGCGGTCTATGCTGTTGGGGTGGCGAAAAAATTGAACCGCAAGGCATTGGAACTGTTTTCTGTTCTAACAGACAATCAGAATTTGTTTTTTGTTGGGGTAAGAGACAAGGAATCATTAAATTACTGGAATGGGCATTTTAGTCGGCATGTGGATCTTGTGACGCGCGATCCAGGGCTCCTAGCCAATGCAGTCTATGAAGATAAAATAAAAGACTCGAAGGCCGGAGTAACAGAAAAATTAATCGGCATTAACATTATGCATGACCGTGCGATTGTTAAATACAGTGTCGCCCGCGATACCATCACCCCGAATGAGGATCTACTTTTTGCTGTGGGGATGGATTTAGCTTCCAAAGGTCATAAAATCACCTATTTCACAAATGGAGCAACTGAAGACGAAGCGGTTAAGGATAAGATTAAAGATCGCGTAAGGGGCAGTGGCAAAGACTTTATCGGCAATATCGCGTTTGTAGATCGTCTAATGACACCATCCGAACTTGCTGTTCAAATTTCTAAACTGGATGTTTTGGTAGCCCATCGCTTGCATGCCAATATTCTCTCCTATTCGATGAAAATACCGCATGTTGGACTGGGATGGGATGCCAAAATGGACAGTTTCTTCAAATCTGTGGATCGGTACAAATACTTCCTGCCATCCGAAGGAGTAACGGCAAACCAAATCGTTGAAAAAACTCTAGAAACTCTGGCTGAAGGCGTTAATGAAGATGTCCATGCCAAAGTGGTTGCTGAAGCGCGCCAAGATCTGACGGGGCTGGCTAATAGAATCAAATCACTCAAGACAGATCATAAAAAATAGAGCGGGTGGCATCTCCCCAGTCTGAAATGCCCGCCGATGAAATTTTTGTTCGGTCATAGGCGCGGGCTTGGGTAAATGCATTTTGTAAGTCTTGATGGTTTCCGATCTCATAGCCAAAAGAATGATCCCTGTCATGCGCCGAAAAATGCGGTGTGACAATCGGTAATTTGCAATAGCTATATTGGATCATACGCAGGCTGGAATGGCTGAGATAGTCTGTGTCAGGAGCATTCTTATAAAGCGCCAACCCAATATCTGCATGGCATATATAGGGGATAATATCTTCAAATCTGGTTTCGCCATGTTCGATAACATTGGGGAGTTTATGATCCAGTCTGGCACGCTCCCCGAACAAATGAAATGTCCATTCGGGGAAGTGACGGGCCAAAATTGAAATTGACTGAGGGTCGAACAGGGAATCTCCGATAGAGATGGCATTCTTATCCGACAGATACGGGCTGGGATATTGTTTATCGAACAATGCACGTTCAATGCCATGAGGAATATAACATACCTTGGCATGATCCGGATAATCGGCAATCATGAGGGGGGACGGAACCCTGATAAGGTCAAAAAGCGGCAAGGCCTTTTGTTCAAAAGAATAAAGAATATCCGGCACATTCAACCGGCTCAACCGATCACTAACGCTGTAGATAAAGCGAGCGTGGGGATAAAGATTTTTCAGGCGCGGAACAAGGGCCAAGCCCGCACCGCTTTCAATCATAATCACCTCAAACGGGCCGTTTTTCTGTAGTTCATGCAAGGGAAAGAAATACGGGTAGAAAGAAAAAGCAAGGGAAGTGATGGGTTTCAAAAATTTCCACTTCACCTTCATCGGGTGAATGAGTGGATACCAGAACAGCTTTTCTATCTGGCTTGCCGCGATCCATCTATTCGGGTGTTTGACAAGGGGTGATTTCCCCAGCACATGACCAATTAAACTGGACCCAAGCGTAACAAAAGACACTTTATGGCCGGAATTGCATAAATGCAGCGCCATAAAATGCAGATCGACTTTGCGCTCGGCATCAGGGTCATGTCCGGTAATAAAAAGAATATTGGCCATGTCCTAGTCTCCTTCCATACGCATCAATTATCTTGTACAGAACGGGGTGCGCGAACGAATTTTATCAAGGACAAAACAAGCTCTTTGTCAAAGACCCACAGCGAAGAAAAATAAACTATAATTCCTGAAGGAATGAGGACAAAAAGCTGAACGGCAGCATGAAAGTCTGACATCTGGGTTTGACCGAAATACAAAACACCAGCCATAACCGCAGAGGAGAGCAGTGGTCTTGAGAGTGGTTTTAGATAATCTGAAAAACTTATGGTCAGAGGTTTATGTGCAAAATAAAGCAAGGCCGGAGAAAGAAGTATAGTCTTTAGTGCAAAGGAAAATGCGATATATTCCAGACCATATTTTGCCAACAGGATAAGCAGCAGAATATTGGATATTCCATTGAGTGCGGCAAAGACGGATGTGATCGATGGTTTGTTCATTCCAAGAAGTACCTGATCTCCAAGTTGTCCGATGGAGATGATAAAAGCAGGCAGGCACAAAATAGAAAGAATGGGGGCAGCCTCTGACCAGCTTGACCCCAAGAGCAACTGAACAATCGGGACGGATAGGCTGGCAAGTCCGGCAAAGGCAGGCGCGGTAAACACGCAGGTGAACAGGCAAAAATCGAGATAGGTCTTGCGCAATTTGGCCAGATCGTGGCTGGCACTGGCCAATGCAGGCATCGAAACTTGCCCGATCGCACTCGACATGACCAGTGTGGCAGAAAGAATAAGTCGTTTGGCAGCGTTATAAATGCCTGTTGCCGCTGGCCCTAGAAAATAGGCCGCCAAAAAAACGTCGCTTTGGGCATTTGCCAGATGGGCGGAATTATTAAAGGATATATAGCGGGCATACTTCAAAATACCGATAACATGTTCCTTGGTGGTATCAAGTCCGGGACGCCAATGGGTCACTGACCACAGAAAAGCTGTGCTGACCAGAGTCGTGATAACCTGCTGTGCAATCAGACTAAGCAGCCCGTACCCGTGAACCGCCATATAAATTCCAACGCTTCCACCAATTAAAATCGAGAAAATCGAACGCAGCGCCAACTGCTTGAATTGCATGTTTTTGGCCAGCCATGTTTCATGGATCTTTGAGGCGCCGAACGTCACGATAATCAAACATACCCAGTGCAGTGCATACTGAAGTTTCTGGTTGTCCAAAAGGTCGGCAAGTAAGCCCGCGCCAAGAAAAATCACAACTGCACTGACAAGACTTGTGGCAACAATAATCAAAAAACCGGCATTATAATCTTTCTTATCGGGTGCGGCTTTGGCCATCAGGGTTAGGCCAATGCTTTCAATGGAAAACTGCCGCATGACTTCGACCACAAGCATGGCAATCGCCATGGTTCCGAAATCTTCCTTGGAAATGAATCTGGCCGTTACCAGAAAAACAATCAGAACCATCATCTGTCCGGCAGATTGGTTCAGAATTGACCAAATTGCATTTCTGCCAATATGATGACCTTCGCTACTCATTTGGAAGTCTTCATTCGTTCCACGAGTTTTTTCAACGGATCAGAGGTAGCTCGGCGCGTGACCAGAACGGCATCAGGGGTGTCGATCACCACAATATCCTCAAGTCCAGCACAAGCAACTAGTCGCCCAGAGTTGGCTCTCACCAGACATCCGTGGCTGTCTTCTAAAATGGCATGACCCTGTACGACGTTCTGATCTGCCGTTTTCTGAGAAATATCCCAGATACTTCCCCATGTACCGACATCCGACCATGCCATATCACATGGCACAACGGTCACATCTGCTGATTTTTCCATGATTGACTTATCAAAAGGAGACTTTGGCACCTGATTATAAAGCGCAGCGTCAGGAACTTTGTTTTCTCCAGCCCCTACGGCTTGTTTGACCTGATCGAAAACTTCGCCTGCAAGATTGGTAAAGGCATTCAAAACGGTAGAGGTCTGGAACAAGAACATACCACTGTTCCACAAATACTGGCCATCATTCAGGAAAGATATAGCAGTAGCAACATCAGGTTTTTCAACGAATTGTTCGACTGGTAGAGCCTCTCCCGCCACAGGTTGGTTACATTTGATATATCCATATCCTGTCTCAGGACGGGTTGGCGTAATGCCAAAGGTCACTAGTTTTCCCTGAAGGGCGGATTGCGCCGCAGCTTGTAAGGCGTCCTCCAGAACATATTCTTTGCCGATATAATGGTCAGACGGCAAAACCCATATTAAACACTCTTCGCCGAATTCCCGACTACAGTAAAGGGCGGCAAGTGCAACTGCCGCCGCCGTGTTTCTGGCCGAAGGTTCACGCAGGATATGCAGGCCAGCATCAGGATCAAGCTGACGGATATTTTGCAGAACGAGATCGGCAAGGTCATCAAGGCACACGCACACAACATCGCGGGTTGTCACATGTGCAACACGCGTGGCTCTGGAAATTGTGTTTTGTAACAAGGACTGATCATTGATTAGGTTTAGGAATTGCTTGGGCAGCGTCTCTTGGCTTTCCGGCCAGAGTCTGGTTCCTGATCCACCACATAAAATGACCGGGATAATTTTCATAAATAATTCCTTATTCCTTTTAAGACCATGAAATGAACTCGCCTGATAGCTACGGGAATAGGGATAAAAAAACAAGAAGTTTTGTTTTAAGCCAGTTCGGGAAATCAGGAATGGGGCCTATATTATCCATAATAATAAATTCACTCAGAATAAGATTGCGTATCTACTTGACTCAAGAGCAAAAATTCCCGCATAACCCTGTGATAAAATACACTTTTTACGAACCAGAGCCTCGAGGCATAGCCATGTCATCTCAATACATTCAACCTGACCAGATCAACGAATTTGATATTCGAGAGATCGTGTTGACTCTTTGGCGTCACCGCTTGCTCATCATCATCATTACTTGCTCCACATTTTTGGTGGCACTTGCGTTTATTTTGACGCGCCCCGTATATTACAAAGCCACTGCGAGCATCATGGTGGAAAAAGGGGAACTGAACTTGCCTGACTTCGCGGAAGTGAAAGGCGGAGAGCAGTTTGGTAACTTTACCGTCCAAACGGAAGTCAAGGTTCTGACCTCCTCCGATCTGGCCCTTAGAACAATCGACGTTGCAAAATACGGAGAAAAACTTGGCAGGGTGGATATGGAACCACAAGCCCTTTTAGGAGCTTTTGCTGGTGCCTTGTCTGTTTCCGCCCAAGGGTCTTCAAAAATTATTGATGTAACCTTCCAGTCGGCTAACGCACAGGATGCCGCCCTGATTGCCAACACCCATGTCGAACAATATCAGAATCTCCAGATTGAAAATAAACAAAAGGAGGTAAATAATCTTTCAGAATGGTTCCACGGTAAAGTAAGTGATCTGAAAGATGATGTGGTTGAGAAATCCCAAGCGGTCGAAGCCTACCGCGCCAAGGAAAATCTGGCTATTGGCAAAGGTTCGGAAGAAATCTTCCTACAAGAAATTTCTGATTTATCAGCCCAACTGACTCCTATTCAGGTCAGAAGATTTGATGTTGAGTCAAAAATACAGGCTCTTGAAATTGCGATGAAAGAAGGAGTGGTTGATAATATTGTTACCCTGACTTCCTCGCCGAATATAGTATCTTTGAAGCAGCAAGAAGCCGAGGCAAAGTTGCAAGTACAAGAGCTTAGATCCCGATATGGATCAAAGAATCCGAAATTGATGGCGGCACAAAATGCCTTGGCGCAAGCACGTCAATCCATCTCAACGGAAATTGAAAAGCAGCTGGAGACTTTGAGAGCTGAAAAAGCGGCATTTGATGCACAAGAAGAGCTTCTGGCCAAACGTCTGGAAGAAATCAAATATACCACTGCGGCGCAACGGGAAAAACTCATTCACCTAAAAACCCTGATGGTGGAGCGTGACGCCAGCCAGAAACAACTGGATAGTTTCCTTGCGAACTATGAAAGTCTTCAATCTCAGATCAATTTTGCACAGCCTGATGCGTCTGTTATCTCGAAAGCGATTGCGCCGGTTTGGCCATCCAACCCGTCAAAGGCACTCCTCGTTGTCGTAGCGGCTCTTTTATCAGGTGCATTGGCCTGTACAGTCGTATTTGCCATTGAAATGTTGCGCTCTGGTCTCCGGAACTATGAAGATATCCGGCGCATGGGCTTGAAGCCGATCGGCATTTTACCGGAATATTCCGACCCGACTTCGGATTCCCTGATGGCGAGATCGAACCATCGGGAAGCCATTAAAAAGATTTATGTTGCGGCGTTTGCCGGAACAACACGAAAATCAATATTGTTCAGCTCGGCGTTACCACAGGAAGGTCGCACAACACTGGTCTATAATCTGGCGCATTATCTGGTGTCCCTGAACAAGAAAGTTCTGGTTATTGATGCCGATTTTGTCAAACCGATGCTCACCCATCTTTGTAAGATAGAAGAAGGCCCGGGGTTAATGGAAGTTCTCAACGGCGTAACGAAAATTCAGGATGCTATTATTTCAACATCCATGGGCTTCTCGTTAATGCGCCGCGGAGATATGGTGAGGCTGTCTCCTGAAGGAATGGCATCCCATAATTTTGATGAAATGATCGACTTCCTGAAAGGGAGTTTCGATTACATCCTGATTGATTCCGGCCCTGTCCTGTCGCACTCGGAATCAGAAGTACTCTCGAAAAAAGTGGATGGCGTGATCATTGTAACCCACTGGATGAAAACATCGAAAAGGAATGTGCTGAATATGCTTGCAGCGTTACACGATATTTCGGCACCGGTTCTAGGGATTGTTCTGAACAATGTTGATCTGGATAGGTACAAAAAAGTAACATCTGGATCGGATTTCCTGATGGCGAGGGCCGGCTGATTTTGGAAAAGATATTTCATTGGGGCTTGATGGGACTTTGGATGGTTTGCCTGCTTTTTATGGCGGCGCTTTCCCTGATTCCTGACCTAATGAATACGGCGCATAACGAAGATAAAGCACTACATACTCTGGCGTATGCGGTGATGGTGGCAGGCGCCATTGCGGTGATGCCTTCTTATCGGATAATATTTTTCTGCATGATCTTGCTATTTTGCCTTGGATGGGGAATCGAATATTTTCAATCCATCATCGGCGGCAGGACAGCCTCTTTGGATGATGGGCTAGCTAATTCCTTTGGAATGTTGATCGGGATCATATCAGGAGTTCTGATAAGGTCAGGCTCTAGAAGGCCTTCGATGATAAATCGGAATGGCCGGAACGCAGAAGAACAATCAGGATCGCATCATGGCTCCTATTAGAAAACATGAAACCTTTTTTGTGAATACGGGCATATTTCTTCTGACATTAATGTGCAGTTCAGCAATGGTCATACCCGTTCTGGCAATGGATTATAACGAAGAATATAAAAAGACCCTTCGAGAAGCGGGGGATACGAATCAATCACAGGGGATAAGGGCGGGAGGATTTTTATTTTTCCCCGCACTGGGCTTGAAGACTGAGTTTCTCGATAATGTGGACAATGTACATCGCGATAAAACCAGTGATATTGTAACAACGGCCAATGGATCCTTGAGTGTCAAGTCGAACTGGAATCGTCATATGATGATGATTGGAACCAACCAGACAAAAGAGAAATATAAAACGCGTCAGGATAGAGGGTACGTTGCAGGCAGCTATTTTGCCCAAGGGCGTTATGATATCACTGATCTGACAATGTTGAATGTATCCCTGTCTCATGGCAAACAGCACACGGCGCGAGGAACAGGGGAAGATGTTGATGTAACGAGCACAATTGATTATTGGGTCGATACATTGAACGTAGAAATATCCCGTACGCTGAGTTATCTGCAAGGGTCTTTTTCTGTCCAGAAGGGCGTCTCTCGGATTCTGGATAAAGCCAATGTTTCTGGTTCTGATTTCGAGAAAAAAGATATCCAATCTGTTGGGGGAACAATTTCATATCTTAGCTCGCCAGGAAATGCTTTGTATCTGCGCACCAATTATACGGATAACGACTATAATTTGATTGATGGAACAAACAGAAAAACAGATCTTTGGAATACCACAACAGGTCTTAGCTTTAATACGGGAGGTCTGTATAGCGGAGACATTTTCGGAAGATGGCAACGCTACACGGATACGGCGCTGGGGAAAACCAATAGCAGTTTTTCTTTTGGAGGCTCTTTTCAGTGGAATATGACATATCTGACCAGCTTGCGTTATACATATGGGAAAACCTTTAGCGAAGGGGAATCCTCGGCCACAAATACGGCTCTTGTAACATCACAACAATTGGTTCTGACCGATAGCATTACAGAGCTGTGGAATGCCAAGCTGTCTTTGCAAAAGGATGATTATGATTATTCTGTTTCCGGTAATCCTGCCGAAAATACTCTGTATATCGGGAAATTGGAAAGCAGCTACAGCCTGACTGACTCAGTAGGGTTGAATTTCGGGGTATCCCATCAAAAGAAAGATACGGGTAATACTGATAATTCATACAATAGCAATACGGTCTATTTCTCACTAACCTATATTCCTTAACAGAATATTCATGGGGGAAACATGATGAGCGCTTGCAAAAATAGGCAATCGGCCCTATGTATGGGGGTAAGAATTAAATCTTAAGTTCTAAATCTTAACATCTGTGATCTATATCGAGGTAGGCATGTTGATCTCCCACCATATTATATTGGAAAAATCGTGGCGCATGGTCACGGGATCTGCTCTGGTTCTCTCTTTGGTTCTAGGCGCAGGAACGGCCAAAGCACAATCTATTCCGGGATCTGCAGACGCATCGCGTGTTCCAGAGCATATCGAACAGACCATGCCCCGCGCGACTGTCGAGGCTCCTGTAGAAATTGAAGGACAAGCACCATTTACTGCCCCTGAAGGCGCAGAAAAAATCACCTTCACCCTGACCAATCTGGTTCTGGAAGGGCAGACAGTTTATGCTGCGTCCGACATCGAAAAAATTTATGCGGGGAAGATTGGAACTAAAGTCTCTTTGGCAGAGATTTATTCAATTGCTGCACAACTGACCGCCAAATACCGTAATGATGGATATATCCTGACACAGGTTGTTGTTCCGCCACAAACTATTGCAGACGGAATGGTCAAACTCAGAATCGTCGAAGGAAAAATCAACAACATCCGTATCGAAGATAGAACCGGTGCTGCCTATGACGTCATAGGGATGTATGCAGAGCGTCTTAAAACCAAGAGTGTTCTGAACAATCAGGATCTGGAACGTGTCATGCTGTTGATCAACGATCTCCCTGGGGTCACAGCAAGGGGAATTTTGTCCCCCGCACAGGATGTGGTCGGGGCTTCGAATCTGACCGTGATTGTTGATCGCGATCCATTTGATGCACAAATCGGACTTGATAATTATGGAAGCCGGTATCTGGGACGTTGGGAAGCAACTGGAAATATATCCACCAATTCTCTGCTGGGGCTAAATGAATTGCTTTCGCTTAATCTTGCTTATGCTCCTTCAAATAAAGGGCTGGAGCCTGAATTGACATTCGGAGAAGCTCTGGCCCAATTTCCCGTTGGCCCTTATGGAACAAAGTTGATGGTCAAAGCAGGGGTCACTCAAACCTCTCCTGGGGCAAGTCTGGATCAATTCGATGTTAAAGGTCATGCGAAATATATCGGGGTAAACATTTTTCAACCCATTATCAGAACGCGCGACTTGAATCTCTCCTCATCTTTGGCATTTGATTCACGAGATACCAGAACAAAAAGTAATATCGATACCACGCGCAAGGATAGTTTAAGAATTGTTCGCCTTGGGTCTCATCTGGATTGGGTGGATACAGTGTTCAATGCGGCTGTTACAAACGTCAACGTCGAGTTTTCCCATGGCGTGTCATGGTTGGGAGCCAATGAAAAGGACGATCTGGATATGTCGCGTCCCGACGGTGACCCACAGTTTTATAAAGTAACATCCTCCTTCGTTCGTCTGGAGCGGATTGTGAATAATGTCGCGTTACAAACGTCATTGTCAGGCCAGATGTCAAATGGTCCTCTTTTATCAGCTGAAGAATATGGTGTTGGTGGAGTGTCCTTTGGACGAGGCTATGATCCATCCGAATTGGTTGGTGATGACGGGTTCGGGGCCTCTGTGGAATTGCAATGGAATCGCCCATACACTATTTCATGGATGACCGATTATACGGTTTATGGCTTCTATGATTTTGGCAGGGTCTGGAATGATGATGCCACGACATCTGATGGCAGTGCCGACAGTTTGGCGTCAATTGGTCTGGGAATAAGAACGACGATTGCCCCTGGAACCGACGCCGGCTTTATGATAGCCAAGCCGTTGACCCATATGATTTCATCGGAAAATGATGATGACATTCGTCCGTTTTTTAATATCAACCATAAATTCTAATGCCTAAAATAGAATGCAAAAAATATTCAATATAGACTGGAATGACCATTATGATTTTGACAGCTTGGAGAATCAGGCGGAAATCAAAAAAATAGAATCCTATGAACCTGCCAAAGACCCTGATGCCTACGCAACAGGTGGTGGGGATGTTATCCCCTCTCCGTGGGGAGAAAACCAGTCTCTGGATGCCGGAACCTATGATGACGATTTTGAATATAAAATTGATCCATCAGATGTGATTAACCCCCAAGAACTCAAAAAGATCAACCCGCATCCAAAAGAGTTCTGTGAGAAAAGACTGGTTGTTAATCCGGGAAATATGCTCTCGCTTCAGCGCCACAAAGCACGTCAGGAATATTGGGCTGTTCGTTCTGGAATTCTGACCGTCATTCTTGATGGGCAGGAATATGAAGTAGAACCCGGACAAGCGATCTTTATTCCTCAAGGCGGCGTGCATTGCATGAATAATATCGGGGATGAACCAGTCGAAGTGATCGAACTTCAAACCGGCATCACACGAGAGAAAGACAATGTCCGACTGATAGATTTTTCAAACCGCCCGACCTATCCGCTGACCAGTGAAAATGAATTTGCCTCGGCCAAGCTCTATGCAAATTTACAAAACCGGATTGCCCATAAATTTGGCACGCAAAATTTCGCGCATTCGTCCTTTTTGCCTGAATAGCAACTATTTTCATAATTATAATATCAAAAAATAGTTTGACGGCTGGTTAGTCGAGGCGTAGCATTTCCAGAATATGCTTGTAACGATCATTGAATCATAAAAAAACAAGCAAAAGAACAGGGAATGAAATGAAATCAATACGGAAAGCGTTTTTCGCTGCCGCGCTGTCATCTTTGGCAGTCGCCCAATCTTTCGCCCATGGCTTTTACGATGATCGTGTCGATGCTCCTGCCGATCAGGCGCCCTATAGCGGCATTAAACCTTTATTGCTTGAAGAAGGAAATTGTACTTTGCAATTCGGGGCATCTCGTCAAGTCGCAACAACCGCAGGTCATTGTGTTGAAATGATTATGCTGGGGGTAGAGTCGAGAGCAATCGTCAAAGATAATAAGGGCCAAACATACAGGGTAACGAAAATATATATCCCTAAACAATTTGATCCACGGGATACATCCAGCAAAATGTATTTTGACAAAGCCATACTGGTGCTGGATCGGCCTATGGACGGAGCTGTCAATCAGTTCAGAATGCAGGCTATAAAGCCCGAAGATTTTGTCGATAAAAACAATCACCAACGATCAATAGACGTTGAGCAGGCAGGGTATCCATATACGATGAATGGCACGCTCTCATCCAATCCTGATTGTAAATTGTTTGATCCTCGCTTCAATAAGGAAAAAACAGCCTTTGTCTTAAGTCATGACTGCAAGATTATCCCCGGGGATAGTGGGTCGGCTGCTTGGGGGATTGGAACAAATGTCCAAAGGGCGATCGTCACATCATTGAATTTTGCAGTCCCTTTGACCCAAAGCTTTATCGATGCATATAATAATATTGCTGCGAATATTGCGCGGGAAGAACAGGAAAAAAATTTCACCCCATATAGTTCGGGCATGATCAAAGTGGGGATGAAATCGGGAGATATGCCGAGAACAAGATCAACGCAACAGAATATCGAAATCTATCGCGTTGATATGTAGCTCGGTATGCCTTTAGCTAACTCGTCCGCGCATGGTTTTTGCGGCTTCGACCATATGTTTAAGGGCAGGTTCGACTTCAGCCCAGCCACGGGTTTTAAGACCACAATCAGGATTGACCCAGATTTGCGATGGATCAAGAACAGTCGCAGCCTTTTCCAGCAAGACAATCATTTCTTCCTGCGAGGGGATACGCGGGGAATGGATGTCATATACCCCCGGCCCGATTTCATTCGGATAATCGAAATTCACGAAAGCCTCAAGCAGTTCCATTTGTGATCGGCTGGTTTCGATTGAAATCGCATCGGCATCCAGATCGGCAATCGAGTCAATAATATCATTAAACTCCGAATAACACATATGGGTGTGGATTTGTGTTTCATCTACGACTCCTGATGAGGAGAGGCGGAACGAGTCAACTGCCCATGCGAGATAGTCTTCCCAATCTGAACGGCGTAACGGCAGACCTTCACGGATAGCCGGTTCATCAATTTGAATGACTTTAATTCCAGCCTTCTCAAGATCGACAACCTCATCACGAATAGCCAAAGCAATTTGTTTGCATGTCACGGAACGGGGTTGGTCGTCACGGACAAAAGACCAGAACAGCATGGTAATCGGACCGGTCAGCATACCCTTAACCGGACGGTCAGTCAGAGATTGTGCATAAGAAGACCATTCAACGGTCATTGGATGAGGGCGTGACACGTCACCAAAAATAATCGGAGGTTTCACATAGCGGGAACCATAAGACTGAACCCACCCATTCTGGGAAAAAGTATATCCTTGTAATTGCTCTCCAAAATATTCAACCATGTCATTCCGTTCCGGCTCACCATGAACCAGAACATCCATATCCAGATTCTCCTGAAAACGGATAACCCGCAAAATTTCATCTTTCATTGCATGTTCGTAATCGGGAAGAGACAAGGTTCCTTTTTTGAGAGCAGCTCGTGCTTCGCGAATCTCTTTGGTTTGAGGAAAGGATCCGATTGATGTGGTCGGAAAGGCAGGTAAATCAAGCGCGGCATGCTGTACCAGACGCCGTTTATCAAAATCACAATGGCGCGCAAACATAGAAGGTTCCAGAGTTTTGATCCGATGTTCGACATCCTTATTATGAATGCGCGAAGAAGTGGCACGGTCTTTGACAACCGCATCACTTGCTTCAAGCTGTGAAGAAATGGCGGACTCCCCGTTATTTAGGCCAGTGGCCAGATCACGGATTTCGGAAAGTTTTTGTTTTGAAAAAGCCAGCCAGCTTTTAAGTTGATCGTCCATTCTGGTTTCAAGATCAAGATCATTCGGGGAATGGATCATCGAACAGCTTGGCGCAATCCAGATGTGATCGCTGCCCAAAACATCTTGTGCGTGATGCGCCAGCTTAAAAGCTTTGTGCAAATCAGCTTTCCAGATATTACGTCCGTCAATCAGGCCGAGCGAGAGAATTTTATCCTTCGGGAAATGTTTGATAATCGAGCCCAGTTGGTCGGGCGCACGTTTCAAATCAATGTGAAGGGCATCAAAGGGAAGGGAAAGCGCAAGGGATTCATTGTCACGTAAATCGCAGAAATAAGTCGCAAGACAAATCTTGACACCGCATCCGGAAAGCGCGGCACAAGATGTTTTAAGGGAGTCTTTCTGGATATTGGTTAAATCCATGGCCAGTATCGGTTCATCAATTTGAACCCACTCAACACCCATGGATTTCAGGCGGCCTAAAATCTCGGCATAAACAGGGAGAAGTTTTGGCAATAAATCAAACGGATTACTTTCGTCCTTGGCTTTCCCCAAAGAAAGATAAGTGACAGGGCCAATCAGAACAGGGCGTGCCTTAATTCCCAATGATTGTGCTTCGGCTGTTTCATCAAAAATTTTGGAGGACAGGATTTTGAAGCTGGTGTCCTTATCAAATTCGGGAACAATGTAGTGATAATTGGTGTCGAACCATTTGGTCATTTCCATTGCTGTAACCGTGTCATGACCGCGCGCCATCGCAAAATAGGTATCAAGATCGACCAGATCACCATTAAACCCGTACCGTTCCGGAATTACGCCCAACAAGGTCGTCATATCCAGAACATGATCGTAAAATGAAAAATCACCAACCGGAATCATATCAAGGCCAGCATCTTTCTGGGTCTGCCAGTTGGATTTTCTGATCGTGGCGCCAGCCGCAATTAAATCATTGGCTGAAATATCACCTTTCCAATAACTCTCGGTCGCCTTTTTAAGTTCGCGACGTGCGCCAATGCGGGGATATCCGAGGTTGGTTGCGAGAGCCATGATCATTTTCTCCTGATCTTGTTCGGTGTTTAATATAATATAGTTTAGAGTCTGATGCCCGCCTGACGACAGGCTCCGATCACCATGTCGGAATGATTGAGTGTATAAAAATGAAAATGTGAAACACCCATTTCTTTCAGTGCCAATATTTGCCGCGATAACAGATCAATTCCAGTGGCGACAGGATCGCTGGAATTGGTGAAAATTTCCTTAAATTCCTGCGGGACATGCGCCTGACATTTTTCTGCAAAACCACAGATTTTGTTAAAGTCGCGGATGGGTAATAATCCGGGCGTAATCGGGGTTAAAATTCCCTTATTTCGGGCGTGGGCAACAAAATTCTGGTAAATTGCCGGATCAAAGAAAAACTGGGTAATGGCGCGCGCCGCCCCTGCCGAACATTTTTTCTCTAAAGCAATCAGATCAGCGTCGAGAGACGGCGCATCGGGATGTTTTTCCGGATAGGCTCCGACCGAGATATCAAAAGGATGCCGCTTTAACAAAGCTTCGACAAACTCGCTGGTATATTCGAAATAATCCGGTTCTTTGAAATTGGTAGGCGATTGACCCTGTGGAATATCACCGCGTAACGCCACCAGATGGTGGATACCTGCATCCCATAATTGATCCGCATAGGCAAACAACTCTGCCTTTGGCGTAGCGAAATAACTTAAATGCGCGCCGACGTTCAGCCCGCAGTCTTGTTGTAACAGTTTGGCTGCTTCGAATGTTCCTGATTTGGTGCTGCCGCCTGCACCGAAGGTCACAGTCACAAAAGCGGGATCAAGGATAGCAAGCTCATGCGCCGCCGCTAACAAGGCTTTGCGACCCTCGTCATTCTTGGGTGGAAAAAATTCAAAAGAAAGGGCGATTGGCGAGGAACTGGGCATGACCCCGCGAGTGTATCACGAAATACGGTCACATACCAAGGGGGTTGCGTATTGTCGGACTGTATCCCACGGAAAGCGTACCCATGTCGATTGGGGAGCTTCGCGCCCAAACCAGTCAACCAGTTCGGCACCGGACGGTTTGACAAAAAGCGTTGCAAACTTGGCGTTGGTCAGCTTTGTTTTGAGCAAGCGCAAGGTTGTACCCGTGTCTGAGAGATCATCAATAACCAAGGCGCCATCCATAAAATCAGGGTGACAATCTTTGAGGATTCTTGGCTCATGGCGATTTTGTTCGTCATAGGACGCAATCGAGACCGTATCAATTAAACGAATATTGAGTTCACGGGCGATAATCCCTGCGGGAAACATGCCACCTCTGGTGATCGCCAGAATTTTGTTAAACCCTTGGGGATGTTCGACATGAATACGGCGCGCCAAGTCTCGACAGATATTCTGGACATCATCCCAGGACAGATAGATATCGGATGTATAATCGGACATATGTTTCTCCACTCCGCATGTTTCGTGATCCAGAAATTACGCGGCATCAATCCCGTTGTAAAGAATGGAATCGCCTATTTGTTCCAATCGGTTTTTCCAGCCATGCTGGGCGAGATTGGCAAAATTATCCAGTTTCATCATACAAATGGCTGAATCCGGATGGGAATAATCAGGTGTGCCGACTATTTTGAACAAAGTCTGGTTGGTGATGCCGCGCGCCTCTGTGGAAGAACTGCGGGCAGTATTTTTTATCTGGATAATGGCGGAAATATTGGCCCATTGGCATTCCGTATAAGTCAGAGGCCCGATGTCTGATTGTGTCGTATAAAGCACAGCGCCCCGCAGATTCCATGGCTGGTTTACGCCTTGGTCTTTTTGTGTGCAACAGGCACTCTGGATGGTCAGATAACTGGCACTGGCAAAGGGGGCGTAGGGCGAGAGGTTATCATGACCGCAAGACAGGATATGCCCGTTCTGGACGATGACACAAGAATCCTGATCCGATTGTGCCAGCGCTTGCCGGATATCGGCAGGACTATCCGCAACGTCGAGATGGCGTACCTTGATTAAACCGTCCCCGATATCTTTCTGAATATCTTCGAAATAGGGAGCGTCGTGGAACCCGGCGACTTCTGCAGTATCCTGATAAGTTGCGCCATAGACCACAATAAAATGACCTTCGTCTAACAATCCGCACGACATCAGGTCACGGGCAACGATCTGTTCCTTGGAATGGCAGGCCGGACAGCTTTCCGCACTCGAGACCATCACGAGATAAAGCTGGTCTTTTTGTGGCGCGAGTTGCGCCAGACGGTCTTTCAAAATTTCAATATGGCTGGAATGAAGGACGCGGTCTTCGGCATGGGCGCTGCCGCATCCTGTCGATAAGACGGCGTTGCCCATCATCTCGCCGATCATCTCATGGGCTTTGGTTGCCGAATTATAAAGATAAAGGGCTGCGCCGAAGGGCCCACCCACCCCGTTTTCAACGGAATGAAGGGCAAATAAGTCAATTTCGTTGATCCAGCCTTCGGCCACATTGCGGATTTCGTCCAGAACGGGCGTTTGGGCGCATAAATTGACGTTTTGCATCTTGATTACCCTGAAATTATTGCTTAACTGCTCGTAACAGATTTTATCCCGCATCATCCTATAGAGATGGTGTTAATATGTCAATATAAAGGGCCCAGACATGACCACTCCGACAACATCCCTCGCTTTAACCCATGATCACATTCTGATCCTTGATTTCGGGTCCCAAGTCACCCAGTTGATCGCGCGCCGCGTGCGGGAAAGTGGCGTATATTGCGAAATCTGGCCGTTTAACACCGCAACGGCAGAAAAAATCAAAGATTATAACCCGCGCGGACTTGTCCTTTCGGGTGGGCCATGCAGTGTTACCGCCCCAGACAGCCCCCGCGCCCCCGAAGGCGTGTTCGAGATGGGCTTGCCGATTTTGGGAATTTGTTACGGCCAACAAACCATGTGCGAACAAATGGGCGGCAAGGTCGAAGGTTCCGACCATAAAGAATTTGGTCGTGCCTATGTTGAAATTACCAAACCCTGCGCCTTGTTTGACGGGGTCTGGGAAACGGGCAAAAAAGAAATGGTCTGGATGTCCCACGGCGACCGCGTGACCAAACTCCCCGAAGGGTTCGAGATTGTCGGGATTTCCGAAGGTGCCCCGTGCGCGGCCGTGGCCAACGATGCAAAGAAAATGTATGGCGTGCAATTCCACCCCGAGGTCGTGCACACCCCACACGGTGCGGCCCTGATTAAAAACTTCACCCATAAAATTTGTGGCTGTTCAGGGGACTGGACAATGAATGCCTTCCGTCAGGAAGCCATCGAGAAAATCCGCAAACAAGTCGGCGACAAGCGCGTGATCTGTGGATTGTCAGGAGGAGTGGACTCGTCTGTTACCGCTATCCTGATCCATGAAGCCATCGGCGATCAATTGACCTGTATCTATGTTGATACCGGCATGATGCGGGCAGGCGAAAGCGAACAAGTCGTCAGCCTGTTCAAAGATCACTATAATATCAAATTGATCCACGAAGATGCGTCCGATCTGTTCCTCGGAAAATTGGCGGGCGTGACCGACCCCGAACAAAAACGCAAAATCATCGGCGGCCTGTTTATCGAAGTGTTCGAAAACTGCGCGAACCGTATCGGCGGGGCAGAATTTCTTGCCCAAGGAACGCTATACCCTGATGTGATTGAATCGGTGTCCTTTATCGGTGGGCCATCGGTCACCATCAAATCCCACCATAATGTCGGCGGACTGCCTGAACGCATGAATATGGGATTGGTCGAGCCGATGCGTGAACTTTTCAAAGACGAAGTGCGCGCGTTGGGGCGTGAACTCGGGATGAACGAAGACTTTATCCGTCGTCACCCGTTCCCCGGCCCGGGGCTTGCCATTCGTATTCCGGGTGAAATTACGGCTGAAAAACTTGAAATCCTGCGTAACGCCGACAAGGTCTATATCGAGGAAATTAAAAACGCCGGACTTTATGATGTGATCTGGCAAGCCTTTGCCGTCCTCCTCCCCGTGAAAACTGTGGGCGTGATGGGCGATGACCGCACCTATGACCACGTCTGCGCGCTGCGGGCCGTGACCTCGACCGACGGCATGACGGCAGACTACTACCACTACGACCATGAATTTCTGGGCCGTGTGGCAAACCGCATTATCAACGAAGTCCGTGGCATCAACAGAGTCGTCTATGACATCACGTCCAAACCCCCGGGTACGATTGAATGGGAGTGAGATCAAGATAGAATGGACATTTTAGATATATTAATTTCCAAAGAAAATATCACGGGTATATGGGCTGTGATCGGCGCAGTAACGGCCTCTTCTATTACGCTTTTTGGTATATTTATAAATAATTTATTTGAAAATAACCGAAAAAGAAAAGATCGGCAGTATGCTCTTGTCGTAGATGGGTATAATTCTGCTTTGCAATATCTAGCCAAAACGTATTTCCTTCTTATGAAAGTTGGCGGAGGGAAAATCGTTGATATGAGTGATATTGAGTCTTCCTCTACTGAAAAATTTTATAAACTATTTTTAATAGCATCTCCAAAAGTTGCAGATTCTTTTATTAAATTATCATCCGCATATTCGAGTGTAATATACTCATTTTTTGAAAAACAACTATCGATGGCAGCTACCAAATCTGAAATGGAAGTTATTCAAATAGGTATTGATGGAAATAATAAAATAATTAACGACATTTTGGAGGACATGAAAAATTATAATAGAGAAAATATGAATAACCCCGAAAAATTTTCCTTTTTTCAAGAACAGTATAGTAAATCTTTCTCTGAAAATGAGGGTCTTCAATTAAAGATTGATTTGCTGCAAAAAAAGCAGACAGAGCTACAGTTCACAGTATTAGCGGCATGTTTGGACTCTGTATTGAAGACCTCTCCGCTAGTTTATGAAGTAATATTTCTAATGAGAGAAGATATTGAAAGAAACCTTCGGGGCAGGGATATAAGGAAAATTAAAAAATCTTTTGACCTCATGATAGAACAAATGCGGTGCGATTTCGAGAAGTTGCTTGACGTTCTGAATAAAAGAATTTCCGAAATGGAACTTCAATAGGAAAGTTTTGGGTATTTCGCTCCCGTCATCACCCGCTTTAGGCAGGTGATCCATTTTTAGCATAGATTGCCCGAACGAGTCGGGCAATGACGGGAAGGTAAAATTCTCGGATGTTTAAGCTTTTTCCTATGATGTTTCTGGATTGCTTCGCTGTTGCTCGCAATGACGAATTGTTGGTGTCCCTTGTTTCGTTGCAAAACACAGGGCAGATGTAAACAGCCCCAAAACCCCGCCAATTATAAAGCCTCCTAAAAACCACCACATTGGTATGCCCTGATTACGCCTTTCGAGTACATCATTCAGTGTAGGTTATAACCTACGGACTTTGTGGGTTAAAGTCAACATAATTTATCTATGAAAGAACTGGTTAATATTGGCAAAAACATCTCCCGCCTGCGTAAGAAACAAGGGATGACACAAGAAGATTTGTGCGGTCTGGCTGAAATCGACCGGAGTTATTTGTCGGAAATCGAAAATGGTAAAATGAACGTCACCATCAAGGCACTGGTGGCGATTGCCCATGCTTTGAAATGCGAATTGATTGATTTAATTCGATAAGGTTCTTCTGGATTGCTTCGTTGTCACTCGCAATGACGGCAGGGGAGGTTTCTCCAAATTCTTGGTGTCTTGGTGGTGGATAGATAAAGCACTATACCGGCATGGTGTTTGATTTAATTAAATAAAATCAAATCAAATCAAATAGAAAAATCTTTTCTCCATTGAAATGGGGGCGTCTTGACCTACCATTCGTTTATCAAGGGAACAAAATGGAGAAGATCATGATAAAAGAAATTACTCACACACGTTCCGATATAACAAAAACACTGACCCTGACTTTGTTGGCAGGGGTGGCTGTCTTTTTGGCCTCGGCATCTCTGGCGTATGCCGATTCCGATCACGGGAAAAGGAAAGACAAAGATAACGGTCTGGTGCGGTATCATTATGATGTACCGCAAACCCGTCATGATCTGGATCAGGATCGTTATATGGCGATCCGCATCCGCAATGACGACCGCAAGGTTTTGCATGGCTATCTCGAAGACCATTATCAAAAATCATGCCCACCGGGTCTGGCCAAAAAACATAACGGGTGTTTGCCTCCCGGTCAGGCGAAAAAGAGGTATGTTGTCGGACATTACCTTCCTGACTATGTGCATTTTGAACCAGTGCCATCACATATCTTAAGAAAATTGCATCCTGCCCCTGTGGGGACACAATATGTTTTGGTTGATACAGATGTTCTTTTGATCGGCGAGGCCACCAAGAAAATTATTGATGCCGTGACTTTATTGTCCGCCGTTAAAAACTAGATTGTATGACGCGCGGGGGGAGAGTTATTTCTCCCGCGCAATCATTTTCTTCTGGGTCACGTCATGAAATCCGAAATGACCGTTTTCGCGGGATATACCGGAGCGTTTATAGCCACCGAAAATATTCTCGGGCTTTCCGGTATTGGCGAGGTTATTTTTGATCATACCTGCTTGCAAATCGCGTGACGCGCGCCGCACCAGATCCTTATCTTCGGTAAAGACCGAAGCCGATAGCCCGTAAATCGTATTGTTCGCCAGTGCAATGGCCTCGTCATAAGTTTTGAAAGAGACCACAGGTAACACGGGGCCAAACACCTCTTCACGCCAGACCTTCATATCGGGTGTGATCTGGGTCAGGATAGTGGGCTCATAAAAAGCCCCCGACAGTCCCGCAGGTTGCTTGCCGCCGCAAATGATTTTGGCTCCTTTGCCCAAGGCATCCTCCATCTGGAATAATAATGTATCAAGTTGTTTTTTGGAAACCAGCGGCCCGATATCTGTGCTCTCCTCCATCGGATCCCCCATTTTTTTGGATAAGACAAGCGCGGCAAGTTTTTCGACCACTTCATCAAAACGGCTTTCATGGACAATCAGGCGTTTCATGGACTGGCACACCTGCCCGCAATTGGTAAACCGTCCGGCATAAAGCGCAGGCAAAATCTTATCAAGATCGGCATCTTCAAAGACAATGCCCGGATCAGACCCGCCCAATTCCAGAACCAGCGGAATAAATTTTTCGGCGGCCTGCTTATAAAGGATTTCCCCGACACGGGTGCTGCCGGTAAAGCTGATAAAATTAATGTCATCCGCGATCATGGCCTGCGCCACGGCCCCATCCCCGTAAATGACATTCAAAACCCCTTCGGGAAACTGCGCAGAGTGTACCATATCCTCTATTTCGCGGGCGAAAAGCTGGGTTTCCTCGGAATTTTTGAACACAACGCTATTGCCAGCGCACAAAGCCTGAAAAGTAGCCCAGACAAAATTGCTGGCCGGAAAATTCCAAGGCGAAATACAAGCTGCCACGCCATGCGGTTCGAATGTGACCTCGTCAATTTCAAAATCGTCTTCGTAGGTGACAACGGGAGCAAGGCTTTTGGCGGCATTCTTCAAAGACCAGTTCATATAGCTAAGCGCCCGATCCACCGTAAACAGACTTTGGGATATTGGCATTCCCATCTCAAGCGTCATGAATTCAGCCAGTTTTGGGCGTCGGGAAACAAATTCATCGCGCAAACGCCCCAAAACCTCCAGACGGCCTTCAAGGGGTAGAGCCGCCCAACGGGGGAACGCCGCGCGCGCCGCCGCCACTTTTTTGCGAACATCTTCGGGTGACGACATCGGAATTTCGCCGATCACGCTGAAATCCGCTGGATTAACCGATTGAAGGGTTTTGCTGGTCATAACGGCTCCTTGATGGGTTGTTCCCACTAACATAAGCAAAACTGCGACAAATTCAAATCCATCATAACGCATTATTTTCTTTACATTTTTACCAAAGCCTTTATAAATCCCTTGCAAATCCCACCCCGAAACCGAACAAACAACAAAGGATTTGCGTCATGCTGCTTCAGGAAAAAATCTCAGAAGGTTTAACATTTGACGATGTGCTGCTATTGCCCGCAGCCTCCGAAGTCCAGCCGACCGATGTGGATACATCAACGCAACTCACCAAAACCATTTCCTTAAAAGTCCCGTTGCTTTCAGCCGCCATGGATACCGTGACCGAAGCACCAATGGCGATTGCCATGGCCCAGCAAGGAGCCCTCGGGATTATTCACCGCAATATGACGATCGCTGAACAGGCCGAAGAAGTCCGCCGCGTCAAGCGATATGAATCCGGCATGGTGGTCAACCCGATTACGATTTTGCCAAGTGCGACTTTGGCCGAAGCTTTGGAAACCATGCGCCATTATAATATTTCAGGCGTGCCTGTGACCGAAGAAAACGGCAAATTGGTTGGTATCCTGACCAACCGCGATGTCCGTTTTGCTGATGATATGAATCAACCAGTCAAAGAATTGATGACTTCGGAAAATCTGGTCAAGGTGGTTGGCGCAGTCGATAAGGATGAAGCCAAACGTCTGCTGCATAAATACCGTATTGAAAAACTTCTGGTGGTCGATAGGGCTGAAAAATGTATTGGCCTGATTACCGTCAAGGATATTGAAAAATCCCAGAATTATCCGTTGGCCAGTAAAGACGCAGAAGGCCGCTTGCGTGCCGGAGCCGCCGTTGGAACCGGAGAAGTCAACGGCTATGAACGCGCACTTGCTCTGTGTGAGGCTGGCCTTGATGTGGTGGTGGTCGATACCGCCCACGGTCATTCCAAAGGCGTTCTCGATATGGTGGCCCGCATTAAACGCGATTGCGGTGACCGGATGCAGATTATTGCCGGAAACATTGCAACAGGCTCGGCAGCTCAGGCATTGATTGATGCAGGTGCTGACGCAGTTAAAGTCGGAATTGGCCCGGGGTCAATCTGTACCACCCGCGTGGTGGCTGGCGTTGGCGTTCCTCAATTAACCGCCATTATGGGCGCTGCAGAAGTCGCGATGAAACACGGCATTCCAGTGATTGCCGATGGTGGAATCAAATATTCTGGCGACTTGGCCAAGGCGATTGCTGCTGGTGCTTCCGTTGCCATGATGGGGGGATTTTTTGCCGGAACTGATGAAGCCCCCGGCGAGGTTATTCTCTATCAGGGACGTTCTTATAAATCCTATCGTGGTATGGGCTCAGTCGGGGCAATGGTTGAAGGTTCCGCCGACCGCTATTTCCAAGGAAAAGTTTCCGAAAGCAATAAACTGGTTCCTGAAGGCATCGAAGGACGCGTCCCCTACAAAGGCTCAATCGTGCCGGTCATTCACCAGATGGTGGGCGGATTGCGGGCGTCAATGGGCTATACTGGTTGCCCGACCATCGCTGAAATGCAACAAAAGGCAGAATTTATCAAAATGACTGGGGCAGGGTATCGCGAAAGCCATGTCCATGACGTGACCATCACCCGCGAAGCGCCGAATTATCGCAGTGAATAAATGTTGACATAAAAAACGATTGCAATTATGTCTCACCGGAATTGGAAACAAGTTCAGTGAACATTCAAAACCAGAGCATAATATGACCAATCGCCGCCCTTTGGAAAATAAGGAAATAGAATGTGAAAATGTTGGTTTTTTAAGAGCTGCGGCAGAGATTGCCTTTATAGGGGCGATCTGTTCTTCTATTTTTTATCTTGCGGCTCATCACCCCCATCAGGATATTCAAAAACCGGAACCAGATACAAAAGTGGAAATGAGCGCTCAACAGGCAATCAGGGCACGGATAAATCAGATCAGGAAGATGGGCACATGTTCTGTTCATTCCATTCAGGACATCTCCAACTGTCTAAAGAACAGGTCGGACATATCCCCATAAATAAATCTGCACCCCATATCAGGGGGAGGAATGCAGGAATAATTCTCCGGCGGCCCTGATGGGGCCGTTCGCGTTTTCGCCTTCTTGAACAAGGATAACCAGTGACTGGGCTGTCTCGGGGATATTCGGCAGATGTAAGGACATGGTTTTTTCCGTGCCATTCCAGTGAGAGGTCAGGTCACGAATATCTAGGACAGGCCGAGAGAGGGGGCCATATCGTCCCTGTTGGTCAGTTCCTATCACCACGCCAGTCAGATGAATATTATTCTTTTCAGAGAAAACAGCATCGGGCAATGTAATATCGAATGTATCAGAGGATGATGCAGTAATTGCAATTTCGGGTAATCCGTTCTTTGAGAGTTCCAAGGCCTGAGTGATCCGATAGGGTTTTGATCCCACCAGACTAATTTCGCCATTCACCATCATATGCGGTGTAAAAACACCTGTGCCATTCAGATAGCTGTCATAGGCATGTTGACGGTCTGTACAAAGAGGGGTCGAAAAGGGATCTTTCCGCGCCGGATCACGATCCCAATAAGTCACATGACATCCCAAGGCAATAACATGGGGCCGCGTCGCCAGTTGATCCAGAAAACGATCTGCAACAGGACAATACGGGCAATTCTGGCTGGTAAATAATTCAACCACAACCGGCCCGTTTAAGGGAACATCGTCCAGAGTCGGGGAAGGAATAAAACTGGCCGGCGAGGTCAGGAAGCGAACCAGACCAACGGCCACCAGACATCCGGAAAACAACAGGATATGCTTCTTGAATTTCATGGCTAGACTATATGTTGAATGTTTTGGTCTATCAAGCAACAGAAAAGGGCAGGGCTAATTTCTATCACCATTCTAAATTTTTATGACTTATGTCAACATATAAAAAATTAACAGAGTTTTGTTAATCTTTATAGGCAATAATCACGCCGGAGAGCCGGGTCTCGTTCGAAGACACTGCAAACCAGTTTTTGACCTATACCATTCCAAAAGGAGCCATTCCATGTCTGCACCATATAAAATCAACGGGTCTATTGTCGATATGACTGGGGATGGCGTCTGGCCACACATGTCTGCCGAAATACGGGATCAGTTGATTGCACCGTTTTTTGAGATTGACTGGAAAATACATGATATTTCTGTTTTTGCGCGGGACAAGACCAATGATGACGCTTTGAATGCAGCCATCACCGATTTGAAAACACATAAAGCCGCTATCAAAGGCCCGACCATTACCCCGACAATCGAAGAAGCCAAAACTCTGGGGCTATCCAAAAAATGGGACTCGCCCAACGGGATTATCCGCCGCGCCATCAATGGAGCGGCAATTCTGCGTAATACAATCGAAATTGATGGCATTGGAAAATATGCGCCGCTCATGCATGATGTGACCATCGCGCGTCAAGCAGTAGGCGGTATTTATGGTGCGCCGAATGTTTCAATTCCCGGCAATGGAACTTTGAAGATTGTTTATGAAGGCGAGGATGGATCAACCGAAATGCTGGTGGAAAACCGCAAAGTTTCAACTGGTGTTCTGATGCTGACAACCGAAACTGATTCGTCGATCCGCGATTATGCCCATGCTGTCTTTGCTCAAGCTTTATCCATGCACAAGTCGGTAATTTTTGCGGCCAAAGATACAATTAATCCTGTCTATGATGGCCGCTTCATTGATATCTTCAATCAGATTTTCAAAGAGACTTATGAGGACAAATTCAGAGAAGCCGGATTAACATTTTCGCATAAGGTTCAATTGATTGATTCTGTGGTTTCTAAAATTCCACAAGGCAAGATGAACGGGATGATTATCGCGCTTAAAAACTATGACGGGGATGTGGTATCAGATCAGGTCGCTGGGGAACATAAATCACTAGGGTTGATGGACTCGACACTCGTGTCTGCGGATGGAACCTTGCTGGCTGACCCGCCACATGGAACGGCCCCTGATTTAGAGCATGCATGGCATGAAAAGAAAATTCTGCTGGCGAACCCGGCGGCACATATTTTTGCTTATGCCGAGGCCATACGTCACAAAGCCGAGCTGAATGGTCAGGCTGATGGTGTAGGGTTGGCCAAAAAACTCAAACAGGCAGTGACCATCACAATTGAAGCGGGCTTGAAATCAGGCACTTTGACAGGAGATCTGGCGGTAGATAGAAGCAAATCCATTACGGGTCAGCAATTTATTGCCAATGTCCGCGATACATTCAGGGATATGATTATATAAGGGGAACAAAACACATGATGCTAATGTTTGTTCCATTTTGATAAAATTCGATCAAATCCCCGATTAAATTTGTCGGGGGTTTAATCTATTCGTAGTAATCTAGAAAAAGTACAACCGCCCAGAGACAAGACCATTAAGTATGACCGAACATGAAATGCCACTTATCACGACGCTATCCTTTGGCTTGGTCATGGCGTTCATGTTCGGGTTGGTGGCTGTGCGTCTCAGATTGCCACCAATTGTAGGATATTTGCTGGCAGGCGTCTTTCTTGGCCCATACACACCGGGTTTTGTTGCGGATGCAGAAATTGCCAAACAGCTCTCCGAAGTGGGGATTGTTCTCCTGATGTTTGGTGTGGGGCTTCATTTTTCACTCAAGGATTTGTGGGAAGTTAAAAAAATCGCCATCACCGGAGCCTTTGCCCAGATTGTGGTTTCAGTGGTCATCGGATTGGGGCTGGCTCATCTATGGGGCTGGAAACCGGAGGCCGGATTTGTCTTTGGTCTGGCCTGTTCGGTTGCCAGTACGGTTGTGATGATGCGCGCCTTGGAAGACAACCATCTTTTACACAGTACCATCGGAAAAATTGCTGTGGGTTGGCTGATTGTTCAGGATCTGGTCATGGTGTTGGCCTTGGTGCTTGTTCCATCTCTCGCAAGGAGTGGCGGCGATGAAACAATTCATCTGGAAATGATTCTCGGTGGTGCAGTGGCGATGGCCAAAATGGCCCTGTTTGTGTTGGTGACATTATTGCTCGGATATCGGGCGTTGCCCGGCATTCTGCATCAAGTGGTTGCCACGCGTTCCCGCGAACTCTTTACTCTGGCGGTTCTGGCTGTCGCGGTGGGGGTGGCCTTTGCTGCCGGAATGATTTTCGGGGTGTCTTTGGCGCTTGGAGCCTTTATTGCTGGAATGATGCTCAAAGAATCGAGCCTGAGTAAAGATATTGCCGAGCGCGCTTTGCCTTTACAAGACGCCTTCGCGGTTTTGTTTTTTGTCGCGGTGGGGATGTTATTTAATCCGACAGTGATTTGGGAAGACCCTGTCTCTGTCATTTTGTGCGTTTTAACCATTATGGTCGGAAAATCGATTGCATCCTTTGTCGTTGTCACAGCATTCAGATATCCGCTTCGGACAGGATTATTGGTCACCGCCGGATTGGGACAAATCGGAGAGTTCTCGTTTGTTATTGCAACCCTTGCACTTTCTTTTGGGATTTTAAGCAGTCATGCTCATGATATTCTATTGGCGGGGGCATTGATTTCAATCTCGCTTAACCCGCTAACCTTTGTCGGATCTCGTCTGATTCATGAATGTGTCGGGGCAACCCCCCGTTTTGCACAATTCTTCTCGCTTCCCGAAGATGATGATGAACTGGCACATTTACAACCCGAAGAAAAAAAGGAGCTTGCGCGCTCTTTGGTGGTATTGATCGGAGCAGGTCAAATCGGAGGGTATATTTATTCGCATATTGATGAAACGCGCCATGAACTGGTCATCATCGAAACCAATCGGGAAAAAGTGGAAATTCTACGTGAAAGAGGGTATCACGCGATTGCGGGTGATGCCGGAAGTTTTGAAACGCTGACCGATGCCATGATTGATCGGGCCGTCGCGGTCGTAATTGCCATTCCCGAAGCATTTGAGGTTGGTCGTATTATCGAGGCAATTCGAGAGATCGGCCCTCAGGCAAAAATTGTCATTCAGGATCGCTATAATTTTGGCGCGGTTGATGTCGAGGAAATGCAGGTTGATCTGAAAGTCACCGGCGCAGAAGAAATCGCCAAACGAATGCTCTCTTATCTCTCTACTTTGAGATAAAAAGAAACCCCGCACAAAGCGGGGTTTCTTGACACAGAACTTTGTAAATCTATTGGCAAGCCAGACATTCTTCATATTTTGGTTGACTGTCCCCCAGCTCGAGCTGTTTGGGTTGGGCATCATTGGCTTGTTTGCTGCGCGTCCAGCTCGCAGCGCTTTCGGCGCGTTGGATGGATTTGGAACGGCAGTAATACAACGATTTAACACCTTTTGCCCAGGCCTCCCAGTGAATGGCGTGCAGATCCTTTTTGTGGATATTGGCAGGCAGGAAGACGTTGAGTGACTGGGCCTGACAAACAAACGGAGTTCTATCTCCGGCATGTTCGATCAACCAGCGCTGGTCAATTTCGAAAGCCGTTTTGAAGACATCCTTTTCTTCATCTGTAAGGAAATCCAAATGCTGGATCGACCCTTCATTGGTAAAGATGGATGACCATATATCCTCATTATTCAAGCCTCGTTCTTCCAGCAAAGCTTCCAGATACGGATTGCGAACCGGGAAGGAACCGGACAGGGTTTTATGAGTATAGGCGTTGGCGGCAATCGGTTCGATCCCCGGAGATGAGCCACCGCAAATGATCGAGATCGACGCGGTCGGTGCAATAGCCATCTTGTTCGAGAACCGCTCCATGATGCCGTAATCGGCGGCATCGGGGCATGCTCCACGTTCGTGCGCCAGCTTAACCGAAGCATCATCCGCCTGACGTTTGATATGCTGGAACATTTTACGGTTCCAGACTTTGGCCATGACGCCCTCCATCGGGATCATTTTGGATTGGAGGAACGAGTGGAAACCCATGACACCCAAGCCGACAGAACGCTCACGCATTGCTGCATATTTTGCGCGTTTCATGGAATCAGGAGCTTTCTCGATAAAGTCGGTCAGGACATTATCAAGGAAGCGCATCACATCTTCGATAAAGGTCGGATGATCCTGCCATTCTTCGAACGTATCAAGGTTAAGAGAAGACAGACAACATACAGCCGTCCGATCATTGCCCAGATGGTCACGACCTGTTGGCAGGGTAATCTCGGAACATAGATTGGACATCTTGACGTTCAGCCCAGCCATTTTGTGATGCTCGGGAATCTTGTCATTCACATGATCGATATAAACGATGTATGGCTCGCCCTGTTCGATCCGCGCAGTCAACAGACGAACCCACAAATCGCGCGCTTTAACACGTGAAATGACAGCCTTGTCTTTCGGAGAGCGCAGAGCCCATTCTTCATCATTGGCAACGGCATGCATAAACGCATCGGGAATCAGAATACCGTGGTGCAGGTTGAGGGCTTTCCGGTTTGGATCACCACCGGTCGGGCGACGAATTTCGATAAACTCCTCGATCTCAGGATGGTCGATCGGCAGATAGATCGCAGCCGAACCACGGCGCAACGATCCTTGGGAAATTGCCAGAGTTAGAGAATCCATAACGCGAATGAACGGCACGATTCCGGATGTTTTTCCATTCCGTCCGACTTTTTCCCCGATCGAGCGGACATTCCCCCAATAGGAGCCAATGCCACCGCCCAAAGAGGCCAACCAGACATTCTCGTTCCATAAGGACACAATATCTTCCAGAGAATCATTGGTTTCATTGAGAAAACAGGAAATGGGTAACCCACGGCTGGTTCCACCATTCGAGAGAATTGGGGTCGAAGGCATAAACCACAAATTCGAAATATAATCATATAAACGCTGGGCATGGGCTGAATCATCGCCATAATACATGGCAACCCGCGCAAATAAATCCTGTGGGCCTTCTTCTGGCAGTAAATACCGGTCAACCAAAGTGGCAATCCCGAAGGATGTCAATTTTGAATCACGTGACTTATCAATCGTGATCCGGTTGCCTCGTTCCATCTGTGCAACGTCAAACATAAACCGTTCTCCCTAAACTTCATCGGTCAAACCCCGTTTCACGGGGCAAAATTAAAATAATTTGGTTTTTCCAGTGAGGACAGAAAGTGAAGAAAACACAATCTGTTGTGATCTATACACCTAATAACCTACTACATATCGTGTCTGGGACACAAACAATTCTTGACGCAAAAAAAATAAATTTGCAAGCACCCCAACCCCAAGACTCTCCGTAAAAACCTAGTTGAATCAAGTTGTTATTTTTTTTGTGAGAATCGTGGACAAGTTTAGAAAGTACAAAAATTTCAAGATTACATCTATTCAGATTGCCAGAATCCTCTAATTCCTTTTCCAAAATACCAGACATGCATAAGAATCATGCCTTCGAGGAGGATAGGCCGACCGAATCGCCATGGCCGATTCGTTTCCTTGATCCCCCCAAAAAAACTCCCCCCGATATTATTCGGGGGGATATGTATTCAGGTATGAATTTAGCGACGTTTAGAACCTTACTTGATTGAACTGGTCACAGAGCCAATCGCAGAGTTCAGCTGGGCAGAGAACATCTTTGAAAGCATGTCATTCAGATTTCCGAGACTTGATTCAGAGATCTTGCCACAGGTTGATGCTCCAAGCTCTGCAATATAGACATTCTCAAAATTACCACAAGACGCAGCGCCCGGGAATAAGCCCTTGAGTGAAGCGGTGGCATTCGTCAACGCCGTGTTGGCAGCACCTTGAACTTGACCAGTTATCTGATTGGTTGCAGTGTTAACCACATTATTCACTGCGTTCTGGGCTGTACTCGTTAACTGGTTCTGAACCTGTGAGATCTTGCTTTGAAGTGCGGTTTTGGCAGCTTCTTGAGATTTAATAAGATTTGCAAGATCGGCTGTTGTGGGGCAAGCAGGGGTTGGGCCAATAACGATACTTCCGGCTGGCGCACATTTCCCTTGAGCAAGATCGTTTGCCGAGTTTGCTACTTTTTGTTTCAATGCTTCGTATTCTGCATTTTGATTAGATGTCAGGTTGGACAACTGGGACTGCAAACCGGACAACTCGTTCTGAAGAGCATTATCTTGGGATGAGGTGTTGTTACTGGTTGTCGTGCTTCCACAAGCTGGTGTGGGGCCAATCACGATACTACCCGCAGGGGCACATTTCGTGGAGGAAGAAGATGACGAGGTTTGTGACTGTGTTGTCGCCGGACCTGGGCCGAATGTGACATTACCTTGAGGCTGAGTTGGCTGTGTTTTCTCATATGCTGATAATGCCGCTCTGACTTTAGGGTCTATAAGAGAGTAGTTGCTGATATATTGCAGATCACTCGCTACCAGAGGGATTCCGGCGTTAATTTTAGCCATAACGGCCACAGAATTGTCTGCAGCATGAACTGTAGAGGCCCCGGAGAGCAGCGCAATGGCAGCCAGGGTTGCCAAATATTTGTTACAAGATTTCGATATGGTAGACACCATTTTACCCTCCATATTGCTTAAAAAAAGCCCCTCCGCATATCCATCTGAACTATCATTGTCAGAGCGACGAATATCAAAAAAGCATACACACACCGATCAATATATCACGAAATTAATTAAGAAAGAAATAATTAGGTAAAATTTTATCTAATTTTCGGATTTGGGGCAGGTTGGAGGCATTTGGGCGCATACATCAATATAATGTGTAAAATAAACCATAAAAACACAACATATAGTAGTTGGGCGCATTTTTTTTGATAAGCACTTGTGAAAAAGGCTTGCTTGAAAAAGAGAATCGGTCTTGATTAGGTGGGTCTATAGAAAAGATTTCACAACAAAAATGAATACACCTAAATTTTATGAAGGAGCCTGCTATGCCTAACGATATCGTGACCAGAGAAGAGTTGACAGACGATGTCACCAAATCGGCGTCACCTCTTCTGGTCGAACGCCATGTTTACAAACCATTTCTTTATCCGTGGTGTTATGAGGCATGGTTGACCCAACAACGTATCCACTGGATTCCGGAAGAAGTGCCTTTGGCCGAAGATGTTCGCGACTGGAAGCAAAAACTTACCCCAGCTGAAAAAAATCTGATGACCCAGATTTTCCGTTTCTTCACGCAGGCTGATGTCGAGGTGAATAATTGCTATATGAAGCACTATTCTCGCGTATTCGGGCCTGTTGAAGTCCAGATGATGCTGGGTGCTTTCGCAAATATGGAGACAATTCACATTGCAGCTTATTCCCACTTGCTGGACACGCTGGGGATTCCTGAAGTCGAATATCAGGCCTTTATGAAATACAAGGAAATGAAGGACAAGTATGACTTCTTGCAATCAGCAAGCATGAAATCGCGTCACGATATCGCCAAAACCATGGCAATGTTTGGTGCCTTTACGGAAGGTGTCCAGCTCTTTGCATCATTTGCGATTTTGATGAACTTTCCGCGTTTCAACAAAATGAAGGGGATGGGGCAAATCATTACATGGTCAGTACGCGATGAAACTTTGCACTGCCTGTCCATGATTAAATTGTTCAAAACTTTCATCGCTGAAAATCAGGATATCTGGACAGATAAATTGAAGGCCGAGCTTGCTGATACCGCCAGACGAACCGTCGAGATCGAGGATGCCTTTATTGATTTGGCGTTCGAGCAAGGTGGTGTTGAAGGGTTGGAAGGAGAAGAGGTTAAGCAGTATATCCGCTATATTATTGACCGTCGTTTGCAACAACTCGATTTGGAGCCAATCTATAATATCGAGAAAAACCCGCTGCCATGGATGGATCAGATGTTGAATGGTGCAGAGCACACCAACTTCTTTGAAAACCGCGCCACGGAATATTCAAGAGCGTCCACTGAAGGATCTTGGGAAGATGCCTTTGCCGAAGGCGCGTTCAGCGGTGAATATCATAAAAAATCAGCATAGCCATTCGCGTGCTGTTGGAACTGGAAAACCCCGTATTGAAACGGGGTTTTTTTATTGCGAGACGGTTACAATTGTCATATAAAGCAAATATTAAGCATAAAAAAACAGGGAAATATATCATGACAAACAAGCCCGCCGTTAAAAGGCGCGAGGACTACAAAGCTCCGGATTTTTTCATTCACAACGTTGATCTGACATTCGATATTCGTGACGGGGAAACTTTTGTGACCTCGGTCATGCAGGTCAAGCGGAATGGACGGCATAAACGACCCTTGGTTCTGGATGGAAATGATCTGGAAACCTTGACGGTTGCCATGAATAAAAAATATATGTCCGAAGGTGCCGGCTATAAAGTTGGTAAAAATACGCTGACTGTTCCAACAACAGAAAACCAGTTTGAACTGAAAACCGAAGTTCGTATTGTTCCGGAAAAGAATACTCAATTATCAGGTCTTTATAAATCAGGAGATATGTGGTGCACCCAATGTGAATCCGAAGGGTTCAGAAATATCACATGGTTTGTCGATCGTCCTGATAATATGGCGTCGTATAAGGTGAAGGTCATTTCTGATTATGCATCACCAGTGCTACTTTCCAACGGAAATATGGTTGGAAAAGGGGATACTGCCGATGGACGCCATTATACAGTCTGGGATGACCCTGCTCCGAAACCATCTTACCTGTTTGCGCTGGTGGTGGCTGATCTTGATTATATCGAAGATCATTTTATCACGATGAGCGGACGCAATGTCACGCTGCGGATTTACAGCGACAAGAAAGACACGGATAAGCTGGAATTTGCAATGACCTCCCTTAAAAACGCCATGCGTTGGGACGAAAAGAAATTTGGCCGCGAATATGAACTTAATTCGTTCAATATTGTGGCAGTTGATTACTTTAATTTCGGCGCCATGGAAAACAGGTCTTTGAATATTTTCAACACTTCTTGTGTTTTAGCCCACCCGAGAACCCAATCGGACGCAACATTTGCACGCGTGGAAGGGGTTGTCGCCCATGAGTTCTTCCACCATTGGACAGGAAATAATGTGACGTTAAGGGACTGGCCGGAACTCACTTTGAAAGAAGGTCTGACCGTGTTCAGGGATCAGAGTTTTTCCGCAGATATGGGATCAGCCCCAATCGTCCGGATTGGAAATGTGATGGAATTGCGCGCCGCCCAGTTCAAGGAAGATGCGAGCCCTCTGGCTCATGCGATTCGCCCCGATACATATGAAAGCATTGATAATTTTTATACACCGACCGTCTATAGAAAAGGCGCACGTGTTATTGATATGTTCCATACGCTCCTTCAACCGCAAGGATTTAGAAGCGCCATGGATTTGTATTTTGATCGTTACACTGGGAAGGCGGTAACCTGTGATGATTTTGTGCAATGTATGGAGGATTCCTCCGGCTATGACATGACGCAATTCAAATTATGGTATTCTCAGGCCGGAACGCCAACGGTTGATGCATCTTGGGAACATGATCCACAAACAGATAAGTTTTCTCTGACCATGACACAAAAAGTTCCGCCGACTCCGGGGCAGGATAAAAAATCCCCGATGGTTATTCCGGTCAAATTTGGCATGGTCGGCTCGCAAGGTGGTGACGTGGCGTTAAATGCAGAGGGAGATACGGAAGCAGTTCTGGTTTTGGATCAGGAAAGCCAGAGCTTTGAATTCGAGAATATTCCACAAGGATCAGTTCCTTCGATCCTGAGAAATTTTTCGGCCCCCGTTATTTTGAATGCCCCCTATACAGACGATCAACGTCGCCATTTGATGATTCATGACAGCGATGGGTTTAATCAATGGGAAGCAGGCCGCCAGATTGTCCTCAAGGAAATGTTGGCTCAAGTTGATCGTGTCGAGGCTGGGCAGGAAATTATCGTCAATCCGGTTGTGATTGAAAGCCTCCGCGATATGATAAATCGCCCCGATATGGATAAGCAATTGCTGGCGCTGATGTTAAATACCCCCGGATATGGGGATATGGCGCAAAAACGTGCTGTTATAAACCCCGAGGCACTTGATAAGGTGGAACGCACTTTCAACACCGCCATCCGGACATCTTTGCAATCGGAACTTTTGAAGCTGTACCAAGACAATAATACAGGCGAGCCTTACGAATATGACAGAGAATCTGTAGGACGTCGTTCTCTTAAAAACATAGCACTTTATTATCTGTGCGCAGATGATCAAGTGAACGATCCGGCGATGACCGCTCTGGCAGATGCCCAGTACCAGACTGCGGATAATATGACAGACCGATCGGCAGGAATCAGGGCTTTGTTGCGGATGAACCCCGATTCTCCGGAAGCACAGAGCGCGCTTTCCGATTTCTACCAGATTTTCCGTAATGACAGTGCGCCGCTTGATTCATGGTTTGCCATGAGCGTTGCAGGAGACAAAGATCAGGTGATAGAAAAAGCCAAAGCGATGAAGCAACACCCCGATTTCCGCAATGCAAGCCCGAATAGATTAAGAGCTTTGATATCTGGCGTGACCGGGGCATGTGAGACCTATCATAACAAGGATGGAAGTGGATATCATTTTGTAGCAGATGAAGTGATCACTCAGGATAAGCTCAACCCCCATCTGGCAGCAGGGATTGTCGGTCTTTTTGCAGATTTCCGAAAATTGGCACAGCCATGGCAAGAGGGGATGAAGGAGGCACTGTTACGCATTGCCACTCAACCTGAATTGTCTAGCAATGTGAATGACAAGTTGAAGAAAATTCTTGGGAACGATTATCCTCAAAGACTGGTGTCGGTGGCTGCGGCACCACAAAGCCCCACACCTTAATGATGCCGCCATAGAATCCAATACGCCCCGTAATGGGGTGTATTTTTATTTTTCTGTGACTTGTTTTCTAAATCCTGTCGCTAAGAGATACCGCTCCGAACTATCTGATCGGGAAGCTGGCGGCTTTAGGTGACGAACCGTTTTGAAATCAATCTTGATCCGCGCCAACAGCTCGGATTCGGCCCCACCCTGAAAGGTTTTGGCCAAAAACGCACCGTCTTGTTTCAGAATCTCGCAGGCAAAATCATACCCTGCTTCGACCAGCCCCATAATCTTCAGGTGATCGGTATTGCGATGTCCTGTTGTGTTATGGGCCATATCACTCAACACCACATCGGCTTTCCCGCCCAAGGCATCTTTTAATTTTTGTGGGGCCTCATCATCCATAAAATCCTGCTGCATAAAAGTCATGCCGGGCAGATCATCCACAGGGAGAAGGTCGATCGCGACCACATGTTTGCACCCTTTTTGAAGAGCAACCTGACACCATCCTCCGGGAGCGGCCCCCAGATCGACAATAGACATGCCGGGTTTCAGAAAATGGTGTTTTTCGTCCATTTCAAGAAGTTTATAAGCGGCACGCGAACGATATCCGTCCTTTTGTGCCTTTATGACATAAGGGTCGCTGAGTTGGCGTTCAATCCAACGGGTCGAGGAGGCTTTACGGCCTTTGGCGGTTTTGATCTTTTGCATGTTAGATGATGAGTACTATAGATGACACGGTAAAGGCCATAAAAAAGATGGATAGCGAGGCTGCCAGATAGATGGCCCCGCGTGTATAGGGTGAAAAATAGGATAAAAGCAGGTAAAGCGCACAGAAAAATCCGTAAACTCCGAAACCACGGTACATCAAGGGCCAGTCCAGCAAACCGGTAAAGCCGGTTGAATATCCGGTGGACTGGACAATTTCGACCTGAAGCCTGAGAACAAGCATGCACAAAATCATAAAGGCCAGAGCCTTCCATAATTGTTTTTTATGAACAATCAGAGGAGTGAGAAGCAGCCAGAGCACATCCAGCCATTCAGTGACAAATAAATGTCCATAATAATGAATTGTTTCAAACACTTGAGAAATTGCTACTTGGCAAGAGGGGTTAAAAGAGCCACATTAACGTTAGAAACAGATATACAGGTTTTTAGATGAAATTTCAATTGCTCCCCCTTGTTACACGCACGCTGCTGGTCGTAGCAGCGCTGGCTGCCCCTTTTTCTATGGCCTCTGCCGCCGATGGCGGACAGATAATCATCCGCGATGCCGAGATCGAGGAAGATCTTCATGAATGGACGGCGGATGTTATCCGCGCTGCGGGAATGAATCCCGAACAGGTCAGGATTATTTTGATCCAAAGCCCTGAGGTGAATGCGTTCGTGGCGGGCGGCGCAAATATCTTTATCTATACCGGACTGATCCAGAAGACTGAAAATCCGGCTGAGGTGGTGGGTGTTATCGCGCA
Source organism: Micavibrio sp. UBA6212 (assembly GCA_002421905.1). Taxonomy (GTDB): domain Bacteria; phylum Pseudomonadota; class Alphaproteobacteria; order Micavibrionales; family Micavibrionaceae; genus UBA1573. Next base: position 211,564 of record DISK01000006.1, read on the forward strand.
CGAATTGGGGCATATCGCCGGAGGTCACCTGACCAGAACCGGCGAAGTAGCCAAAAATGCATCCTTTGAAGCAATGCTGGGGGCCTTGATCGGAATTGGTGCGGCAGTCGCAACAGGTGACGGAAGTGCGGCAGCGGCAGGGATCAGTATTGGCCAAGGGCAGGCGATGAATCGTTATCTGGCCTATAGCCGTGTTCAAGAATCAAGTGCAGATCAGGCAGGATATCGTTTTATGACGGGGGCTGGTCTTAATCCGGAAGGGTTGCCCAGTTTCCTGGAAAAACTGGCCTCTCAGGAATTATTGACAACTTCCCAGCAATCAAAATATGTCCGCTCACATCCGCTCTCCAGTGCGCGGGTTGAGGCGTTGAGGCACAAAGTTGAAAGCTCACCACTGCGAAATGCCGCTCTACCGGAGAAATGGAACGACGACTATGCGCGAATGAAAGCCAAGCTGCTGGGCTTCATTTCTCCACAACAAGTGACTTATATATATAAGGGGGATGACCATTCCATTTCTGCGGATTATGCGCGGGCAGTTGCGGCGTACAAATTCAATCAGGTCGATCAGTCTTTGCGTCTGGTTGATGGGTTGATCGCGCGTGAACCACAAAACCCCTATTTCTACGAACTCAAAGGGCAGGTGTTGTTTGAGTTCGGCAAAATTGCCCAATCTGTTCCGGCCTATGAAAAAGCCGTGAAACTGGCGCCTGAGTCCGGTTTGATCCGGATGGCGTATGCCCAGTCTTTGATTGAAAGTGCCGGAAGCGGTAAATCGATAAATGTGTCTGCTCTCAATGAAGCCATCAATCAACTTAAAAGGGCCGAGCGGGATGAACCCCGTGTCTCGAGAATGAAACGTTTGTTGGCAACAGCCTTTGGCAAGCAAGGCAAAGAGGCCGAGGCGCGTGTGTATCTGGCCGAAGAAGCTTTGATGCAGGGAAATAAAGCCGAAGCAGTGCGCTTGGCAAAAGTAACCAAAAACCAACTCCCTCCGAATTCACCAGAGGCACTTCGTGCTGCCGATATTATAAATACGGTTGGAGATGATGGGGAAACGCGTTAAACTGCACCAAATTTTACGAAGATCTTAAGGAGAAGACACGTGGCATTAATCAGACAAACTGGTAAAAAACTAATGGGTTCTGCGGCTATATTGGCTGTAATGGTTGGATTTTGTGGCGTGGGATCAATGGCGCACGCCCAATCGCAAACCCCTGCATCATCCTCTGATTTGCCCTTTACCGAATCCCAGCGCGGCGCTATGGAAGATTTCGTCCGCAACTTTATCCTTGATAATCCGGAAGTGCTGATTGAATCGGTCAATCGCATGCATGAAAAAGAACAACAGCAAAAAGAAAAAGAAGCCAAAGGAGCTTTGGACGAACATCGTCAGTATTTATATGAAGACAAGGCTGTCCCTGAAATTGGAAATCCAAAAGGGGACATTACCATCATTGAATTTTTTGATTATAATTGCGGGTACTGTAAGCGGGCCTATGATGTCGTAAATAAGACCGCAGAAAATGACAAGAATATCAAAATCCGTCTCATCGAATTTCCGATTCTCTCTCCTCAATCCGAGACAGCTTCAAAATGGGCTTTGTCCGCAAGCAAGCAAGGTAAATATTGGGAGTTCCACCAAGAGCTGATGTCGAGTCCTGCCCCAAAAACCGAAGAGAATTTGGCTGAAATGGGCAAAAAACTAGGACTGGACGTAGAAAAACTCAAAAAAGACGCAGAGGGTGAAGATATCGCCAAAGAACTGGAAAAAAACAAGGAAGTTGCGCGATCCATGGGCCTATCCGGAACGCCGGCCTTTATTGTGGGCGACGAAATTTTGCGCGGCTTTGTCGAGTATGAAGGATTTAAGGCCATCATTGCCGATCAACGCAAGAAGGCTAAATAATTCGTAGAAATAAAAAAGAAGCATTATGAAGCATTATTAAGGATCAATGATATGGGGAAACCTGCCAAAATATTTCTCAGAGTTCTTCTGGTAACGCTGGGGATCTTGCTTCTCGGATTTGGAGGGTTGGCCGGTTTCGCGACCTATACCTCCAATTCGGCTATATCAAGCGCCGAAGTCCCGGTGGACGGGATGGTGATGGGAAATCCTGAAGGATCTCTGACGATTGTTGAATTCGTGGACTATCGTTGCCATTACTGCCCGATCATGAATGCGACCCTGACCGAGGCTCTGGATCAAGAACCGAATGTCAAAGTTATCATTCGTCCGGTGGGTTGGGTTGATGAAAATCTGTCAAAGCCAATCGCGTCGTTTGTTCTGGCTGCGGCCAAACAAGGCAAAGCGATTGAATTGCACAAACGCCTGATGTCTCTGGCTTCACTTCCTGATCTGGATATAACCAGATCAATCGCCCAATCAATTGGGGTGGATGTGGATCGTGCTGAACAGGATGCAAAAGGGGACGATATTGCGGCCCAGTTGCAGGATAATCAGGACTATGTGCTGAATGCAGGCTTTCAGGGGATTCCGGCTCTGGTGATCGGGGGCTGGCGTTACCAGCCCGACGAAGAAGGAATGAGAAGTGTCAATGGATTGCGTATAAAAATTGCCGATGGGCAGGAACGTCTAAATAAAGGAAACTAATCATGAAACTCAAATTTTCAACTTTGCTGGCAACAGCCGCATGTGCTTTGGTCCTCTCTTCTGGAATGGCTCATGCAGAAATTCAAGTATCAGAACCTTATACATTTGAAACGGCTCCTGCCATGAAGGTCGGTGGCGCGTTTATGGGGATTGAAAACACAGGTGACAAAGCTGAACATATCACCGGTGCAACATCTTCTGTGTGTGATCATGTCGAGATTCACTCTATGGAACAAGATGATAACGGCGTGATGAAAATGCGCCAACTCAAAGACGGTTTGGAAGTCCCGGCGGGACAGAAAGTCGAATTGGTACCACAGGGATTGCACATCATGTTGATCGGTCTGAAGCAACCGTTGGAAGCGGGCAAGACCATTGATTTGACACTTGATCGTGCCGAAGGTGATCCGGTCAAGGTGGAGGTCACTGTGAAATCCAGAATGGCTAAATCTATGGAACCCCCCAAAGAAATCATGGGTGATGGCAACATGGATCATATGGATATGAACCACATGGAACATGCAAAATGATAAAATCCATTGTGTTTGATATTGGTGGAGTTCTGGTGGACTGGAACCCTCGCTATTTCTATCGGACGATGATGGATAACGAACAGGACATGGAATATTTTCTAACACAGGTCTGTTCGCCGGACTGGAACCATACGCTTGATCTGGGGCGCCCATGGGAAGACGCACGCTTGGAACTGGTGGGCAGACATCCGGAACATGAAATGCTGATCGACCTGTACTGGGATCGTTGGCTGGAGATGTTTAATGGCCCGATCCACGAGACAGTCGATATTCTGATGGATGTTAAACGCCGTGGTTATCCGGTTTATGGACTGACCAACTGGAATGATGTCAAATTCGAAGTGGCTTTGCGCGAGTTTCCATTCCTGAATCTTTTTGATGGGCGTATTGTTTCAGGGGAAGAGAAATTGGCCAAGCCTGATCCGGCGATATACAAACTGCTTTTGGAAAAATTCAATCTCAATCCCAAAGAAACTCTCTTTATTGATGATCGTATAGAGAATATTGAGGTCGCCAGAAATTTGGGGATCGAGGTGGTTCGGTTCATCTCGCCGAAGGATCTTGAAGATAAAATGGCTGGATATGGAATTTTCCCCGAGTTGGAAGATCAGGAAGATATGGCATCTCAAGGATGCGGAGGGGGATGTTCATGTCACTCCCGGTAATTTTGGTGCTCAATGGGCCAAATTTGAACAAACTGGGCTTGAGAGAGCCGGATATTTATGGACACACCACCTTGAATAATATTGAGGATATGTGCCGTGAGGCAGGTGGGCGTCTGGGGGTTGATATCGAATTTCGCCAAACCAACCACGAAGGCGAGATGGTCGATTGGATTCAAGAAGCTATGGGGAAGGTGGCAGGAGTAGTGATTAATGCCGCAGCCTATACTCATACCTCTGTCGCCATTCATGACGCTTTGAAATTATTGGGAAATGTCCCGATCGCCGAAGTTCATATCTCGAACCCCAAGGAACGCGAAGAATTCCGCCATTTTTCCTATATTGAACCCTTGGCGTTTGCCCATTTTGTAGGCCACGGCGCAAAAGGATATGTTATGGGGGTAGAGGCCGTGGCAGAACGTCTGGGGAAAAGCTAGGGGGGGTAGAGAGCTCTCCCTTTGACTTTTGCCGTGGATTTGAGTATTCAGGTGCACGTATATAATGGCTTGATTTGCCATAATTTATAATAAAAGAAATAAAGAAAGATAGTGCGTAATGAAAATTGATGCAGATGCAATTCGTCAACTGGCCGAACTTCTTGAGGAAACCGGCCTGACAGAAATCGAAGTCGCTGAGGGCGAGCAGATGCTCCGCGTAAATAAAGGCGGCATGATGAGTCAGGGTTCAGGTGCGCCTGCCCACCATGTGCCGAACGCGCATGCTATGATGCCGTCCGACCCGACCATTCCACAAGCGGCGACCATGGCTCCTCCATCTGTTGTGGCTGCCAATCACCCCGGTGCGGTGACATCTCCGATGGTGGGAACGGCCTATATGTCGTCGGAACCTAACGGGGCTGCTTTTGTATCCAAAGGTTCAACCGTCAAGGAAGGCGATACTTTGCTCATTATCGAGGCCATGAAAGTCATGAACCCGATTAAGGCTCCGAAATCCGGAACCGTCATCCAGATTCTGGTCGAGAACGGACAGCCGGTTGAATTCGGCGAAGTCTTGCTGGTTGTGGAATAGGCCGAGAGTTAAGAGAGTAAGAAAGACATTTCATGTTCAAAAAAGTCCTGATTGCCAACCGTGGTGAAATTGCCCTCCGCATTCACCGTGCCTGTAAGGAAATGGGGATCGAAACGGTCGCTGTTCACTCAACAGCTGACGCCAATGCGATGGCGGTTCGTCTTGCCGATGAATCGGTTTGTATCGGCCCGCCCCAATCCAAAGATTCCTACCTGAATGTTCATGCAATCCTCAGCGCTGCGGCACTGACAGGCGCAGACGCCATTCACCCTGGCTATGGATTCTTGTCGGAAAATGCGCAATTTGCCCGCATGGTCGAAGAACATGGATTCACTTTTATCGGGCCCAAGGCCGAGCATATCGACTTGATGGGTGATAAGGTTTCGGCCAAACAAACCGCCCAGAAATTGGGATTACCTGTCATTCCGGGGTCTCCGGGTGCCGTTAGCAACGTCGATGAAGGATTGGAAATGGCCAAGGAAATGGGCTTTCCTATTCTGATCAAGGCAGCTTCGGGCGGCGGTGGACGAGGAATGAAAGTTGTCCGCAAAGCAGAAGAATTTGTCGAACAATATAAAACCGCCCGTACCGAAGCCAAAGCCAACTTTGGTGATGACACGGTTTACATGGAGAAATACCTCGAAAAGCCCCGCCATATTGAAATCCAGGTTTTCGGAGACAAGCATGGCAACGCTATTCATCTGGGCGAACGTGATTGCTCGACCCAACGTCGCCACCAGAAGGTTATTGAAGAAGCTCCCTCTCCAGTTTTAAGCGAAGAAGCTCGTGCCGAAATTGGTAATCGCGCAGCCAACATGATCCGTGAAATGGGCTATGTCGGAGCAGGGACCATTGAATTCCTCTGGGAAAATGGCGAGTTCTTCTTCATGGAAATGAATACACGGATTCAGGTTGAACACCCTGTCACCGAAATGCTGACCGGTATTGACCTGATCGCCGAACAAATCCGCGTTGCTGCCGGAGAGCCGCTCTCGATTAATAAGGATGTCATTAAATTCCGTGGTCATGCGATGGAAGTCCGGATCAATGCCGAAGATCCCGAGACTTTTATCCCGTCGCCGGGGGAAATTCGTACTTTCCACGCAGCCGGAGGCTTGGGTGTCCGCTTTGATAGTGCTGTATATAACGGATACCGCATCCCTCCCTATTACGATTCGATGATCGGTAAACTGATTGTCCATGGCCGCAACCGTGAGGAATGCATGGCTCGTATGCGCCGCGCTATTCAAGAAACAGTTGTTGATGGTGTAAAAACGACTCTGCCACTTCATATCTGGATTCTTGATCAGCCTGAATTTATCAGCGGTGAATATAATATCCATTGGCTCGAGAAAAAACTGGAAGCCAAAAGGGATGCGCAGTCGGAAGTAAAGAAAGCCGGATAATGGGCCAGTCTCCGGAAATCATAACCCCGGAAGACCTGCTCCAGATTTATGCGTTGGGATGTTTCCCGATGGCCGAGTCGATGGAGGATGACACATTCTCTATCGTCGAACCAAAAATCAGGGCTTGCCTGCCAATTCATGATCTTCACATCCCGAAACGATTGAGACGGAAAGTCCGCCAAAGACCATTTAATATTCGTATTGATACGGATTTTCCATCCGTGATCCGGCAATGTGCCTTGGCACGTCCCGAGACATGGATCAATCGTGATATCGAACAACTCTTTATCGAATTGCATAGTCGCGGCATCGCCCATTCTATCGAATGCTGGCACGGGGAAAAATTGGTCGGTGGATTATATGGTCTGGCATTAGGGAGAGTGTTTTGCGGGGAGAGCATGTTCTCATTAGAAACCGATGCCAGCAAAGTTGCACTGGTTCATCTATGCGCCCGCCTAGATGCAGCGGGTTTTGCGCTTTTGGATGCTCAATTTCATAACCCCCATCTGGAACAATTCGGTCTCTATCAAATACCACAGGCAGAATATTGTGACTTGCTGTCCATCCACAAGGATAATCCGACAGATTTTATGTGCACAGGAAAAAGCGAAGCACAGCTTATAATGGAATTTCTAGGTCATAAAGAGGACTAAATATATTGGCCTTGGCGCAGAACTGGTGTAGATAAAAACTATGAAAGTGATTCATCTCGGCGGACAAACCGCAGACAGTAATGTAGAAATTCCAACCGGTGCAGTTGTGGCCGTCGGGAATTTTGATGCCGTCCACCAAGGACATGTCGATCTGATCTGGAAGGCCCGCGCCTTGGCGCGTGAGAGAAAAACCCCTCTGGCGGTTCTGACGTTCGAGCCGCATCCGCGCCGGATCTTTCGTCCCGATGACCCCCCGTTTCGCGTTACTCCACTTGATCTCAAGGTCGAGCGCTTGGAAAAAGAAGGCGTCGAGATCGTTTATGTTCTGGCTTTTGACTGGAATGTTGCCGGATTGAGCGCTGAAGAATTTATCAAAAATGTTATTGATAAAATTAAGCCGGTTGTTTTAACGACAGGTGAAGATTTCAAATTCGGTCACAACCGAACCGGAAATCTTGAAACCTTGCAGGCCGCCGGATATGAAGCCTTGGTTGTGCCATTAAAAACTGATCCACAGCATGGCGTCATTTCAGCCACCCGTATTCGTGGCTTGATTCAATCTGGTCATATTGACGAAGCCAGCAACCTTCTGGGGTGGGCATGGGTGATTCGTGGCAAGGTTCAAAAGGGAGATCAGCGTGGCCGCGAGTTGGGATTTCCAACCGCCAACGTGCCATTGAATGAAACGATTCATCCCTCTTACGGGGTCTATGCCACCTTGGTGAGGATTGATGATGATGCTCAATGGCGCATGGCCGCAACCAATATTGGCATTCGCCCGATGTTCGAGGTAAAAACAGCATTGGTCGAAGCCCATATCCTTGATTTCTCGGGAGATATATACGGCAAGACCTTGGAAATTATGCCAATCCGGAAAATCCGTGACGAAGAAAAATATGAATCACTTGATGCCCTGATTGCCCAGATCGAAAAGGATTGTCTGGAAGCCAGAAGAATATTGGCAAAAGATTTAGAACCAGTTGCGTAAATTCTGGACGCGGTATCCGTTCATGGCTCGCGACAGACCTTTATAAATGCGCCACACCGCATAGACTTGGGCAGGGGCCAGCCACATCAAAGTGGTTTTCAAAATCAGATTAAAATTGGTATCGAAATAGGCCCTCCCCGCAGCATCCATTTCGGCTTCATCGGGGATAGATCCAGAAGTCGCCATGTCCATGATGTTCTGGAGATCACTCATATCTGCCTGAGTACTGACGATATATCCGGCCCCAACCATGCCGAGAGATAAAAACAAAGACCAAATCCAGATGGTGCGGATCATAAAAGTCGAGTGATGCCAGACCAGATCATCTTCATCGGCCCGCGCCCGAAATATATAGGCGAGGATCAGGCTGACCAGCCCCAACAATATCGAATAACCTTGTACCGTCATATCAGGAAGATAAGCTGTGACGACTCCCCCGAAGAAAATTAAATATAGTAGAAGGATTTTCTGTTTGTCGGTCATTGCTATTTTCTCCCGAATAATTTTTCAATGTCATCCAAGGATAAGGCGACAAAAGTCGGGCGTCCATGATTACATTGCCCCGATAGCGGAGTTGTCTCCATATCTCTTAACAGAGCATTCATTTCCTCAACCGTCAAGCGGCGACCAGATCGCACCGACCCGTGGCACGCCATGGTCGAGAGCACAGCATTGAGCCGTTCTTCAAGTCCGGTTGCCTTATCAAAATCACGTAAGTCATCCGCCAGATTTTGCAAGAGTTGGGGCAGGGAAATCCTTCCCGTCAGCATCATGGGTATGGCCCTCACCGCGATGGCTCCGGTGCCAAACGGCTCGATCTCCAATCCTGATCTGGAAAACAGGTCTGCCTGTTCCAGAAGGCGCGCGCAATCCGTATCTTCCATCGTTACAATTTCCGGAGTCAGGTACATCTGCGACTCAATGCCACTTTCGGCAATCTGTTTTTTGAACCGTTCATAAACCAGCCGTTCATGCGCCGCATGTTGATCGACGATCACAAGACCATTTGCCGTCTGGGTGATAATATAATTCTCATGGATTTGTGCCCGCGCCGAACCCAAAGGATAAGATATGGTTTCGGGAATGGTATCTGTGTGTGGCGCGTCAAATCGAGCGGACGGGACATAATCGACAGAGTGTTGTGCTGGTTGGTAGGCGTTGCGGACATGTTCGCCCAATGCCCCGCTATAGGAGGAAGACGGCGCAGAATAAGGCGTCAGATAAGCGCGCGGATTATAAGAAGAAGAGGAAGAAGCTGAAAAATCAGAGTGCGATTGTTCCATTCTCCCCATAAGATGATCGGTCAAAGACGTTACAGGTTTTATCCCTTGATCGTGAAGGGTATGCCGAAGGCCACTGACAAGAAGACCACGAATAAGCGCTGAATCTTGAAACCGAACCTCGGCTTTGGCTGGATGCACATTGACGTCCACATGATCGGACGGGACATCAAGAAACAGACACACAACCGGATAACGGTCTTTGGCCATTACATCCATATATCCGGCACGCACAGCACCAAGCAATTGTTTGTCCCGGACGGCACGGCCATTTACAAAGAGGAATTGTTTCTGCGCCGTTCCGACATTATGCGTGGGTCGTGCAATGCGTCCCGTTAAGCGAACGCCCGCGCGCTCGGCCTCGAGGATCAGTGAATTGGAAATAAAGTCATCACCCATAATGTCACGAAGTCGCTGGGCACTTTGTTCCCCCATATTATCGTTTAAGACCGGATAATGAAAAATGGTTGATCCGTTGTGAACGAGGCGAAACGCCACTTTCGGGTAGACCATTGCCAGACGTTGCAGCATATCTTTGACGGCTGCATATTCGGTTGCCGAGGTTTTAAGAAATTTCAAGCGGGCAGGGGTCAGGTAAAACAGATCCCGAACCTCGACCACCGTTCCTTCATGATGGGATGAAGGGCGAACCGCAGATTTCTTTCCATCAATCACGTCAATTTCAAACGCTTCACCGCCGATCTCGCGCGTGGCAATCCGCATTTTTGAAACAGAAGCAATGGAAGGAAGCGCTTCGCCACGAAATCCAAGAAAATTGATATTAAGTAAGTCATCATCGGGGAGTTTAGAGGTTGCATGACGATCAAGGGCAGCCTCAAGATCATCCGCTCCCATACCGTGGCCATTATCGCGCACGATAATCAGATTTTTCCCCCCGTCACCAAGCTCAACCTCGATCCTTGTGGCTTTGGCATCGACGGCATTTTCAACCAGTTCCTTGACCGCAGCCGCAGGCCTCTCGACCACTTCTCCGGCGGCGATCTGGTTAATCAAGGTATCGGGAAGATGTCTTATTTTCACAAGTTATCTCTCTGTGTGCTTAAAGAAATCGTTCACGCCAAGGGCGCAAAGAAGACGCGAAGGACGCAAGCATTTTATATTTTCTTTGCGAACATGGCGGGTCTTGGCGTTCTTTGCGTGGACGACTATATTCATTCTAAATAGAAACCATCTCTCTTGTATGGTGGGCGATAACATCAAGGCCTTGTGGTGTCATCTCCACAATCTTTGATCCTGTGATGACTCCATCTGCTCCGGATTGGATCATTTTGCGCGCTTGTTCCGGCGTTGAAATTCCAAATCCGGCAATTACAGGCAGATCAATATGAGATCTAATCAACGCAAACAAATCGGACAGCTTGTCTGAATAGCTTTCAACCGATCCGGTAATGCCCATACGGGTGACAACATAGATAAATCCACCCGCATATTGTGCGATCAGATCCAGCCGATCTGTCGTTGATGTTGGTGCCGCAATAAAGATCAGCTCAATTCCGTTTTCTTTTGCAGCTTCAACAACAGTATCGGCGCGCTCGGGAGGCATATCGGGGATTAAAACACCGTCAAGACCGGACGATTTGCAATCGGCAAAAAATTTGTTCACACCGCGCGCCAACACCATATTGTAATAGAGCATTAAAGTCAGGGGGATTTCCAAAGACAGCGAGCGGATTTTAGAAATTACTTCAAATCCGGCATCGACGGTAAAGCCGGTATCAAGTGCGATATTTGATGCTTTTTCAATCACTGGCCCATCAGCCACCGGATCACGAAACGGAAAGCCGAGCTCAAGCCCGTGTGCGCCATTATCAATTAGGGTTCTGGCGACTGAAAAAGAGGTGTCGATATCCGGATAGCCGAGAAGAACATACGGCATATAGACATGCCCGCCATTTTTAATTTTGTCTTTTATGAAATTATATCGTGACATTATTGTTTCTCCGCCAAATAAGCTTGCACATGGGCAAGGTCTTTGTCTCCGCGTCCTGAGAGATTAACCAAAATGGTTTTACCCTGCGCATCTTGTGCAAGTTTCAAGGCATAGGCAATGGCATGAGAGGATTCGAGCGCCGGAATAATGCCCTCACTGCGAGTAAATATCTGGAAGGAATCTATGGCTTCATCATCGGTCACAGCGACGTAAGATGCTCGCTTTGCATCGCGCAGGTAAGCGTGTTCCGGCCCGATTAATGGATAATCAAGTCCGGCGGAAATCGAATGAGTTTCAAAAATCTGCCCATCCTTGTCCTGTAACCCCAACGTCCGCATACCGTGGAGAACGGCCACCGTTCCCTTACACAACACTGCACCATGTTTATCAGTATCTATGCCATGGCCTCCCGGTTCAACACCGATCAGATGGACCGACTTGTCCTCAACAAACCCGCTAAATAAGCCAATCGCATTTGATCCACCTCCGACACAGGCCAGCGCATAATCTGGAAGACGCCCGATCTGATCCAGACATTGCGCCCGAGCTTCCCGTCCGATGATGGACTGAAATAATTTGACCATGGTTGGAAATGGGTGTGGCCCCGCTGCTGTCCCGATCACATAATGGGTTGTGTCACATGAGGCAATCCAGTCTCTGAGCGCTTCGTTGATGGCATCTTTCAAGGTCTTGCCACCAGATTGAACGGCAACAACTTCGGCACCGAGTAATTTCATTCGATCGACATTCGGCGCTTGTCGCGCAACATCAACCGCACCCATATAAACCACACAAGGCATTCCGAGTTTGGCACACGCCATAGCCGTTGCCACGCCATGCTGACCAGCACCCGTTTCGGCAATAATACGGGTTTTGCCCATGCGTTTGGCCAAGAGCACCTGACCAATGGCGTTATTGGTTTTATGTGCCCCGCCATGCATCAAATCTTCGCGTTTGAAATAAAACCCCGCACCATATTCGCGGGATAGATTTCCTGCATAATATAGCGGTGTTGGACGCCCCCCCCAATCGCGCAAAATGACGTGGAATTCTTCCATAAAGACAGGGTCGGCCTCTGCAGCCCGAAAGGCGATCCGCAATTCCTCGAGAATCGGCATCAAGGCTTCGGGAGAGTAGGTGCCTCCGTACTCTCCGAAAAATCCGCGATCATCATTTTTAAGATTTTGGCTCATCTTGTCTCCTATGGAAGACCTTTTATAGCGGGAAAAGTCCTGTTATGGGCAAAAAAATGCGATGGTGGAGCAAAAAAATCTTCAAATATCTGCGCGCGACTTAATAGTTTGTTTGTGGCTTTTCTCTTTCTGAGACTTTTAATTTGCCGCTCAATAGCACGTCTATATCGACGTTGCTGGTAAAGATAAGAGCGTATTTCCCGCCAGGTGCGTGAGTACATCCCGTGTTTGACGGCATTTTGCGATGATGTTCGCTTGCCCGCCTCTGTGAGTGGCCCCGTGGATTTTGTCCATGGCGCCCATCTCCTGATGGCCTCTCGCTGCTTTTGTTTTTGTTCTTCCGTCCAGACACGCATTTGGCTATTATAGGAATAAAATCATATAATAGCAAGCGGAACATATAAAAAGCCCCACATCTCTGCGGGGCTTTTGAATTCTTTGGCTTTAGAAAAATTAGGCAGCGTCAGAGAGGCTAGCCAGATCAATCTTGACACCAGGCCCCATGGTTGAAGACAAAGCTACTTTCTTGATGTAAGCACCTTTTGCTCCTGCTGGTTTCGCACGGTTGATCGCGCCAACAAACGCGCGGATATTTTCAGCGAGTTTAGCGGCTTCAAAGTTGGCTTTCCCAACGCGGGCGTGAACGATACCGGACTTTTCAGCACGGAATTCAACAGCACCACCTTTGGAAGACTCAACAGCCTTAGCGACATCCATCGTGACAGTACCGAGTTTCGGGTTTGGCATCAAACCACGTGGACCCAGAACCTTACCGAGTTTAGCCATCAAAGGCATCATGTCAGGAGTTGCGATACAGCGGTCAAAGTTGATGACGCCTTTTGCAACTTCTTCGGCGAGCTCTTCAGCACCAACGATATCTGCACCGGCTTTTTTAGCTTCTTCAGCTTTAGGGCCTTTGGCAAATACAGCAACGCGAACAACAGCACCAGATCCGTGAGGAAGCTCGGTCACACCACGAACAACCTGATCGTTCTGACGTGGGTCAACACCCAGATTCATTGCAATCTCGATCGTTTCAGTGAATTTACGTTCTTTAGCCGCTTCGAGAAGGATCGCAACAGCATCTTCTATTGAGTACAGTTTTGTACGGTCAACCAAAGCGTTCACTTTTTTTGTTTTCTTGGATAAAGCCATCTTAACCCTCCACCACTTCGATACCCATGGAACGAGCAGATCCTTCAACCATCAACATGGCTCCGGCTACATCGTTTGCATTGAGATCTTGCATTTTCTGGTTAGCGATTTCTTCAACCTGTTTCTTGGTGATCTTCGCAACATAGCCACCTTTACCTGGAGCTGTAGAAGCTTTTTGAATCTTCGCAGCCTTCTTGATGAAGTAGGTGACTGGTGGAGTTTTCATGATGAAAGTAAAAGAACGGTCTTCAAATACGGTGATGACCACAGGGATTGGCATCCCTTTTTCCATGCTTTCGGTTTTAGCATTGAATCCTTTACAGAATTCCATGATGTTGACACCATGTTGACCCAAAGCCGGGCCAATTGGTGGAGACGGGTTTGCCGAACCAGCGGCAACCTGTAGCTTGATATAGCCTTTAACTTTTTTGGCCATGATACAAACCTTCCTTGTTTAGAGTTGAAAGGGACGTGGTGCGGCTCGATCTGGCTTCCTAAAGAATGGAAATTTGACCGACAACCTCCCACAAACTGTGGTGTTTATAAGGATTTTGCCCCCACAAGGCAAGGAAATAATATTTACCATAACGCGACGGGGCAAAAGAAAAAGGCGGGAGATGATCCCGCCTTCTGGATTTTATGAGTTCAAGTGTTAGAACTTGATGTTGGTTCCGAGCATCACGGCGGTTGCATTGACATCCAAAGCGCCTTGGGCGATGTCATAGTAACCAACAGAACCGTTAAAGGTCATGCCCGGGCCGTATGTGTAAGTTGCCCCAACCGAATAACGGTCAAAATCAACGTTGTTCACATTGTCATCCTTGTTGTAGTAAGACGCACCGTAAACAACAGTCCCCAGTGTATAATCAACACCAACAACGGTGTAGTGAGCGTCATCGGTCGCATCACCCAGGTCATCAACCTGATAGGTTGCGCCAACACCGAAATCACCGATGTTGAAATCCAGACCAACGTTCCAGGCTTGACGGTCATCATTGGTGCCCGTTTCAACCTGTGCGACCGTATAGCCTGCACCGAAACGGTAATCAACGGTATCGCTGATTTTGTTTTCATAGCGGGCGGCAACATCCCAGATATCGCTGGAGGCTGTTGTGTCGTCATTGTCAGCTGCGTTACCAGTTAGAGAGCGTGAGGTATCAGAGTCGGGTGTATAAGAAACACCAGCTTGAAAACCAGAGTAAACTGGAGAAATATAAGACAGCTTGTCGGATTTTGCAGATACGTCATGATCATAGTCGGTTTCACCAACACCGGTCAGGCCGGCAACAGTGAAGTTGATCGGATTGAACAACTGCAAACGACCGTCAATATTGGTATCGGCAGACGGAGCCACAACCTGAAGAATGTAAGGTGTTCCATAAGTTCCACCAAAATTCACGCGGCCCCAGTCGCCTGAGAAGAACACATAGGTTTCATCAACGGTGAAATCATCACCAACATCAACGCGACCTTCAATGTGAGCTCCAACGGTCAGTCCATTATCAAGCGTGGTTTTTCCATCGAAATGGATTTCGGTCTGGCGCAGAATGTCCACACTGTGGATTTCTTGTCCAGCGACTTCGTCTTGATCTGCATAGTTGATGTAGCCTTTGAAATAGCCCCCCAGTTTCAGTTGGACGCCGTTGGCGTCTTGAGCCTGAGCTGGCGAGGAAAGCGCAGCGACAAAACCGATCGCACCAAGTGCAACGCTGCTCAGCAGGAATTTCTTCATTTTTTCATCTCCTTGAAAATATAAAAAAGTAATTATGATTATTTATGATTATTTGTAGATAGAATTTGGTACGTATTTAGAATCCAGATTCTCGACTTTTGGAGGGGCAGGCGTCAAGCACAGTGCCATGCAGCAAACATCATTTATTTCCATGTGTGTTTTATTTCACACAATTTGAATTTTTTTAATATATCTTGAGCGCAATGAGTGTAAGGAGTATGGGGGGCGAGGCGATATCCTACCCTTTGATCTTTCTCATAAAATTGGATATCTCAAAAGTCAGATTTTTTGATTGTTGCTCTAGTTCGACAGACGCTTTGAGAACTTCATGGGAGACACTGTTGATGAGCATTGATGAGGCTTCAACTTCCTCGATCCTGACGGTCACATCGTTGGTGTTGCCGTTTGCTAGTGAAATGTTATGAGAAATCTCGGCCGTTGCCGACCCTTGCTCGTTAATGGCAGATGCAATCATGGTCGAGTAATCACTCACGGAGACAATCCGTTTGGAAATCTGGCGAATATCAAATGCAGCCTTATCCGAAGCTCCGCGAACCTCTTGAATCAGGTTGGTAATGGTCTGGGTCGTGACGGCTGTCTCATGAGCCAGATTTTTAACTTCACCTGCAACAATTGCAAAGCCGCGCCCATCCTCGCCGGCTCGTGCCGCCTCAATCGTAGCGTTGAGAGCAAGTAAATTGGTCTGATCGGCAATCTGTCCGATCATTTTCACGGTTTCTTGGATTTGTTCAACGGAATGCAGGAGCGTTGCAACACGGCTTTCTGCCTGTTGGGTCATATCCTGAACATCGCGCGATACATTTGCGGCCTCATTCGAGTTACGATTAATCTCCTCGATAGAAGTAGAGAGCTCTTCCGTCGCATTGGCAACCTGAGAAACATAAAGGTTTGCATTGCGGGAATTCTGCAAAACAGAGGCAACCAAATCTCGGTTATTATCTGCGACACTTGATGATTTATGAGCAGAGTCTTTGATGAGTTTTGCTGTAGATTGCAGCTTTCCTGCGACCTCGGCCAATCCCCCTTCCAGCATCAATGTGATTGGGCGCACCACCTGTTGGCGCAACGCCAGAAAGATTGCAACAAGGGAGAGAATCATCACCAGCAGAACAAAACCTGCCTGGGTAAAAATATTTTTTATAATAAGTTGGTTGATGTGATCTTTGTCCCAGACCAAAGCCATATAGCCCGCTGCCACAGCGTCGGGCATGTCAGGATTGATAACCGGATACAAAAAAGCAATCCAGTCTGCGGTTTCAATCTGCCTCACGTGTTGTCTTTGATCCGGATTTTGTAGCACTTCAAGCAAGGCGCCTTCGGTAAATCCTGAAACCGGATGATAGGTTTTGATGAGCAGGGGTTGATCTTTTGAATCCAGAACGAGCGCTGCTGCTAAATCTCCTTCTGAAAGAAGGCTGATTTTTTCGAAATTGGAATCAAGAATTTCCGGCTTTTTCCACTTTACTGCACCGAACATCTGCGTGGTGATAATTGATGTTTGTATGCTTGTATTGTTCCTGAAAATATCTTCAAGATTGTGACGCAATATTGTGAGCTGGAGGGCCGCAGAGCCCCCCATCACGCAAATAATAGTCAGGGCCAGCGTCAGAAGAATATTGGTTGTGATCGTGCTTTTGCCAAAAATTCTCACTTTTTACCTCTGCTTGCCCTGTTGTTTTATATGCTGAATATTTTTGACTATTCCGGCAAGAAATCGGCGTTAATTGAAACGGTGACAGCACCGATCGGTGTCTCGCCGTCCATCACAGGAAAGCTCAATTGACGCGTATAGCTTTGTGAGGATTCATCGAATTTGACATCTCCGATATCAACACTTCCGGCACCGACCTGAAAAGTTTTCTGCCACTTGGCTTCATCACCTTGCCAGTAATCCGATGTTTTTGCGCTGGTGCCGACGTTAAGTCCTTTTGCATCCATGATAAAGATTTCTGCAAAATATGAATTGCTGTTTTCGACTACGGATTTCAGTTCTTTGGACAAATCATTATTGATGACCGGATCAATGATTGTTGCATCATCGGATTGCCATTTTTTATCCAGCTCGTCGATCTTTGCCTGATCGAACCCTGTGGTTTGTTCATTTTGTGTCTTGATGGCATTGATAACGGTTGGAGCAGTGGCCCAGGAAGCAATCCTCTCATCATATATTTTTTTGGCATCATTTGCATCAAAAGCGAAAGCGGGAGAAATAAAGGTTGCTGAAACCAGAAGGGAAGTCAGAAGGAGTTTTTTCATGGGAGATGTCCATTTCCTTAAATATTAAAAAGATGTTTTAACGGGAACGCAGTCACAAACGGGTAGTCTATACTCAAAGTATTAATCAGAGATGGATACAGCCTTTCCAATTTATTTGCTGCACCAGCGAATTGGAATATGGTAACCAATCCAATAACAACAACAGGCATTCTAACGAAAAAATGCCTGTCTGGAAATTTTTTTATTAACGTGTAGAAAAGTTACACTTTTTCGACTTGGGAATATTCCAGCTCGACCGGTGTCGCGCGACCAAAAATTGAAACTGAAACTTTGAGGCGGCCTTTATCTTCATCCACTTCTTCAACCATACCTTCAAAGCTGGCAAAGGGGCCTTCCATAACTTTAACTTTTTCACCGATATCAAAGATGATCGCAGAACGTGGTTTCTCGATGCCCTCTTTAAGTTGGGTCATCAGACGCGCAGCTTCTTTCTCGCTGATCGGAGACGGACGGTTGCCCGCGCCAAGGAATCCGGTTACTTTCGGAGTGTTTTTAACCATGTGCCAGACTTCATCGGACAAATCCATTTTTGCCAGAACGTAACCCGGGAAAATTTTCTGTTCGGAGTTAATTTTTTGACCGCGCTTGATCTCAACAATTTCCTCAGTTGGAATCAGGATTTCCTCAATGCGCTCTTCAATGCCCTGTTTAAGGGCTTTGTCGCGGATGGCTTCGGCAACTTTGCCTTCAAAACCGGAATAAACGTGCAATACATACCAACGTGCAGCCATAGTGAATTTCCTTTTTTAATACATTTTGTAAAATATTCGATTAACCAGCTAGCCCCAAAATGTGGCTGATGAGAAACCCTAAAAATTGATCTGCCGCAAACAGGAATAACGAGGCAATCAACACCATGATAAACACGGCAATGGTGCTGGAAACCGTTTCCTGACGGGTAGGCCAGGAAACCTTTTTGGCTTCGATCTTGACCTGCTTAAAAAATTCGAGAGGCGCTACTTTTGCCATAATCATAATCCTTCTAAAGTAACCCTTTTTGCCAGAAGCTCGTAACCGCTTGGGGCGATTTGGACGAGATCTGAAAATATAAGGGGAGATGACAGAATATGTACATCTCCCCTAAATAAATTGCAAGTGGAAAAACTCTTAATTGCAGAGATTAAGGTTAAAGTGGCGATCTCCTATATTAAGGCAGACGCGAGGCTCGTTATAACGGTAGCCATAACCATAATTGGGGTAACCCGGAGCTGGCACAATAACGGGAGGAACAACATATCCGTGGGAATAATACGGTTCTCGATAAACCGGACGGGGAGGAACAACGATCACGCGCCCCCTGTTTTCAAAGCGATTATCATGTCTGTACCCATCAAAATTGCGCTGCGCTTGTGACCAGTCGCGACGGACAGGCGGTGGCGCAAAATGACGATCATTTCTGTGGTCATATCGTTGGGAATGGTCGCGATTGCGGTCATGTCCGCGGTCATCGCGATAGTCACGATCGGCCAAAGCCGCACCGGAAAAAGCAACCCCCAGAACCAAAGCTGGAACCATCAGGGAGCTTATTATTTTAGAATGTTGAGACATCATGTCCTCCATTGGGTAATTCCGGAAGTAATCTAGACCTGCCGCACTAAAAAAGCAAATTATCCTCTTGATAAGCTTTCCTTCAAAGGAAAACAGACTATGATTTGGGGACGGTTGCTTATAAGATATTGAACATGAACGGAAAAATTATATTACTGGTGGTAGGGTTATGTGGTGTGGCGCTGGGGGGATATGCTGTTTCCCACTATGTTCTGCCGCCATCTGTAACCGCAGTTTCTCCCCGTCAAGGCGAGGCTGTCGAGGCCGTCTATGCCACTGGCACGGTTGAGCCCACTGTTATGATCCCGATCGCCCCCAAAACTACATCCCGATTAACCTCCATCGAATTTGACGAAGGGCAGAGCGTTAAAAAGGGAGATATTCTGGCGCGGTTTGAAGATGATGATCTGGCCGCAGTGCTTGACCAGTTGCGCGCCCAAGAAGATCAGACCAGAAAAGAACTGGAACGCAAAAGCAAGTTGTTCGAGAAAAAATTCATCAGCGAAGATGCTTACGATCAGGTCAAAACCAATCTTGATATGATTGCAGCCAGTATCAGGGAGGCGCAGGCCAAGCAGGATTACTTGCAGCTTCGCTCACCGGAAGACGCCACCATCATCAAACGGGATGGCGAAATCGGGCAGGTGATCGCCGCGGGAACCCCTGTTTTTTATCTCTCATGTTGTGCTCCGCTGCGCATTTCTGCGGAAGTGGATGAAGAAGACATTGTGCATGTTAAAGCAGGACAAAAGGTTCTGATTCAATCCGATGCTTTCCTCGACCAGACATTTGAAGGGGAAGTTATCTCGATCACTCCAAAAGGTGATCCGGTTTCCCGTTCCTATCGTGTGCGGATTTCCATGAAAGAGGGCACGCCGCTTTTGATTGGTATGACGACAGAGACCAATATTATCTATCATCAGGTTGAAAACGCCACATTAATTCCGGTTGAAGCCATAGCAGCAGACGGAAAAACCGTTCATAAAATAGACGCCCAGAACAAAATCGAACAGATCACGGTCAAGGTCGGTATTCGTGACGTTAAAACTGCCGAAATTCTCGAAGGCCTATCGCTGGAAGATAAAATCATATCCCCCTTTGATGCTGATTTGAAAAATGGACATCAAGTCAGAGTAAAAGAACAATAGAAAAGGGAGGATCGAGACGATGCGTTTGCTGGCTTTTATCGCACTCAAACATCTTCTGGCCAGAAAACGCCAGAGCATCGTATCCTTGATGGGGATTGTTCTGGGCGTTGCTTTCTTTCTGGCGATCTCATCAATTATGCAAGGTTCCGAAGAAGATTTTATCAAACGCCTCGTTGATAACTCACCCCACATTACCATTTCGGACGAATTCCGTAACCCGCGCGTTCAGCCAGTTGATCGTCTTTATGGCGACAAGGGGATCGTGAGTATTTCAGGAGTAAAACCCTTGACCGAAACGCGCGGGATCAGAGGATACGAGAAAATCCTTGTCTATCTCGAAAACCAGCCGGATATCAAAGTTTCCCCCGTCTTAACCGGAAGCAGTATCATCAGTTTTGCCGGACAGGAAAAGGGCGTGACCATCAACGGCATGATCCCGCAGGAGATTGACCGCGTATCCACCATTCGCGATTATATGGTTGAGGGAAGTCTGGATCGCCTTTACGCCAATCCGGACGGAGTATTGATCGGGGTGACTCTGGCGAAAAATCTGTCATTGGCGCTTAACGATACCATCACGATTTCGGCGCAAAACGGAAATGTCAGGACTCTCAAAATTGTTGGTATTTTCAAAACCGGAAGATCGGGCTATGACCGCTCACAGGTTTTTATGAACTTGAAACGGGCGCAGGCGCTGCTGGGGCGGATCAACCGGATTAATGCCATTCTGGTTAAGCTCGACCAACCCAATCAGGCCTTGCTACGTGCGCACGAGATCGAAGCAGTCATCAAATACAAATCGGAATCATGGCAAGAACAATCCGAGGATTTGATGAGCACGTTGGCAATCCGCAACAAGATCATGTACACGGTGGTGAGTGCTGTTCTGGTGGTTGCCGCGTTCGGGATTTATAATGTTATCTCGACTGTGGTCATGGAAAAACATCGTGATATTGCCATCCTGAAATCCATGGGGTTTCCGGCGTCAGACATCAGGATGATTTTTCTCATTCAAGGGGTCTTGCTTGGAGTTGCCGGAAATCTGGCAGGTGTTCCATTGGGGGTTATCTTTATGCGTGCAATGGAGGAAATAGAATTCCGTCCACCGGGCAGTACCGAGGCTATCTCGATGCCTGTCTCCTGGGGGATGGAACAATTTGCCATTGCTGCGACATTTGCCTTATCTGCGGCAGTTTTGGCCTCCTTTCTTCCGGCACGCAAAGCGTCCCATGTCCAGCCTGTCGATATTCTTAGGGGAGGGTTGTAATGGCAACACTCCTGAAAACCGAAAACCTCACTCGTCGTCTGGAGGATGAGGCTATCCCCGTGACACTGGTCAGGCAAGCCAATGTCGAGGTCAGGGAAGGGGAATATGTCGCGATCAAAGGCCCGTCGGGGTCTGGAAAATCGTCATTACTTTATTTGTTAGGGCTGCTTGACCGACCGACCTCGGGGAAGATTTATTTCAGGGATCAGGATATTTCCAATTTCTCTCAAAATAAACTGGCCCAGCTTCGTCTGGAGCAAATGGGCTTTGTCTTTCAGTTCCACTTTCTGTTGCCTGAATTCACATCACTTGAAAATGTGATGATTCCGATGCGAAAATTAGGCAACCTCTCGGATAAAGAGATCAAAATAGCCGCAACGGAAAGACTGGCGGAACTGGGTCTGGCTGACCACATCAACAAACTTCCCAGCCAGCTTTCAGGGGGGCAGCGCCAACGGGTCGCGATTGCTCGCGCCTTGGCCAATAATCCAAAACTCATTCTGGCTGACGAGCCAACCGGAAACCTTGACACTGTTTCAAGCGAAAATGTGCAGGAGATTTTACAAAATCTGGTAAAAACTCATGGCTGTTCGGTGGTGGTGGTCACGCACGACCCTGAATTTGCGCAGCGTTGTGACCGAACAATTACCATTGTTGACGGGGCGATTGTTGAAGAAGAGTAGGGCATAACGAACGCCTTGAATTTCCCTAGACTTTTTAAGGGTGTTCCGCTATGTCTGACGATCTTGGATAAATGAAACAGCGGACGCGCGAAAATGGAAAAAATCAAATCATTTCAAGGCCTTATTTTGGCATTGCAGGATTATTGGGCAAAGCAGGGCTGCCTGATCCTGCAACCTTATGACATGGAAATGGGGGCGGGAACCTTCAACCCTGCCACAACCTTGCGAACGCTGGGCCCTGACGATTGGAAAGTGGCCTATGTCCAGCCATCCCGCCGCCCGACCGATGGGCGCTATGGCGAAAACCCCAACCGGCTGCAAATGCACCACCAGTTTCAGGTGATTGTGAAGCCTTCCCCTGAAAACTCCCAAGACCTCTATTTGAATTCACTTCTGGCCATCGGGATTGATCCGAACAAACATGATCTGCGCTTTGTTGAAGATGACTGGGAAAGCCCGACGCTTGGCGCGTGGGGATTGGGCTGGGAGATCTGGTGCGACGGCATGGAAATTTCGCAATATACTTATTTCCAGCAAGTCGGCGGTCTGGATTGTTCCCCTGTATCTCTGGAGCTGACCTATGGTCTGGAGCGTCTGGCCATGTATGTGCTTGATGTCGATAATGTGTATGATATGCCGTATAACGATGATGGATACACATATGGTCAGGTGTTCTTGCGCAACGAACAGCAAATGTCCGCATATAATTTTGAATTTGCAGATACTGACCAGTTGTTCCAGCAATTTGTTTTCGCCGAAAAATCATGCCGGTTCCTGCTCGACCAAAAACTCTCTTTACCTGCCTATGAGCAATGCATGAAAGCATCACATACGTTTAACTTGCTCGATAGCCGTGGTGTAATCAGCGTGTTGGAGCGTCAAGGATATATCCAGCGTGTCCGTACCCTGGCCAAAGGATGCTGTGAAGTCTGGGCAGAAAATATATCCGGGAATATATCTGAGAATATTGCGGCATAATTTTAAGAAGAATGTGAAGAATAAAATGTCTGATTTATTGATTGAACTGTTTCAGGAAGAAATCCCCGCCCGCATGCAAGTCGCGGCTGAAGAAAACTTTGCGCGCCTAGTGACAGAGCGTCTGAAAGCGGATGGTATCGCATATGAAACATGTGATGCCTATTCAACCCCGCGCCGAATTGCCTTGCATATTACGGGGATTCCTGCTGCGCGTGAGGATGTTACGGAAGAGCTGAAAGGGCCGTCCATATCCGCTCCTGAACAAGCGCTCGCCGGTTTCTTGAAAAAGGCAGGTCTTGCCGGTGCTGACCAATTAACCAGACGTGAGATCAAAGGCACCGAGTATTATTTTTACGAGTCTGTTAAAAAAGGCGGCCCGACCATTGAAATTCTGGGGTCATTGATTACGGATGCGATCGCCAATATGTCATGGCCAAAATCCATGCGCTGGGGGCATGGCACTCTCCGTTGGGTGCGTCCCTTTCATAGTGTTGTCGCGTTGTTTGATGGAAAAATTGTCGAGGGCGAATTCGCTATTTCTCCTGATAAGGCGATCAAATTTGGTAACATCACACGTGGTCACAGATTTATGGGATCGAAAGCCGATTTTGAGGTGAATAGTTTTGCTGATTACCGCAAAAAACTGGAAGAAAATTTTGTCCTTTTGGATCGTGCGACCAGAAAGAAAATAATCTGGGACGGCGTTTGCCAGCAAGCCGCGCAGGCTGGCCACGGATACAAAGCACTTGAGGATGAAAAGTTATTGGAAGAAGTTGTCGGATTGGTCGAATGGCCAGTGCCGTTTCTGGGAAGTTTTGATCAGGAGTTTTTACGCATTCCACAAGAAGTGATTACAACCTCGATGCGGGAAAACCAACGGTACTTCTCGGTTCTGGATAACAATAGGGAGTTGTCCAATCATTTTATTTGTGTCGCCAATGTTATTCCTGATGATGATGGAAAAACCATCATTCATGGCAATCAAAAGGTCTTGCGGGCGAGGCTTTCCGATGCACGGTTTTTCTGGGAACAGGATTTGAAACATAATCTTGAAACTTACCTGCCGCGTCTGGAACAAATTCGCTTTCATGAAAAACTGGGCATGATGTCTGAAAAAGTGGTACGGTTGGAAAAGCTTGCTGCGATGATTGCGGAAATGACGGATGCTGACCCCGCTAAATCTGTGCGCGCAGCCCATCTATGTAAGGCCGATCTGGTCACAGGTATGGTACGTGAGTTTCCTGAATTGCAAGGGGTGATGGGGGCGTATTACGCTCGTGGTGGAGCACATAGAACCCCGCGTGATGCTTACGATGAAGGACTGGATGTTTCAACGGCCATTCGCACCCATTATTCGCCTGCCGGGCCAAATGATTCTTGTCCGACCGCGCCGGTTTCGGTTGTGGTCGCTTTGGCCGATAAAATTGATACACTGGTCGGATTTTTCTCGATTGGTGAAAAACCAACCGGAAGCAAAGACCCGTTTGCCTTGCGGCGTGCAGCCCTCGGAATTATCCGTTTGATAATCGAGAATCGCCTGACTCTTGATCTGACACCTGTTTTGAGAATGGCGGCTTCACTTTATAATGTGCCTCTGCCAGAAGATATCGAACCTTTTATTCTAGATCGGTTCAAAGTTTTGATGAAGGGCAAGGACTTTTCGCATAACATTATTGAAGCCGTTACAGGAGATACTCTGCTCGACATGAAAAACCGTATCGAGCAAATCTCGGAATTTCTCGATACCGATAAGGGAATGGATTTCGTCTCGGCAACCAAACGTGCGATCAATATTCTTGAGAATGAAGAGAAAAAATCTGATCAAAAAATCTCTCAGGATATTTCCGAAGGATCTTTAATTGAACCGGAAGAGAAAGAATTATATCGCGTCTTGATCTCCATTGTACCAAAAGTTCAAGAGCAGATTTTTCTAGGACATTATGACGAAGCCATGTCTTGTCTCGCCGGTATTAAAGATCAGGTTGACCTGTTTTTTGATAAGGTTGTCGTGAATGACAATGATCCTGATATCAGGGCCAATCGTCTGGCGATGCTCTCCCAGATTCGTAAATTCACAGGGATGATTGCCGACTTTTCAAGACTTTAACCATAGATCTCAATGATGGGCCATTTGTACGAATATGCTGCATATGCGACAATTATATTATTGTATAAGAGGCCCTTTTACTGATAGAATATAACTAATAAATAATATATTCTTGTTACAATAAACAAAAAGCCTACAAGTTTCCTCATGGGCGCTGTGGCTTTTGTATTGAGCGACAAGATATTAAAAAACGGGGATATGGGGGAGTCTATTATGGGGGAAGTTTCCATGATAACGCGCGTTGAGCGCGTTGATGTTCATTTTCAGCAAAATCCTTTGGAACACACCCATTCGCAATCCCACTTTTACGAAGATAACTTTGAAAGAAGAATGTCAAAGGTTGGACATGTCTTTCCAGTGGCAAAGGGAGTCGATGTGTCCTGGGGAGGCGATGAAATGGAATTCTTCTCCAAACTAGGACGTGTTTTGTCTTTGGTTGAAGAGGAATCCGGAATAATTGATGTCGATGAGGTTACAAAAATTAAACGCGCGGCCCTTCTTCCTGCTCTGAGGGGCGTGTGTGTTGCCTGTCAGGCTGTTGATGAAATTGTGTCGGGAAAATCACGTCAGGTTGTTTGCGCGACCAGAACTGATCCGGAGCAGGAAGGTGAACAGGAAACTGTCGCATACCGGATTTTTGGTAATGCGGCGATTGCCGCGCATTACGCCTTGTCGAAGAAATCTCTGAAACGTATTATTCTTGTCGATTTCAATTTGGATCACGGCCAAGAGGTTAAAAATCTGATCGTACAAAATCCGGATATTATGCTGATGAGTGTCAAGGTTGGCGGGAGAATTGGTATGGCCAGAGATCCTACGGCTCCAGATCGCATTTTTGAAGTCGGTCTGCCAAAATTATGTCACCAGAATGATCTTGATAAAATATTTGAAACCCTGATGGGTCATGAGATTGAAAACTTTTCTCCCGACTTGATTTTTTTATCGCTACGCCCCGAAAAAGACGAGCGAGATACCCCTGATATAGTGAGTTTATGAATGATAAAATATTCTCACTGGCCGAACGTTATACAAAAGGAAGATATGTTTGCATTCTTGAGGGGATTACAGACGATCTGTTCATTGATAAATTCAAGCGCCAATAACCTCGACTGGGTATTTATGAGTCGTCCCTAAAGTCCGAATCAGCTTGTGCTCATATATTTGATTCCAAAGGACTGTTTTTCATAGGTAAATAGGGGATTCACTTTTTCCACAATATTTTGCATACTAGACGGTGCGCAATCGCGTTGTCCTTTAACGTTCTATTTTTTATCAAAAAGAATTATAGCAAATAAATTATGGGTTTATTCACCTCCATACCTGTCAAAGCCTTGCTGGGCTTAGGATTTCTGTCTTTGTTGACGGGATGCACAGGTGATGTTGTTGATCTGGATAGCCCTGCCCATCAGCAATTATTGGAAAATGACAGGCTGGAACAGATCCAATATGAAGGGCAGATGATTCGCCTTGATTTGACAACAGCACTCGATCGGGCGGTCGAAATGAATCTGGATGCCCGTGTTGCAGCGCTGGATATGGTCGTAAAAGACGGTAATCTGACCATGAAAGAGCTGGAGGTTTTGCCTCAGGTCAAATCCTCCCGCACCACAATGATCAGATCCGATCTGGGGGCGTCATCCAGCCGCTCTATTCAAAGCGGATTACAGTCATTGGAACCTTCTCAATCTTCAGATCGTCGACGTATGGTTGGTGAAATGCAGGTTAGTTGGAATCTGCTTGATGCCGGTCTGGCGCTGGCCGAGACATACCGCTTGCAGGATGAAAGTGCCATTACACGCGAACGCTATGTAAAGGTTGTGCAAAACATTGAACGGGATGTTTATGCGGCCTATTGGCGGGCTTGGGAGTATCAGCAGACAAAAACCCAGACTGCGAATATTATTGCATCAAGCAATAGGCAGATTGAAAATTTATCGAAGGCCATTGATAAAAATCTTCTCTCGAGTGATGAGGGGAGCCAGAAAATATCGGAACTGAATGACCGGCAGAAAACATTGAGAGAGATGGATCAGATTCTCTCGAGTGCCGATATCGAGCTAAAGGCTCTGCTGTCTTACCCTCAATCCGTCACTTTGGAACTGAAAGCGCCCCCGTCTGTGCGTTCCGATATTCAGGCTTTGCTGGCAGGGAAAATATCCAATCAGGAATGGAGCGCCTTGAAATCACGCCCAGAACTTCGTGAGGAAGTTCTGAATAAAAATATCGCGATCAAATCAGTACGCGAAGAGATTTTCAAAACCTTCCCCGGGGCACAGTTGCTCTTTTCTTATAATAATGACAGCAATTCCTTTCTGCAGGAAAAACAATGGTCGAATTTTTCTTTTGGCCTGACGCAGAACATCCTTAATGTTCTGACCTTGCCAATGCGTTTTCAAGCGGCCAAGGATAAGGAAAAACAGGCCGATGCCCATCGTCAGGCGTTGGAAGCGGCATTACTTGCGCAAGTGCATCTGGGTCGTCAAAGTCTGGAGCAAAGCCTAATATTATGTCGTGATGCCGAGCGATCTGCCGTGAATGTTGCGAACAGGGCTTATGCCAAAACACAAAAATCCAAAACAGGATTTGCCGCAGGTGGTGAAGCAGTACTGGCAAAACTGGATAGCCAGATCGGAACCATGGCTCGTGCTGCAGCTTGTACGAATATGCATGATTCTTATGCTGCCCTGATTAATTCTCTGGGTCGTCATATTGATCACCAGACATTGATGGTTGCAGAAATGAACGCATCGCCTGTTCAGCTCCCCCAGTCGGGAGGGCAACATGGCCAATAGAAATATAGTTGAAAGTTGGGGCTTCCATGTTGCAGTACGCCTGATTGCGCTGTTGGTGATGGTGGGGTCGGTTATCGTAATTATTTCACATGGAAGTGAGCCAACTCAGGAAGATCTACTCAATACATCAAGCCTAGACCATCGTCAGATACAAATAGACCAAAATCCCGAAGAAGATCTTGCTCAAGATTTTTCGGATAGTCCGTCTGTCCGTCTAACTTTAAGTGAGATGCAGGCCAGACAAAAAGAAATTTCTCAAAAGGATGCCAACGGGCTTGAACCGGCCAATGGCAAGGACGATAAAGATCCCTCAGTCAATGAGTGGCCTATTGAAGAAAAGACATTGGATGTGGATGGCGTTCTTGTCCCCGCCAAAGAAACAGTAATTTCGAGCAGTCATGATGGAAAAATTTCAGATATTCCATTGCAGAACGGCGACTTGTTCAGAAAGAATGATATTCTGGTTCGCTACGCTTGCGATGATCTGGCCGCTGAGGCAGAGATGGCCGGTGTTGAAAAAAATCTAACCGATACCAAAGTTAAAACCGGAAATCAGCTGTTCAAGCTTGATATTATTTCCGACGTAGATCGTTTGAATATCGAAAGTGAAGACAAGGCCGCAGACGCCAAGATAAAGCTTTATGAAGCCCGTCTTGAGGATTGTACTATTCGGGCCGGTTTTGATGGACGCGTGACCAAACGTCTGGCCAATGAAGGGGAATACACCCGCACCGATCGTGTGTTGTTGGAGGTAGCTTCCAATGACCCGTTGCACATTGAGTTCTTGATGCCATCTAAATGGTTGCGCTGGGTCAATGTTGGAGCCCCGATAACAATTTCTCTAAATGAAACAGGACGTACATATTCAGCAAAAGTTACCCGCATATACGGGGAAGTCGATCCGGTTAGCCGATCCATTCAAGTGCGCGCCGTATTGGATTCCTATCATGACCCTTTGCTATCCGGCATGAGCGGCAAAGTCGAGCTGGATGCAGGGGCTATCAAGGATGCCGGGGTTATTGGATATCTTTCTCAACAAGCTCCATATAAAGAATCGCGCTAATTTTTTTATGCATCTTGCATAAGACGTCGGACTGGAAGATCACATATGAACCCATTATTGACATTATTGGCATTACAGCGGCAAGCGCAGGATGCAAAAACACGGCAGGAGTTTTTACATGTCGTAGTCAATCAAAGCAAAAAACTGATCGAATACCGGCAGGCTATTTTCTGGAACAAAACCTTTCTTGGTGTTGGACTTGAGAAAATATCCGGCCACGCCATTCTCGATCCGAAAAGTCCGTATGCTTTGGGTATGCTCGAACATCTGAAGTGTTATAAGGGAAATCAGGTCAACCCCGAGATCAGGATCATCGAAGAGTCTTCCCCGAACACCGTTTTGACCATTATACCATTCTCGACCCAACAAGATGGCATCATCGGTGGATTAATTCTTGAAAGTGATCGGAAATTCAGGGACGAGGAACAAAGTCTGTTGCAAGAACTGGCATTGTCTTATGCGCCACTTCTCGCATTGCATGATTTGCGCAGGATCTCCGGGATTGGCAGCCGGATCAAACATTTATGGGGAGGAAATGCAAAGAGGAATAAAGTTCTTTTGATCTCCCTATTGGTCATCCTGTTTTTTCCAGTGAGAGTAAGTGTCACTGCGCCAGTCGAGATTGTTGCCAAAGATGCCGATTATCTGACCGCACCATTTGACGGGTTGGTGTCGGATGTTTTTGTGCATCCCGGAGACGAAGTCGAACAAGGTCAAAAATTGGTATTGTTGGATGATACAGTACTCAAAGCCGATGCGGATCTGGCCAGCCAGACATTGGACGTTGCGCATTCCTCATTATCCAGATTACGCCGTGAATCTTTGGCACAGCCCGAGAAAAAAGCGGAATTGAGTGCATTGGAATCCGATATAGAAGAGAAAAAGATCAGAGCAGACTATGCACAAGTGATGCTGGAGCGAAGCGCTATCAAATCAACCCGCAACGGAATTGCTATTTTTCCAGCAAAAGAATCTCTGGAAGGACATCCGGTTCGTGCCGGAGATGTCTTGATAAAAATTGCCAACCCAAAACAATATGAAGCCTTGATCCGTGTTCCGGTCGAGGCGATGATCGCGATGGATGATAAGGCGCAGGTCGATTTCTTTTTGAATGTCTATCCATCAAAAAGCTTTGATGCGCAAATAATTTCGATCGGTTATGAATCAAGCGTGGATGAGGATGGGATTTATACATATAAAATCAGCGCGGATATAACGGATAACAATGAAACACTTAAAATAGGCTGGAAAGGGACAGCCAAAATCCGCACCGGATGGAGTGTTTTGTCCTATGAAATTTTGCGGCGTCCGATCCTGATGGTTCGGAAATTGACTGGAATATAGGAGGGAGCATGACGCATTCCCCGAATATTCCAAATAATCCAATGTCACTGCCCCGTCTTCGTTACGGTATAAAAATATTCTCTGGGGCGGCTGATCCGGCAAGTGGCGAGCCAACTGGCATGTTGCATGATCCCGTTAGCCATTCCTATTACAAACTGAGTTGGGCTGAGTGTGAATGCCTGTCGAGATTCCCGCTCCACGAAGATGTGGACGAATTGATTAAGGACATTACATCCAACACGTCTTTGGACATAGATCAAAGTGATATATTAAATTTGCTGGAGTTTCTGAAAAAAAACCATTTATTGGAAGAAACAGCGCATGAATTAATTTCCCAGCCAAAGGAGCAAGGATTCCTCAACAGATTGTTGCATCACTATCTGTATTTTACAGTGCCGTTGTTCAAGCCACAAAAATTCCTGGATCTGGCTTATCCTTACGTGGCTCCATTCTTTTCGAAAGGGATGACTTGGGTCATTCTGATTTCCCTTTTTATATTGGCAGCCATGACTATTGGAAGGGCTGATGAATTTTTCTCCCAGTTTACAGAGATTCCATCTTTGTCAGGAATTGTGATGGTTGGGATAGTCTTCGCCTTTATCAAGATTATACATGAATGGGCTCATGCTTTTACGGCTACCAAATTCAAGGTGCCGGTGCCGCATATGGGGATTGCTGTTATCGCAATGTATCCGGTTCTTTATACCGAAACAACAGGTGTCTGGCGGTTGCAGAACAGATTTGACCGGATGGCCATCGGTTTTGCCGGAATACGGGCCGAACTGGCGTTAGCCGCCATATTCCTGTTGTTCTGGCATCTGTCCCCATCCGGCACTTTGATGCAGAGTATTTCTTTTTATGTGGTGGCAGTATCTCTGGTGTCATCGTTGCTGATTAATCTCAATCCATTGATGCGCTTTGACGGATATTATTTACTCTCTGATTTCACCGGTATTGAAAACTTGCAAATGCGTGCGTGCAATTTTGCCCGTTATGCATTACGCCGATTTCTGTTTGCATGGAACGATCCGCCACCAGAATATTTACCCGTAACAACACAGAAATTTCTGACTTTGTTTGGCGCATTGCTTTTGGTGTACAGGTTCTTTTTGTTTAGCGGGATAGCTCTTTTGGTTTATGCGCTGTTTTTTCAACCACTGGGAACAATTTTGTTTCTGGCCGAGATCTGGGTTTTCCTGTTGCGTCCGATTCTCTCGGAACTCAAAGTCTGGAAAGATAGATCAAGAGAATTATTTATATCAAGGCGCTCCAGAATTATGTGGGGAACCTTTGGTGTCATTTTATTGTTTCTGATCTTGCCTTTGGATGGAACTGTCAGTGCCCCAGCTGTCGAATATCATAAAAACTACTGGGAAGCGCACGCACCAGATGTCGCACAGGTTAAAAAAATTCTGGTTGTAAACGGAGATCGCGTCAAAAAAGGTGATGTGTTGATGATTTTGGGATCGGCTAAATTGCAGCAGGATCGAGATCTGATGCAAGCAAAACTTGGTTATCTCGAATCATTGAAACGTGGTGAGTCTGTCTCGATGGTTGATGGACGGGATGAAAATAAATCACCATCTTCGCTGCAGAAGGGGCAGGCCTCTCTAGAGGAACAAATTATTCTGACCCGACAATCCTTGGCGGCATTGGATGAACGTTTGCAAAAATTGGTTATGACAGCGCCATTTGATGGCGAGATACGGGATAGGTTGAGTGGAGTTCAGGACGGTCGAACTGTCAAGGCTAATGATGTTTTGTTTCGCCTTATTGATCCGGCAAGCCTGATTTATGTGACCTATGTTCCTGAAACAGATCGTGATCGTATTTCAATTAATGGACGCGCAAAATTTATCAGGGATGGTCAACCATTTTCATCTGGTCAGGTGGAAGTCCGTCAGGTCGAGGAGATCTCCAGCCCGTCTATTTTATCTCCTGAATTATTTCATGATCTGAATGTGAATGCGCCGTCAAATAATGGACAGTCCGATATGACGAATGTCAGCCCCAGACAAAGTGTGTTTAAGATCGTTTGTGAAGAAAGATTATCGGATAATAAAAATCGCAAGTCCCATGCAGATCACTTGATGAAAAAACGAGGGATTTTACTGATCGACGCCACGCAAACATCACCCCTGATATCCTTTCTTCACCAAATAACCGGATTGTTGCGGCGCGAACTGAATTTGAATTGAAACAACAGGAAAAGAGCCTCAAGAACGCTATAAAACTTAACAGAAATTAACTTACTTACTGTAAAATATTGAGATGGGAGACAGCTTGATACGTCCGCGTAAAAAGAAATTGGGAGGATTGGCTCTTGAACGGCGCTTGATGCTTGATGCGTCGCTGCCTGTTCTGGCAGGGCAGGTCTTATGGCTGGATGCCAGCGATGCCTCTACAATTATCGACGCAGATGGTGATAATGCGGCGACCGGAACCGGTGGAAACAATGATGGATTCTCTGGTACAGTTGCTATATGGGCCGATAAGAGTACGAGCAATTTTGATGTCACATCCAGTGGTACCCAACAACCAACCTATGGCGCCACAACATTGAATGGATTAAGCACGATTTCATTTGATGGTATAAATGACCGATTAGTCAATACAACAGCTTCCATGCCTGGCTCTAACTATACGACTTTTATTGTCTTTTCCCGTGATTCCTCTGGTGGAAGGGAGGCTGTCTATGATTTCGGGCAAGACCCTTCCCGTAATGGAATGTTTATCAATGACGGAGGAATAAATAAATATAGCTACTATGTTAATGGAAATTTTTATTTCTCGACGGGAAATTATACGCCGGGAGATTATGATTTGATGGCGATCAGGCATGCCGGAACATTCGCCGGCATTGCCGTTGATGGGGTGAGCCAGATTTTCACAACAACCGTCAGTCGAACAACCACAACCGGAATTTATCTCGGGGATGATTCAACCAGTGGAGACTGGCTCGACGGACAGATTGCCGAAATGATTGTCTATAACCAGACCCTCAATGTTGACCAGACTCACGATGTCGAGAACTATCTGGCCACCAAATGGGGACTAACTATCCCGAATGTTAACCCAGTCATTGCAACCAACGGCGGATTGACTTTAGATGAGTTGACATCTGCATCAATTGTGAATTTATCCTCAACAGATGCGGATAATAGCAACGTCAATCTGACCTATACAATTACCGATGTAACCGATCAGGGGCATTTATATAACAGCAATACCAGTACAACGCTGGCCTTATCCGATACATTCACCCAAGGGGATATCAATAGCGGATATATCGTCTATTACAGTGATGTTGCCAGCGCTACATCGGATGCCTTTTCTTTTACAATGAGTGATGGATATGCGACCCCAGTAGCAGGAACTTTTTCTATTACCATTACTCCGGTGAACAATGCTCCAGTTATAGATGGATGGACTCAAGTTTCCATCGAGGATTTTGAAGGGGGAGCCACAGGATGGAGTGACAATACCACAACCAATGGCGGGGCAATCCTGACCAATTATCTGGGGCGTCACTCGATGGAGGCGGCGGCGCAGAATACTTATAAAACCTATGCTCTATCGGGAACGCAGGATTATACGACCATCTCTTTTGATTTTTACCGAATCGATAGCTGGGACAGCGAAAGCTTTATCATTTATGTTGATGATGTTGCTGTTTTCAGCAATGCATTTACAACCGGTTATACGTCCCCATCAGATGGCGCTAGTGGAGCCGTATCGTGGACAATACAGGAAACCACACCTTTTTCTTATAATTTTGCACATAGTGGGTGGAATGACCAGACATTCCATGTGGTTCTAACGGTTCAATCAACTGCCGCTTCACTAAAGTTGGGATTTAGTTCAACTCTCAATCAGGCTGTTGCAGATGAGGCATGGGGTGTTGATAATATTATTATTAGCGAAGTTGCCTCCGGTGGCACACCAGGAAATTTCCAGGTTTCTGAAAAGTCAACGAATGGAGAGGTCATTGGGACGATCACAGCAACCGATCCAGATGTTGCGGATACGTTGAGTTATAGTATCACTGGCGGAACTGGTGCAGGTATTTTCTCTATTAATTCGACAACCGGTAAAATCACTGTAGCTAACGCTTCGGTACTTGATTACGAAACAACCCCGTCCTACACACTTGATATTCTGGTCAGTGATAATGGAACACCTGTCAAGACGGCCAGCACAACTGTGACGATTGATGTTTTGGATGTTCCAGAGAATACGGCACCAACTGTAACCGGATTTGGCCCCGTATCCGTAGATGAAAATTTGAGCATTGGAACAGTTTTGGGAACTGTAACTTCAACTGATCCGCAATCCGATACAGTTACCTATTCGATTACTGCAGGAAATACCGGGGGTATGTTCTCAATAAACTCGACAACCGGAGTGATTACGTTAGCTGGAAGTCCAGACTTTGAGTCAATCTCCAGCTATACATTAACGGTGACAGGAACGGATAACGGGTTTGGTAATCTGAGCGATTCGGAAATCATTACGATCAATATAAATGATGTTAATGAAGTTCCGGTTATAGATGGATGGACCCAAGTTTCCATTGAAGATTTCGAGAGTGGGGCAACAGGTTGGACTGACAACACCACAACCAATGGCGGGTCTATTTTGACCAATTATTTGGGGCAGCACTCAATGGATGCGGGACTGGAGAACACTTATAAAACCTATGCTTTGTCCGGCACGCAAGATTACACCACAATTTCATTTGATTTTTACCGGATTGACAGTTGGGATGCAGAGGATTTTATCGTTTATGTCAATGGATCTCCTATAGCTCTTGGAACATTTACAGGGCCGTCTTATGATTCTCCCTCGGATGGATCAAGTGGTGCTGTCTCATGGACAATCCAGGAAACAACGCCTTTCATTACCAATTTTGTACATAATGGAAGTTATGCAGACCAGACATTCCATGTCGTCTTGACCATACAAAGCACGGCGGCTTCCGTTAAATTGGGATTTAGTTCAACTCTCAATCAGGCCGTTACAGATGAAGCGTGGGGTGTTGATAATATTATAATCAGTGAAGTAAAAGCGGGCGGTACACCAGGGAATTTTCAAGTCTCTGAAAAATCTTCTAATGGTGATGTTGTTGGAACTATCACTGCAACTGATCCGGATGCTGCAACCGTACTGACATATAGTATTACGGGCGGAACGGGTGTGGGTGTATTTACCATTGATCCGACGACAGGAATAATAACCGTCTCTAATGCTTCTGCTCTGGATTATGAAACAATATCATCCTATACGCTGGATGTTCAGGTGAATGATAATGGAACCCCGTCATTAAGCGACAGCACAACCATTACCATTGATGTGTTGGACATTCCTGAAAACACCGCGCCCAATGTGACAGGGTTTGGAACGGTCTCGGTTGATGAGAATTCAAGCATTGGAACAGTCGTTGGAACAGTGACTTCAACCGATCTGGAGTCAAACACTGTGACATATTCAATTACAGGCGGTAATACCAACAATATGTTCTCGATCAATAGTTCGACAGGTGTTGTGACACTGGCAAAAATTCCGGATTACGAGATTTTGAACAGCTATACATTATCAATCCGCGGGATAGATAATGGGTTCGGAGCTTTGACCAATACTATAAATGTGACCATTAATATTAACGACGTCAATGAAGCGCCGACACTGGATCAGGTCAATATTGTTCTAATGTCCGATCCGTCCTTGCGCTATGATCCATCCACCGGAAATTTTTATAAGCTCTCCACATCAAACACGAACTATGCCGGAGCAAAAGCCGCTGCAAATTCGACAACTCTGTTCGGAGTAACGGGACATCTGGTCAATATTTCTTCTGCGGCAGAGAACGCTTTTGTAACTTCTATGATTTCTGCAAGTACTTATATCGGGGCATCTGACGCAGCTGTAGAAGGTGAATGGCGATGGGACGACGGACCGGAAAATGGAGATCTGTTCTGGTTGGGAACTGGTGCAACAGGCAGTGCCCAGAATGGTCTGTACACCAACTGGAATGGGACAGAGCCAAATAATTCTGGGAACG
The DNA here is from genome assembly GCA_002421905.1 of Micavibrio sp. UBA6212. Lineage (GTDB taxonomy): Bacteria > Pseudomonadota > Alphaproteobacteria > Micavibrionales > Micavibrionaceae > UBA1573. The sequence goes on from DISK01000006.1 coordinate 248,049, forward strand.
AAGATGCTATTCAGCTTTTCACAAATGGAAGATGGAATGATATTCCTGCCAGCACTAATATGCCTTATTTGATTGAATGGGAAGGCGTAGATGTTTTCGCAAATGTCCCAAATGGAAATTTTTCAATAAATGAAAATTCACCTTTGAACCAATCTGCTGGATTTGTGATTGGTTCGGATGTGGATGCCGGAGATGTCCTGACATATAGTATTACAGGAGGCACAGGTGCCGGGGTTTTTGCACTGAATTCTTCAACTGGCGAGATCACCTTGATCAATGTTGCGGCCAATAATTACGAATTGAATTCCAGTTTTACGCTGGATGTTGAAGTCGTTGATAGCGGGGGATTGACCGATACCAAAACCATCACCATCAATGTCAATGATATGAACGATACGCCGACCCATATCGATATTACAAATGACCATGTTGAAGAAAATGCGCCCTTGACCACAATTGTCGGGAGTTTTTCGACCATTGATGAAGACCCCGCAAATACACATATTTATTCGATTGTCACAAATCCGGGCAATAAATTCTCGATTATCGGAACCGATCTGGTTCTCACAGATGCTATTGATTATGAAGCGGTCCAAAAAATTGATCTGGTGATCCGGACTGATGATGGAAATGGCGGAACTTATGACCAGACGGTCCGGATTTATATCGGTGACGTGATGGATACGTTTGTCGGCAACGCTTCTGATCCACATTTTGATGCTTCACCAAGCCATAATGGAAATGAATCCGCTGTGGTTAGAGAGGTAACGCGGTCGATTATCAAGGATACTGTTGAAGGAGGTGAGATAGGTCAACAAGGCGCATTCTATGGATTGGAGAAGGCCTTCCAAATTATCCGCGAGCAAATGACTTTCCGTGTCAGAGAACAAAATCAGGATCATTATCGGGAACGCCCCCAAGCAGAAGATGTAAAAAGCGTGGCAGGGCTAAATGAATTGGTCGGGCAGCCGCAAGAATCAGATTCTGATCATGTGACCTTTAATAGTCACTATACAAATATTCGTACGATGCTTGAAAAATTGCAGAATTTTTCCAATACGGCTGATGGAGATCCTCAGGAAACCACAGTTTCTCAGGAAAATGGACTGGAAAGGCAGCGCGAAGAAAACTCTCTATCGCACATACTGGATAGCAGCTTTGTGGATGTCATGACCTATCATGAGCAAAAGCAAGAGCGCCTTCGCAAGGCGCTCCTGAATACCGGTTGATATACGATTTCTTTATATCATTCCTTCTCGAGGAGTGATTTTGCTTTCTCTAGAATGGCTGGATAGTCGGTCTTTCCTGTTCCTAGAACGGGAATGGAATCGACAGAAAAGACTTGTGCCGGAACAGCCAGAGCAGGAATGTTATTTTCATTGGCATAAGCTGATAAAGCGCTGCGATTGGCTTCTGGCGCTGTGGTTAACAAGACCAACTGCTCACCTTTCCTCTCGTCTGGAAGAGCAACAACTGCACTGGGGTGATCTGGCCAGAGGGCGGCAGCCATATTTTCAACGACTCCCAGCGACACCATTTCACCGGCAATCTTGGCAAATCGTTTGGCGCGTCCCAGAATACGAATGTATCCTTCAGCATCAATATCAACAATATCGCCTGTGTCATGCCAGCCATCCTCAGGAGGTTGTATAATCCCCGGATGATCATCTTTATAATAACCCAGCATAATATTAGGGCCATTGACAAACAGCCTCCCGCCTTGTGTGACGCCTTCAACAGGATCAAGGCGAACTTCCATCCCTGACAAGACGCGGCCAACGGTTCCATCCTTGCTGTGCATGGGGGAATTAACGGCAATCACTGGCGACGTTTCAGTCGCACCATATCCTTCGAGAATACGAACGCCGAATTTATCCATATAGGTTTTGCGGGTTTGTTCCTTAACCTTTTCGGCTCCTGCAAAAATATACCGCACCCCGTAAAAATCATAAGAATTGGCAACCCGCGCATAGCCAGAAAGAAAGGTATCGGTTCCAAACAGAATAGTCGCATTGGTGGCATAAACCAGCTCGGGAACAATACGAATATGAAGCGGGTTCGGGTACATAAATGTTTTAACACCTGAAATCAGGGGCAGTAATGTCCCTCCTGTGAGTCCAAAAGAATGGAACATGGGCAAACAGTTGAACACAATATCCTGACGGTTAAAGGAAACCCGACTGGCCAATTGGGCTATGTTGCTCAGCAAATTGGCATGGGAGAGGACAACGCCCTTGGGTGATCCTTCGGAACCGGAGGTAAATAAAACCACCGCCGGATCAAAGGGAGAGATAACAGGAAGTCTTCTTGGGAAAAAAGCCGCCAGCTTATGTTTGAACTTCAATTCAGGGACAATGTCCTCGAGATAGACAATTCGCGTGGTTTGTCCAAGAGTTTCAACCAAAGCACCAAGACGTCCCAGATCAACAAAACGGCGTGATGTAAGAACAGTACGGATTTGTCCCGTGGTACACGCCGAAGATAAAGCCTGCCCCCCCATTGTAAAATTGAGCATGGCAGGAATGCGCCCCACCGATTGCAAAGCGAAAAATGAAACAATTGCACCAATCGAGTTGGGAAGAAGAATTCCTACATTTTCTTTCAGCTCGGTCATCTCGTATAGATATGATCCAAGAATTTGAGCGCGACGGGTCAAGGATTTATAAGTAAGAGGAGAAAATTCGACATCTTCGGCGCAGATGAAATCACCACCTTGAATCATTTTGGCTTTATGCAGGGCTTCCCACAATGTTTGTTCGCGCTCGGTTGTTTTGAGCATCATATCTTCCATGACATCATAGAGTTGCCGAGCTGCCGAGGCACGACGTGAGCGGCCTTTCAACCCCTCATCAATCTTGAAAGACAAGGGAGGCAGAAAGGTGATGGTAATCTTGGGAAAGCGTTTGAATGGCAGTTTTCCGCGCAATCGGGAAAACCCTGTATATTGAGCGCCGTCAATCCGAACCGGCAAAATCATGGCACCTGCCTTATCGGCGATCAATCCAGGTCCGTCATATATTTTCATCAAACTGCCCGTCGAGGTCAGGCGTCCTTCCGGAAATATCACAATATGCCGGTCTTCTTCGACCTTCCGAATCAAGGATTTGAGAGTATATGGGTTGGTCGGGTCAATCGGGAAAGCATCAACCAGACGTAAAAAAGGCTTCACCCACCACCATTGGGCAACTTGCGTATTCACGGCAAACATTGGCCGCCCGGGCATGAAGGCAGCTAGCAAGGGAGGATCAAGCAACGAGACGTGATTGCCGACAATCACGGCACGTTTCCCAGCTTTCTCAATATTTTCGAAGCCACGAATTTCGACACGGTACAAAAGTTTGAACAAAAATTGTAAAATGGTTTTTAATAGATAGTCCGGCAACAGGCGGCAGATAAAAATTGCCACCACCAGATTGGCAAGCGAAAAAGCAAAGAAAAGATGCTTAACTTCCCATCCGGACGAGATAAGCAACGCCGCAATAACTGCGCATCCCACCATAAAAATGGAATCAGTGATCGAGCTTCCCGCCATAATCTGGGCGCGGGTTTCTTCTTTGGTACGATCTTGTAGGATTGTCGCCAGAGGTACGACAAATAACCCGCCGAATGCGGCGACCAGAAAAACATCAAGAATAATCCGCCAATGGGTCGGATGGGATAGAAATTGTCCCAGAGTTAAAAGCGTGTCATCCGTATTATGAACGATATAGGCTGTTGCTGCAGAAAGATCGAGTGATCCTGCCGTGATGCCCAGAGCTGCCAGCGGAACAAAGGCCGCACTGACATTCCCGCGCAATAACCGGTTATTCAGCAATCCACCAGCCCCAATCCCGACTGAAAATAAAACAGTAAAAAATGTTAGAACTGTCTCTTGCGCCTGCAAAGTTCCTTTCACATAGTTGGGGAACTGCGAAAGGAAAAGGCTCCCTATACAAAAGAACCACCCTTTTCCTAAAAGTGAGAGCGTAATCTCCCATCCTTGGGAAAAACTATATTTAAGAACATCATAGGTCTTAACCGCAAGATTGGGATTGATGCGGGTCTGGGGGGCGGCGGCATGACAGGTGGGAATATACCTGCTTGATCCATATCCGGTGACAGCCACTAGAATCATGAGGATTGCAACCGGAATTGCGCCATTCTCATACCCCATAACAGTTGTCCCAACAATCGTTCCAATGAGGATAGCCAGAAATGTTCCGGTATTAAGCAATGCATTGCCACCAATCAATTCATCGCGATGCAGATGTTCCGGCAAAATGGAATATTTGCACGGCCCGAAAAAAGCAGATTGGGCTCCCAAAGCAAAAATATTGATAAAGGACAGAATTATTGAGCCGGAAAGCAAAGAGGCAGCACCAAGAAGCGCAATCAATATCTCGGCCAATTTTATATATTTGATAACAATATGTTTGGGGTATTTGTCGGCCAATTGTCCACCAAGGGCAGAAAAAATAAAAAACGGCAGAACCAGAGTGCCCGCAGCGGCTGTGGTTAACAGACTCTGGGTTTTTGCATCCATGCCGGTCTGGGTGGCAATCTGGTACAAGATCATCACAATCAAAGCATTTTTGAACAGATTGTCATGGAACGCCCCCAAAAACTGCGTCACGAATAGGGGCAGAAAGCGACGATCCTTCATCAGAAGAAACTGGTTATGCATCATGCTGGAACTCTCCGTATTTCAAAAACTGGATTACATGTCTGGCAATTTTTGCCCGATAAATCATAATAGTATGGGATGAGCGCAAGACAATGTGATCTTTCATGCCGGATAGTTTCGTACTTTCAACCGATACGCGTCCATCATGATCGCCTTTGATAAATATGCAAGATAAAGGGTACAGCCATTTGGCCGATCCCGCAATGACCCCGACCTCATAATAAATATCATCGGTCATGGCTTGACGATGATGCGTGGTCAATTCTTTTCCAGCGGGGCCAAACACCCAGCGATAGGGAGGGAAATGTTCCAGAAAATCCGCCAGCTCACTTCCTGTATTGGGTGGGCCAATCATCACCAGACGACCGATTTTGTTTTCAGAAAAAATCCCCCGGAATTTGGCAAGTGTATGGCGCGCCACAAGCCCACCCATTGAATGGGTTACAAAATGGATTTTATCATATTGTACCCATAAGTCCGATGTCAGATGTTTATCAACCAGCCAGTCGGAAATCCCGTCAATCGTCAGGCGTGTCGAGGGATAGGTAAGGGCAAGCGTGGCATAGCCCTGCTTCTTTAATTGCCTTGTCAGGGGCCACATGGTCGATTTATTAAGGGCTATTCCGTGGAGCAGAATAACCAGTTCCTTGCTGCCAGAATTATTTACCGTCATGAGAGGTCTCGTGGTTTTGCTTCTCGAATATTGAAATGTAGCGTGTATAGAACATGCTAAGACCGATCAGACTCACCCCCAGTCCAAGGAAGGAGAAAATCCTGTAGAGCCCATCAAGGTTTGAGGCATCGACTATAAAGACCTTGATAATCGTTAAGGATATAAAAACCATCGCGCCAATTCTTAACGCCCGATCCTGCCGTTTCATCCCGAGTGTAAGTAACCCCAGACCTGTAACAAGCCATGCTGCAGAATAGCTGTACATCTCGAGAGGAATAATTTTTCCGTGCGAGAGAATATCCGGATGGAAAATCTGGCGGATATTAAGTGTAATCATGCCCAGAAGGAATAGAATAGTCACCAATTTATAAATGGAAGAAAGTGCAGGAAAGCGATGGATCGCGATATTGTTCTTCATAGCGTAATATGTCAGAGCCAGACCCGACCCATAGGCCAGAGTCACGCCATTGAACAGGATATGTGGCCCGACATGCTGGGATGAGTTGAATAAGGGGTTGAACATCAGACCATCGAAATAGATGATCCGGAATAAAGATCCAAGGATCAGAAATGACGACCAGAAGCGGAAGGAATTTATATAACCATCAGGACAGATTCCTGACTTTGCTATCCGGTGCAAAAGTACACCCAGTCCTGCAATAATCAGAGTTAGGATCTCACGGTCGAAAAATCCGATAAGGCGTTCCGAATATACACTCCGTGACGGGGAGGAATTAAACCCTGTGTGCCGCAAACTGATATAGGTTGCAGCCAATCCCAGAAGAATAGATGCTCCTAGTAAAATATAGGCATGGAGAGCGTGTTCTTTTCTTTGACCCTCTTCATCCTTATTGATTGAATATCGTTGGTGCAAAATATAGGCAATCGCGAAAAAAATTGCGGGTAAAATATAGCGGGACAAAAGCTGGATATGGTCAATATATAAAATATTGGGCATCTGGTAATTGCGATCGAATAGACTTGTCCCCATAAGATTGAGAAAGTCAAAAATAGTCGCCGCGTAGAAAACGGTAACCAGCCCGATCATCACAGAAGCCATTTTGGAAAGAACAGAAAGATCAAGAGAACGCCGAATGCCGTAAAGGGCTGCAATTTCAGCAATAAAGGCTAGCGGCAGATATGTGTGGTCAAGTTCGATCGCCAGTCCAAGAGATAAAAAGGAAGTGGCGCCAATCGCATAAAAACCAGCGATTTCTTCAAGATACCTGCCCCGCAACCAGATATAGGTCTGGAACGATGCAAAAATAGCGCCGATAAGTGCGATCAGCCCCCAGAATCCGTATTGATCCAAATCGGCGTCAATAGCTGGGGCATAAGAGACCCCAAATTTTGCCAAGGCAAATAGCAAGAGAGCAGAAGCAATCTGGATAATGGCCCATAATTTTGTATGGAGCGTAGTTTTCAGGATAAAATGTGGCAAGACTGTATAGATCACAAACATTCCACCCAGAACCAGTAACGCATCGGTGGTAGGAGCTTGATCGGCATAGAATATAAAAAGAATTGCATCGACTGCAAGTTTAACACCGACAGTTTTCAGGTAGAGAGAGGGGCGCATTGCAGCCAAGACAACCAGAGCCAAAGAAACAAGCCCCATAGTCCCCCAATCAAATAGGCCAAGCCCTGAAACAGAGTGCATGAGCAGAATCAAAGTGGACGCACCACCCATTGTCGCAAGAGGAAGATAGTCGGAAGAAAAGCTTTGTGGTTGAGGAGACGATGCGGGCCCAATAAGTGTCTGGCGGCTACCATATAGGGTAGAGGCACAAATCGAACAGAGGAAAATGGACAGAAGGGGGCCGTAATTTTCAAGGTTTCCGAATAGAATAGTAAATCCCGTCCAGATTAGTGTGCCGGCTAAGGCGGCATAGGAAAGAATACGCCAGTCCCTTTTTGCTGCAATGACTTGCAGACCAGCAAAAAGAATAAACAGATAAGCAAACAACCCGATCGGATTCGGATCATTTGTTGCAAAGAGGGCAGGAGTCAGGAACCCACCAATCATGCCAAAGATCGCAATTGGAGCCCCCATATATAAGGACAAAAACATAGTGCCAGCAGTAAGAGCGGACATCCCGATAAATCCAGCCAATGGCGAAAAGAAGCCATGTAAATGTACCGAGGCATATAGGCAGAATGTCAGAGTTACAAGACCAGACCCCACGAGTCCCTGGGCAATGCGGACATAGTTTGCGATTTTGGGGCGCGAAAAAATATAATACCCTGTTGCGATCAGCCCAGAGCCAAAGATAAAACCCAATACAGTACGTGGTAGGGGCCCGAGCAGACCAGCACTGATAGATAATTTGATCAGGAAGAATGCAGCGCAAGCCAGAGAAATAGAGCCAATCCAGACAGGAAGCTTCGCCCCGAAATTAAATTCAAACCCCCGAGCAGAAGATTTATTGACGGGTTCTTTAGAAGGAAATGGGGATACACTTTCTTTTCGATCTTCGAATGGAGACTCGCCCAAGGTCTCAAAATAATCATACTCTATATTTTCTTCGTTATTGAGAGGGAGCGCAAAATTATCCACTTCAGTTTGATGCAGCTCTTCCTGCGGCTTTTCCTGTTGCATGAGGGAAATATGCTGACGAAGTCTTGTGATTTCGTCACTAAGGGCTCTTATTTTGAATAAATTAACCCAAGGGATAACAAGAGACGAAAATACCATAAATCCTAGAAGTACAAAAATTAGTTCCATTTTTCCCTCGGATGTTAATAATATTGAACAATGTTCAAAATAATAATGACATAGTTTGACTGATGATGCAATAAAATATTGAACAATGTTCAAAATAATTATATGATTAATGATAGAAAGGATTTATCCGCAGTGGCCAGACGTAATGATCATAGTAGAGAAGAGCTAAAAGAGCTGATCCTTGATGCTGCATGGGATATTGTGGCCGTAAATGGTTCGGAGTCTTTGACTGCGCGAGGTATTGGAAAAAAAATCGGCTATGTCCCAGGGACAATTTATAATATTTTTCCGTCCATGGAAGTTTTACACCTTCATTTGAATGCACGCACGATGGATATGTTATTTGAAAAACTTGAAAAAACAGCGTGTAAGAAAAATGGAACGTTTGAAGAAAAACTTTTTCAATTGGCGTCCAGCTACATCAGATTTTCTGAGCAATACCAACCATTCTGGATGACCTTGTTTACGACTGATATTCAGGAGTGCAAAAAAAATCACTCTTGGTATGAAGAAAAAATAGAAAGAATCTTCGAGCCGTTAAACACGATATTAAAACAATATCTAAGAGGAAAAGACGCGCGGCAGATTGAGGCCGACAGTTATATTCTATGGTCATCCGTTCATGGGTTGGTTTATCTTTGGGTAACCGGAAAAGCCTCATATCTGGAGGCTGGACAGGGGCAAAGGAGATCGGGAAAAAAGGCATTGGAAACGGCCATAAGGCTTTTGATTTCAACCTATGTCGCCGGAATTTCTGCCCGAAAAATTACAGTATAAAGATATCCTGCATCTACAATCCCGTGCGTTGGAAAAGGCTTGCCTAGACAAGGGTGAGGATTGCGAATATTAGCAAAATCAATAAATTGATTGTTTGATTAGAACAAAAAAACGCAATAAAATTTTCATTGACAAACAAAACTAATGGAACTAAGCCTGAATTATGTAAGCCTGTGGGAAGCATTTTTAGATATTAATTATGTTTTCTGTTGAGCAAGCAAAATAAACAAAAAATAAAATAAAACAGGGAGTATATCGTTATGCAAGCAGCCGCAGTTCTGCCGGAGAGTCACGACTCTGCCGTGCCTACACAACCAGAAGCACCAAAAAATAAACTTCTCCAGTCTTTGAAATCAAAACTGGATAAAAAGGCCGTAACTTCCATGTCATTGGGAGCGTTTCTTGAGCTTGCAAAGACCGATCCCGGTACTTATGCCACTCCTGCCCAACGCTTGAGAAAAGCCATTGGTGAGCCAGTGATTATTGATACATCCTCTCGCCGCGATGGAATGAATCTCATATTCGGTGGGGATACCGTTGCCTATTATCCTGCATTCAAGGATTTCTTCGGTATGGAAGAAGAAATCGATAAGATCGTTTCCTTTATTGATGCCGCAGCAAAGGGTAATCAGCAGAAAAAACAAATTCTGTATTTGCGTGGTCCTGTGGGATCCGGTAAATCAACAGCTGTTGAGCGTTTGAAACAGCTGATGGAGCAAGAGCCCATTTATGTTTTGAAGTGCAAGACAACGGGTCAAATTTCTCCTTATCAAGATAGTCCGCTATCTATTTTTCACGAGAATGGAGAATTTATTCGGGAAGAATATCCCCAAATTCCTGAGCATGCTTTGACAACCCGTCTTTCCCCTTGGGCAGTCAAGCGTTTACAGCATCATAATAATGATTATGAAGAGGCCTTTGAAGTTGTAAAACTTTATCCATCACGAGAAAATCAGGTGGCAATTTTCAAACTGGAGCCTGGTGATAAAACCACACAGGATATTTCAGAAGTCAAAGGGAAATTCGATATTTCAAGAGTCGGACAAGATGATCCTCTTGATCCAGCAAAAATGTTGAGTGAAACAGACCCTGATTGCTATGTTCCGGGAGCTCTAGGCCATGCAAACCAAGGTATTTTTGAATTTGCAGAGATGTTTGAGGCACCGAAAGATATTCACCTGGCTTTGCTGGATGCGACCACTATGGGTGAATGCACCGGGACTAAAAATATCGGTCTGCTGCCTGCAAACTGCTTGATTATCGCGCACTCGAACGATGCGCAGTTTCAGGATTATTTAGGAGATCCGAAAAGTGGAACCCTGATGAACAGGATCTCAAAGATTGATGTTCCATACACATTGAGAATGTCTGAAGAAAGAAAAATCTATGAGAAAGAACTGGCAAAAGGCGAGGATTCTAAGAATCCTATAGCGCCTGAGACTCTAAGGATTCTTGCAGAATTTAGCGTGGTTAGCCGCATTGACGATGGTAAAGAGGACAAGTGGAAAAAGTTTGATAACAAACACATCATTGCAAGGGTTCTGGATGGTGAAATTCCTGATGGAAATGGAGAGAAAGTTCCAGGTATTCAGGAGTTGTATGCGGGAATGAGCGAGCAGATTGGGTTTCATGGAGCTTCTACGCGCTTTGGAATGAAAACCCTGAGTAATACGTTTAACGCACTACGCCATCAGCGTATTTATGAAGCCGATCCTATTCTTTTGTTCAGAACATTGCGTGAAGATATTCCGGGAGAGAAAGACTTTACTGACGCACAAAAAGAAAAGTTCCTGTTAATTGTTGAACGTCTTGAAGAAAGCTATAAAAAATTCATTCGCGAGGAATTGGTTGAAGCCTATTCCGATGTCAGTGAAGAGCTGTGTCAGAACAAGTTTGAAACCTACATTAAGCAGGCCAATGCTTGGCTTGATGATTCTCACTACAAGACGAGCAGTGGGCTGGCTATTGACCGAAATCGTTTAGATCAAGAGTTGAGAATAATGGAGGGTGCTGCAGGAATTGCTGACGGGAAATCATTCCGTGCTACGATTACCAGGCTGTATAAAGACAGAAAAATTGAAGCGCTTGAGAATGGTGGAAAAGGCGGCATGCGTTGGGATACCTATCCTGACATGGCCAAAGTTATTCGGGCCAGCCTGTATAAATCTCTTGATGATGCATTGGCCATTATTCGTGAAGATTCCACAATGCAGGACGATCAGTCTGTCAAAAGCCGTAGCTCTTTCCGGGAAAATATGGAGAGCAAAGGCTACACCAAGACGATGATTGAACGCAGTCTGGATCTGTTCCCACGTCTTTCATAGTTCATTTTTCGTACTCTTGAGTAAGTATTATTGAACAAAATTGAAAGAGGTGAGTTATGACCAAAGTTATAGACAGGCGTCAAGAGCGCCCGAGTGGACGTCATTTGGACAATGAGGATCGCGTAAAACGTCGTCAAAGCGACGTCATCCGCGATCATATTCGGAAACAGGTGAATAACAGCAGTATCAAAACTTTTGGTAAGGATGGCGTTGTTGTTCCGATTCCAAAAAGAAATATGCGTCTGCCTGTAATCCATCATGGGAACAAAGAAGGTGTTGATTCTGTCGTTCGTCCAGGAAACAAGAAATTCAATACCGGAGATATGTTTCCAAAACCGAGAGGTGGCGGCGGCGGCGGTGGTGGAGGCCCCGGAGAGGCATCAAATGATGGTGAAGGAGAAGACCCTTATGTTTACGTCAAGCTTTCGATCAAGGAAGTTTTAAGCATATTGTTTGAAGGAGCAGAGCTTCCGAATTTGAGCAAAGAGGGGGGATGGTCTTTAACCAACACAGAGTCGGTTCCTGACGGCTTTGCGACCAAAGGGCCACAAAGCCGTATGGATTTGTCTCGTACCTTTGCTAACAAAAAAGGCGAAGAGATGGTTCGTGGCAGGGTCGCAGAAAAGAATATTCTGAGGGCTTTGATGGTGCAGTATGGCCTTGTTAAGGGTTATGCGAATGAAGAAATTTCTGATCTGGATATATATAAGCCAGTTAATCAGATTTCGATGATTGAGAATTATCTGGCGCGGGTTCGTCCGACTGTAGAAGGCAAGTTCAGTCCGGTAGATAAAGACCTACTGGAAAAATATGATATTAAATTGAAGGCATTAAATAAGCTCGGTTCGGTCAGTGATGTATGGCGCGAAGAGCAAATGAATTTCCGCCGCGAAAGAGAAAGACCAGTCCCTGTTAGACAGGCAGTAATGTTCTGCATAATGGATGTGTCCGGTTCCATGGATGAACAGCGCAAAGAAATTGCCAAAAGCTTTTTGGGCCTTCTGAACGCTTTCCTAGAAACAAAATACGAGAAGCTCGATGTGGTTTTTATTCGTCATACAACTATAGCAGATGAAGTGGATGAAGATACTTTCTTTTATGACCGAAAGACAGGCGGAACACTCGTATCGACAGCGATTCAAAAAATGAAAGAGATTATAGCTGAGAGATATAACCCGAGTGTATGGAATATCTATGCAGCACAGGCTTCGGATGGAGATAACTGGGACGAGGATAATAATCGTTGCCTCCAGCTTCTTGATGAAGAGCTTCCATTAATGCAGGGATATTTTTATGTCGAGGTTGCCGAAAATTCGGAAAGCAATTTATGGGGACCATACGAGCAGTGCATGAAAAGACATGCGGATAAGTTCTTTATGGCGCGGGCATCTTCGCCAGCAGATATTATCCCGGTATTCTCTCATTTTTTCAAAAAAACCGGTGCGCCGGTTGCAAAAATGGAAATGCCCGCCTGGATGCCAAACTGAAAGTAAAAAAATAAAAAATAAAAAATAAAAAGATCGCTCCGGAACAGGGAGCACAAGGCAGGAGTAAAAATGTCGGAAGAAAAGAAAAATTATAAAGAGCAGATTGCTGAGCTTCTATCCCATTATGAGGATGGGGAGCAGATTTTCATCAATGCCTATAAAGCTAAAAACTGGAAATATCCTGTAAATCTGAAGGAAGAGTCGAAGGGGGATCCCTCTCTGCCCAGAACTTGGATAGACTTGAGTGTTAAGGTTATTAGCATTATCGTAAGCGAGTACGGCTTAGATTGTTATGATAATGAAATCCAGATCATTACGGCAGAACAGATGAATGAAGCCTTGGCAAATGTTGGTTTGCCGGTGTCGATTCCGCATTGGGAAAACGGGGTCAAAAGCCTTGCCCAAAAAAGAGAGTACGAAGAAAATCCACATTTGCCATTCGAGATTGTAATTAATTCGAATCCGTCAATTGCGTATTTGATGGAAGATAACCCACCCTGGATGCAGCAATTGGTAATCGCGCATGCGTGTTACGGTCACAATGCATTTTTCAAAAATAATTACATGTTTAAGGATCATACAGATGCAAACACAATTATTGATGATCTGATACGTTTTCGTGATTTCATTTATGAGTGCGAAACAAAATATGGCTGGCAGGAAGTTGAAACAGTCATGGATTTCTGTAGTGCCATGCGTTTTATGGATGTTTATCGGGATATACGCCCGAAGCAGTACCAGACAACAGAAGAACAAAAGACTCTGAAGCAGGAGCGTGTTCAGGACAAAATTTTCGAAAAACCCATAAAAAAATTTGGTATATCAAAGAGTGAGTTGAATAGCGAGTTTAATGAGTCTGCACAAGGGCGACCTGAATATGCCCATCGGGACAATGAGAATGTTCTGATGTTTATAGCAGACAATGCTCCGCATGTGCCGAATTGGGCAAGGGAGATTATGCGGATGCGCTCAAAAATATCGCAATATTTCTGGCCGCAGATGCACACCAAGGTTTTTAATGAGGGATTTGCCAGCTATACGCATTATCTGATTATGACTGATCTACATGAAATGAAATTAATGGATGACGGAACATATTTGCAGTTCACAAAATCGCATGGAGGTGTTCTGTACCAACCTGAGTTTGACGAGACAAGAAAATTCAGAGCACCTGATGGCAGTATTAAGGAAAGGCCGATTTACAATGGCATTAATCCCTATGCGCTTGGGTTTGCAATATTTGATGATATTAAACGTATTTCCATGGAGCCAACTGCAGAGGACAAAAAATGGTTTCCTGAGTTTGCCGGAAACGGGAAATGGTGGGAGAATATTAAATATGCTGCTTTCCATCACAACGACCACGAGGGAATTACCCAATATCTATCGCCCAAAGTGATGAGGGATTTCAAGTTTTTCGCGACTATTGATGATAAATCGGAGCAGTCATACGAAATTGGCGCCATACATGATCGTGACGGATATGAAAATCTGAGAAGGGCGCTGGCAAAGGATAACAAAATCACTGATATGCTCCCTGAGATACGGGTTCACGATTGTCATGAACGGACTGACAGAGCATTGATCCTCAGACACTATGTCAGAAATGGCAAGGTTCTGGATGATGTGGTGACACCAGATGTCTTAATGTATATGCATCAATTATGGGGACATCCGGTCGTTATTGAGAGTGTCGATGAAGATGGAGAAATCCTCGACGTCATTACATCCTCTCGAGATTATGATTATGAGAGATCTTGTATGGAAGAAGACGTGTCCCATTACTTCAGTGTTTTGAAAATGTAGTAAAGGTCATTAGGAGAGAAAGGGAGGGATTGCTATCCCTCTTTTTTTATAACGAGTTGGCCCGTTTCGCGATAGCGTCCCTCCAGAATGTGGTATCAGCATATAAGGTTGGGTCATTGACGCCTGCCAGATCAAAAGCTTCGCGGCGTTCGACGCATGTGCCGCACCGACCACAATGAATGTCTCCCCCCTTATAACAAGACCATGTTTTTATAAAAGGGACTCCTAGTTTTGCGCCTTCGGCAGCAATATGATCTTTTCCTGTTTGCAAAAAAGGCGTGTAAAGCTGGACGCTCCAAAATCCATCAAGGGCATGGTTTTGCATATGGGCAAAACTTTCGATGAATCCGGGGCGGCAATCCGGATAGATGAAATGATCCCCACCGTGTACTGCCGTTGCGACAGCGTCAAGATTTTGGGCCGCCGCCAGCCCATAGGCAATGCTCAACATAATTGCATTACGATTCGGCACGACAGTAATCTTCATGGTTTCTTCTGCGTAATGTCCGTCAGGTACATCAATATTATCGGTTAACGAGGACCCTGTTAATTTTGCACCGATTGAAGTGATATCTATAAGAAAATGCGGAACACCGAGATCATCGGCGCATTCTTTGGCAAAACCAAGTTCCTTCTTATGGCGTTGCCCGTAATCAAAGGATAATAGTCCGGACAGGGTATGTTCGCGGGAAATCTTGTAGGCGAGCGTCACCGAGTCGAGCCCACCGGAACAAATGACGAGAGTTTTCATATAGGTATTTCCTTGTTTTGGTTCATGCCGGGTAGGAATCTGCGACCGGCCTCATGGTGGTTCTCTTTATTTTCGCTTGGAAGTTCAGCTTTCGACTTGATTTTCCTCGCGGAACATATAAGCACATAAGTTATACTATATCAAATTCTACGGAATAGGCTTATGACGATTTTTGTAACGGGAGGCGCCGGATTTATCGGATCGAATTTTGTGCGCCATTGGCTCACCCAATCGCCTGACCAGAAAACCGACCCAATTATCGTGATTGACAAATTGACCTATGCTGGAAACATTCGTTCCTTGGAAGATTGTTTACAGACGGAAAATGTCGAGTTTGTTTTGGGGGATATTGGAGACACAGATCTGATTTCATCTTTGCTCGAAAAATATGATCCGCACGCCATTATAAATTTTGCTGCCGAAAGTCATGTTGACAGATCAATTCATGAACCGAAAGATTTTATCCAGACCAATGTTGTTGCAACCAATTGCCTGTTGCAAGCGACGCATCATTGGTGGTCAAGGCAAACAGAACATGCAAAACAAAATTTCCGCTTTCTCCATATCTCAACGGATGAAGTTTATGGATCCTTATTAGAAACAATGCCCCCCTTTACCGAAGAAAATAGTTACCGTCCAAATAACCCGTATTCGGCATCAAAAGCAGCATCTGACCATCTGGTGAGAGCATATCATCATACTTATGGACTCCCTGTTTTAACAACCAATTGTTCCAATAACTACGGGCCGTATCAATTTCCTGAAAAGCTAATTCCCTTGATCATCAGGAATGCTTTGGATGATAAGCCGTTACCAGTTTATGGAGATGGGAAAAATGTGCGGGATTGGTTGTATGTAACCGACCATTGTCAGGCCATTTGTAAAGTTTTGGAAAAAGGACTGGTCGGAGAAGTATATAATATTGGCGGATCAAACGAGATGAAGAATATTGATGTCGTGCGGATGATCTGTTCTATTCTGGATAAAAATCGGCCACGGACTGATGGAACACCCTATGAAAATTTGATAACACATGTTGAAGACCGTAAAGGCCATGATCGCCGTTACGCTATTGATTCCACAAAAGTTGAACGCGAATTAAATTGGCGCCCAGATTATGATTTTGAGTCTGGTTTGAAAGAAACGGTTATGTGGTATCTTGAAAATCAGATATGGATGTCTGAAGCGATGAAAAGACGTAGTGAGGATACTACCTCCCCCAAACCTGAACCAATTTAAGTAGATTCTGTCAAAGGAACTTGACACCTTCGCAACTATCAATATACTCCCGATCTTAGACTGGTTCTATGTTCAATTTCAAAACCTTAAAAGCTCCCGACCTCCCAGATGATTTATAGATGGCAGCACCCAATGAAAAATGTTGCTTATAGAAAGTTAAAAAAGTTCTATAAAAGTCTGCTCATTTTTTATGAAGACGGTACTATTAATACGTCCTTATTAACCAGAGGGTACGTCCTCGCACTCTCTCTCATCATAATATTGACGCTACTCAGCCACTATATTACTTCGCGCGTTGTTGAACGAGGGATCGTGGCTGCAGAGATTTCATTTGATATAGGGTACGAAGTATCTTTGGTCGGCCAGATTGAAAGGTATGCAACCTCCTACTATACGAATAAGGAAGAATTCGACCGGACGTTTATGGTCAATTCAATCGAAAAGTTAAAAGACGTAAACAGAAGACTATATTCTTATTATGCCGATGACAGTCGCTTGAAAAGCCCAGCAACAGATCAGTTAAAAGAGGCCATGCAATCAAGCGCAGCTCCGCTTGAGGAGACTTTGAAAGATTTTATTGCGGCCTCAGAGTTCTTTCTGACATATAGCAGTGAAAGCTCCAGTCAGGAGCGCCAAATGGCGTTAAAGCAAATTATTGATTTGTCACAAAATAAAATAATAAACCGACTTCAAAATGCTCTGACTGATTTTCAACAAAATCAGGTGAATGACATTAATATTATCTCCTCCATGCAAAGAAATATGACAATTGCAATTATTTTGCTTATTCTTCTAGAGGCATTATTTATTTTTCGGCCCCTCGTCAAAAAAATTGAAGAGGCACATGCTAACCTCACTCGTCAGGCACTTGAAGACCCTTTGACCGGCTTAAAAAACAGAAGAGCATTCAGTAGTGATCTTATAGCTCACCATAGCTCAGCGGTGCGTGAGAAGAAAAAATTTGTATTGGCAGTTTGTGATCTGGATAAATTTAAGACGGTTAATGATACCTATGGGCACGATGTCGGGGATCTGGTTCTTAAACATT
The DNA here is from genome assembly GCA_002421905.1 of Micavibrio sp. UBA6212. Lineage (GTDB taxonomy): Bacteria > Pseudomonadota > Alphaproteobacteria > Micavibrionales > Micavibrionaceae > UBA1573. Next base: position 265,542 of record DISK01000006.1, read on the forward strand.
TTTCAGAAATACTTAGGAAGACACTTCGGCCTTCTGATGTCATTGCCCGTATGGGGGGGAGAAGAGTTTGTAATTCTTTTGACCAATACTGACGCAAAAAAGGCTCATGTTGTGCTTGATCGGCTTCGTTCGGTGGCGGAAAAAGAAGCCTGCACCTATAAAGAGGACGGTGAAGATAAGCAGCTAAGCTTTACAACCAGCATCGGCTATACCGAAGGGCCATTAAGTGAGCAAGAGAATGTAGAACACTACATAAAGTTGGCTGACACTGCTCTTTATAAAGCAAAAGAAGGCGGTCGTAACATGGTTGTTCGCGCCGATCAGGACAAATAGCCACCAGATAGAAAAACCCATAATATTGAGATTCTCGATCATCACCTATTGAATAAATTTTTATCCCATGAGGTGATCAGTATGTCATCAGGCAAGATTGGTATCGATTTTGGAACGTCAAACTCTGCGGCTGCGATTGCTCAAGGAGGGGAAGTCACTTTAATTGAACTGGAGGGAAATAACGTCACCATTCCAACCGCTGTTTTCTTCAATGTAGAGGAGGACAGGACTGTTTTTGGTCGCACTGCCATCAATGAATATCTTGAAGGATATTCAGGACGTCTGATGAGATCGCTCAAATCAATTTTGGGAACTGACCTTATTAAAGAATCGACACAAGTTGGGTACGAGCGCGTTAATTTTAGTGATGTCATTGGCATGTTCTTGCGACATATAAAATCAACTTGTGAGAACAAAGTACAACAAGAATTGAACGATGTTGTGCTCGGCCGCCCAGTATTTTTCGTGGACAATAACCCTGAGGCTGATAAAAGAGCAGAGAATGAGTTAAAAAAGGCGGCCATGAAAGAAGGGTTCCGAAGCGTATTTTTTGAATATGAACCTATTGCTGCTGCGCGTGATTATGAGTCAACTCTTACAAAAGAAGAGCTTGTCCTTGTCGCAGATATTGGAGGGGGCACTTCGGATTTCTCGTTGATAAGATTATCTCCTGCAAATCGTTCAAAGGATGATAGGAAGGCAGATATCCTCGCTAATTCCGGGGTGCACATTGGAGGGACAGATATTGACAAGAAATTCAGCTTGAAGTCGATTATGCCTGATATGGGTTATAAGAGTAAACTAATAGGGGGCCTGGATATGCCAGTCAGTCCATATCATACGTTAGCAACTTGGCATCTCATAAATACATTATACACTCCAAAAAAATAAGGCGTTCTTACGCGGCCTATATAGACAATCGGCCTCAAAATCTACTGTGGACAGGTTGATTGCCGTTGTTGGATCTCACAGAGGCCATGAATTAGCTGGTGTTGTTGAGGCTGCTAAAATAAGTCTTTCCGAATCTGGAACGACATCTCTTGATCTGGATTTTGTTGAAAAAGGATGGGTCTTAAATTTGACCTCTCTGGATTTAAAAGAAGCTGCCAAGGCAGAAATAGATAAAATCGTTGATGTCGCTAAAAAGACGGTTACTCATGCTGGCGGTATAGATACAAGTGATATTCACACAGTATTTATGACTGGAGGAAGTACAGGGCTCCCTGGTTTCTATGAAGCTATGCAAAGAGCGTTCCCCGAGGCAGTTTTAGTCAGAGGAGATAAATTTTCCAGTGTTGCAAAAGGGCTTGGGATTTCTGCAATGCATGGACACGGTGAGGCCCCCGCTTGAGCAGGGCCATGTTTTGCGCTAATTCCCCGTAATATACAACCGGAAAAGTCGTCATAAAGTATTTATATATAGGCAGCATATCGATATTATTAACACAGGAACCGAACCGATTTGATGGAAATAGCATGGACTGGTATCTGATTGTTAAAACACTGCATATTATAAGCTCGACCATTGTCTTTGGAACAGGAATAGGGACAGCATTCTTCATGCTCCGGTCATTTTTTACAGACGATATCCATGAAAAATACTACGCAGCCAGAAGTACGGTCATGGCTGATTATATTTTTACTTTTCCGGCTGTTATTTTCCAGCCTCTCTCAGGAATAGTATTAATCAATCTTGCCGGACATGACTGGAATTCTTTGTGGCTGATCTGGACATATGCGCTCTATGCCCTTGCCGGAGCCTGTTGGATTCCCGTTATATGGATACAAATAGAGCTGAAGAAAATGTTGAAACAGGCGGTGGAAACTGGCGCGCCATTGCCAGAGAGATATAACCGTCTTTTCAAGATATGGTTTATTCTTGGTTGGCCTGCTTTTCTGGGGCTGGTTGTTATATTCCATTTGATGGTGAGCCGTCCGGTATGATCGAAAAAGAACCAATCTTCAAATCCATATTCGGCAGGTCATGGGATGATCTTCCTCCTGTTGTTAGAAAGCATTACGCAAACCGCCCATATACCCATGATCATGTGACGGCCGAAGGGGTATTAGATACATTCTGCGCTGGGCCAATCAGATGGATGTCCCCTTTATTTTGGATGATGCGCGGAATTCCGCCGCATACTGAAAAGGATGTCAAGGTTACGGTTTTTTTCGAGAGTGACAAGGATGCAAAATACTTTCATTTTAATCGCATATTTAGTTTCAAAGGCCGAAAATCTTATAATTTCACCTCCCGAATGGTTCAAATAAAATATAACGAGGTCGTCGAGATTATGCGCTATGGGGTTGGATGGCGCATGGATTACTTTTGGGAGGACGGCAAAGTTAAATTAAAACATAAAGGGTATGTATTTCATCTATACGGAATTTTTATTCCGTTACCGCTTTCCTTACTCATTGGAAAGGGGTACGCCGAAGAAACGCCAATAGACGACAATACGTTTGATATGTTTATGCAGATTGTTCATCCGTTATGGGGTAAGGTGTATGAGTATAAGGGACGGTTTGAGGTAAAGTATGAAACATAAAATGAGAATGAATCAGAAATGACATCCCGTGTTCTCATCATCGGTGGCTACGGTAACTTCGGAAGCCTGATATCCCGTCGATTGGTGCGGGAAGAAAATATCCATCTTATTATCGCAGGACGATCGGCAGAAAAGGCAAAAGAACTTGCAATAGAACTAGGGATGGAATGGGCTGTCCTTGATATCAACATGCCTATTGATAAAGAGTTGGAGAGATTAAATCCCGACATCGTTATCCATACCTCCGGGCCATTTCAGGGGCAGGGATATGAAGTTGCAAAAGCTTGTATCCGTCATAAATGCCACTACATAGACCTTGCCGATGGACGGGAATTTGTCAAAAACATCCAGAATCTTGATGACGCAGCAAAGGAAGCGGGGGTGCTGGTCGTTAGTGGTGCAAGCTCTGTCCCCTGCCTGACATCAGCTATTATCGATCACCACAAGGCCGATTTTCAAAAACTGGAAGAACTGGATTATGCCATTACAACGGCACAAAGAACAAATCCTGGAATTGCAACTACTGCAGCAATTCTTGGCTATGCCGGAAAGCCGTTTGTGACTGTAATTGATGGGCGGAAACAAAATATTTTTGGTTGGCAGGATATGTCGGCTCACAAATATCCTGAATTGGGATGGCGACTTTTGGGAAATTGTGATGTACCCGATCTGGAACTGTTCCCCGAACGGTACCCTGATCTTAAAACCATAAGGTTTCGAGCAGGACTCGAGGTTCCCCTTCTTCATATAGGGTTATGGAGCTTATCATGGCTCACAAGATGGGGAGTGATCAGTAACTTGCGCCCTATGGCGGGGCTTTTCTCGAAAATTGCAAAGATATTCGATGTTTTTGGGTCAAACCGGAGCGGCTTTCATATGACGATGAAAGGTATCGGGGCAGATGGAAAAACCAAAATTGTAACCGTTTGCATTCTGACCAATTCAGGCCATGGGCCGAACATTCCCTGTATTCCTTCGGAGATTCTGGCTATGGAACTTTCCAGAGGGACGATGAACAAAACCGGAGCTATGGCATGCGTTGACCTTATACCCCTCTCTGCCTATCTGGATGCGATGCGCGCATATGATATTTCTTGGACTATAGAGTAGGACGCGAAAATGATTATCGAAGGTTGTGTTGCTCTTGACAGCTCTATTCTGAAACGAATAGAGTTTTTTTTGTATTTAATTTGAGTGGGGTTTTGGGACAACGCGGGGCACTGTTTTGTTTGCTGGATGGGGATGATGCTTCCCACATTGTTTTTAACACGTTTCCTTATTCGGGCGGCGTAAGCTTGAATTTATAAATGCCTCTATTCGTCCTGAAGATATCCACGAACAGGACTTTTAAGAATTGAATGCAGGATTGCAATGCCTGCAATAAATATTACAGCAAACCCACCTGAAACAATCAGCGCGGCAGTTGCCGGATAAAATGTCCAGCCAAGATCCATCAATGGCCCCATAATTCCCCAGCTGATAGCCAGCCCCAGTCCCCCGGCCAGTCCGGCGGCAATAATCCCGAGAGATGCAAACTCCAGACAAAGCCCCTTGAGTAACAAGGATTGTGGAGCCCCCATAACCTTGAGAATAACAGCATCATAAGCGCGTTGGGAACGTGTTGCGGTCAATGCCCCCGCCAATACGAATATTCCGGTGACAAGGGCAAGAATAGCCATGATGCGCACCGCCATGACCATCTGCCCCAGAATGTCCTGAATGGATTTGACAGCTTCTGACACACGCACCATTGAAATATTCGGAAATTCCTTGCTGATGGCACGTTGTAAATCGGCCTCGGAGTCAGGCGGTGCAATCACAGTCGCCAACCAGTTATGCGGCGCAGATTCCAATGTTCCCGGTGCGAATGTAATCGCAAAATTAATTGTAAAACTTGTCCAATTGACTTCCCGCACATTTGCAATTGTGGCCGCAATATCGCGTCCCAATATCGTTACTGTGATAGTGTCCCCCGGCTTTACGCCAAAACCCCGTTCCACATCATCGACAACAGAAACCAGTGGCGGCCCCTTATAATCCGCAGGCCACCATGCACCGGAGGTCACTTCGCTATGCGCTGGTTGGTTGGCCATGTAGGTAAACCCACGATCATTTTGTAACAACCAGCGTTCCCGATTATCCTTCAAAGCCTGTTCCGCCGGAATACCGTTGACAGATTTTATTCGCCCGCGAAGGTTCGGCGTCATGATCAGGTTACGGGCATCGGGCCATTCGCTTAATTGTTTTATAAAATTATCTTTCTGGTGGGGTTGGATATCCAGAAAGAAAAAAGATGGAGCATCGCTCGGCATGTTTTCAGTCAATATGCCGCGCATATTTCTGTCAACCAAGGTAACGGAAGCCAGAACAGTTAGTCCGATCCCGATTGATATAAGCGTCAGAACCGTTGCATTGCGTGGCCCCCCAAGATTTGTCAACGCAAGACGAGTCATCAAAGATGCAGAACTTGCGTGACGGGCTGCCAGAATTCGGACAAGATGCCCGATCCCCGCATACACCAGAAAGCAAATAAATGCCCCCATAATGAAAGACAGAGCAAATAATCGGTCTGTCGCCATTGTAAAAATAAAGACGGACAACGCGACCGCGACTCCTGCCAGCAGGATCAGAATATCTGTGGAGGGGCGTTGCCCGACATCTACCGCCCCGTGCCGGAACAAAACAAGAGGAGAGGTTCGTTCGGCTTGCCCGAACGGCCATAATGAGAACAGGCACATGGTCAATATCCCGAAGACTGCAGGAACGCCAATTGCTTCGACGGAATAAATAATATCGACCGGAAATGGTAACATATCGCGCACAAGGTTGAAACCAACCCATGTCAATCCTGTGCCAATCACAAGTCCTATGCATGTTCCAATGCAAGTCAGGATGGCAATCTGCCATCCGTAAATACCACGCAATATGGGCTGTGGTGTTCCAATCATTTTATAAATAGCAATTGATGTCAGGCGGGTTTCGAAATAGGCCTTTAACCCGTTTGCAATGCCTATTCCGCCAATCAATAAGGCAGATAACCCCACCAATGTCAGGAATTGGAGCGTGTTATTCACAAAACGCTGGATTTGTGGCGAGGCATTATCATGGGTTGTAAGCCGCCAACTGGACTGGGGAAAGGCTGCCTTGAACTCATCGGCGAGAGGTTCTTTCATTTCCGGCCATTTAACACGCAAATCATAGCTGATCAGGCTTTCTGGGGTCGAAAGACCTGACCGCAGAAAATCTTTCCATGATATAATAACGCGTGGAGCCAGACCAAAACGTCCGGAACCTGCGCGATCCGGCTCATTGGCAATCCAGCCTGAAACATGGAGTTTCAGCGTTCCTAATTGGAGCATCCCTGTTTCATTGAGATTAAGCCGTCCCCGCAATGATGGTTCCAGAATAATGCCGTTTGCCGTACTGCCAGAAAAAGAGTTCCCGGAGGTCAGAGTGAATGATCCATACAAAGGGTAAAGGTCATCTACGACTTTTAATTCCACTAGTGCGGAATCCCCTGTTACAGGGTTAATCAACATCGGGCGCATTTCTGCTGTCTCTGATATAACCGCACCTCTATCCCTTAGCCAATCGCGTTCTTTCTCGCCTACTGGGCTATATATCTGTCTGACAACCCAGTCAGCGCCAAGGATTGTCCTGCTGTTCTTCTGGATACTTCCGAGGACGCTACCCGCGGTAATATGAACAGTTGTGATAGCGGCAAGTCCGATGACAAGACACACCAGAACCAGTGAGAAAGACGACCAAGCCCCCCGGATATCCCGCAGAGCCCATTTCAAAGCCAGAAGGGAATCGGCGAAGGTCATACTGTTTTCCCTGTCCCTGTAATATCTTTGATACATCCATCAAGTATATGAACCTGCATATCGCATCGCGCAGCCAATACGGGGTCATGCGTAATAAGCAGAAGTGTTGTTCCGTGATGTCGGACCTGATTTTCTAAAAGCTCCATAACATGGTGACCATTTTCCTGATCCAGATTTCCTGTTGGTTCATCTGCCAGTAGAAGTGGTGGAGTTCCTACAATCGCACGTCCCAAGGCTACACGTTGTTGTTCGCCCCCAGATAAAGCTCCTGGAAGGTGATCCAGCCGGTGTCCTAGCCCCAAATGATGCAGTGTCTCCCGCGCCTTATCAAAAGCATCCTTGTCACCACGCAATTCCAAAGATATTGCAACATTTTCAAGGGCGGTCTGAGATGGAAGAAGATGAAAATTCTGGAAGATGATCCCTGCATTTTTCTGGCGCCATGAGGTCATGGCCTTCTCATCCCCGAGCGGAAGTTTTGTGCCATCAAACGCTATATGTCCGGACGACACAGGGATCAATCCGGAGCACGCCATTAACAGGGTAGTTTTCCCCGAACCAGAAGGGCCTACAATCGCCACCATCTTCCCTTGCGGGATGCCAAGGCTAATTCGGTCAAGGATAGAAATTTTTTGCCCATTGTTTGTAAGGGAAACTGATATAGATTCTAATTGAAGGAGATTTTGCATGAAACAGCCTGTTTTTGTACCTGTCTATACTCGCGCGGCGCGTGCGCAAATATACATCCATGACATAGATCAAACTAGGTTAAAATCAACAGAAAGGATATTATGGGGAACCATTTTTATGGCTGCCCTCCTTATATCCTTCTTCCTTATGGGGCTTAACCCTGCCCATGCTGCTAGCAAACGGGTTGTTGTTCTGGGGGACAGCCTGACATCCGGATATGGTCTGGAAGGGGGGCAAGCCTTTCCGGAACAGTTGCAAATCGCTTTACAAGAAGATGGACTGGATGTTCAGGTTGATAATGCCGGTGTTTCGGGTGACACAACCGCGGGCGGGTTATCTCGTCTGGAGTGGGCTTTGGAGGGAGATCAAAATCCTGACCTCGTTATTGTGGCTTTGGGAGCGAATGATATGTTACGCGGCCTTCCTGTTGACTCTACCAAAAAGAATCTGGCCAGTATTCTGGAACAGCTCCGCCAGAAGAATATCCCCACTCTTCTTGCAGGGATGCGTGCCCCAGCCCAATATTCCATTCTTTTTCGCGGAAATTTCAATAAAATATATACAAATCTAGCCAAAGAATATGATGTGAGCCTCTACCCATTCTTTCTGGAAGGAGTAGCCCTGTCACCTGAAATGAATCAAGCCGATGGGATGCATCCCAACCAGAAGGGGGTCGCTGTTATGGTTGAAAATATCGCGCCGCTTGTTAAAGAACTGTTGGGCCCTGCCCATAAAAAGTGAATAGACAAAAAAATGGCCAGCACCGTTGTATGGAGGTATTAATAGCTGTGTGAAGAGCTGTCGCCTTAGAGCAAAGTATTTTAGAACTTATATCCGACTTGAAATCCGACTCTGGGGCCTTTTTGTGAACCGCCGTAAAGGGGAGTGTCTGATTTTTTGGTCAAGGGCAGAGCTGCCTGAAGAGAGCCAGTTAGGCCGCTGACATGCTCAAAACGAACACCTAGACCAGCTGAGCTGCCTGATATGCTCTCTATTTGCCCATCATTATGATTCCAGACTTTTCCGATATCATAGTAGGCATAAGGCTGAACTTGAAAATACCCTAATTCAGGTGTGCCGTTATATTGGAGCTCAGCACTGGCAGCAATGCCATCGTCTCCTGTGATTTCAGACGAGTCGTAAGCACGTCCCATATCGGAACCACCAAACCCGAATTCTTCGGAAGAATATAAGGAACCGGATGATTTCTGTCCTCTCACGACAGCGCTGACAGCTATATCATGGGGAAAAGCCTGATATCGAATATATTCGGCTTCCAGCTTGGTAAAATCAGGTTTGGCGCCGTCACGAGAGAGATTCAAATCACTTTCTTTGCTGGCGCTTAAAGCTTTAAGGCCTCGGCTGACTATGACAGAGCCTCTGTTATAGGCACCGGTCCTGTCATAAGTGTCGTACGTCGACGATAATCTGACGGCACGAACTTTGTCTGCGCTAAGCTCGGTTGTATCAAGAATTGTACTTTTGGAGTTTCGTCCATCTATTCCTATAGAGGCCGACCAGTTCTCCAAACGTTGGCGAATAATCTTATGTGTAACAGTCACACCCATATCGACGGATTTGCTCTCGATTTCCTGAGGGGCAAGTGTAAAACCCGGATTTGCCTTGGTATAGCCGGCAGAAACAGTGACGCTTGTATCTGCGGTCAAAGGCAAGGTATGCGAGGCATTGACAGCCTTCATTTCATCTGCAGGAGCTGTTGATCTGATCGAAACAAATGTTTTGTGCAAGGGGATCAAGCTGCCCTGCCAATAAGCCAATGCTTCAGTCGGGCCCAGATATTGAGATCCTAAATTGTTAATGCCTACGAAGCCGCTGGAGGTTGGTGTATCATTTCTGGTGTAAACCAAGCGAACTCCACCATCTTTCTGGTTGGATATAGGAGTGAGTGTTCCGCGAAGATTTTGTAGCCCCGCAAGATCCGTCAAGAGAAAGTGGTAATGCTCCAGATCTTTTGAAGAAACAGGTCTGTGCGATAACAAATTTTCATTTAGATTTTTGATGACCGATTTATCCTGAAGTTTTTGTTCGATATCAATCTGCTTGATGTAGCCTTCAACCACTTTGATAATAATTTGCCCGTCTTGTATCTCTTGAGCAGGGATAAAAGCACGAGAGAGGAAGTATCCGTCTTTTCTGTATTTATGGGTAATTTCATCAGAAATAAGCCATATTCTTTCCAGTGTCACTGATTGTCCCAAATCAGCCTTAAAAATTTCAGCAATCTGGCCTTCTGTGTAAACGCTAACGCCCTGCACCGAGACTGATTTCAAAAGCAAGTTGATTTGGTCTGCGTTCTGCGGAGGTTGACTATAACGAATACCTTCAGGAATTTGTTGGCTCTCAGGAACAGGCTCGGGCTCGATTTTATATCTATCCAGTTGAAGGGGCTCAGTGCGGTCAATTTCTGCCGCACTGGGGATGGATTGAGCCTTTGCCGACGGAATGAGGCATCCTATGACCAGAAGGGCTTGTAGGATCGTCAAGACAAAAGAAGAGTGTAAGAAATGGGTTTTGGCCTTGGTAATCATAGCACAGTCATAGCCTTAAATCATTAAAAGTGGCTTAACATACTGATTTTTGGCCTCTTCAATTTCATGATTCTTTAAGTAAAAATTAGATAAATTTTGGAATAATGGTGAATGAAATAATTTATGTGAGTTTGGGGTCAATGAAGAAACTGCTTTTACTTTCGACATCGCTTACGGCGTGCTCTTTTCTTGCATTTACATCGTCGATAGCTCTGGCCAATCCTGAAGGCGGAGTTGTGTCTGCGGGTACGGCAAGTATTGAGACCTCGGTTGGTCGTGTTGATGTACATCAAAGTTCAGATAAGGCTGTTATTGATTGGCGCAGCTTTAATATTAACAACGGAGAAACAACCCAGTTTCATCAACCCGGATCATCATCATTGACTGTCAATCGTATTAATGATGCCAATCCTTCCCAAATTCTTGGGAATTTGAAGGCCAACGGCAACATTGTTCTGATTAATCAAAGTGGAATTTCATTTGGCAAGGATGCTGTTGTCGATGTGGGTGGCTTGATTGCCACCACTTCGGAGATCGGCAACGGGGATGCAATGGTAGGTCATATGGCCTTTACTGCATCTGGAAATCCCGATGCAACGATCAGTAACGCAGGAAAGATTACGGCAAGGGAGGCTGGTCTTGTTGGGCTTGTCGCCCCGAATGTCGAAAATAGCGGCATAATCAATGCCCGTCTAGGGAAAATCCATCTGGGTTCGGGAGATCAATATACTCTTGATCTGTATGGTGATGGGGCAATCTCTATTCAGGCAAGTGACGCGTTACAAAACCAGATTGTCTCCAACACAGGAACGCTTGCCGCAGACGGTGGTGTCATACAGGTCACAGCTGCAACCGGCGCCAATCTGGTTAGCTCTCTGGTTCAGATAGATGGTGAGCTGTTAGCACCGTCTGTCAGCATGGGCGAGGGCGGAAAAATTATCATCTCGGGAAGTGATGCTACCAATGTCAGTTTGACGGGGACTCTCAATGCATCTGGAGTCCAAGGCGGGTCGATCAGTTTGAGCGGTCATAATGTGATCCAGCAGGGGAAATTGCTGGCTAATGGCACCGCTGGTCAAGGTGGATCGGTTGATGTGCGGTTTAAGAATGCCTATCTCGACAGCGAATTATCTCACGTAGAAGCCAAAGGCTCGACTGGCCAAGGTGGAGCAATTAGTGTCAAGGGAGATCAGGGTTCGAGAGCTTTTATTTCGGGACAATATAATGTCTCAAGCACAAATGATAAAGGGGGCAGTGTCAAGATCACGGCTGCAGATGGTGATCTCAAACTCTTTGGAGCTAAAGTAACGTCTGATGGAAAATTAGGCGGAGGATTAATTGAAATTGGTGGCGAGTTCCAAGGTGGAGGAACTCTTGAACATGCAAAAACCACATCGGTAAATTACTCGGCAACACTGAGTGCCGATGCAACGGACACAGGCAAAGGCGGTGAGGTTATCGTCTGGTCTGATGAGGAAACTCTTTTTGGTGGAACAGTTCAGGCCAGAGGAGGTGTCAATGGTGGCGACGGCGGACAGATTGAAATTTCATCCAAAGACACCATGAAAATTGCTGGAAATGCCACCACCACAGCCGCAGCCCGTATGCATGGTTATGTTGCAGGAAATCTCCTCCTTGATCCTAAAAATATTACCATTGAAACAGGAGGCATTGCAGGAGGAATTTCTTACTTTGAATTCGTAGATCCGAATCCTGATGCAGGAAATTTCGGGACTGGGTTTATTGGCAGTGGTACCACTCTTCTTTCTAACGGAAACGTGGTTATCACTGATTATAATGATGATTTAATGGCTACAAATTCTGGGGCAGCCTATCTGTTTAATGGAAACACTGGTGGTCTTATTAGCACTCTAACAGGATCAAAAATAAATGACATGGTAGGTGTGAATGGAGCTACTGAGCTTTCAAATGGAAATTATGTGATTCTAAGTGGAGACTGGGGTAATGGAGCTACACTTCAAGCCGGAGCAGTTACATGGGCTAGTGCAGCAACAGGGATCAATGGAATTGTAACATCTGCGAATTCTCTGGTTGGAAGTCATGCGGATGACGCTATTGGTGGATGGGGTATTTGGACGCTTGATAATGGAAATTATCTTGTTCGTGGTACACGCTGGAACAGTAGCAGAGGAGCTCTCACATGGGGAAATGGCCTGGGTGGCACAGTTGGCGTTGTGTCTTCTGCCAACTCTTTGGTGGGGAGTACTTCGAATGATATCGTCGGGGATAAGGTTGTTCTTTTGGAGAACGGTAATTATGTAGCAGTCAGCTCTAGGTGGGATAATGGAGCGATTGCAAATGTAGGGGCTGTGACATGGGGAAATGGTTTGACTGGGACAACGGGTGTTGTCACTGCGGCTAATTCTCTGATCGGATCAAGTGCCAATGATTATGTCGGTGGAGACCAATGGGGAAATATTCAAGTCATAGGTTTGGATAATGGCAACTATTTTGTAGGAAGTCCGTATTGGGATAACAGCTCTATGGCTGCAACAGATGCCGGAGCACTTACCTGGGGCAATGGCTTGGGCGGAACTGTCGGAGCTATTTCCTCCGCTAATTCTCTTGTGGGAACCTCAAATACTGATCTCATTGGCTATATAGGTAGCGAGCTTGGTAATGCTATCGTAAGGCTAGTCAATGGGAACTACATTGCAGTTCAGAGTGGGTGGGATAATGGAGCTGCAACGGATGCCGGAGCAGTCACTTGGCTTGGAGATGCTTCATTCGCGATGACAGGAAATATTTCTGCTGCCAACTCTTTGGTGGGGAGTTCAGACAACGATATGTCTAATGTTGAGATTGCTACTCTTTCCAATGGAAATTATCTTGTTGTCACCCCAGATTGGGATAATGGAGCCGCGACGAATGCGGGAGCCATTACTTGGGCTAGCGGAGCAACAGGGATTACAGGAGCCATATCGTCTGGAAATTCTCTGGTGGGGGGCTCTGCTGATGATCAGGTCGGATATGATTACATCGAACTGGCAAATGGGAATTATGTTGTTATGAGCTCTGTTTGGGATAACGGGGCAATTGTTGATGCTGGAGCCGTCACTTGGGCAAGTGGGACAGCGGGTGTTACGGGAGTTGTGTCCTCTACAAATTCTTTGGTGGGAAGCTCTACCGATGACTTGGTTGGTTCTGGTGGTGTTACAGCTTTAGGTAATGGAAACTATGTGGTTGGAAGTGATAACTGGGATAATGGAGTGATCGCTGATGTTGGTGCTGCCACTTGGGTAGATGGGTCAACGGGGCTGACGGGCGCAGTTAGCGCAGCAAATTCCTTGATAGGGACAACCGCGTTCGATTATGTCGGTTGGGGCGCAGTGGAAACTAGCGACAATAATTATGTGGTTATAAGCCCTGGATGGGGTAATGGTGGTATTGTATATGCTGGGGCGGTCACTTGGGCTGATGGATCAACGGGATTAGTGGGGGTTGTCTCGACGGCCAATTCTTTGGTCGGAACAACTAACGATTCATTTGTTGGTTCTGGTGGTGTTACTGCTTTAGATAATGGAAGCTATGTGGTTCTAAGTCCGGACTGGAACGATGGCGTAGGCACTAGTCTTGGTGCTGTGACATGGGTTAACCCATTAGTGAGTACAGTAGGAACTGTGAGTGTGGCCAATTCTTTGGTCGGAACAACTAACGATTCATTTGTTGGTTCTGGTGGTGTTACTGCTTTAGGTAATGGAAACTATGTGGTTCTAAGCCCGGATTGGAACGATGGCGTAGGCACTAGCCTTGGTGCTGTGACGTGGGTCAACCCCTTGCTGAGTACGGCAGGAACTGTGAGTGCTGCGAACTCTCTGATCGGCACAACTGACTTTGATCAGATCGGGAGTGATGGCGTTTACGTTTTAACAAATGGGAACTATCTGGTTGGAAGCCCAAATTGGGATAATGGTGTAGCAACAGACGCAGGTGCGGCAACATGGGGGAGTGGCAATACAGGAACATTTGGTGCAGTGTCTTCTGCCAACTCATTGGTGGGGTCTTCTACCAACGATCAGATATCAGCCAGAGTGAATGATTGGGAAGGTGTAGAGCTTCCAAGCGGCAATGTTATCCTTGTGAACTTGGGATGGGATAATGGCGCAGCAACAGATGCAGGAGCTGTGACATGGGTTGATGGTAATAATGGATCATTCGGCGTGATTGGGGCCTCAAACTCAGTTGTAGGAACTTATACAAACGATGTGCTGGGATGGAGAGATTGGGACCAACCCGTTCTTTCGAATGGTGATTATGCCTTGCATGCAGGCTACTGGAATAACTCATCCGGAGCGTTTATAATTATCGATGGTGATCACGGAACATTCGGTGAAATTTCGTCTTATAACGCTATTTTGGGTACAAGTGGTATGTGGCCAAATTATAAGGATAATGACGATGAAATTAATGGTCGATACATAGTTGTTGATGGCGGAGGAAAAGTCTATTCGGTCGATTATTTATCTCAGGACAATATCGGTGATTTTAGCTCTTATAGCGATTTTGCCTCATCTGATATTTCTCTTGACCCCGGTTTTATTACAAATGTTCTGAATGCTGGCACGTCTGTAACCTTGCAGGCGAGTAACGACATTACCCTGAGTGATGATTTGATTGTCAATAATACGGGGGGGGATGGCGGAACACTGACCTTCCAGGCTGGTCGCAGCATCCTGCTTAATGCGGATATTTTCTCGGATAACGGAGATATCAATCTGTTTGGGAATGAAGATTTTGCAACAGGAGTTGTGAATGCTCAGCGTGATGCGGGGGCTGCCGTGATTGCAATGGGTGCAGGAGCTTCGATTGATGCTGGAACGGGAATTGTTACAATCCGTTTGGATGATGGAGCCGGAAAAACCAATAGCAGCTCTGGCGATATCAGCTTGCGTGATATTACCGCAGGTACCATATTGGCACGAAACATGAACACGAGTGGCGATGTCATCCTGCAAAGTGGGACTCTCACCGCTACAGATGCAGGTGATGCGTTGACTTTGGTCTCTGGACGTAATTTCATCAATAATAGTGGGCCAACATCTTTCTCTACACCATCAGGAAGATGGCTGGTTTATAGTACAACTCCTGCCGCGAATACGCTTGGTGGCCTTGTTGAGGATTTCAGCTTGTATTCTTGTGTTTACGGTGGATCTTGTCCGGCGCTACAGCTCAATAACGGTCTCCTTTACAGTTGGTCAGGAGTGACTCCCCCTCCACCATCCGGTTCACCTTCTGCGATTGAAATTAATCTTCCCGAAACGGTTGATTATATGTCCTTGGGTGGGTTCCTTAGAGATTTACAGGGTAAGGCTTCTATATCTCAAAACGCAGGGTTCTCTGACGAGCAGGCATTGGCACAAAATGGGGCAAATGAAAACCCGATGACGGTTGAGTTCTCATATGCTCATCATCAGAAATCTATTACTGCAGGAGAGGAAGCAAGAGGGTCGTATATCTCTATTCACCCTTGGCTTAAAGAATTCCTATCCAACCCATTTGCTATGCTTCTAGAATAGAAAAAAATCTTATGGTAGTTGTAGGAGATAATATCGAGGTCAAGATGCATATCGAGCCTACTTTTACGAGTTAGGTGCGACCTTAGCAACACCCTGCTATTCCGTCCAGCTTGTCCTGACGGGGTGCAGAGAGACGCAAAAACTATTCTCGGGAAAATTCCGACACGCGAAAAATAAGAAACGTAATAAACTTAATGACTAGATGGCTGGGGCGGCTGGATTCGAACCAACGAATGCCGGTACCAAAAACCGGTGCCTTACCACTTGGCGACGCCCCAATCCTCTAAAGCGAGCCAGAAACTACACAATTCAGAACTGGAACGCAAGATCAAAAATCGTAAATTATTGTTTTTCTGCAAGCCATTGGGATAAATGACCTCTGGACATCGCGTAGGTCTCGCCCAGATGTTCCACATCGCTTTTGGCGGCGGCCAGTTGATCGTCCTTGGCGGCTGCTTCAATCGTGGAACACATGGAGCTTACAGTGCTGAAACCGAAGTTTCCGGCCATTCCTTTAAGTTCATGGGCTCTGGCCTTAAGATCCTTGGTGTTGCCTTCCAGATAGGCCATGCCGATTGCGGCAATCAGCTCATCAGCTTTTTCATAAAACCCGACAAGAATATCCTGCATAACCTCAGGTGGGAGGCCTGTCGTCAGGGATTTGAGCATTTCCTCATCCAGCCCATAAGCGGCCACGGAATTTGGATCAAGCTCGGTTTGATCCATAGATTTTTTCTGGCCTTCTTGCTCTTCGAATTTACGAACCGCCATAGCAAAAGAATCTTCATCCTCATCAAGATCCACATCGTCAAGGCCAAGAAAGCTGACATCTGTTTCGATCAGGGAATGGTCTTCAGTGGAGGACGTGGGCTCAATTTGTTCCACGGTTACAAATGGGTCAATTTCATCTGCGGACATGGTTAGATTTTCAGGTACATCGTAAGTCTCTTCTAAAGATGAAGAAGAGGGAAGGTCATCTCCTTGTTTTGGGAGCCGCAGCCCCTCTGCCGGAGGGAGAGCATCCGTAGAAATCAAATCCAGATTCCATTGGAACGGAAACTTGTGATCGGCCTTGTGCATCAATTCGGACAGTTTCTCGAGCGTAATAGGTTTTGGTGCAAAATCATTCATACCCGAGGCAATATAGGCCTTTATATCATCATCACCGACATTTCCCGAAAGAGCTGCAATAGGAATCGCAGACTTGTTTGTCAGATTGAGGTTTCTGATTTTCCGGGTCACTTCCATACCATTCATATCAGGAAGCTCAATATCCATCAGAATTAAGTCGAAATGATTTTGAGAGAGGAGCGAAAGCGCTTCCTGTCCTGTGCTGGCGGTTTTGTATCCACCCCCGAGTTTTGAAATAAATCCTGCCAGAACTTTTTGATTGATGCCGTTATCATCCACAATCAAGATATGCAGATGTTTGGAGAATCCTTGAGATAAAGACTCTGAAATTTCTTGTTGAGCTGCACCGGATTGGTCATCCAGATCTTCCTCGCCGCTTGGCAAATTCAAGGTAAAGAAGAAAGTACTACCTTCCCCTTCTTTACTGCTAATGCTGATGCCACCACCCATTGTCTCGATCAGGCGTTTACAAATAGCTAGACCGAGGCCTGTTCCCCCATATTTGCGGTTAATGCTGGTATTGGCTTGAGAGAAGGGCATAAAGAGTTTTCTCTGTGCTTCCGGACTAATACCGATACCTGAATCCTGAACGGCAAAGTAAAGCTGATATATACCTTGCGCGGCCAGCTCATCACTGGTGAGATTGCGCAGGCGTAAATAAACAGCGCCTTTGCCTGTGAATTTAATGGCATTATTCAAAAGGTTGAGAATGACCTGACGTAAACGGGTTGGGTCACATTTGATCCATGTCGGAACAGTAGGGTCCAACTCCAGAATTAAATCAACATTTTTGGACGCAGCATGTCCGCTCATCAACGTATGAATGCTACGGGCAAGGCGCCGTATATCACAGTTGAGAATCTCGAGCTCCATTTTTCCGCTTTCAATCTTCTCATAATCCAGAATGTCATTCAGCAACGCCAACATGGCATCACCGGAATCTTTAATGGTTGAAACATATTCCCTTTGTTCTTTTGTGATATGTGTATCTTGCAATAACCGGATCATGCCCATAATACCAGTCATCGGGGTGCGGATCTCATGGCTCACAATCGCCAGAAATGCCGATTTAGCCCGATTGGCTTCGTCGGCGGCCTCTTTGGATTTGCGCATTTCTTCGGTTTGTCGTGCAGTTTGCAACTGCATCTCTGCCATATTCTGACGTTCTTTTTCAAGAACCTGAATCAGGCGCTTATGTTCAGAAAGTTCCTTGGCCTCTTTGAGAGGAGAGGATTCTATTGAGTTTCTATCATCTTCATAAGAGTCATTCTTGACGATCAAGTTTCTTAGAGTTGTTCCGGATTCTTTGCGTCCACTTGAAAAAAGGGCGGACGAAAGAATAGATAGGCATAGAAAGATTTCACCCATCATCAGATTAAAAGAATTATCCGCCATAAATCCTAAAGATATGATCGCAATCCATAGCACCATCAACCCGAGAAATAGAGAGGATGTTGCAAGACAAAGTAGTTCGGTGCGGCGCCCTGCGATGATAAAAGGCCATGTAGAGAAAGTGATCAATATGCAGGATAGTCCAAGCGGCATATAGAGTAAAAATGCGGAGAGGCTTGGAGCAGGATGCATCAGGATTAGCCCTGTGATCGAAGAAATCATGAATAGGCAGGCTGCCCCAATAATTAACGCAGGAGGCAAATCATCTCTTGCTCCTGGCGATGTCCATAAAGCCCCCAACAACAAAAACGGAATAAATGTCCATGTCAACGGAATGAGCATATCGTTCTCTATAATATCAACGTAGAGAAAGGTCGTAACCAGTTGGTGCTGGATAAAAATCAAAAACCAGATGATGGCTAAAAAGACATAGGACGTATTGCGCGTGGCCTTAAAGATTGCCAGAAGCGAAATGAAACCAGCAAGTGATAGCGCCGTCACAATCCACTCTTTCCAGATTTGGAAAGGGGTTTCTGTGCGGGGATTGATAATTTCTGGTGATAAGATAGTCAAAATTGCCGGAGGGCTTTTAACATAGGCAACTATATAAGTTGTATTTTGGGATAATGCTTCGATTCGGAAAGTTTGCGGAACAATTTTTGATGGATGGTTGAGCGTATCCGTCTGATACATATATTTATCAGTGGCCATATTAAAGATGGAGAAGGTTTTGAGAGTTGAATAACGTCCCTCGAATTGTGTTCCGAAGCTAAGCTTCCAGTTGGTGAAGTCGCTGATACTTGAAATAGGAAAAACCAGCCATGCCGACGTCCCTTTGTATCCCATATTATAGTGGTCTGAAGTCCAGATATACTCAGTTAGCTTTCCTGTGCGAATAATTGTTGCGACCTGCATTTTTGATATGGATTGTTTGGGATCTTCAATCACATAAAAGCGGTTTTTCAGTTTGAGTTGCTCTGTAAAGTCACTCAGGATCGCGCCTGAATATTGCACGGAAGAAGGCGCCGCCACAGCTTTCGTTGAAGAATATGGGCGGAGCGCATTGGGCGTGCCCATTTGAGCAAACTGAGCAGAATGGACATCCTCGTTTGACTGTGTTGTGGAGATGATTTGTGATAGAGCGGGGGAACAGTCCCCGATAAATACCCAGAAAATAAATAGCGCACAAAGGCATGCAACAAAGGAACGTTGCTTGGAGTGCAACGATTTATAAATGGAACTGGATGTCAAAGCGTGATGATATATATGGTGATACATGCGTATAACGCGCCTGATAATGGATGGATAAATAAGAAATTGTTTAGTCTAGGCCTGTCTTGCAAACAGATAGTTTGGGAAAACGTCTCCAAAATATCCTCTGCCCCAAACTATACCTTGTGACAAAAACATTAATAATGAGTATATGAGGAGGGTTAGAGCACTGAGGATATTTTATTTTTCAGAATGTCGTTTGCCAATAGGCGAACAGCCTCTGGATAAGCAAGATGTTCTTGTTCCAGAACACGTTCTGCAAGACTCTCCGGGGTATCACCGGGAAGAACAGGAACGCGGCGCTGCAAGATAATTTCACCTTCATCTACACCTTCGGTGACATAATGGATGGTGCATCCTGCCTCGGTTTCACCGGCTTCAATAGCACGTTTATGCGTGTGAAGGCCCTTGAATTTTGGCAACAAAGAGGGATGGATATTGATAAGGCGGCGCCCCCATACTGATATAAAGACAGGCGTTAGAATACGCATAAACCCAGCCTGACAAACCAGATCAATGTCATAATCTTTCATAGCATTTAGCATGGCGTGTTCAAAATCTTCCCGCGTTGCAAAATCTTTATGCGGAATAACGGAAACCGGTATTCCTGCTTGTCTGGCGCGTTCAATTCCATAGACATTCGGAATATTGCATAAGACAAGGCGAATTTCAGCAGGATAGTCCGGTGATTTCGAGGCATCAATTAGGGATTGAAGGTTGCTGCCACGACCTGAAATTAAAACAGCCAGTCCGATCTTGTCCTTATTTGAGGAAAGGGGCTGAGGCATATTAGTTCCAGTTTTCTTCCATATGATGGATATGAACGCGGGTTTCGCGGGGGCTGGAAAGAATTTTCCCAATCGGAAACACGGTTTCTCCGGCATCGGTCAGAAGCTTTATAACTTCAGAAACATCGGCATCACGGACAATTGCTACCATACCAATTCCACAATTGAGGGTACGGGCCAGATCTTCATTTCCAATCTGTCCGGCTTGCTTTAACCAGCGGAAAACAGGCGGCAACTCCCAAGCGGATGCATCCAGATCAATAGCAAGGCCTTCGGGGATGACGCGGGGAATATTTTCGAGTAGGCCCCCCCCTGTGATATTGGCCAGACCTTTAATCAGGGAGGTGTTTTGAGCCAAAGGCAACAGGGATTTGATATAAATACGGGTTGGAATTAGAACCTCATCCGAAATCTTACGATCCGTATCGTAAGGTAGGGGGCATTGATAGGTAAGCGATTGATCGGCGATCAATTTTCTAACGAGAGAAAAACCATTGGAATGAAGCCCGCTGGCTGCAAGACCAAGGACAATATCTCCCTCATGAATATGCTCGCCAGTCAGCATTTTATCGCGTTCTACCGCCCCAACTGTAAATCCGGCGAGGTCATAATCACCTTCGGCATACATGCTGGGCATTTCAGCGGTTTCTCCGCCAATCAAGGCGCATCCGGCCTGACGGCACCCTTCGGCGATGCCTGATACGACATCTGCGGCAACATCGACATTGAGTTTGGATGATGCAAAGTAATCAAGAAAGAACAAAGGTTCCGCCCCTTGAACGATCAGATCATTGACACACATTGCTACCAAATCAATTCCAACAGTATTATGGATATTACAGTCAATAGCTACACGGATCTTGGTGCCGACGCCGTCTGTGGAAGAGACAATCACTGGATCTTGGTATCCGGCGGCTTTCACATCGAATAATGCGCCAAAACCACCCAGACCGCCCATGATTCCAGCGCGATGCGTAGATTTTGCCATAGGTTTTATTCTTTCGACCAAGGCATCGCCCGCTTCGATATCAACGCCGGAGTCTTTATATGCGCTCTGTTTCATTGAAAACATGGCCTTTCTATTATAAACAGGTCAGGTATAAACAGGCCAGTTCCTAAAACATGACCTTTGATAACCACATTATTTAGACGTTTTGCCATGAGCCGTATAGCATTTTCTCTTCTTCTGACTGCAATTTTTCTTATGCTCCCCATCAAAGGGGGGGCTCAGGCACAAACTTCGTATAACCCGTACGAAGTTCGTAATGTCGCCGTTGATGTGACGGATACCAGTTCGGTCAAGGCACGAGATAAGGCTTTTATAGAAGCGCAGAACAAAGCGTTCGCTCAACTGTCCTCCCGTATGGGGTATGGAGATCGTCCATCCCCATCACAAGATATGATTGCCAGTATGGTTCAGGATTTTGAAATAGAAAAGGAACAACTTTCGACCAAACGTTATCTGGGCAGTTTTACCATCAGGTTTCGCCCATCGGCTATTAACGGATATTTTGGCCAGAATATTGCGAGATCACCCGAAGCCGCTTTGGAAAATGAGGGGGTAAAATCTTCGAAATTGTTGATCCTGCCTTTTACGGTAGATGCTTCTGGCACGTCCTTATGGAATAAGGAACGTAATTATTTATGGCAGGCTTTGATGAAAAATCCGACCTTGCCGGCCACGGGGATGATCTTGCCACAGGGTAATATCTCCGATCAAACAGATGTCTGGGAAAAGAATCCGAATTTGTTGTCCATGTCCTCTATTCGAAAGATCAGGGAACGGTACGGCATGGATGAAGTCGTGGTTGTAGATATCCGCTCTGGCGGCAAAGCGAATCCGGACACATCTTTTCTGGATATGTACCGCACCGATCTGGGAAGGGTCGAGCTGGTCAAAACTATTCCGATTTCAAACGCCTCTGCTTCGACGGAGGGGACAATCTACACCAGAGGCGCACAAATGATCGTCGATGCTCTGGGTGGTCAATGGAAACCTGTTGACTACCAGAACAGAAATGTCCAACAACAAAATGATGCTATTGATGTCGATAGACAGCCAGAGGATAAGATAGAAAATCCGGCTACTACAACTGGAAACACGACCTCTCCGTATCAGCAAACCTACCAGAACCCATCTGTGCCTCCTACAACCCCTTCATTTTCCATGACCGGAGCAACGCGGATCAGGGCCGTTTATAACAGTATTCCGGAATGGAGTATGTTACAGAGTTTCCTGAAAAATTCATCATCGGTTGATCAGTATAAGATTGTCTCGGTCAAAGTGCATGAGGCTGAACTGGATGTCTCATATAAAGATTGGGCGGCTTTCCAATCAGAATTGTTTGCCAAAGGATATAAAATCCAGCCTCTTGGTAATGGATCATACCGGATTTATCGCTAAAGGAGAATTTTCATGAAACCCATCCATCAGTTGATTTTCTGGGCTACGGCTTTGGCCGGAATCCTGTTTCTGGTTTGGTTATTCAAATCCATGCTCTTGCCGTTTGTTCTGGGCGGCGCTATCGCATATCTGCTCAACCCACTTGTAAATCGTCTGGTTCGTTTCGGGGCAAAGCGCCGTGTGGTCGTGCTGGGAATTCTCGGGTGTTTCCTGACTGTGTTGGTAGCTCTTCTGGCGATTATCCTGCCAATTTTGGTGCGTGAGGCCGCAGGTTTTGTTGATGACGTCCCTCAATATGCCCATAAAATATGGTTGTTGATCGAACCTCGTATTCTCTGGATTCAAGAAAAAATGGGTCAGCAAATCACGGCGGATCAGATTCAAGATGCGATGAAAGAAAATATAGGAAAGGCCCTGCAAGTCGGGAAGGGCGTTCTGGGAGGATTGACAACCGGAGGATTGGCCATTGTTGATTTCTTTACGACTATTCTGATCACACCGGTTGTTGCGTATTTCCTGATGAAGGAATGGCCACGGGTTACAAGCTATGTCAAAGATATGCTTCCTAAGGAGCATGCAGAGGTCATTATAAATCTGGCAGGACAAATTGATGGCAAGATTTCCGGATTTGTTCGGGGACAGATTATGGTCTGTCTTTGTCTTGGGTTGGTTTATGCCGTGGCACTCAGCATCGCCGGATTGAATTACGGTTTCCTGATTGGCTTGGGAACTGGTGTGTTGTCTATTATTCCTTTTGTCGGGTCAGCGGTTGGGCTTGTCACCAGTTTGGTGGTGTCTTATTTGCAATCGGGAGGAGACATTACCTTTATCGGCATTATTGCCGCCATATTTTTTGTCGGACAATTTATCGAAGGCAATTTTATCACCCCGAAATTATTGGGTGACAGTGTCGGCCTTCATCCGCTTTGGATTATCTTCTCTCTGATGGCTGGTGGGTCGTTGTTGGGATTGCTCGGAATGTTCCTATCCATTCCAGTTGCGGCCAGTATTGGTGTTATCGCTGGATTTATGATCGAACAATATAAAGCCAGCGCATATTACCGGCCTCAGGAAGTCGGGGCGGAAAAATGACACTTCCTCTAAGGCAACTTCCTCTGGACTTGAAATTTGCACCTGCCATGGGGCGGGATGATTTTATGGTCGGAGCCTGCAATCAATATGCCGTTCACATGGTTGAACATTGGCCCGCGGAATGGTCACCATATCCTGCACTCACCATTTACGGCCCGAAAGGGTCGGGTAAATCTCATTTGGCGGCCGTCTGGCAGAATCTTTCAAAAGGCCGCATCTTGACCTTGGAAGAATTTATTGCCTGCGATATAGAAAATCTGATTGAAAGCAAAGAAAATCTGGTTCTTGAAGGTGTGGAGTTTTTGATCGGAGATCGGGTACAGGAAGAAAAGCTATTCCATCTCTATAATGCATTCCAGCAAAACGGGATTTACTTTTTGGCGCTTTCAACAATCTCCCCTGAGAAAATGGTCTTTGAAATTCGTGATCTGGAATCACGCTTGCGAGCGGCCCAAAGCGCCGAAATAAAACCACCGGATGATGATCTGCTCACTAAAGTTATGGCGAAAAGATTCTTTGACCAGAATTTGAGAATAGATCAGGAGTCTTTGGATTATATCTTATGGCGGATGGAACGCTCTTGGAGTGGACTGGATCATCTGGTTGAAAAGATTTGCCTGACTGCAACAGCGCTCCAAAAAGGGGAACTGACCAAGCCTTTACTTCGCGCGGCTATGATAGATATGGAATGATCCGTATCTACATATCCGGTTTCAGGAATTTATACCGGGATATCGTCTTTCTTTTTCCAGAAAAAATATGAATGAGTTCACAAGTCTGTGGTGATAGATCAGACCATTTCCCACACGATACATTGAATACGCACAATGTAGATGATGGAAAATCTTTATGTATGGTATCAACCATGTGCGGTTGTGATTTTTGTGATAAGTGCCATGCCAGATGATGCATCCCCGGATTATGCCCCATAACCAAAGGGCAGCTACTTTTCTCTGGCAGATAATCGGCGAGAACGTCAATCATAGTTTGGGCATTATAAGCTTTGTATAAATCTTCTCCGCATAGCTCAAGGACAGGGGGAGTATCTTCGTAAAAAATTTGTGAGATTAAGGCATCTAGACTTTTTTGAGTTCGTTGGCTGGACGAACACAACAGAAAGTCAGGCTTTATTCCCTCAAGAACCAGACTATTCCCATTCATACGGCATTGTGAAATACCGGTATGCGTTAACGGGAGGTCCCAATCCGAGATATTGGGATCATTGAGTTTTTCCCCATGCCGTCCAATAAGAAGAGTCTTTGGTGTCATGATTTTTCTGTCGTTTATTCAGTGAACCCAAGAAATGCAAAACCGTAAGGTTCGAATGTCAATGTTGCTGTTTCTCCATCAATCACAGCTCCAAAACTAATGTTACTCAATATGGAGTAATCATGAGGTTCGGACAAAACCCATGTTGCGCGATCATTCGATATATTAAACACACATAGAATTTTATATCCGTCTTTTTCTCTGACCCACGCAACGATAGGATCAGGAACATCCAGCAATCGGAGATCACCATCGCGAAGTGCCGGAATTTGGCGACGGAATCCGATAAAGTTGCGGTAGTGATTCAGAATTGAATCCGGTTCTTCTTCTTGAACCGAGACAGCCAGTTCAGCATGCGGCTCCCAGAATTTGATCCATGTCTCGGGGGCAAAGCTAAACCCGCCATGTGGCTTTTCCTTGTGCCATGGCATTGGTGTGCGGCCACCATCCCGACCAGCGTGTTCAGGGTAAAGCGCAATATCGTACGGATCTCTCAAATCTTCAAAAGATAATTTGGCTTGAGGTAGGCCAAGCTCTTCCCCTTGATAAATGCAGTAACTGCCGCGCAGTGATAATCCCAAAGCCATAATCATGAGAGCTGCTTTCTTATAGAGATGTTCTGGTGCCTGCATTCTTGATATGGCACGAATGGTATCATGGTTGCTGGTGGCCCAGCATAACCAGCCATTGCCAAGCTTGTTCTCAACCCTCTTAATGGTATCAAGAACATCCTGACGTGTCATGTGAGATCCCAGCAAACCGAAAGAATAGGCCATATGCAGCTTGTCATCTCCTTGCACATAACTGGCGGCAATCGCTTCACTATCATCTCCACCGGCTTCACCGAGCAGGCAGCGTTCTGGCCATTGGTTAATATATGCTCTCATTTTTTGTGAGAAAGTAATGACGTGGGGGGTACACATACTATGGATACGTTTCTGATAGGACATAGGATTGGATAAGGGCATATCAGAAGGAATAGGGTCGTTTGGCCCTCTGACGGGATTATCCCGTAGTTCGGGATCATGTTGGTAAGTATGAATGGCATCAAGTCGGAAGCCGTCAACACCCATATCCAGCCAGAATTTGGCGACATCAAAAATTTCGGCATGAACTTCGGAATTCCAGAGATTGAGAGTTGGTTGGGAATTCAGAAAATGGTGCAGATAATATTGCTCCCGACGCGTGTCCCATGTCCACGCAGGGCCGCCGAAATAAGACAGCCAGTTATTCGGAGGAGTTCCATCTGGCTTGGCATCCGCCCAGACATACCAGTCACGTTTTGGATTATCACGACTCATCCGGCTTTCATGAAACCAGATATGTTGATCCGACGTATGGGACCATACTTTATCAATAATGACTTTGATGTCCCTTTCATGGGCATGGCGCAGCAGCCGTTCGAAATCATCGACATGGCCAAAGATCGGATCAACTTCGCGGTAATCGGAAACATCATAGCCGAAATCTTTCATTGGCGATTTGAAAAATGGCGATATCCAGATGGCGTCAATTCCAAGACTGGCCAGATAGTCCAAACGGCGCTCAATACCGGGAAGGTCACCAATCCCGTCTCCGTTCATATCCAGAAAGCTGCGCGGGTAAATTTGATAGATTACTGCGCCACGCCACCAGTTATTTTGTTTGCTCATGTTAGGGAAAAGCTTTCTTGAAAAAAGGGAGGAACATCTTGCCTGTAAATTAGCAAAAACAAGATGTTCTTTCAAATGTCGATTGAAAAATTAGAATAAAACTAATGGGGAGGAGCAGATTACGTCGATAAAGTCGGCATCAGCACCACTTTACGGCGATGTTCTCTTAAATACTCGACAGCATTGTTAATATGATCCCATGTAACCGAGAAGTTCTGGATCATGCGATTATCTACTGCAGCAGAAAATTGTTCTGGGACAGGTTTTCCATTACTAACCCAAATGCCTCCCCCGTTAAAGCTCTGATGAGCGGCGTTCATTGCAACGCCATCAGTCCCACTGTCGCCGATAACATAAGGGGTACGGTTCTGATTTTGAGAAAGGCTCATAAAATTGTGAACCCCTGCAATCTTACTCAAACCATTCTGCTTCATGAAGTCAATTTGGCCCGCTTCAAGAAATTGTGCAGCGGCAGAATTTGGTCCCAAACCTCTAGGGACGATTTCAATTGCATCATTACCGATGGCAATTTTATGAGTATTGTCAATTTTAAGTTCTGTCAGAATATGGGAAGCAACTTCCTGAAGCTTGTTTCGAACTGCATCAACTTCGTCATGCCCCAGACTGTGAACCAGTGCAATGGCAAAGCTCTTGACCTCTGGATAAACACAAGCATAACGACCTTCCGCATCACGCACTTTTTCTGGGTCTTCAACCTGATAAATATGACCGTTAATCAACTGGGAAGCACGTTGTGCCACATAAGATGTGTTTAATTCTGGAGCCAATGCAATAATGTCACCGCCTTGTTCCAAACGGATAGCGGAATGATGTTCAAAGGATCCGGGAAATTGACCACAAAAAGTTTCATCGACAGCTTCACTGGAACGGCCTGTCATAAGGATAAGACCTTCATTGGATCTGAAATATAGCTCCATGAGGGCTGCAGTTTCGTGAACCGGTGTTTCACGGCACATGCTGTTACGCAAGGTCAGATCAACATCGAAACACAAAAGGGCCCCAGCAGGCCCATGTTTTTTAAAAATATCTACGAGAACATTTTGCAAAGCACACCCCTGTGTTTAATATTCGTTTCCGTATAGAAAGCTATTTTTGTATATATGTAAATGATTATTGTTGCAAATGTATCCGGACTTCGATAAAAAAGCAAGGTAATTTTTTAACAAGACCTAATTTCTTAAGGGTGTGCAAATGACAATAGAAAGCCTTCGGGACCAATTCCTTAGATACAATAAAGGCTACAATTGGGAAGATTCTGCAAATATTGAGGAAATCAATAAGCAGATAGCCATTGACGGAATGGATTTGCACAGCCTACCAGCCTACCAGAACGGTGGCGGGGACGTTATTGCCTCCCCTTGGGGTTCAAACAAAGCCTTGGATGCTGGAAAATACCCTGAAAATTATACCTATGCTGTAGATTGGAGACAAATTGTCAATCCTCATGCCTTGGAGCATTTTATTAAAAAGCCAGAAGGTCATTGCAGCAAAGAACTTGTAGTAAACTCTGGCAATATGCTCTCGCTTCAACGCCACCGTGGTCGCCAGGAATATTGGGCAGTTGAAGAGGGGGAATTGACCGTGATCTTGAACGAAGATTTATACACTGTTCGGGCAGGAAAAGCGATTTTTATTCCTTTGGGGGCCGTTCATTGTATGATCAATATGTCCGATGAGCCTGTTAAAGTTGTTGAACTGCAAACGGGTATTTGTCGAGAAGCTGATAATGTTCGTTTGAAGGACTTTTCCGGTCGTCCAACATATTTCCTGAGCAACAGTCTGGAAGAAAAGGCTGCTCATCTTTACCAAATGGTTGAGAACGATATCCGTGCCAGAGCGGGAATGGCTTTGACTCATTCGTAATAATGTTATTGAGTATCACCGTCAAAAAACAATCCCATAAAGAGGTTATGCGATGTCGCAAGAGTCTGTGCGTATAGGAATCGATTTTGGAGGAACGAAAACAGAGTTAATAGCTCTGGAGTCTTCCAACGGTAAAGAGCTGTTCCGTAAACGGATCTTGAATGAGAAGGGAAACTATGAGGTTACACTTCAAAGTTTTAAGACTCTTGTTGATGAAGCTGAGGCCACTCTTGGCAAGCGCGGAACGATCGGGATTGGGATGCCAGGATGCATTTCTGACGATACCGGGCAGGTAAAAAATTCTAATGCCTCGTGGATGAATGGAACCCCGATGAAAGAAGATTTGGAAAAGCTTCTGGGGCGGGAAGTTCGTATACAAAATGATGCAAACTGTTTTGCCGTTTCTGAAGCGACAGATGGAGCAGGTCTAGGCAAAGATGTTGTCTTCGGAGCCATTATAGGAACCGGTTGTGGTGGCGGTCTGGCCATTAAAGGAAAGCCAGTTAAGGGCATTAATGCAATTGGTGGCGAATGGGGACACAATCCGTTGCCATATCCGCGGGTTTATGTACCCACTATGCCGGAACACGGGTTTTCCGAGGTCGAAATTCAGCCATCTAAAAAAATTGGACATTTTACTGCGGACAAGTCTTGGTCTGAGTATCCGGGGGATCTGTGCTTCTGCGGAAAATGGGGATGTCAGGAGACATGGATTTCGGGAACAGGGTTTAAGAAAGACTATAACCGCGTGACAGGCGAAGACCTGTCAACGCATGATATTATTGCCAACGCGGCACGCGGTGAACCAAAGGCCGTAGCTGCCTTTGAGCGCTATGCTGATCGTTTGGCTCGTGCTTTGTCCGTTGTAATTAATACGGTCGATCCGGATGTGATCGTTCTGGGCGGTGGAATGAGTAATGTGGCGATGATTTATAATACTGTGCCAAAAATTTGGGGTAAATACATCTTTACCGATATTATTCACACCAAGCTATGCTCTCCCCTTCATGGTGATTCATCTGGTGTCCGTGGTGCTGCGTGGTTATGGCCTGCCTAAGGAAGCCCAGGATTGATACGACTAAGGGGTAAATCAAACGGCCATGGAATGGCGTTGCTCAGTGTCGATAGGGAGCAGATACTCATCAAAGCACGAAGCAACAATTCTGACGACCTGACGCGCCTCCCTTGGGACAGTCAAAAGACCATTCTGGTCAAGAATGGCTAAGCCATCCTTGACAAAAGGCGCAAGCAAAGTCTGGCAGACTTCAAGGTGTTCAAGATCATGACCATGACGAGTCCACACGTCACGGATATTGACATGCAGATCGCACATCAAGCGTTCGATAATTTCTTTTCGTGCCAAGTCCTGCCCTTGATAACTGTAGCCCTTGGCAATTGGTGGCGCATCACTATGCAGAACGGCTTCTTGATAGTCGTGGGATGCTGTGGTGTTTTGGGCAAACCCTTGCGGGTATTGCGAAATGGCAGATACGCCAAACCCGATCAAAGCATCAGGGGCAACGTTGGTGTACCCTTGGAAATTACGTCCCAGAGTTCCCGCATCCTGAGCCTCGGCCATGTCATCGACATTCTTAACAAAATGATCAATCCCGATCGGGCGAAATCCAGCCTCTTCCAGAACCTGCGCGCCCGTATTGAACAAATCGTACCGCGCTGCATTGCCGGGGAGGGAGTCCTCGGGGATAAGCCTCATATTTTTCTTTTTCCATGGAACATGGGCATATCCATAGAGCGCAAAGCGGTCTGGCTTCAAAAGAAGGGCATAATCCATCGAACGGGTCAGGCTGCGAACTGTCTGGTAAGGAAGACCATAAATAAAGTCGAGATTGAACTTTGTAATCCCGGCTGAACGCAGATTTTGGACAGCAGAATAGACAACATCAAAGGGCTGTACCCGATTAACTGTTTCCATCACCTTGTCGTCAAAGTCTTGGACACCCAACGAAATTCTGTTCACGCCGGATTCAGCATAGCATTGAGCCAGTGAGGCATTCATATGGCGAGGATCAACTTCGACAGCAATCTCGGCATCATCGTCAAACGCAAAGAATTCATGGAATGTATCCATGATTAAACGAAAATCCTGTTCATGCAGCATCGTCGGGGAGCCCCCCCCGAAATGAAGATGCGTTACAATATGGCGGTTTTGCATGCGCCGTCCCATCGAAGCAATTTCCCGCCGAATCAAATGAGCATAGTCTTCAACAGGAGCATAACGGCTGGTAATATGGGTGAAACATCCACAATAGTGGCAGAGTTTCGGACAAAACGGGATGTGGACATATAAAGACAGTTTTGACCCTTGCGGCAAGTCATCAATCCATGATGTCACGGTAGAAATAGGAAAGTCGGCTTGAAATAGCGGAGCCGCAGGATAACTGGTATATCGCGGCACGGCCCGGTCATAGGCAAGAATTTTCTGTTTCAGATCAGGGTTCCCAATAGACATGGCTAATATATAGGCAATAAGCCCATTTATGGGTATGGGCATTTTGCCGCATCCTATCCATGAAGAACATGAGACCTATCACAGGTAATCGTGCAGGTTAAGGTTCAGTATCCGAACAGATGAAGAATAGGCGGCTTCCATCTGGGTCTGGATCTCGGTAATTTGTACCGAGGCCGATGGAATATCCGTTTCTTTGATGTTGCTCGTGAGCTCTTTTAGATAGACTTTGTCCTGTTCATTTTGATAGATCTGATCTTCCATGGATTTCGCGTTGATCGACAGATTGCTGCGGACATTCGCAATTCCGTCAATTGCTGATCTAATAAGATCTGATGCTTCGGACAATTCTGTTATGCTGCCTGAGTTGTTAAGGACCAGATTGTAAGCACGGAACAATTCTTCGAATGCTGGATCACTGGCCAGAACCCCATAATTGATGACGTGGCTTTCAGAGGACTGAACAGATGTAATCGTACTATTTCCTTGATAATAAGAAGAGTTTACAACCGAAGGGGAAGTTTGTGGAACCCATGCCGGATCGGTCAAGTCAACTGGGGGCGTATCTATATTTGTTCCTGCAAACACATACCGGTTGCCGATTTTCATGTTGAGAACTGACTGGGTTTCATCCAGCGCATTGCTGGCTTGGTTGGCCGTAACAGCGGTTGGAACCTGACCGCCACCCAATGCCGCAGTCACAGCAGTCAGCATCGAGTTTGCCATGTCTTCAATCTGGCCCAAAGCTTCGTACATTGTGTTCACATTGGCCAATACAATATTTGTGTTGGTGTTATAGGCATCTAGACGATCAATGGCGCTTTCGACCGACAGCAAATATTGTGTGTCAGATGAAATACCTTTGTAATTCTGGGATTTTAACCCCGAACTGATTTGAGTATTGATGTCGGAATATTTGACCTGCAGTCTCATATTTTCTGCGATCATCGAAGTCGTATATGGATATGTAGCAACACGGTTAACCATGTTTTTCTCCTGTTCTACCTGACAGCATTAATCAAATCATCCAGCATCTGCTGAATGACTGAAACAACTTGTGCGGCGGCTGAGTACTGGTTTTGCAAGACCAACATCTTAGCAGTTTCTTCATCAATATTGACACCTGATTGACTGGTCATCAAATTATTGCTGGTGGAATAAACCAGATACGATGTCTCAGTTTCACCTTCTGTAATACTAGCCTGTGTTGAGGCGTCGGCTATAAAGGCCTGAGCATAGGCCAGCAATGTATTGGATTGTGCCGCAAAATTACCTGCCGCATTGAAACTCTGGGAGGAAGTCAAAGCCGAAGCAATAAGATCGGCAACCGATCCATCTCCTCTTGCAACACCCTTGTCCCCTGCAACAAGACCACCGCTGCTATCAAGGACACCAACCGAAAGATAGTCAGGGCGAGACACCAGATAGGCGGAAATCTGAATATTTTCTGCGTTCGTCCCGATAAACAAATCGTTTAGTCCGAAGTATTCAGAAATATTCTCACCTGAGGAGGAGGTCACGCTGCTGTTCATCGGATTGATAACAACCCCGTTGGTAGATGGCGTAACAGAAATTGATAATTCACCATCAGCATTCAAAGTGGCTGTTAATCCGGCTACGCCGTTAATGGCAGTCAGAACATCATTGATATTCGTCATCGCAGCAAGGTTAATGTCGGAATAATTGACAATAGTTCCGGTTGAATCTGTAACGGCAACCCGCATGCTGCCTGTTGCTGTGAATGGGGTGGCACCGGTCAGTCCAGAGAGAGAGCCCTCCATCAGACTACGTCCCGGAATAGAAGCCCCCTGACTAAGCAAGCTATTGGTTTGGGTTTGGAGGACATTTGCAAACTCATCAAGTTTCGCTTGTTCGCTAACATAGATATCATCGCGCAGTGATATATATCCTCCCAGATTTCCTCCGGTCAACATCGTGGTCAGGTCTGTACCATCCAGATCAATTGAAGAAAATCCAGCCGGATACAAGGTTGTGCTGTGAACGACATTGGTTGTAGTATAGGAAAGATGGCGAGGCTGGGATAGCAATAAAGCTTGCCCCGACTCTGTATAAATTTGCATCTGGTTATCACTGGTATAAAAATACTGGATATCCATTTCCTTTGCTAGATTCTGGATTTCAACGACGCGTTGATCCTCATATTCAGCCAATCCAGCGTCATTTCCCGCAAAGCTTGTGATTTTGTCATTAAGGGCATCAATGCGGTCAAGAATGGCGTTAACATTATTAACTGAACTGGCAATTTTTTGTTCGGCAGTTTGACGTAGATTCTGAATATCCGCAGATAGGTTGCGCAAGGAACTCGCCAGATTGTTGGCGGTGTTGACCACTTCGGATTTATTGGCAGATGTTTCCGGGTTGGTCGCTACAGATTTCAATGTGGCATACATATTGTCAATGTATGTGCTCAGCGTATTGCTTCCATCGGTGCTACCCAATTGGGTGTTGTAATAATCCAGAGAGTCGCTGACAACTTTATTTTTTGTATAGGCAGAAATATCATCAACCAAAGAAGCAACCAGAAAGGCATCAGTTGAGCCAACAACAACACCCGACACTGGAACTGATCCTGAACTGGTAGTAATGTATTGCGTGTTCAAAGATTTCCGTGTGTAGCCTTCCTTATCGGCATTGGCGATGTTCTGTGACACCAGAGCGGTTTTCAACTCGGTGGTCATCATCCCGTTAAGGGTCGCATTCAGAGCGTTGGTTAATGCCATGCTGCGTCTCCTTGTTTGTCTGAAAGTGAACGTTTCAGACTTTTGAACTTGTGATGCGTGTTGTCATTTAATGCTTGTTTCAGAGAAATTATCTCTTCCATCATCAATTCTCCGATACCTTCGGAGGACTGTTGGCGTTCCAGACATCCCATAAGGGAAACTGCTTTCTCTTCGTAATTTTTTAACAAGGCATCACGATGAAGCAGGTAGGTCTCAATGTTCAGGCAACCACACTCTTCCATGATTTTGTTTTCATGTTCAATCAAGGACAGCAGGCGGCGAGACATTTCAAGAAACTCGAAAACCATATCTTCCGCAGATGATGTATGAATTTCTAAATTCTCTTGCATGATCAAAATCCTTATTTCTTTTTGTTCTTGGTCAACCCTTGGGCGCTTCCGTAGCTAAGACACGCCTGAACAGATTTCAAATTTTGGTCGATCTGTTCTTTGATTTCAGCCTTCTCGATGTCCAGTTTTTCGATATAAGAACTCAGGGCATTCATAACTTCTGTAAGTTGTGCCCTGATGTCCTTTTGACGGTCTTCGGGAAGGGACAGGATATGGGACTGGATCTTTTCCGGTTTCAGAGAAACCCCCGATGCAAGAAATTTTGCAACATCACGGGTCTTCATAAACTCTGTTAGCGTTCTTTCCAGTAGTTCCATATCCTAGGCCTCATCTATTTAGAGATTAACGAACCGCGCTAATCAGATCCTGGAACATCTCATCAACTGTACTGACGACCTGCGCCGCAGAAGAGTAAGCCTGCTGTGCAACGATCATCTTGTTGAACTCTTCTGATGTATCGGTTGTCGATTGTTCCAGAGCGCTTGCAATAATGTTACCCGCATTCCCTTGGCCTGGCAAACGAAGGTTATAGTTACCTGCGGCCTCGTTTTCGTCATAGACGGTTCCTTCAACGTGGTTCAATCCACCTGGGTTCGGGAAAGTTGCAATAGGGATCTGGTAAACTGGCAGACGCACCCCGTTTTCGAATGCGGCGGTTACTAGTCCGGTTTCGTTAATTGAGATATTGCTCAACTGACCGAAACGCACCCCATCCTGATCAATCAGGTAAATTTCAAGACTTGGTGTGGTTGTATTGGATGAGAATTGAGTTAAGCCATTTGTCTGTCCGACAGTCCCCCAGTCCAGTACAACGGAGCTGTTATTGGCACCGGTTGTAAAGCCTGTGATATCAAAGGCAGGAATGGCAGGGTTAAAGGATGCAATCGAACCATCCCCGTTAAATGTGACATCAATCGAAGTCTGGATACCTGCCGTACCGCTGTCCGTATCGATGGTACCAGATACCACGCCGGTAGAAGTCAGAACGGGGTCAGAAAAGGTAGCCGTCCAGTCATTTGCAGCATTTTTAAGCCATGTAATGGACACCGTATGTGACACACCCAAGGCATCAAATAATTCAATCGAGTTATTAAATGTATCGGCGATTGCAGCATCCGCCGGCAAGTTCATATCAAACCGGATTTCTGTAGTGGATTGTGCTGTCCCCGAAATCTGGTTCACGTCAATCGGATCAAGCGAGTTCAAATCGTTCGCACTTCCCGATATGACATTACCCAGCTCATCTGTTCGTTGACCGAGCAAGTAATATCCTTCGGAGTTTACAAGGAAACCAGCAGCATCAGTCGAGAAACTTCCGTTTCTGGTATAGGTATAACCGGATGGCTGGTTTGCCACGTCATCTGTGACCACGAAGAATCCATTACCGTTAATGGCAATATAAGTGGATTTATCGTAGGCCTGAATTTGCCCCTGATTGTCAATATTCTGATAGGAGTTAAAAACCACACCACCAGAGCTAAGTCCGGATTTTGTCTGGTTCCCAGTCACAAGGGATTGAAACGACATTTCACGGGTTTTATATGCCGTTGTACTGGCGTTCGCAATATTCTCAGACACAGCCGCGATGGCTGCAGACTGGGCTCGAAGGCCGGATACGGAAGCATTTAGTGCGCCATTCAAACTCATAATTTACTCTCCTATATAATAAAAGCGTTAAACAGTTGTATCTTCAGTTGTTGTGTCTTCAGTAGTGTCAGTGGTTGTGGTGGGGGTAACAATTTTCTGGATATCACCAATTTCAAACAGTAACCCACCGGCTTGCAGGTAGGTTGTGGTACTGTCAGACTGGATAGAGTCCACGCGGACAGTTGAATGAATATCGGTTGTGATGCTATCTCCATCGCTATTTTTGGCTGTAATGGCAAATTTCAGGACGCCGCCATTTTCAACGGCAACAGCCGTATCAGCATTGGAAAGTGTAAAGCTGTAAGTTCCCGCATTAATCGAACTGGAACCGCTGGAATTTTGCAGAGAGCCCGAGTAAACGGTTTTTCCGTCCTTATCTGTGATTGTGATGGAGACGTCTTCGGCTTCTTCAGGGATTGCATATGTCCATGTCGCCGATCCATCTTGCATCGCACCTGAATCAGTATCCAGATCAACATATTGCCCGATGTAACCGAAGGCACTGGCCGTAGCGGTCTGTTGCAAGCTGCCCAAAAGAGAGTCAAGCTTGACGTTCGTGCTGATTTGCTGTTCCAGAGAAGAGAACTGCGCCAATTGGCCAGTAAATTCTTTGGTGTCCATAGGATCGAGAGGATTCTGGTGCTGCATTTGGGTCAGAAGAATGCTTAGAAACTGGGTCTTTAGCTTTTCTGCTTCCTCTGTCGCACTATCGGTGGTGCTGGATGATGAGGCTGTGCTCGTGATCTTTGTCCCTGACAGAGTGGACAGGTCAGTTGCGTATGAAAGCTGGGTAATTGTTGCCATAAAGCATTCTCCGGTTGCGGTTTTATTACCTACAACCAGTTAAACGAGGCACAGAAGAAAATTGGGCGAAAAAAATTGAATTTTCTTGAAACTCTTGAGTTTCTGCCGATTTTCAGTCTGAGCCTCTTATATGGCTCCCAATCTGATGAGTGGATCAAAAGGATGTGCGGTGGTGTCCCCAATCCGCTTGAAATAGATTTTATACATTTCAAAGAAGGTCTGCGGGTTTTGCTGTTCATAGTCTGTCATTGCGTCGAAATCGAGAAACTCCCGATCCGGGAATGCAGCCTTGAATCCTCGTTTTTTCTCAGGAGAGAGCGAAATATCAATCGGCTCAAGACCATGCCGCGCGGCCATGTCCCTGAATTCCAGTAAAGTATAGCGGTGTTCTTGAACATGAAACAGCATGTCGTTGCATTCGGCCAGATTAAAAAAGTCCGCAGCTGTAGTACATCTTAAAATCGGATCATTCACCTTCATGGCAAATAAATCACGGCGGAACTGACGAATATCATCAATGGAAGAGTTATAACCTTTTTCCCGAATATATTCGGAGGCAGGATCAAGAGCGAACTTTCGTGCCACCTTTGAATAAAGGGACAAACTCATCCGCCCATTGGGTTTGAGGGTTGAAACAATGGCTTCCAAACCCTTTTCCGGTTCTTTCAAATGATGAAGAACGCCAGAGCTGGCAACAAAGTCAAATTTTTTGTCTAACTTGCCAACCTGCATTAAATCACCATGTAGAAAATTAATGCGTGACAGGAATCCCATTTCTTTTGCCTGCCGCATACCATAGGCAATACTGGTTCGTGACAGATCAATTGCTGTAATATGGGCGCTTTGGGCAATGTTGGCATAAAAGGCAGGTTCTTGTCCTGTGCCGCATCCGGCAACCAGAATTTCCAGCCCCTCACTGGCCTTTCTAAGATCAGCTTGAGTTGCCGAGACAGCCGAACTGCTCCAGCGAGGGTAGGGACGCTGCTCGTACATTTTTTGAACGGCTTGGGACGTGACGTCCTTAATTTCGGTAAAGCTTGGAATCGTTGTGGCTAATTGAGCTTCTGTCCGCGGGTTTGTTAATTGATGAAGAATGAGGGGGCGTAATTGATAAAGAGCCGATTTTGATAGGGGCAGTTTATCGTCTCTTTCATAAAGGCCATAGAGTGGATCAAAGCAACAATATAAGGCCAGTAAAGGTGCCTCCGAGTCTGGTAATTTTCGCTCTGTCTGATTCAGCAAGCTTTTCAAATGCTGTTGCAGATCAGCAAAGGCGCTCTTTTCTTCATCTGTGACGTAATATACAAAATCATTGAACCAGCATTGTACGGACAAGGCGACCAGAAACGACAAGGCCTCTTTGGGCCAGGCTTCATGATTTTTCCAGTCCAGAAGAAAATATCGACGCAGGTTGGTGAGTATGTATTCCAGAGGAATTCCCGAAGCAAAAATTTTTATCAGTCCAGTACACAGATAAAAAGACCCAAGCTCTTTTGTAATGTCTTCAATCTGGATTGTACGAGGGCCGTTTTCATCCGTATGACGCGAGAATTGGCGAAATTTTTCAAAATCGGGATTTAGCAGCAAAAGGCTCGACCAGGCAGAACGTAAATTGGAAAATTTGACATTGTCCTGCTTCAAACAGATTTCAATAGCATTGAAAGCCTCTGCATTGAATTGGACATTAGGGATTCTGCGGTAAAAATCAACGAACAGATCCATATATTTCCGTTCTTTTGGATGCTGGATAACCAAATGAGCGGATATGCCGATGGCTTGATCCAGATCACCGTTACGGTACAGGGCAATTGCCAACTTATATTGCAATAGTTCATGGGTTTTATTGGTTTTATAGGCGCTTAGATAGTAATACGCGCTTTTGTTGTAGTCATGAAGGTTATGAAAAGAATCCCCCAGTAGAATTGCGAGATCAAAATTTTGGCTAAGACGATAAGATTGTTCCAATGCAGACAGGCCTGCGGCATCTTCTTCACAATGAAGATGTGCCATTCCCAGATTATATAAAATATCGGCATCGTCAGGGGATAGGTGGTTGGCAACAGTATAGGCATCAATTGCTTCCCGATGGCGCTCTGTTTTTAACCAGACCAGCCCGAGATTTTTCCAGCCTGTGACATTTTGCTCGTCCATAGAAATGATTTGAGAAAAGCAAGCTTCAGCATCTTGAAAGCGCTTCTTTTTAAGGGCTTGCAAGCCCTCTGTCATCATGGATTCTTGAAGATTCATGGGCGCTCCGAGAGAGAGTTCAAATTTTTTCAATGCTACGTGGTTCCTCAACGAAAATAAAGAACTTATTAACTAATCATGGTGTACGCTCAATGGATAGGAACATGAAAGGAATTAACAAATACGTTCGATTCATGCTACCGTAAGCACCTTAAAGAGAACTGATTCGCAAGAAACGTGATGAAGTTTTCCGGATTTCAGAATGAAATTCGAAATACATAATGGCTTTAAAGCTCAAGAAAGGAGTCTATCATGCCAGTAATTGCAACCAACACCTCCGCCAACTCGGCGTTGATCTACCTTAACAAAAACTCCCGTGAACAAGATAAATCATTGGCCAAACTCTCGAGCGGTTCTCGTATCGTTCGGGCGAGTGACGATGCTGCTGGTCTTGCCGTTTCTTCATCTCTGAGAGCAGACACCACCGCTTTGAAACAAGCGGCGACTAACGCTGTTCAGGCCCGTTCGCTTCTGCAAACGGCTGATGGAGCAATGGCTCGTGTCGGTGACATTCTGCAACGTATGAAGGCACTGGCAGCTCAGTCGAACTCCGGTACCGTTCAGGATACAGGTGGTCGTGACTTTATTAACACGGAATATCAACAGCTGTTGACTGAAGCTCAGGCTATCGGAACCAACACCGGATTTAACGGTGATACTCTGATTGACGGATCTTTCAACTTGAACACTCAGGTTGGTATTGCCGCAACTGAAACCATCGCAGTGGACTTGTCGTCGATTAACATGACAACCATTGCCAACGGTTCTTCAGTTGGTACACAAGCAAACGCGATTCTCGCGTCCGCGACACTTGATACCGCG
Organism: Micavibrio sp. UBA6212; assembly: GCA_002421905.1. Taxonomy (GTDB): domain Bacteria; phylum Pseudomonadota; class Alphaproteobacteria; order Micavibrionales; family Micavibrionaceae; genus UBA1573. The sequence continues at coordinate 304,989 of DISK01000006.1, forward strand.
ATCGATTCAGTTTCCACAGGTCGTGCAACGAT
>DISK01000011.1:0-27958 GCA_002421905.1 Micavibrio sp. UBA6212
TTCCACAACCTGAGCGTCCGATTGATAAACCATTCCTGATGCCAGTTGAGGACGTGTTCTCGATTTCTGGTCGTGGAACGGTTGTAACTGGTCGTGTTGAACAAGGTGTTGTAAAAGTTGGGGAAGAGATCGAGATTGTCGGTATCCGTCCAACCGTGAAGACGACCTGTACTGGTGTTGAAATGTTCCGTAAGTTGCTTGACCAGGGTCAGGCCGGAGACAACATTGGTGCATTGTTGCGTGGAACGAAACGTGAAGAAGTTGAGCGCGGACAAGTTCTGTGTGCGCCAGGTTCGATCAAGCCCCACACCAAATTCACGGCAGAGACCTATATTCTGTCGAAAGAAGAAGGTGGACGTCACACACCATTTTTTGCGAATTACCGCCCACAATTTTACTTCCGTACAACGGACGTAACAGGTGAAGTATCTTTGCCAGAGGGTTCAGAGATGGTGATGCCAGGAGATAACGTAAACCTGACCGTAAAATTGATCGCGCCAATTGCGATGAACGAAGGTCTTCGTTTTGCTATCCGTGAAGGTGGCCGTACCGTCGGTGCTGGCGTCGTCGCGAAAATTATTGAATAAGGTTTGGGATTAAGAGGAACAAAAAATGGATGCACAAACTATCCGTATCCGCCTTCGGGCTTATGATCACCGCGTTTTGGACTTGTCCACGAGCGAGATCGTAAATACAGCAAAGCGTACAGGAGCCAGCGTTCGTGGGCCTGTTCCTCTGCCAACCCGCACTGAGCGTTTCACCGTATTGCGTTCTCCGCACATCGATAAAAAATCGATGGAGCAGTTCGAAATGCGTACCCATAAACGCCTGATCGATATTATTGATCCAACACCACAAACTGTGGATGCATTGATGAAATTGGATTTGGCAGCCGGTGTGGATGTAGAAATCAAAGTCGGACAAGCAGCTTAGTTTGGCGGCGTAAGAATATTTAGGAAGAGTATCTGGAGATAAAAATGAGAACCGGATTGATTGCAAAGAATGAAGGAATGACACGCGTTTTCGGTGAAGACGGGTCTCATATTCCAGTAACCGTTCTTAAAATTGATAATTTACAGGTTGTTGACGTTCGTACCCAAGAGCGTGATGGCTATACAGCTGTTCAATTGGGTGCAGGCACAGCGAAAGTGAAAAACGTATCCAAAGCGATGCGTGGACACTATGCGAAAGCTAAAGTCGAGCCAAAACGCAAAGTTGCTGAATTCCGCGTCAGTCCAGAAAATGTTTTGGAAATCGGTGCAGAATTGTGCGCAAGCCACTTCGTTCCGGGACAATATGTTGATGTTCAAGGAACGTCAAAAGGTCGTGGTTTTGCCGGTGGTATGAAACGTTGGAATTTTGGTGGACTTCGTGCTTCCCACGGTGTATCAGTCTCCCACCGTTCAATCGGATCTACCGGTTGTTCTCAGGATCCGGGCCGTACCTGGAAAGGCAAAAAAATGCCTGGTCAGTATGGTGTTGATACGACTACCACTCAAAATCTGAAAATTGTCGCAGTTTATCCTGAAGACGGTCTGGTTTTGGTTCAAGGAAATGTTCCTGGCAATGCAAAAGAATGGGTCATCATCACTGATGCAGTTAAAAAAGCTGCTCACGCTGATGTTCCTCTTCCTGCTGGCCTGAAGTCGTCGGAACAATCTGCTGCCCCTGCTGCAGAAGAAGCTCCGGCACAAGAAACCCCTGTGGAAGCATCTGTTGAAGCTGCTCCTGCAGAAGAAGCAAAAGAATAAGTGAGGCGACAGAATGAAGATCGCAGTCAAAACATTAGAAAATAAAGAAGCCGGCAATATCGAGCTTGATGACGCAGTATTTGGCGTTGAAGTTCGTGCCGATATTTTGCACCGCATGGTTCACTACCAATTGAACAAGCGTCGTGCAGGAACACACAAAACCAAGGGTGTATCGGATGTCTCCGGTACAGGTAAAAAACCTTGGAACCAAAAAGGAACCGGTCGTGCCCGTGCAAGTAACTTGCGTGCAGCCCAGTTTGTTGGCGGTGCTACTATTTTTGGACCGGTTGTGCGTTCGCATGCAACTGAGCTGCCTAAAAAGCAACGTATGTTGGCTTTGAAAACAGCTTTGTCTGCCAAGGCAGCAAGTGGTCAACTGATTGTGTTGGATGCAGCTTCTGTCGCTGATCCAAAAACCAAAGCAATGGCTGCAAAATTGAATGCAATGGGTATTCAATCTGCATTGTTTGTATGTGGTGAAGAAATGGATCGCAATTTTGCTCTGGCAACGCGCAACATTCCACATATCGACATTTTGCCAAGCGAAGGTGCAAACGTATATGACATTCTGCGTCATGACACTCTGGTGTTGACCAAGGATGCTGTTGAAAACCTGACCAAGCGTCTGTCTGCATAGGCGTTAGGAAAGGATAAGGAGTTAGAAATGGCAAAAGCAAAGACAACCAAACCGATCGTGATCGAGCAAGACTATATAACCTTGGTCAAGCCGGTTGTAACCGAAAAGTCCATGATGGGATCCCAGCACGGTCAGGTTACCTTTCAGGTTGCACCAACCGCAACCAAACCACAAATCAAACGCGCTGTCGAAAGCCTGTTCGATGTGAAGGTTATGACAGTTAATACCATAGTGACCAAAGGTAAAACCAAACGGTTCAAGGGTATCTTGGGAAAACGTTCAGATGTCAAAAAGGCCATTGTAACTTTGGCCGAAGGTCAAACTATTGACGTTGGCACTGGTGTATAAGGAAAGATTTAGGGAAGAGGACAAGCAATTATGGCTTTGAAGAAGTACAATCCGACAACCCCCGGTCAACGCCAGTTGGTCTTGGTTGATCGCAGCCAGTTGTGGAAAGGCGCACCGGAAAAGTCGCTGACCGAAGGAAAACATAGAAACGGTGGTCGTAACAATACTGGCCGCATCACTATGCGTTTTCTGGGTGGTGGTCACAAACAACGGTACCGTATTATTGACTTCAAACGTTCTAAAATGAACATGGAAGCAACAGTACTGCGCTTGGAATATGATCCAAACCGCACTGCGTTTATCGCTTTGATTCAGTATGAAGATGGTGAGAAGGCCTATATCTTGGCTCCTCAACGTTTGGCAGAAGGCGACAAAATCGTCTCCAGTGAAAAAGCCGACATCAAAATCGGAAACACACTGCCTTTGAAAAATATGCCTGTTGGAACCATTATCCACAATGTGGAAATGAAACCTGGTAAAGGTGGGCAAATGGCTCGCGCTGGCGGAACTTTCGCTCAATTGGTTGGTCGTGATCAGGGTTATGCCCAGATTAAATTGTCCTCCGGTGAAATGCGTATGGTTCGCGGTGAATGTCTGGCAACAATTGGGGCTGTTTCTAACCCTGACCAGAAAAACATCAATATCGGTAAGGCTGGGCGTAACCGCTGGTTAGGTCGCAAGCCTCACCAACGTGGTATCTCCATGAACCCTGTTGACCACCCGCACGGCGGTCGTACCAATGGTGGTGTTCACTGGTGTTCCCCAACTGGTGTACCGGCTAAAGGATACAAGACACGTAAGAATAAAGCGACTGACAAACTTATTATTCGTCGTCGTAAGATTAAGAACAAGTAGGATCTGAGGAAGGCTGAGGTATAAAACATGGCTCGTTCAACATGGAAAGGCCCGTTTGTAGATGGACATCTTCTCAAGAAAGTTGAGGAAGTCCGTTCGAGTGGAAAAAATACGCCGATCAAGACATGGTCGCGCCGTTCGACAATCCTGCCACAAATGGTTGGTTTGACGATGGCTGTCCATAATGGGAATAAATTTATTCCTGTTCTGGTTACTGACAACATGATCGGCCACAAGCTTGGTGAATTTGCACACACCCGTACCTTCAAAGGTCACGGTGGTGATAAGAAGAAGTAAGGAATAGATCATGGGAAAACCTAAAAACGAAAGACGCGTAGCCGATAACGAAGCGAGAGCATTCTCGAAATATATCGACTCCAGTCCATACAAATTAAATTTGGTTGCGGAAATGATCCGTGGCAAAAAAGCCGAGAAAGCTCTGGTTGACCTCGATTTCTGCAACAAACGAGTTGCGCGCGATGTCAAAAAGGTTCTGCAATCGGCTGTAGCAAACGCTGAAAACAACCACTCTTTGGATGTTGACCGTTTGTATGTTGCCGAAGCAACTGTCGGGAAATCAGTCGTCATGAAACGTTTCATGGCACGTGCCCGCGGCCGCGCCGGTCGTATTGAAAAGTTTTTCAGCAACCTGACAGTTGTTGTCAGAGAAAAAGCCGAATAGGAGTAGGGGATAAACATGGGTCAGAAAGTTAATCCAATTGGTCTTCGTGTTGGTATCAACCGCACTTGGGACTCCCGTTGGTTCTCCGGTAAGGATTATGCTGTCAAGCTTATCGAAGATTTGAAATTGCGCGAATTCGTGCATGACAAATTGAAAGCTGCTGGTATCAGCAAGGTGATCGTTGAACGTGCCGCGAAAAATACTCGCGTGACCGTTCACACTGCTCGCCCTGGTGTGATCATCGGTAAAAAAGGAGCAGATATCGAGAAACTGCGCAAAGACTTGTCCGCGAAATCGGGTGGCGAAGTTTCTCTGAATATTGTCGAGATCCGTAAGCCGGAAATTGATGCACAACTCGTTGCAGAGGGCATTGCCCAACAGCTCGAACGTCGTGTTTCTTTCCGTCGTGCCATGAAACGGGCTGTTCAATCAGCTTTGCGTCTGGGTGCAAAAGGAATTCGTGTGAATGTTGCTGGTCGTTTGGCTGGTGCTGATATCGCCCGTATGGAGTGGTACCGTGAAGGCCAGGTGCCTTTGCACACACTCCGCGCTGATCTGGATTACGGTGTTGCTGAAGGTTTGACCACCTACGGGATCATCGGCGTTAAAGTCTGGATCTACAAAGGTGATGTCATGGAACATGATCCAATGGCTCGTGACAAACGCATGGCCGAAAACCTTGGTGCAACCAAGCGCGATTAGAACTTATACAAAGGAATAATGGAGTAAAAAAATGCTCTTACCAAAGAAAACAAAATACAGAAAGGCCCATAAAGGCCGTATCCACGGAGCTGCCAAAGGCGGATATCAAGTGGCATTCGGATCTTTTGGACTGAAGGCTCTGGCCCCTGATCGTATTACTGCGCGTCAAATCGAGGCTGCACGTCGTGCTTTGACCCGTCATATTAAACGTCAGGGTAAAGTCTGGATCCGTATATTCCCAGATGTGCCTGTATCCAAGAAACCTCTTGAGGTTCGTATGGGTTCGGGTAAAGGTTCACCAGAATTTTGGGTAGCCCGCGTTAAACCAGGTCGGATCATGTTTGAAATTGAAGGTGTACCTGAAGAATTGGCTCGTGAAGCTCTGGCTTTGGCAGCGGCAAAACTGCCGATTGATACCAAATTCGTCAAGCGGATCGCCGAATAAGACAAGGTGATGGAGATTTAAGATGGCAAAAGCAAAAACAACAAATAAAGCAGAAGATCTGAAAGGCAAAAGCCAGGACGAATTGAATGCAATGCTGCTTGATTTGCGCAAGCAACAAATGGACATGAGATTCCAGCAAGCTGGCGGACAACTGCAAAACACTGCAGATATCCGTAAAGTACGTCGGACGATTGCCCGGGTTAAAACATGTATGAGCCAGCAACAAGCTGCTCAAGCTGCCAAGTAGGGCGGAAGGAAGAAGGAGTTAGATATGCCACGTCGTGTATTGGAAGGCCGTGTAGTCGGTGATGGAATGGACAAGACAGTAACTGTCTTGGTTGAACGTCGGACTATGCACCCGATTTATAAGAAATATGTGAAGCAAAGCTCGAAATATGCTGCTCACGACGAAACCAATCTGTTCCGCGTTGGGGACATGGTCGAAATTGAAGAATGTCGTCCGATCTCCAAACGCAAAACCTGGACGGTTACAACTGATCCAAAGGCTTTGGGTCGTGAGTTGGCTCCTAAGGTTAAGGCTGTTGCCGAAAGCGAAGACGCTCCGGCCAAAGCTAAAAAGGCAGGGGCAAAAAAGGCCTCTAAGAAATAGGAATTATTAGGAAACGTATAGAAAATTCGGGTGAATTAAAATGATCCAGATGGAATCAAATCTTGATGTAGCAGATAACTCCGGCGCACGCCGTGTATCTTGCATCAAAGTATTGGGCGGCTCCAAGCGTCGTTTTGCAAATATCGGCGATGTTATTGTCGTGTCTGTTAAAGATGCGATTCCACGTGGTCGTGTTAAAAAAGGTGATGTTCATCGTGCTGTGATTGTGCGGACGGCTTCCGGCCTGCACCGTGGCAATGGTGAAACCATTCGTTTTGATGGCAACGCTGTTGTTCTGATCAACAAACAGGGTGAGCCTATCGGAACCCGTATTTTTGGCCCAGTGACACGTGAATTGCGTGGCAAGGGTTACATGAAAATTATTTCTTTGGCATCCGAGGTGCTCTAATGACACAGGTAAAATTGAAAATTAAAAAAGGCGACCAAGTGGTCGTAGTAACCGGTAAGGATAAAGGAAAATCTGGTGAAGTGACCAGAGTCATTCCTTCTGAAAACCGTGTTGTGGTATCGGGCATCAATATGATGACCAAACATGCCAAACCAACCCAGCTTGCTGCGGGCGGTTTGCAACGTGTTGAGGCTCCGATCCATGTCTCCAATGTGGCTTTGGCTGACCCGAAATCGGGTAAGGCAACCAAAGTCGGAATGAAAACTCTGGCTGATGGCAAAAAAGTACGTGTTGCCAAAAAGTCGGGCGAAACGATTGCTTAATGGATGGTATGACAATGGCCGCTCAGGAAAAATATATTCCAAAACTGGAAAAAAGATACAAAGAAGAATTGGCTCCGGCAATGCAAAAAAGCCGCGGGTACAAGAATATTCATCAAATCCCTAAGTTGAAGCACATCACCATCAATATGGGTGTCGGGCAAGCAGCTTTGGATAAGAAACATATGGAATCCGCGTTGAAGGATCTGACCCAGATTGCTGGTCAAAAGCCGGTTTCAACCAAAGCGCGTAAATCCAATGCGTCCTTCAAAATTCGTGAAGGTATGCCAATCGGGGCAAAAGTAACCCTGCGCGGCAAACGCATGTACGAATTTCTTGACCGACTGGTCACAATTGCGCTACCACGTGTCCGCGACTTCCGTGGCATTAATGGTAAAGCCTTTGACGGTCGTGGCAATTATGCTCTGGGTATTAAAGATCATACGATCTTCCCTGAGATAAACTTTGAAAAAGTTGAGGCATTGCGCGGTATGGACATTATTATCTGTACGTCTGCCAAAACTGATGATGAGGCTAAAGAATTGCTGCGCGGCTTTGATATGCCGTTCAGAAATTAGAATTTAGGAAAGAGGACTAGAATGGCAAAAGTCAGTGCTACAAACCGGAATGAAAAACGCAAAAAAATGGTCAAACGCGATGCGACCAAGCGTGCGAAATTGAAAGAGATGATCATGGATCGTGAACTTTCTGTTGAAGAACGCTTTGCTTTGACTGTGAAATTGGCTCAAATGCCAAGAAACGGTGCAGAGACACGCATCCGCAACCGTTGTGCGCTGACCGGACGTCCACGTGCATATTATCGTAAATTTAGCTTGAGCCGTATATCACTGCGCAAACTGGCCTCTGAAGGTCAATTGCCTGGTGTAACGAAGTCAAGCTGGTAAGAAGGAGAATTTAGATCATGTCGATGAGTGATCCATTAGGAGATATGTTGACCCGCATTCGTAACGGTCAAAGAGCAAGTTTGAAACAGGTCATCTGCCCTGCTTCGAAGATGCGTGAATCAGTTTTGTCTGTTCTGAAAAGTTCCGGTTATATCCGTGGCTATAAAGAAGAGGCAAGCGAGCAAGGTCACAAAAATTTCGTGATCGACCTGAAATATGATGAAGGAACACCTGTAATTCGTGAATTGCACCGCGTTTCCAAACCGGGTCGTCGCATTTATTCTGCTGCGCAGGCTATCCCACGTTATTATAACGGTCTGGGCATAACGATTGTCTCGACGCCGCGTGGTGTAATGGCTGATCAGCAGGCTCGTGATGAGAATGTTGGTGGTGAACTTTTGTGTCAGGTTTTCTAAAAGAAAATACTGTACAGAATTTTTTGAATTGAAATTTGAACGAGGAAAATAAAATGTCTCGCGTAGGTAAAAATCCAGTTGCTGTGCCAAATGGCGTGACAATTGACCTGAAGGAACAGGATATTAAAGTCAAAGGGCCGAAAGGCGAAATGGCTTTGGCAGTTCATCCTAAGGTCTCCGTGTCCATTGAAAATGGTGCAATTACTGTTGCTCCAAATACCAAGGATCTGGAAAGCCGTGCTTTGTGGGCAACCATGCAACGTCGTATTGCCAATATGGTACAAGGCGTGACCGAAGGGTTCTCCAAGAACCTTGAGATCGAAGGTGTTGGATACCGTTGCAATCTTCAAGGCAAAGAACTTGTTCTGCAACTTGGGTTCAGTCATGACGTGCGTTATGCGATCCCTGAGGGCATCACGATTGTTGTTGAAAAACAAACCCAGATCAAAATTTCCGGTATTGATAAGGAACAGGTTGGTCAGGTTGCTGCGGAAATCCGTGGTTACAGACCACCAGAGCCATATAAAGGCAAAGGCGTTCGTTATGCAGGGGAATATATCCTGCGTAAAGAAGGCAAGAAGAAATAACTAAGAAGCTATTAGAGATAATTAAGGTTAAGAAGGACGAAACATCATGCGTCAACCAGAAACAAATGCACAAAGACGGGCACGTCGCGTACGCGCAAAACTTACCCGCATTAATAAGGCTGGATTATTGCGCTTGTCCATACACCGGACAAACAACCAAATTTATGCTCAAATCATTGATGATACAAAAGGTATCACTTTGGCTGCAGCATCAACGCTGGAAAGCGACCTGCGTAAAACAGGCGGTAATGTAGCGGCAGCTAGCAAAGTAGGTGAAATGATCGCCGAGCGTGCTAGGGCAGCAAAAGTGACAAAAGTTATGTTTGACCGCGGAAGCTTCCGTTACCATGGCCGTGTTAAGGCGTTGGCAGAAGCAGCTCGTGCAGGCGGATTAGAATTCTAAGGAAGGAATGGTGAACTAAAGATGGCTCGTCCAGATCGTAAACGCGAAGAGCGCGAAGAAGTAGAATTGAACGAACGCCTGGTTGCCGTCAACCGCGTTGCTAAAGTTGTGAAAGGTGGCCGTCGTTTCGGTTTCGCAGCATTGGTCGTTGTGGGTGATGGTCGTGGTCGTGTTGGTCATGGTCACGCAAAAGCTCGTGAGGTTCCTGATGCAATTCGCAAGGCAACCGAACAGGCAAAACGCAACATGATCCGTGTCGCCCTTCGTGAAGGTCGTACAATCCACCATGATGTGGTCGGTCGTTACGGTGCGGGGCACGTTCGCTTGCGGACAGCCCCAGCCGGTACTGGTATTATTGCGGGTGGTCCATTGCGTGCGATTTTCGAAGCAATCGGAATTCAGGACGTTGTGGCAAAAGCCATCGGAACCAACAATCCATATAACATGGTCAATGCGACATTCGAAGCCTTCAAACTGATGGAAAGCCCGCGTACAGTTGCTGCACGTCGTGGTAAAAAAGTCAGCGAGATTGTTGCAAACCGTGATGTTCGTATGAAAGAAGCTAAAGCAGAAGACGCATCGGAAGATGCCGAAGTTGCAGCAGAATAAGATAGAGGATATCTGATATGGCACAAGCAAAAGCAAAAAAGGCAGACGCTTCTAAAAAAATGATCACTGTGACCCAGATCGGTAGCCCGATCGGTCGTCAACAGGATCAGGAACAAACCCTTGTTGGTTTGGGATTGAATAAAATGCACCGTTCCAAACAGTTGGAAGATACTCCTTCTGTACGTGGCATGATTCACAAAGTACGTCACCTTGTGAAAGTTGCCGAATAAACGGTAGAGATTAAGAGGATATCAAAATGAAACTGAATGAACTCCAGCCTCAAGAAGGCGCAGTAAAAAAGAGAATGCGCGTTGGCCGTGGAATCGGTTCCGGTAAAGGTAAAACTTGCGGACGTGGTCAAAAGGGTCAAAAAGCTCGTACCGGTGTAGCAATCAACGGTTTCGAGGGTGGACAAATGCCACTCTACCGCCGTTTGCCGAAAATGGGTTTCACCAATATTTTCGCAAAAGATCTCTCCACAGTGAACTTGGCTCAGCTGCAAGCTGCCATCGATTCAGGCAGAGTGAATGCAAAAGAGGCAATCACCTCTGAAATATTGCAAAAAGCAGGTATCGCCGCCAAAGCAAAAGACGGTGTTCGTCTGTTGGGCAATGGCGAATTGTCTGCCAAAGTAACCTTGAAAGTCGCAGGCGTAACAGCCTCTGCCAAAGTTGCTGTTGAAAAAGCAGGCGGATCAGTCGAAGTGATCGTTAGGGAAGTTGCTCCGGTTGTTCGCAAGAAACCAATTCCCGGACAAAAATAAGTCAAAATCGCTCTAAAGAGTGATATGGAATTCTAAAGAGGCCTTCGGGCCTCTTTTTATTTGACATTCTTGCTCACCCAGCTAACGTTATTAGACTATAAAAGATAAATGATAGGCAGGAGATAAAAATGAAACCCACATTTAATAAACTCAATGATGAGAGATTTATTCCTAAATCGACAAAAACCGCTATTTCATCAGAAGGAACCGGCTCTTGCCTTGACAAGAGACCAACTCCTCCAGTTAAGGGCCCTGGAGTCTAGATTGGCTATTTCTCGTAGAAACCGCGCAATTTGACGCGGTTTTTTTGTGTCCAGAATTGCATCTCTGCTGGACAGAAGGTCATTCATCCGCTACATATTCTGGGATTCACAAATAAGGATAAAGACTATGGTATCTGCGGTAGAGCAACTCTCGAAAAATTCAAACTGGGGCGCTTTTTCCAAGGCAACAGAGCTCAAGAAAAGAATCTGGTTTGTCATTGGCGCTTTGCTGGTGTTCCGGTTGGGATCCTATATCCCGATTCCCGGAATTGACCCCCATGCTTGGGAAGATATTTTCCAGCAAAAAGGTGGCGGATTGCTCGATATGTTCAACATGTTCTCGGGTGGATCGCTTGAGCGGATGACCATTTTTGCCCTTTCGATCATGCCATATATTTCGGCATCGATTATCATCCAATTGGCAACAGCCCTGTCCCCTAAACTTGAAGCCTTGAAAAAAGAAGGTGACTCCGGACGCCAAAAAATCAACCAGTACACACGCTACCTGACGGTGCTTCTGGCGGCAATTCAGGCCTATGGCCTTTCCGTCGGTCTTGAAAACATTCAAGGCGCCCAAGGCTCTGCTGTGATTGATCCGGGCATGTTCTTCCGTATCTCAACCGTGATTACCGTGGTCGGCGGAACGATGTTCCTGATGTGGCTGGGTGAACAAATCACCTCACGCGGAATCGGTAACGGCATATCCCTGATTATTTTTGCAGGGATCGTGGCTGGTTTGCCCGGCGCCTTGGTTCAGACTCTGGAGCTGGGACGTGAAGGAAGCATCACCTTTATTGGCCTTCTGTTGATGACGGTCATGGTTATAGGAACGGTTGTCTTCATTGTCTTTATGGAACGCGCCCAACGCCGCATTCTTGTGCAGTATCCGAAACGTCAGGTCGGCGCACAGCAAATGACCCAAGCCTCGCAAAACCATCTGCCATTGAAGCTCAATATGTCGGGTGTAATTCCACCGATTTTTGCCTCTTCTCTGTTGTTCTTGCCTATGACGATTGTCGGCTTTGCGGGTCTGGAAGCCAGCGACGGATTTATTTCTGATCTGGCGCGTTATATGACGACGGGCCATCCGGTACATATGATCGCCTACGCAACCCTGATTGCATTCTTTGCTTTCTTCTATACGGCTGTTGTGTTCAATCCGGAAGAAAATGCCGAAATGCTGCGCAAATATGGCGGATTTATTCCGGGTGTTCGTCCGGGCAAAAATACCGCCGATTTTCTCGATCATGTTCTAACCCGTATCACGGTTCTGGGTGCAGCATATTTGTGCTTTATCTGCTTGATGCCGGAATTCCTGATCTCGGAATATTCACTGCCGTTTTATTTTGGTGGAACGTCCCTGTTGATTGTGGTGTCAGTCACCATGGATACCGTCGCTCAGGTTAACTCGCATATGCTGGCGCATCAATATGAAGGATTGATCAAAAAAACCCGTTTGACCAAAGGGAGAAAGTAAATCGTGAATATCATTTTGATGGGCCCTCCGGGCGCAGGCAAGGGAACTCAAGCCAAACTTCTCGAAGATACACGCGGATTAAAACAACTCTCGACTGGTGATATGCTGCGCGGTGAAATCGCTGCACAAAGTCCGCTCGGTCTAAAGGTTAAAGAAATCATGGATGCCGGATCTCTGGTATCGGATGAAATTGTGATCGAGATGATCTCGCACCGGATCGACCACGCTGATTGTGTGAAGGGTTTTATTCTGGATGGGTTCCCCAGAACCGTGGCTCAAGCTGAGGCTCTGGACAAAATGCTGCATGAAAAGGGCAAAGACCTGAATGCGGTTATTCAATTATCTGTCGATGAAGACGCCCTTTTGGCCCGTATAGAAAAACGCGCAGCGGAAAGCGGCGTGGTCAGGGCTGACGATAACGCGGAAACGCTCAAAAAACGTCTGGATGCGTATAAAGCCCAAACCGCTCCGATTTTGCCATATTATGAAGGCAAAGGGATGCTTAAAACTGTGGATGGCATGGCCGATATTGACACTGTAACGGCTGAAATTGCTGGTATTTTGGATGGTGCCGCGTAGTGGATTCTGGTAAATCAAGAAAAAGCCAGACTTATCCACAGAAAATTCAAGAAAATAGTTGACTCTAAGCCTTAAATGCTTAGTATGCGCTCATTCCGGCATGCAAAACACATGTTTCGGCAGGTTTTTTACTTGTCCGGTATTGGTATACGACCCGGCGTTTCTTATTGAAAAATATAGAAATTTTACGGATCGGATTGAAATCAAACAGAAGAAAATGAGGAGTCGTTTATGGCCCGTATTTCCGGTGTCAATATTCCTGACAATAAACGCGTGATCATCTCCCTGACTTATATTCATGGGATTGGTCGCTTTTCAGCCGAAGAAATCTGCCGTGAAGTCGGTATAGATTTCACACGTCGGATGAAAGATCTAACCGAAGACGAATTGAACCAGATCCGTAAAGTCATCGAAAGTGGCAAATACATGATCGAAGGTGATTTGCGTCGTGAAATTTCTCTCAACATCAAGCGTCTGATGGACATGCAGTGCTACCGTGGTGTTCGCCACCGTCGTGGTCTGCCGGTTCGTGGCCAGCGCACCCGTGGAAATGCCCGTACCCGTAAGGGACCTGCGAAACCGGTTGCTGGTAAGAAAATCGTCAAGAAATAACCAGCGCTAGAAATCAAGAGGATATAAATCATGGCAGCAAAAGATAATAAAAAAGCCGGCGCACGTAAGAAAGTTGTTCGCAAGAACATTGCGGTTGGTGTGGCTCACATCAATGCGTCGTTTAACAACATTTTCATCAACCTGACCGATCCAATGGGTAACACCATTGCATGGTCTTCCGCTGGTATTGTAGGCTTCAAAGGATCTCGTAAATCGACTCCTTTCGCGGCCCAGATGACCGCAGAAGATGCAGGCCGCAAGGCTCAAGAACATGGCCTTCGTGAAGTTGATGTATTGATTAAAGGCCCAGGTGCAGGACGTGAATCTGCACTGCGCGCTCTGCAGTCGCTCGGATATACCATCCGTTCGATTAAAGATACGACACCGGTACCGCACAATGGTTGCCGTCCGCCAAAACGTCGCCGTATCTAGTATCTTAATTTCTCCCGGGTGGTTTGTCCTCCCGGGAATGACTTATTTTTGTCGTTTACGACACTAATGCATGGTGAAAGGGAAAAAGCATGCTGATTCAGAAAAACTGGCTGGAACTGATTAAACCCAACAAAGTTGAAGTCGAACACAAAACCGATAGCCGCAATTTCGGCAAGGTTGTTGTCGAACCTTTGGAGCGTGGATTTGGTTTGACTTTGGGGAACGCGCTGCGCCGTGTTCTTCTTTCTTCCTTGCAAGGTGCAGCTGTAACAGCGGTGAAAATCGCTGGCGTCCAACACGAATTTTCGACCATCGAAGGTGTTCGTGAAGACGTGACCGACATCATCCTGAACGTTAAAGCAATTGCCGTTCGCATGCATGTTGAAGGTCCAAAAAGAATGCGCTTGATGGCCGAAGGCCCATGTGAAGTGACATCCGGTATGATCGAAGCTGGTGCTGACATTGAAATCATGAATCCTGATCTGGTGATCTGCACTTTGGATAAAGGCGCAAAACTGGACATGGAAATGACCGTCAACACAGGCAAAGGATACCGTCCTGCCGCGCTGAACCGTCCGGAAGATGCTCCTGTTGGACTTATTCCAGTGGACAGCATTTTCTCACCAGTTCGTAAAGTTTCTTATGATGTGGAAGATACCCGTGTCGGACAAATTACCGACTACGATAAACTGACCTTGTCTGTTGAAACCAACGGCGTGATTTCTGCTGATGATGCGGTGGCTTATGCTGCGCGTATCCTGCAAGACCAACTGCAAGTGTTCATCAATTTCGAAGAACCAAAAGAAGCAAAAGTGACGGAAGAAGAGGAAAGCCTCCCATTCAACCGCAACCTGCTGAAAAAGGTCGAAGAGCTGGAACTCTCTGTACGTTCTGCCAACTGCCTGAAAAATGACAATATCGTTTACATCGGTGATCTGGTTCAGAAATCGGAATCTGAGATGCTGCGCACACCAAACTTCGGACGCAAATCCCTGAACGAAATCAAAGAAGTTCTGGGCATGATGGGTCTGCATTTGGGTATGCAGGTTGAAGGCTGGCCTCCTGAAAATATCGAGGAGCTGGCGCGCAAAATGGAAGATCCATTTGCACATTAGAAATTTTAGAGCGGAGCCGGAATTGATCCGGCTCTGATCTGATAGGGCATCTCGCCCGCCCCAGAAAGTGAACGGCTGAAACAAACAGCAAGTGCTTTCCGGTTTGTAAGATGACAGTTCTGCGTGGAGACTTAAAATCCTCGGAACGTCGCAGAGAAGTGAAGAAAGGTAAAAACCATGAAACATGGCGTTAAACAACGTAAACTAAACCGTACATCATCCCACCGTAAGGCATTATTTGCCAATATGGCGGCGGCTTTGATCAAACACGAACAAATCATTACCACGGTGCCAAAAGCCAAAGAATTGCGCCCATATGTGGAAAAACTGGTTACCCTTGGTAAAAAAGGTGGCTTGGCCAACCGTCGTGCCGCAATCGCTACTCTGCGTGATCAGGCGATGGTACAAAAATTGTTCGATGTTTTGGCTCCACGCTATCAGGATCGCCCAGGTGGATACACCCGCGTCCTCAAAGCCGGTTTCCGTTACGGAGACGCAGCCCCGATCGCAGTGATCGAGTTTGTTGATCGTGACGTAACTGCTAAAGGAAAAGATAGCGGCGTTGATTTCTCTCAGGACATCGAAGCTGCTGGTCAAGCAGACGAGACCTCTGTTCCAAAAGAGGCCGTGAAAAAAGCCAATAAGAAAAAAGCTGAAAAAACCGAAGAAGCCTCTGAAGCTGCAACTGAGGAAAAGCCCCAAGCAGAAAAAAAGAAAAAGGCAGCCCCAAAGAAGAAAAAAGCTGAAGATAAAGCCGAATAATCGGAATATAGCAATAATTTCAAAGGCTCCGCCCCAAAGCGGGGCCTTTTTCCATAGTAATTATTTTCTTGCATTAAATTATAGGCGAGTATATAGTCCCATCCAAATTCCACAGGCATTTATAACAAAAAAGAGGTGTGAAATGTCCTTGAACCTAACAAAGAAATTTACAGAAATGGCAACAAAATTGGCAGCTCCTGTCGTTGTTGCACTTGGGATGTCAGCTTGCGCTACCCCAACAGTTTTCCAGACATCACAGATGAGCCGCTCCCCAGCTGTTGAAGACCCAGCTCTGAGAACTCCCGTCACAGTAGATCCATGCCACCGTGCAAATATTGAGTATGTCTATAACGGATATGTCGAAGGAACAGAACTTGCCAGAGCTAAGGCCAGTGGTTCATATCTTGGATATCACAGAGCATTCCATCTGGTCTCGAATCCGTCCATGTTTGATCAGGCAGGCACAGCAATCGGTGCTATCGCCGGAGGGATCTTGGGAAATGTTGGAGGAAAAGCTCTCGGCGCCAAGGGCGGTTCACGCACAGCCGGAATAGCAATTGGAGCAATCGGTGGTGCAGTTGTTGGTGATGGCTTGTCAAGAGAGCAACAGGCTGCCCGTTTGACCGAAGTCAAAGCCTGTAAGCAATATTTGAACCAACTGATGGCAGATGAACGTATTCCAGATCAGGCTCCTGTTAGAGTAGCACCCGATCGTTCATATGGACGGTATCCTACCCCTAGTCAGATTTTCCGCCCGACCTTCCCAGGCAGATGGTAATCAGAGATATCATATAAAATTACCAAAGCCCCGCCGATTGCGGGGTTTTTTTATTTGTTATTTTTTTGTCCGTCTGGCATGGTTAAGTCATGCAAATATCCGCCCTTGCCACGATCCGAATTATGGTCCCGACTCGCTAAAAAAATAGCTTGAGTCGGGTTCCCCAACGCCTCCGAATTTGCTAGAACAAACAACATCCTGACGTCACATGGATATTATATGGGCGGACAGATTTTAGACCGAGTAACAAGACAAAATGACAGACCAGACATCAAACGCCGATTTTTATAAAGAAACAGTTTTTCTTCCCAAAACGGATTTCCCGATGCGTGCAGGCTTGCCGCAAAAAGAACCGGAAATCCTGAAAGGCTGGCAGGAACAAAATATTTACCACCAGCTGCGCCGTGCCAGTGCGGGCAAAGAAAAATGGGTGCTGCATGATGGCCCACCTTACGCCAATGGCGACATCCATATTGGCCACGCCGAAAATAAAATTCTGAAAGATGTGATCGTACGGTACCGTCAGGTGATGGGCTTTGACGCACCGTATGTCCCGGGATGGGACTGCCACGGCCTGCCGATCGAATGGAAGATCGAAGAACAATACCGCGCCAAAGGATTAAACAAAGACGAAGTTGAAATCCTGAAATTCCGTCAGGAATGCCGTGACTTTGCGCAAAAATGGGTCGATATCCAATCTGATGAATTCCAACGTCTGGGCATCAATGGCGATTGGGGTAATCCATATCTGACCATGACCAAACATGCGGAAAGCCGCATCGTTGGAGAGATCCACAAATTCCTGATGAACGGATTGTTATATAAAGGCGTCAAGCCGGTCATGTGGTCTGTTGTTGAAAAGACAGCTTTGGCAGAGGCCGAGATTGAATATCAGGAACACAAATCAATCACCATCTGGGTCAAGTTTCCGGTTGTCAAAGCGTCCTCCCCAAAACTGGATGGCGCAAAGATTGTCATATGGACAACCACTCCGTGGACTATGCCGTCCAACCGTGGCGTAGCCTGTGGTGAAGAGATTGAATATGCGGTTTATACCGTCACTGAAACAGGACAGGACTGCCGCGCAAGCGTCGGTGAAAAACTGGTGGTCGCCAGATCCTTGGCAGAAGCGGTGCGTGAGCAAGCCAAAATCACATCATGGGATGAAGGCGAAGTTCTGAGCGGGGGTGACATTGTCGGCACAATCTGCGCTCACCCGCTGCGCGGTCAGGGCTATGAATTTGACGTACCGGTTTTGAAAGCAGACTTTGTTGCAGAAGATACCGGAACTGGCTTTGTCCATATCGCCCCAAGCCACGGGGAAGATGACTTCTATCTTGGGAAGGCCGCCGGACTCGAAATCACTGACAACGTCAATGACGATGGAACTTTCAAAGACCATGTGCCGCTCTTTGCCGGGCTCGAAATTTACACCCAGAAAGGTGAAATGGGGCAGGGCAACTTTGCACCACTCAAAGCCATTGATGACGCAGGGAACTTGCTAGCCAAAGGTTCGATCCGTCACGAATACCCGCATAGCTGGCGCTCCAAAGCACCCGTGATCTTCCGCACCACGCCGCAATGGTTCATCGCCATGGATTGTGAAGAGGGAGGGTCAACGCTGCGTGCGCGCGCTTTGCAGGCCATCAAGGATACCAATTGGTATCCGGAAGCAGGCGAGAACCGTATCACCTCCATGATTGCTGGACGGCCCGATTGGTGTATTTCGCGCCAACGCGCTTGGGGGGTTCCGATTGCTTTGTTCCTTGATAATAAAACCGGAGAGCCGCTCAAAGACGAAAATGTCAACAAACGCATTCAGGATATCTTTGAAACCGAAGGGTCGGATGCATGGTTTGCGCGTCCAGCCGCAGACTTTCTGGGGCAGAGTTATTCTGCAGATGACTATACGCAGGTCTTTGACGTTGTGGATGTCTGGTTTGAATCCGGATGCACCCATGCCTTCGTCATGGAAGACCGTGAAGACGGCGTTTGGCCTGCTGATATGTACCTCGAAGGGTCAGATCAACACCGTGGATGGTTCCATTCTTCATTGCTTGAAGCCTGTGGAACGCGTGGCCATGCGCCCTATAAATCCGTTTTAACCCACGGGTTTGTGCTGGATGAAAAAGGCTACAAAATGTCGAAATCAGTCGGCAACACGGTTGATCCACTGGAAGTCATGAAAGAATCCGGCGCGGATATTTTGCGCCTGTGGACGATGACCGCCGATTATTCCATGGATGTCCGGATCGGCAAGGATGCAATCAAATCATCGGGCGATCTGTATCGTCGTATTCGCAATACCTTCCGGTTCCTTGCTGGCGCTCTGGATGGATTTACCATGGACGAAAAATTGCCGGAAAGCGATTATGACGCTATGCCGGAACTCGAACGGCTGGTCTTAAGCTGGATCAAGGAAACAGATCTTGAGCTGCGCGATTGTCTGGAACATCATGACTATAATCGTCTGATGCAAAAGCTTTACCATCTTTGCTCGAATGAACTTTCAGCCTTCTATTTTGACATCAGGAAAGACCGCCTTTATTGCGATCGCCCCGATGGATTTGAACGCCGCGCCTGCCGCACCGTTTTGTATCATCTGTTTGAATGTCTGTGCGTCTGGTTTGCGCCGGTTCTGTGTTTCACAGCAGAGGAAGCATGGTCGCACCGTCCCGCAGGATTATGGGATGATGTCACAAGCATCCATTTCAAAACCCTGCCAAACATCCCTGAAAACTGGCTGAATAAAGAACTGGCTGAAAAATGGGATGTGGTGCGTGATGTGCGTCGCGTCGTGCTGGGTGCCTTGGAACCCAAACGCGCTGACAAAACAATCGGCTCATCACTGGAATCCCATCCGCAAATTTATATCGGTAAGGAGATTGCCGAAACCCTGCAAGGACTTGATCTGGCCGAGATTTGTATCACGTCACAGGCAACCACTCTGGTGCAGGATGCGCCATCGGATGCGTTCATGCTGCCAGACGTCAAGAATGTGAGTGTAGTATTCGGTTTGGCCGAAGGACAGAAATGTGAGCGATGCTGGAAAATTCTGCCCGAGGTTGGAACAGACAAGGACTATCCCGATTTGTCCTTGCGGGATGCGGACGCCGTTCGGTACTACGTTCAAAAGAAAAAGGCAGCCTGATCCGTGCAAAGACTTATTGCAATTCTATTGATCTTTGCGCTGTCCATGATTGATCAGGTCAGTAAATGGTGGGTGACGGAAGTCTTCTTTCGCCCGCGCATCTTCGAGGCCGATGGAAAAAGTTTGGCCTTCGTTGAATGGATGACGACTTTCTCTCAAGATAAGTTGCCACCCATCCGCTATGAGTGGAATGAATATCTGAATATCGTGATGGTCTGGAACGAGGGGATCAGCTTTGGCATGCTCTCCAACAACCATCATGCCATGCCGATGATTTTATCGGTGTCGGCTTTTCTCTTGGCGCTGGGATTGTTGGTTTGGCTGTGGCGCACACCAAACATGGTGACGGCACTGCCGCTCGCCATGATAATATCCGGAGCCTTGGCCAACATCTGGGACAGGCTGCGGTTCGGGGCGGTTGCAGATTTCATAGATTTCCATGTCGGAGACTGGCATTATCCGGCGTTTAATCTAGCTGATTCCTGTATTGTTCTGGGGGTTTTGTGGCTTGCATTTGACGGTATTGTCCTTGAGGCGCGCCGCCTGAAAGAAAGCGAAGAGCCTGAGAAAACTATCTGACTAAAACTGGTTTCGAATTGACATTGAATGAGTGAAGGAATGGGGCCATAATCGGCCAAGCAGGAAAAAAATGAAATATCACAAAAAGACACTTTTGTTATTATCTGCAACTTCAATGCTTTTTTTACTTCCTTCTTGCGATCGGGTAAAAGAAGAAATGGGGCTGAACCGTCACACACCTGACGAATTCATGGTGATGAAACGCGCCCCCCTTGAAATACCTGAAAACATGACGGCCCTGCCGCCGCCCCAACCCGGAATGGCAAGACCACAAGAAACACTGGCTGTTACTCAAGCCAAGCAGGCCGTGATGGGGGACGAGTCTGTTACACATTCACTAACCCCTTCAGATGCAGAATCTTCCCTGCTTAACAAAGCCGGAGCCGGACAATCCCAAGCTGACATTCGTGCCGTTGTGAACAAGGAAGCAACAGAGGGCAGTAACGATAAACGCCCTGTTATCAAGAAACTTCTGGATATTGGAAATGATGAGCCGATCGCAACCGTTGTTGATCCGGCCAAGGAAGCAGAACGAATCCAGACCAACAAAAAATCGGGGCAGCCAATCACTGCAGGAGAAACCCCCACCATTCAGGACTAGTTTAACATGAAATTAAAACCGCTCCAGTTTGGTGTTTTGGGCTTTTGCATGGGCATTCTTGCCTTTTCTTATCCCGCGCAGGCCCAGTTCCAGAAAGTCTTTGGCGCCAAGACCGCCACGCTGGCCAATGGCATGCAGGTGGTTGTCATCGAAAACCACCGTGCCCCCGTTGTAACGCATATGCTGTGGTATCAGGTGGGATCAGCCGACGAACCGAAAGGTGATGGCGTATCCGGAGCAGCGCATTTTCTTGAACATCTGATGTTCAAGGGAAGTGGAGCTATCGCACCGGGCGAGTTTTCAAAATTGATCCGCAATGTCGGGGGAAATGACAACGCTTTTACCAGTTGGGATTATACCGCTTTTTTCCAGACTGTCCCGTCAAAATATCTGCCACAGGTTATGGCACTGGAAGCCGACCGGATGATCAACCTCTCTCTGGCCGACAGGGATATCGAATCCGAACGGGACGTGATTATTGAAGAACGCCGCATGCGGACTGACAATGACCCACAATCTTTGTTCATGGAACAAATGCGGGCCGCGCTGTTTCCAAATTCTGCATACGCCGAACCGATTATTGGCTGGCGTGACGAGATGCCGTTGCTTGGCCGTCAGGATGTCATGGAGTATTACAAGGCATGGTACACCCCCGCCAATGCCATTCTGGTGGTCTCCGGCGATGTCAATTTTGAAGAGGTGGTAAGTGAGGCCGAGAAAGCATACGGCGTTATTCCATCCCACCCATACCCCGAACATATACGCTCCAAATCGCCTGACTTCAGGGCGGAAACCCGCCTCACGCTGCATGACGAAGATGTTCGGCAGCCTACTTTATATAAGGCGTGGCTTGTGCCGGCCTTTCTGGAAGACAAACACACCTATTATAGTTTCGAAGTCATGGCCGAGGCAATTTCCGGCAACGCATCGACGAAATTATATCAGACGCTGGTGGTCAACCGTAAGAAAGCAACTTCCATCTCTCTTTCCTATGATGGAGAAGCACGGGGACAGGGAAGCTTATGGCTTTACGCCATTCCGGCACCCGGTGTCTCGATTGAAGATCTGGAAAAAGAAATCAATACGGCTTTCCGGGAAATTGTCGGGAATGGAATTGAAGAACAGGATGTCGAAAAAGCCAAGACACGTTTGATAGATCAGGCTTTGTTTGCCCGTGACAGTGTCGCGGGGCCCGCTATGGTCATTGGACAGGCCTTGGCCTTGGGAGCAACACTGGACGATGTCGAAAACTGGCCGCAAAAAATTGACTCGATAACCCGCGAAGATGTCCAAACTATCTTTGATATGTATATGAATCCCGAAGCCCCGAAACGGCTGCCGGTTACAGGAATTTTGTTACCTGCGGAGGATAAGTCAAAATGAGAAATGCTCTGATGCGTGGTGCATATTTATTGGGGTTTGCCATCATGGTGATGTCGTTGGGAGGTATACAAGATGCCCGCGCCTCGATCCTGAAAATCCAGACAGTCAAATCGGATAAAAACATCACGGCGTGGCTGGTGGAAGACCCAACCGTTCCGGTGATTTCGATGCGGTTCTCCTTCCAAGGGGCTGGTGCAATCAATGATCCTGCCGATAAACAAGGATTAAGCCAGATCCTCTCCAACACGCTGGATGAAGGCGCAGGTGATCTGGGATCAAAAGAGTTTCAGGCCGAGCTGAGCGATCACTCAATCTCGCTGTCTTTCTCGTCTTCAAGGGATGATTTTGGCGGGTCACTTAAAACCCTGACCAAATATCAGGACAAGGCGTTCGATTTGCTGCATCTGGCTTTGACTAAGCCGCACTTTGAAGCAGACGCCCTACGCCGTATGAAAGACGCTAATCTGGCGCGTATCAGATCAAATATGAGTGATCCGGAATGGCTGACTGCTCGCTTGGCCAATGCCGTTTTATATAACGGTCACCCCTATGCACAAAATAGCGGTGGAACCCTCTCTTCCTTGCCAAAAATTACGACGAAAGATTTACACGAGAAATTCTCGACCCAGCTGGGACGCGATCGCTTGTTGATCTCAGTATCGGGAAATATCTCGGCGGAAGAACTCTCACAGCGTCTGGATGAAGTTTTTGGCGATTTGCCGGATATCTCCACCGTCAGACAGGTTGAAAATGTGACACCCCCCGCGCAGGCCGAAGTGATTCAGTATGTTAAAGAAATTCCCCAGACTGTAATCCAGATAGCATATCCGGGGATTTCAATGAAAGACCCTGATTATTTTGCTGCCGAGATTTTTAATTACATTCTGGGCGGGGCCGGATTTGGGTCGCGCTTAACCGAAACAGTTCGGGAACAAAAAGGGCTGACCTATGGTATTGATAGCAATCTATCGGAAATGGATTTCTCCAGTCTCTTGTCCATTTCGACCTCGACCAGAACAGAAAAAGTCGGAGAAGTTTTGTCTCTGGTCAACGCGGAAATTGATAAAATATTCCAGACCCCGATCTCTGACAGGGAACTGGTCGAAGCCAAATCCTATCTGATTGGCTCTGTTCCTCTGGGATTAACCTCGACAGATCGTATTGCCGGAATGATGATGGGATTCCAGATTTATGGATTACCAGCCAATTATCTGGATATCAGGGAGGCCGGCCTGAATAAGGCCACCAAGCAAGATGTCTTGAGAGTGGCCCAACGGCTTTTGGATGAGCGACATAAAACCACAGTTCTAACCGGTGCAAAACAGGAAATCGGCCCTGTGCGCTACGTTGAAAATATACCAGATATTCAATAGGTTAAGACCAAATCTGACTGTTGCCATCCCGCACTGTATATCGGGTTCAAAACGGGCTGTGTTATCTGATTTTTAACCTAAAAACCGGACAATCAGGGAATGAACTCTCCATCTCAGGACAACGACATACCGCAGATTACCCAAAAAGAGCTTGATGATGTGATTATGAAGCACATCAAGTTTGATAAGGCACAACCCGGGGGCGGGCGGGCGCATATTAAGTTCAAGTCTTTGGCAGGATTATCTTTCAGAGGGGCAGATTTATCCGGCGCCGATTTTACAGGATCTGACCTCTCAAATTGTGATTTGTCCAAAGGAAAATTCCACGGAACAATTTTTTATGGTTGCAATATGCAATCTTGCAATATGTCTGGCAGTGATTTTACCCGTGCCGATTTTCGTGGCGCGGATGTCACCGGCGCAAACATGACAGATTCTAACCTTGAAGGGGCAGATTTGCGTCAAGGGGCAAAGGTCATTTCACAAAATGCTCAGGGCAATCCGATTTCATCTTCAAATGGCCAAACAAAATTCAAGGGCGTTGATTTGGAAAACGCCAATTTGTCGAATGCACGCGCTTCGATGGTTGACCTCAGCAATTCCGATTTGAAATCGGCGCGAATGGCGCATATTGATTTGTCACAGGCAGATTTGCAGAACACCAATATGAGCGGCGCGGATTTAACCAAAGCCAATCTTGAAGATTCAAAATTGAATGGCGCGATCATGGTGGGCACCCAGACCCAAGGTGTAAATTTCGAAGGAGCCGTGTACGAAGAAGTTCTAACCGAAGCTCCATCCGGAAAAGTCTTTGATTATTCGGAAGAAGAAGACCCGATGGTGGCACTGCTGAGAAGTCACAATGCGTGGCTCAGGAATGCCGGTAAAAAAGGCCAGCCGATTGACCTGTCCGGATATGATATGCGCCCCGTTCATGATTTGGCGCGGTACAGTTTGACTGGCGTCAAGGCCGAGAAAGCTATATTTCAGGGCATGGTTCTAATGACCGCGCAAATGCAAAGCTGCAGCTTTAATAATAGCGATTTTCGTGACGCCAGATTGAAAGAGTCCGATCTCAGAGGGTCAAGTTTTGTCGAAACAAAATTTACCCGCGCCGATTTGACCAGAGCAAACTTCTCGCCACTGTTCTTTTCCGCAGATCGCAAAAAGGTTGTCGATATGTCCGGTGCTGATCTCAGTTTTGCCGACCTGACAGAATGTAACTTGCAAGATGCGATTCTGAAAAACGTCAATTTCGAAGGGGCAAACCTGACCAAGGCAAATTTGCGCGGCGCCGATTTAACGGATGCCAATTTTGATAAGGCGATTCTGGAAAGAGCCAGAATGGATTAAAAATATTTTTCTAGACCCCCCTTGCAAATATATAAAAAAAGGATTT
Organism: Micavibrio sp. UBA6212; assembly: GCA_002421905.1. Classification (GTDB taxonomy): domain Bacteria; phylum Pseudomonadota; class Alphaproteobacteria; order Micavibrionales; family Micavibrionaceae; genus UBA1573. Next base: position 24,947 of record DISK01000011.1, read on the forward strand.
CTCTATATCCGGAACACCCGTCAGGGTGTTTTGCTAAACTCTCTTGAAAACCTGTTTATCCTTGGAGGATATCTATGACTAAACTAACTCTGTTGGCCGCTCTCGGCCTGTTGGTAATGACCCCTGCTGTTGCTCACGCCGAAGAAATGATGGCTGCTCCAGTTGAAAATGAAGTAACTGCCACAGAAGGCGAAGGCGTTGTTGCTCCAGCTGAAGAAGCAACCACCACCGAAGCAGTTGCCCCTGCAGTTGAAGGCGAAGCTGAAGTCGCTGCTCCTGATGCAGCAGTAGAAGCTGAAGCTCCAGCTACCGAAGAAGTAACATCGGAAGACAAATAGTTCCATTTTAGTAGAAAACCCGCTCCGGTTTGACAATCGGGCGGGTTTTTTCATACCTTTTTGACTCATGCGCCTTGACCTGATACAACCTCGCCCATGACACCATCTGCCCGCATCAAAGCCGTTCTCGATTTATTGGAACGCATAGAAAGAGCCACAATCCCCATGGATTTAACCATGGGCGATTATATGCGCAACCGCCGTTATATCGGATCGAAAGACCGCGCCTACATCGCCGAGACGACCTATGCCGTGATCCGCCACCATGCCCGCGTGACGTGGGCCTTGGAACAAGCAGGGGCAGAAATATCGGAACGCAACCGATTGCTGGCGTTTCTGAAATATAACCATACCGGAAATCTGGCAGATTTATTTGAGGGCGGCAAACATGGCGCAGCAGAACTGAGCGAAGCTGAAACCACCCTGATCGCAAAACTGCCTGATAATTTTGATACAGCACCCGTTGCGGTTCGTTGCGAATGCCCACCGTTTTATGAAGATTCACTCAAATCATATTTCGGTGAAAAGTTCGAAACCGAAATGACCGCGCTCATATCGCCAGCCTATTTGAACTTGCGCGTTAATCTGGTGATGGGCGATCGCGCCAAGGCCAAACAATTGCTGGACGAAGACCGCGTCAAAACCAGAGAAAACCAGTTCTCGCCGTGGGGCTTGGCTGTTGAGGGAAAAACGTTTCTCTCGATGACCCGCGCCTTCAAAAAAGGACTGGTTGAAATACAAGACGAAGGCTCCCAGATGATCGCCATGGCTTGCGATGTCAAGCCCGGCCAGCAGGTTCTGGATTATTGCGCAGGCGCTGGTGGCAAAACATTGGCTCTGGCCTCTGCCATGAATGTCAAGGGCAGGATCGTCGCAATGGATCTGGAGGCCAGCCGTCTGGCCAAAGCGCGTGACCGGTTCCGTCGTGCAAAAGTCAGCGACATTATCGAGCCGCGCCCGCTTTCCGATGAAAAAAACCGCAAATGGCTGCGCCGTCAAAAACAGACCTTTGATTGCGTCTTGGTCGATGTGCCTTGTTCGGGCACAGGCACATGGCGCAGAAACCCCGATATGCGTTGGCGTACCTATGGCCCGTCGGTTGAAGAGTTGGTCGGAATTCAGCGCGAGATTCTCGATAAAGTCGCCGGAACAGTCAAATCAGGTGGACGCTTGGTTTATGCCACCTGTTCCATGTTGCCGGAAGAAAACGAGAACCAGATCGAACAGTTCCTAGAACAACATCCCGAGTTTGAATTAAGAGACCTGAAAGAGGTCTGGCCCGAAGGTTGCCCACCGCCTTGCGATGGAAAATTCATGCGCCTCACCCCGTTGCGTCATCGCACCGACGGATTTTTCGCCGCGATTATGATTAGAAAAGAATAAGTCTTTCTGCGCGACTGCCCAGCGAGGTCAGAACTTCATAGCCGATCGTATGCCATGACGTGGCCAATTGATCCGCGTTTTGATGCGCGCCGATCACGTCCATCCAATGCCCCTCTTGCGGTTGGATGCCCGTGATCTTACCAATATCCACCACAATCAAATCCATCGACACGCGCCCCACAACAGGACAAGCTTGCCCGTTCCAGTAAAGACAAGACGAGTTGCTGCCCGACCTTAGAAAGCCATCCGCATACCCCAATCCAACCGTTGCCAGTTTTGTGTCGGCGGCAAGCGCATGGGTGCGGTTATACCCAACCGTTTCACCGGATTTAGCCTCGCGAATTTGTAGAATGCGTGCCTCAAGTTTGACCACATCCTGCATTGGATTTTTCATTTCCGGAGTCGGGTTAAGGCCATATAACGCCATGCCCGCCCGCACTTGACTGCGGTGCCATAAATCATTGCGGAAAATACCCGACGAATTGCAAATACTGTGCGGAACGGAAGACGGCGCAACAGAATCAAATAAGCTAACCTGTTTTTGGGATGGCGAAATATCCACCTCATCAGAAGAAGAAAAATGGGTCATCATCAGGGCCGGCGCGCCGTGGGTTTGCAACAACGGCAAGACCTCCTGCGGAGCAAGCCCCAGACGGTTCATACCCGTATCAATATGCCAGATGGCAGGCAGATCTGCGGGACAGCGAGAAATCTCTGCCACAGTATTGAGAACCGGAATAAGACCAAGATGGCGATAGTGTTTCTCGCACCCTTCGGGAAAACCGCCAAGCACCGCAACCGGATGATCGGTGAGGGCGCGGACAACCAAGGCTTCCTCAAGCTGGGCAACATAAAAGAACTTGCACCCAGCCTCTTCCAAGGCAGGAACCACCACGTCCACACCCAACCCATAACCATCAGCCTTGACCACCCCCGCCACCAGACAGGACGTGCCAACCCTGTTCTGAAGAAGACGATAATTGGCTTGCAGCGCTTTGGTATCAATCGTTAAACGGGAAAAAGCATAATTGGTCATGGAGAACTCCTATAGCTTGCAGAAGTAACATAACCCCGCGATTTTGTCATCCTGTCCCACCGCGGGTCAGAGATGAAGGATATAAATGATATAAATAGGGGAGTAAAAAGACCTCACGCAGAGAACGCCGAGTTTTCACAGAGGTCGCAGAGTCATTTTCACCACCAAGACACTAAGACACCAAGAGTTCGTCATTGCGAGCGACAGCGACGCAATCCAGTTAATATTATTTCTGGATCGCCGCGTCGGTCTTTT
>DISK01000011.1:28043-31517 GCA_002421905.1 Micavibrio sp. UBA6212
GGGAGAGGAGATATTACTGGTGGCGCATATCGAGATCGGCAAAGCGGGTCAGGTTCGGGTCAAAGAAGAGTTTGACGATTCCGATCGGGCCGTGACGTTGCTTGGCAACGATATTTTCCGCCACATTCGCACTGTCTTGCAGACGTTGCGCCCAGCTTGCGTACCGTTCATTGAATTTATCAATGGTTTCGTTATCACGCTGCGCCGGAACTTCCCGCGAGAGATAATATTCTTCACGATACACGAACATCACAACGTCGGCATCCTGTTCAATCGATCCGGATTCACGAAGGTCAGAGAGCATCGGACGTTTATCTTCCCGTTGCTCAACCGCCCGCGAAAGCTGCGAGAGGGCCAGAACCGGAACCTGTAATTCCTTGGCCAGAGCTTTGAGGCCTCGCGTAATCTCGGAAATTTCCAACACGCGGTTGCTTTCAGATTGTTTGGTTCCTGTCCCACGCAAAAGCTGCAAGTAATCGACAACGATCAACCCCAGACCATGTTTGCGTTTCAGACGCCGTGAACGAGTACGAACCGCGCCAATCGACAGCGCGGGGGTATCATCAATATAGAGAGGAATTTGAGACAGGCGGTGGGCGGCTTGCGCAAAATCACGAAACTGCGCTTCGCTCATATTCCCTTTCCGCAAAGAATCACCAGACACACCGGATTGTTCGGCCAGAATACGCGTGGTCAACTGGTCATGCGACATCTCAAGCGAGAAGAACGCAACAACCGCACCTTCTTTTCCGCCCGACGCGGCATAAGCTTTGGCCGCATTAAACGCCATGTTGGTGGCAAGCGCCGTTTTCCCCATTGAGGGACGTCCCGCCAGAATCAAAAGGTCGGATTTATGCAACCCGCCAAGCTTTTCATCCACATCCTTAAGACCAGTGGTGACACCTGTCACGCTACCTTTGTTATTATAGGCCACTTCGGCCAGTTCAATGGCGATTTTGATGGAGTCGCGCAACGTCACGAATTCTTGTTGACCTGTGCCCGATTCAGCCAGAGAAAACAAGCGGGCTTCGGCGCTTTCAATTGTATCTTGCGCGTCATGTTCGAGCGTATGGTCAAAGGAGTCNNACAACATCATTGCCGAAGGAAATCAATTCACGGCGCAAAAACAAATCATAAATCGCACGGGCGTAATCTTCGATATTGAGAACAGTAATCACACCAGCCGCAAGATCAGCCAGATAGGCCGCGCCCCCAACCTGATCCAGATCGGCGTCTTTTTCAAAATAGGATTTCAACGTGACAGGCGAGGCCGTTTGACCACGATCAATCAAGGTTTGAATTGCTTTGAAGATNNCCCATGTGCGGTTGTCAATCAGCAACGCACCCAGAACGCCTTGTTCTGCCTCCAGATTATGGGGAAGGGTACGGTAATGCGTAGAGGACTGAGAAGACTCGTCTTCGCGCATATGGGTCACAGCGTTTGGGCTTTGATACCCTGATTTTTTAAGTTCTGCAGATTGGGACATGGAGAAAGACTAGCAGAGTCGAATAAATCCTGCACCTGTTCTTTCATGTCCGGAATGTGAATATCGGGGATAAAAAAATCCGCAAGGAGAACCTTACGGATTTTCTAAATACTTATTAAAAAGCTTATATAAAAAACTAAGCAGCTTCTTCTTCTTCGCTCACTTCGGCAACCGGTTCGTCAGCAGCAGGAGCAACAGCAGCAGGAGCTGATTTTGCTTTTCTGTCTTCGGCGTTGTGGTCAACGATTACAGCCTTACCAGTTTTTTCCTGAGTTTTCGCCTCTTCCAAAGAGCGGGCAATGTTCAGAGTAACCTGAACTTTGACTTCAGGGTGCAAAGAGATCTTCATCGGGAACAAACCGATTGCTTTCANNGTTCATATCGACCTGATTGCGTCCGATTGCTTCTCCGCAAGTTTCTGCGATAGCTTCGGCGATGTCGCGGCTGGCGACAGAACCGTAGAGTTGTCCTGCTTCAGAAGCCTGACGGATAATCACGACTTTCAAGCCGTCGATTTTCTTAGCCAGTGTTTCCGCCTCAGCACGACGATCATTGTTCTGGGATTCCAGAGCTTTGCGTTGTGCCTCGAAGTAAGCAATATTTTCTTTTGTTGCGCGCAGAGCTTTTTTCTGTGGCAACAGGAAGTTACGGGCATAACCTGGTCTGACTTTAACCAGTTCGCCCATTTTTCCCAAATTCTCGACACGTTCGAGAAGAATGATTTCAGTCAACATAATCAATTATCCTTTCTGACCTGATACAACTATTCCGCAGAGGAATAGGAAGAACGGTCACGACCGCCTTGATATCTGTTGTAAGAACTTTGTTCCATCTCGGTGCGGACATAAGGCATCAAAGCCATATAGCGTGCACGTTTGATAGCCTGAGCCAATTCACGTTGTTTCTTTTGAGAAACTGCAGTGATCCGGCTAGGGGAAATTTTACCGCGTTCGGAGATATAACGACCCAGAGTACGGATATCTTTCCAATCAATAATTTGACCTTTTTCGCCGCTGAACGGACAGGTTTTGCGACGTTTGAAAAACGTTTTCTTTTGTGGAGCTTCAGACATTATGCAGCCTCCTCTTCAGTATTTGCGGTTTTGTCAATGATGGCAGAAGGCCCTTTGGTTGGCTCTTCCAGCTTGATGGACAGGTAACGGACAACATCTTCATTGTTGCGCATCAGACGTTCCATTTCCAGCAAAGCAGCAGAAGGAGCGTCGCACTCAAGCAGAGTGTAATGACCTTTGCGGGCTTTGTTGATGCGGTAAGCGAAAGACCGCAGACCCCATTGTTCGGTTTTCAGGATTTTTCCGCCCATATCGGTCAGAACTTTTGAGTAATCTTTCGTGATTTGCTCGACTTGAGCTGCACTAAGATCTTGCCGTGCGATAAACACGGTTTCATAGAATGGCATGTTTGTCTCCTTTCGGTTTCGCCCATCCAAACCATTCGGAAGGGGAAGCTGACCCGAGCCATCAGGCCAGCAAGGTTAAGTGGCGTTGTTTTAACCAGTCTTGAGGATAAAAAGCAACAAAAAAGCACCGAAAATCATGAAAATATAGCCAACCCCCGCAGGCTCCGGAGCGAGTGGGGGCAAAATCCTATGAAGTTCGTTACAAATATTATAGAATTTCAAGCCGGATACTGCAAAGTTTTGCCAGAAATATGAGGAAAATCATGAGAAACCAGCCCTGTTCTGCCCGAAAGATCGCAATTATTATGGCAATAACAATCATGGCGGGCTGCTGGCCCTTTGAGGGGAGAGCCGAAGAGGGCGGGATTCTTCGCGGCGTTCTCAAAGAACGTCTTTTATCCAAGCTGAAAGACAAGACTGTTGAGGGGACGGATGCCTCGACACTGGAGACCATCACCAAAGCAGGAGATTACACGTTCTCTGTGTCATGGGACGGGCTGGAACGCCACTACAAAGTCCATGTTCCGAAATCCTATAATCCGACCAAAGCAACACCGATGGTTCTGGC
>DISK01000001.1 GCA_002421905.1 Micavibrio sp. UBA6212
ATCTTGAGAAGAAATAGTCAGATATGAAACATCGTCCACCTTCGCATTCCTCTGATTTAGAGCAGAGTATTGAAAAAAATTTCAATACTGCTCCCCAAAAATATGATTTTGATCTGGTCTCCACACCGCCCGCCGATAATGATGACTGGTTGATGACCTATACTGATCTGGTCACGTTGTTGATTACGCTGTTTATTGTGATGGTTGCCCATGCATCTTTTGACAAGAATAATGGAGATGCAGGGTTGCTGCCTTTATCAACATCTATTCCACGAATTTTTCATGGTGAACCGACGGGAATTCTAGAGACAGGAAAGGTTTTTGATCCTGCCTCGGTTGAAGCGAATGGGGTGAAAACGTCTGATTTATCTGGAGGGGCAGAGGATGGAGATTCTCTGGACAAGGTTGCGGAGCCCGATCCGGAAAAAGTGAAGAGGGCCGCCGAACTTCAAAGTGCTGTGAATAAAGCCGGTCTGCAGGATTCCGTCGAGATCGAAGTTATCTCGAACGAAATTGCAATGAGGATTAACGAGAAAGTTTTGTTCCCTTCTGGACAGGCAGACTTGTCAGGGCAGGGACAAAAGTTGTTGGAGCAAATTATCCCGACGATGCATGAAGGTCATTACCAAATCGTTGTCGAAGGACATACTGATAATATCCCAATTTCAACAGATCGATATCCGTCGAACTGGGAATTATCTGCTGCACGAGCGATTTCTGTGATTCATTTTTTCGAGAACCAGAAAATCTCCAAAGACAGGATGTCTGCCGTGGCGTTCGGAGATGCTCATCCTATCGAGTCCAACGATTCGGAAGAAGGTCGGCAAAGGAACAGACGGGTTCAAATCGTTTTGAGGTAGTGTGATACCTGCCCCCCTCATGGTGATAATAATATTTCACTTTCGTGGAATAAACTTGATTTTATATTACCATAATTTCTCTTTCTCTTTCTAGCAAATGGGTTTATTAGATGTTTTGCGGCGCACAACTGCATGGCCTTGAACCACTGTCTTACAGGGAGAGACATCATGGTAACCCATAAGAAACATCATCCTCTCGTGGCCTATCATGAGGATATTACCGATGTCACAAGCCGGTTTACTTTTACCCACCATCCCGTTCCTGACCGTTCGGGGTTAATTATTTCTCCGCAAGGGTTTGGTCAGCCCTTCTTTCACAAACCAACCAATACTGTCGGGGTTTTATTTTCCAAGACGGCGAATAGTCTCGCTGGAACGCTTCTGGATAATGGTCGGCGTGTGATGACACACGAACAAATGGAGGCCTGCTACATTTTTGGGGCCAGACGGTTAAAAGGAAATCCGGATGATCCATTATTCAAACGCCCGAATATTCATACTGTCCAGCGCGATTTGAGAGACGATCTGGATAAGGCGCGTCGTGAATTGGGATTGCGGAGTCGCAAACACTTTACGCTTTATAACGCAGACAATATTTATACCAACGGGCGACATGTTTATGAAATTTTGCCGCGTAAACGGGGAGGGTTTGATGTTGTCTTTCGCATGGCGACGCGTCGGGAAGATGGCGGATTCGTTCCTTTTGATATGAATGACAAAAGCCTGCGTGGTATTTTTTCCCGTGCAACCAAGGTGATCGAGAAAACCAAAACATACGAACAGGCACAACAGGCTGTTGGGCGTCATTGGCAATCTTTTTCTTCTGAATTGTGGTCGCAACGGAATATTTTTGTGACACAAGGTAAAGCAATCTTTGCAAAAAAACTCGCTTCAGATCTTATGTATGCCTATATGGATGAATCGTCGAAAGTGCTGGGAAGTACGGCGATTGTTGGTCTTATACTGGGGATGAGTGAGGGGCCGACGTTAGGTGTAGTCGGTGGGTTGACGGTTGGCTTTACTGCTGCGGTGGGTCACACCGCCATTCATTTGCCTGTCGAAATCGGCTTGAAAGAATATCTCGAGATTCGCAAGAAATCCCGTGAGGCTAAAAGCAAGCTGGATATTGATGCATATGGTTATGCGAAGGATGTATCCGACCATTTCAAAATTCAAACACCGGAAAACATTTCCAAGGTTTGTCCGCACATTGATCTGGAGCGGTTTGCACCTGAAGATTTCGAATTGCTGCCATTGGATCAATTTACCCTGCAAAAAGACCGTGAAATGGTTCAGGATAATTTGCAGGCGTTGTCATTGTCCGGCCATTTGTTGTTTATGGGACAGCGTGGCTATTCTTCACAGTCGCATATTCTGGATCGGCGAACTGAGCTTAGGACGTTCCAAAGTGGTGTGACGCGCTTGATTCATGAACGTGAGGATGGAAAGATTATTGTGTTCGGGCAGTATCGTCCGGAAATGTGCGCAGATGAACGTTTGCGACTTCCCGAATGTTATATCGAGCAATTCGAGGGCCGTATTGTCCGGTTGGAGTATGATCGAACCAAAACAACTTTTACAGATGGCTTGCCCAAAGGGTTGGAGCATACAACTTTCAAAGATATGATTGATGAGATTGAAACAGATTTATTGTTTTCATCCCAGAATATTGATTCATGGGATATAAGAAGCAAGTCTTTTGAGTCTATTTATGCTGCATTCTCTAATCCTGATCTTGGGATTAAAGTTAAAAGCATTGGTGCTTCTCCGCGTCTGGCGGCATTGGTGTAATAATACGGAAACCTGTTTAGGCACGTTTCTTTGTTGTGGGCTTGTGAGCGGGTTTCAGCATTGGCGCCAGATAATGCCCTGTGTGGCTGGCTTTGCTTGTTGCTATATCTTCCGGTGTTCCGGTCGCAATAATCTCTCCGCCCCCTGAGCCGCCTTCCGGGCCGATGTCGATGATCCAGTCAGCGGTTTTGATAACATCAAGATTATGTTCGATGACCAGAACTGTGTTGCCTGTATCTACCAAACGGTGAAGTACTTCGAGAAGTTTTTTCACATCCTCGAAATGGAGGCCGGTTGTAGGTTCATCAAGAATATAGAGGGTCTGGCCAGTCGCACGTTTCGAGAGTTCCTTGGCGAGCTTAACCCGCTGTGCCTCTCCACCCGAGAGGGTTGTTGCTTGTTGTCCGACCTTAATGTAGTCGAGACCCACTTGCTGCAATGTCTCGAGTTTGTTGCGAATGGACGGAATGGCTTTGAAAAACTCGCAAGCTTCTTCAATCGACATGTCCAGAACATCACTGATTGATTTCCCTTTATATTTCACATCGAGGGTTTCGCGGTTGTACCGTTTGCCTTTACATTCCTCGCAAGTCACGTAGACATCGGGCAAGAAGTGCATTTCAATTTTAATCATGCCATCGCCTTGACAGGCCTCACACCGCCCACCCTTGACGTTGAATGAAAACCGTCCGGGGTTATATCCCCGCGTTTTGGCTTCGGGGAGTCCTGCAAACCATTCACGGATCGGGGTGAAGCATCCGGTATAGGTGGCGGGATTTGACCTCGGGGTGCGTCCAATGGGGGATTGGTCGATGTCAATGACTTTGTCCAGATATTCCAGGCCTTCAAGTGACTTGTATGGGGACGGGATATCATTGGTTCGCATCAGTTTTTTTGAGATGGCCTTGTACAGAGTATCAAGAACCAGTGTCGATTTCCCACTTCCGGAAACGCCCGTAATACAGGTGAATGTTCCCAAAGGAAATTCGGCGGTGACGTTTCTCAGATTGTTTCCAGTTGCCCCGACCAGACGCAGGATTTCCTGCTTTTTGCCACGGGTTTTGGCTGTTCGTCTTGTTGCGGGAATTTCTATTCTTCTTTTTCCGGACATATATTGTGCGGTGATACTTTCCTCGCAGGCAAAAACCTTATCAGGCGTGCCCTCGGCAATGACTTGTCCACCGTGAATCCCTGCACCTGGCCCCATATCAATCAGATAATCTGCGGCGCGGATTGCATCTTCATCATGTTCAACAACCAGAACCGTATTGCCAATATCGCGCAGGTGGGTGAGGGTTTCGAGCAAACGGTTGTTATCCCGTTGGTGTAAACCAATGGACGGCTCATCCAGCACATATAAAACACCGGTCAGTCCGGAGCCAATCTGGGAAGCCAGACGAATTCGCTGGCTTTCTCCGCCAGACAAGGTTCCTGAGGCGCGATCAAGCGAGAGATAGTTGAGGCCAACATTCATCAGGAATTTCAGACGGTCGTTGATTTCTTTCAAAATCCTTGCGGCGATATCATTTTGTTGTCTGGTGAGTTTCGATGGAACATTTCCAAACCATTCATAGGCTTCGGCGATCGAAAATCCTGTGGCCTCGGAAATATGTTTTTTAGCAATTTTGACAGCCAGAGCTTCCGGTTTCAAACGTGCGCCATTACAAGATGTGCAAGGGGAGCTGCTTTGGTATTTCGAGAATTCCTCGACCATGCTCTGACTCTCGGTTTCTTTGAAGCGGCGCTCCAGATTGGGAATGACCCCTTCAAAGGCCCGTTTTTGTTCGTAAGAACCTTTGCCTTCGCCGTAGTGGAAGGTAATCTCTTTATCTCCTGATCCATAGAGTAAAACAGTCCTGATTTTCTCGGAGAGATCTTTCCATGGGGTGAAAATATCTGCTTTATAGGCACGACAAACATCTTCCATGGCGCCGATATAATATTTGGCAAAGCTCTTTGACCACGGTTCGACCGCGCCATCGGCGATGGTTTTGTTTTCATCTGGCACAACGAGAGCCGGATCCATATAGAGGGTCAGGCCCAAACCATCACATTCAGGGCAGGCGCCATGTGGCGAGTTGAAGGAAAACAGGCGTGGTTCTATTTCTGGAATGGTAAATCCAGAGACAGGGCAGGCAAATTTCTCGGAAAAGACAGTTTCTTCGTGGGAGGTAGCATCTTCGATAATCAGCAGGCCGTCGGCGAGTTTCAGGGCTATTTCTACAGAATCTGCCAGACGGGTTGTGATATCTTCGCGCAGCGCAAGGCGGTCAACCACCACCGCAATATCATGTTTGAATTTTTTATCGAGCGTCGGGGCTTCACCAATTTCATAGATGGTGCCGTCAATCTTGACCCTTTGGAATCCTTTGGATTGGAGCTCCTTGAGTTCTTTTCTATATTCACCTTTGCGGCCACGGACGATTGGCGCCATGATATAGAGCTTGGTTCCTTCACCCATCGCCATGATACGATCAACCATCTGGGTTACTGTTTGGCTTTCAATCGGTAGCCCTGTTGCCGGCGAGTATGGAACGCCAACACGCGCCCATAATAGACGCATGTAATCATAAATTTCGGTGACAGTCCCCACGGTTGAGCGTGGATTGCGACTGGTTGTTTTTTGTTCGATGGAAATGGCGGGGGATAGGCCTTCGATGGAATCCACATCCGGTTTTTGCATCATCTCAAGAAATTGCCGTGCATAGGCCGAGAGACTCTCGACATAACGGCGCTGGCCTTCGGCATAAATGGTATCAAAGGCAAGCGATGATTTTCCCGATCCGGATAGCCCAGTAATCACCACAAGCTTATCGCGCGGAATGTCGAGATTGACATTCTTCAGGTTATGCTCGCGTGCACCGCGGATTGAGATTGTCGTCAGGGCCATTTCTTACGGGTTTCCTATGTTCTTAATAGTTCGTTTGTTAGAGTTATGAATTACGAACTAGTTCCTTTTTATATTTCTGGAAGGGTCAGTCGTAGGAACATCAGCTAATTGGATCAACTTGATAGGACGTTCGCTCTCAATTTTTGGAACATTATGTTCATATCTTGTGGCAAGGGCGTAAAGGGTATTTAGCGAAATTGTCTTTTTGCTCATGAATTTCCTCTTTTTGGTGTCATGACCATATGTAGATTGCCTGATTTTTGTCAAGAAAAACGGGGCTAGAGCCCCGCTTTTCCGTGGAAGGGAACTGGTTATTTAGGCCGATTTTTTGGACTTTGAGGTTGGCGCAGGTGTTGTTTCCTCCGGTGCAAAGTCTTCAATAATTTCATCAGAGCTTTCTGGCCCTGCCAGCATGGCATCTGCCACGATGCCTGATTGCTGGAGAATCTGGGATTCCAGTTTCTTGGCCAGTTCAGGATTGTCACGCAAGAATTGTTTGGCGTTTTCACGACCTTGACCAATCCGTTGCCCGTCATAGGAATACCAGGCACCTGATTTTTCAACGAGGTTGGTGGTGACCCCAATGTCAACCAATTCACCCATTTTGGAGATTCCCTCGCCATACATGATGTCGAATTCGACTTGACGGAATGGAGGCGCCATTTTGTTTTTAACGACTTTGACGCGGGTCTGGTTTCCGGTTGCGGTTTCTTTTTCCTTGATCGAACCGATGCGGCGAATATCAAGGCGGACAGAGGCATAAAATTTCAAGGCGTTGCCACCGGTCGTGGTTTCGGGAGAGCCGAACATAACGCCAATTTTCATACGGATCTGGTTGATGAAAATAACGACGGTGCGGGAGCGGGAAATAGAGCCAGTGAGCTTACGCAAGGCTTGGGACATCAATCGGGCTTGAAGGCCTACGTGGCTGTCGCCCATTTCTCCTTCGAGTTCAGCGCGAGGGACAAGAGCTGCAACAGAGTCGATCACCAGAACATCCAATGCACCTGAACGAACCAGCGTGTCGGCGATCTCAAGAGCTTGCTCACCAGTATCGGGTTGCGAGATCAACATGTTTTCAAGGTCACAGCCGAGCTTTTTGGCATAGCCGGGGTCAAGTGCGTGTTCGGCATCGACGATGGCGCATGTGCCACCCATTTTTTGGGCTTCGGCAATGACTTGCAGAGCCAGAGTAGTTTTACCCGAGGATTCAGGGCCGAAAATTTCGATGATCCGACCGCGTGGCAGACCTCCAATTCCAAGTGCGATGTCTAATCCCAGAGATCCGGTCGGAACAACCTCGACATCCATTTTGTGGTCATCACCTGCCAGTTTCATAATCGAGCCTTTGCCGAATGCCCGTTCAATCTGGGCCAATGCGGCTTCCAGAGCTTTGTTCTTTTCGGCTGATGATTTGTCCATGGAATCTGATCCTTTGAATGGTGTGACTGACATATAATTTCCCTTTCCTAATTTGAGCACGATTCGCTTGGTGTTGCCCATATAGAAATTTTGTACCATATTTGTTCTTTTTGTAAAGAACAAAATAGAACAAATGAGAACAAAAGTTCCCACTTCGTATTTTTTGCAACAAAAACAACAGGAAAGCTGGTTATACCGACATATCGGCAATTGTTCCCCGTTGGTCTGGCGGAATATTGACGATTTTGGTGTTATGGGTCAGTTTGTTAAGGGTGGCTCGTTTGGCGTCATAACCGTGGTTCTCAACCAAGGCTTGATGGAGGGATTGAACCCACCCTGCGCGTTCAGAAACAGGATTCCGGTCATTGGTGCCGAAATCTGCGGCCTGATCGTATCCTTCGTCAATGCGGATGGTCTCATGAACCGTTTCATTGTCAATCTGAACACTTCTCAGGCTGCTGATCCGCTCTTGCGAGGTGTTTTTGTTGGACAGGCCGAACTGCGCATTCGACGAGTCAAGCCTTTGAATCGTCGTATATATATTTCCGCTTCCGTAGTTGGCCTGTGGTGACGAAACCATGAATCCACATCTCCCCAAGGTAATTCTAACGGAAGTCTGTTAAGATTCTACTATATTTTCGTCGGGAAGGGATTAGAAACTCAGACTGGCTCCGAGGAGGAGGGAGGCTGCGGGATCCGAGGTATCACCGAGACGGCCTGTAAGTTCGGTTGAGATGTGCAGGGTCTGGGTGGCCTGCCATGAAGCTCCCACTGTTCCCTCTGCCCAATCTTTGTCTCCGGCATCCCAAGCAAGATTTTGCGTCAAGCCACTGACATTGGCGGTAATTTCCCCTCCGTTGCCTTTAATTCTATGTCCCCATGCCGGACGGGCGAGAAATTTCAGGTCTTCATTCACTTCGTAAGCTAACTCAAGCCCTATTCTGGATGATACAGACTGGCTATCCTGTTCGGAGAAGCTGGCGGCAAAGGCACCTCCTGTCTCATTATATCCGTCCAGTTTGGTTTGGGAATAGCGGGCCTCAACATAGGGCATGATAGATGTTTTCCGATTTATGATATGTTCTTCCCAACCGACTTTGGCTGCGCCGCCATATGACCAGCCGTCTGTTTCTCCGTGGGAAAAATCCGTATTTGCTCCATTCAAATATCCTCGATCGGTATCAAGGTCGATCTTAACACCGTATGCGGTTCCATATAAACGCAAGCCAAAATCATCGGGTTGGTAGGATGCCAGAGCAAGGGCTCCCAGCGCATTCATTTCACTGGTGCCATCAAAGTCGAGGCTATAATTCGATTGTCCTTTGACCAGTCCGACACCGACATTTATGTCGTCTGTCACCTGCGCATTGATGCCTGCGGTGCCGCTCCATTCGTGATTGTCGAAATCATTATTTTGTCCAATGCCATATGCACTCAACACGAAGACCGAGAGGCCGGTATCAATGATACGTATTTCATTACTTTCATCTCCGGCGGCGGGAGAGATAGAGGCGGGGTGATCTCTATTGATCGGTTGCTGGCGTATGACTGGGACCGCAAATTCCGAAACATGTTGAGCCAGAAATACACCCTGTGGAGAGTATTGCATGGCTGTCGTGGCTACTTGCTGTGCGGTTTGGGAAATAGTCGATAAGGATTGAATCAAATCAGTCGTTGAGGTTAAACCTCCCGCCAAAAGATTTACAAGAAATGCTGTTGTATTGCCATTGTGGGTCGCCTGACCGACAATAATGTTTCCATCGTCACTTATATCGTTGGCACTGGATAAAACCCAATTGGTTAAATCGACACCATCGGCAGTCAATATATCTGCAAGAGATTGCATCCCTGTACTTTGTGTCCAGAGAAAGGCCTCTGCTCCACTGGCACTTGAACCGTATCCAACGATGACGGAGCCATCTGCACTGACATCAAAAGCTCTGCTATAGAAAATGCCTCCTGCTAAATCACCCAAGCCTACCATACCTGTGCCTGAGGTCCATCGAAAAGCTTCATACCCATTAGCACTGTTACTATCCCCGACGATTACAGTTTCATCCGCACTGATAGCTTTGGCATTACTAAAATAAGAACCTCCCGCTAACTCACCTAGTCCCACCAAACCAGTGCCGGAAGTCCAGCGAAAAGCTTCAATTCCACTTGCGTTGGTGCCATACCCTACAATAATTGATCCATCAGAGTTTGTGGCGTAAGCCTGACTGTCAAGAACCCCGCCAGCAAAATCTCCCAAAGAAACCATGCCGGTGCCGGAAGTCCAGCGAAATGCTTCTCCACGCCCAAAGCCACTTGCGGCAGACATACTATAACCGACCACAACAGACCCATCTGCACTGACCCCATTTGCATAGCTATACAGGCCTCCAGCCAGCGCTCCCAGTGCAGTCATTCCCGAACCTGCCGTCCAGCGAAATGCTTCGTAATTTAGGGTGCCATAACTGGTTCCTATGATAACAGATCCATCGTCGTTAATTTTTTGTCCCGTGCTATAGAAAATTCCACCGGTCAGATCTCCCAACCCAACCATACCGGTGCCTGCTGTCCAGCGAAATGCCTCAGTTCCGCCGGCACTGGTGCCATACCCGACAACTACGGTTCCATCGGCATTTATCCCGTAAGCGGTGCTGGAAGCACTGCCTCCTGTCAGATCCCCCAAATCATCCAATGATGCACCATACACAGTCAACGGCGTTATTAACGCCGTAGAGCAGCAGATCAGGTAAAGGAAGGACAAACGATTCATAGAGGGTCCACAGGTTTAGAGATCAGTGTGACTCAAATGGATTAATCGCTCTTTAATACATTCTGTAAATACTATTCCTGCAGGACATCTTTGACCTTGGCGGCCAGATCCTTAAGCGTAAAGGGTTTAGGAAGAAAATAGATTTTTTCACCCAATGTGTCTTTAAGCTTTTCTTCGGTGTATCCCGAGATAAAAATGATTTTCAAGTCCGGTGCGTCCATGCGGATTTCTTTGGCCAGAGTGGGGCCGTCCTTGCCCGGCATCATGACGTCGGTAATCAGAAGGTCGATGGGTTTATCCAGATTTTTGAAGACTTCAAGTCCGGCCTCGCCATTTTCAGCGGTCAAGACTTCGTATCCTTTATTGGTTAAAGCGCGGGTCGAGAAGGTTCGCACCGCATCTTCGTCCTCGACAAGGAGAATGCGTGCCGATCCGGTCAGATCACCTGTAATCTCTTCGGGGAGGTTAGGTGTCTGGTCTTGAGTTTCTTCATCGTCATGAACGCAAGGGAGATAAATTGAAAATGTCGTGCCTGCGCCAACCTTGCTTGAAATACCAAGATAGCCACCTGTTTGGCGGATAATCCCGTAAACAGTTGCCAAACCTAGTCCCGTTCCTTTGCCGACATCTTTGGTGGTGAAGAAGGGTTCCAGAATTCTTTCCATGATGTCGGGGGAGATTCCGGTACCGGAATCCGCCACATCAATTTTGACCCATTCGCCGATCGGCATGATATCCTGACCAAAGGTCATTGGAGCCTCATTGTGGATATGCGACGTCGTGATGGTGAGATCTCCTCCCTCCGGCATGGCGTCCCGTGCGTTCACAACCATGTTCACCAGCACTTGTTCCATCTGTCCGCTATCGACTTTGACCAGTCCCAGATTATTTCCATGAACCAATTGCAATTCTATATTGGCGCCGATCAGACGGCGTAAAAGATGAGCGACTTCAGTTAGAATATCTGTGATGTCTTGAATTTTTGGTCTCAAAGTCTGTTGCCGTGAGAATGCCAGTAATTGCCGCACCAGATTTGCGGCGCGGTTTGAGTTTTGTTTGATTTGCTGGATGTCACCGAAAGATGGGTCTCCCGGTTTGTGACGTAGCAGAAGAAGATCACAAAATCCGATAATTGCAGTCAGAAGATTGTTAAAATCATGTGCAATCCCGCCGGCCAATTGTCCGACGGCCTGCATTTTTTGGGATTGAATAAATTGATTTTCGAGATTTTTCTGTTGAGTCAAATCAAGAAAATGGATGGCGATATTGTTACCTTCAGAAAAACGCTGTGCATACATGTGACATGGCAACGGCTTTTTCTGTTTGTTCATCCAGAGTCTGATTTCTTGTGGATCGGACAACACCTCTCCGGAACGGATGCGTTTTATTGTGTCAGTCACCAGCGTCCAGTCGGCATAGTCAACCAATTCAGTGAAAGGATGTTTGTCAATTTCTGCATGCTTTTTTTCTACCATGTTGGCGAGCAGCATATTGCAATCTTTCATCTGGTTATCTTCATCCAGAATGGCGATCCCAACCGGAGCTTCTTCAAAAAATTGGCGGAATCGGTCTTCGGAGTCTTGCAAGGCTTGCCGAATGGCCTGTTCGGCGGATAGATCATTAATTACGGCCCGCGTTCTGATCTTTCCATCATCATGATGGACAACGGTTTGGGTAATTGAGGCCAGAAACTCACGACCATTTCCCGATTTCATCCGGACTTCGGCATACTGGCGAACCCCGCCATTTTCCTTGATGTCATAGGGAGCTGCGGACTCAGGGATTTCGACCATATAATCATGAAGGCAATCTTGATTCAGAATGCTGGGTACATCTTTTCCCAGCCAGCGGGCGAAGGTTGCATTGACAAATTCAAACCGCCCGAATTCGTTCACAGAAAAGAAACCGACTGGTGCATTATCTGTGTAGTCGATCAGTTTGTCGTGTTCAGCATTCAGTTTTTCCTGTTGCTCGTATTCTGTCGTAATGTCGTCAACACGCCAATGAATGTGATCTTGCCAACCGGATAAGGGTTCTGCAGTGATTGCATACCATGATGTTTTATTTTCGGTTTTATGTGCCAGTTTGTTCTGTGAGACTATTCCTTTGAGGGCATTCTTTTTAAGGATGGCGAATTGTTCTGCGTTGTTGTTGGTGACCCCGAAAAATCCGATTAACGTCTTTAGTGAGGGGGGGCCAAAGGGGGCACATAATTCCTTGAATTTGGAGTTTGATAGAATATGCTCATCATCCCCGTTGGAAACCATACGTGCACCGCGGGAGATTTCCAGAACTTCCAGCAACAGGCATTGTTTTTTGTATTTTCCGAAGGTCAGAAGGTTTAGGGGATTAAAACGGCACGCCTTGAACTTGCTCTTGGCTTGGGATGAAAGAATACTGATAGAGGGCTCTGGAGTATCGGTCATGGTAGGAGCATGGCAGAAAACGGGGTAAAAAGAAAGATCGGGAAAGGGGAAATCTTTACTTGATTTTGCCCTTTTTCTTATAAACGTAGGAAATGATTTCTGCCACGGCTTTATATAGTTCTTCCGGAATCGGCTGATCCAGTTCAACGGTATCATAAAGTGTCCGTGCCAAGGGTGGGTTTTCAAACAGAATAATTTCATGTTCGGTTGCAACTTCACGGATTCTCATAGCAACTTCGTCGATCCCCTTGGCAATAACAATAGGGGCATCCGATATTTCCGTGTCGTATTGCAAGGCAACAGAAAAGTGGGTTGGGTTGGTGATAACCACATCTGCTTTGGGGACGTTTTGCATCATGCGCTGGCGGGCACGCTCCATGCGGATTTGCCTCAATTTTCCTTTGATGAACGGATCACCTTCGGTTTGTTTGTATTCATCTTTGATTTCCTGTTTGGTCATGCGCATTTGTTTTGCAAATTCCCATTTCTGGAACAACAGATCGGCCAGAGAGATAGCCAGAAGGGCAACCAAAATTCCGATCATCATCCGGATTGCCAGAGCTTCGATTTCTTCGAGCATTTGAACCGGGGTCAGTTCGATCGAGTGTTCGGCGCCATCCATATAAGGATAGACCATGACAAATCCAACAATTCCGACGGCAGATATCTTAAGTAAGCCTTTGACAAACTCGGCAATTGATTTCAGGGAAAACAGGCGGCCAAAACCTTTGAACACAGAAATTTTTGACAGGTCAGGCTTCAGGACTTCCGGTGCAATCAGGGGGCCAACCTGCATCAAAGGGCCCGCGACAGCCGCCACAAGCAAGGCCAGAAACACGAAATAGGTGGCTGAAAGGCTGCGCCGTGCGGTTTCGGTAAGAACCATCCCAATTCCTCCGGGCGTACCGGGCATAGTATGGGCTTGAGATAGAAACTCCCCAAGAAAATCCGTCAGGTTCGAAAACATCATGGGGGCTGCCGTCCCTATCAGCAGAGTGGCAGCCAGCAGAATAATCCATGTATTGATGTCACGCGACTGGGCGACCTGACCCCGTTTTCGCGCGTCTTCAAGTTTCTTGGGGGTGGCGTCTTCTGTCTTTGACGCCTCATCCGGTTTGTCGTCACCTTCTGCCATTTGTTCAGTATGACAGGTTTTGGAGATGTGTCCAAGATATGGAAGTGCATTCTTAAAAACCCCTCCACAAGGAAGGGGTTTTGAAATTCTTATTTAAGCTAAAAGCTCATCATGAGGGGGTCGTTAGGCCGCACGCAGTTTGTTAATCTTATTGACCAGCTTTGACCAGATTGGCGTGTTTTCTCCGGTGCCATCTTCGTCTGTCGCGTTCTGGTTTTGGGGCTGCATACGCTTCATGCGTTCTTCCATCTGGCGTTTGCGTGCAGCACGTTCGCGCGCTTCACGTTCACGCATTTCCTGCTTCAGGTCTTCTGCCTGTTTCTGGGAGGTCTGGTTGGTAATCATGAGCTGTTGGGCTTGTTTTTGCCACTGGTCGCGTTGTTCCTTCATGTCTTCCAGTTGACGCTCGGTCATGTGGAGCTGATCTTCAAGAGACCGGCAACGCATTTTGACGCGTTCCATTTCCAACATATTCTGTGCGCGTTCCAGTTCGACACGGACGGCGGCTTCCTGATCAAACTTCGGTGGGAACGGGCCATAAACGCGTTCGAGTTCCGAGGTATCGATTTCTTTGTCACCAGCATCACTCATGCTGTAAGACAGACGTCCGGATTTCAACGCACGCTGAATTGTAGATTTGGATTTTCCTGTCAGGTCTGCGGCCTGAGCAACACTCATTTTCGCCATAAAACACCCCCTTGGTATGATTAGGCTATGAAATTTTATTTTGGAATTAGTGATGAGTTAGCACATTCCAAACTTCTATTTCAAGTTTTCCCCAATAGGGAGGTCAAAATAAATGTGTATGAAAGCTCATAAAAACTGTTAAGCCGCTGATTTTTCAAGATTCTTGCCCAAGAGGAAGCTGAGCTTTTGCCATTGGGCCCCAGAGAATAGATGGGCGTATATGAAAGGCAGCCAACCATTCTTGCGGAATTCAAGGAATGTGGCATCGTCCAATTCCATCAACTTGCTCTCATCAATGATTTTGAAGCCCGAGAAATTGATCTTTTTGCCATTAGGGGTGGTGATTTCGGCGGATCTGTCGATCAAAAGCCCTGCCTTCAGCAAAGCTTGTCCGAAATTGGTCGTCTGGAATGCTGCAGCATGGTAGGACTTACAGAACTCCAAGGCATTCTTGGAAAGCGCCGTAGCTGTCCCGTCATCGGTGAAAAATCTTTGTTCCCCCTTTTCCTCGACCACGCTTTTATCTGTATCCACACACAAAACCAGTTGGTCATTTTCCGGATTTTCCGAAAAAATAAACGGATAGCGGCGGATGTAGGACGGGATGTAGCAATTTGGCTCCCAATGTGCCTTCTCATTGAGGAACAGGTTCTCGTTGTCCCGTAGACCAAGAATGGCCACAGGTGTCGCGTTGGCATCAGGGCTGAACGCAATCGGGTAGAAATGGCAGATTTGCGGCATCTCGATCATGGTAATCGGGACGGCGTTGATTTCTTTTGTGAATTGCAGTCCAAATCCTTTTTTGAGCGCTAACGTCTTGTGTTTCGTGGCATCCAGAGCTTCTGGCTTTTTGTAAAATAGGGGCAGTTTTGATTGGGGCTGTGACATAATGAATGATCTCGCGAGCTATCTGGTGTTGTGGTGATTGGCCAGTGACATTCTAGCGGGGATATGTTTGAAGGAAAAGAGGCAAATTTTTCTTTTCTTCGGGCGGCTAAAGGTATAGGTTCCGGCCATATTTCTGTTGAATACATAAGAGCTTGAGGATAGTAGGATGAAAATTGGAGTTGTTGGAACCGGATATGTAGGATTGGTTTCTGGAACATGTTTTGCAGAGTTCGGTGTCGAAGTCATCTGTATTGACAAGGATAAGAGCAAAATCGATCGCCTGAAAAATGGTGAAATTCCGATTTATGAGCCGGGATTGGATGATCTGGTTGCCAAGCAGGTTAAGGCTGGACGTTTGTCTTTTACGACGGATCTGGGTGAGGCTGTTCGTGATGCCGATGCGGTCTTTATCGCTGTTGGTACGCCACCACGCGTTGAAGATGGCCAAGCCGATTTGACTTATGTTTTTCAGGCCGCCGAAGAAATTGCCCAGCATTTGAATGGCTATACAGTCATTGTTGATAAATCGACTGTGCCAGTCGGAACAGCACGCCGTGTTGCGGAGGCTATTCGCAAAGCTAATCCTGATGCTGATTTTGATGTCGTATCCAATCCAGAATTCTTGCGAGAAGGGGCTGCGATTGATGACTTCCTGCATCCTGACCGTGTTGTGGTTGGAGCGGATAACGAGCGCGCGTTTGAGGTGATGAAACAACTTTATCGTCCGCTTTATATTAACGAGACACCAATGGTCATGACATCACCGGAAAGTGCCGAAATTACCAAATATGCCAGCAATGCGTTTTTGGCAGCCAAAATTACTTTTATCAACGAGATTGCCAATTTGTGTGAAGCGGCAGGTGCCAACGTTCAAGACGTCGCCAAAGGAATGGGGCTTGACGGCAGGATTGGTAAAAAATTCCTTCATGCCGGCCCCGGTTATGGTGGATCGTGCTTCCCGAAAGATACACTGGCTTTGGTTCAGATCGGGCAGAATTTTGGTGCCCCACAAACTCTGGTGGACAAGGTTGTTGAGATCAACAATAACCGCCAGATTGAAATGGCTGATCGGATCATCAAGGCTTGTGGTGGAAATGTTGCGGGCAAGAAAATTGCTGTTCTTGGTATTGCATTCAAGCCGAATACCGATGATATCCGCGAGGCACCGTCCTTGGTGATTGTTCCAGCCTTGCAAAAAGCAGGCGCAAAAATTTCTGCGTTTGATCCGGCTGCGATGACCAATGCCAAGGCGGTTTTGTCGGGTGTTGAATGGGCTGAAGATGCCTACGCGACAATGAAAGATGCGGATGCACTGGTGATTGTGACCGAATGGAATGAATTCCGTAGTCTGCATCTCGATCGTGTTGCCGAATTGATGAAATCGAAAAATATCATTGATCTGCGGAATATCTATAAAGTCAATGAAATGAAAGAGTATGGATTCCAGTACTCCTCTATTGGTCGTCCGTCTTTGGCGATGGGCGGTGAAGAATATGTGGGGATCAGAGCTGCTTCGTAATTTCGTAATATAGTCTTTAATACAAAAAGTCTCCCTTGATGAGGGAGACTTTTTTATTCTTCAATTCGATGGGATTTCTAGAAATCCAGATTTAATTCTTTTGTGGTTTCACGCTTTAATATCTCTTTACCAAGATTCTTGCGAGCCAGAATATTTGATTGATGATTCAGTGCCTCTGTTTGATCTTCCAACGTCATCTCGATAGCGCGTGAAGTGATCTTTATCGTGAATTTCGGCCCCTTTGCCCAAGCAACATAGGCCATGCATTGCGGACCTTTCATTTGTGAAGTTTTGCAGCGTTCATTATCGCGCATTGTCCTGTTTGGGCTATATTGTAGTAGAATGAGCTTCTTTGAAATTTCTGTATTGGTGGGGTCGCCATATTTCTCGATGAGCTTTTGTGTAAGAATCGAGAGGCTTTGATCCTGATCGAAACGTCTGATAAACTCGATGGCGTATATACGGAAGGTTCCATCGTCCGAACGACGATATCGATATAAGTCCACAGACGTATCTTTTCCTTGTGTGTAGGGATATCCAACTGTCTCAATTGTTTCTGGGAGTTCAGGAGCATTATCCCATCCTCCTTTCCACCCGTCACGCTTAATGATGGCTTCTGCTTCGGTTGAAGACATATAGAGTTTGAAATCAGAGATGGACAGGGTGTCAAAGAAGCTCTGTTTATATTCCGGCCCAGAAATTTTTTTTACTTCACCCCGCATCATATATTGGGCATGGGATGTTGAACTTTGCAGGAGTGTAAACGCTGCAAAAGCTAGAATGAATGCTCGAAATATTTTCAACTGAAACCCCATACCCATGATGGAAATAAGATATCACGGCTGATTTAATAAGATGTTAATCTTTATTTTATCAGGAATTCTGCCAAAGCTTTCGTGGAACAGTCCATATCTTCTTCAATTGTGCGCTCTTCGATCATTTTGCGGATTGGTTTAGCCAGAATTTTTCCCAATTCAACGCCAGGCTGATCGAAGGAATTGAGATTCCAGACAATCCCCTGCACAAAAACTTTATGTTCATAGGCTGCGATCAGAGCACCCAAATGGAACGGATCGAGTTGTGGCAGAATGATTGTCGTTGAAGGTCGGTTACCGGTAAAGATACGGGATGGATCGCCACCTGCCTCTTCCAGCGTCTGGCCAATAGCGAGCGCGCGGGTTTGTGCCAGACAGTTGGCCATCAGGGAAATGTGATTTTGGTGGAGGTCATGTGCTGGATTTTTGCAAAGAATAACGTCTGCGGGAATCGGTGTGGGAGATTGGTGCACCAATTGCATGAAGGAGTGTTGACTGTCTGTCCCGGGTTCTCCGAAGATGACAGGGCCGGTTGCATAGTCAACGTGATGCCCGTCACGGTCAATGGCTTTGCCATTTGATTCCATATCCATCTGTTGTGTAAACTTGGCCATTTTGCCAAGGCGTCTATCGTATGGAAGAAGCAGGTGGGTCGGATAGCCATAGAAATTGCGATACCAGATCCCCAGCAGTCCCATCAGAACCGGAATATTTTTATTCAACGGAGCGGATAGAAAATGTTCGTCCATAGCGCGGGCGCCGTCCAGCAACTCACGGAATCTCTCAAATCCAACGGCCAATGTGATTGATAGGCCGATGGCAGACCATAAAGAATAGCGCCCACCCACCCAGTCACGGAATGGGAACATGTTTTCTTCGGAAATACCAAATTTTCTAACTGCATCCAGATTAGTTGACAGGGCAACGAAATGTTTTTCGATAGCGTCTTGTGGCGCAAATTTCAAAAACCAGTCTTTTGCAACTTGAGCATTAAGCATGGTTTCTTCGGTCGTGAATGTTTTGGACGCGATGATAAAGATGGTGGTTGATGGGTCGAGATTTTTCAATGTTGCATTGATGTCGCTGCCATCAACGTTCGAGACAAAATGTACTTTGGGGCCATCGCAGAAATCCTGCAAAGCCTCGACGACGTAGCGAGGCCCGAGGTCGGAGCCACCAATGCCGATATTAACCACATCGGTAATCGGATGGCCTGTATATCCGGTATGGATTCCGGCGCGGACAGAATTGGAAAATTTTTCCATTTGTTCCAGAACCTGATGGATAAAGGGAATGACATTCTCGCCATTCACCATGATCGAGGCGGACTTTGGTGCGCGGCAGGCCACATGTAAAACAGAACGGTTTTCTGTATTGTTGATTGGAGCCCCAGAAAACATCTGGTCGCGCATTTTTTCTATGCCTGACGCTTGTGCCAGACTGATAAGCAAGTCGGTCGTGTCCTTTGTGATGAGATGTTTCGAGAAATCAAACATCATGTCTTCGAATATTATGGACAGGGTATCCAGGCGATCCGATTTATCCAATTCTTCCCGCAATGAAAAATCCCGCATATCATGATGGTGGGTTGTCAGTTCTTTCCAAGAGGATAGTTCGGTTGGCTGTGTCATTTCAAAATCCCTAAAATTTCCAAAATCTATGTCTGTTCGCCCCCTTGCATAGCATTCAAAGCCATGATGTCCAAGCTCGTTAGGGACTTTTTATTTTTATTGACATAAGTTTTGTTTATCCATATATGTATGAAATATAATAATCAAGAAAACTGAATGAGGAATATAAAATGACAGGACAGGCTGTTTTACAATCACATAATAAATGGCTGGGCCGAATGCATCATATTGCAAAGGGTGTAGTCGGCACTGTTACAGATTTTGCTGGTTTTATTGCTGCTGGTGTTAGTGTTGGTAGTGCTGTTGCTCTTGTTAGTAGTATTGCTAATGCTGCTACTGTTGCTGGATGTGGTCTTGCTGTTGCTGTTGCTAGTGCTGTTGTTGCTGCTAGCGACAAAATTGCTAGAGTACTTGCAGATAAAACAAAAAAACATAAGCACGACATTGAAGACCGAGAACAAACCAAATGCCGTGCTGGCGGAAGCGTTTTGGCTGTTGGCTTTGCTCTGGCATGTGGTGCGGGGGTTGGGATCGGTATTATAAAACTTGCAGATGATCAACCACAAAACACAGAATCTAAAGTTTCTGCCAGACCAGAAGCCCCGAACTTGAAACAGTCATTCTCTGTTTCTGATTTGAAAGAAAAGGACTGTATCGTCGTATTCAGTAAAGGCAATCAACCCCGCATAGAACAGGGCGGTTGTACTTTGATTCCACAGTAAAAATTTTTTCAATTTAATAAAATCAATCCAATAAAAAAGCCCTGCAAAATTTGCCGGGCTTTTGAATTTGTAATCCGGAAAAGATTAGGCTGCGTTGAAGAGGTCTTTATGGATCAACATATCGGCGACGCTTTGATACAAAGATAGGGAAATCTGGATTGAGGGGCAGGCATTCTCGATATAGGAATTTCCTGTGCTGTCCGCATAAGTTCCTGTGTCATCACCGATTGTTTCAAGATCTGTGATCTCGGTGATGAGCGTTGTACTCGGTGACAGGTTCGCGTAGGCAAATGGGGTGCCTTTGGGAATTTCGACTTCTTGGCCGCTGGTCAAGGTAACGACGTGTTCCCCGACAATGATATTCAGGTGACCATCATCAATTTTGACCACTTTGTTGATTAAGCGGTGTGCTTTCAGCGGGGTGACCGTGTTGGGAATAATGATTTCTGTGTTTTTCATGATGTGCTCCAAGTACAGCTTTTCTAGTGTATTATCCAACCGTAGCATATTATGTAATGTGTGCGGTGCAATATATACTATCAAAATGCTTGAAGTCCATAAAAATTTCAAGAAAAACACGCTATATTCTTGCGTCCGGAGGGGTGCAATATTGTCGCAATCCGTAAGTGTAGAGGAAGGGGTTAAAGAGCCTGTTGGTGGATTTTGCCTTTTTTGAGCGACAGGGTGATTTTCCCATCCAGCATATCGTGGGCCGTCTTGCCAAAAATTTCATGTCGCCAGCCATGATTAATCGGGGAATCCATGTTTTGAGGAGCTTTGACAAATTCTTCCAGATCATCGCTGTTGGCGATCAGCTTTGCGGCAACATCATGGTCTGCCGACTGGATGCGTAACAGCATTTTAAGCATTTCAAGTGAGGCGGACAATTTCGGAGGGAAGGGAGATTTGGTATCCGGTTGAGGGCAATCCTGATCTTCTATGGCTAGACCCTTGGCTATGACGTCGAGAATTAGTTTCCCCAGTCTTCCCTTGGCCATATCGGCTGAAATTCCACGAATTCGGGAGATCTCTTGTTCATTGGTTGGTTTCTGGTAGGCCAGATCAATTAATGTTTCGTCTTTGAGAACGCGCGAACGGGGCACGTCCTTGCGTTGTGCTTCCAGCTCGCGCCATGCGCATATTTCGCGTAGAACAGCCAGATCACGGGCTTTGGGTGATCTGATCTTCAGGCGTTTATATGTTTCCATCGGGTCGATTTCATACAGGGCAGGGTTAATCAGCGCCCGCACTTCTTCATTAACCCAGTGGTGGCGATTTTTTTGTTTCAGACGGTCTTCCAGATCAAGATAAATATCAACCAGATGAATCACATCGTTCAAAGCATAGGTCAGTTGTTTCTTACTCAAAGGGCGTTGCGACCAATCGGTGAACTGGCTCGATTTATCAACTTTGATTTTGCAAATGTCCGCGACCAGAGACTCATAGCCGGCTTGATCCCCGTATCCGCACACCATTGCCGCGATCTGGCTGTCGTATAATGGGGCCGGGATTTTTCCCGACAGGTTATAAATGATTTCCAAGTCCTGCCGTGCGGCGTGAAAGACCTTGAGTATTTCTGGATTATTCATCAGATCCCAGACGGGGGTAAGATCTATGTCTTCTTCTGTCGAGAGAACATCAACGGCAACTGCATTCTTATCTGGCCCTGAGATCTGGATCAGACAAAGTTTCGCGTAATAGGTGCGCTCTCTTAAAAACTCGGTGTCCACAGTGATGAAAGGGACCGAAGATAAGGATTGGCAGAATTCTTTCAAAGCAGCATTGGTGGTAATTAACGTCATGAAGGTTGTTTAACCGAGCTTGGGGGATAAGGGAATAACTAAATTCGTTGACATAATATCTAATTATTTGTATTTGTGGTCAATATAAAATTTCAAGAGGGCTTTTAATATGAAAAACTTCACTGGGGATATTGGTCTGGCTGTTGCAGCTGGCGTAGTTCATGGG
This sequence comes from Micavibrio sp. UBA6212, assembly GCA_002421905.1. Taxonomy (GTDB): domain Bacteria; phylum Pseudomonadota; class Alphaproteobacteria; order Micavibrionales; family Micavibrionaceae; genus UBA1573. The sequence continues at coordinate 21,516 of DISK01000001.1, forward strand.
GCCAGCATGCTGCCAATTGGCCTTGTATATGGGTTGGGCATGGCGTTTTCAAAAGCTGCTGATATTCCTCGTTTATCAGGGTTTGAAAAAGTGGGAAGCACGCTAAAGTCCGCCGCATCTTCCGGTTTTGACAAGGTTGAAAAGTTTTCCGAAGGGCTGAAGGAGAAGTTAGAGACTCCCCGCCCCAATCTTATCACGGGCTCTGCTGTTGCCGGATTTGTTTTATCTACGGCCTTTATGTTGGCCTCTGTTGTGACTCCGGTCATCAATGCGTTCCAGGATCCTGAAAAGGCAGACGCAGAACAGACCCAGCCCACTTTTAACCGGCCATCTTTCCACAGATAGCTTGTGTAGATTATTTACAAAAAGCCATTGGAAAACAGTGCTTCAGCCGCTATAACAGCGGCTGAAGGCATTTTTTGAAGTAGAAAAGGTTGATTATGCATAAATACCGTTCCCATACTTGTGGCGCCCTGCGCGCGGCCGATGAAGGTCAAGTCGTTAAACTTTCCGGTTGGATTGCCCGTATGCGCGATCATGGCGGAATTCTGTTTATTGATCTTCGCGATACTTATGGAGTAACGCAATGTGTAGTCGATCAGGATTCACCCGCGTTGAGCCAAATCGAGCAATGGCGTGTCGAGTCCGTTATCACGATTAACGGTAAAGTTAAAAAACGTGCTGAAGGAACCTCCAATGCCAAATTGCCAACGGGCGAGATCGAGGTTTATATCCAGTCTGCCGAGTTGCAATCCGGTGCTGAAATCGTTCCGTTCCAGATTGCAGAACCTGATCAGACAGGGGAAGATATCCGCTTGAAATACCGTTTCCTCGATTTGCGTCGTGATGGCATGCATTCGCGCGTGCGTCTTCGCAATAACATGATTGCATCCATTCGTCGCCGGATGTGGGATCAAGGGTTTCAGGAATTTAACACGCCGATTTTGGCGGCTTCAAGCCCTGAAGGGGCGCGGGATTATCTGGTGCCATCGCGTTTGCATCCGGGTAAATTCTATGCCTTGCCGCAGGCTCCGCAACAATTCAAGCAACTGTTGATGGTGTCGGGTTTTGACCGATACTTCCAGATTGCGCCATGTTTCCGTGATGAAGATGGACGGGCTGACCGTTTGGCTGAGTTCTATCAGCTGGATATGGAGATGTCCTTTATTGAACAGAGCGATATTTTTACGACCATGGAAGCGGTTGTCGGCGGGATGTTCGAGGAATTCTCCGATTGGCTGGGCGAGAAGAAAACCGTGACGGCTGCGCCGTGGCCTCATCTGACATGGGATGAAGCCATGTTGAAATACGGTGTTGATAAGCCTGATCTTCGTAACCCGCTGGTGATCTGTGACGTAACCGAAATTTTCAAACGTGATGATGTGACGTTTAATGCGTTCAAATCAGTGATTGACGCTGGTGGCGTTGTACGGGCGATCCGTGCGCCGCAAGTAGGGGATAAGCCTCGCAGTTTCTTTGATAAGCTCAATGATTGGGCTCGCGGTGAAGGCGCTCCGGGACTGGGATATGTTTTGGTTGAAGGATCAGAAGGTAAGGGGCCTATTGCCAAATTTATTCCTGCTGAGGCTCAGGCTGAGCTGAACAAACTGGCAGGTCTTGAATCAGGCGATGCGATTTTCTTTGTTTGTGACAAGCCTGCCAAAGCTGCTGCGATGGCTGGTAAAGCACGGATCAAAATTTGTGAGGATATGGGTATTCTGGATGAAACCCAGTTCAAGTTCTGCTGGATTGTTGATTTCCCGATGTATGAAATGAACGAAAAAACCGGACAGATTGATTTCTCGCACAACCCGTTCTCAATGCCACAAGGTGGACTTGATGCTTTGAATGGCCCAGATCCTTTGCAGGTCAAGGCGTTTCAGTATGATTGCGTGTGTAACGGATTTGAAATCGCCTCTGGCGGTATCCGGAACCACCGTCCGGACATCATGGAAAAAGCCTTTGCGATTGCAGGATATAGCCGCGAAGTTCTGGAGAAGAAATTTGGCGGGATGCTCAATGCGTTCCAGTATGGCGCACCGCCCCACGGTGGATGTGCGTTCGGGATCGACCGTATGGTGATGATTCTGGCGAATGAGCCGAACTTGCGTGAAGTTTATGCGTTCGTGATGAACGGGGCATATGAAGACCAGATGATGGGATCACCAAGTGAGGCATCGCCTGAACAGCTTAAAGATCTGCATATCAAGATTGATATGGGGAAACCAAAAATTCAGGCAGCGTCATAAGAGATGAATAATCCGAGAGGCATTTTTGTTGTGTTGCTTTTGGTCTTTGCGATCAGAGCCATGATGCCTGTCGGGTTTATGCCTGATTTTTCGGGCAAGCATCTGATAACAATTTGTTCCGGCGTGGACATCAAAACTATTGAGGTCGGCGAGGATGGCTTGCCGGTCTCGCCGGACGCTCCCCATTCATCGCAAGAGCAGGCTTGTCCGTTCTCGTTTCTTTCTGCTTCGTTGAGTATGTCAGACTTATCTGCAATGGATGTGATTTGGTTCAGGGCTGAATTCCCCGAGCCTGTTATTTTATCTTCTGACGTTCTTGTTCATGATTTATATCATGCCGGACAATTTGTCTTGAAGCATGCTCCACCTGTTCTCTCCTGATTATAAAGTTTATTTTTTTTAATCATTTCTTTCAGGAGAAAATCCTTATGTCTTTATCTCTTAAAAACGGCTTATTAGCCGGTTCTGCGTTATTGTCTTTGTGTGTTTCCATGCCGCTTTCGGTGCGGGCGGAAACGACCCTTCCAGAAATTGGTGTGGATGCGATATGGAGTCCATATTCCACCCTATACAACACCTTGTTTCCCAAGTCTGCATCGTCTTCCAAGATGAGTGGGGGAGATGGGGGCGATTATTTGAGTTCTGTGGTCGGTGTATCAGGTTCGCGGATGGGTGGTCACGGTATTGATCCGGTCATTCACGGGCAGCAACAGACCCAGTTGAATGTCATTAATGACGGAGCCTATATTCTGGGGGGCTGTCCAAACCGTATGGACCCGCCAACAGCATATGCCGCGCCGGATGCTTATGACTCTATTTCAATCGAGAAAGGATATCAGTCCGTCCAGCATGGGTCAGGTGGTTCTGGAGGAACTATTTTGTTCGAGCGCAAGCCTTTGCCTTTTGAAAGTGATGAGTTTGGGTATATGGGCAAAGTTTCCGGAGGATTTCAGTCGAATGGTCATGCCCATGATACGGGTATTGATGTTGGGGCCGGAAATAAAGAGCTTCAATTGCGCGGATTATGGTCGCATTTCTCGATGGGTAATTATGAAGATGGTGACGGCGTAGAGGTTCGCTCTGCTGCCACATCTGAAAGCTATGCTTTGCTTCCAGTGTGGATGCCAACGCCGGACACAACAATCAAAGGCAGTGTCGAGTTGACCCGCATGGATGATGTTTTATATGCCGGAGCAGGAATGGATGCTCCGTATTCCAATGGTCTGACCCACCGCATATCTTTGGAACATCGTGTGCATGGCGATGTTGTTAAAGGATTTGCAGTCAAGACGTATCGCAGCGGTGTCGATCATATGATGGATAATTTTTCTTTGCGCGCCAATGCGGGTATGAAAATGAAAACGGGATCGACTTCTGATACATTTGGCGGAACCTTGTCTGGTGATCTGGACGTATCGGGCGTGCCTTTGACTTTGGGGATTGATCTTCAGAATAATGACAAAGACGCCAAGAGATATAGCGGGATGGCCGCAGCAAGTGATGCCACGACGCCTCAATCTTATATGTGGCCGGATGTGCGTATTCGTCAAACCGGATTATTTGCCGAGGCTGATCCGGAATTGACTGATAGTTTGCGTCTGCGGGTTGGTGGACGATATGACATGGTCAAAGCCAGTGCTGACGGAGCCAATCAAGTGTTTGGTGCAGTGAGTGCCAACACGCTTTATTTTAACCACTATGGTGTTCGGGCGGAAGACAAGACAGAGCATAATCTGGGCGGGTTGTTGCGTCTGGAATATGATGTTGCGTCCAATGCCATGATCTTTGCCGGATTAAGTCGATCTGTCAGAACGGCAGAAGCAACTGAACGCTATATGGCTGCCAATAATGGTGTGGCTGCTAATCGCTGGGTTGGTAATCCGAATCTTGATCCGGAGAAACATCATCAGATCGATGTTGGAGTCAGTCTGGATGGAGGCGCGTGGAAAAACACAATGTCGGGATATTATGATCGGGTTAGTGATTATATTTTCCGTGATCTTGCCCGTGGCCAAAGTAGTGTTGTTGCGACGTCCGGCGAGACGATCTACCGGAATATCAATGCGACATTGATGGGATTCGAGTATGAGACATCTTATCAATTAACTCCAAACTGGGGATTGGGTGCGGCTTTTGCCTATACCTATGGTCAAAACCGGAGTGATGATGATGCGTTGTCGCAAATTCCACCATTGGAAGGGAAGATTAGTGTCGATTATGCACGCGACATCTGGTCATTCGGGTCGGCCTTTAATTTTGCCATGAAACAAACGCGGGTTGATGATGGTACTGCCCAGCGTGATGTCAGGGAAACCGCAGGTTATGGCACGCTTGATTTGTATGCCAAGGCCGATTTGAAACCGTTTGATGTATCAGTCGGGGTTTATAACCTGTTTGATAAGAAATATGCGTCCCACCTTAATCGCAGCAATGCGGTTGATCCGACCGAAATTCAGGTGAATGAGCCAGGACGGTCAGTCGGTATCCGGATCAGTGGGCGGTTCTAGTGATTGGAAAGTTCTTCCATAAATTCAAGATCGACAGGGAGGTTTTGCCGTCCCTGTCGGCTTCTGTTGTGTTGCATGGTCTGATGGTTGTCGGGCTATCCGGATTTATCGGAAATTGGGGCGCAAAGGAGTTTAATGCAGAGTCTCTTGTTCCGGTACAACCACCACAGGCCGAGGTTTATGTCGAACTGGTCGAGACGATGCCCGAAGAAATTCCTGTGGTTCCAGAGGTTGTTCCCGAGAAGGTTAATAAGGTTGAGAAGGAGAAGGTTCCGGACCCCGAGAATAAACAAGACCAAAAGATTTTGAAAAAAGAACCGGAAAAAATACCGGAGGTCAAAGCAAAAGCGAAAACGGTTCCGGAAAAGAAAGAAGCTGCCTATTCTGTCGAGATGAAAGAGGCGGGGATCGGTGGGGTGGATAACTATGCCGCGCGTGTTACATCCAAAATCAATGCACAAAAATTTTATCCATCACAGGCTCTCCGCAAGCATGAAGAAGGAGACGTGGTGGTATCTTTTAGAATTGACCGGACAGGTGATGTCCATGATGTCAAGATCGCAGGAACGTCCTTTTCCCACAGTCTTGATCGTGCGGCGTTAAAAGCTGTCGAGAAGGCCTCCCCTTTTGATCATCCGCCAGAATATATGTCAGAAAGAGACTTGAGTTTCAAAGTTCCCGTGCGATATCGCTTGCACGCAGAATAGATTTTGTTGGAGACATTGGAGAAGGCTTTTGTTTCTTGCGGGATTTTTTTGTTTTTCGCATCAGCAAGTCAGCCTGTTTAAGATTTTCCAACGGAGAAATTTGTTTATCGTAGGAGAATATGCCGATACTGCCGCGGATCGGGATGATATTCTCCTGAACATTCAGGGAGAGTTCGCCATCCAACATGAGCTCCAGTCGTTTGACCACGGCCTGATTGGCGAGTTCGGGAGTTGTTCCCATGAGGAAGAGAACGAATTCATCGCCGCCTTTGCGGATTGCAATGTCAGTTGATCGGATATTTTTGCGGATCATTTGCCCCAAAAGGCGCAAGGCATCGTCGCCAACATCATCTCCGTAAATCTTATTGAGTTGTCCGAAATCGTCCAGATCAATAAAAAGTAAAGTGATGTCGCCTTTATGCTCATCGTCTCTGCGATTTTTGATGTGATCCTCGACTTGATGAAGCATGCGGCGGTTATGAAGACCCGTTAGATCATCCGTTGTTGCCATGATTTCCCAATATCGCGCAGACTCTTTTGCGATACTTAATTCACGTTTGAGCGTTTTGACGAGGCTTTGCGCATCAAAGGGCATATCCATTTTGATGTCCTGACTTGTTGTGTGTCTATACAACAGAATAGCACCCCGAATCTTATCGGGTGATGAAGAATGGATACAAATTAAGAGAAATATCTAACGCATTCTCGCACAGATCTATTTTAAGGTGCGATGGTTCTGCTTTGAATAGATTCTGGACTGCGTCTTTCGCTGGTTTCGGCTTTCCCAGGTCTTAGTTTGTGGAGATTTGTTTTTTGATCTGCCATATGGTCAAGTTCCGCCATGGCTTCCTTGACAGAAAGTTTTTCTGTTAGATCCATTGTTGAGGATATCCCGTAGCTGAAACCACGAAATGGAATTTTGTTCCCCATAATCTCAAAGGTCCAATTTTTGGAGGCTTCGAATATTGCCTCCATTTTTTTAGAAATGCTCTGGGTATCTGTATCTACTGCCAGAATAGCAAATTCATCTCCACCCAACCGTGCTACGACATCGTCTTTACGGAAGAAATGTCCTATGCGTTGGCCAAATATTTCGAAATATTTATCACCAGCCTGATGTCCGTAATTGTCATTGATTGGCTTGAAGCCATCGAGATCCATCCGGATGATGGCTACATCACCCGAATTGTGACGTCCTGTCAGCTTATGGGCAATAATGGCTTCGAATTTCGTATTAAATCCTACTCTGCTGGATAGACCTGTAATAGGGTCAATAAGTAGGGCATTTCTAAGCTGTTCATTCTCGGCTTTTAACCTTGCGATTTCAACCGATGGATTGTGATGGTAAGAAGGGCCATATTTCGTGAACAATGGATATGGCGTCGTTGTCTGTGGAACACTGCCATATGCTTGTGCCACTTCCTCCCAGCTTGCAGAAAAAGATATTTGTTGTTGTTTCTTGTCCATTTTTCACACACCCCTGACAATTGTATCGTCAGAAAAATTAACGTTTTTGTCATTTTAGTTAACGGGAGGTTAACACAAAAATAACAGAAGAACAAGTTTTTCATAAGTTTTTCAATTATTCTGTGGCAGGCCCAAATAATGGTCAATAAAAAGCCCCCCGATCGGGTTGGGGACCTCAATCGGGGGGTGGGGGGACACCAGCATTCAGGGTTGGGTAAGGGGAGGTAAGGGAATGCTGGAAACTTGTTGAACCTAGTTCTGCGCAGCTGTGCGAGAGGCCTCTTTTGACTTTCTTTTGTTGTTGTACATATCTTTGTCGGCGCAAGAGAAGATTTCAGCAGCAGAATGGTTCCTATCGTAGGGCTTCATGCCAATGCTGGCGCTGATTTGTAATTCGGTTCCTTCCCAGATCAGGGAGAGGTTGTTGAGTTTCCAGATCAGGCCTTGAATGCGGGCAAGTAAAGCCTCTGCGGTTGTGTCTGTCATCAGGATAACGAATTCGTCTCCACCCATGCGCGCCGCCGCATCCATGGCGCGGACTTCATGTTTTATGACTTGGCCGACCAGTTTCAGGCAGGCGTCTCCGGCTTGATGTCCGTAGGTGTCGTTGATAGCTTTGAAATTGTCCATATCGATCATCAGCAAAACTCCGCCTACAGATTTTCCACGCTGGACGCGATCAAGTTCGCCTTCAAAGGCTTGTTCAAATCCCCGGCGGTTCTTTAGTCCCGTAAGCAAATCTGTTGTGGCCGCTTCTTCAAAGTGAGCGATTTTGTTTTTTAATTCTTCAATCTGATGACGATTTTGATCCAGTTCGGTTTGAGCCTGTCCCAGCAAGGACATCGCGGTTGCCAGAATGCGGTGCAGTCCGTTTTCCATCATGCGCGGGGAAACATTGATGCTTTCATGCAACGACATGATTTGTTCCATAAAATTTCCTCTTTGTTGCGGTGCTGCCGATGTATATGTATTCATGATCCTCAAACCCTTCCCTCAATTTTGCCATTTGTCCGGTTTTCTTCTTGTCAGAATAGATTTGCGAAAGTCGTGCCAAAATAAATTTAAAAATAAAAACCTTGTATTTCTAAGGGATTGCGCGGATTTACCTGTGGTTTACCAAGATATTGGTGGAGGGAAGCTTTTTCCCTTAAGACTTTTTTTCCGCCCTATAGGGTAGAATTTTCCAGATAACCCGACTCAAGGATTTATAAGGGGAGGTCATGGCTTTTCAGGGCAGTTTCCTTCCTATATAAAGAAAAAGAGCTAGGTTTATCTTGGTTAAGGAATTGGGGCTTTTATGACGTTCTTACAGGCCAGATCAATCTTTCTGGCATTCAGTCTGATTTTATATTGTGGCGGGGGAGATTCCCATGCTGTTGCTGCGCCATCCCCTGCATTACCTGTTGATGCCGTGATGGCAAAAAATGCGATTGAGCCACATAGGGCTATCTACCAAATCAAAATGAGTTCGGTTAAACGTGGGTCGCAGGTGCTCGGAATTACCGGCATCATGTCGTATGTTTTGAAAAAATCCTGTCATGGATGGATCACCGATCACCGATTCGACATGGTTTATCAATATAGTACGTCACCCTCCATTCGTGTGGATACCAAGTTTTCCAGTTTTGAAAACTTTGCAGGAACAGATTTGACCTTTTCGTCTTCCAGAAGTCGTGACGGTGAGGTTTATGATAAGGTCAGAGGAAATGCGAGCATCGATCCTGATCACCAGAAAAAGAGTATTGCAGATTACTCGATTCCAGAAGGCATGCAGTATGATTTGTCCAAGGGAACGTTATTTCCCATTGCCCACACATATTACTTGATTTCAGAGGCCAGAAAAGGCCGTCGTGTGATTCCCTCGATTGTATTTGATGGAAGTGATGATCAAGGGCCCGTGGAAATCAATACTGTTATAGGACGGAAGAATGATGCTCAAAACCTTTCCGATAAACAAGATTCTTCTAATGTGAAAAAGAGCAAAATAGATAATACGCTTCTGAATGTGCCTGTGTGGCAGGTTAATATGGCGATTTTCCCTGTGGATGATGCCGAAGTTCTGGCGGATTACGAATTAAGTATGGATCTTCTCGAGAATGGAATTGTGCGCGAGATGAACGTTGATTATCATGACTTCTCAATAAATCAGAAATTGGTCGCTTTGGAGAAAGTCTCTCCGGAAAAATGTGAGGAATAATCAAGATGCAAAATTCGCCGATGGCTGGAAAAAAAGTCCTGATTGTCGAGGACAATGAGCTGAACATGAAATTGTTTCATGATCTTCTGGAAGCACATGGTGTCTTGACCGTTCAGGCAAGAGACGGAAAAAATGTCCTCGCCCTTGCCAGAGAGCATAAGCCCGATTTGATTCTGATGGATATTCAGCTTCCAGAGGTATCCGGTCTTGATGTGACCAAATGGATTAAGGAAGATGACGATTTGAAAACAATCCCTGTGGTGGCAGTAACTGCATTTGCCATGAAGGGGGATGAGCAAAAAATCCGTGAAGGGGGATGTGAAGATTATATTTCCAAACCAATTTCGGTTGTTAAATTCATCGAAACGGTTCAGAAATTTCTGGTTCCTGCCGAAGATGAACCTAACCTATAAGGGATTTGAAGATAGATATAAATGACAGCACGTGTTCTGGTAGTTGATGACATTTTACCCAACGTCAAATTGCTCGAAGCCAAGTTAAGGGCTGAGTATTATGAGGTTGTAACCGCTTTGAACGGACCGGAAGCATTGAAGAAGGTGGCGGAGTGCAATCCTGATGTTGTGCTGCTCGATGTGATGATGCCTGGTATGGACGGCTTTGAAGTCTGCCGGCAGATCAAAGCCAATCCTTTGACCTCGCATATCCCTGTTGTGATGGTTACGGCTTTAACGGATGTTGAAGACCGCGTGCGGGGACTTGAAAACGGCGCGGATGATTTCTTGTCCAAACCTGTTAATGATGTGGCCTTGATGGCGCGTGTCCGGTCGCTGGTTCGTTTGAAAATGACAATTGATGAATGGCGTGCCCGTGAAAGTACGGCGTCCCAGCTCGGTGTCGGTGATAGTGCCGCTTCGGTGATGTTGCAACCTGTAGAGAGCGCCAATGTTCTAGTGCTTGAGGACATGGCGTTTGATGCCAACAAGATTGTTGACGCTATGGCGCGGGATCAAGACCATGTTACGGTCGTGACCAGTGGCATGGATGCCTTGAAAGAGATATCAGCCAATGAATTTGATCTGATTTTTCTTTCTTTGAACCTAAAGAATGAGGATGGTGTGCGGTTCTGCGCTCATTTGCGGTCTAACGAACGTACTCGCTCGACTCCTATTGTGATGTTGGGAAATGATACAGATCTTGATCGGATTGCCCATTGTCTTGAGATCGGGGCGCATGATTACCTGTTGCGGCCTTTGGATCGTAATGAAATGCTGGCGCGTTGCCGAACCCAAATTCGCCGTAAGAGATTTCAAGACAAGTTGCGGGCCAATTACGAGATTTCACTCTCTATGGCTTTGACGGATGCCTTGACCGGTCTTTATAACAGACGGTATTTCGAGGTTCACATGCAAAAGACTCTTCAGTCAACGCGCGAAAATCGTAAACCGCTTGGGTTTTTGTATATGGACATTGACCATTTCAAGGCCATCAACGATACACACGGGCATCAGGTAGGAGATGAAATTCTCAGAGGTTTTGCTGACCGTATCAAAGATGGTGTTCGTTCTTTCGATCTGGTCGCTCGGTTGGGTGGAGAGGAATTTGTTGCGATCCTGCCGGATACTACCGAGGAAGTAGCTTATGCTGTGGCTGAACGTTTGCGTAAACTTATTGCAGACACACCATTTCCTTGTAGCGCTTCGGAAGGGCATTTGAGTATTACTTCTTCTTTCGGTGGTGTCGTCATAAATGGAGATGAAATTGATACGGTTGATGTCACGAGCCTGATCCAGAAAGCGGACGCCCAGCTATATGAAGCCAAGCATAATGGACGGAATTGTGTTTATTTCGATGGCAAGGGCCGCCTTTAGTCTTCTCACCTCACTTTGAGACATCGTATCCAGTAGAATCAAAAAAACCCACTCGAAGAAATCGAGTGGGTTTTGAAGTTTCTTGCAACCAACACGCCTCGGAAGAAGCGTGAAGCTCTGCTCACTATTCTTATTTCTTGTGTGGAGGCATTTTCTTTTCTTCGAATACGACATGGCAGCCCTGCTTGCCTGTTTCGGGATTGATTGCCCGTGGGTCGTATTTACGGAAAGACATTTTTTCCGTGATGTTCTTTGGGTTTTTCTGGATGTAATAGGTGAAGCCAGTCGGGTTGCCTTTGACATTTTTCCCGGTGCTCAACAAACGAACCTTAACAATTGCGCCTTTTTTAGCCATTTTTCTAAACCTTTTAACGTGGAATTCAGTGCGCCAAAATAAGCATTTTCGAAGCAATGTCAAGAAAAACTAGGAGATATCCCTGCTAAAACAATATTTACATAATATATTAGTTTAGGAGAGTGTCTATGCCTTACTTTTGTGGGCGATGTTTTGGCCCAGGTTTTCCTGATTTTGGTTTTTGCGGACGGTCGCCATGTTTCGAAGGTTCTGTACCTTGTTTCTTGTTGCGTTGATCCTTGGAAGGATACTTCCCCTTAGGTTTTTGAGAAGGCTTGCGTTCAAAGTGGCGGGTGTTGCTGTGCGTATTCCCTTTTGATTTGTAACCATCGACTTCGGCACCGGCTTCGCCATTAACCAGCTCAAAGAGCGAGCTTCCGGTTAGGGGATCGGCTTCGACAATGCTGACAAGGACGGGGGCGCCCAAACGGAAGATGCGGCCAGTTCGGCGCCCGATCAGCGCATGGTGGGCTTCGTCATGGATGTAGTAGTCTCCGGGAAGGGTACGGATTGGAACAAGGCCATCTGCGCCGGTCGCTGTGAGTTTGATGAATAGACCAAAGCGGGTGACACCACCGATGCGCCCTTCGAATTGCATGCCGATTTTGTCGCTGAGGTAGGCGGCGGTAAAGCGGTCAACCGAATTGCGTTCCGCCTCGGCGGAAGTTCTTTCTGTTCCCGATATATGTTGAGAAAGCTCTGAAAGCTTTACCATTTCATGTTCGGTTAAGCCTCCATCTCCCAATTTATAGGCGTGGATCAAAGAACGGTGGACGATCAGATCTGCATAACGGCGGATGGGGGAGGTGAAGTGTGCGTATTTCTGAAGTGCCAAGCCAAAATGGCCGATATTTTCAGGATCGTAAACGGCTTGGGATTGGGATCTCAAAATGATTTCCGAAACCAGAAACCCCATTGGCATTTTCTTGGCTTTTTCCAACAGGTGATTAATTTGTCCCGGGTTGGCCACCCCACTTTTGGGGAGGGTGAGGCCAAATGATTCAAGAAAGGTTGATGCCGACATCAGTTTTTCACCTGTCGGGCGGTCGTGAATTCGATAGATGCAGGGGGCGCTTTTTGCCTCCAGTGCTTCGGCAGCGGCGACATTGGCCAGAATCATAAATTCTTCAATAACTTTATGAGAGTCCAGTCTTTCTCGTACTGCGACACCAGTCATTTCACCTTTGTCATTGACGACAATTTTCCGCTCAGGGATATCCAGATCAAGTGCGCCGCGCTTTTGTCGGGCAGCGTCCAGAATTTTCCATGCGGCATAAAGCGGACGAATGACGTCATCCATTAACGGTGTTGTTGTTTCATCTGTTTCACCCGTCATCGCGGCTTGGACTTGTTCGTATGTGAGGCGCGCACGAGACATCATCAAGCCACGCACGAATTTATGCCTCAGGAGTTTTCCATCCTTGTTTACCCACATGTGAACGGCGAGCGTTGCGCGGGGTTCATGCGGACGCAAGGAACATAAATCGTTCGAGAGTTTTTCGGGCAACATGGGCAATACGCGGTCAGGAAAGTAGGTTGAGTTACCCCTGAGATAGGCTTCCTTGTCCAGTTCCGATCCGTGCGTGACGTAGTGGGAGACATCTGCAATGGCGACCATCAGGTGGAACCCACCTTCGTTGTTTTTATCAGTGTCGGGTTCGGCAAATACGGCATCGTCAAAGTCACGGGCATCTGACCCGTCAATTGTAACCAGAGGAATATCGCGCAGGTCGGTGCGATGCCCCAATGGCGGGATAATCATATCGTCTGTTTCAAGAATAACGCTTTCAGGAAATGTATGACGCAGGCCTGCTTCGTAGAGAGCCATCAGGCTGATTGCTTTCGGGTCATCGGCATTGCCGACTATTTCGAGAATACGGACATTCTTGCGGAGAGCCGAACGAGAGGGTTGGATTTCTGCCACCACGATCTGTCCGACTTCTGCCCCGTTCAGTTCTGTTGAAGGGATGTCGAAATCATGTTTAGACCGGCGATCAATAGGAGCAAGCAAGTAACCGTTCTTGACTTGCTTAACGTAGCCAACTATGCGGGCGACGGCCTCATCTACTTTTTTGATGATCTGGGCTTCGTAGATGTTATGTCCGGCTTTTTTGATGCGCACCAAGGCACGATCACCGACGATCAGAGACGGGTGCCCTTTTTTTTCCGGCATGATTTCAATGCGGGGTGGTTGTCCTTGTAAAGCTTCTTGCCAGTCTGTCGGGCGGGCAAACAAATCTCCGTCAACATCTATGTCGGAAATTTCAACAACACAAACGGGAGGAAGGGCATCGGCGACTTTATAGGATTTGCCAATGTCCTTGGTAATGACACCATCTTGCTCAAGTTCTTTCAAAAGCTTCTTAAAGGCGATTCGTGCGTCTTCGCCTTTGATATTGAATGCCGTGATCAAGTCACGTTTGGTCATAGCCACCCCGAAATTTTCGAGGATCTTGATAATTTGTTCTTTGGTGGGGAGTTTCATACCCACATTATAGATCAAGGAAAAGCTTTTGTCCTCTGCTTTTATTCGATATAAGAAGACAATTATAGATATTCTTGGAGATGTTGAAATGTCCTTATTTGTTACCAAAGACACACCTGTCACTGATTCTGTTTTAACTGTGATCGCGCACTTGCCGACCAAAAGTTTAAGCAAAACAGTCGAAGCCGGTTTCTTCCAGAAATTGTCGGATGCCGACTTTATGCGGATTGCGGTGTTGCTTGCACAAAAAAGCTATGATGAAGGAGGTTGTCCGATTGGCGGAGTTGTCATTGACAATGCAACCCGTCAGATTATGGGCAAAGGACATAATACGTTGGTGCAGGAGAATCACCCTTATAACCATGGAGAAACCTCGGCGATTCGTGATGCAGGACGGATTGATTTCAGTAAAACTACGATTTTTACGACACTATCGCCATGTGATGTGTGTGCTACCCTGATTTATATGCGCCAGTTTGCCCGTGTTGTGGTCGGGGATGTCACCAGTGCTTCAGGAAATGAAGACATGGTTCGCTCCAAGGGAGTTCAAGTTGATATTCTGGAAGACCAGATGGGAATTGAGATTTATTCCAAATACCGCGCTGAAAAACCGGATCAGGATAATGAAGACTGGAAAGGTTTGGCAGAAGTTTGTAAGCACCATTCACATTAGTATTTTTATGGGTGTGTTATCTGACCAGAGAGAGTTTTGTTGGCACTGTTGTCATCGAAGATTGAGCAGATTGTACTGTCAGGGGCCATCTAGGTCGGATTTGGACTGACACGGACTCTTGCATCTCTGCCAAGAAGTTAATAATTGTCCCGAAAATTTTTATACGATCTTCACACAGTCCTGTAAAAATAGCAGATTGAGTTAGGACAGGAGGTTCACCTATTTGATCCAGAACATCTCCTAGCCTTAATTTAGGCAGATGGTTAAAGTCCTGCATCAGTTTGCTAAGTCCTTTTTTGTTATCAGACTTTTTTTGAGGAAACTGGATGATTTTCTCGCCTTGCAGAGAGCCATCAGGCTCTTTGGGAGCAGGCTTCATGACATCGAAATATAACCAAGACAAAGTATCCCAGTCTTTGCTTTCGCATGCCTGTTTGAAGTTTGCAACAACTGTGTTTTGTTTCTTTTCCAGGTCGGCCATGTCTTGCTCGGTGAATTTAAGCAACTTTGTCTGATGAGCCCGAAATTGCATTAAATCAAGTTCGATGGACTTAAGAAGAGCCGTTCTCTTTTGTTTGTTTGCTTGAAGGCCGCCACTGCAAATATCAGACATGTGGTCTGCCAGATTAAATAATCTGTCCAGTGCGACATGATCTAATGTACAGGGGGGTAGTAAGTCACCTTCAATGGCTTGGTATGGTCTCTCCTCTGCTCTCAATAATGTAAGAAATAGAGAGGTTTTGGTGCCTTTGATCACTCGGTGATAGTCGTTGTGCCCATTGAGACATTGTTCCAGTAATGTCGATTCGGCATCGGTCAGGGGGCTTTTACAAAACGCATTAAAATTTTTGCTCATGACTTATAGCTAATAAGCATTTATTCTTATGTCAATGTAAAATTTTAGGATGTGTTGACATTCAGGATTCACAAATCAGTTAAGATGTGATTCATTGTTCTAATCGGAGATAGGATTAGAATGGCAAGACGAGAATTACGAGACGATCAGTGGAATAAGATAAAAGATTTATTGCCTGGGAAGGTTAGTGATCCCGGAAGATCTGCAATGGACAATCGTCTTTTTATGGACGCCATCTTATGGATTGCACGAACTGGGGCGCATTGGCGGGAATTGCCGGAGCATTTTGGGGCATGGAACTCTGTCTTTCAAAGATATAACCGATGGTCAAAGGCGGGGGTCTGGGAGCGTTTGTTTCAGGCGCTTTCAGACGATCCTGATTTTGAATATGTGATGATTGATTCAACGATTGTCCGCGCTCACCAGCATAGCGCTGGCGCAAAAGGGGGACTCAAAAAACGGAAGCCCTTGGCCGTTCAAAAGGCGGATTAACGACTAAAATCCATACAACGACGGATGCGTTAGGCAATCCTGTTCGCTTTATTCTGACAGGCGGTGAGGAGTCAGATTTTACTCAAGCCCTTCCGTTGATTGAGGATATTCCCACGCAAGCTGTTCTTGCTGATAAGGGTTATGATAGCAACGCGATTGTTGATGCTGTGACAGGGGCGGGAGCTAAAGTTGTTATTCCGCCCAAGAAAAACAGAACAACGCAGCGGGAGTGTGATTTTGCGCTCTATGCCGAACGGCATCGTATCGAATGTTTCTTCAGCAAACTCAAGCATTATAGAGGGATCGCCACACGTTATTGTAAAAGAGCCAGAAACTTCTCCGCACTCATTTACATCGCCGCTTCCGTCATCTGGTTACGCTGAATGTCAACAGAACCTAGGGCAGTATCAAAAAATCAGACCATCCTTTTGGATGGCCTGACTGTGCGGTAGAGTGTGTAAACTCCACATCCTTAATATATATAGATATACATATTTTGTATATATAAATAATGTTGTTTTTTACAAATATATTTATTATCCGATCTGCATATATTTTGTATAATAATTAGCTCTGGGCAGCATGAGAGAGGCTTTTTCTTTTGAGATCATATGGTTACTCTTGTAACAGAGCGCAATAGAGAGTGATTTGTCGCAATGCGAAAGGTGATTTACATTGCTCTTGTAATAATAAAACACCTAGAGAGTCCTCTTCTTTATGCAACATACCGTTTCAAAAATTGTCACCCTTTCAGGCGTAGGGCTTCATTCCGGCGCGGAAACAGTTTTGAATATCAATCCAGCATCGGCATCTTCGGGGCTGGTTTTTGTGCGTGTGGATGTCGCGGACAAGGATAATATTGTTCCTGCCAAATGGAATCATGTGGTGGATACGCGTCTTTGTACCGTTGTGGGAAATAAAGATGGCGTGACGGTTGGAACGATCGAGCATTTGATGGCGGCGTTGGCTGCCTGTGGCGTTGATAATGCCGTGATTGAGTTGGATGGGCCGGAAGTTCCTATTATGGATGGTAGTGCCGAGCCTTTTATCGAGGCCATTCTTGATGTCGGTTTGAAAGCCCAGGCTGCGCCGCGTCGAGGCATTAAAATTTTGAAAGAAGTTTCTGTTCGTGACGGAGACAAGATTGTAACGTTGAAACCCGGCATTGGATCGCGTTATCAGATCGAAATTGATTTCCCTCATCCCGAGATTGGGCGTCAATCGGCTCAAATTGATATGTTTTCAGGAGACTTTATCAACCAGATTGCCGAAGCTCGGACGTTTGGGTTCTTGCATGAAGTCAATGCCTTGCGTGCGATGGGGTTGGCTTTGGGTGGATCGTTGGAAAATGCGATCGTTCTGGATACTGATTCAGTTATGAATCCTGAAGGACTGCGTTGCCCGAACGAGTTTGCTCGCCATAAAGTTCTGGACGCTGTGGGTGATTTATATATTGCTGGTGGTCCGATCGTTGGACAGTTTGAAGCGTCAAAACCCGGACATAACATGAATAATCTGGTTTTGCGTGAACTGTTTTCTCAGCCGGACGCATGGGCTTTTGTTGATCTTTACATGGATCATGTGCCGGAGGTTGATCTTCCTGTAATGTCTTGTGCTTCTGAGACTTCGGTTTTGAAAGTTGCCGTTCGAGCCTAGATGATGCTTGATTAAATCATTCACGAAATCCCTCATTTCTCTGTAAATTGAACTTGGTCTTGGTTCGTCTTGATGCTAGAAATAGCTATCTGAGATAATAGGAACTATAATGAACAAGACGTTAGCCAGCCTGATTGCAATTTCTGTCCTTCTAACCGGATGCTCTTCCAAAGAGGAGGTTAAAGACCCGTTGACTGTTGATCGTCCAGCCGATGATATCTTTAAGGAGGCTGAGGCAGCCAATAAAGAGGGGCTTTATCAAAAGGCTACCACGTTATATTCCGAAGTCGAGCGGCAGCACCCTTATTCCGAATTTGCTACACTTTCCCAGATTCGTCAGGCTGAAACCGCCTATGAAGCCTTGAAATATGACGATGCGATTGCAGCACTCGAGAGGTTTGTTGAGCTGCACCCCGGGCACGAAATGGTTCCCTATGCTTATTATATGAAAGCCATGTGCTATTACGAGCAAATGACCGATGTTCGGCGTGATCAGGCGATGACCAGAGACGCCCAAGAGGCTTTGGAAGTTGTTGTAAATCGGTTTCCTGAGAGTAAATATGCCCGTGATGCCCAGTTCAAGCTTGATCTTGTGATGGATCATTTGGCCGGTAAGGAAATGGAAATTGGTCGTTATTATATGAAAAAAGAGCAGTATAACGCTGCAATTAATCGTTTTATGGAAGTGGTTAGACATTACCAGACCACAACTCACACGCCCGAAGCATTGCACCGTCTGGTCGAATGTTACACGGTTTTGGGTTTGAAGGATGAAGCAACGCGCGTGGCCTCTATTTTGGGTCATAACTATCCGGGCAGTTCATGGTATGAGAGCAGTTATGGCCTTCTTGACCCTGCCCAGCGGGTAAAATTAAAAGATCAACGGTCTTGGGTCAGCAGAACGGTTGGTTCCTTGCTCAAGTCTGATTAATTTCTATAACATATCGAGGAACGCGGAGCATGCTTCAGGCGCTCCATATCAAAAATGTTGTTTTGATCGAGCAACTCTCGCTCGAGTTTACCAATGGTCTGTCTGCCTTGACGGGGGAGACGGGAGCGGGAAAATCCATCCTTCTTGATTCACTTGGGCTGGCTTTGGGCGCGCGGGGTGATGCCGGATTGGTTCGCCGCGGGAGTAATCAGGCCAGTGTTACGGCAGAATTCGACATATCTCCAGATCATCCTGTTTATGATGTTTTGAAAGAACAGGATATTTTATGCGAAGGCGTGTTGATTTTAAGGCGTGTACTGAATGAGGATGGGCGCAGTAAGGCTTATGTCAATGATGAGGCTGTCAGTATCGGTTTTTTGAAAACGATCGGCGAGTTTCTGGTTGATATTCATGGACAATTTGAAACTTATGGACTCCTAAATCCATCTACGCACCGTATCGTATTAGATCAATTCTCCGGAAATTCATCTTTTCTATCAGATAGTTCTGATGCATTTCGCAAGTGGCGCGATGCTGAGATTATGTTGGCTGAGGCTGAAGAGCAGGCCGCCCGCGCCATGGAAAACGAAAGCTATATACGGGATTGTGTCGAGGAGTTGCGGGATCTTTCTCCTGTTGAGGGGGAGGAATTGTCTCTGGTTGAGAAAAAGAAACAGATTCAGCATGTTGATGCGCTTCGTGAATGTTATGCCTTGGTTGGTGAGGCGTTGGGTGGTGAGCAGGGGGCCGATATTCTGATTGGTCAGGCTTGGAAAAATCTGGAGCGGCACGCCGATAAGATTGGCAGTGATATTTCCGGATTGATTGAGGATTTGAATGGTGCGTCTGAAAATATCCAGCAGGCCTGTCGAAAGTTGGATCAACTTGCTTCAGCGCTGGATATTGATCTGAATCTCGAGGAAATTGAAGATCGTTTGTATGCATTGCGTGCTTTGGCGCGGAAACATCATTGTGCGGTTGATGATTTGCCTCGTCTTTTTGAAGAGCTTTCAGTCAAGCTTGAGATGGTGGACGGGCAAGAAGATGTGTTGCGTCAACTCAGGCTAAAAGTTGAAGAGTCCAAGGAAAAATACAGGCTTTGCGCGATTAAGCTTCATGAACGTCGTAAGAGTGCTGCGCAACAGATTGATAAGGTTATCAATTCAGAATTAAAACCTCTCAAATTAGATAAATCTGTGTTTGAAACTTCAGTCGAGTTGTGTCATTCTGAAACTGCATGGGGCGCATACGGTTTCGACGATGTTCGGTTTCTGGTTGCAACAAATGCATCATCTGATACGGCTCCGGTTTTGGAGTCTCTCAATAAAATTGCTTCTGGTGGGGAGATGGCGCGCTTTATGCTCGCGCTTAAAGTCGTTTTAGCCGACTCTGCACCACATTCCGGTGTTTTTGTCTTTGACGAAATTGATACCGGAATCGGTGGCGCTACCGCGTCTGCCGTTGGGGAGCGTTTGGCCAAATTGGCTGAGAAGCATCAGGTGATGGTTGTAACTCACTCTCCGCAGGTCGCATCTGTTGCAGACCATCATTGGATGGTTTCCAAAAGCGGGGGACGAACTACTATTACTCCGTTAAAGGGACAATCCAGGCAAGAAGAGATCGCGCGGATGCTCTCGGGGGCTGAAATCTCGAGTGAAGCCAGAGCTGCCGCTGCGCGATTGTTGGATACGGGTTAGGTCGATGTTAATATTTGGTAGGTAGTATTAGGTCATAATGAGACAGTTAAACGAAGGTTTTGCCACAGGGAGCGGCGCCGTAAAAAGCAGTAATAGCGAGGGATTTCTCGCTGTGGGCGAAGGCCATGAGCTGCATTATATACGCGCAGGAAAACCCGGTGGTATGCCGATGATCGTTTGCCATGGTGGCCCGGGAGCATGGTTGGATCATGCGTATCGCACACTTCTCGATTCCAGCGAATTTGATGTCGTTATTTATTCCCAGAGGGGGTGCGGGCTTTCGCATAGACGTGGCGAACCTCAACGCCCTGCAACACAGGATATTCACGAACTGGAAAGATACTACGTCGAACGTTCCTTACATGTCAGTGAAGGAAATGATCTGGATCACCAGATCCATGATGTGGAGATCATCCGTCAACATTTCTTCCAAGACCAAAAAGTGCATGTCTTGGGCGGGTCATGGGGCGGCGCTCTGGCTATGCTTTATGGAATTCACTATCCCGATCGTACCGAAGGGTTGATTCTGCGTTGCACATCTTTGACAGAACTTTGTGGTGCCATGAATCCGATTGACGAGGCAGAAACTGTTTCCCAACGGTTACATAATCCTTGTTTTGCCCGACTGGAAGATAAGATCAAGGATTTGATCGGTGCTGACCAGTATAAGGTTTCGAATCTGTTCCTTCATTTGTATCAGGGGCTGCATGACAAGCTTCCTGATGGACGTATCTGGAGTGACCACGAGAAATGTGATGCAGCTATATCTTGGCGGGTCTGGAACAAGAGTTTGCAATATACGCGTATTAGTGAAAGCGAAGCTGAGAATGTTGTTCGCTCCGATATGGAACAGAACGTCAAATTCGGCTTCTTGTTCAGCAAATTGTTGTTGGGTTATCCAAAATTCGGACGCAGTTATTTCGAGAAGATGCTCCCTGAATTTTATAAAAACTCTCAGGCGAATATTATGATTGTCCACGGGACAAATGATAAAATTTGTCCAATTCAGAATGCGTATGATGTATTCGAGTGGTTCTCATCCGAGGCCCCACCTCGCGTTTTGAACTCTGGCACCTCTGTTTTTAATTCGGATATGCGCGTTGCCTTTATGCCTGTGAACTCCGGTCATGCGGATGATGATGTCGGAATGTGGGGAGCTTTGTCCCGTATGGTTCAGTACGCCGGGGCTGTGGCATTGTTCAAGCATGATGAGGGGCAAGATCAAGATGGTTTGGCTTCTACTGTGGTGACGACTGAGCGTTTCAAGGCCCCTGAGCCCCTTTGATTTTGCTATCAATTAATCTCTTTCCTGTTTGATTTTTCCTGCTAAATTGGCTGGATGACGAACCAATCCTCCTTGTTTGCCGATCCGGCTGTTATTGCCGAGTATCAAAAACTTGTTGCTGAAATCAGGCAGCATGATGAGGCTTATTATCAAGAAGATGCGCCGAGAATTTCTGATGCGGACTATGATGCCCTTCGTCGCAGACTGGAAGAAATAGAAATCCAACATCCTGAACTGGTGTCCAAAGATAGTCCGAGTCAAAAAGTTGGAGCGGGGCCATCCAAAGGATTCAAAACAGTACAGCATGCTGTCCCAATGTTGTCTTTGGGAAACGCCTTTGAAGAAGAAGATGTCACCGACTTTTTAACACGCATTCGGAATTTCTTGAAACTACCTGAAAGTACGGAAATTGAAATTGCAGCCGAGCCTAAGATTGACGGGTTATCCTGCTCTTTGAGGTATGTGAACGGCAAGCTGGTTCAGGCGGCAACACGAGGGGATGGTATGACGGGTGAGGATATCACAGCCAATGTCATGGCTATTGAAGACGTCCCAAAAATAATATCTGGTGATGTTCCAGAGATTCTGGAGGTGCGCGGCGAGATTTATATGCGACGGGATGAATTCTTCAGATTGAATGAAGAACAGGGAAAGCTTGGTGGAAAGATTTTTGCCAATCCACGCAATGCGGCTGCGGGATCTGTACGGCAGCTTAATCCGGAGGTGTCGGCTGCGCGGCCTTTACGATTTTTCGGATATGCCTTGGGGGAAGTTTCAAAACCGATTGCGCAGACACAAGATGGTATTCGGCAAAAATTGAGGTCATGGGGTTTTGCGCAAGCCGAACCACAGTCTTTATGTCATAGGGCTGATGAAATCCTGGAATATTACCGGACGATTGAGGCACAACGCCCCGACCTTCCTTATGATATTGATGGGGTCGTGTACAAGGTTGACCGGATTGATTATCAAGAGCGGTTGGGCTTTGTTGCGCGAGCTCCGCGCTGGGCGATCGCCCATAAATTTCCGGCGGAAAAGGCAGTGACTATTCTACATAAAATTTCTATTCAGGTTGGGCGCACTGGCGCTCTTACTCCTGTTGCGGAATTGGAGCCAATTACTGTTGGTGGTGTTATTGTGTCGCGTGCAACACTTCATAATGAGGATGAAATCATCCGCAAAGATATTCGTGTCGGGGATCATGTTATTGTACAGCGTGCGGGTGATGTCATTCCGCAAATTGTATCTGTTTTGGTCGAAAAGAGGATTGCAGATTCAAAGCCGTTTGATTTTCCTCATGAGTGTCCGATCTGTCATTCTCATGCCGTTCGTGAGGAAGGTGAGGTGGTTTGGCGCTGTTCAGGTGGTTTGATTTGTCCTGCTCAGGCTGTCGAGCGGCTCAGGCATTTTGTATCGCGTCTGGCCTTTGATATTGAAGGGTTGGGGTCAAAAATCATTGAAGAGTTTTATGCAGAAGGTTTGGTTAAAACACCTGCGGATATTTTTACGTTGGAAGCGCGCGACAAGAGAAGTTTAACGCCGATTCGAAAACGCGAGGGCTGGGGCGACTTATCTGCCAAGAATCTTTTCGAGTCAATTGATAAACGACGGACTATTTCATTGCCTCGCTTTATATATGCGCTGGGAATTCGTCAGATTGGGGAGGCAACCGCCAAGCGTTTAGCGGAGGCCTATCTGACATTTGATGCTTTTTATCAAGCGATGATTGAAGCCGCCAATCAGGAATCGGAATCCTATCAGCAGCTGTTGAATGTTCAAGATGTCGGTGTGGGTGTTGCAGCGGATGTCATTGCATTTTTTGCGGAAGCTCATAACAGAGATGCTCTTGATGATTTGTTGGCGCAAATTCAGGTGCAGGCGTTTGTTCCGGTCAAAACAAAAGATACACCTGTTTCCGGTAAAACTGTTGTGTTCACTGGGACTCTTGTAACCATGAGTCGTCCGGAGGCCAAAGCCCGAGCGGAATCATTAGGGGCCAAGGTTGCTGGCAGCGTTTCAGCCAAGACTAATTTTGTTATTGCGGGGGAGGATGCTGGATCAAAACTGACCAAAGCAAAAGATTTGGGTGTGCGTATTTTGAGCGAGCAGGAATGGACAGAGTTAATTGCCGGATATTAAAAACAGGCCTTAGGCCTGTTTTTTGAGTTCCTGAAGTTTTTTCAACTCGGTCTCGACGATAGGTGGGTAGTCGCGACGTTCAACAAATTCACCACCGCCAGAATTGCGGGTCATGGATAATTCAAGAGCGTTCACCAAGACATCCGCAGTCAGAACATCCTTTTGGTCGATAGCTAATTGCAGAGCATAGAAAATGCGATCACTCAAGCGAAATGAATTCATATCTGATTCTTGCATATTCATATTTTTCTCTTTTTCCTAATTGCGAAAGGGTTTCGATTATTGGATAAAAATTTTCCCATCGTTGGGACTATTAAAAACATTATTATCAATAAAAGTAAAGAAGCGGTCAAGAAATGCCGAGCGGTATTCGTCTTTTTCCATTAGAATTTCGTGCTGGGCGCCTTTTATTTCCAATAACTCACACCTCTCAATACGGCTGGCAACTTCTCGAATAGCGATATTGCTGATCAATTGATCATCACCTGCTATGCCTATGAATACCGGGGTTTTTATTTGTTCGAGGTAGTTCTTACGGGTCAGGATTTTGCATGATTTTACGGCATCATTCAACCATTTATTGGTAGGGCTCCCGATAGCGAGGTGGCCATATTCCGGATGAGCAAAAAATGCTTTTTGCAGTGCAGCGCGTTCCTCGTCTTGCGAAAATATTCCTTTGAGACCTGAGCGCTCTCTGTATTGTTCTGACCAGTCGCATCCTCCGGGAACGTAAGATGTCGGGTTAAGAGCAAGGAGCTTGATGAGGCCAAATCTTAACAATTTTGGTATTTTTTCAACAATCTTGATTCTAACCATCGGTGCGGTCAGTGCGGCCGCAGAAAAAATTGTTTGCCCCCGTGATGTCTTATTGTATTCGGCGAGGTAGCGTAGAGCCAAATGCCCTCCTAGCGAGTGGCCCATCATCAAGGCGGGCAAGCGCAAATGATTATTCTCAATGTCAATGGCTGCTGAAAGTGCGACTTCGTCAATCAGAATGCTTAAATCTCTTAGCAGCTCGTCAAATCCGGCAGAGTGTCTTTTATGGGGATTCTTGAGGTAGCGGCCCGAGCCTCCCTGACCAGGGAGATCAATGATGATGGGTTTAATACCTCTGTTGTCGAGGTCTTGCGAGAGTTCGAAATACTGTTCTCCGAAATCGCCCAGCCCCCCGATGATAACGGTGATAGCCCTATAAGCCTTGCGCGTTCTGGGGAGGCCGTAGCGGATTTTTATACCGCTTAATTCACGGTAGCTCCAATCCCAGTTTTCTATGGGTTGAAAGCGAGGCTGCGAAAGTAAAGGGTGAGAGTCGTCGATCATGTAAAGCCTGTCTGATATGAATGTCTTTTTATATTTTACTGCCTAATCGACCATATAACTTTATTGTCGGCGCTTAGGTTGAGCTTGATGTCAAAATTGTAGTTGCGCGCTGTTTGCCCCAAAATATAAGGGTGTACCAGTCTGGGATCCAAATCGGAAACCGCAAGGGTTCCTGCCAATGCCTTTTCAACGTTTTCGCGGACGGTGGCATCAGTTCCTTCCGCTGTCACCAGTAATTCACCATTTTCACCCGGATCTGCGTAGATGTTTCCGCCTTTTGGCAAACATTCCATCGCCAGAAGCAGGGCCCCCATCAGGAGCTTACAGGCGCCGGTTGCTTTCATGTCAATTCCAAGCGGACTGTACGGATCCCAGCTTTGACGGATTTTTCCATCCACGCGAACTAAAGCGCCGAAGGCTTTTTGAATATCTTCGGGTTTCAGATTGCCATCGCGGCCCCCTGCTCCGTAAGCAATCCGGAAAGCTTGTAGGCGGGCGGCAGCCGAAGCGGCACTGTGGGCGATCAGGTCGGTTGCCTGTTTTATGCCTTCGGGGTCTCCCACCATTTCTTCCATAAACTCGATTCCGTTGTTGATTGCGCCCACTGGAGAGACAAGATCATGGCAGATTCGTGATGCCAGAAGTTCCAAAAGAATTGTGCTGTCTTGGAGTTGTGTTGTCATAATAATTTTGCTCCGGAGTAGTTGAAGAATCAGTGCGGAAATTGAGTCTATATAGGGACATCAAGATTGCAGAAAAAATGCGATTTGCCAAGGTTTAGCAGGGCTAAGCCCCGTGACGGTCGTTAGAAAAAGCCTATTTTGAAATAAAATGCCAAATATGGAAGATGTTTTCGTGAGATATCTTCGAGATTGTGGAAAAATTGGGGGTATCGTCATGTTTTTCTTGGCGGAATTATACAAAATGATTATGGTGAGTGCCATGGATGACATCACTGGAAAAAAATTCAGTCTTCAGGACTGGGTGACGCGCCGCGCCGCTAATCAGGTGGGTGGAATGGCGTCGAGGGTATCTGTTGCCGAATCTGTACAGCCCGTTGCGATTAAAAGGGCTGTTAACGGAGATGATGATGCTTTGGCATCACTTGACAGCGCAGATCAGGAGCAAGATGACCGCGACGTTATTATGTCCCACATGACGGGTCATGATGATATGTCCCGAGAAAATCAAGAACAGAGTGAGGATAAGATGGCTATAGAAGCGTTTAAGGCTGAAAGCAAAGCTGCAATTCCCGAAGGTAGCCCATCCGGAAGCTCTGTAGGTGGTGGGGCTGTCCAGCAATTGCAGATAGTTCGCTTGTTAAGTGATCTGGGCGAGAGATTGCGCCAAAGTGAAAAAGAACGTGAAGTTTTGTGGAAAGAGCTTGAGTCTTGCCGCAAGCTTATCAGTGATCTGGATGGTAAAAATTCCAAATCCGAATTGTCTTATAAATCCTTAAAGGAAAAAGTATCAGAAAAGGAACAGTTCATCACTGATCTGCTGGAAAAACAGAATGCGCTTGAGGATCTGGTGAAAGCTCAGGGTGTAACATTCGAGACAGCCAAAACAGAGCAAACTGATCTTAAAGGCAAGCTTGAAGAAAAGCTCAGCAATATTGAAACGGCAGCAGGTAGTGCAATCGTCAGAATTGAAGATGCACTGGTTGAAAATTCTAAACTGGCAAAGCGTGTTGAGCAGCTTAGTCAGGATAAGGTTCGGTTGTCTCGCAAGCTGGAGGCCATGGAAGAAGCCTTGACGCAAACGCAAGACACACTTAAGGCCAAGGCACTTGTGTTGTTGACCGATCAGGCTTTGGCTACGCGTACCAATTTGCCGCAAACGCCTGCATGGACAGGTGATGACACTTTGAGAGTTTCGGCACGCGCACAGTCTGTCGAGCAAGGTTCGAGAGAGTCAGCGCGAGATATGGCACAAGACACAGGGCCTCTGGCCGATATTGCGGCATCCATAAAAAAACAGCAACAGGCATCGGACATTAGTAACAAGGCTTTTGTTGTTGCACTTGTGGTGTTGGTCATTGCATCCGGCGTGTTAATCAGTCAGATCAATTATAAATCTTTGCCGATGTTTTCTGGTTCAACAAGTCCGGAAAATGCAGTTGTGGATCAGGCTCCTATTGCAACTATTGCAACGGAACCAGACCAGCAGCAGTTGATGGCGGATATCGCCAAGCTGGCCAGTCAGATCGAACCTGCAGCAGATGATACTCAAGACGTTGCACAAAGTGGTGCTCTCCATCTTTCAACAGATGAGATTTTAGAGCCTACGGAGTTTGATAAAGCGATTGATGCAGAAGATCGTGCGCTTGAGAAGTTTAATGCGGAAGCTCCAGAGGGAGAAATCTCGTTGCGAATTAAGCCTGATGCCTCTTTGCTGAAATCGGTAAAAGCGATCGAAGCCAAGGCGTTTGATGGCGATGCGATGGCTCAGCATGATCTGGCTGCGATTTATACGGCGGGGCATTCCGGTGTGAAAGTCAATTATGATCGCGCTGCCAAATGGTTCTTTGAGGCTGCCCATCAAAATATTTCCAATGCACAATATAATCTTGGCGTTCTGACCCAGCAGGGGTTGGGCGTAAAGCAAGATATTGGTCAGGCTATTGATTTATATCGTGTAGCGGCCGCCAATGGTCATTCTGAAGCAGAATATAATCTGGCGATTGCGTATATCGAAGGTGTTGGAACTGAGTATAATCCGCAGATAGCAGCAGCCTATTTTCAAAAAGCTGCGGCAGGGGGAATTGTTGAAGGTGCTTATAACCTCGGACTCTTGCATGAGAATGGATTGTTGGGAGAGTCACAGCCTGATGAAGCCGTGTTCTGGTATAGTTTGGCTGCAGATAAGGGAAATGAGCAAGCACAAGCAGCTTTGAAAGCTCTGAAGGCCCAGTTGAGCATGAGTGATGAAGATGCTGCGCGGATCGTTGACCGGATCGCGCAAACCAAGCCTGGTTTTGCCGATCAGAATGGCCATGCCTCTATGCCGGAAGCAGCCAATAATATTATGAAGGCCGCGCAAAATCAGGTTGAAACTCCTGCCGTAACCGGTTCTATCAAAAGTCCTGCATCACCAGTTGAGTCAGGTGTTGTGACACAGATACAAGAGCAATTGCGCCAAACAGGGTATTATGACGGATCGCTTGACGGGAAATTGTCAGGAAACCTGACCAGTGCCATCAAGGATTACCAGAAGGCGCAAGGTTTGAAGCAGGATGGTCTGGCTAATGAAAATTTATTGGTTCGTCTTCTTGCCGATCAGTTGCCAGCTTCGGGAGAATAAGAAGCAAATCACGAAAGTAATGTTGTTTGAACAACCCACCATTCTGGATGGGTTGTTTTTATTTGGCTGGCAGCCTGTTGTGCCATATCTTCTGTTTCAAAAATTCCAAAGCAGGTTGCCCCGCTTCCAGATAAACGGGCGAGGAGACACCCTGTTTGTTGTTTGATGATGTCTATAGTTTTTGTTAGGGAGGGCTCAGCTTTTAGGGCTGGGGCATAGAGGTCATTACGCGTGTGTGTGTTTATAAAATCAGAAAGAGAGGCGATGGCATCAAATCTGTCAGGGAACGTCACTGATTTTGAAAATTCGTGCATCTTAAGTGTGCGGTAAATTTCTGGTGTTGAGCAATGTTGCCCGGCGTTGACCAGAACCGCCGGTATTTTTAGTGGAAGAACAGGTGCTGGGGCGATGTCGTTTCCTGTACTGCGCATGATGACAGGGCGTGGAGCATTCAGGCAGGCAGTAATGTCGCTTCCAAGTTTGGCAGTGATCTTCTCAAGATTGATATCGGTTTTGTAAATTCTCTGGAGGGCGTTGAGTGTTGCGGCGGCGTCCGATGATCCGCCACCCAAACCCCCACCCAATGGAATATTTTTGTTCAAGGTCATGCGGAGGTTAACTTTTATATTTGTGGCGTTTTCAAATTCACGGACTGATTTTTCAATCAGGTTCTGCCCCGCCAAGTCGTGGCTTTGTAGCAGGTTGGCGAATTCTCCGACGATATCCAGAGAGAACATTTTATCTTCTTCAAATGTGAGCGTGTCGCCAAAGTCCGTGAAGCAGACTAGAGAATCCAGTATGTGATATCCATTCTCTGTCTTGCCCAGAATGTGCAGGTGCAAGTTTACCTTGGCCGGAGCGCTGACACACAACATTACTTGTTATCAACCAGTTTTTCGTTGGGTTCTACGGTTATGGCAGCATTCGAAATGCTAAGACCATTCTCGATTTTAGCCTGTATTTTATCAATGATGATTTGATCTTTGGTAAAGCTGATGGCTCGTTTCCACTGGAATCTTGCTTCGTTCTTGCGGCCAACTTGCCAGTAAGCATCCCCCAGATGGTCATTGATTTCGGATTCATAGGGTTGAAGTTCAATTGCTGTTTCAAGTGTTTTAACGGCTGTCGGGAAATTGCCCATCCGGTAATAAACCCAGCCGAGTGAATCGATGATGGCTCCGTCATCAGGTTTCAGGCGGGAGGCTTTTTCAATCATTTCTACAGCCTTGTCGAGGTTACGACCTTGATCGGCCCATGTGTATCCCAGATAATTCAGGACGTAAGGCTGGTCCGGCTCGTAAGACAGAGCATCGGTCAGGTCTTTTTCGGCCTGATCCCAATTGGATAGGCGTTCATTGGCGATGCCGCGCGAAAACAAGAGTTGCCAGTGATCTTGCGGGATTTTGTTATCCATCATTTGAGCCGCTTGATTATACGCCGAAAGGGCGGCCTTAAAGTTTTCGTCTTGACGATAAATGTCACCGATCTGGATTTGGGCATCAATGTTCCTGTCTTTTTCGACAAGATCTTGTAAAACGCGAATGGCCTCATCCTTTTGATTGTCCATTTCAAGGAGCATGGCGATCTGGCGTTTTAAGGATATTGAGTCTTCCTTGTTATCTTTCGGATCAATCTTGCTCAGGTAACCGATGGCGTCTTTATATTGTTTGTGATCGGCAGAAAACTGGGCCAAAAGCTCAAGCGTGTCGGTTCGTCGAGGATCAAGAAATCGTGACATATGGGTGAACAAAATGGCAGATTCCTCGTATCCATTGGCAAGCAAACGAGCCGTATCCAAGAGAGCGTGTGCCAGACCTTCTTGCGGCGTGATTTGTGGGGTCTCAATTTTCCCTTTGTCGGAGAGTTTTTTTATTTTTTCTCCCAGACCATTTGAGTTTTCCGGCAACGCGTTTCGTAGAGCTGTGTAGATGCTGCGTGCTTCTTCAATTTCTCCATATTTTGCGAAAACATCCGCGATATTTTCCAGTCCCGGGATCGGGGTCGGCGTTTTGGTAAAGTCATATGTTTTGGCAAGTTTCTTAACGGCGTCCTGGTTGCCTGTGTAATCGGCAATCAGAACCGATTGATATAAGAAAGATGGAGAGTTTTTTAAGGTTTCGAGATTAGTTTCCCCTTGACCGGCCTCGCACCATGCAAGGATCAGTGGCATAATGGCAGAACCAAGGCCATCCTGTTTGATCTGGATGATGCGTGCTTCTGCTTCTTTATATTTTTCGGCCTTGAACTCATCCAGCGCAAAAACCAATTGTGCCAGTGACTCATTTTTTCGTTCTTGGGTGATTTGTTTGGCCAGTTTAATGGCCCGGTCATAATTTCCTGAACCGAGAGATAATGCCATCACACGGTTCTGAATGGAGGTATCTTGAGGATCTTCAGCCAGAATATCTTCGAAATAATCACTGGCAGCGCCCCAGTCATTTGAAAGTTGGGCATGTTCTCCAGCCAGAAAGCTCCCCGATAGTGTTTTCTGTATGGGCTTGATTTGAGGCATGTAATAGCCGATGACAGAATCACCATTTTTCTGAACATGAGCTTGTGTTTCTGATTTTGTTTCATTTTTATCGTCACAAGCAACCAGAGTAAGGCAGGTTGTAAGTAAAAGAAATGTACGAAGAGAAAATCTGTTCATCGAGGCATACCGTTCCTAGTCTGGTGGCGTGGGTAATTTTGAGTATCTCTTTATCATATAGTCTGGGGATGGTTCAGGTCTAGGTGAAACTACTACATTCCCGTATAATTTGGCCCGCCACCACCTTGTGGGGTAGTCCAGTCAATATTCTGGGAGGGGTCTTTGATATCGCATGTTTTACAGTGGACGCAGTTTTGGGCGTTGATGCGGAACGTTTTCTCGCCATTTTCTTCAACAATTTCATAAACAGCAGCCGGGCAATATCGTTGGGCAGGTTCTGCCCACTCCGGCAGGTTGATGTTGATTGGAATAGAGGGGTCTTTGAGCTTCAAATGGCATGGCTGATCTTCTTCATGGTTGGTATTTGACAAAAAGACCGAGGACAGGCGGTCGAATGTCAGTTGCCCATCCGGCTTAGGATAGTCGATAGGCTTTGACTGGGCCGCCTTATCCATTTGTTTGAAATCAGCGTGGTTGTGGAGCGTATAGGGGAGCTTCCATCCCCCCAAGGTCTGGAAGGCTGAATGGATTAGGCCAATCCAGCGCCCCCAGTGGAATCCGGCGCGGATATTCCGAACCGCGTAGAGTTCCTGATAAAGCCAACTTTGACGGAACAGGTCTTTGTAACTGGTTGCTTCTTTGTCGTTTATCTGTCTGGCTAAAGCTTCGGCGGCCAGCATACCGGACTTGATCGCAGCATGGTTGCCCTTGATTTTGGCAACATTAAGGAATCCTGCGCTGTCGCCAATTAGCAGGCCTCCCGGAAAGGTCAGTTCTGGCAGGGATTGCAGGCCACCTTCGACCAAAGCGCGAGCGCCATAGGAAATGCGTTTGCCACCTGACAGCAATTTTTTGAAATAAGGATGGGTTTTATGACGCTGCATTTCTTCAAATGGAGATAAATACGGGTTGGTGTAATCCAGACCAACAACATAGCCGATTGAAACCAGATTGCTTTCCATATGGTATAGCCATGATCCTCCATATGTTTTGCTGTCCAGCGGCCAACCAAGTGTATGGAGTACATGGCCTTGTCTATGGTTTTCGGGTTTTATTTCCCAGATTTCCTTGATGCCCAGACCATAGGTTTGTGGGTCGGCATTGCGGCATAAATCAAATTTCTTGATGAGTTGTTTGGTAAGTGATCCGTGACACCCTTCGGCAAAAACGGTGTGTTTGGCGTGTAGTTCCATGCCGGGTTGGAAGGCATCGGTTCTTTCGCCTTGTTTGTCGATGCCCATGTCGCCAGTGGCCACACCTTTGATTGATCCATCGTCATTGTAGAGAAGTTCGGACGCTGCAAAACCGGGATAGATTTCTACGCCCAGACTTTCGGCCTCGCTGGCTAGCCACTTTCCTAATGCCCCCAAAGAGATAATGTAGTTGCCCTTGTTGTGCATTTGCGGTGGAGTCGGGAGTTTTATATATCCTTGTTTGCCCATCAGGATAAATTCATCTGAGGTTACGGAGCAGGAGAGCGGGGCTCCCTTATCTTTCCAATCGGGAATAAGCTCATTCAGGGCGCGTGGTTCAAAAACTGCGCCGGAGAGAAGATGTGCGCCGATTTCAGACCCTTTTTCCAGAATACACACACTTAGGTCGGAAGAGATCTGTTTGAGGCGGATGGCGCAGGATAAACCAGCCGGGCCGCCACCCACGATGACAACATCATAGGTCATGCTGTCACGGTCGGTGCGGCGAATAGGAAGAGGGGTTGTTTTTTCTTCAGTCATATCGGTTTATCGTGTGGATGGGCTATGTGTGGCTGTTGCACGAGATTGCCTTCTATATATAAAGTAAAGGCTGGGTAATTAAAACCAGAATCAGAAGCAAAATTATTAGGCGCATGACAACATCTTCAAGAGCATCATCTGGGGAACTGACCGGACATGACGTGGCCTCTGCGTTGCAGTGGTACATGGATATTGGCTGGGACGAGGCTGTTCTGGCGGTTGCGCAGGATCGTTTGGCGCATGACCCCTCCGTGTCTATTCAGGCGCCATTGGTTGCCCCTCACGCTGTTGCGGCGCAAAAACCTCCCAGTGTCGAGCCTTTGGGAACTGCCGAAGCGCGTGGTGCTGTTGGGTCGCTATTGTCTGGTGTCAGCAGTCTTGATGAATTAAAGCAAGCTCTCGGAAAATTTACTGGGATGGCGATTTCGAAAACGGCAACAAATATGGTGTTCGGGGATGGTAATCCTGCCGCGCGATTGATGGTCATTGGTGAAGTACCTGATGCCGAGGATGACAAGATCGGGAGAGCATTTGCAGGAGAAGCAGGGCAGTTGCTTGATAAAATGATGGCAGCCATCGGCTTGTCTCGCCACTCTGAGGAAGCTGCAAAGGCTGTGTATCTGACTCAGGTTCTCAATTGGCGACCTCCGGGAAATAGAACACCCAGTGCGGCTGAAATTGATCTTTCAACACCGTTTTTGGAAAAGCATATCGACTTGGTAAAACCTGATGTCCTGTTATTCATGGGAAGCGTTCCGGTGAGGGCGTTGTTGGGGCGTACCGAGAGTATGACTAAATTGCGTGGAAACTGGTTTGAATATAAATCCATCCCGTGTCTGGTGAGCTATCCTCCATCGTTTCTGTTGAAAAGCCCCGCAAAGAAACGTGAGTCGTGGGAAGATCTGCAAGCATTGCAGCAAAAACTCGTTTAATACATAGCCTTCAAATGTGAATTACCATTCTTCAAGTATTCATTACTGGTATTTGAAGTTAATGGATGTTTTTTTATTGTAATTCTGAGTATTAATCAATTTTTGGTGGCTCTGTAAGTAAAGATGCTAATTTATAGGAGTAAAGGTTAATATTCACAAGATTATATTATTGCTAACTTCTTGTTTCTACTTTGATTATCAGATGGTTACGTGCCTATTCGTTTGGGGTGCGACAGAAGTCCATTTGCCTGAGAGTGTTTTTTGCTGGACAATATTTGCAGGTATTGATAAATCAGGATCGCTATGCACAACGATGAGAAAAAACGCAGCATACGGATGACTTTGGTTATCCTATGCTTGGTAGGCGGTGTGGTGTGTGGAGCTGCCGGAGTCGGCTCAGCGACAATAGGGACTTTGTCCTCTTCGCTGAAAAAGCCGGATCTGACCCGTGATAGTGATAATGCGGGAAGATCTTTAGGAGCAGCCACAGAAACGTCCACTTCCCAAATTGGTATTGTCCTGCCGGAGGATTATTCGGCAGACGTGAAATTGTCTGCGGGTTACCATTTGGTCTCCAAGACGGTACGCGACCATCTGCGTCAGGGGCGTCCGACTTACGCCTTGAAGCTTTTGAATAGCGATCCAATGGCTAAAAAACTGAAAAATTCCGAATTTGACCGTATTAAGGCCCAGATTGCCCAATCCTATTTGATCGAAGGTAAAATTGATCGTGCGGCCACCGTGGCCGAACAGGTTGTCCAGCGTTCCGGCAAAACCGCGCCGTTGGCCGGCTGGGTGGCTGGTCAAGCCGCATGGCGCAAAGGTGATTTTGGCCGTGCAGCAGATATGTTTGCTTTAACTGCCCGTTCCAAAGGGGCCTCTCCATGGTTGGCGTCTGGTGGTGCTTTTTGGGCGTCGCGCGCGTCTTTCCGTGCTGGCCGATATTCGGATGTCAGGGAATGGCAGGAAAAGGCCGCTCAGTATCCACGGACATTCTATGGCATGGTGGCGCTTAAGGCCCTTGGGCGGAATTATGATTTTAACTGGGATATGCCTGATCTTGGTTTTACCGATAAGGCCGATCTTGATGATTCTCCATCTATTCAGGAGTCTATCCGTCAGGCTCGTCAGGGAAATATGAGTGGAGCGATTGATGCGCTTTCGAAGTCGGGATGGTTGGCGTCTCTTGAAAAACGCGAGCAGGTTCTGGCTTATGTAATTGACCATAAAGTTCCGGCTTTGGTTCTATATCTGGCACGACGAACCAAATCCAAAGAGGGTCGTTTTTATGATCTGGCGCTTTATCCGGAAAGTCCTTGGGAGCCCAAGGCCGGATATCAGGTGGACAAGGCCATTGTTCATGCCTTGATCCGTCAGGAGTCCCGCTTTAACCCGCACGCGACCAGCGGTATGGGTGCAACCGGTTTGATGCAGTTGATGCCATCGACAGCTAAATACGTTGCCAGAGTTGAGAATGTTTCTTTGAAAGATCCTTCCGAGAATATCGATATTGGCCAGAAATATGTTGGTCAATTGATGCGTGATCCGCTCGTTAATAACGATTTGTTCAAAATGGCCGTGGCTTATAATGCGGGCCCGGGAAATCTGTCTCGCTGGAAAAAGCAATTAAAAGATATTGATGATCCGTTGTTGTTTATCGAGAGTATCCCGTCTGCGGAAACCCGTGCCTTTGTTGAGCGTGTGATGGTCAATTACTGGATCTATCGTACCCGTATGGGACTGGATACGCCGTCTCTTGAAGCTGTAGCCTCCTTGGACAAGCCGGATTATGTCCGTATAGCGCGTAACATTGGTAATAGTGTTGTTGCTATGGCTTACCGGAACTGATTTCAGATTAATTCCAAAAACCTGTTATGTTGCGATGGGTCCCCGCAAGCCAGCAGCGTTGAATCTCCATGCAAGGTTTTGGGGAGGCCTTTCCAATCGGTGATTTTTCCGCCTGCGCCTTCGATAATCGGAACCAGTGCGATGAAGTCGTAAATTCCCAAGTGGTCTTCAGCTATTGCATCAATAAACCCATTGGCCATCAAGCCATAGAAATAACAGTCTCCCTGATAGACTGTATATCTTGTGACGGCTTCAAAGCGGTCGAAACGCTGGGGGTCGTTGTGGGAAATCTGAGAGGCTGATCCTGTCCCAAAAATGGCTTGGGAAAGGTCGGGGCATTTGCGGCAAGATACAGGTCTCCCGTTATAAATAGTCTGGTGCCCAATTTGTCCGATCCAGCGGTCTTTCAGAATAGGTTGGTCAATAATTCCCAGTATTGGCTTTTCTTCATGACACAAGCCAATCAATGTGCCGAAAGTCGGGCGGGCAATGGTAAAGGATTTTGTACCGTCGATTGGATCAATGACCCATGTCAGGCCGTTCTTACTTTCCTTGATGCCGAACTCTTCACCCAATATGCCGTCTTCGGGGTATTCGCGTTCAATGATGTCACGCAAGGTTTGCTCGATCTCACGATCGGCTTTGGTGACGGGGCTTTCGTCTTCTTTGCTGATAATGTCGAGCGGTGTACCGAAATAATGGCGGGCGATGTCTCCGGCTGTATCGGCCAGATGTTGTGCAAATGTCGTTGGAATCTCTTTGATCATATAGTATCTATAGCGGATGTATGCACAGAATTTAAGACAAAAAATCTCCCCGGGACTGGAATTGGTGGATCGCGCGTTGCCGTGCGGGATCAAATTGCCATCTACCTTATGGGCGTTTGTCTGGTTTTTTGTCCGCCAAGTCAAAATGCCTGTTTTTGTTTTCTTTGGATGCGGTGTACTTGCCAATATTCTTTTGTCTCTCGAACCTTGGTATTTCGGACAGATTGCAGACCGGCTATCCTATTTTGTCGTTGGTACTGATTTTCCAATAAGGTCACTTGTGCTTTTGGGACTTGGATATATCATTTTTGTTCAGATCGCGGCGCGGGTTATCTTTTCCTTTATGGGGTATTTGACCGCCCATTATATGATGCCATTTCTGATGATGATCCGGCGTCAATTGGGGCAATATATGTTCGGACATTCTTATCGTTATTTTCAAGATGATTATGTCGGGCGGTTGGCCGGAAAAGTCATGGAGATGCCAGATTCCATACGGTTGATTATCCTCAATTTCGGCCATTTGCAATATTGTCTGATACAAATTGCTATGGCGTTATTTTTCTACGCGTTTTTAGGCGTTGATTATGTGTTGTTATTATTGGCCTATGTGGTTGGATCAACGTGGGTTGTGTGGTGGTCTGTGCGTTATGTGGGTCCGGCGAGTTATCTGGCTGTTGAAGATATGAATGTTGTGCGCGGACGGTATATTGATTGTCTGTCGAATATGTTTCTGGTTAAGGTTTTTGCACGTCGGACACAGGAAGATGCTTTATTGCGTGGCAGTCTGTATCAGGCGGGTACTACTGCTCAAGTAAAAAACAAGCTGGTCTGGAGACAGGAAGTCTTTCAGCATATCTGCAATGCTTTATTTCAGACGGGTTTGCTGATGCTTGTTATTTTCGGATATCGCAATGGTAGTGTTGTTTTATCCGATATCGTGATGGTTTTGACATTCGGTGTTATTATTACATCAAACAGCTGGTGGTTGACGCAACTCCTAATGGAGTTTTCCCAGTTGTTGGAAGAGGTACGCAATAGTGTTGATACGATTGTCCAGAATTTCGAGGTAACGGACAAGGAAGACGCGTCGGTTTTGCAGGTTCAATCTGCTGACATTTCTATTTCAAATCTTACATTTTTTTATCCCGGGCGCCCTGTGTTTGATGGGTTGTCTCTAGAAATAAAGGCCGGAGAAAAAGTCGGGTTGGTCGGGCCTTCGGGAGCGGGGAAATCAACTCTCGTTCAGCTATTGCTCAGGCTTTATGATGTGCAGAGTGGCGAGGCTAAGATTTCAGGGCAGAATATTGCTGATGTGACGCAGGACAGTTTGCGTGAGGCCATTGCTGTTATTCCGCAATCGTCTGATCTGTTGCATCGATCTATTTTAGAAAATATCCGGTTTGGATCTGAAACATCCTCACTTGAAGATGTCGAGCGGGCTGCCAAACTAGCTCATGCGGACGAGTTTATTCTGGGGCTGGTCGATAAGGACGGGCGTCGTGGCTATGATGCTGAAGTCGGCGAGCGCGGCGTTAAACTTTCCGGAGGGCAAAGGCAGCGTATTGCTTTGGCACGGGCAATTTTGAAAGATGCTCCGATTTTGATACTGGATGAAGCGACGTCGGCCTTGGACAGTGAATCCGAAAAATTGATCGAAGAGAGTTTGAAAACCGTTATGGATGGACGGACGGTTTTGGCGATTGCTCATAGGTTGTCAACGCTGCAAAGCATGGATCGTCTGATTGTAATGGATCAGGGGAGAATTGTTGAACAAGGATCACATACTGATTTATTGGCTCAAAACGGGCTTTATGCAAGGCTGTGGGCTTTGCAGACTGCCGGGTTTATCGGGGATGGTGCAAAACACTAAAACCCTTTGAAAAATAAACAGTTTTCGTCTAAATTATCTGACCTAGCCAAATTAGAGAGATAAGATGAAAACAGTTAAGGATATTCGTTCCGAATTTTTGGGATATTTTGAAGGACAAGGACATGAAGTTGTCCCGTCGAGTTCTTTGATCCCGCATAATGACCCGACCCTGATGTTTGTGAACTCGGGTATGGTGCAATTCAAGGATATTTTTACCGGAAAAGAAACACGCCCCTATACACGCGCAACAACAGCCCAAAAATCTGTTCGTGCGGGCGGCAAGCATAATGATCTGGATAATGTCGGCTATACGGCACGCCACCATACATTCTTCGAGATGATGGGGAATTTCTCGTTTGGTGATTATTTCAAGGATGATGCGATTCCGTTCGCATGGGACATGGTAACCAAGGTTCTGGGATTGTCTGCTGAAAAATTATGCGTGACGGTCTATCATGATGATGAACAGGCTGCGAATATCTGGAAGAAAGTAACAGGGTTCTCTGACAGCAAAATTATCCGTATAAATACGATGGATAATTTCTGGATGATGGGAGATACAGGACCTTGCGGGCCATGTTCTGAAATTTTTTATGACCATGGAGATAAGGTTTGGGGTGGGCCTCCGGGTTCTGCTGAACAGGATGGTGATCGTTTCATCGAAATCTGGAATCTGGTGTTTATGCAGTATGAACAACTTGCCGATGGATCTCGTGTTCCGTTGCCAAAACCGTCGATTGATACGGGGATGGGGTTGGAACGTGTGGCGGCGGTATTGCAAGGCCAACATAACAACTATGATATTGATTTGTTCCAATCGATTATCAAACATTCGGCAGATTTGACGGGTGTTTCTGCTGACGGGGATATGGTGGCGTCCCACCGTGTGATTGCCGACCATTTGCGCGCTGCGGCGTTTCTGATTGCTGATGGTGTTATGCCTTCAAATGAAGGCCGTGGGTATGTGTTGCGCCGGATCATGCGTCGCGGGATGCGTCATGCGCATTTGCTCGGGGCCAAAGATCCGTTACTTGTAAAATTATTTCCAACCTTGCAATCGACTATGGGCGAAGCTTATCCGGAATTATATCGGGCGCAGGCTTTGATCTCCGAAACCCTTAAAATGGAAGAGACCAAATTCAAGCAAACACTTGATCGCGGGTTGAAGTTGCTGGATGAAGAAACCTCAAAACTGGGGGAAGGTCAAACTCTGGCTGGTGATATCGCATTTAAGCTTTATGATACTTATGGCTTCCCACTGGACTTGACACAGGACGCTTTGAAAGAGCGCAAGATTGATGTTGATGTTGTCGGGTTTAATGACTGTATGAACCGCCAGAAAGCCGAAGCACGTAAAGCCTGGGCAGGGTCTGGTGATGTTGCCACCGAGAAAATCTGGTACGAGCTTGCTGAAGCTAAGGGCGCAACAGAATTTTTGGGCTATGATAAAGAATCTTCAGAAGCAGAGATTGTTGCGATCATCAGAAATGGTGAGATTGTGACAGAAGTTCAAGAAGGCGATGAGGTTTCTATTCTTTTGAACCAGACACCTTTTTATGCTGAGTCCGGTGGACAGGTTGGGGATATGGGGATTTTGCAAAATGATCGAGCAGTTTTCGTGGTGTCGGATACGGCCAAGAAGCTTGGTAAACTGCATGTCCATGTTGGACGCGTCAAGAGTGGCTCCTTTAAGGCTGGTCAAGGTGTCGAAGCGCGCGTCGATGTTGCTCGCCGTAGTAAAATCAAAGCACATCATTCTGTAACTCATCTGTTGCATGAAGCTTTACGTCAGACTTTGGGAGATCATGTCGCGCAGAAAGGGTCTTTGCAAACGCCGGATAGAACGCGTTTCGATGTGGCACATCCGCTGGCCATGACTATGGAACAAATTCAGACTGTTGAACGGATGGTCAATGAAGAAATCTGGGCGGATACGCCTGTGGTCACCAAGTTGATGGATCTGGAGGCTGCTCAAACTTCTGGTGCGCGTGCTTTGTTCGGTGAAAAATACGACGCAGAAGTTCGTGTGGTGTCTATGGGACGCGCCAATGATCGTGGTTCTATTCCGTTTTCTGTCGAGTTGTGCGGTGGAACACATGTTTCCCGTACCGGTGAAATCGGATTGTTCAAAATTGTAGCCGAGTCTGCGGTTGGGTCTGGTATTCGCCGTGTTGAGGCTGTGGCTGGTGCAACCGCTCTGGCTTATCTGGAAGAACAGGAACATCGTTTGATGGAAGCTGCAGGTGTTTTGAAAACCAATGCGCCGGATGTGGTTGACCGTGTCAAAGCTTTGTTGGAAGAGAAGAAAAAACTTGAACAAGAACTGACCAATTTGCGCCGTAAGATGGCTACAGGAGGCGGTGCGAACGACTCTGCTCCTCAAGCCAAAGACATTGGCGGGGTCAAGTTTATCTCGCGCATTCTGGAAGATGTTCCGGCGAAAGATCTGAAATCTATGGCAGATGACTTCAAAACCCAGATCGGATCAGGCGTCGTAGCCTTGATCGCCAGTTCCGAAGGTAAGGTTTCGATCGTTGTTGCTGTGACCGATGATCTGACGGCTAAAATCAGTGCGGTTGATCTGGTTCGTGCCGGAGCAGAGGCGTTGGGCGGTAAAGGTGGCGGTGGTCGTCCCGATATGGCTCAGGCCGGGGGCACCAATGCTGCTGCGGCCAATGATGCGGTCGCTGTGATTGAAAAGTTGATCGGATAAGGATTGGTTTGACTATAAAAAAAGAGGGGCTGTTTTGCCCCTTTTTTATTTCATTAAGCTACAGCACGTTGTGGTAATGGGATAACTTGAGCCGTGTGTTTCTTGCGCTGCGTTTCGTTTCTCTCGAAATTCAATCCGATAGGATAGCAGGCTTTCAAGAAATCATCACGTGTTGAGGCAATATATGTACTGGAGTTGAATGCTGGAATCAGACTGTCATCCCGAACATAGGTTCCGGTTGCTGCATCGGGACGCAGAATAAACATATCGTGACCTTCACCTTCTGGATATTTAATGGCAACAAACGGTGTGCTGTCAACAAATCCGAAAGTCCTTTGTTCTACCAGTTTATTCAATCCAGCTTTTTGTGCTGCATCATTATGAATGTCTATGCGTTGTTTATGAAGGGCCGCAATTTCTTTGTTGTATCTGGAGATACAGGTGTGAGGCAAGCTCGATGCCGATGTCATGAGTGCGGCTTTTAACTGTCTTTCTCTTTCGTATGGAGCGTGGGATTTTTTGAATGAACTTAGCATTCTTTTGTCCCAAACCTGAATTTCTGTATTGAGAGTTTTGCCAGCAACAGGAAGGGCATAAGTTAGGCGAAGTCTTCTCATGCCATTTTCAGGGTCTGGATGGGAGAAGTTATTGACCAGATCAATGACTCGTGAGTTGTTGCGCATTGAAAAAGTTTCATGTGCCTTGCGAATTTTTGAAACATTATTCCCGATAAAAGCGATTCTAAGAGGATCATTTACGAGCTCTACTAGGCCGTTTTTTTCTTCTCTGGCTTTTTCTTCTATACGCGCTTTGGACTTTATGCCTGGATATTGTACTTCCATTCTTAGTTTGCTAGAGGCATATTCATACATTTCTTCAAGGAAAGCTTTCTCGCCCTCTCTTGAAAGCTCAACGAGTTCAGCAGAAGTGGTAACTTCCTGAACCGCTTGATGTGGAACTATTTTTGCTCCGTCAGCAATTAAAAATACCTTCGACAGATCCAAAGATCTTTTTCCTAACCCTATTGCATCTATGTTAAAGATGTCTGTTATCATAATTGCCCTGTTGATGTTTTTTATAATTAATAAAATGGTACGCCTAGCGTTGGATTTAGGTCAAATAAAAAAGTAAGTTTTTCTTTGATTTTCTTTATTTTTGTGTTGAAAAACCCCTTCTTATGAGTTTATTCGCTACTAGGTATGCTATTAACGCATATCTTTGGCTAAAGTCAAGAAAATCATCCATCTATCTTCAAGAAATTCACTTGTTTTTTGCGTTTCAAGCCCCTATAAGCAGGGCAACAAATTTTGATGAAAAACCTGAGATATGAGGGATATTAAGAATGGCAATCGAACGCACCTTTTCGATTATTAAACCTGATGCAACCAAACGTAACCTGACTGGCGCGATTAATGATCGTTTTGAGAAGGCCGGACTCCGTATTGTGGCCCAAAAACGCATTCAAATGACTGAAGGTCAGGCAAAAAAATTCTATGAAGTCCATGCCGCGCGGCCATTTTATGGCGAATTGGTTAGCTTCATGATTTCTGGCCCTGTTGTGGTTCAGGTTCTGGAAGGCGAGAATGCTGTTCTGAAAAACCGTGAAATCATGGGAGCAACCAACCCAGCAGACGCAGCAGAAGGCACCATCCGTAAGGATTTCGCTGAAAGCATCGAAGCAAACTCGGTTCATGGATCGGATAGCGCTGAGAATGCGGCAATTGAGATTTCATATTTCTTTGCTGGTTCAGAAATCGTCGGATAAGTCGTATAATTCGGCCACAGTTTACATATTAATTATTGACAGGGATGCCTCTTTAGGTTATCCCTGTTTTGTCTTATAAAAAATAAAACTTATTAAAAAGTGAGGTGTGTGATGGAATGTATGCCAGATGGTCCAGGTTGGCTGGTTCTTACCTTTCAGGAAGCCGGTGTCGAGTTAAGAACCCAATCCCTTCCCGGAACTGAAAATCAAGTTGTCGAAGAGGTCGAGCGACTGGTAGCTCAGGCTAAAGAAAAGGCTGGAGTGGTTGATCCCTACGGAGATATCCTCGCAAAATTGAAAGCGCCGCTTATCATGACAACGGGTGCACGGCGTATCGATCTTTGAATTTGACAGTGATCCCTGTTTTTGGCTATCTCTAAATACTAAGAAAAAACACATGCAAAAATTTTGCAGGACAGGGATATACTTATGGTTCAACAATCAGGCGGCAACGCCAGCGACTCTATCCATTCAAATTATTTAAGCGCAAGCCGTGATTTTTATCGAGCCTGCAGAGAGAATCTCGGCATTCCTGTTGTAAAACTGGTAGTGTCGGTGGCTTCAATTGGAGGAGGGATTTTCTTCGCGGCAAATGAAGGCTATGCATTGGCTGGTATGATGGGAATTTTGTCTTGCGTGTTTGCGGGCAGTGCAGTCCGAACTGCCCGTGAAAATGGAGAACCTATTCTTGAGGCTTATGAGCGGATGAAATCAGCTAAAGAAAAACTTCAAGCCTCATCATTTCCATCATAATCAAAAAGCCCCGTTGAATTCGGGGCTTTTCTTAAATCTCTCTTTTATGTTTAGGCATCCATTGCTTTGACAATCTCTTCGGTCATTTTCTTGGCATCGCCCAACAGCATCAGTGTGTTATCAGCAAAAAAGAGCGGGTTATCAACGCCAGCGTAACCTGCACCCATTGATCTCTTTACAAAGAGAACAGTCTTGGCACGATCTACATCAAGAACCGGCATGCCGTAAATCGGTGAAGACGGATCAGTGCGTGCGGCAGGGTTGGTGATATCATTGGCACCGATAACATAGGCGACATCGGCTTGGGCGAAATCACGGTTGATATCTTCCAGCTCAAAGACCTCGTCATAAGGAACATTGGCTTCTGCCAAGAGAACGTTCATGTGACCGGGCATCCGTCCGGCAACAGGGTGAATGGCAAATTTGACTTCAACGCCGTGTGCTTTGAGTGTATCGGCCATTTCACGCAGAACGTGTTGTGCTTGTGCCACCGCCATTCCATATCCGGGAACGATAATCACTTTCGCTGCGTTTTTCATGATAAAGGCAGCATCATCGGCTGAACCGATTTTGGCAGCTTTATCGGAAGGGCCTGTGACGGCAGCACTTCCTGCTTCTGCGCCAAACCCACCCAGAATAACATTGAGGAAAGAGCGGTTCATACCTTTGCACATGATGTAGGACAGGATGGCTCCTGACGCGCCGACCAGTGCCCCTGTAATAATCAGCAGAGGGTTTTGCAGTGTGAACCCGATCCCTGCAGCCGCCCAACCGGAATAGGAGTTGAGCATCGAGACGATCACCGGCATATCCGCACCGCCAATCGGGAT
The DNA here is from genome assembly GCA_002421905.1 of Micavibrio sp. UBA6212. Taxonomy (GTDB): domain Bacteria; phylum Pseudomonadota; class Alphaproteobacteria; order Micavibrionales; family Micavibrionaceae; genus UBA1573. The sequence goes on from DISK01000001.1 coordinate 65,528, forward strand.
AATCAACAAGATACCCAGAACCAGAGACAACAGGATAATTGTCCAGAACATGGCCCCGCTTTCCGACATGCACAGCATAACAACCAGAGCAACCAGAGTGAGGGCAATGATCGCATTGATAAGATGCTGTCCAACAAAGGTAACCGGTTTGCCCGAGATTACACCTTGCAACTTACCCCACGCAATAATTGACCCTGTAAAGGTGATTGCCCCGATGGCAACGCCCAAGGACATCTCAATTAGAGAAGACATGTGAATATTACCGGGAGAACCGATTCCATAGGCTTCCGGATTGTGGAAGGCTGCGACGGCTACGCAGACTGCCGCCAGACCAACGAGGGAGTGGAATGCCGCGACCAGTTGCGGCAGGGCCGTCATCTGGATCTTTACGGCTGTGACAGCACCTATTGTGCCGCCGATAATAATACCGGAAATAATCAAGGCGTAAGACTGGACGTTTGGTGTAGATAGGGTGGTGGCAATCGCCAAGCCCATCCCAAGCATTCCAAAGTTTAATCCTTGGCGGGCGCTTTCAGGGTGTGATAATCCGCGTAGTGCCAGAATGAAAAGCACGGAGGATGCAAGATAGAGAAGGGATGCAAATTCAGCCATAATTCTTACTTTCTTTTTCGTTCGTTCTTTTCAGGGTTACGATTTCTTTTTGAACATATGTAGCATGCGGCGGGTGACGATAAATCCGCCAAAGATATTGATGGACACCAATATCACAGCGATGAACCCTACGACTTTCGAGAAGCTGGTTGCTTCCGGGCCTGCCGCAATCAAAGCCCCGACAATAATAACGGAGGAAATTGCGTTTGTGATCGCCATAAGCGGAGAGTGGAGTGCTGGGGTTACGCGCCAGACCACATAATATCCGACGAAGCAGGCGAGGACAAAGATGGTCAAGCCCATAGTCAGGAAGTCGCTGTTATGTCCCATGGCAAAGCTGTAAGACGTAACATCTTTTGCCAGACTGTCTGCTTGAGCGGAAAGTTGTTGGGCCAGATTTGAAACCTGACTTGCTTGATCGGCGATTGCGTTTTGCGGGTCAGCCATTTTTGTTACCTCATGTTCTTGAATTTATTTCTATTGAAAATTGGGATGAACGATCTGGCCATCTTTGGTCAGAACACTTGCTTTTACAATGTCGTCTTCCATGTCGAGAGAAAGTTCACCATCCTTGTTGACGAGAATGCCCAGAAGGTTCAGCAAATTGCGGGCATAAAGAGAAGATGCATCTGTTGCCACGCGTGACGGAACATTCAGGTATCCGATAATCTTCACGCCGTTGATTTCGACAATCTCGCCGGGTCTGGACAAGGCGCAATTTCCACCCTGTTCTACAGCAAGATCAACAATGATAGAGCCGGGCTTCATAGATCTGACCATGCTTTCGGTGACCAGAACTGGTGCAGGGCGTCCGGGAATCAAAGCAGTTGTAATCACAATATCTTGTTTGACCAGAGTTTCTGCAACTAAAGCAGCTTGTTTTTGTTTGAAGTCATCAGACATTTCTTTGGCGTATCCGCCTGCGGTTTCTGCTTGCTTCATTTCTTCACTTTCAACCATGACGAAACTTGCGCCCAAAGACTGGACTTGCTCTTTGGCTGCCGGACGGACATCTGTGGCTGACACAATAGCACCCAGACGTTTCGCCGTGGCAATGGCCTGAAGCCCTGCAACACCTGCACCCATCACAAAGACACGGGCAGGCGCGATGGTTCCTGCGGCGGTCATCATCATCGGGAAAGCGCGGGTGTAAAGAGATGCCGCATCTAGGACGGCTTTATATCCGGCCAAGTTTGACTGCGAAGAAAGGACATCCATTGCCTGAGCACGCGTAATACGTGGAACCAGCTCCATGGAAATGGCGGTGACATCAGCCTGAGCAAAGGAAGAAATTTTTTGTGGGTTGTTGTAAGGCGAGAGCATGCCTACCAATAAAGCCCCCTTTTTCATTCTGGGCAACTCGGCAGGTGATTGCACACATAATATAATGTCTGCATCTTTTGCGGCTTTATCATTATCTGGTGCCAGCGTGGCTCCTGCTGCCTCGAATTCAGAATCGATATAGGAGGCATGGAGTCCTGCTCCGCTTACAACAGATACCGAGAAACCCTTCGCAATATATTTTTTTATGGTTTCTGGCGTGGTGGCAACGCGGCCCTCGAATTCGGCAGTTTCCTTTAATACGGCAATTTTCAAAGCCATGTCCTGTTATCCTTATCTCATTATCGTTTTTGAGACGGGCAGTTTGCCCCAAGGATAGAGGTTTGAAAAGGTCTAGAGAAGGATATTTGAAGTTATCAACAAATAGGCCTTATTTGAGCAATTCGTTAAAAGCACTTATCTGTAGCAAAAGTGTGGTGAGTTCGCGTTCTGGCAAAGGTTTCGTAAAATAGTACCCTTGTCCGAAGCGGCAGCCCATTTCGCGCAATTTTAAGGCCTCTTCTTTATGTTCGATGCCCTCGGCGATAACTTCGATATTTCTTGCCTTGGCTTCGATAATGATTGTTTTGACCAATTCATAGGCTTCTGGAACAGTGAGAATGTCCTTAATAACCAGATGGTCGATCTTGACCGTACTGATTGGAAAGTCATCCATGTGCTTGAAAAAGACAGAGGGATCGCCCAGACCATAGTCATCAATGGCGATTTTTAGACCTGTTTTTCGACATAATCCCAAAATAGCCTTGGAATTTTCACGCTGATTTTTCAGAAGTTCGCCGGTGATTTCCAATTGCACTTGTGTCGGGCGGACATCACTAGCGCTGATAACATTATACATTTCGTCCAGAAAGCTTTCATCGGCCAGATCGCTGGGGCTGAAATTCACACTCATATAGATGTGCTCGTTGTGCCCGACGTGGCTCTCCAGACGTTTTAAGGCGCGGATGGCTTCTTTCAGGGCCCATTTACTGGCCTCGACGATCAATCCGGTATGTTCGGCGACAGGAATGAAGATTCCGGGGGAAATAAATCCCCGTTCGGGGTGATTCCAACGCATCAAGGTTTCAAAGCCAGCCACCAGTCCTGTTTTAAGGTGGACAATTGGTTGATAATAAAGAGAAAGTTGGTGACCCAGCATGGCCTGCTGGAACTCGCTTGCAAGTTCGCGCTCCGGAATCTGATCCGGAGGTGTGTCTGGAGGGGAAACTGCTTTATCTTCTGGAGTCATTGGCTTTTGCTTGAAAAATTGTCCTTGTGCAGGGAATGTACTGCCCCGAGTTTGCCCGAAAGGGCTTAGAGAAGAGTTAACATGATCTGCGCCTATTGTAAAAACCTATGTGAATAATGTAAAAATCACCTAAATTATGGATGAAATCTTCTTGACAGGGGCTATGGCGAACTTGTAGTGTCCGGTCTCCAAAAGAAGACTAAATTAAGGATTTTAGCGATGAAAGTCGTCAATTCACTCAAGACACTTAAAACCCGTGACCGTAATTGCCGCGTTGTTCGCCGCAAGGGACGTGTTTACGTCATCAACAAGAAAAACCCACGTATGAAGGCACGTCAGGGCTAATTGTTCGACCGTTCGGGTTATTTGGCTCTGACCTTGGGTGGCTGTGTTCACCTAAGCAAGATCGAATAACGTGATAGCCTGTTGCGTGTTGGTTCAAGCTTGTGTACATCTTATAAAGATTTCCGCTTCCCCCAAGTCCTTTGGCGGGAAGTTTGCTATGACCTTAACCGTACACCCTGACAGGGAAGATTGTAGGACTCAACATGTTTGCTCGACTTTTCAGTATGCTCTCTGCCGATATGGCGATTGATCTGGGGACGGCCAATACTCTGGTTTACGTTCGTGATCGCGGTATTGTCCTCAATGAACCTTCTGTTGTTGCAATCTCGACCGAATCAGGACGCAAGACAATCCGGGCCGTTGGTATTGAAGCCAAACAGATGTTGGGGCGTACCCCGGGAAATATTCAAGCCATTCGGCCATTGCGTGACGGTGTCATTGCAGACTTCGAAGTCACCGAAGCGATGATTAAGCATTTTATCCGCAAGGTTCATAATCGCAGGACTTTTGTTTCCCCTAAAATGGTTATTTGTGTGCCAGCCGGATCGACCACTGTCGAGCAGCGAGCCATTGTTGAATCAGCAGAGAGTGCTGGCGCTTCGGAAGTCCACTTGATTGAAGAGCCTATGGCAGCCGCAATTGGTGCAGGATTGCCTGTCACTGAGGCGTCTGGTTCTATGGTGGTTGATATTGGTGGCGGAACATCAGAAGTTGCTGTGATCTCTTTGGGTGGAATCGTCTATGCGAAATCAGTGCGTTGTGCCGGTGACAAGATGGACGATGCTATTATCGCTTATATTCGCCGTGTGCATAATTTGTTGATCGGTGAGACGACTGCAGAGCGGATTAAAAAGGAAATCGGGTCTGCGTTACAGCCAGCCGAAGGGCCGGGCCGCACTTTGAAAATCAAAGGACGTGATTTGATTAATGGCGTGCCTAAGGAAGTTGTTGTGACCGAGCGTCAAATCTCTGAAGCTCTCATTGAACCAATCAGCCAGATTATAGAGGGTGTTAAGGTTGCTCTTGAGAATACGCCGCCTGAACTGGCATCAGATATTGCCGAGCGCGGAATTGTTCTGACCGGTGGTGGCGCGCTTTTGACAAATCTCGACCATTTATTGCGTCATGCAACAGGGTTGCCGATTACAGTTGCGGATGATCCGTTGACTTGTGTGGCTTTGGGTACAGGCCATGCTCTGGAAGAGATGAAAACTCTTCGTAGCGTTCTGGTAGGAGCGTATTGATATGAGAAAGAGTTTTGCTGTTTTCTTGGATAGTCCCAAGAGCCCATTTCGGGTGATGGAAGTGTCTTTTTTGATTTGACTGAGCTTTTCGGTGACCCACGTCGTTAATGGATATCTTTTTAGCCGCCTTTATCACTCTGTTTGTGATTGTTGACCCGTTGGGAACCTCTGCTGTGTTTCCCAGCCTTGTGCGCGGGCAAACGAAGCCTCAGGTACTCTCTATTGCGATTAAGGCATCTATTGTTGCTGCATTGATCCTTGTCCTTTTCGGGATTGGTGGTGAGGCGCTTCTCCATTATCTGGGAATTTCTATTCCGGCATTTCGTATTGCGGGTGGGTTGTTGCTGTTCGTAACTGGGTTCCGCATGATTATGGGGTATCACGATCAGGATCAGGTGGAATCGGAAAAGAGCATCTATCAGGATCGTTCTGATGTTGCTGTTTTTCCATTGGCGATACCTCTTCTGGCTGGCCCTGGCAGCATGACTGCCGCATTGTTGCATATGACCAATGTCAGCAGTACCTTTGACAAAGGGATGGTTGTGGCCGCCATTATTGCTGTGCAGATTATCTCTTTTGTCTCAATGCTGGGTGCGGAAAGACTGGTAAAGGTCTTTGGTTCGACGGGCAGTACATTATTGGCGAGATTGGTCGGGATTTTGATGGCGGCTATGGCCGTTCAGTTCCTGATTGATGGTTTGACACAAATTATTTTATAGAAATTTGATTCCAGCACGTTTTCTGATCGGGGAAATGAGGACTTTACCTCAATTTTACTATTTCAAATTTGAAGTAAATTTCATTTGTATTTCTAACAAATTCTTAACGCACTGTTTTTTCAGGTCTTTTGCTAAGTATCTGTAATTTATATGGAAATTGAAACATCATTAACGCACCTTTAACCGTTTCCGGCCTATTCTAGAGATGTAAGGGTTGAGCTTTACTAAAAAAGATCTTGCTGGAAAAGGAGAAACACATGCTGAAACTTATTGCTTTTGTACAGGCTTATAAAGCCAAAGAAGACGGTGCGACCGCTATCGAATATGCGCTGATTGCATCCGGTATTGCTTTGTTGATTGTATCTGCCGTTTATCTGTTCGGTGAGCAGTTGGAAACAACATTCACCACGATGACGACTACGCTGGCTAACGGCCCTGCTCCGTAGTTATGAGGCGTACTTTCTGTTGATAATTTATGCGGAAGCCCGCCCGGTTGGGTGGGCTTTTGACTGTCAATTTCTGAATATCTTCCTTTGATCTTTCTTCAACTTATAAATCAGAAAATCATATGATCGGTTTTATTCTATTCTTGTTCGGGGTGATCGTAACCCTTGGTATGTGCGGTCTGGCGGCTTGGTCGGATTTTCGTGGATTTCGCATACCCAATATTGTCTCTCTCATTATTCTTGGAATGTTTATCGTGACCTATGCGGGTTTATCGGCGCTGGGAGACCGCGAGATTGTCTTTATGTCTCTCAAATCCCATATCGGAGCTGCTCTTTTGGTTCTCGTTGTGACGTTGGCGATGTTTGCACTCAAGCAGTTTGGGGCAGGAGATTCCAAATTTGCAACTGTGATTGCTTTATGGGTCGGTTTATCTGGTCTGGTTCCATTCCTTCTTTATATGTCTTTGGCTGGTGGTGTTATTGCCATCATTTCTTTGGTGCTCAAGAAAAAGAAAATTTTTATCAATCCCCCTGAAGGGAGTTGGATTGATAAAGCACAGCAGGGGTATCCCTCTGTCCCATATGGCATAGCTCTTGCACTAGGAGCTTTGGTTGCGTTTATTTTTGAGGGGTATCTCGATTTTTCAAGATGGAGTGAAGTATTCTGAAAAATGTATTTATGGTTTGTTAAAATGTCTGGGTTATGTGTGGAGATGGCTGAATCTTTCTTGTCTTGTATCCTCACCAACTTCAAATCAATTTTTATGACGACTGGATTTCATTATGAATAAAAATATTCTGATAGTGATGGGCGGAGGATTTCTGGTCGCGTTGTTGGTTGCGATTATTGTTCAGGCCAGTTTTGGATCAAAAAAAGAAGGCATGGTTGAAATTCTTGTTGCTGCAAAATCCTTGAAAACCGGAGATGTGGTCTCAGAAGGAAATTTCAAATGGCAGGAATGGCCCGAGGTATCGGTTATTCAAGGCGTTATCCGTCGTGATAAAAGTAAAAAAATGTCTGATATGGCGTCTGGTCGTCTGCGCCGCAGTATGGAAGCCGGAGAGCCTTTGTTTCCAACCTATTTGACATCTGCTGGTCACGGTAATGTTCTGGCTGCTGGAATGGAGCAGGGTATGCGGGCGATGGCGATTAAAGTTTCTGCAGAATCTATGGTGGGTGGATTTATTTCCCCAGGGGATCGTGTGGATGTTTTGTTGACTTATCAGGTGCGTTTATCGGGAAGCGAACAGGATGAGATCGCCGATAAAGTTAGTCGTCATGCGACTCAAACTGTTATGGAGAATGTTAAAGTTCTGGCGATCGACCAGAATGCCGCAAAGGATGATGGCACTAAAGCAAAGGTTGGTCGCACCGTGACTTTGGAAGTTGATGTGAAAGGTGCGGAACGTTTGGCTTTGGCAGGAGAGATGGGAGATCTTTCCTTGATATTGCGGGCATTGGGTGACAATCAGTCAAGTGCTTCCAGAAAACAACCCTTTACCACTGATGTGGAGGTTGGGGCTGTTTTGAAGGAGATAGGTGAAATGAAAAAGAACTCTGGTGGGAGTTCCGATATTGTGCGAGTCTATAATGGGCAAAGCATAGAGAATGTGAATGTCCGTCGATAGGTTGTTTCTTTAATTTTCTGTGGGCCCTCCACGTACTTTTCTAACGTTTGAAACAAAAGGCAAAGTAAATGTTGTTTACAGGTTTGACCATAAAATTGACTTCGCGAGTCAGGATTCTGTCCGTGGCTGTCGTATTGATGGTTGCTGTTGCGACCGGTATGGCCAGCCCTGTTTTTTCTTCACCCGAAGGGGTTATGAAATTGACGATCGGTAAGGCCGATGTGGTCGATATCTCTGGAGCCGTTGCCGACATTATGGTGGCTGATCCAAAAGTTGCCGATATTTCTGTTTTACAAAGTAATAAGCTTTATATCGTTGGCGCCAGTATCGGAGACACGAACGTGATCGTGCTTGATAAGGGTGGAAATGTTATTTCCAAATTTGATGTGAATGTTTCGATTGATACCAAAGCCATTGATGCCATGATTCTAAATGTTTTTCCCAAGGAAAAAGATGTCCACATTCATATGATTGGAGATCAGGCGGCTTTGACTGGTTCTGTTTCCACGCCGGCTGTGGCTCAAAAGATTGCGCGTCTGGTTGCTGCCCATATGGGTGAGGTTCAAAGTCTTAAAGGCCAAGTTGACGAAATTATCGAGAACTTTTTGACTGTTCGTGGACAACAACAGGTTATGTTGCGTGTTCGTATGCTGGAAGTATCACGCGATGTTTTGAAAGAGCTGGGGCTTGAGGCCAGCAGTAATAATAATGGCGGGGCCTCTTCCCGACTGGGTGGAAATGTTGCTGTCAATACCAGAACAGGTTTGACCGAAGATCCGTTCGGTATCACTAGTCTCTTGTTCAATTCTGCCATTGGTGGGTTGGGGGATATTCAGTTTTTGATTAATGCATTGGAACGTGACAATCTTGCTAATGTTCTGGCGGAACCAAATTTGACGGCGGTCTCTGGCGAGCAGGCAGGATTTTTGGCGGGGGGTGAATTCCCAGTACCAACGGGACGTGACCGTGATGGAAATATTGTGATCGAATATAAACAATTCGGTGTGTCCTTGAATTTCAAGCCGATTGTGTTGTCTGATGATCGAATTAGCCTGCAATTGAATACCGAGGTTTCGTCTCTTGATCCGGGTCAGGGTATTACTTTGGCGGATATTCAAATCCCCGGTCTTGATATCCGCAAGGCTTCGACAACTGTCGAGATTAATTCCGGAGGATCTTTGATGATGGCTGGTTTGTTAAAGTCTGAAAACATTAAAGGCATGGCTGGTTTGCCGGGGGTTAAGGATACTCCTGTGATTGGGGATTTGATTTCTTCAAAAAGCTTTGAGCGTCAGGAAACCGAGCTGGTTGTCATTGTTTCGCCTTATCTGGTTCAACCTTATGCCGATACGACACAGGCGAAAGCTGTCTTTGAAAAATTCGGAGCAAAGCTACCACCTCCACCTCCAACTGCTGCGATGACGCCTCCTGATAAAGGCAAAGCTCAGGCTCTTTATACACAAGAACAGGTTGCTGATGTTGTTGATGTCGAGGCTGAAGATTTGCCCAAAATTGTGAATTCACCGATGAATAATGTGTTTTCAAAAAATATGAGAAAAATATATGGCGATCGTGTCGGGAATATTCCGAAGGATGATCAGGCTTTCGGATATATGCAGGATTAACACTATGCCGGATGAGCATGGAAGGATTGTATGATGAAGATTTCTGTTTATATGGCCAGTATTCTGGTTCTTTCTACGGTTGCGATGGGGGGCTTGACCGGATGCTCTGTTGAATCCAAAGCCTGGGTTAATGAAAACCGTATGGAAATTCAAGAAGATCAGTTTACCGATACGTTTGAAACACAAAAGCTCGATGATGCAACCTTGCGCGCGATTGCTGTATATCATAGCCGGTATGGCAATGGGCCTTTGATGGCGTCTGTTTCATATGACCCTAAATCTTCCCGCAATACGCTTGCAAAAGCAAAGAGCGAAGCTGCGCGTATTGTGAGCGAACTACACCGTAACGGGGTAGAGGATGTTCGCATTTCAACAGCGGCTGTGCCGGGTATTGGTGACGTGTCCAATACTGTTATGAGCTTTGAGGCTTTGACGGCTCAGGCTCCGACAGGTTGCGGTATGATGCCCGGATATTACAAGCCTGAGGATATTCAGTCCGAGGCGAATGGTGACCCTCAATATCGATATGGCTGCACGATAGAAACCTTGATTGCACGTCAGGTGACGCGTCCTTCGGATATGTTAGGTAAGGCAGGATTTGAAACAGATGCAGATGGTCATCGTCAAACCAATGTTATGGAAGGTCGTGGATATTATGGGTTGTCGGCCAATCCGGATTTAAGCGGGGAAACTGCTACGAAGAACTAGCAATTTCCTTATGATCGCCTTGATTTTGCTTGGTTTCTTAACTTCTGATTTATACTTCTGTACCTATAATAAAAACTGAAAAAAGCTATAATTTTATCGGGTACATTCAGGTTCATTTATGTCTGACTCTCAAGAAGTTGTCACCAATGTTTTATTGCCCACGGCGAAAGTCGCTCTGTTCGTTCGTGACCAGAATATGGGTGAGATTGTTGCAGCATTGAAAAATGACTGGAGATTTGCTCGGGTAACTTTTGACCTCCATGATGGAGATGTCGATGCGGCGATCGGTGTGTATTCCAAAAACGTATCACCAAATCTGGTGATTGTCGAAACAGAAGAAATCGGAGATGCGTTTACTTCGCGTCTTGAGGTTCTGGCTCATGGCTGTTCGGAAAATACATCCGCGGTGGTTATTGGCCCTGTTAATGATGTGTATCTGTATCGTCGTCTGATTGATATGGGGGTGAGCGACTATCTGGTTCGCCCCATTGAAAAAAATGTTCTGGTTGAGCTGATCGCTAAAATATTGATTGAAAAACTTGGAACACCAGGAAGCCGTCTGATTGTGCTTCTTGGCTCAAAAGGGGGAGTTGGAACATCAACGATAGCTCAAGCTATGGCGATGTCTGCGGCTCACGATCTGGGACAAAAAACAGTTATTCTCGATGCTGCTGGTGGCCGATCTTATCTGAGCGTTGCGATGGGTACCGAGGCGATCACAACCTTGCATGAAGTATCACGCGTAGCTGCCGCAGACGATCAGGATTCTTTAAGGCGTATGGTCGTCAATATTGATGAGCATTTGAGCGTTCTGGCAACGGGTGCGGAATCAATTCTGGATGGAACGGTTACGCCAGAACAGTTTGAAGGGGTCTTGAACAAGTTGATGGTGACTTTTCCTACGGTCATCGTTGATTTATCTCTGGCTCCCGTTTCTTTGATTTCTTCGGTTCTGGGAAGAGCCCATGAGGTGATTGTTGTCTCTACGCCAACTTTACCGTCTTTGCGTTCGGCGCGTTCTCTGATTCAGGAAGTCAAAACATTACGCGGAGGCGCAGAACAAGGTATTCACCTTGTTCTTAATCAAAAAGGTGCAGCCCATGGTCTGGAAGTATCAGAAGAAGATGTCGAGACGGCATTAAAATTTGCCCCCCAGCTGGTTATGGCGTGGTTGCCCAAGGTTTTCTCAGGGGCCGAGTTAGCAGGTAAGCCTTTGTATGATTTTGCGGGAGCCAAGGAGATATGGCCTCACTTGCGAAAATTTTTGATTGAAGGATTGAAATTGCCTAGCAGCTTATCTTTGCCATCTGATGGATCGGGAACGCCCGTGAAGGGGCTTGGTAGCTTTTTTGAAAAGTTGAAAAATAAATAGTAATGTTTGCCCTATTGATACAGGTTTGAAATATGGGATTTGGAAAGAAAAATAATTCACAGTCGCCTGACAGCAGTAGTCAAGCACCAGTGAAGAAACAGGTTTCTGTTGTCGCGGCGGAGCCTGCACATACCCATGATCTTGCCCTTCCCATTCAAGAAGAACAACAAGAAAGCAAGCAAGCGGAAACACCGCAGATTGTTACAGAAATCTCGACTGTTTCCGCGCAACAAAAAAAATCTATTGATGATGATATCCTGTCTCAGGAGACAGAAGAAGTTCATGAGGTTTCCAAAGCGAGCGAGGGAGACTCAATGACTGCCTTACGCTTGAAACGCGCCCGCAATCGTATCTGGTCAGATTTACGGGACGGGATCGATTTGAAGGCGCTGGCCAGAATGGATAGTAAGGCCGCGCGGGACGAGGTTAAGACTGCTGTTGAAGAGATCGCCCGCTTTAGAAATCTTGATCTGACCCCGATGGAAATGGCACAGATCGCCAAAGAGTGTGGCGACGATATGCTTGGATATGGGCCGCTTGAGACATTGCTGGCTGAAGATGGTATTGCCGATATCATGATTAACGGGCCGGATGTTGTGTATGTGGAACGAAAAGGAAAGATTCAAAGAACCGATATCAGATTTCGGGATAACCAGCATCTGGTAACGATTTGTCAGCGGATTGTGGGTGCGATTGGTCGCCGTGTTGATGAATCGTCCCCAATTTGTGATGCGCGTTTGCCAGACGGATCGCGGGTGAATGTGATTATCCCACCTTTGTCTGTGGATGGCGCATGCATGACCATTCGTAAATTTACCAAAGATAAATTGACTCTTGAGAAATTGCTTGAGTTCGGAGCTATGACACCGAGCTGTGCCAAGCTGATTATGGCGATTGGTCGTTGTCGCGTGAATGTTTTGATTTCTGGTGGTACTGGTTCTGGAAAAACGACAATGCTGAACTGTTTGACCCGCTATATCGAACAGGGTGAGCGCGTGATTACCTGTGAAGATGCTTGTGAACTCCAGTTGCAACAGCCGCATGTCGTGCGTCTTGAAACACGACCTGCCAACCTTGAAGGGGTTGGAGAGGTAACCATGCGTGATCTGGTTAAGAACTGTCTGCGGATGCGGCCTGAGCGAATTATTGTGGGTGAGGTGCGTGGGCCTGAGGCATTTGACTTGTTGCAGGCAATGAATACTGGTCACGATGGATCAATGGGGACGGTTCACGCCAACAATCCGCGTGAGGCTTTATCCCGTATGGAGAATATGATTGCGATGGGGAATTTGAATATTCCGACTGTTGCAGTCAGGGAACAGATTTCTTCAGCCATTAATGTGATTATTCAGGTTCAGCGGTTGCGTGATGGATCGCGTAAGGTGACCCATGTCACAGAAATTACAGGTATGGAAGGCGATGTTGTTACCATGCAGGATTTGTTTCTTCTTGAGATTACAGGCGAAGATGACGATGGAAAATTGGTTACACAATTGAAATCGACTGGAATGCGCCCGAAATTCTGGGATAAAGCCAGAGCGTTCGGTGTTGAGAAACTGGTGCTTGATGCCATGGAAGAGGCATACGGTTAGAAAATATGTCCGCAGCCCTGATTGCATTTCTTGTTTCAATGATTGTGTCGGTTATTCTGGGGATGAGCGGCCTTTTGCTGATGTCCAATCGTAAAGATCAGCAGAAACGAAATCTTTCGATTATTGCAGGGCAATCGGTCGCATCTGCTGGGGAAGTGGAGAAGAACGAACGTGATAAACGCAGACTTGATATGGCAAAAAAACTTCAGGAAAGTAGTTCTGTCCGGTCTAAAAAATCTGCTGAAATAAAGTATATGCTCTTGCAGGCAGGATTTATTGATACGCCAATCAGGAAATTCTGGATTGCCTCGGCGATTACGGGTGTTGCGGTAACTCTACTGCTTCTGATATTGGGGCAGTCAAAAATTATCATAGTCCTTGGTGCGTTTATCGGGTTTTTCGGACTGCCTCGTTTATATTTGAAATTCAAGGTTAAGCGACGTCAGAAGAAATTTTTGGAAGAATTCCCGGATGCCTTGGAGGCTATGGTACGTTTGTTGAAAGCTGGTATGCCTATTGGCGAGGCGATTTCCATGGTGTCGCGTGAATTTACAGGCCCTGTGGGGGAAGAAATGTCGCGTGTTTATGATGAACAAAAAATCGGAATTTCTTTGGCGGAGGCTTGCGCTCATTCCGCGGAAAGAATGCCCATTACCGAAATGCAGATGTTTGCAACTGGCATTGCCATTCAACAGCAAACTGGCTCCAGCCTTTCTGAAATCCTGACTAATCTGGCGCGTGTTATCCGCTCACGGTTTCGGTTGAAACGGAAAGTGCAGGCGTTGTCGTCAGAGGCGAAATCATCGGCAGCGATTATTGCGGCGATGCCAGTTCTCGTGGCCGCAGGTCTTTATGCAATTAATCCGGAATATATGGGACCCTTGTTTTATACATTAAAAGGAAAGATTTATTTGTTTGGTGCGATTGGCTGGATGGCTATTGGAACGCTGGTTATGCGCCAGATGATTAATTTCAGAGTTTAAGAAAGAACGGAAAAAACTGAATGTTTTCTGAAGAAATTGATCGTCTATTGATTTTGATTGTTGCGTCGTTAGGAGCGATGGCAACCTTCGTTGCGATTGTTTTGCCGTTACTTAACAGGACAGAAAAACGGGAACGTTACAGCAATGTGATTGAGAAAAAACGAAAAATTCTATTCGATCAGGCAAAGGAACAACTCTATAACAAAAAATCATCAAAAAAACAGGATGATGCTCTTTCTACGAGGGAGTCTCTGGCTTTTTTCTTCAAGATCCAGGAACGGTTCGGGGCTTTGGGGGAAAAGGCCCGTGACCAGATGTTACAAGCAGGAATTCGTGATCCAAAGGCGCCGATGAAATATCTGATCGCGCGGGCAGCTATCCCTATCGGGTTGATGTTGTTTTCATGGTTGGTTCTGGCTAATGGAGAAAAGAAGATCGAGCCGTTCTGGATGATGATTGTTATTGTAGGGGTCGGGTTGGCGGGATTTTTTCTGCCCCGTATTTTATTAAAAAATCATATTGTGAAACGCCAGCAGGAGATTAATCTGACATTTCCGGATGCTCTCGATATGATGTTGATTTGCGTACAGGGTGGTATTGGTCTGGAGCAGACTATTCACCGCGTCGGGGATGAGATTTCAGAACATAGCCCGACTTTAGCAGAAGAGCTTGGCATTTTAAGTGCAGAGATGGGGATGTTAAATGATCGGCGGCGAGCATTGCAGGATTTCGCACGACGTGTGGGGAGTGGGGCCGCCAAATCATTTGCTACAGCTATGATTCAGGCTGAACAATATGGAACATCTATTTCCTCGGCTATGCGGGTTATTTCTGATGAGCTGCGTGATATGCGGATGGCAGAAGCAGAAAGAAAGGCGGCATCGCTGCCGCCTAAACTAACTGTTCCGATGATTTTGTTTTTCTTGCCTGCTTTGTTCATTGTTATTCTTGTTCCTGCTTTTCTTGCGGCCCAGTCGGCTGGGGTAGGGCAAGGGTAGTAGAACATCTCTGAGATTTCACTCTTCGGGTGGTTTGTTTGCGGGCAAAGGTTTTTTCTCTCCCTGATATTCTGGTGGTTCATTCAATGTGCGGATGATCCTGATATTGCGCTCTATCTCGACGCGTGAGGGGTCGAGTTTTTGTGCTTCATAGAGCATGCTGAGTGCTTTATCCGTATAGCCTTGTGCGGCATAGTTCAGGGCCAGATTGTTCATGACCGGAACCTTATCTTCGTTACCCCATAATTTGAGGGCCTGATCGAAGGCTTCTTCACCTTTCTTGTACTCTTCTTGGGCATCCAGTGCATTGCCAAGATTTCTCCAGGCACGATAATTATTTTTGTCCGCTTTAACGGCTTTGCGTGCATATTTTTCGGCCTGTCCAAAATTCCCTTGGGCGAAATGAACTGCCGAGAGTTCCGTGTTGGCGAATGTCGCTATCTCATGGTCTTTGCTGAGTGGAAGCAAGATAGCCTTTGCGTCTTTATATTTTCCAGCTTCGCGCAGAGCCTTGCCGTAACGTGCGGCTATGAGCTGGTCTTGTGGATTACTCTTATAGATTTTTTCGATTGTTGAAAGTTTATCCCGTTTATCGCCGTAAAGGATATCTGCATTTTTAATTGGAGCAGACAGGCTTGTCTGTGCTCCACCATCATCTGTTGTGTTTGTTGTACAAGCAGTCAGGGCAGGGCTTAGCAGGCATAGGGAAAACAATATAGCCATCATGGATGGGCGGGGCATTGCTTTCTCGGATAAAAAAGTCATAGCAGGGTATTCCTCCGAATAGACGAATTATTCTTTGACAGGTTCGTCAGAGTTGTTGGTTGTGGTTGTTGGTGGATTTGCAGACGGTTCCTGCGGGGCGGCGTTATTTGATGACGCTGCCTTTTCATTTTGAATCACATCAACTTCATGGCAAGAGTCAGGGCAATAATAGAGGCTATATTGTTTGCAGCCTTCTTGTCCGTTGATGCAGGCACGACGAATGCGAACATATTCATTTTTTGCAGCACCAATAATGACATGGCGTTGCATGATAACTTTGCCCTCGGCATCCAGTGCTTTGAAGTATGTCGCGCCGGGTTTTTTAGGGACGAGGATAATGGTGCGATTGGTGTCGGGAACTGCGCGAAGGTTCTCTTCATTTCCTACCAAGACGTTGACGGCAGGGCGATCCAGTTCAATAATTTCTGGTTTGTCAGGAGAAATTTTTAGTGGAGCCATTTCCGGTGCATCGGTCTGACTCGTTTCCAACCCCTCGATTGGTGGGGTATCAATAATTTCTTTTTCATCAATTGGAGGGATTTGAAGACCCATGTTGATTTGTGCCATTTTCATTTCATCACCGGCGGCGGGTTCAACGGACATGAAATAGGGAGCACCTGTTCCGGATTTTGCCATTCCGTCGGGAATCAATCCAGTGGCCCCCCAGATTGCCAATCCAACCATGCAGACGTAGGACAAAGGAAAGAGGATCTTTTTGCGGAATATATTTTTTTCAGACATTAGGAAATCCGTGAGGAAGAAGGGGTGAATATTTGTTCCGCAAGTATAAGGCCATATTTATAATCCGTCACGGGTTTTTCTTTTTTCCTTGATAAATGGAACAAAACAGAAACATCACAATTGTATTTTGTCAGAAAGTTGAGCAGCACATGAACATGGGTTCCGGGCTGTTTGCAATTTGTATGTGATACGGTTTCCAATAAAAAAACCACCCGTTGGGTGGTTTTTGTAAAATGGTGGGCAATACTGGACTCGAACCAGCGACCTCTACCATGTCAAGATAGCGCTCTAACCAACTGAGCTAATTGCCCTCCGCTTAAGCGGTACAGGGGGTGGTTTTAGCGGGATTTTCAACCGAAATCAAGCCTTATTCTGAGGTCTTTGTTTCGACAGGATTTCCCAAGATTTCTGTGATTTGCGCGACCAGATCATTCAAATGGAAAGGTTTGGACAGAACGCGCGCCGGTGTAGCTTGATCACCGTTCGGGCCCATAGCCACGGCCGAGAACCCTGTAATAAAGAGGATTTTGATATGAGGGTGCATTTTTGTGGCTTTTTGAGAAAGCTCGATTCCGTCCATCCCCGGCATCACAATATCTGCCAAAAGGAGATCAATGGTCTCGCCAATGGCTTCCACAGCGTAAAAGGCAGCTAACCCGTCCGCACAACTGGTGACGTGGTGTCCGGCCTTTTCCAGCGCCATCATCAGGAATTGGCGCATCGAAGGGTCATCTTCAGCAATGAGAATGTGAGACATAAACCTTTTTAACCATAATCTGGGCGTGCTTCCAAGAATTGTTGTGCGGTTTTCCCCCACGAATATTCATCATTTGCAATTTTCGCCCGATCTTGTCGGGTTCCCTCGGCCTTTAGAGCCTGATTTAGGGATTTTCCGAAATCACTATCAATAGACCCCAGTATGGGAGATGTGATGACGGAATTGGCTGCAACGCAGTTAAGAGCGGCAATCGGTAGCCCACAAGTCATAGCCTCGATCTGGACAATTCCCAAGGTGTCAAACAAGGACGGGAAGGCAAATACGTCAGATGATCTGAAACAATCCCCCAAAGCTTGTCCTTCTATTCTTCCCAGAAAATAAACATCCGGATATTTGTTTTTCAGACGTTCCAGATCCGGCCCATCCCCCACCACAATTTTTGAGCCGTCCCATGATGCATCAAGAAAAGCATCGAGATTTTTTTCTTTTGAAACGCGGCCGACGCTCAGTGCGATGGGATGGGGTAGATTATCAAATAAATTTTGTTCCCCGACATAGAAAAATCTTTTATCCGCACCTCTGGTCATTGGCATGAACGGGCCTTTGAATCCTTTTTCCTTGAGGTGGTCTGCCAATTGTTGAGAGGCAACAAATATTCCGGAGGATGTGTCGTGAAATTTTCTCAAAATATCATAAGTTTTGTCAGAGACATAAGAGGAGGATTTTTTGAGCGGGCCACTGAGGTGGCTGACAAGAAAATCTGCCCAATTCGAATGAAAACAGGACGTAAAAGGAAGATTTTTCTCAAGGCAAATAGAACGTGCCGTCCATCCTATGGGGCCTTCGACCGCGATATGAATACGGTCGGGTTTGAATTGTGTGATGGTTTCTTCTGTTTTTTTGCGACTGAAAAAAGCGGTTTGCGCCCCATGGATCATTGGTGTGCGGAGCGCGAAGTCTCGTGGCCCCAGAATTTTAACCTCATGGCCTTTTTGTTCGAGTTCTGCAATCAGATTCTGGTAGGTGCGGACAACGCCGTTGAGTTGGGGTTCCCAAGCATCTGAAATAATCAGGATTTTCATGGTGGTCGTATTCCTTGAGTTCAGTTATGCTGGCACAGTAAAAAGGTTTTTGAGTTATGATAAGACATCATTTGCTGCTGTGCACGCTTCTTTTAACACTTTTTGGGGGGGCAGAGGCCTCGGCCCAAGGTATTCCGGCTGCGCCAGATTCTTGCAACCCTGTCTTTGAAGGAATTGTGCCCTTAAGAACGCCGAATTTCGATCAGGCCGCAATTTGGAAAAGAACGTTGGGCGTGCAGGGGATTGATCGCCCTAGAGCCTTGATGCGTGTTGCGGATGACGGGGTCATTTCGGTGGGGGAAAGTACCCCTTATACGGAAAAGGAAGGGTTTCAGTCGCCGCGCTTGCAAATGATTCGTGTCGCAAAAGATGGAAAAATTCTGGTCGATAAATTGACTGATGTTGAACATCTTGAAAATGTCGTGGATGCATTGTTGCAAAAAGCCCGTGTGGTGGTTCTCGTTCATCTGGTAGAGGGAACCACTCATCGGGCCGCTTTGGTTTATCTGGACGGCAAGGGTGAAAAAAGAGATCAGAAAATCATCAATGATCCCGATCGGCAAATTACGCCGGTTGGCTTTGTGGCACTGGATGATGGAAGCTTTGTTGTTCTGGCAGAAGGTCGGGTTAAAAAATCCATAGCTTCTCCCCCGACCACTATTTTGATGTGGGTTAATCAGGATGGATATGTCCGTGCAACCAAAGAATATATGCCCGGCGTTGATACGATCCCGTCTTCTATTCACAAAACCCCGCATGGTGATCTGGTGATGTCGGGACGTATTAAGACCGAGAAAGGCAATCAGGCCGGATGGATTCTTGTGACTGAAACGAATGGCAATCTAGTGATGCAACGTCCTTATTCACGCGGAGCTGAGGCGACGCTCCGTGAAGCAATCGGATTGCGCGATGGTGGGTTGCTGGCTATTGGAGATGCTATTCCGTCGGGGACAGGGGACAAGGCGGCGTGGGTGGTTAAAACCGATTCGTCGGGCATGTCTGTGTGGCAGAAATTCCTGACTGGAAAATATAGTTATGCGGCAGTTGATCTGGTGCAGCTTGATGATGGGCGCGTTATGACGTTGTGGGCGGCTAGTCCGACGAGCTTTGGTGGACGGCGATTTGCGCGCTTGGTAACTTTTTCTGAAGAAGGAGCCATCTTGAATGATGAGTCTTTTCTGGAAGGATCAAATTCTATCCCGTTTCGTTTGATAGAAAACAAAGACTCTCGTGTCGTCTTAGGGATGGCGGAAACCGGATTTGCGCAGAATAAAACTGATGACCAGATGCAGTATGTAACATATGACAGTTGGATCATGGCTTTGCCGGATTTGCCTGTCTATCATAACCCTTGTGCGTCTGCGCCGGATCGCAAGCTGGATGATTTGCCGGAATAATGGAAGGTTTTTATAGTGAATAGCAGCGAACAAAGTGAATCGGTTGGTGATACGTTGCATGCCATAATCGGTTATGCAGAAGACGGGTTGCGGTTGGATAAGGCCGTGGCGACGTTGTTGCCCGATTTTTCACGAACAAGATTGCAAGGATTGATTGAAAGCGGAGAGTGTCTGGTTGACGGGCAGCCCTGTTTATCCTCGTCACGAAAGGTTAAAGCCGGAGAGCAGATTGTACTGTCTTTGCCGCCTTTGGAAGACGCAACGCCGGAACCGGAAAATATTCCATTGGAAATATTTTTCGAGGATGAGGATGTGATTGTCCTCAACAAGCCTGTGGGGATGGTGGTGCATCCGGCCATTGGGCATGCAACGGGAACGTTGGTCAATGCATTGTTATATCATTGTGGAGATAGTTTATCGGGCATTAACGGCGTGCGCCGTCCGGGAATTGTGCATCGTCTGGACAAGGATACGTCCGGTCTTATGATGGTTGCCAAGAATGATCTCGCTCATCATCATTTATCCGAACAACTTCAAGACAGGTCATTATCGCGCGTGTATCAGGCTTTGGTTTTTGGTGTGCCGTTTCCGCATAAGGGGCGCGTTGAAACCTTGATCGGAAGACACCCCAGCAACCGTTTGAAGATGGCTGTTGTCAAAGGTAATGGCAAAGAGGCCGCGACCAATTTTACGGTGCTGGAAAATTATAATGATGCGCTGGCGCTGGTGGAGTGCCGTCTGGAGACAGGCCGAACGCACCAGATCAGGGTTCATATGCAGCATCTGGGGTTTCCTCTGGCAGGGGATGAGTTGTATGGCGTTCAATCAAACAAAGCGAAATCTATCCTGCGTAAGGGAGGGTATGAAGATGATGTGATTGATGCTGTCATGGCTTTCCCGCGTCAGGCTCTGCACGCCGCCGAAATTTCTTTTATTCATCCCAAAACAGAAGAGGAGATGCATTTTACATCTCCTCTGCCGAATGATTTGAGCGATCTGTTGAATATGCTTTAGCTGCAATAGCAGGAGCGAGCCCCATCGCAGGGACGGCGTGTCAGATCAATGTTTGACTTGTTGCGATCAGGTGTTTCTGTCGGTTCATTCACTTCGGCCAGCAATTGGGCGGCACGAAAGCTTGTCTGAAGGGCGCCTTCACTCATGCCGCAATCTTCACAGCTTACGCAGGTTACTTCTGGTCTTTTATTCATGATGTTGATTCCTCTATTATTTTTTAATTCCGTTTATCCGGATATTGGTACTGTATCTAAATGAGAATGATTGTCAATCACAATTAAGAATGATTCTCAAAAGAATTCGATATTTTTTTTATGGGGTCTGTCGCGTCATCGCGAGCGAGGGAAACCGGAGAGAAAAAACCTGATGCTTCTATATTAAGATGTAGCGTTTCTTTTTTAAGTGCCCCCCATACTAAATTCTGGATTTTTTGTGTGCGAGGATCCATACTTGGGTTTCAGTCACATATTTCCTGCATCGTTCTGGTGTGGAAATTTCAAAGAATAGAAAGAATTCAGGGGGTCTGGTATGCCTAAGACAGTCGCGTTGTTTGTTGGAGGGTGGTCTGCCGAGCGGGAAGTTTCTCTTGAAAAAGGAAAGATTGTCGAGCAGGCTTTGATCGAGGCCGGATACGATGTGCGCCGGATTGAAGTGTCCAAGAATTTACCTGCGCTGGTTGAGGCTCTGACGCCGCGGCCCGATGTTGTGTTCAATAATTTGCATGGGCGCGGTGGGGAAGATGGGATTATTCAGGGCGTTTTGGAAATGCTCGGGATTCCCTATACCCATTCTGGTGTCATGGCCTCTGCAATCGGGATGAACAAGGCGGCGTGTCGTGCGATGGCGGCTTTTGCCGGTGTACCAGTTGCCAAAGGATGCGTTGCCAAGGTTGCTGATATTTTATCCGGTCAGGTGATGGCTCCCCCTTATGTGGTCAAGCCCGTTCAGGAAGGGTCAAGTGTGGGGGTCAAGATCGTGCGCGAGCAAAATAATTCTGCCCCGATTGATTTCCCTGAATGGCAATTCGGAGAGGAAGCTTTGGTTGAAGAATATATTCCGGGCAAGGAGTTGACCGTTGCTGTTCTTGACGGGAAAGCTCAGGCTGTGACCGAAATTATTGCTCAAGGCGGATTTTTTGATTATGACGCGAAATACAAGGATCAGCGCACCGAACTGGTCTGTCCGGCAAAAATTCCGGAAGATGTATATAATAAAGCCTTGGAATATGCTGAATCGGTGTATAGAGTGTGCGGCTGTCAGGGGTTGGCTCGCTGTGATTTCAGGTTTGACGATTCAAAAGGCGTTTCAGGCCTTTGTTTTCTGGAAATCAATACACAACCGGGCTGCACGCCCCAATCAATCGGGCCTTCTCAGGTCATTTATAATGGTATGTCTTTTTCAGGGCTTTGTGCCCATTTGGTAGAAACTGCAAAATGTCTCGATCCGGTACCCGTAGAACATCAATCCTCAACCGACGCGCCGGACAAAAGGCGCGCCTGAGTTTCTGGATGAAACGCCTTGGTCTGACCTCCCTGCTTTTGATGGTGGGGGGAGGCGGGCTTTATTATGCCGACCATTCCGGATGGTGGGGGCGGTTTCAGGTCGATATGACCGAAAATTTCCATACCACGATGGAAGATAAGGGATTTAGTGTTGCCAATCTGTTGATTGAAGGGCGGGTTAATTTAACCCGCGAGCAGCTGAAATCTGTTTTGGATGTTGATCGCGGGCAGTCGATTTTTGAAGTTGATCTTGTGACGATGAAGTCTCGCCTTGAGAGCCTGTCATGGGTTGAATCTGCGGTGGTCGAGCGTCATTTGCCGGATACGCTTTATGTACGCGTGAATGAACGTGTTCCTTTGGTGTTGTGGCAACGGAAGAATAAATTGTCTGTGGTTGATGCACAGGGAAAAATCCTGACTGATAATAATTTATCAAAATTCAAAAATTTGCTGATTGTTGTCGGGGAAGATGCTCCGCGATTTGCGCCAGAGCTGGTTGCAATGTTGGAGGCAGAACAGGATTTCGGGTCGCGTGTTGAATCCGCCAAATGGATTGGAGACCGGCGGTGGGATTTGTATTTGAAAAATGGCGTGGAGGTCAGACTTCCCGAAGAAGATATGGGGCAGGCTATCAAACGATTGGCGGATGCCCAGCGCGAAGCCCAGTTGATGGACCGTGATGTGTCGGCGATTGATTTGCGTGATCCCCTGCGGATCGTGGTTCAGACTGCACCCGGACGAGCCGAAGAGTATCAGGCTTCGTTCCGCATTCAGAAGAAAATATAGGGTGTTGTAAATGGCTGCCGCTTACCATCCTAAAGGTTCTGTGATTGCTGCGCTTGATATCGGATCAAGCAAGATTGCCTGTTTTATTGGACGTGTGCGGGATGATGGGGGCAATATTGATGTCATCGGTCTGGGGCATCAGGCGTCCCACGGAATTAAGTCAGGCACAGTGATTGATCTGGATAGTGCTGAATCTGCCATTCGTCAGGCGGTTCATGCTGCCGAAAAAATGGCATCTGATGTCACCAAAGGATATCCTCTTCGTGAAGTGATTGTAAATGTGCCGGGGATTCATACCCAATCCAAATTGATGAGCATGGGCGTTCAGATTATGGGAGAGGCTGTGACTGATAATGATATTCGGCGCGCCTTGGCCAAAGCGCAGGATCAGGCAATCGGTCATGATGTCGAACTGATTCATACAATCCCGACGGCCTATAGAATTGATGGACATGAAGGTATTCGGGAACCGCGCGGGCTGTTCGGGCAACATCTGGATGTGGATGTCCACATGGTAACAGGTTCGATGGGGCCGCTTCGCAATATGGCGAGTTGTATCCAAAGTTCCCATCTTGATATTACGGCACTTTGTTCTGCGCCTTATGCGTCTGGTCTGGCTTGTCTGGTCGAAGACGAAATGGATATGGGGTGCGTGGTTGTCGATATGGGCGGCGGGACTACCTCGATTGCAGTTTTTTACGGCAAGGAATTGATTTACACAGACGCTATTCCAGTTGGTGGGCAACATGTGACCAATGATATTGCCAAAGGATTGACCACGTCGGTTCATTCGGCAGAACGTATGAAGGCCTTGTATGGAAGTGCCATTGCCACGGCAACTGATGACAAGGATTTGATTGATGTTCATCCACTGGGGGAAGAAGATCATATCCAGCCGAACCATGTACCGAGATCGTATCTGGTGAGTATTATTGCCCCGCGTCTGGAAGAAACTCTGGAATTGGTGCGCGCGCGCCTTAATGATTCTGGTCTTGGCCCGATTGCCGGACGTCGTGTCGTGTTGACAGGGGGTGCCAGCCAAATGCCAGGTCTGCGCGAGTTGGCACAAAAATATCTGGAAAAACAGGTGCGCTTAGGCCGACCCATCAGAATGCCTGGTTTAGCGGATGCTGTCTCTGGCCCCGCTTTTTCAACGACGGCAGGCCTGCTTCATTATGTGATTGAACGTGGCGATGAAATGCCTGCCGAGATCATGGCCAATGTCGAAGCTGGGAATATGTGGCAGCGTGTCAAGATGTGGTTACGCGAAAACTGGTAGGGCAGGCTTAGGCTTTTGGTCTGCAAATCGATTTTTCTGTGCTTCCGTTTCTCACGTACTTGAATGTACGCTGCGATACGGTTCTCGAAAATTTCGATTTTCGCCACAAAGGCCTTTGCCTGGTTTGTCTCAGGCTTCGGCTTTTGGTCTGCAAATCTATAAACGACAATGTGGATTCTTTTAGTGTTTTCTTCTTTTCCTTTGCAAATTGAAGACTCGTCGGTTTAGACTGATGAAGTTGATTCGTTATTGTCTATCTTTGATGAATTGGAACGCAGCGCACATTTTTCCAAAAAAATTCAAATAATAATTCATACCGCAGGTATCTTGCGGGATTGCAACGAACAAGAAAAACAAGCCTCGGAAGGAGTTCCTTTCAATGATTAACATCCGGATGAATAACGTGGATCATTCTTCAAAAAATAAACTTTCCCCTAAGATTACAGTTGTTGGTGTCGGCGGAGCCGGTGGCAATGCGGTCAATAACATGATTTCAACCAATTTGAATGGTGTTGATTTCATTGTTTGTAATACAGATTCTCAAGCGCTGGTCGGAAATCTGGCCGAGCATAAAATCCAGTTGGGCGCTGCCTTGACCGAAGGTCTGGGGGCAGGAGCCAAGCCGGAGATCGGTCGTGCTGCTGCTGAAGAAAGCCTCGACGATGTGATGCAGTATATGGAAGACGCAAATATGGCGTTTATCACGGCTGGCATGGGCGGTGGAACCGGAACCGGTGCTGCGGCTGTTATTGCCAAGGCTTGCCGTGAGCGTGGTATTCTGACCGTTGGGGTCGTGACCAAGCCGTTCCATTTTGAAGGCACTCGCCGGATGAAGATGGCCGAAGAAGGTCTTGAAGAACTTCAGAATTATGTTGATACATTGATTGTTATTCCAAACCAGAATTTGTTCCGTGTTGTGAATGACAAAACTACTTTTGCTGACGGTTTCAAAATGGCAGATAGCGTGTTGCAATCTGCTGTGCGTGGTGTCACTGACCTGATCGTGATGCCTGGTTTGATTAACCTTGATTTTGCCGATATTCGTTCGGTCATGCAGGAAATGGGTAAAGCCGTGATGGGCGCAGGTGAGGCGACCGGTGATAACCGTGCGACTGAAGCTGCCGAGAAAGCGATCAGCAATCCTCTTCTCGATGATGTGTCGATGAAGGGTGCCAAAGGCGTGATCGTCAATATTACTGGCGGATATGATATGACCTTGTTCGAAGTCGATGAGGCTTGTAACCGCATCCGCGACGAAGTCGATCCTGATGCCAATATCATCTTCGGGTCAACTTTTGATGAGTCTCTGGAAGGTACGATCCGTGTATCTGTTGTGGCAACCGGTATTGACGCCGCTGTTGCCGAGAAGAAAGTTTCTTCTGGTGGCCGCGGAGCTCTCGGTGGTTTTTCTGTTGATCGTACCCGTCCGGCAGCGCAACCTGTGTTAGTGGCTCGTCCAGTGAATCAGGCAGTGAATCAGCCAGTTGCGTCAGCGCGGGCTGCTTATGCACCTGCGGTGTCCAGACCGGTTGAAAACTCCTCGAGCGCTGTTCAGCAGGAATTTGAAGTCGAGGCTGTTCCTCAAAAAACGGCTGCGTTTGGTGGTATTCGTGGAACCCGCATGGGCGAAGCATTTATTCCTCCTCAGCCTGTCGAGATTGAAGGCGGGTATCAGGGTGATGTGTATCAGCAGGCTATGGCTCCTGTTGTCCAGCAATCCCAACAACACTCTTTCCATCAACGTCCTGTGGACTTTGTTCAGGCTCCTGTTCAACAAGCGCCGCAACAGCCAGTTTATGAACAGCAACCTGTCCAGCAATATCAGCAACAGGCTCCTATCTATAATGAAGCTCCTGCCTATTCTCAACAGGGTGGTTTTGATGCACCGGTTCAACCGCGTAAAAAATCGCCGTCCTTGTTTGAACGGATTACAGGCGGGTATCGCCGGATGGAGGCAACTGTTGAGTCTTTCGCCGGGCAGGATTCTGATCTTGGTGATATGCCTCAAGCTGGATCTTCAGGGTCAGGCAATGGCGGTGGATTGGGGCTTCGTGCGCCACAACGGGCTGCTGCTCCGGCAAAAACTCCTGCTCAGGGACGGTTGAATATTGATGCTCCGGCGACCCAGAAATCAGAAGAAGACGAGTTGGATATTCCAGCCTTCCTGCGTCGTCAGACCAGCTAGTATTCTCATCGAATTTGAGTCTTTAGATTAAAAGCCCGTTCTCGGGCTTTTTTTTACACTCTTTCAGTTTTATATTTGACATAATTTCATTGCAAAGGTATGTTCTATGGATCATTTTATGGAGCAGTGTTATGTCATCATTTATCAAACCGGTTATTTTTGCAGCGGGAGTTCTGGGGACGGTTTTTGCCCAAGGGGTTGGGGCTCAAGTTATTGAGCCAGCCAAGGACAATGACCATGAAAAGATCGTGGCGCGCGGAATTTTGACCAGTGGTGATAAACTGGCCAAGGTTACATTGGGATATAAAATTACCAAAGACGGAATTGTTGCGTATCAGGCAAAACATGGGAATCATATTTTGACTGATGATGTAATTGCTTGTACCGATATTCGCAAAATTGCTGAATCAATTTCGAGTCCCGGGGGTCGCAAATCAATAGAAGATGGAATTGTTCGGGCGTCGGATGTTGACTTTATAGACCGTAACCGAAGACTGGGGCAGGTGAAATTGGCCCTTGACGCTGCGAAAGATTGCCGTAGGCTCGGCTTCGGTGCAAAATAGAAAGCTTGGAAGTTTTATCTCTTACGAGATCGAAATTCTGAAATGGGATTTATAATGTTGAATGATGCCTCTGAAAAAGTGCATGTAAAGATAGAGTTTGATGTTTTGACTATTGGCAGGGATATCATCCTTTCCTCCCCTCAATACGCTGACTTTCTTATACCTATGCAAAGAGAAGACGTCCACGAGAGTATAGGGGAATGCGATTATGATGTGTTGGTCGACCTTCTTCGTCAAGCTTTCAATGTTTATAGTGGTTTGCGTGGGCTTAATGCCAGTAACCTTCTTATATCTATGCCGAATAAAGAGCAATTTGGACGTCAACAGGTGCGCTTGAAAGCGGCATATTTGCGAGAAAAAACTATATAAAACCTTGTTTTGAGAATTATAGACACATCGTGAAAGATCGTCGCCGCTTCGGGTTTTAGGGTTTCCATGGCTCCAGCAGGGCATAAAGGCAAATGCCGGTCGCGACCGAAAGGTTGAGGCTGTCGGCACGGCCATTCATCGGCAGGCGGATGCAGGTGGTCGCGATTTGGCGTAGGTCTTCGGATAAGCCGGCCTGTTCATTACCCATCATGAGTAAAAGCGGTTTTTTCGGGGTAACCTCACGGAAATCGACAGAGCTCTGAAGTGTTGTTCCAATCAGATCCCCTGACCAGTCTTTTGCCCAGTTTATAAACTCGTCCTGAGTTGCTTGATAAATAGGAACTGAAAAGAGGGAACCCATGGTGGCGCGCACAGCTTCGACCGAGTAGGGGTCGCAGCATTGTCCGACAAGGATTACGCCGCTTGCGCCGATCGCATCAATGGTACGGATAATCGTCCCCAGGTTGCCAGGATCACGCACCTGTTCTAGTGCAATATAGCAACGATCCGTATCGTTTTTATCTATAGTTTCCAGCTTATGGACTATTTGTTCAAAGACTCCGATGACAGATTGCGGGTTGTCCTTACGGGAGAGTTTTTCAAGCACCAGCGCGCTGACCTCGATGGGTAATCCACCGCATTTACCACAATACGATACGCACCGATTTATATCATCTTTTCCTTTTAGATCAGAATGATAAGCTAGGTATTTCAAGCTTGCGCCTAGCTCCATGCCTTCAATGACAGAGCGCAATCCTTCGACCAGAAACAGACCTGTTTCCTTGCGGCGCTTCCTCATTTCAAGAGCTTTCAAGTCCTTGATGATCTGGTTCGAGGGGGAGCTGATAAGTTTTATGGTCATGTTATTCCTTGGCTGCCCATCTGCTGTACAGGGAGGTGGAGAGAAAACGCTGCTTGTTTTCCTGTTCAATCAAAAGTTCCCCGTATTCTATGCTGCCACCCCGATCTTTCAGGATGTCATGCATGAGGTTGCCCAAAGAGACCGATGACAGACGCATGGCGTAGGCCGTCAAGATAACAAAACTAGGGTCATCAGATAGGAGCTCTACGCAGCTACCTAAGAAATCGACGAGATCTTCTTCGATCTGCCAGCGTTCACCATCTGGCCCACGCCCGAATTTTGGCGGATCCATGATAATTCCGTCATATTTGCGGCCCCTGCGAAGTTCACGGGCGACGAAAGCCTTGGCATCATCGCAAATCCACCGGATTGGCGCATCGTTCAGGCCGCTGGCCCCCTGATTATCCTTGGCCCATTGAATGGCTTTTTTCGAGGCGTCCAGATGTGTGACACTTGCCCCTGCCTTCGCGGCAGCCAGAGACGCGGCCCCTGTATAGGCAAAAAGATTCAATATATTAAGTGGGCGGTTGGCCTTGGCTACCTTTTCATTCACCCAGTGCCAGTGAGTTAACTGTTCGGGGAACAGCCCCATATGGCGGAACGACATCAGGCGGCAAATAAATTTAACGCCTTCCCATTCTACTGGCCAGCTTTCAGGGGCGTCAGAACAAAGTCTCCATTTTCCGGCATCTGCATCTTCGTCCCCTGTGTTGGTGAAAATTGCGTCGGCCTGATCCCAGTCCACTTCGGTCAAAGTGGGCCCCCATAGGGCCTGTGGCTCGGGGCGATTGACTATAATTTTTCCATAACGCTCCAGCTTCCGACCGTGGCCGGAATCGAGAAGGGCGTAGTCTGCCCATGGATGGGCAATCAGGGGAGTAATACTTGCAATCATTTTCAATCTTCTTATAGATAGCTGACGACCAAAAAACAAGAACAGGTTTGATATGGCTGAACGAATCGGAATTTATCCCGGAACATTTGACCCGATCACCAAGGGACATCTGCATATTATCCAGCGCGCCAGTCGTCTGGTTGATCGTTTGATCGTCGGTGTTGCCGGAAATCAACGAAAAAGCCCGCTTTTTTCTACGGAAGAGCGTCTGGAGATGGTTCGTCATGATATTGGCAACTTGTTTGATAAAGGGTGCGATATCGAGGTCGAGTCCTTTGATGATCTGTTGATTTCCTATGCTCACAAAAAAGGTGCGGCTTGCCTGTTTCGTGGATTGCGGGCGGTGTCCGACTTTGAATTTGAATTCCAGATGACGGGGATGAATGCCAAACTTGCCCCCGATATTGAAACGGTCTTTCTGGTCGCATCCGATAAATGGCAGTTTGTCTCGTCTTCCTTCATTAAAGAGATTTGCTCTCTGGGTGGGGACATCTCGGAATTTGTCACGCCGGCGGTTTTGGACAAGCTTTTGAAAAAATTTGAAATCTCTGCTTGACGGATGGGTTTGCTTTCCGTATTTTACCCCGACTTTCAGCACCCCGCCTATGGTGAGTGTTTGCTGACCGCGTAGCTCAGCTGGTAGAGCAACTGACTTTTAATCAGTAGGTCCAGGGTTCGAATCCCTGCGCGGTCACCATTATTTCTAGGGCTTCTAGGTTTTTCAATTTCCCCGATCAATCCTGAGTGACCAATAAGTCACCAAGTGTCCTCCAAATTTTGTTTTTAGTTTTCATTTATAAACTGGTTTAAGGAGAGGTAGTTTTTCAGGAGCAGGGCAATCTCTTTGATGTCATCTTTGAGAAAATATCCGGCGATGTTGAGATCGTATCCTTGTTTTACATCCTGATGACGGGCGGATGTGCTTAGAATAAAGATAATATTTTGTTTGAGAAAATTATCTTCCCGTATTTCTTTTATGAATCCCAGACCATCGAGTTTGGGGAGGTTGAGGTCGGTCATGATAATGCAAGGGGTGATCGCGGGAATGGTTTTTGTTCCATGCAATAAGCTCAACGCTTCCGCCCCATCGGTTGCAAAAAACACCGGATTTTTAAGCTCGACCTTTTTGAACGCCCTTAAAACGATCTCCTGATCAATATCGTTATCTTCCAGTATTAAAATGGGAATGAGTGAAATCACGGTCCTGCCCTTGCTCTTGAAAGATTCTTCTTCCCTATCTTATAGGATTAGCAGATAATTGCGCAATTATAAATTGCTTTGAATATTTTCAGGGATGAGGCCAGAGGATGTTTCCCAAAGAACAGCAGAAATTGCTGCGTTTTGTATCTGCCAGCTTTGCTCTTATCGTCGCCTTGATTAGTGCGGCGGTGCTGGCTTTATGGCATCTAAAAACCGGGGAATTCGTTGCCAGTCATTACTGGATTTTCGATATGCAACATACGGCGGCATTATTGTTCCTGTTGTGCAGTGTGGGACTTATTGTCGCAGCAAAGGGGCATAAAAGGGCCGTAGCAGTCCTTGGAAGCTTCGTTAGTCTGGTGGCGGGAGTCATTCTTCTTGAGTATATTACAGGCCATGATTTCGGAATTGACCAGTTGCTGCTGGTTGATGATGTCCATGCAGATGCGATGTATCCGGGAAGACTTGCTCCGAATACGGCGCTCGCTTTTCTTTTTACGGGCTTATCGCTTATTCTTGTCCGGTATGTTTTCAGGCAATCCCCCCATTTTTGTTTTGCAGTTGCTGATTTGACCGGGTTCGCGGTGTTTGCTCTTGGGGCGCACGCTATCGGGGGATATTTAGGTTCGTTTGAGCAAGCCTATGCGTGGGTTACGGATACGCGGATGTCCATTCATACGGCTGTATCAAATATGTGCATGGGGATCAGTCTTCTGACTTTATCCTGGGCGTCACAGGACAGAAAAATTGCATTATTTCCGTTGTGGATTCCTTTTGTGATTTGTTTTGTGGCTTTGCAGATTACTCTGGTTTCTCCGCCCGGAATTGTCACCAGTGTTATTTATATTCCATTGATCCTCAGCAGCCTGTGGTTCACTAACCCCTTGACGGTTTTTGTTTTTGCCTTGATTGCGACCTTCTTTGTTACTTTGCGATATTTTCTGTTGCCAGCGGACATGATGACGGAAGAAATTCTGGTCAACCGGATTTTGACAACTTTTGTTATCTGGTTTGTTGCTGTGTTAATTTATTGGAAACGAAATTTTGATCTAAAACTTTCGCGTAGCGAACAATATCTGCAGGCTATTGTTGAAAATACGATGGAAGGATTAATTGTTGCCAACCATAAGGGCATTATCTGTAAAACCAACCCTGCTTGTAACAGGATTTTTGGATATGAGAAAGGTGAGTTGATTGGTCAGAATATTAGTGTTCTGATGCCGCCTCCTTATTGTGAAAATCATGATCGATATATTGATAACTATCTCAAAACCGGTGTCCGGAATATTATTGGTTCGGGGAGGGAGGTCGCAGGATTGCGCAAGGATGGGTCTGAATTTCCCATGGAAATCGGTGTTTGTGAAATGAAAATTGACGAGGAGCGTTTTTTTAGCGGTATCCTCAGAGACATCACGGTCAGGAAGTCGGCAGAGAGCGAATTGTTGAGGTCGAATACAGAGTTGGAGCGTTTCGCGTATGTTGCCGCTCATGATCTGCAGGAACCTTTGAGGATCATTATAAAATCCATGGAGTTCCTGCATGAGGATTTTGGCGAGTCTATCGGTGAAGACGGGCGGCGTTATGTTGATAATTCCAGTAAGGCTGCAAAGCGTATGAGAGCTTTAATTGGTGATTTGTTGGAATATTCCAGACTGGGGAAACAGTCTCATCGCTTCAAGAAAATTCCGGTGCGGGAATGTTTGGATGTGGCGTTGGAAAATTTGCATGAAGCTATTCAGTCCCATAATGCAGGAATTGTGATTGAAGGAGATTTCCCCGAGATTAACGGGAATGCGGTGCAAGTGGTTCGTTTGTTCCAGAATTTGATCGGCAACGGTTTGAAATATTGTGAGAAAGACCGCACCCCCCAGATCAGAATATCCGTTGAGGATCATGACGGGGTAGCTGTTTTTTGTGTAGAAGATAACGGCATTGGAATTGATGAGAAATATATTGAGCAGATTTTTATTCCTTTCAAGCGGCTGCATACGGTTCAAGCTTATCCGGGATCGGGAATAGGGCTGTCGGTGTGCAAACGAATTGTCGAGATGCACCATGGAAAATTGTGGGTTCAGTCCGAAGTCGGACGCGGGAGCCGTTTTTTCTTTACTCTGGATGTCGAGCATTCTTGAGTTACAGACCATTAGACGTTATAGTCGCGCATGACAAATTCTCCGACTTTTCTTCTTCCTCCATCCCCTTTTTATCTGGTGCGCCATGGGCAGAGCGTGTCCAACAGTATTGAGCGCACAGCCGGCGGTGGTGTTGATACACCCTTGACGGAGGCAGGTCGTGCGCAAGCACAAGCTTTAGCTTCTGTTCTTCATCATTTACCGCTCAAGCCATCTAAAATATATCACAGCCATATGATACGGGCTCGTGATACGGCGCATATTGTCAATCAGGCTTTTGGTCTGCCTATTATGGGGCATCCGGATATCCATGAACATATGCTCGGAGATTGGGAAAACATCCCATGGGACGATCATCACAGATATATGGCGAGCGGATTGGAACCTCCCAACGGAGAAACTCAGGCGCAGTTTTCGCAGCGGGTCGCAAAGGCTTTTGCCCCCATTCTTGAAATGCTTCATGATACGCCGCCGATGATTGTGGCCCATGGCGGGGTGTTCAGGGCCTTTGGATTACTCTATGGGGTGGGAATTCAAGGGATCGGGAATTGCGAGCTGCGTCTATTCTCCCCAGCTCCGGAACGTGCCAGATTTCCATGGGATATGCACAAATTTTTGATTGATATCGAGAAGGGAACTGCGGTTCTGGAAGAGATTCAGCCCTCTTTTGTTTAGCTGGTACTCATGTTAAGCTCTCCGAAAATATCTGCGGAAATTGGAGAGAAAACGTCATGTCTGACAATAATAAAGATAAAAATAAGGCAGTACCAAAAAAAGAGTCTCGTGTGTTTGCGGCACTTCGAAATTATTTTCTGACAGGTATGGTTGTCACGGCCCCTGTTGGGTTGTCGCTATATCTGGTGTGGTCGGTTCTGGCGTGGATTGATGAAAAAGTGGGCGGGATCCTGCCGGTACGCTTTACAGATGACAAGGATATTCCCGGCCTTGGCGTGATTGTTGCCATTGGTTTTTTTATTATGGTGGGAATGTTTACCAGCAACTTTATTGGCCGGATATTGCTAAAATTTTCTCATTATGTGATGGAACGCCTTCCGGTTGTTAAAACCGTTTATGGCGCCTTAAAGCAAGTGATTGATATGGTGATGGGGCAACAAGCGCAGGCTTTCCGCGATGTTGTGATGATCGAATATCCGCGCAAGGGCGTTTATATGATGGGATTCCTGACTGGGCGCACCGAAGGCGAGGTACAGGAATTGACCGACAAGGAAATGGTCAATATCTTTATTCCGACTACGCCTAACCCGACTTCGGGTTTTCTGGTGTTTGTCCCTGCCGATGAGGTGATTGACCTCAATATGTCAGTTGATGATGGTCTTAAGATGATTATTTCTGGTGGAATGATTACACCGAAATATATTCCTGCTGCAAAAGTCGATGACGACTCTGCAACAGAAAATTAACTTATGACGGAACATCAATCAGAATAATTTCTGCATCCGATAGGGCGTTGATGGAGACAGAGCTTTGCTCTGTAATTTCCGCACCATCGCCCTTTTCCAGTTTTTGTCCGTCCAGTTGGATCATGCCGTGTGATACCAAAAGATAAGCCTGACCTTTGATGGCCTGGGTTATGCTTTGCTTTTCCTTGAGCTGTCCGCCAGAGATTGAAGCGTCCTGATGGATGTAAAGAACCCCTTTGTCTGCGTCTTCTTTGCGGCCGGAAACGAGGAGGGGTAAGGATGTTTCGACGCTGCGGTCGGCAAAGCGCGCAGCTTCCCATCTTGGTTTTACCCCTTTTTCGCGTGGGAAAATCCAGATCTGGTAGAGTGTTGTTTCAGTGTCTTGCTTGTTGAATTCGGAATGGGCAATGCCTGATCCTGCACTCATAACCTGAATATCTCCTGCATGTGTGATGCCTTCGTTTCCTTGTGAATCTGTGTGGGTGATTGCGCCCGAACGGACAAAGGTAATGATCTCCATATCCTGATGAGGATGAGTGTCAAAACCGGATTGTGCCGCAATACGGTCATCGTTAATCACGCGCAATGTCCCAAAATGAGTGCGGTTCGGGTTGTGGTAATTGGCAAAACTGAAATGATAATGGGCGTTTAGCCAGCCATAGTCAGCTTGCCCCAACGTGGTATAGGGATAAATCTTTATCATGATTGTCCTTTTGTCCAGGAGTGTTTCGGGATACAAAATATATAGATTGGTCTGCGGAAAAGTCTATAAGTCCTTTCTTATCCTGATCTTAGATATGAAATTGCCTGATCTCGCTCGAAGAGATAGAGAAGGGTTCTGAGGGCTTTTCCACGTTCGGATTGCAGGTCAGGGTCTTTTTCCAAAAAGAGCGCAGCGTCTTGTCGGGCGGAAATTAACAGGTCGGCATGAGCTGCGAGATCTGCCAGTTTGAAGTTTTCCAGACCGCTTTGTTTGGTGCCGAGGACCTCGCCGCTGCCCCTGAGTTCCAGATCTTTTTCTGCAATCAGAAATCCGTCTTCGGTGGCGCGTAGTGTCTTCAGGCGTTCTTTGGCGGTTTCCCCGATCGGGTGGGCATAAACCAGAAAGCAATAGGATTGGTCTCTGCCTCTGCCGACCCGACCTCTTAACTGGTGAAGCTGGGCAAGGCCAAATCGTTCGGCGTGTTCAATCACCATGATGGTGGCTTCGGGGACGTTGACACCGACTTCGATCACGGTAGTGGCGACAAGGATCGAAATATCGCCTTGCGCGAATTTTTGCATGACCTCGTCTTTATCCTTGGGTTTCATGCGGCCATGAACCAGACCGACTTTATCACCGAACAGGCTTTGCAGGATGATATAGCGTTCTTCAGCTGCTGCGAGGTCGAGCACTTCTGATTCCTCGACCAATGGACAAACCCAATAGGCCCGCACACCTTGTTTGATTTGTTCTCCCAAGCGATGCATCATATCTTCGACCTGATCCTGCGGAATAAGGCGAGTATCAACTGGTTTTCGCCCCGGGGGCTTGCCCACGATGCGCGAGACTTCCATGTCACCATAGGCTGTCAGGGCGAGGGTGCGCGGGATTGGTGTGGCGGTCATTACCAACACATCCACACCCCTCCCTTTGTTCGAGAGTTGCAAACGTTGATGCACGCCAAAACGATGTTGTTCGTCAATGACGGCGCATCCCAGATCGGCGAATTCAATGGCATCTTGAAACAGGGCATGAGTGCCGATCACGATTTTGGCTTTGCCAGAGGAAATATCCTCAAGAATAGAGGTGCGGATTTTTCCTTTGTCACGTCCGGTCAGGGTCACAAAGGGGATTCCTGCTGCATCCAGATACGGTTTCAGGGTTTGTTCGTGCTGGCGGGCCAGAATCTCGGTGGGCGCCATCAGGGCAGTTTGTGTGCCGCTATCAATCGCATTCATCATGGCGAGGGCTGCGACGATCGTTTTTCCTGACCCGACATCTCCTTGCAACAAACGCAGCATTCTGTCGTTTGATCCCATATCGGCATCAATATCCTTGAGGGCGTCTTGTTGATAGGTGGTCAGCTCCCACGGAAGGGCAGCCATCAATTTCTGGCGGTGGGGGCCATTGGTGAGGAATGTCCGACCTTTGAGTTTTTTCTGTTTTTTCCGGATGATAGCCAGAGTTAATTGATTGGCCAGAAATTCATCATAGGCCAATCGGGTGCGGGATTTGGAAGTCGGTTCCAGTTCTTCGTTGTGATCGGGGTGATGCAATTTGGTGATTGCAGCTTTCCAGCTTGGCCAATTTTGCTGCTTTGCTTGTGCTGTATCAAGCCATTCGGGCAAGTCGGGGGTTTGATCGAGCGCCGCCAGAATGACCTTTCGTAAAGGTTTTGTCGTTAGTCCTGCGGTTAGAGGATAGATGATTTCTGTTTTTTCAGGATTTTCACTATCCAGTAATTCGGGATGAATAATTTGTTTTCCGCCCCGAAAATCTTCTATTTTTCCGCAGATGGTGACTTGTTTGTTCAACGGATATTGTGCTTCGATCCAGTTGCCATGGGCATTGAAAAAGACCAGATCAATAAATCCAGATGGATCGCGGGCGCGGATGCGGTAAGGCTGGGAACGGTGAGGAGAGGGTGTGTGTTTATCTATCGTCACTGTCAGAGCAACGGTATCATCCATTTGTGCCGCTGCAATATTTTCAACAAAATGGCGTTCGACGATATTTCCGGGTTTGTGAAAGATCAGGTCAAGAAGTTTGGTGCCGCCCAACAGCTTTTCATAGAGTTTCAGATATTTCGGCCCGACACCATTCAACACGCCAACCGAACGGAAAAGCGGGTCGAGAATAAACGGGCGCTGGGAGGGTGTTGAACTCATGCCTCTTGTTTAGCAATTTTTTTGCCCAATTTCACGGCAAAAACGCTGATGCCGATCATGATAAGGCCCATGATAATCAGGGCAACTGGCCAACCGACAATATCCTGGAAATATTCATCGGTGAAATAGCCGAGATAGGCAAGCAAAGAGAGGACGCCAACGGTTAACAAGGTACGGCTTGCCGCAACTGTACTTAGGTAAATAATAGCAGCCGAAACACCGATCAACAGGATATCGAGAGAGGAGCTTTTCAAGACATCAAAAGATGCAAATGCAACCATCACTGCCCCCCAGAAGTAATAAAAGGAGGAGATTGATTTATGTAGACTTCTGGAGATTCCCCATGAGATCATCAGCATGCTGCCACCCATTGTCATGACACTGGATGGCGCGTCAAGGTCAAGCCATGAAATCAGGGAATAAAGAAAAGAGAAGAAGAAAAGGACGGTAAAAAACAGCAACGATGTCTTGTTTGTCGCTAGAAAAGCAATCGCTTTTTGTATCAGCATCAGTGCGAAAACAAAGGTAGCGGCTTTGGCAATGTCGCCAGTATGGGGTAAGTATTCATCCATAAAGACAAACAGGCCAGTTGGTTCCAGAGCAGCGGCGATCAGGAAAAGAGGTGTGGCCGCTTTTTCAAAGCGCTGATCTGCCAATGCAAACAGGCCTAGAATAAAAGCCACAAATCCGCTTCCTAAGGACAGGATAACACGGGACAGACTATCGAGGTCATCCCAGATCATGCCGATATAAACGCATAATCCGGCAAAGACAAAGGCGCCGCCAATATAGATCATAACGCGTTGTAACAGGCTGGCTGGTTGTTCTTGCCCATTGTTATCATCAAGACGCGCGGCAATATCGGAAAGCTTTATCTGGTGCGCCTGCATCAAAGTGCAGATTTGCTCCATAGCATCTTTGCGGGATTGTTCCATGTTCATTTGATCCTATTGTTTATCGTTCGTGACCCAGCCAACAAATTTTAAGTTCCCACTATATTGATTGGGTGTTCTCGGCAATTCGATGATACGGGCGTCTTTATGAATGGTGGGCCCGTAGTACCGAGAATTGGAAATGAAAATATCGGTTATCAGGCTGTTGTGTCTCCGATAGTAATAAGGTTCGAATACATAGCCGTCCGGTGCTGCGGTATCGTTTGAGAACGCATATTGTTCGAGATCGGGAATAGAGATCGTGACTATATCTTTCTTTGCATCCTCATCGGAAATCTTGACGTCAAATTCCATATTACTGTTGGTTTTGAAATCGTAAATGTAGATTTTGGCTTTTGGGGGCGTAGCGTCCTGATATGGCGTGGAATTTTTCCTGAAGGTCGCGCCCAGTCGCCCATCTTTATCGACGTCAAAGTCAATGTTTCCCATGCCGCTCCAGACCTGATCGGAATAAGCCGCCCTATATTGTGGGTCTGGAACATTTTTGGCGGGCAGCGTTTTGGCGTAGGCCAACAGGGCAACCAGCAATAAAGGCAGGGTTATTCCTGCGACTAGGATACGATTTTCCTTGATGAATGTTTGAAGTTTCATAAAGTGGCTCCTGATAAACGTCTTTGGAGGCATTATGACTGGAAATTTACCGCAAGTCGAGACAGAAGAACCGATTGAAAACTGGCGTAAGCGCCTGACTTTTCGGGCATGGCATCGCGGGACGCGGGAAATGGATTTGTTAATGGGGTCGTTTGCCGAGAAATATATCGGCGGGTTTGACCGTACGGACTTGGCCTTTTTTGAGGAAATCCTGATGAATAATGATCCGGATGTCTATGACTGGATCAGCGGGCGGAAAGAGCCACCTGCTGAAATATCTTCCAAAGTTCTTGACTTATTGCTTGCTCATCGGTTTGTTGAGGGCGGAAAATAATTCCCTCACCCCGACCCTCTCCCTGAGGGAGCGGGAACAGGTTGTATGATGGATGTAGCTTTGAAATTTCAAACAATTTACGGTTTGCCAGAGGGGCAAGATGCCCGCTTTCTGGCAGAACGTGCCTTGGAGGCCTCCCGAAACAAGCAAGTTCTTGTCCATATTGCTATGGATGATGTGCGGTTGTCGTCTTTGTCCGAACTTTTGGGGTTTATGGCGCCGGATGTCGAGGTTTTGGAATTTCCAGCATGGGATTGTTTGCCATATGATCGTGTGTCTCCCCATGTTGATCTGGTTGCCCAGCGTGTCAATGTCTTATGTCGTCTTCTGGAATGGAAGAATGACGGGCTGTATAAGCCGAGGATTATTCTGACCACGGTGAATGCGGTGATCCAGCGGGTCATGCCACAAGATGTTTTGATCGCGGCCCATCTGCTGGCAAAGGTCGGAGGGCGGGTCAAGGAGCAGGAGCTTTATGCCTTTCTTGCGGGAAATGGATATACCAGAACCGATACGGTTCGCGAAGCCGGAGAGTTTTCGGTGCGCGGAAGCATCATTGATGTTTTTCCAACCGGATACGAAAATCCGGTGAGAATTGATCTGTTTGGTGATGAGGTCGAGAGTATTAAAAGTTTTGATCCGTCCTCGCAACTTACGACCGGAATTCTTGATCGGTTCGAGCTTCGTCCCGTGACCGAGTTCTTTCTGGATGAGTCCAGTGTTGCGCGGTTTCGTTCCGGGTATCGTGAATTGTTCGGGGTTACGATTTCCGGTCATCCTCTTTATGAGGCAGTGAGCGAAAGTCGGCGTCATGCCGGAATGGAACATTGGTTACCTTTGTTCCATGAACGGATGGAAATTCTGTTTGATTATATCAATCAGCCGCAAGTGTCTTTTGATTTGCAAGCCGAGCAGTCTCGTGCTGAACGGTTGATTCAGATACAGGATTTCTATCAGGCGCGCGTGACGTTGGATGAGGCTGTCAAAGCTCGAAAGCAAACCAGAAAAGGATCGGATGTATCCCTTACAGGGGTGGCTTACCATCCGATGTCCCCTGATCGTTTATATCTGACAGATGAAGAATTTCTGGCCAAAGTTCAATCTTATGATCCGCTTGTGTTGTCCGGTTTTGCGGCGCCCGGGGAAGATTCTGGCCCGATTGCCAAGCGGGCGCGGGATTTTGCCGATATTCGCGCGGCCAATGGTGATTTGTTTGGCGAGTTGGGCAAGTATCTTGTCCATTTACAGCAGGATGGGCGCAAAGTTCTGATTGCCTGCTATTCCCAAGGATCACGAGACCGGATGAAAGTGATGATGGAAGAAGGTGGCGCGGGGCTACCTTATCCGGTTGATACATGGCATCAGGTTAAAAAACTTAAAACCGGACAGGTCGGGGCCGCTCTGCTTCATCTGGAACACGGGTTTGTCGCGCATGATCTCGCCATTATTACCGAACAGGATATTCTGGGCGATCGCCTGTCCCGCAAGTCAGGCAAGAAACGCAAGGCCGATAATTTTCTGCGCGAGGTTTCTTCACTCAATGTCGGAGATCTGGTGGTTCATATTGATCACGGGGTCGGGCGATTTGAAGGATTAGAAACGCTCAAGGCCGGCGGGCTTTTGCATGATTGTTTGAAGATTACTTATTCAGGGGGCGACCGTTTATTTGTTCCGGTTGAGAATATTGATCTGCTCTCACGTTTTGGGAATTCCGAAGGAACGGAGCTGGATAAGCTTGGTGGGGCAGGATGGCAGGCGAGAAAAGCGCGGGTCAAAAAAGATTTAATGGTGATGGCCGAAGGATTGCTGGCGATTGCAGCAAAGCGTCTTTTGGATCATGCCGATGTGCTTGATATCGACCATGGCCATTACAATGAATTTGTATCGCGGTTCCCGTATCAGGAAACAGATGATCAGCTTCGGGCAATTTCTGACACTCTATCTGATATGAAATCCGGACAGCCGATGGATCGTTTGATTTGTGGTGATGTTGGTTTTGGAAAAACCGAAGTGGCGTTGCGTGCGGCGTATGTCGCCGCAATGTCAGGCGCACAGGTTGTGATTGTTGCCCCGACAACCCTTTTGGCGCGCCAGCATTTTGCCAATTTCCGCGCCCGATTTGCAGAGATGGGGTTGCGAGTCGAGCAGCTTTCCCGCCTTGTCCGTCCGCATGAAGCAAAAATCGTCAAAGACGGTTTAACTGATGGCACGGTGCGGGTTGTGATCGGCACGCATGCGCTTTTATCTAAGGATGTTAAATTTTCCAATCTGGGTTTGGTGATTGTTGATGAAGAGCAACGGTTCGGAGTCAAACAAAAAGAACGTCTGAAGGACTTGAAACATTCGGTGCATGTGTTGACATTGTCCGCTACGCCGATCCCACGCACGTTGCAATTGGCGTTAAGCGGTGTACGGGATATGAGTTTGATTGCCACGCCACCTGTTGACCGATTGGCGATCCGGACTTTTGTTATGCCGTTTGACGGGTTGGTCATTCGTGAGGCGATTTTACGCGAACATTATCGCGGTGGGCAGTGTTTTTATGTGTGTCCGCGCATTGCCGATATGGAAGAATTGGAAGTGTTGCTCAAGGAGATGGTGCCGGAAGTGAAAGTGATTTCGGCGCATGGACAAATGACACCGACAGAACTTGAAGACCGGATGAATGCCTTTTATGACGGGCAGTATGGTGTGCTGCTTGCGACCAATATTATTGAATCTGGCCTTGATATTCCATCAGCTAATACCATGATTGTCCACCGTGCGGATATGTTTGGCCTTTCGCAGCTTTATCAAATTCGGGGTCGTGTCGGGCGGTCAAAGGTCAGAGCTTATGCTTACCTTACCTATCCGGAGAACCAGCGTCTGACCGAAGATGCCACCAAGCGTTTAGAGATTTTTGAAACACTTGATAGTCTGGGGGCAGGATTTCAGTTGGCTTCCCATGATCTTGATATTCGTGGGGCGGGAAATCTTTTGGGGGATGCTCAATCTGGACATATCCGTGAGGTTGGGATTGAACTTTATCAACAAATGCTTGAAGACGCTGTTTCTGTGGCGCGTGCAGGAACCGGTCAGACCTTGGAAGATCAGAGTGAATGGAGTCCTAATCTAAATCTCGGGATGTCGGTTCTTATTCCCGAGAAATATGTTGAGGATCTCAGTACACGGATGAGTTTATATCGCCGTTTGGGTGATCTCACGAACGATGAAGATATTGATGGATTTGCGGCAGAGATGACTGACCGGTTTGGCCAGCTACCAGAGGAAGTCAATAATCTTCTCGAGATTGTCCGGATCAAAATGTATTGCAAAAAGGCCGGCGTGATGCAGCTTGATGCAGGGCCGAAAGGCGCTATCGTCAGGTTCTATAAAGACCAACCTCCCAATCCGGAAAAGCTTTTTGCGTGGTTATCAAGTAAACCCGGAACGATTAAAGTGCGCCCCGACCATAAAATTTCTGTATTGCGGAGTTGGGATAACCTCAAAGATCGCGTCAGGGGAGCCCGCACGTTGGCTGCCGATTTGGCAGGGTTGGTATAAAAAATTATTCCTGTTGAATATTCTTGATGACAACGCAGCGATATTTTTCAAGTGCGTCTTGGATATCAAGATGTTGGTTCAGGTCAAACTGCCGATGATATTTCTCGGGTTTCGAGTAGGGAAGGTCGGTGGTTCTGAAATCCGCGCAAAATTTAGGGGCGGAGGTTGTAAGATAGACTGCAAATTCCGGTGCGTCCTGATCGACAAACATATTGGCCAGACTATAGACATCAATCGTAAAATTTTTCGGATCATTATTGACGACATAGGCTTTGACTTGCTCGAACTTGCGGGTCGGCATTTCCTTTAAGCTATCCGTTGCTGCTGTTGCAGGGAGGGTTAAAAACCCAGCGACAGATGCAAAGCAGATATAGGACAGAATGGTGATGGTTTTGAAATTTGTCATGGTCAAAGTATAGCTTGAAAAACAACAGGTTGCAAAGAATAGGGGAGGTAAAAATAGTGCTTTGTCCTGTTTTGGCCACATGTTACCATATTCAGGTCACAGGAGAGTCGTTTATGGCACAGTCTTATTTACAGACCTGTATTCTGGATGCCCTGGAAAAAGCCAAGGGAAACCAGAATAAGGCACAAAAAATCATTGCGCTGCGCGCAATGGAAGATCCGCAATTGTTGCAGGCTTTGGCCAAACCTCATCTGACGGGAATTGTTGCCCATGCGGTTGGACGGATTGCCATTCAGGAAAATGCAAAAAAAGCGGGGGCTTATGAAGATCTTCCCCTTACGCCTGTCGTTCAGACAACCAAGAAAGCCCAAGATGATATGGCCGGTTTCGGTATTGATCTGCTTAAAGCTTTGGGTGGGCCTAATGTACCGAAATTCGGCATGGAAGATGCTTCTCCGCGTTTGGGGCGAAAGCAGGCGTCGCAGCAGCATGTCAATGCGCTTAATCTGATGGCGAACAAAAGCAAGTCTTCCAGAAAGAAATAGGAATTCCAAGTGCAATTGTCAGCTTATGAGCGTGCCGATTTTCTAAAAAAATCAGGTTGGAGCGGAGTGGAAGGTGTTCCGATTGGTGAAGACTGGTCACAACGCAAATATTTCCGTGTTATTAAAGGTTCCAGATCTGCCATTCTGGTTCATGCTGTTCCTGATGATGATCTGAGATCAGTTCCGGGACATAAGTTGGGTGATTTTGTTGATATTGGCAGATTCCTTAAAAAAACAGATGTCTCGGTTCCTGAAGTTTATGCATTTGATCTGAATCACGGACTGTTATTGATTGAGGATTTCGGAGATCGAGATTTTTCGGGGTTGATTGCCGAAGGTGGGGCTCGGCAGATGGATCTATACAAGTTGGCGGCGAATTGTCTTATTCATCTTTATAAGCGTGCAGCGTATGTGCCGATTGATTTACCTGATTATTTTGAAAGTCATATCCACACCGGACGTCGCCGCGTTGTGGATTGGTATATGCCTGCTGTTCTGGGGCGCAGAAATCCGGATGGGGTGGCGGAAGAATATCTGGATATTTGGGAAGATATAGAAAAATCATTGCCACCTGTTGTTCGTCGCTTTCAACATGCCGATTATCATCCTGGAAATTTGATATATTTGCCCGACCGACTTGGAATTAAGCAAGTTGGGTTGATTGATTTTCAGGGCGGGGTTATGGGGCCTGCCCCTTATGATCTGGTGAATCTTCTTGAAGATGCGCGACGGATCGTTCCTCAAGAAATCAAGGATGCGTGTCTGGCGCAATTCACGGCGTCTTTATCAGGGGCAGAAAAAGAATCGTTCCAGATGTGGTATCCGGTTCTCGCTGCCCAGTTTCATTTTCGCGTGATTGGTCAGGCGATCAAATTGGCTATGAAAAGCAATATCACACGGTTAATGGATTTGTTGCCGGTTCTGGCGGTTCATATCCAGAAAGATTTGCAGAATCCCGCTCTAGCCCCCATGAAAGACTGGTTTGATCGACAAGGCGTTGATTTTTCTGAGGATCACAAGATTGATTTGGTCAAACTGGCCCCGTTTATTCGTCCCGATGCCTTCTAAAGTGTCACGGGAGGCTAGTTTCCCTTGCGCTGCCCGTGTTTTTTTTCTAATTTATTGACAGTTTTCATAGTCGAAAGGATTTTATCATGTCGTCGCTCGTTGCATCCCGTTTGAAACGGATTAAGCCATCTCCCACTATCGCCGTGACCACTCGTGCTGCGGAGCTGAAGGCCGCTGGCAAGGATGTTATCGGTCTGGGTGCAGGAGAGCCGGATTTTAATACACCTGATTTCGTGATCGAAGCTGCCCATGCAGCAGCTAAAGCAGGTCAGACCAAATATACGGCGGTTGATGGAACTCCCGCTTTGAAAGATGCGATTATTGCCAAATTCAAACGCGATAGCGGGTTGGAATATGACCGCGCCAATATCACGGTCGGATCAGGTGGCAAACAAGTCCTTTATAATGCCTTGATGGCAACTGTGAATGACGGTGATGAAGTTATTATTCCTGCACCTTACTGGGTGTCTTATCCGGATATGACATTGTTGGCCGAAGGAACACCTGTCATTGTCGAATGTTCCGAACAGAACGGGTTCAAGTTAACGGCAGAGCAGTTGGAAAATGCCATTACGCCTAAAACCAAATGGCTGATTTTGAATTCTCCAAGTAACCCGACTGGTGCGGCTTATTCTTTTGAAGAAATGAAAGCCCTGACCGATGTTCTGGTTAAGTATCCCCACGTCTATGTGATGTCGGATGATATTTACGAACATCTGGTCTATGACGGATTCAAATTCTGTACGCCGGCTCAGGTCGAACCAAGATTGTTTGATCGGGTTCTGACCTGCAATGGCGCATCCAAAGCTTATGCTATGACGGGCTGGCGGATAGGTTAT
Source organism: Micavibrio sp. UBA6212 (assembly GCA_002421905.1). GTDB lineage: Bacteria > Pseudomonadota > Alphaproteobacteria > Micavibrionales > Micavibrionaceae > UBA1573. The sequence continues at coordinate 110,431 of DISK01000001.1, forward strand.
GCGGCGGGGCCCAAAGAGATTATCAAGGCGATTGCCAAGATTCAGTCTCAGAGTACCTCTAACCCTTGTTCGATTTCGCAGGCTGCAACTGTGGCGGCACTCAACGGGGATCAATCTTTCCTGAAAGACTGGTGTGCGACCTATAAGGCTCGCCGAGATATGGTGGTTGGACTGTTGAATGCGGCAGAAGGAATTAGCTGTCAAACACCCGAAGGCGCATTCTATGTTTATCCGTCTTGCGCTGGATGTATTGGCAAAACCACACCGGAAGGAAAAGAGATCAAGACTGATGAGGATTTTGTGACTTACTTGCTGGAAAGTGCAGGTGTTGCTGCCGTTCACGGCGAAGCATTTGGACTATCTCCGTATTTCCGCATTTCTTATGCTACATCGACCGAAGCTTTGACGGAGGCGTGTACACGTATTCAAAAGGCTTGTGCTGCACTTAAAGGGTCGGCCTCCGCTGCGGCATAAATTTTTATTGAGAAAATAAATAAAAAATCCGGCGGTGATGTGCCGGATTTTTTTATATGGTCAGATCTATTTCAGATCGTTCGCGATTTCCTGAGAGGGTTGTCTTGTCGTTGATCTTTGAATCTGGTCGGTTGGGGTTGGTTGGTTGGCATTGGCCGGAAGTTGGTGTCCAAAAGAAGCGAGGCCGAGAGCTTGCCAAGCGCCCATTAATGCACCGATCACTCGGGATCTTCCCGCTTTCATGAAAACTTCCGATAAGACTGCTTTACCCTCTTTGCTTCCAGACGGGGATAGCGGGTCATCATTAGCCGCTGGCGGGAAGGTGAAGGGTTTTGTTCTGACGGCTTTTATGCTGTGATTTCCAAAAGAGGCATCCGGATTTACATTCATGCGCCGGACGGCCATTTCACCAAGTGTATCGGCTAACTGGGCATACATGGAAAAGTTTTTATGGATGTTGCCTTGGGTCAGTTCCTTGATGCGTTTGAACTGTTCGTCAGTCGTTAGAATTGCGCTGGTACTTGGCGCATTTGGTGTTTGTGGCGTAATTTCCTGCTCCAAATTATAGACATTTTCTTTGAAAATGGTTTCTGCCAGTTGAATGTTTTGGGAGTAGGTATGATCGCTAATGGCTCTTCCTATGGCGGCTTTCAAAGATTGTACAAAATGTCCGTAAACTTCGAGGTCACGGTGATGCCCTTGGTCTTGGCTCATTCTGAAGTTACCAAGCCGGATATACAGTCCCTTGGCGTCTGAGTCATGTATCTGTCTGAATCTTTCAACCGGAACAGCAATTGAATTCGAGAAAGCCAGATCAATTTGCCCTTTGTGTGGACGAAAGACTGGAGGTAATGCGGTTCCCGCCAAGGCAATGTCCATAACTGTCGTTTCCGGATCACCGGAATATTCAATTTTTCCACTTCTGGAATCTATATATTTCGCATATCTAACGCACGACTCACTGCCACGGCCTATTCCATGTGATGTGGTATGAATAGACCCTATAAAATCTTTTAGTTTGTAGTCTCCCAAATAGGGCAGGAGAGCTTGCTCCAGAGGTGTGCGATCATTTCTGTTTAGAAACAAGCCTGCTTTTTTCGGTAAGTTGGAAGCGATTGAAGGGAAGATGTCACAAAGCTCTTGTGCGGTCAGAAGAGGGCGATTTGGATCATCCGGATGAGGTAAGTATAATGGGGCGGTTATCAGGAAGCCTACTGATCCAGAGATAATGTTTGGAAGAAGTTGGTGAAGGCTGAGGTTTGTGTGCCCCTCAAGAAAGACTTCTGTTATGACTTGGGCGTAACCTCGTCCTCCGCCGCCGGGGAAATGGGCAATCGCAAAATCCGGAAGAAGTGAAGTTCTTGTGTCCAACCTGTTGTCTCTTTTTATTTTTTATATTATCGATTCTTTATACTCTGGTATGTTTCGGAAAGTCAAATTTTCCTTGCAGGACTTTTTAGTCTTCCCCCCTCAAAAAGGTTCGTCTAATGCGGCTTTTTAGCGAATTTGTAGGGGATTCGCCCTTGTGCGTGGCATCATAGTTTTTTACCAGCAATTCGCATATCTCATTAAAGGATTTACGATTTTCTTCAAGAGTCATCTCAAAAAAATTACGAAGCTTCCTCAGATTCTCTGGTGAGGCATCGTCAATATCCGTGTTGGGGTAATCATTCATATAGGGACCGGAGACCAGAGATTTATTGAAGATATAAAGATTGTCCCCCATTTCCTGTTTGAAGGAGTCCAGAAGGGCGGTTTCCGAGGCATAGAAGAAGATATTGATGAGTGGCATATCGTTGCTGGGGTCAACCACGCCAAGCGATCCAAAACGGTTCCAGTCCTCTTTCTGGTATGATCTATTGAAATATCCGGTTCCCAAGACAATGATAATCAAATCGCGGTCTTTGGGAATATGCTGTCTTAGGGCGCCCATATAGCTGATGCAGGGATTGTCGAAAATGCTGCCATCTATGCCGGTGACGGTTCTGGTTGGCGAGTCTTCGCTCCATTTCATCTGGAAGGGGAAGCAGGGGAAGTAAGTTGGCGCTGCTGTGCTGGCCATAACGGCATCAAAAATATCAACCACTGGTGTTGTTGGCGGAGAAATCGCCCCTTCAAAGTTGATGTTTTTCAGCCAGACGGCATGACCCCCTTCATTCAAAAATGTGTTGACGTTATGCACGGGTGAATGTGGCGTATCTCCAGCTTCCTGAGTTGGGCGCAGGGCCGCCCCTTCAATATTATAGACGGGTATAATCAGACTTTTCAGGCTGTCAGAGAGTTTCTGACGGCCATAGAGGGCGCGCAGCGAGCGACCTAGATTTGCATGTTCGTAATGACCGTGTTTGAGCAAATTTCCCAATTGCTCAATCCTCATGGTGCGGTTGTTAAAATCGTGAATCATACTGCGGAAAGCGCGGAAGGAATCCCGTGGAAAAATATGAAGGCCTTCCCGTTCATAAAAGCGCACCATATGACGGGCGCGGAATTTGGGTTTGCTTGGATCGTGCGGGTTGGGGATATTCAGTGCCGTGTTGAGAATTGATCCCGTGGAGGGGCCCATAAAAACATCGACCATGTCGGACATATGAAGTCCTGTGACTTCTTCAATCTTTTGCATGAAGTGCGCGGGTAAAAGACCACGCATACCGCCACCGTAATTGAAAAGGGCAATTATCGGTTTTTTTGAGACAGTTTCTTGAGAAGAAGGAGGCTTGTTTTTCGTTTTCATAGAATTTTACAGAGAGTTGGAGGAACGTGATTCGGTGCTGGTTCCTATCATACTCAAAAAAAAGACAAAAAAAACCGGGCTCTAGGCCCGGCGAGTTGAACAGGGAGGTTTTACGTCTAAAGAGACGTAAAAGAACCAAAGTGGTTCTGGGCGCTCTTATATGATGCATCGCCAAATATTACTAGCACTATATTCGAATATCAGGCTTGCAAAAATTGCATGGCTAATCTTAAGGTTGTTATTGGGGGAGAATATCAGTTAAATCAAAGGGATAATCAGAATTCTGTGCTTTCTATAGCAGAGACAATAAAATCCTTGAATGCGCTGATACGCTTTGAATGGCGGCGTTCTTCCGGATAAACAAAGTACATTTCAGTTGATTCGCCGTCCACATCCGGAAGAATCTCTTCAATCTCTGGAGATATATTTTTCATAAATTTAGGGATGGCGCCGATCCCCAAACCATTTTTAACCGCTCCACAGATGGTAGAGACAGAATTAATAAGAACCAGGTTGTTATTCTTTTCGGTCGAAATGCCTGCTCGTTCCAATAACCAGTTCGGATTCTTGTATGGAACCAGAGATTGATCAGGGTAGGCGATCAAAGTGTGGTCTTTTAATTCTTTCAGGCTTTGTGGTGTGCCGAATTTTTTCAAATAGGATTTGCTGGCACAAATGGAAAAATTCATGGTGCCCAGATTACGTTGGATCAAGTCCGATTGCTCCGGTTTGTGTAAACGGATAGCGGCATCGGCTTCACGCATTCCCAGATTAAAAATCCGGTCATCAAGCAAAAGGGTCAAATTAATTTCCGGATGCTTCTGGCGAAACTCCGGCAACAAAGGGGTTAACCATGAGGTCGCCAAAAAAGCAGCCATAGTCAATGTCAGTGGCCCTGTATCCGAGTCGCGTGCATCACTTAGTTGCCCTTCGATCATCACCATTTTGGCAAAAATTTCTGACGTGGCTTTGAAAAGAAGCTCACCTTGTTCGGTCAGAATAAGACCACGAGCATGACGATGAAACAGGGTGAGACCGAGATCCTCTTCAAAAGAAGAGATGTGTCTTGAAACTGCAGACTGTGAAAGATTGAGGGTGGCCCCTGCATGGGTGAAACTTCCAGCTTTGGCAACCATATGAAATATTCTGAGTTTGTCCCAATCCATGCTGGTTGCCTTGCTCCCTTTTTATTCTGCTGCGTGTTGAACGTCGTGAGTTCTCGCGGCCAGATAGCGATCTGCCTCAAGGGCGGCCATACATCCCATGCCTGCTGCTGTAACGGCTTGACGATATGTTTTGTCTTTTACATCTCCGGCGGCAAAGACACCTGCCACAGAAGTTGCTGTCGAGTCCGGAGCAGTCAGGATGTATCCTTCCTTATCCATGTCTATTTTTCCTTTGAACAGCTCGGTTGCAGGGTCATGTCCGATGGCTACAAAGATACCGTCGGTTTTGAAGTCTTTCATCTTGCCGCTTTGTGTATCTTTCAGTCTTAGTCCGGTGACGCCAATGTCGCCTTCGGTTGACCCCGGAGCGTTGCCGATAATTTCTTCGACTGTTGCATTCCAGATAACCGATATTTTTGGATTTGCAAACAGACGGTCTTGGGCAATCTTTTCAGCGCGCAAGGAGTCGCGACGATGAATCAGTGTAACCTTGCTGGCAAATTGGGAGAGGAAGAGTGCTTCTTCAACGGCAGAATTTCCGCCACCGACAACAGCGACTTCCTTGCCGCGATAGAAAAATCCATCGCAGGTCGCACAGGCAGATACGCCAAAACCACGGAAGGTTTTTTCTGTTTCAATTCCCATCCATCGGGCTTTCGCTCCGGTACAGATGATGATTGTCTCGGCTGTGTATTCAGTGCCCGATTGGCCTTTTGCTGTGAAAGGACGATTTGCAAAATCGACTTCTGTAATCATGTCATTGAGAAGTTTTGTTCCGACATGTTCGGCCTGATCGCGCATTTGTTCCATCAGCCAAGGGCCTTGAATCGGTTCGGCAAAACCAGGATAATTTTCAACATCAGTGGTGATGGTGAGCTGCCCGCCTTGTTCCATACCGGTCACAAGGACAGGTTCCAGATTGGCGCGTGCGGCGTAAATGGCAGCCGTGTATCCGGCTGGGCCGGATCCTATAATAAGGACTTTGGTCGAGATATGTTCTTTTGTCATGATTGTATTGATTTAATGGCACTTTGGCATTTGGTAAAGGCTAAAGTTCAAAAAAGCCCACTTTTTTGACGAATTTGTGCGGCGACATAGGCGGCGTCATTCAAAGCGGGATAAGACCAATCCTCGGCGGTGCCCTGCCAATCGCGCACCGCACCATGGGTTTTGAGGTTTTCGACAAGTTGGAGCTGGCGGCCCGAGAGCGGAACGAGCGGAATATTGTAAACCGGTTTGCCGGTGCTGGCTGATTCCGAGAGCATCGAGGTACTGTCATTGGTCGCCAGAATATAATCGGCCCAAGCCAACATGCCCCAATAGGGGTTGGGAGATTGACCGTCCCAGATATAACAGTCCGGTTTATCAAGCTTTTCCTGAATAAGTCGTGTGCCATATTCTCCGGTGCGTCGGGATGTTGTGACCATAAGACTTGCTTGTCTTGATAGTGTTGCCAGAGTATCAACTAGTTTTTCGAGGTCTTGCTCCTGCAGTTTATGATTTTTTGTACTACCTCCGACCAAAACGGCGATGCGCGGCGAGGGAAGAGTCGAGAATAGGGGGGCAAATTCGTTTTTTGCCTGTTCAAGTTTCTCCGCAGTGATCCGGTTGGGCGTTGCTGTGGTGACAATTACACTCTCGCCACGGGTCGGATCATGTTGTGGAACTGCAACCAGATCGAAATGTTTGGGAGAGATTCTGGGGTCTTGAATCTGGACGGTAAATGTCCGTCCACCACTCATTTTTTTGATGTATTTGCTGGCTGCGATGCTTTTGCGCCCTGAAGCAATTAACAGGTCTGGCCACGGAGGTTCCATTTGTGGACAAAATGTCGCACCACATTCAAAGCCTAACCAAGGGGATAGTGCAGCCCAGGGTTGGTTTAATTTGATCCTTTTAACTTCTGCTTGAACTCCCAAAGACTCTGCTACTCCGAGACATTGATTCTCAGTTCCGGTTAAACCTTCGGAGATAACCCAAACAACTGGAGATTTTGTACTTTTATTATACTTTTGGGTCTGTGTCATTTTGAGACGTTGTAAAAAAGTTTCATTTTTTCGATAATCAAGTATATAAACACGCAACATAATAAAGGAAAGTACAAAAAATGAACCCCTCTGAGGAACCCTCTGTGTTGAATCGTCCACCTCTTCGTCCTACCCGTGCTGTTAAACTTGATAAAATTGACCAACGTATTTTAAGCGATCTGCAGCATGATGGTCGTATGACCAACGTTGATCTGGCAAAGCGTGCCGGCATTTCAGCTCCACCTTGCCTGCGTCGTGTGCGTAATCTGGAGGAAGCAGGGTTGATCCTGTCCTACCATGCACATGTTAATCAAGCGGCTCTTGGCTACCCTGTGACTGTATTTACAACGATCAAATTAAACTCTGTTGGCGAAGGCGAGTTGCGTCGCTTTGAAGGTCAGCTCGAGCAATGGCCTTTGGTTCGTGAAGCCTATGTGATGACAGGTGAAAACGACTTTTTGTTAAAAATCGTTGCCCGTGATTGGGATGATTATCAGGACTTTTTGACCAATTATTTGTTGGAAAGCCCAAATGTAGCTTCTGTGAAATCTTCCCTTTCGGTGAAGACATCCAAGTTCAAAGCTGGCGTTCCAATTCTGGATGAATAGATCAGATTAGATCTTTTAATGGCGTAATCGGACGTGGCCCCATGTGGGAAATAACTTCCGATGCTGCCAAAGACCCAAGCCGTCCGCATTCCGCGAGCGGCTTGTTTTCTGTCAGACCGAACAAAAATCCTGCGGCGTAGGAATCTCCGGCTCCGGTTGTGTCCACCAGTTGTTTGGGGGCGATAGATTGAACGAGAACAACATCTTCTCCCGACATGATCCGTGATCCTTTTGCCCCCAGAGTGACCACGCTGGTGTCACAAAAGCCAGCAATGGACTTATGTGCTTGTTCTACATCATCAATTTGAACCAGTTCTTTGACTTCTTCTTCATTCGCAAACAGGATATCCACATGGTTTTCCACAAGTTTGCGAAAGTCTTCACGGTGGCGGACAACGCAAAACGGGTCTGAAAGTGTCAGTGCGAGTTTTTTGCCGTGTTTTCTGACTAATTCGGCAGCCTTGATAAAAGCTGCCTTGGCTTGATCATCATCGAACAAATATCCTTCCAGATATGTAATGAGGGAAGAGGCGATCAGGTCTTCGTCAATATCTTCTGCGGTAATTCTTGTTGAGGCCCCTAAAAATGTATTCATGGTGCGTTGGGCGTCTGGTGTAACCAGAATCAGGCACTGAGCAGTAGCAGGACCATTTTCCAGAGCAGGGGTGTCGAAATGAACGCCTATGGCGCGTGTGTCGTGGGCGAAGACTTTTCCAAACTGGTCATTGGCAACCTTACCGATAAAGGCACCTTGTCCTCCGAGTGAGGCGTAGGCTGCCATTGTATTGCCGGCTGATCCACCGGACATTTCGGTGGTTGTTCCCATCATTTCGTACAGGTTTGCAGCACGATTTTCGTCAATTAAGGTCATGGAACCGGGCAGCATCCCGAATTCTTTTTGAGACTCGATAAAATCCGGCGTGGTCGTGGCGAGAATATCTACAATCGCGTTTCCGATAGCCATTAATCCGTATTTATTACTCATATTAGTTTATGCCTTTAGTGTGCAGTGAAAAACAAATTGAAAAACAAGTGGTTCAGTTCTATGTGTTTAGCATGGCAAAGAAAAAAGGCAAGTCGAAGAACGGTAACTCACCCAAGGCTTCACGTCAGGTCTCACGGGCAGATATTCTGAACGCGGCGTTGGTTGTGGCGGCGCGTGGGGCGTGGGAATTTGCGTCACCTTTGGAAATTGCGGCATTATGTGGCGTTTCGGTGGATGCGATCCAACAAATATTTCCGACAAAACAAGACATGGTGCATGCAATCGTATCTGATCTTGATGCGTTTGTTCTTGCAGGGCATCAGGTTGATGAAGGCATATCCAAACGCGACCGATTATTTGATGTGTTGATGGATCGTTTTGATGCCATGAATGATGCGCGGGATGCCCATATTTCTTTTATCAAATCCTATGGCTGGAATAATTGTGAAAAGAAAAATGATCTGAAGCTTTATTTTTCGTCCTTGGAAAAATATGCCCGTATATCCGGACTTGAAACAAAGGGTTTATTTGGCCCTGTGCGGGTGCTGGCTTTGGGAGTGGCCTACGCATGGGTTTTAAGTGTGTGGATGCGTGATGAAACGTCGGATATTTCGCGCACCATGTCGGCGCTTGATCGGGCGCTGGGGCGTCTGGAATGGTTATCTGACTATATTCAAAAACCCGCATCGGTCTGATACGGGTTTCCAATTTTCTGATTTTTCGTTTTGGCTTGGTTATGCTACCCGCATATTCTGGATAAAGCCGTGATTTTCTTCCCACAGTGATTGTAAAACAGAGACCAGTTTATGAATATGCTCTGGTTTGTGGGCTGCGGTAGCAGTCAGGCGCATCCGTTCGGTTCCGCGTGGAACAGTCGGGTAGTTGATCGGTTGGACGTAAATATTATGCGCGTCCATCAACCAGTCGGTAATAGCCTTGCAGCAGACTGAATCGCCGACCAATAGAGGTGTGATGTGGCTTTGGCCTTTCATAAATTGCAAACCCGCAGCATCAAGAGATGATTTCAGTAAAGCAACATTTTTCCGGATCTGCATCCGCTCGATTTGCGAAGTTTTCAAATGTTCAACACTGGCCAAAGCTCCGGCACAAAGGACGGGAGGCAAGGATGTGGTGAAAATGAAATTTCCGGAATAGGAGCGAACAGCGTCGATGATCGATGCATTGGCGGTAATGAATCCGCCCATCAGTCCATAGGCTTTGCCGAAGGTACCTTCCAGAATGTCAATCCGGTCGAGCAGTCCGCGTTCATCGGCGACCCCACCACCACGAGGGCCATAAACGCCAACGGCGTGGACTTCGTCAAGATAGGTCAATGCGCCATATTTATCAGCCAAATCACAAATCTGTTCGATGGGTGCGATGTCGCCTTCCATCGAATAAACGGATTCAAAAGCAATCAGTTTGGGCACGTTGACTGGCGCGTTCTTCAACAATGTTTCCAGATGCTCGAGGTCATTGTGACGATAGATAAATTTTTGTGATTTGCCTTCACGAATGCCATGGATCATCGAAGCGTGGTTGAGTTCATCAGAAAAAACTGCGCATTCAGGTAAAAGTTTGATGATGGTGGATAGGGCCCCTTCATTGGCGGTGTACCCACTCGGGAAAACCAGTGCGCCTTCTTTTCTGTGAAGGTCGGCGAGAGAGTCCTCAAGATCAACGACATATTTTGTGGTGCCTGAAATATTGCGCGTGCCGCCTGCACCTGCGCCAGAGCGATCAATTGATTCATGCATGGCAGAGAGAACTTTAGGATGTTGCCCCATTCCGAGATAGTCATTGTTGCACCAGACTGTGACTTCACGGCTTGATCCATCGGGAGCATGGTAAAGGGCAGTCGGAAATTTTCCAACAATGCGTTCAAGTGTAGCAAAAGTCCGGTATCGTCCTTCTTGTCTTAAATCTGCTAGACGGTCATCGAAAAATTTGCGGTAATTCATCATGTGGTTCCCCGTTTTAGTCGGTTTTTTTCCAGTCCTTATGATTTATAGAACCAGACTTTCCAAAAGCCAAATATAAGTTTTGAGAATGATTATCATTTGCTTATTTTTTATACACAATTCAAATCGGTATGGTATCTTATCAGTATGATTATAGTTTTTGGTTCTTTGAATATGGATTTCTCGATCTCGCTGGAAAGGTTGCCAGTCGCGGGAGAGACGGTTTTATCTTCTGACTATGTTTTGTCTTCCGGTGGCAAGGGCGGCAATCAGGCCTTGGCCGCTTCACGGTTTGGCGGCAAGGTTGCGATGATTGGTCGCGTCGGAAATGACAATTACGGCAAGTTGGTACGGGAATATTTGAAATCCCAAGGTGTGATGGTGTCGGGTGTTGCTTATTCCGATGATTTGCCGACAGGCTGCGCCATGGTGGCCAAAGATAAAACAGGCGAAAACCAGATTATTGTTATGTCTGGCGCCAATGTCGAGGTGTCAAACGAACAGGTTCCCGACGAAATTCTGATCAAGCAAAATATGTTGCTGATGCAAATGGAATTGCCCGTTGAAGAAACTGTAACTCTGTTGGAACGTGCCAAGGAACATGGGTTGATTACTGTGCTGAATCTGGCGCCTGCCATCATGATTCCGCGCAAAGCCATGGGGCATATTGATTACCTGATTGTGAACAGCATCGAGGCGCGCCAGATTGCTGAAAAACTTCACCTCGCTGTTGGCAATAATGCTTTGAAGTTGGCGCAGGCCTTGGCCATAGAAGGACAAATGACTTGCCTTATTACTCTGGGATCCAAAGGGTCTGTTGCTGTGACCAAAGATGGTGAGGCATGGGGCGTTCCTATTATGCCTCTCGATCAAAGCGAAGTGGTTGATATTTCCGGAGCAGGGGATGCGTTTTGTGGAACCTTTGCGGCGGCCATCCATGAAGGCAAGACTTTGCCCGAGGCTATGCGGCTTGCCAGTATTGCAGGAAGTTTGACCTGTCTTAAAGTCGGAACACAGGCAGCCATGCCATTTCTGGATGATATTCTGGCGCGTCTTGATGATATGCCGCAAGCCGAGAAATTGACTTTGTAATTGCTCTTGTTGGAAATTCTCTGAAGATTAACCTTTTTTTTATTGCATCTCCCCGCATTCTTCTGCTTATGTCTATTCATAAAAAAAATCAGGGAAGTTCAATGCGTTCACCCCATAGGGAAACTTTTTTGGATCTGGATAAAAGAGATCCATTGTTACAGCGCCTGTATAATCGGCGCGGTGATGCTGTCGAATTCAGGTTGTCCAGTTATAAAGAATTCAAATCAAAAAACCTGTCTCCCGAGCTGTTTGATTTTGCTGTCCGTCAACAGTATGACGTGATCCTGACCAGAAATATCAGGCAGGCTGTAATTAACCGGATGGTTATATCTGTTCAAATAAAACATCATCAAAGATCGCGTTGCCTCGAAGCGGCGTGACAGGGAGAGAGAAAATGGACGCAGTTATCGTGGAAGACCCAGAGAGAAAGTGCAAGGCAGGCCGCGTTGTGAAAGTCGGGTGGGATGGAGACGGCGAATATTTTCTGCGGATTTTTAGAGGGAATGGAGGAGATCAAGAAGTCTATGATTATGTTGCTCTTCGGACTATATTTGAACAGTCTGCAAATGGAACATTGAAGGACAATTTTCCTGATCTGAAAGAAAGAGATATTCGCCTTTGCGAAGCTTTTGCAGCGACCAACCTTGATAATCATCCTCTTTATAAGAAGAATTTTCGTAGCAAGAAGGTTAGTATCTTGTTTGATGAGAATCTTCCATATGGACTGGTTCCTGAACTATCGCAAGTATTGCCCAATTTATCCCATGTCTATTTGGAAGGAATGGGAGGCTATATGGATGATTTCCTTTTTAATCGTCCATGGTTTGCTTTGAAAGATGAAAAGCCATCTGATATGAAAAGGAAGCGGCAGACCAAACACATTATTATCAGCAGGGATAGTGATTTGACTGACCTCGCCAGAGATCAATGGATACGGCGCATTCAAGTTGTCGCGCATCCGGATAAGATTATGTTTGATGATGTCAATGTTGTGTTTCATGTGACAGATACAGGGATGACAAGATTAGAGCATGCAGATCATTATAAAGAATATGCGCGAGACATTATGAAAGCTGCGTATAGTTGTGAAGCTGCCAGCTATGTTTTAGATAAGGATGGGGTTCGCCCCGAACCCGGAAGCTCATTTCCTGAGTTGCTGAGAGTTGTTGATGAATTTCATCGTGTCTCGGGACAAGACAGACGTGTCAGGTTGCGCGAAATATCAGAACTTCCTGATCGGGTTCGTCTCAATATGAAACAACACTTCAAAGTGCTGGAGGGCGGAGTGCCGCGCAATGTGGGGCTTATGGTTGCGTAAATATTGATATAGTCCATGGTTGTTTCCATACCCTATTGTCCCATTGATGGTTTTTTTGCTAAACTGCGAATCATCCAGTTGATTCTAGACGTAGAGAACCCTGACAGAGGCACTTAATCTATGACTGCAAGAGCTTCATCCAGACAAGAGATCGTTATGAATTTTTCGTCTCCACCAAGTGGGGATGATCTGGGCGTTCTGGCACAACAGGTTCTTGAGACATTGCCGGACGAACTGATCGCAAAAATAGAAGATCTGGATTTGCTGGTTGAAGAATTTCCCGATGAAGTGATTGAGCAGGATATGGAGCTGGGTTCTCCGTATGAACTTTTGGCGTTGTACCGCTCTGGAAAAGAAATTTCTCCCGGTGTTGAGAAAAAAGTTGCAAACAGTGATGATGAACTGGTTCTTTATCGCCGTCCGATTTTGGATTTGTGGTGCGAAACCGGAGAAGACCTCAGCGGCTTGCTGCGTGAAGTGATGATTGAAGAGATTGCGCGCGCTTTTGATTTCCCTGAGCAGGATATTGTCGAGATGATGAAGCGCCATCATCAGGGCTTATTCTGATCCAATTATATTATAGTCTTTTCACTATGTTCTCTTTAATGTGTGGAAGGTCATGATTCCTGCACTTTTTAGTGTCGATATGGCGTCACTTGGCTTGTCTTGTGGGTCGGTTGTGTCGCATTGATCAATGTCGCCGATAGCCAGTGTTTTATATCCTGCACCAACCAGATTAACCAGTTCGCGCGAAGTGGGCGTAACGGATGTCCAGATATATCTTTCCATTAATTTAAGGCCATGTTTTGCCGCGCCGAACAGAAGTCGATTGAGTGGGCTGAGATAGAAACTGTATTTTTTACCATCCATGGTTTGTGGGGAAGGCTGCCCTTCCTTTTCGAAACGCTCTTGTGAAAACCCGACGGCAGCATGGCTTGATGCAACCAGTGAGAAAACCTCTCCCGCTTGGTTTGTGGCAAAGGCGCATCCCCATGATGGATGTTTGATCCGTACATTATCAATCAGGGTCTGGAAGGAGTCAGGAGTAGCGGGAATAATCTGTTTGATGATTTCTATCGGGTTGTCTTCAGGCGGGATGTACCCTTGTTCCGGTTGATAAATGATTCCGATTGTTTTTTCTTTGCGGTTGATCTCATAAATACTGATTCCGGCATGAGCCATGATGCTCAAAGACATGTCTTGAAACTCATTGCCGCGCCGGATGGCAAAGTCTTTGAGGAACCCTTTATGGTCGATGTAAACGGTTTTGATCCCTGATTCCGCAATGGATTTTGCACAATTCGGACAGCAAGGGTCGGTGATGGCGATTTCTGTTCCATCGGTGCGGTCTTCGAAATGGAGCAGGCAGTTGACTTCGGCATGGATTGTGCCGCTGCTGTCACCTATGCGGGTTGTGCCGATTTTATCGAATATGGCCACTGGCCATGCGTTGGTTCTGGTCAGGCTTTTTTTCTGGTTGAACAGGCAAGCCGCAACTTTGTTTTCGGGGTGCGGGCTGGTCAGGACGACATCTACGGCGGATTGTATGGATAGGAAGGGATCATTCATGTGCGTAGCGTATCAGTTTTTTGATTGTTCGACGAGATGCTTTAATGATCCTTTTCCTCCTAAGGGGCGACCGCCCAGATGGGACAGGCAATCAACGGCGCATAAATTGGCCAGTTTTCCAATTCTTTCCAATTCAAGACCATGATGGATGCCGTGAAGAATTGCGGCCGCAAAGTGGTCTCCTGCTCCGATACTGTCCACATCCTTCAAATGTGAAATGTCATCTGCCGGTTGATAAATGATCTCTCCGTTCCGAAAGATATAGGCTCCGCTGCCGCCGTCGGTGATGGCGCCGAATTGGAATTCGTCCAACATTCTTTTGGCAAGAAATTCAAATGATTTGTCATCTCCGTAGAGAGCGGCAGCTTCTGCTTTGTTGCAAATAAACCCATCACAGAGCTGCAAGGTCGAAAGAACATCCTGTTTCTTGGTTTCAATGATGCTGCGATCTCCGACATTCAGACAGGCCAGGCCGTTTCTTGAATGGAGACTGCCAATGCTTTCAACAAAAGCCGAAGCTGTGTCGGGGGAGCAAAATGTGTATCCGTCCAGATATAAAAGAGAGCTTTGTTCAATGGCGTCTTCGGGGATATGCTTTTTGCAAAAATGTTGTGCGACGCCATTATAACTGGCAAAGGTTCTATCCCCGTCTGGTGTTATAAAACTCAAAACCTGTGTGGATTGGCCCGTGCCCTCTTCGAGTATATAAATGTGGGAAGTGACACCATTTTGTTCCAGATCATTTTTGAAGTGCAATCCTTCGGCATCTTTTGCGCAAAGCGCAATAAAGGCGACCTCATCACCCAGAGTTGAAAGTGTGTGGGCTGTATTCGCGGCGGCACCACCGGGGATTAACTCATAATGATTCAAATCTGACTTTATACGATTTAATGTTTCTATATTTTTGATGTCAGAGCAGTATGATTTCCTTAGCGCGTGTTTTTGAATAAAATCGTAGTCGGTACGGGCGACAATATCCGTACAAGCGTTTCCTATACATGTGATTTTTCCGCGTGTCATCACTGTGGATTATGCATGGTTGGAGCAAAATTGATATTGTAATTTTCTGGTTAGGATGAGTAGAAACATAGGACAGAAGAAGTTGTTTTTTCTTGCATTTTTATTTTTCATAGTATAAAACTGCGGAGTTCCAAAAATAACGCAAAAAAAGGGGATGACTGTGTCCAAGCAGGGGATAATCAAGGCTAGTTTTAACGACAACCGTAAATCGCCCACCTTTGATAGCAATAGTGTTTCCGCAAAAGAACAGGTGTCTGTTCTGGGGATGTTGACGTCGATCCTTGATGGTCAAAAGCCAGTTTTAACCAAAGATGTTGAATGGCTCGCTGAAATTTTCAAAAACATGGAAGAGGCGAACACAATCCCGGAAAACTGGGATCAATTTATTCTTAAGCCCGGTCAAAATCCAAACCACGGAATGGGGCGCGGCGATGTCAGAATGTCGGCGCTGTGTTATACGACTCACAAAAACGGCATTTTCTGGAAGGAAAAGCTCGGTGAATCGGGAATAAATAATTGCATCGTGCTGGGCTGTGACCCAGCATTTCGTTTTCAGAAGGTCGAAGTTGATCCGTCTCATTTTGCCGACAGCTTTGTTCTGCCGGAAGGAGACTTTAACTCCTTCCATGATTTTTTAAGTGTTATCCATTATAACCGTGAGCATCCTTTGGAACAAAAGCCAATCGTTGTTGATAATCGAAATGGTTTCTGGGACGCTCTGAAAGAAAAAGTCGATACGCTCGGGTTCTGGCAGGCTTCAAAAGTGTTTTTTGCTTCCAGTGAAGCTGAGGCTGTCGAATTTATCAAATCGAATGTGATAGAAGATAATCTGGGTATATTTCCTGCAACGCTTTCTCATCCATTTGTCTTCGAAGGAGAAAATCCGGTTCTTATTCAAGGAACAGGAAACCCCAAGAAAAATTCTGATTTCAATGCGGTGATGAAACGTAATGCGCCATTGTTGAAAACCTATACATTCCAGTCGTTGCTTGGTGCCTTTCAGGAGCCCGATGAAACCAGTCTGACCTGTCTGGGGAACGCTTTCGAGAAGATGGAAGCAATGTTCCACGAGGTCTATCATCCGGATGGAACTCCTAAGGAAGTATTGAATGGATTGTTTGAGCGTTTTGGTAACAGACCGGTTGTCTTTCTTGCCAATGATACTGGGGCAAGGGTGAAACTGGTTGATGAAGACGGTAATGCTGTTTCGGTTGATTGGGTAAATCGTCCTGAACTGACCAAGGTAAAACATTTGATTGCCGAAGGTAAAGAACAATGGTGGCCTGGGCCGGAAGTCAAGATGGTGTCCAGCGCTATGGGTAAGTCCGAAGTTTTCTATTCAACAACCTTAAAAGAACTTTGCGCGAATGTTTCAGCCGAGGTCGGAAAAGAATTGAGAATCGAATATGTCGATGACTCGTTATATTTATTTGCCCGCCTTGATCCGGAGAACAGAGAAAAGGTGAGCTTTTTTGCGACTAAGGGAGCTCATGTTGACTGGTTGACCCACGAAGCCAGCCCGAATATTGGTGAAATTGATTTTGAGAATTTTTCAGTTCCCAGACGTGATAATCCAGACAGACGCACTCGTGCTGATCTTGGGAAAGAGCGTCTGCTGAAAGACAGTTCTACTTTACAAGGGCTATCGATGTTTCTGGAATTGGCACAATTTTCTCATCCAATTAACTTGACTCAAGAATTTGATGGTAAAGCCGCCAATATCATTCCGCTTCGGAAAATTTACAGGCAGCCGATTGGGACAATCGGTGACTTTGACCAATCGACAAGAAGTTCCGGGTTCTCGGATTTCAAACGGATTGCGGCCCAAAACGGATTCTCCAGAGTTGGCGGGACATATGATCTATTTCAACCAGAGAATTTTGAAAAATTTCTGGGTCAATGTAGTGGACTCGTTCTGGGTGGAAATGAAGATATTGGCCTGCCTGTTATTCACCGCGCCGCATTTTATGCGCGGATTATGGTGGCCATCCAGACCAACCATCCAGCGATTTCCGGTAAGCCAGTTGTCGTCGTTCGTGATCTGGACGGGCGTGTTGCGGATCCTGTTCTGGAATGGGCTCTTGGAACACAGGAATTTCTTTATAATCATAAATTATTTGGTGCCAAAACCGAGCAATGCTTGAAATTTGCCACTTCTTTGAAATCGGCAGTTTCGTTGATTGATGATAAACTTGGAAGTTATGTTGAGCCCATTAATGTAACGTATCAATACAAACAAGACGGTAATGACGAATTTGACCGTCCAAGTGTTTCTATCCTTGGGTCTGCAAGTACTTTTGATCCTCAGCATATAGATCAAGGGACGATTTTTGCAACCGGATGTGCCGAGCGTGACCTTCATTTACGTCATGGCGCCTGTGCGAAAGGTGTGATCGGTCATGCGGGCGACGCATTTATGGCTTACCGCGACGAGCATGGGAAGGGTCGTATGACCGGAATTCAGTGTCACCCGATTATGAAGCTTGAGGGAGCAAATCCGGGGAATGACTGTTTGAAAATTTATGAAGGAGTCGGGGGACGCAAGGTCGATATCTATCAGTCCGATATTCAGGTCTTTCTTGGTGGCGGATGGGGAACTTATGAAGAGTTCTTTGACCTTCTGGTGATGGTGGATGCAGGGCGGGCCAAGCCGCATCAGATTATTGTTGTAGATTATCCTTTCGATTCTGCGCCGAAGGAGACGACCTACATGCCGCTTCATTCGCTTTTGACTCCTGAAGATATCAAGAAATACAATATTAAATTTGTCCCATCTGCATCGCAAGCCCTTGATCTTGTAGATGAGGCGTTGCCAGTCTTGAGGCGTAAATATGACCAAAAAGCAGGAAACGATGTCTGGACATCTCCGGACAGAGGTTTGCATATCGCCTAAATCTGCTTGGTTGCAATACTGGATAGACTTGATAAAATGGAGAGATATAGCTCTCCATTTTTTATTTAAGGTCTTTCCCATGAACGCAACATCCTCTTATGATCTCATTATTATTGGCGCGGGCCCCGGCGGGTATGTGTGTGCAATTCGAGCTGCACAGTTGGGCATGAAAGTTGCTTGTGTCGAGAAGCGTTCTACACTGGGTGGAACATGCTTGAATGTGGGATGTATTCCGTCCAAGGCGTTGTTGTCGGCTTCGGAAAAATACCATGAAGCAAAAGACGAGCTTGGGAAAATGGGCATTAAAATTTCCGGCGTTAAACTCGATCTTGATGGCATGATGGGGCATAAAAAAGCCGTGGTTGATTCTAATACCAAGGGCATCGAATTTCTGTTCAAAAAGAACAAGGTGGAGTGGTTGAAAGGTTCGGGCAAAATTATTGCAGCCGGACAAGTTGATGTTGATGGCACAGTCTATCAGGCCAAAAATATTGTCATCGCAACCGGTTCGGATGTCGCGGTGCCACCCGGAATTATGGTGGACGAAAAACGCATTGTATCTTCTACCGGTGCTCTGGAGTTGTCCGAAGTTCCTAAAAAAATGGTTGTGATCGGTGGCGGTGTGATCGGTCTGGAGCTTGGCGCTGTCTGGGGGCGTCTGGGATCGGAAGTTACGGTTGTCGAGTATATGGACCGGATTCTGCCGACAATGGATTCGGAGTTGTCCAAAGAAATGCAGAAAATCCTCACCAAACAAGGTATGGTTTTTAAACTCTCGACCAAGGTTTCCAAGGCCGAGGCTGATAAGAAAGGTGTCACGCTGGAACTCGAACCTGCTGCCGGTGGGGACAAGGAAATCATCAAGGCTGATATCGTTCTGGTGGCTGTGGGGCGCAAAGCCTATACCGATGCGTTGGGTCTGGATGCCGTGGGTATCGAGCGTGACGAGCGGGGTCGTATCAAGACAGATGCCCATTTCCAATCGAATGTTGCCGGTATCTATGCTATTGGCGATGTGATCGCAGGGCCAATGTTGGCGCATAAGGCCGAAGATGAAGGTGTTGTTCTGGCCGAGATTCTGGCAGGTCAATCGGGACATATTGATTATAACCTTATTCCTGGTGTTGTTTATACCTGGCCTGAAGTTGCCAGTGTTGGTCAAACTGAAGAGCAGCTCAAGCAAGCTGGTGTTGCTTACAAATCCGGCAAGTTTCCGTTCATGGCCAATGGTCGGGCGCGGGCGATGAATGCGACAGAAGGGTTCGTCAAAATTCTGGCAGATGCCAAAACCGATCGCGTTCTGGGATGCCACATTATCGGCCCAGAAGCCGGAACGTTGATCGCCGAAGTCACCGCCGTGATGGAATTTGGTGGCAGTAGCGAGGATATCGCCCGCACATGCCACGCCCACCCGACTTTGGAAGAGGTGGTCAAGGAGGCCGCTTTGGCTGTCCTTGGTCGTCCTTTGCACATTTGATCTGAAAGGTATTAAGGTATATCCATGGCCATCACGATGACACGATTTGAAAGGCAGCGCGGCAGTGCGCTATTTTTGATTTTAATCGGGATCGCCCTATTCGCGGCACTGAGTTACGGTATCTCTCAAGGCTTGCGCGTATCAGAAGGCACAATGAGCGGTGTGTCCCAAGATAAAGCCAGACTCGAGATGGCTGCTGTTCTGGACTTTCTGCATGGTGTCCAGAACGGTTTTCAGGAAATGAAGTTAAACGGTATCGATCCGTCAGCGGTCAGTTTCGAGAGACCAACAGATGGCACATATGGCACAGCCCCTTATGATCTTAAGATATTTCACCCACTGGGCGGAAAGGTCATTTTTATTCCGGTCTGGAATGAAATTGACGATCCATCTGAGGCAACAGCGACGGATTGGTCTTTTATCTCCAACAGCATTGATGGAGTAGGCAGTACACAGCCGGATGTTATCGCCGCATTGGTACGGGTTCCCCAGAAACTGTGTGAGAGCATGAATGAGTCCCTGATCGGATCAACCACTATCCCGAACGAGACAGGAGACATGGACAATATGTTTGTGTCCGGATCTGACTCGATTACTGCCGTGAGTTGTGCAAGCTGCGAAGGGAAAAGAGCTTTATGCGTTCGGAACGGCAATGTCCGTGTCTTTTATCTTGTACTGGATCGCGGGTGAGCCGCTTTATAAATGCGGATCAGCTCTTCGGCGTTCACTTCTGTATATCTTTGTGTTGTGCTGAGCGAGACATGGCCCAGTAATTCCTGAATTTCCCTAAGGTTTGCACCATTTTCCAACAGGTGAGTGGCGAAAGAATGGCGTAGCGCGTGGGGCGTTGCGGTATCCGGCAAATTCAAATGACCCCGCACATCGCGCATTGATTTCTGAGCTACGCCTTGATTGAGGCGTTTGCCACGTTCCCCCAGAAAGAGCGGACGATCTGGTGTTTCTGGAAACGGGCAGGCGGAGCGATAGAGCGCGAGGGCTTTCTCGACAATCGCCAGAACCGGAACCTGACGTTCCTTACGGCCTTTCCCCATGACCCGCAAAAATCCTTCACGCGGCATATCCGAGATATTGAGGGACAAGGCTTCGTTGATCCGCAGACCACATCCATAAAGCAGAGTGAATAAAGTTGTGTCACGGATGTGGAGCCAGTCGGCTTTTTTCTCGTCACGAGGATTACCCCCTCCCTGACCCTCCCCCCTCAAGGGGGAGGGAAGAGAAGGAAGATGACCATCTCCCTGCAAGTGGGAAGGAAGAGAAGGAAGGTCGAGGAGGCGAAAGGCTTGCGGGCGTTCAAGCGGGCGCGGCAATTTATGCGGCAGTTTCGGCGTGCGGACATTGCCGACATGGGCGTTGTGCATGATGCCGTTTTTATCGAGCCATTTCAAAAAATTCTTGACCCCAGAAAGTGAGCGTGCTCGCGATGCCGCTGTCAATCCATCCATTGATTTACGAGAAAGCCATGAGCGGAAATCCGCAAGCGATGTTGAAGAAAGTGTCGAAAGTCCGACCTGTTCTTCACGATGGCTATATAAAAAATCTATGAACTGTGCCAAGTCGCCAGTGTAGGCGCGCAGCGTATGGGGCGACATATTTTTCTCGAACTTCAGCCATGCGATCCATTTGCCGATCTGGTCGGCAAGATCCGGTTTTGCCGCGAGTTCCAGCAAAGTTTCTATTCGGTCGTGTGTAGCCATGAGCGGAAAACCAATTCAATAACGCGTGCCAGAAACGAGATTTGTTCCGTCCCTTGTCCGGGTTGGAATTGTTGGGGATCACGAGAGCCAAAAGCGAGCAGAGCCGCCGGAGCGTGATCGCCAATGGAGATTCGGATTAAAACCTGAGACCGGACAAGAGATGCGCCAGCCCCGTAGATGGCTTCGACTCCGCCAATATCGGATTGGTGAAGAATCTGTTTTCCACCCATCCAGTTTTCAATTGTGTTCTCAGGAACAATACGAATTCCGGTCGTTACAATATGCGGGATTTTATCGCCTTCGCTCTCGACCACCAACGTTGTGATGTCCACGTCGAGCAGCGCCGTCAAATCGGAGGTCATCGAGTCGATGAAATTTTCAAAATTATTGGCTTCGAGCAAGCGCAGCACGGCCCGATGAATGCGGGTCTGGTTGTTCATGTTATAGCGCGCGGTTTCGACAATTTCCTTGGCGGTATTGAGGGCTTCGGTTTTGTCGGCCTTGAGCCGTTCAATCAGATAGGATTGAAAGTCGGCAACATTTTTGCCGGACTGACGTTTGGGGGGCAGCAAACTATCAATCAAATCGGGGTGGTGTTGCAAAAAATCCGGATGGGATTTCAGCCACGCGATGATCTCGGTGGCGTCGAGTGTGTCTTTTTCGGTCAGGGTCTGTTCGGTCATGCGAATCATGCTTATTTAAGTCTTAGAAAGGGTCAGTATAGCACGGTTTGGCCCATGCGTCAGGCAAAATGACCGGATTTATGCGTGTCCGTTTTAATAGTTCGTTTGCCTGTGTTCGTTTTTCCAGCTTGCGGTTTTTGCGGATTTGGTCGAGTTGACGTTCAACCCAGCGCACATAAAGCCGTTGGGCATAAAGTTGCGCCCACAAGGATAGCCAAGGGCGCGAGCGCATTCCGTGTTTGTAGGCATTCATGGAAGATTTTTTCTTGCCTTCATGTGTTTTGGGCCCCGTTGATTTTGTCCATGGAGCCCAGCGTTTAATGGCTGCGGATTGTCTGGCGCGTCGTTCAGAAGTCCAGCAGGTCATCGAAATCCGGAGCCGTGGTTCGGGTGGAGGGTCGAGAAGGCGTGCGGGGAACAGGTTGTAACGCCACCATGTGCAAATCTTGCAGGACGCGAATGGTCTTGAGATATTGTTCTTGCGCCTTCATGGCCACCAGAAATTTCTCAGGCGCTTTGTTGATGTCCTGTTCAGGATCAATCTTACTGAGGATGATATGAAACATGGAATTGAGTTTGACCATCTGGGCAAACATCTCGCTTTGTACCTCTGCGCCTTTGAAATGTTCTGGAAGTTCAATTTCAGGGAAAGTGTTGGGGAGATCACGAATAGAACAGGTGTCTTCCTGTAAGGGTTCACAGGGGCGGGCATAGCTTTCCAAGGGCATATCGGGGTAAAGATGGGCGTAGGTCGGGATTGGGGTATCTTTTGGGGTGGGGGTGTTGTTGTCTTCGCTCATTTTTTCTTTATAGGATATAATTCCTAGCAAGTCAAGATTTTTGTTTAAGTGCAAAAGGAGGGGATTTCTTTCTCTGTCATTCCCCGAATCTGCACAGCAGATTCTAGGGGAATCCATTTCTGTCTGGATTGCTTCGTCACTCATGTTCCTCGCAATGGACGGGGGTTTGTTTTTTAACCACCAAGACACGAAGACACCAAGAATTTGTCATTGCGAGCGACAGCGAAGCAAGCCAGAGAAAATGGTGTAAAGAATAAAAAATCACGAAGAGAAGCTCACAGGTTTAACTTCGCATCTTCGTTGCTTCGCGTTTTTATTCAAGGGTATGAAAGTCGTTCACGCGAAGAACGCCAAGGAGCGCCAAGGGCGTAGAGGTTATGGGGAAAACAAAAATTTTTTGTCATGCCCCGATTTATTCGGGGTATCCATAGTTTTCAAATGGATCACCCGAACGAGTCGGGTGATGACGGTATGAAGGGGAATAGCGACGCAATCCAGAGAAAATGGCGTAAAGATCGCAGAGATTTTACTTCCCCGTATGGATTACCCGAACAAGTCGGGTAATGACGAATTTATTATTCCGAGAGATGGATTGCTTCGTCACTTACGTTCCTCGCAATGACGGGAGAAAAAGCGGATTTTTAGAGAATCGATTGTCCGGTTTTTTTCCAGTCTTCGACGAACGCGGCAAGGCCTTTGTCAGTCAGCGGGTGGCCGTAGAGTTGTTTGATAACCGAGGCCGGACAGGTTACGACATCAGCGCCGATTTTGGCACTTTCAACAATATGCATCGGGTTGCGAACCGAGGCCACCAGAACTTCGGTCTGGAAGTCCGGATAGTTATCATAGATTCCAACAATGTCCTGAATGAGAGTCAGTCCATCAGACCCGATATCATCGAGGCGTCCGACGAATGGAGAGATAAAGGCTGCACCTGCTTTGGCGGCGAGGATTGCCTGAGCCGAAGAGAAGCACAAGGTCACGTTGACCATGGTGCCTTCGTCGGAGAGGCGTTTACAAACTTTCAGTCCATCGGGAGTGAGGGGGACTTTAACCGCGACATGATCTGCGATCTGGCGCAGCTTGTCGGCTTCTTTCCACATGGTTTCATAATCGGTCGAGGCCACTTCGGCGCTCACGGGGCCAGAAACGACAGCACAGATTTCTTCGATCAATGGGATAAAAGCTTTGCCTGATTTCAGGATCAAAGACGGGTTGGTTGTAACCCCATCCAGCAGGCCAGTTGAGGCCATTTCCTTGATTTCGTTAATATCTGCTGTGTCCACAAAGAATTTCATGATGCGTTGTTCCGTTTGGTTGTATATTTTGTGTGATGCAGGCACTATGCCTTGCTTGCAAATGGAAATCAAGGGTTTGAAGCTATGCCGTTTTGCTCGGTTTTGGTCACATCTCCGGTTGAAAAAACCTATGATTACCTGATTCCCGAAGGAATGGAATTAGGGGCGGGGGATTATGTTCTGGTGCCTTTGGGGCCTCGGGCTGTGCAGGGCGTGGTGTGGGCGGTTTCCCAGCAATCGGACGTTCCGGAATCAAAAGTGAAGGCGGTCTTGCAAAAGCATGATTTGCCCGCAATGTCCGATCAGATGCGCGAATTTATCGCATGGGTTGCGCGGTATAATCTGGCCGCGCTCGGGGCAGTTTTGAAAATGGCAATCTCGGTTCCTCAGGCTTTGGAACCGTCCCAGCCTTTGACCGGATATGTGGCGGGGGAGAAAACCATTGATCTTAATCCGTCACAAAAGAAAGTCGTCGCGTTATTGGAAGACGGTTTGCCCCGTCGTTTGAGCGAGATTGAAAAACAGGCCGAGGTGTCGTCTTCGATTGTTAAAACTCTGGTGAAACACGGCGTGGTGGCGGCAGTTGATTTATTTGCCAAGGCGCCTTGTTCGAACCCTGATCCTGATTTTTTGCATGTCGAGTTGTCAAAGGATCAATCTTTGGCGGCGGATCAAATTATCAATGCCGTGGGGCAAGACAAGTCTGCGTGTTTCTTGCTCGACGGGGTGACGGGGTCTGGTAAAACCGAAGTTTATTTCGAGGCGATTGCAGAAATTCTCAAACGCGGTCATCAGGCCTTGATCTTGATGCCCGAAATTGCGTTGTCCAATTCCTTTATTACACGATTCAAATCACGTTTTGGTGTGACACCTGCTTTGTGGCATTCGTCAATGACTCCGGCTCAACGTCGCTTGACGTGGAGATCGGTTGTGACGGGACAGACACGCGTTATTGTTGGCGCACGATCTGCTTTATTTCTGCCCTATGCTGATTTGGGATTGATTGTCGTCGACGAAGAGCATGACGGGGCGTATAAGCAGGAAGAGGTCTTGATTTATCATGCGCGGGATATGGCGGTGGTGCGTGGTAGTTTGTCAAAAATTCCGGTGGTGCTGGCTTCTGCGACTCCGTCTTTGGAGACGATGCAAAATGTTATAGACGGGCGATATCAGCATTTGAAATTGCCTGACCGGTTTGGCGGGGCGACCAAGCCGGATATCAAAATTGTTGATTTGCGCAAAGATAAGCCCGAGCGGCAGCATTTCATTGCGCCTTCTTTACGAGATGAGATTTCGGCAACGTTAGAAAAGCATGAGCAGGCTTTGTTGTTTCTCAACCGCAGAGGGTTTGCTCCCTTGACGTTATGCCGGACGTGCGGTCACCGGATTGAATGCCCGAAATGTACGGCTTGGTTGGTTGAACATCGTCGTACCCACCATCTGCATTGTCACCATTGCGGGTATGCGATGAAATTGCCGGAAAACTGTCCGTCTTGTGGGGATGCAGATTCACTGGTGGCGTGTGGGCCGGGGGTCGAGCGGATTGCCGAAGAGGTGGCCGAATATTTTCCCGATGCGCGCGTGTTGGTGATGGCAAGTGATGTTCTTGATTCCCATGAAAAATTGACCAAGGCCTTGGAAGATATTCGTGAGGCACGGGTGGATATTATTATCGGCACGCAGGTGATTGCCAAGGGACACCATTTCCCGCAGATTACCTGTGTCGGGATTATTGATGCCGACCTTGGTTTGTCGGGCGGAGATTTACGCGCGACCGAACGCAGTTTTCAACTTCTTCATCAGGTATCGGGACGCGCAGGGCGAGAAGCTTTGGCGGGTCATGTTTTTCTGCAAACTTATAATGCCGAGCAGCGCGTCATGCAGATGTTGGCCGATGATAATCGTGACGGGTTTATGGAAGTCGAGTCCCTTGAGCGTCGAAGAGCCCATATGCCACCTTTTTCACGGCTGGCGGCGTTGGTGATTTCGGGGAGTAATGAGGCCGCAACACGCGATGCGGCACTGGCGATTGGACGCGCCGCGCCCCGCGCCGAAGGAGTACGAATTTTAGGCCCTGCCCAAGCGCAGATGTACCGGATCAGGGGGAAATATCGTCAACGCATTCTGGTGCAGGCGGATAAAAATCTGAATATTCAAAAGATGATTACGCAGTGGTTGGCGTTGGTTAAAACACCATCGGGTGTCAGGGTTCAGATTGATATTGACCCGCAAAGTTTCTTATAATTTTTTCCTATTATTTTAAGTCTCTTTATTTTAAGTCTCTGGGGCGGTCGGCATATGACCGGTTGAGATTATCCGTATAGATCCGGTGAGGGTGTTGTGTTGCCGTATTTTGAGCAGAGTAGAGAAGATTTGCTACATTATCTGTTTTCCATGCGTTGAAACCGGGGCTAACGATCTGGCGGGTCATGTCCGGGAAGACAGACCGAAAAGTCGCATCAATATTGCGCGAAAAAGCATCCTGATAGACAGGATTTGCGATGACGTTGGCGGTGATAAATCCATCAGGTTGAAGCGCCCCTTTGACCTGTTCAAAAAAATCGCGTGTGACCAGATGTTCAGGGATATTCTGAAGTCCAAAGAACAGATCAATCAGGATCAGATCATATTTCTGTGTGTTTTGTGTCAAGAATCCACGGGCAGGCATGGGATGAAAATTCTTATTTGGCCCGAGTTCATGTCCCAGAAAATATTTTTCGGAAATATCTTTTAACGATCCGTCAATGTCAACAAAGTCGTATATGTTTGTATCATCATCAAGACCAAGTGTGAACCCACCAGCCCCTAAGACCAGAATATGTGCGGGTTTTCGATCATCGGGGATTGTGTTGATAAAATGATCATCGAGATATCTGATATAAGGATAGGGTTTCCCATTCTTATCTATCCCCGATGATACGGTGTTGTTCAGAATGAGCATCTTCATCCCGTCTTCGGGATTTGTCATCACGGCGATGTCATTGTATTTGTTACTTTCCACGATATGAAATGAATCAAGAATTTTCTGGCTGTTTAGGGCGTAGGCGACCAAAACCAGCCCTGTTGCAATGATAAGAGTTTTTTCGATGCGGGCGGATTTGTTGAGGCTGGTATAGAGCAACACCGCCAGAACGATATTTACAACCACGGTATAATTGACACCGATATAAGACATCAGAATGAGGGTGGTAAACGTCGCCCCAATGAAAGACCCTAATGTCGAGATGAAAAGAATTTTTCCAGTGGTTTCGGAGAGTTTTTGTTCGGAAAAGAAATTACTGAGAAGGGGCGTGGTCTGCCCCAATAAAAATACAGGCGTGACCAAAAAAATAAAAGTGTAAAAGGTTGTTACAAAAATACGGTCATTGCTCAGGTTCGAAATAATGGTCTGGACAAATAAAGCGGAGGAGAGAAAGGAAAGCCCCAAAAGAATGAAAACAGAAGATATGAGAATATTATGCGAAAGTTTGCGCCGGATGGTGCGGTTGTAGTCTTTTCCCAATCGGGATGGGGTGAATTTTCCACCGAAATAATATCCGGCCGCCAGTGGGAGCAGCACCGCCGCGATAATAATGGATATAGTGTCCGTGCCACTTCCGACATAAGGGGTTAGAATGCGGATCGCCAGTAATTCTGTCGAGAGAACAATGTAGCCTTCGACAAAGATAATCAGAAAAATGTAAAAAATGGCACGGGGCGTCAGGGTCATGCTTGTTCTCCATATATGTTTTTACTCTAGCACGAAAAATATGTATCATCGACTGGTTATTCGGAGTTTTCCAATGTTTCGCCTTTCTTCGCGCTTTTCGCCATATCAGAATCTGACCAGCTATGATTTTTTGAAATTTTTTGCTGTGGTTACGATGGTTATCGACCATATCGGATTTTTCTTTTTTCCCGATCTGGATTGGCTAAGGGTCATTGGACGGATGAGTTTTCCGGTTTGGATGTTTTTGATCGGATATGCCCGAACACGGGATATCCCTAAATCCATGTGGATCGGATGTGCTTTGTTGTTGGGTTCCAATATTGTGATGGGAGAATATATATTTCCATTGAATATTCTGGCCCTGATGATCGTGATGCGGTTCAGTCTTGATGCATTGAGCCGTGTTGTTTTCAAGAGCAAGGAAGGATTGTTCTATTCCTTTCTGGTTTTTTGTATTCTTGGGTTTCCGCTTTATATGGTGATTGAATATTCAACGTTTGGCGTGTTGATTGTTTTGCTGGGGTATGCCGTGCGACATCGGGGCGAGACTTGTCTGGGGACATGGGCTGAAAAAATCTATTTCGGCGCCGTGATGAGCGTTGTGGCTTTTAGTCAGATTTTTATATTCCATTTTCTGGACTCTCTTGCCTATGCGGCCTTTGTAGGGTTTATGGCTGTCGGGGTGATGTTGTATCACTTTAGGCCGCAGGAATACCCTGTGTTGACGAAAAAAATGCCAATTGTCTTTCGCTGGGTGTTGCAGTTTTGCGGGCGATATAGTCTGGAAATTTACGTTGTCCATGTGATCGCCTTTGCTGCGCTTGCCATGGCCATAGGGAACGATGAGGTGGAGTGGTTTTCACCGGATTTGTTTTTTCATTGAGTTCTGAAGAATTCGCGATGACGGGGGTTTGTTTTTGAACCACCAAGACACGAAGAGAAGCAGACAGGTTTAACTTCGCATCTTCGTTGCTTCGCGTTTTTATTGAAGTGTATGAAAGTCGTTCACGCGAAGAGCGCGAAGGAGCGCCAAGGACGCAGA
The DNA here is from genome assembly GCA_002421905.1 of Micavibrio sp. UBA6212. Taxonomy (GTDB): domain Bacteria; phylum Pseudomonadota; class Alphaproteobacteria; order Micavibrionales; family Micavibrionaceae; genus UBA1573. Next base: position 138,999 of record DISK01000001.1, read on the forward strand.
GGTTATTCGTAGTTTTCAAATGGATCACCCGAACAAGTCGGGTGATGACGAATTATTATCCCGATAACTGGATTGCTTCGTCACTCACGTTCCTCGCAATGACGAGGATATTTTTATCACCAAGACACGAAGAGCGGCAGACAGGTTTAACTTCGCATCTTCGTTGCTTCGTGTTTTTATTGAAGTGTATGAAAGTCGTTCACGCGAAGAGCGCGAAGAAGCGCCAGGGACGCAGAGTTTTTTGGGGAAAACACAAAGTAGTTTTTACCACCAAGACACGAAGACACCAAGAATTCGTCATTGCGAGCGACAGTGAAGCAATCCAGTCAATATCCTTTCTGGATCGCCACGCGTCTTTCAGTCGCTTGCGATGATGGGGAGGGCGGTCGGAGGAAATTAGGAGGCCTTTGCCGTGGTGCGGAGATTGAGGGCGGCTTCCATCAGGTTTTTTGTATAGGTTTGAGCGGGGTTGTCAAAGACATCGGCGGCCCTACCGTATTCAACCATTTTTCCGTCTTTCATCACCAGAATATCGTGTGACATGGCGCGCACGACTTTCAGGTCGTGGCTGATAAAGATATAGGACAGGTCGTGCCGGCTTTGCAGATTTTGCAGTAGTTCGACGACTTGCGCCTGTACCGAGACGTCGAGCGCCGAGGTTGGTTCGTCAAGAATGATGAGTTTGGGATGAAGTACCAATGCACGGGCAATGGAAATGCGTTGGCGTTGACCGCCGGAAAATTCATGCGGGTAGCGGTGCCGTGTCGCGGGGTCAAGCTGGACATTTTCCAGTGCTTCGATGATTTTTTCTTCGCGTTCGGATTTTGTGATATGGGGGAAATGGATACCCAGACCTTCACCGATAATGCTGCTGACGCTCATGCGCGGGGATAGTGACCCGAACGGGTCTTGAAAGACGATTTGCATATCGGCCCGCAGAGCACGAAGGGTCTTGCCCGTCAGGTTTTCAATGTTGCGTCCCATGAATTCGATTGAGCCAGTTGAGCCCAAAAGGCGCAGCAAGGCAAGGCCAAGCGTAGTTTTTCCCGATCCTGATTCCCCGACAATACCAAGCGTATGTTTCTGGCGCAGGGTCAGGGAAATATCATCAACGGCATGTACAAATTTTGTGGTTTTTCCAAAAAGGCCTTTCTTGACCGGAAAACGGACATGAATATTTTCTGCCCGAAGAATGACCGGAGCATTTTCATTGACCTGTTGTTGCAGGGCGCGTGGTTGAGCCGCCAATAACAGTTTTGTATAGTCATGGGTGGGCGTTGAAAATAATTTTGTTTTACTGGCATGTTCGACAATTTCACCGTGTTTCATCACACAGATATCGTCACACATTTTTTCGACCACTTTGAGATCGTGGCTGATAAGGATCAGTCCCATATTCAGTCTTGTTTTCAAATCCTGGAGCAGTTCGAGGATTTGTGCCTGGATCGTGACATCCAGAGCAGTTGTGGGTTCATCGGCAATCAACAGATCAGGCGTGTTGGCCAGTGCCATGGCGATCATGATCCGTTGACGTTGACCACCGGAGAGTTCATGCGGATAGGATTTGAGTCGGTCTTTGAGTTTGGGCAGACCGACCAGATCCATCAAGTCCAGAACACGGCGTTCAATTTCGTCTTTTGGACTGCGCGGGTAGTGGAGTTGAATGACTTCGGCAATCTGTTTGTAGATGGTGTGCAGCGGATTGAGCGAGGTCATCGGTTCTTGAAAGATCATACCGATTTTATCACCGCGAATTGATCTGAGGTTCTTGTGATTTAACCCGATAAGTTCGCGGCCTTCGAATTTGATCGAACCGGAGGGGTGTGATGCCATTGGATAGGGGAGGAGTTGCATGATTGAGAGGGCGGTAACCGATTTTCCTGACCCTGATTCCCCCACCAGTGCCAGACTTTGGCCACGATCAAGTGAGAAGGTGACATGTTTGACGGCATCAAAAACACCGTCCGGTGTTTTGAACCGGACGCCGAGATCATGAATATCAAGAAGTCTGGGAGAGGACCCCAAAGATGAATGTGTCATGGGTTCCAATGTAAGTCGTTTTTAACAGTATGGAAAGAGGATTAGAGCGTTGGGGCGCGATTTTCCGCATCTTGTTCCGTCACCACCAGATAAGGGCGAGGGGATACAGATTTCCCGACATAAACGAATTTATATCCGTCTTCCTTATCAATGCCGGAGGACAGCGTATCGTAATCGTTACGCGCGAAGGCACTCAGGCTTCCTTTGTTGCCAACCACGACGCGCGCAACCAGACGGTTGCGTTCTTTGGTCTGGCACCAGTCTTCGGCCATTCTCAGCAAGCGATCCGCCAACCCCATCGACCGATAATCGGGATGGGTGCATACGCTTTGCAACAGGCATGGCGCCTGATTGTAAATAAATTCAATAAAGGGGAGGCCTTCAAAATTAGGGATATCCGTCCAGTGTTCCATTTTGCGGACAATGGTCAGGGAAATTAATTGGCCTTGAATATTCCGCAAGCCAAGAATCACATTGCCGGCGCGGTGCATTTTTGTCATAAAATCAACTGTCTTCGGCAAGAGGTAAACCTTTTGCTCTTCGGTCAAAGAGGCCCGTACAGTATCAATCAAGTCCACAGCATCCTGAAACTCGGACGCCGAGTTCAGATGGACGGGAATAGGATCAAAATTCAAATCTACAAACTGTTTCAGGGTCTGGGTTGTCATCAGCCTAAACTTTCTTATCTGCTATTCGATTGTTCTGAAAAAATGGAACGAAGAGTTCTATATCGGTTATCTAACGCGTTCCTTTTATTGAGCCTATCAGCTAAAGCGCCCACGCCACTTTCCTGATCACTTCGATATGCGTTTTATGCATATCTTTTATGTGGCTATTATATATAGCAGTGCAAAAAATTGCAAGAAAATAGTCCCTATTCCACGAAAATTTGTGGGGGTATTTTTTGTAACTCATTGAAATCATTACTGATATTGATAGGCCGACCCGTGTGAAATGATCTGGTCTTCTCAGAATTTCTTGATGGTCAGAGCCGTTTCCGCAAACTCGTCCGCGGAGATGGGTTTTTTCAGATATTTATCCGCACCGACAGAGAAACAAAACTCGATGTCGTTTTCGTTGTTCGAGGTGGAGAGGACTATTACCGGAATCTGGTTCATGACTTTGTCGGATTTCATGGTCGAGAGAACTTCGCGGCCATCTGTTCCCGGTAAATTCAGGTCAAGAAGAACCAAAAGCGGTTTGCCGGTCATGGACTCTCTGGAAATTGAGCTGACCAGAAAATTCAGAGCCTGATCCCCGTCTTCGCAGCGGTGGATTTTGGGAGAAAACTCAACACGTTTGAAAGCACGCGAGATAATTTCGAAATCCACCGGACTGTCCTCGACAATCAGGACAAAATGCTCTTTCTTATTCCCGTTATTTTGACTTTGAGCCATCAAGTCCTCCTTTATTCATGATTTCCAGTCCCCAGTGTGAACAGGAAATATGTCCCGCCACCTGAAGAGGGTGTGTCGATCCAAATCTTGCCGCCATGTTGATCTATAATCCGTTTTACAATGGTTAATCCTGATCCCGTTCCACCGCCATATGCGTCACGTCCATGCAGGCGTTTGAACATTTTGAAAACGGAGTGATGATGTTTTTCCAATATACCGATTCCATTATCCTGAACGTAGAAAACAGTTTGTTCGGGGCATTCTTCGCGTTCACAAGTGCCGATATGAATCTCTTTATTTTCAGAGTCGTTATATTTAATGCCGTTGACAATCAGGTTCCTGAAAATTTCACCAACCTTGGACTGGTCACATTTTGTTACCGGAAGAGGATTGTCGATTATGATCTTGGCATTATGTTCTTTCAGGAACAGTTCAAACGTTTCCAATACTTGCCGGATCACCTGATTGATATCCATATCAGCGTATGACAGGTCGGTTTTGTTCAGGCGAGAGAAATATAACAACGTATCAATCAGTTCATTCATACGTTGGGACATTTTCATCAAGCTGGTGAGTTTGTTCTTGCCCTCGTCATCGAGCTGTTCGTTATAGTCTTCCCACATGAATTGCGAGTAGCTGTAGATGCCACGCATCGGCTCTTTCAAATCATGCGAGACAATGTAAACAAAATCATCAAGTTCCCGATTGCTCTTTTCAAGGGCTTGCGTATAAATCTGTTTTTGAATCTCGTGTTCTTTCTGGGCGGTAATGTCACGGACAATTCCGACAAAGAAATGAGAATCATCTTCGATCACTTCGCCGATACTTAGCCACATCGGGAAAATCGACCCGTCTTTTCTCAGTCCTGTAACTTCGCGGCCAATGCCAATAATTTTAGCCTCATGGGTCGTCAGGTAGTTGTTGATATAGCCATCGTGGTTGATGCTGTGAGATTGTGGCATCAGGATTTTCACATTCTGGTTGATGGCTTCTTTCGCTGTATAGCCAAAGAGTTTTTCACAAGCACGATTGAACGAGAGGATAATGCCTTTGCTGTTGATGACAATGATCCCGTCCACCGTATTTTCAAGAATTGCACGCAACTGCTTTTCACTGAATGATTCTGTCTGCGTTGCAGAGGCCATCCTGATACCCCGTCTAAAATATTTATTTTTTACTATAGGTTATATATTCGATTGCCCTAAATACTATCAGAGCTCGGGTATATTAGCCTTACTTAAATTAAAACACAAAATTTTATTTCAAAAAAGCACAAAGTTTTGTGTTTATTGTTTCTCGAATAGTGTATAATGATTTCATCCCTTTTATCGACGATTGGTTAATCCGAAAAAGTGGCACTGCTTGAAAATTGAATATGTAAAAAAATGGCGATTTGTTCGAGAAGCGCTTTGGCTACACATTTATTCGGGAGGCTGACATGACAACGGAAAACAAATATGAATGGGGGCAGTTCAGACGATCTTTAACGGATCTGGAACATGTTAAAGTTTTGATCGTTGAAGATAGCGATATTGATTTCTATCTGGTCGAGAGAATTATGGCGCATAAAATGCCGTGGGCCTGCGATGTTATCAGGGCCGAGACGATCCAACAGGCAGAAGGTATTCTGAAGGACAAGCAGTATCAGATTGATATTGTTCTTCTGGATTTGGGGTTGCCGGATTCTGCCAGTCCACAGGATACATATCAACAGTTGTCCCTTTACAAGGATCAATGTCCGATCGTCATTTTAACCAGCATCGAAGACCATTTGATGGCCCTTGAGATGCTGGGTATCGGCGCACAGGATTATGTGTGTAAAAACATGATCGTGATGCAACCAGAGTTACTGGTGCGGATCATGGAATTTTCAATCGGGCGGCATCGCAGTTTGAAATCGTCGCGGGTTGAAATGGAGCAGAAACTGGCACAGACATCGGAATTGTTAAACTTGATGTCGGGATCTTATTCTGCGGGATAAGCATAAATCTTCATTCGTTTTTTGAATATATTTCAAGGAGAGGTCGTCACCATGGTGATGGAGGCCAGACAGGTTACGTTGATTGAAGACTCGGAAACAGATGCGGCGATTATCAAGCGCATTATTTGCGAGACTTCACAGCCTGATTCCTATCGTCTTTACTGGTGCGAGACGATGTTTCAGGCTCGTGAATATTTGTTCGCATCGGCAGATCTGGTTGATGTTATTCTTCTTGATTTGCATTTGCCCGATACATTGGATGGGCATGATAGTTTCTTGCAGGTCAAATCTTTCGCACCTGATATCCCAGTAGTCGTGTTGACATCTTGTAACAATCAACAACTGGTGAAGTCGTTGCTGGATATGGGGGCTGATGACATCGTATCCAAAAGTCTTATTCCGACCAATCCGGATTTGTTGTGCCGCGCCATTGATTTCTCCTTGTACCGAAACAAAAGGATAAGGCTAAAAAATTATATTGGTGTCAGCGAAGCACATGTTCGGTGATGCCCGAAAAATATCTGATGACATCGGGAATGAGTTTGTCATTAAAATCATATTTCGGATGGTGAAGTCCGTAATTATGCGGAGAATCCCGATCATCGGGTTCACCTTGTCCGAAAATGATATAGCAGCCCGGTTTTTTCTGGAGCATCGCCCCGAAATCTTCGGCGGTCATGTGGGGAAGGAAGTCGGTTATCACCGCCGTTTCCCCAAATAGATTTTTCGCAATGCCAGCACATAGTGCAGCCTGAGCCGGATCATTGAGGGTCGGGTCATAGATACGTTTATAGTTTAGAGTGCCTTTTGCCCCGTGGGCGTGGGCGATACCCTCAACAATCTCCCGAATTCTTTTTTCGACCAGATCGCGATTTTTATTGTCAAACGTTCTGACAGTTCCAATCAGTTTTGCTTCGGAGGGAATGATGTTGTGGGCGCCGGTTCCGGCATTAAAATTGGTCACACTGATGACCGTTGATTGAGCGGGATTGACTGTGCGCCCAATGATTGTTTGCAAAGATAAAATAATTTCAGAGGCAATCACAATCGGGTCTATGGCTTCGTGCGGAAGGGCTGCGTGTCCACCTTTTCCTGTTACTGTAATCTCGATCGTATCAGAACTGGCCATGATCGGCCCGCCTTTGATTGCGATTGCACCAAGCGGGGCGTAGGGCCAGTTATGGATGGCATAAACACTGTCCACCGGATATTTATCGAACAGACCTTCTTCGATCATACGAATGGCACCGCCACCACCTTCTTCTGCAGGTTGGAAAAAAAGGTGGACTGTGCCGTTGAAATTTTTTGTCTCAGCCAGATATTTTGCTGTCCCCAACAAAATAGAAGTATGTCCGTCATGGCCGCAGGCATGCATTTTACCAGCAATCTTCGATGACCAGTCCTGTCCCGATTGTTCGGTAATATCGAGCGCGTCGATATCCCCACGGAAGCCGATCCGTTTTCTTGACGAGGTGCTTTGTCCGTAGATGGTGGCCACTATCCCTGTTTTTGCCCAGCCGCGTTCGAATTCAATACCCCATTCTGTCAGTTTGCGGGCAATAAGATCAGAGGCGTAAAATTCTTCATAAGCTGTTGCAGGATTCTGGTGCAATTCATGACGGCAGGTTTTGACTTCTTCAGTAATACTGTTGAGAAGGCTGGTGTGATCTGTCGTCATTTTATCTCTCCAACCTTTTATATCTTTGTTTTTCTCGGATCGAAGGCATCTCTGACAGCTTCTCCGATAAAGGTTAATAAAGTAAGCATAATCGCCAGAGAAAAGAAGGCTGTGCCACCCAGCCATGGGGCCTGAATATTATTTTTTCCCTGGGCCAGCAATTCACCTAGTGAGGGTGAGCCCGGAGGCAAGCCCAACCCCAGAAAATCGAGCGATGTCAGGGCGGTAATAGAACCGGTCAGGATAAAGGGCATCATGGTGAGCGTTGCCACAACCGCGTTGGGCAGGATATGGCGGTGCATCAGGGTAAAGTTGCCCACACCAAGGGCACGCGCCGCACGAACATAATCGAGCGAGCGGGCGCGTAAAAACTCCGCGCGGACAACATCAACCAAAGACGTCCATGAAAAGAGCAGAAGGATCAGGAGAAGTGTCCAGAATCCGGGAACAAACATGGCAGAGAAAATAATCAGGATGTAAAGACTAGGGAGTGACGACCAGATTTCAATAACGCGTTGGGCGACCAGATCAACCTTGCCCCCGTAAAACCCTTGAAAGGCGCCAGCCGTGACGCCGATAATCGAGGAAAAGATTGTAAGGGCCAGACCAAACAGGACAGAGAGGCGGAATCCGTAAAGAACCCTTGCAACCACATCGCGGCCCTGATCGTCCGTTCCCAGAAGATTGTCCGCGGTCGGGGCAGACGGCGCAGGCGTTGGCAGGTCATAATTTATGGTATCATAGGAATATCGGATCGGGGGCCAGATGATTTTACCGCCCGCAGTTTCGATGAGTTCTTGAACATAAGGGTCACGGTAATCGGCTTCGGTTTCGAAGTCGCCGCCAAAAATTGTTTCAGGATAATTTTTGAGAAAAGGCATATAGAGGCTACCCTGATACGAGATGACCAGAGGTTTGCTGTTGGCAATGACATTGGCAGACATCGCCAGCACAAAAAGCACCATAAAAAACCAGAGTGACCAGTAGCCTCTCTTGTTGGCTTTGAATTGCGCCCAGCGACGGCGGGTGATGGGAGTGAGTTCGATCATAGGAATCCGATTTCAGCAACTAAGATAGGTTGGGTTATGGCCATTATATTTTCCAATCGTCATTGCGAGCAGAGCGAAGCAATCCAGAGTCGTCTGGTGTATTCCGTTGTGGCTCCGTCACAATATACTTAACTGATAATTTCATTATACAAATCTTTCCACTCGGGGTTTTTAGATCCAATCAGAGCCAATTTTCTTGTACGGGAGCCAGCTTTTATTTGTTTTTCACGAAGTATGGCTGTCTCCATTGTTTCATGTTGTTCGAAAAAAACAAGGGTTTTGCATTTGTATTTCTGGGAGAATCCTGAAAATGTTTCATTTTTATGCTGGAAAACTCTTTGAGTTAGGTCTGATGTTACCCCTGTATAGAGAGTCCCATTCCTTTGGTTGGTTATAATATAGACAGCAGGTTGTTTCATCTGGATTGCTTCGCTTTGCTCGCAATGACGTGAGGGAACATCTAGGTCGCGCTTGCCTCGAAATTGATGCGGGGGTCAACGAGAACATAGATGATGTCGCGGATCAGTGTCACGACAAGTCCGATCAGGGCATAGATGTAAAGCGTTCCCAGCACCACCGGATAGTCGCGGTTGATGATGGATTCATAGCCCAGCAAACCCAGACCATCGAGCGAGAAGATAACCTCGATCAGCAAAGAGCCGGTGAAAAAGATATGCATGAAGGCGGCAGGGAATCCGGCGATCACGATCAACATCGCATTTCTGAACACATGACCATAGAGGACACGTTTTTCGGAGAGGCCTTTTGCGCGGGCCGTCAGGACATATTGTTTGCCAATCTCGTCGAGGAACGAGTTCTTGGTCAGCATGGTGAGACTCGCAAAGCCGGAAATAACCATGGCGCACACGGGAAGGGTCATATGCCACATATAATCGAGAGCCTGTTTCCACCACGGAAAATCAGACCAGTTGTCAGAGATGATTCCGCGTAAGGGAAAAAGGTCAAAATATCGTCCACCTGCAAACAGGATGATCAGCAAAATTGCAAACAGGAACGAGGGGATCGCATAGCCGATAAAAATAACGGCGGATGTCCATATATCAAAGCTTTGGCCATCTTTGACCGCCTTTTTGATGCCGAGGGGAATTGAAATAAAATAGATCAGCAAGGTTGACCACAACCCCAGCGAAATTGAAACCGGCATTTTTTCTATGATCAGATCAATGACCCCCGCATCGCGGTAGTAGCTTTCCCCCAGATCAAAATGCAGATAGTTCTTTATCATGATCCAGAACCGTTCATAGGCCGGTTTGTCAAAACCGTACATGGCTTCGAGTTCTTTAACGAATTCAGGATCAAGTCCTTGAGCACCGCGATATTGGGAGGATTGTCCTGTCATTTGTGCCATATTGGCGCCACCCGCTATATCGCCACCACCACCGGAAAAGCGGGAGGTGGCCTCGGTTCCGTGGCCTTGAAGTTGCGCGATCATGCGTTCCACCGGCCCGCCGGGAACGAATTGGATGACAATGAAGCTGACCAGCAGGATACCGAAAATGGTGGGAACCATCATGGCCAGACGGCGAAGGATATAATTCAACATGACTGGTATTGAATCATATTACGGGCGGATATTCCAGTCGGAAACGCTTCTTTTAATGAGAGGTTGGTGGAATTAACAACCCTAAACGTTCCAGAGCGTTTTTGCTCATGTGATATTCCATTTGATCCGGAGGAGGGTCTTTCAAGAACTGATAGGACTCTTCGGGGGTTGCGAATGGGGACACTCCGTTGCAGAAGGAGGATAGATAGGCATTTGCCGTTTCAGGATCAATGAGGGCATAGCCATCTGTCATAAGCTTCTCCAATAAGCATCTTCCCTGTTCTGTTTCGGAGAGTTTGAACCCGGGCATAGGGATTTGTCTATCTTCAATTATGGGTTGGTTTGGATCAAAAAACTGCCGATAGGTTGGATCAATCAGGTATGTATTTTGTCCTATCTCAACCGTTAGACTAGCATGTCCAATAGTATGATCCTCTATGCTTTGGAGAGAGAAATTTTTAGGAGAGAAGCCTCTTTCTTTTAGGGCGTAGGCTGCTACGGCTTGTGAGAAACTGCACCTTCCGTGTAACGGGGCTGTTGCTATATCCGCAACATCCCTAAAGGCGTTTGCAATGTCTTTTGGGTTATCTTCCAGCGTTTTTTTAAGAATTCCTCTGGTTTTATATAACAGCCAGTTCAATATCTCATGAGCATCTGCGCTCGTAAATATTGGGGGCGCGCTGACTTCTTGAAATTTTGCAGGTAAGTTGATTAAGCTTTCTGTCATAGAAAGAAGTATAGTTTATTTTTTATATAAATTCAAGGAAAGGGCTATGGGCGGATATTCCAGTCGGAAACGCGCCAGTTTTTATCGAATTCCAAGATTCCGTAGGCTCCGGTCGAGAGTTTGAGCGGGAAATCACGGCCATTTTCTGCATGGGCCAAGGCAAAGCGGGCAATTCCGTTGCTGGTGACCACCATAATGGTCTGGTCTTTGTGGGTGTCCACACAATTTTTTAGAAAATTTTTCCAGTCGAGCAGAATTTGAATCGGGCGGGGCGACCAGCCTTCGGGCATGGTGCCCTCTGTATCCCAGTTCTTGATGGCGGCATCACCAACGCGTTCCAAAACTTTGTCTTCAGTCTGGTTCTCGTCAGGGCCGTAGTCAATTTCGTTGAAGATTTCCAGACATTCGGGAGGATTGGCACATCCCAAAGCCACGCAAGCCAGACGCGCCGTGTCGATGGTTCGGCGCAAGAAGGACGTGTAAACCAGATCGGGTTTGAGTTTGGCGGATTTCAAATGATGACCGAGTTTAAGCGCTTGTTCTTCACCGCCTTCGGTCAACGGCAGATCAGTCCGCGCCCCCACGCGGGTGGGCGTTTCATCAGGGCGGAAGGTGTTGCCATGGCGGGCAATGATAAGTTTTGTCGTCATAGGCTTTGTCTTACTGGAAAAGTTCTGGAATTTCATGCGAAAAACGTCTAGGTTTTACGAAATTTACTTATAAAAATGTAAAAACAGCAGAACAGGGAAGTATTATGGAACAAAACACGCAGATCGACATCATTACTGACTTTATTCAGTCAACCCTTCAAACCGTCAACACTATGGGTAAATCTATTGCGTTGGTGAATAAGGTGGAAGGGCCATTTGGATTTCAGAAAATATCCGATTCCGAATATTCTCCGGTTGATATTGCGCAGGCGTTCCGTTCCAAAGTTCATGATTTCTTAGCGAAAGCCCAAAAGTTCGATATACCAAAATCTGCCCGTATAGATTTCATGCATGCGTGTGACGTCACAAAAGAAGCAGTTCAGGCGTTGGATGTTGTTGCTTATGATTGGAATGAAGTCTTTCCCAAGGGGCAAGATGTGGTTTCCATCCTTGCCGTTGCTGAACGTGTCGAGGATGTGGTGCGGATGGTACAAAGTTTGTCTGACGGGTACGATTCCGCCGGAACCGATCTGGGGATGGTTGCGTTACCTAATCTGATGTTTACCCGTTCTGATTTGTTGCAACAGGCACAACCCGCTTAATTTTTTAACATTTTTTCAATCGAGAGCATTTCGGTTCTGGTTTGTTTCGGGTAGGGGTAAATAAGCCCTTTTTCCAGATAGGCCTTTGCTTTTTCTTTTTCTCCGGCGCTGAGTAAAATATTGATCGCCATTTTCCGTGCGGGCCAGAAGGTAGGATTACGCGCAAGGCTTTCGTCCAGAAGAGGCAACAGGTCTTGTGTTTGAGCGGGATTTCTGACCAGTTGCGTGCGGGCGCGTAAATAGGGAATTTCGGCATTGACCGGATTTGCGGATTCTGCCCTGTCCAGCAAAGTTTTTATTTTCTCAGTATCGGAGTTTTGCGCCAAGGACATAAAGCGTGCGGCCATCAGGCGACAATCAGGAAAATCAGGGTCGCCGCGATCAAGACATTCGTCCAGCAGGGCATTGAAGCGGGGCTGGTCATGCAGATGATAGGCCGTTTGCATGTTGTTCCAGATTAGAAATGTATAAGCTCCCGAGAGGCCAAGCCAGATTATACCCAGCAAGGTCAAAAGCATTGGGATCGAGAAGATCAGCGGAGATGATTTGAGGGTGGGTTGAGCGTATAGCGTCGCCAGAGCAAAGCCAAAGATCATCATAAATCCCACAACGTGCAGCGGGTAAGTCAGGTGGATGGACACAAACAGAGCAGTTAAAATCGAGGCCGCGATGATGTGGTGAGATTCGAGTGTTTTATTTTTTCGAAGGGCAATAGTTTTGAGTGCAGCCAGAATAAAAGCCACATAAAGCAGCAGTGTCGAAAGCCATCCGGATTCTACGGCGAACTGCAAAGGTTCCATATGCACCATCCAACCGAGTGAATCATGATCGCCAGCCAGCCGAAAAGGTGGGTAGTAGAGATGAAATGTTCCAAGGCCAAAGCCCGTCCATGGATGTTCCCATGCCATGTCCCATGCCGCCGTCCAGATGCTGAATCGTTCGGAGCTGTCTTGGGCGCTTGATATCAGGCGGGTGTCAAATCCGGTGGTGAAAATCAAGGGTATGGTTAGAGCCAGAGTAACCAGTCCCAGAATAAGGGCAGATTTATTTTTGAGAATGGATACTGTCTGGTGCGAAAGTAGAGCGCAGGTTCCAAAACCCATGAGCAAGGCAAGAAGGGCTGTCCGGCTTTCGGTCAGGATAATCCCTATGACCAATACTGGAATAAGAAATCGGGTGGGCTTCAAAGACAGGGACGCCAAAGCCGCAAAAACAAAGGTCAGTCCCAGCAAATTGGTGTCATCAAACGGCCAATCGGGGCGGTTCTGGTGGTGGATGAAAAAATGATATCCGGCATAAAGCGCCAGACCTGTGCCTATCACGGTCAGCGGAATTGTCAGGTCAATTTTTGGTGTGGTTCGCACATAGAGATAGGTCAAGGGGAGTGCCGCAAAAATAACCCATGTGATTTTGGTCGGAAAGGGGATTGCACTGGCGAGGCCTGTTGCTCCCCAGACCAGCCAGAGCAGAAGAAGGGTCAGGAGCATCGGATCTTTGGTATCAATTTTGGTCAGGCGATTGCCCAGAATGAGAAAAACGCAGAGTAAAAGTGTCGGGGCAAGGATGAGCGGGTTATCGCCGCTTTGTGGCACGAGCCCCAAGAAAACAATCAGCCCCAAAAAATAAGAGGGCAGATGGTTAGACAAGAAGTTTTTCAGCACGGCTTAAATCCTCGGGGCTGTCAATTCCGGTCATGGCGGGGCGTCCTTTATAATCGACCAGAACAGTTTGAATGGTCATGCCGTTTTCCAGCGCGCGGAGTTGTTCCAAGCCTTCGAGGTCTTCGTAAAGGGACGCAGGCAGGGTGATATATTTTTCAAGGCTTTCGCGTTTATATCCGTATAGACCAATATGGCGATAGACGGGCGAGAGGGGGAGTGTTCTGTTTTCCTTGCGGATTGCCGGAATAATGTTTTTTGAAAACCACAAGGCGCGACCTGACTGGTCGATCGTCGCCGTCGTTCCGGAAAACGGGGTTGTTTTTTTGTGGTCGCGCAGTTGGTCGAGCTCTTCCCACGAGAGTTGGGTCACGGGCGTGATAATGTCGGCGGTGTTGCTTTGTTGTGCTTCGTCAATTAAAGCGCGGACAAAATCAGGTGGGGTAAGGGGGGCGTCCCCTTGCAGATTTATCACGAAATCCGGTTTGTCCGTCATCTGGGATATGGCCGCCATGGCGCGGTCGGTTCCGGTCGCGCAGTCGGATGGTGTCATCAGAAAGGGAATATTTTTATCGGTGCAATGCGTTGCGATACGGTCATCGTCGGTTGCCACATGGATGGTTGTGTTTGAATCGGATGCTGCTTTGGCCACATCATAGACATGTTCCAGAATGGTTTTACCTTTGAGGATTGCCAGAGGTTTCCCCGGAAAACGTGTCGAGCCATAACGGGCAGGGATAATGATCGCAGTTTTCATGTTTATTATTCCTTGACCCACCAAGTATCGGTAACCGCCGGAGTAAGACCCGAAAGAGTTTTCGGGTGGTCGAGTTTTGACCACCAAGCGAGACGCCATTTATTATAGTACCAGTTGGGAATACACAGATAGTTCCATTGCAAAACACGGTCGAGGGCGCGGGACTGGTTGACCAGTTTTTCGCGTGTATCCGAGGCAATCAATTCGTCAACCAGCTTATCCACCACCGGATTTTTAAGACCGATATAGTTGCGCGAGCCTTGCAGGTCGGCTTTGGCCGATGTCCAGAATTCGCGTTGTTCGTTGCCCGGACTGTCCGATTGCGGGATGACCATCGTCGTCATATCAAAATCAAAGTTCTGCATCCGGTTGATATACTGGGCGTCATCGACTACGCGGAAACTTGCTTCTACGCCGATCTTTTTGAGGTTCTGGGTAAAGGGCAAAATCCAGCGTTCAAAAGCCGGATTTGCATCCATGAATTCAAATTTCAAACGGGTTCCGGTTTTGTCATGGACGCGAATGCCGTCTGACCCTACTTTGTATCCGGCAGCATCGAGAATATCTGCGGCCTTTTTCAGATTGGCGCGGTTGTTTCCCGACCCATCGGTGCTGGGCGGGTTATATTCTGTTGTGAAGACTTCCGGCGGGAGTTGATCGCGGAACGGTTCGAGGATTTCCAGTTCTGCCGGAGTGGGAAGGCCGTGTGAGGCAAGATCAGAATTTTCAAAATAGGAGCGGGTGCGGTTGTAAGCCCCGAATGCGAATTGTTTATTTTCCCATTCGAAATCGAAGGCGTAGGCCAGAGCCTCGCGGACGGCCTTATCAGCGAACACCGGACGGCGGGTGTTATAAATAAAGCCTTGCATTCCTGTGGGGCGAGTGTTGGAAATTTCGGCTTTGATAATGCGCCCGTCCTTGATTGCAGGGGCGGTGTAGGCGGTTGCCCAGAGTTTGGCAACGTTTTCCTGTTGCAAATCGAATTCACCTGCGAAGAAAGCTTCTAACGCGACGTTTTGATCGCGGTAATAGGAGTAGGTGATTTTGTCGAAATTATAGCGGCCTTTATTCACCGGCAAATCTTTTGCCCACCAGTCTTTGTTCCGTTCGAATTCGATCGAGCGACCTGGCTGGATATTCGAGATTTTGTAAGGGCCTGCGGCCACGGGCGGAGTGAGTGTTGTTTCGGCAAAGTTTTTACCCTGCCAGAAATGTTCGGGCAAGATGGGAAGTTGGGCCACGATGAGGGGAAGTTCGCGATTGTTTTTTGAGGCGAAGTTGAAAGTGACGTGCAGATCATCAGACACAGTGACTTTTGTCACATCAGCGTAATAGGCGCGGTAAAACGGAGTTCCGTTTTTAACGAGGGTGTTGAATGTCCATTCGACATCGTGAGCGGTCAGCGGTTCGCCATCATCCCATTTGGCTTGTGGGTTGATGTTAAAAGTTATGGACGAGCGGTCGTCGGCCAAGTCAACTGAGTGAGCCACATACCCATAAAGTGTGAAAGGTTCGTCATAGGCTTGCACCATCAAGGTCGGATTGGTTAGGGCGTCCACGCCACTTGCAGCGTTGCCTTTGATAATATAGGGGTTGAGATTGTCAAAGGTGCCGATGGCAGACAAGCGCAAGGCCCCGCCTTTGGGGGCATCGGGGTTCACATAGTTGAAATGGGTAAAGTCCGCAGGGTATTTGATGTCGCCGTATAAAGAGAGAGCATATTGTTGCGTCGAGGCGTGAGCCGGAATGCATAAAAAACCGAGTGCCATAGTCAGAATGGTTCGTTCACGCCAAGGCCGCAAAGTTCCGCATAGAGTGCAAAGAAAATTATTAGAGGTCATTGGCTTGTTCTCCATTTATTATTTCGGGAGGCGGTATCCAGTATTTAGGCGACGTGTTTACGGTAGGCCATTTCCAGATCAGGTTTGCCGAACAGATAGCCTTCGCCATAATCAATCTCGAAATCCAGCAATTCGAGAAGCGCGCTTTCTGTTTCAAATTTTTCAACAATCAGTTCAAGACCGGAATTATCCAGACGCGATTTCAGGCGTGCCAGATCCATTTCTCCATCTGATGTTTTACACAGATCGACCAGAGTTTGTGACCCAAGTTTCAAAAAGTTGACACCACTTTCGGCCAGACGGTCGTCATCGAAATCGAGAGAGGTCAGGTTATCAATCGAGAATTTACAGCCCAAGCGACTTAGGCCATCAATGATGCGGATCAGTTGCGGCGGCAAGGTAGCGTATTCTTTATATTGAATCTCGAACACCAGATGTCCTGCGAGGTCGCGCTTGGCACGCAGAAATTCCAGCAGATCGGTCATATAGCGCTGGTTCTTGAAAGACTGGGCGCAGACATTGATAAAATAGCCGATACTTACGCCACGCCGCGCATCGGCGCGGATGGTGTCGATGGTATGCAATAACAGCAGGTGATCGACATTTTCGATGCTTGATTCTTCTTCAGCCAGAGAACGATAGGTATCTGCGGGAAGGTAAATTCCTGCACGCGCACGAATGCGGGCAAATAATTCCAGATAGGAAATTTTGCGGGAGGGCAGGCGCACAATCGGCTGGGCAAAAATTTCGATCTTGTCGTTTTGAACGGCATGGTTAATCAGTTCGCTCAGAACGGCTTTGCTGTATTCCGGCACTTCGTCAAGCGGGCGTTCTGGCACCAGATCTGGTTCGGATTTCCGCGCAGATGGTTTGGAGTCCGATGTCATCAGAATGTCACGATATTTGCGAACTTTTTCGTCTTTTGCCACTGGCTCTTTTGGGGCGGGTTCGTTGGCCGGTTTTTGGGTCGGCATAAAGGACGAGTGCGATGGGCGCAGACGATTGCCCATTTTCTGAAAGGAGCGTTGAACTGCTCCCATTGCTGACGAGGGAGGTTTTACAACCTGTTCGCTTTCTTGTGCGGGGGTGTCTGTGAGAGCGTTGAATTTTTTCAATTCTTTTTGAAGCGTGATCGCCGTTTGCACCATATCGTCTTTCAAGGCATCCACATCGTTGCGGGTGCGGGCAATCTCGCGGGTCATCTGGCTTTGTTGTGCGCCGAGTGTTTCGACCCGTCTGTTCAGTTTTGTTTCAACTGTGCGGCGAGTCATGGATTCAAAGCCGAATGTTCCAGCCAATATAAAGAAAGCGGTTGCAGAACCTGCGGCGATCCCGCCAAAAATTTGCCCGACGGTGGCAATGGTCATCAGTGACCCGCAGGCATATACGCCAAGCCATAGTCCCGGATATTTGGTGAGGGTATCAAGCTGATTTGACATTTTGCTCCCCTGTGTCCTGTTGTGCTTTTGCATCTTGTTTCTGGTGATCAGCCCCTATTGCCTGTTCCAGATTGGCATAACCATCCTTTTCAAGCAAGCTTTCCAGATCATCCTTGATTTTTTGAACCAGATTTGGCCCTTCAAACACCAGTCCGGAGTAAATTTGAACCAGCGAGGCCCCCGCGCGGATTTTCGCATAGGCGTCTGCACCGTTTGAGATTCCACCCACACCAATGATCGGAATTGCCCCTTTGGTCAGGGCATAGAATTTGCGGATTATCTCGGTTGATTTGTCAGTCAGTGGCGTGCCGCTTAGCCCGCCTTTTTCACCGGCAAAGGAGGGGGGTAGAAAATCAGGGCGGGCAAGAGTGGTGTTGCTTAGAATCACGCCGTCAATTTTGAGGTCAAGCAAAACGGACGCAATATCCGAGAGTTGGTCATTCGTCAGATCAGGAGCCAGTTTAACCAGTATCGGCGGCGGATTCGTTCCGCAAGAGTTTTTACGCTCTTGCATGACGGCTGTCAGGAGTTCGGTCAGAGGTTCTTTTTCCTGTAAATTACGTAAGCCCGGCGTATTGGGAGATGAAATGTTGATGGTCAGATAGTCGGCCATCGGGGCCAGTGTGCGGATCAGAGAAGTATAATCTTTGGCCGGATTGGTCTGGTCTTTGTTCATCCCGATATTGATGCCCAGCACGCCATTGGGGCGCGGTTTCCGGCGAAGAAATTTTTCGAGATTTTGTTTGAAATTGGCAACGCCCAGATTCGGGAATCCCATGCGGTTGATGACGGCACGATGTTCAGGGCAACGGAAAATGCGCGGGGTTGGATTGCCGGATTGTGGTTTGAGGGTCACGGTTCCGGCTTCGATGAAACCAAAGCCCAGATGAAAAAGGCCAGAGATACTTTCAGCATTCTTGTCAAAGCCTGCGGCCAGCCCCACTGGATTGGGAAATACCCTGTCCCAAAGGGCAAGCCTGAGGGAGGGAGGGTTGCGTCCAGAAGGAAGCACCCACGTCGGAGCGTAGCGCAAAGCCTTGAGCGTGAGTTTATGCGCGGTTTCCGGTTGAATTAAGAAAAGCAGTGGGGAGAGCGTTTTATACATCGAGATGTTTCAAGCCTTCTTTCATGTATGTCCATCCGGTCATCATGGTGAGGATGGTTGCAATTGTTAAAAGCCCGTATCCCATTTCCCAGTTTGGCGAGAAAACTTTTTCGCCCCAGTCGCCCATAATCAAAAAGCCAAGCGAAAACATCTGTGCCGTAGTTTTCCATTTTGCCAGATTGGAGACGGGGAATTTGATATTTTGTGGCCCGAAAAATTCACGCAGGCCAGACACCAAAAATTCACGGCACAAAATAATGGTCACCGGAATGCATCCCCACCACGGCAAGTTATCGTTGGCAAGCAAAGCAATCAGCACCGTTGCGATAAAGATTTTATCGGCCACAGGGTCGAGAAATTTTCCGAAGGCACTTTCGAGTTTGTAGCGGCGGGCGATGTATCCATCCAGCCAGTCGGTCAGACATCCTGCCGTATAAATTCCAAGTGCCGTCCACGCGGCCCATTCAGTATTAATGAGCATCATCGCAACAAGAATCGGAAGCGACATCAGCCGTCCGACCGTAATATAGTTCGGTAAGTTTCGCATGGTTCATTTTTAAGGGATAAGTTTTTTTAATTCAACAACTTATCAAGAGATATGCACGGCTTGCGTAGATAGCGCGGCAAGGTTTTCATAATGCATATCAGCGAGGGCTAGTCTTCCAGCTTCAGAGGGGCGCCAGTTGATTCGGTGATGTTTTCGAGATTGATGTCGAGGCAGACGTTGAATTCGGTCAGGTCGAGGTTCTTTTCTGCATTTTTTGGCATCATGATCTTGTTGGTAATGCAATATTCGATCAAGGCTGCGGAAATAAAGTCTGCAGTCAGGTTGATGAATTTCTGTTCGAAGGTCTTTTCATCAAAGAAGGTCAGGGTAATGGCCTTGGGCGTTTCCCGGACATTATAATCACCCTGAATAGGAGCTTTGAACTGTTTCATGGAGTGGAATTCATATTCAGCGGTTCCAGCATAGCGGGCGCGAATGATCCGCCCTTCCGGAAATTTCATGCCCAATGAGGCACCATAGTTGCGGATGGCGATGGTTGTTTCGCTGTGTGAAAATATCAATCGGCGTATTTCTGTTGCCATAAGTCTCTCGTGAGTGTTTTCTTTTTTATATTATATATTTTTTATGCGAAGGATTGCTCGAACAAAATACGAATCTACCTGTTTTTTCTTATTTTGCAACATCCTGATCTTCAAGTTTTTTTTACGATTGCGGGGTAGTCTGAGGAGTGAGGGTTAAGGATTGCCCCATGATTCTTTGGAACTACTCTTATTATATACCTTGTGTTTCCGCCCCTTGAAAGGGATAAGTCAGAAGATACAGGGATCTCTTTTAATGTACCTGCAAGTGGAAAATTTATGGAAGTTATTGATTTAACAGGAAAAGACGAGGATCAGAGCAAAAGTTCTGGTGGAGCAGGGTTGCCTGCGCGTCCCGATCAAATCAAGGCTCTTGATGTAAAGGAACTGGTCAAGGCAGGCGGGCAAGGGCTTTCACGGCGGGGCGGCGGTGTCGCCGGACGGTATATTGATGAGGATGGACGGGGGTATTCCGGTGAGGCAGATGGTCGCGGACGGATCGGTGAGCGTATGGTCGCTCAAGGGATTATCACTCAGGAACAATTGAATGTCGCCTTACAGGAAAAGAAAATCACCGGAAAATTGCTGGGGCAGGTTCTGGTTGATCTTGGATTTATCGGCGAGCAAATTCTAATCGAGTTTCTGGCCAAATCCAGTGGCCATGAGGTTTTTGACCCCAAAACAACAATCTTTGATGGTGAGGCGTTGGTTCTGGTCGATAAGGAACAGGCCAAGAAGTTGCGTGTCCTTCCGATTTCCTACCGGAATAATGTCGTCGTCGTTGCGATGGTTGATCCGTACGATATTGTGGCGACCGATGGATTAAAGAGAATTCTGCCTAAGGGCACCGATATTCGTTGCAAAGTTACGACAGCCACGATTCTTTCCGATGCTATTGATGCGGCTTATGGATATTCCAGCTTGATCGAGGATATTCTCAAGGAGCTGGATGACGGTACGGTTAATCCTGATGATGTTGCCAAGTTGAATGAAGACAAGGCTTATAGCCATCCGATTGTGCGATTGGTCAATGCGTTGTTGATTGATGCCGTTAAAACAGGTGTTTCGGATTTGCACTTTGAACCGGAAGAGAATTTTGTCCGCTTGCGGTACCGTTTGGACGGTGTGCTGTTTACCGCCCAGATTTTGCACAAGAAGATATGGAACGGGGTGTCACAGCGGATTAAAATTATGTCGAAGATGAATATTGCCGACAAGCTGTCTCCGCAAGATGGACGTTTCAATCTGAATATCGGAGACCGTGAAGCGGACTTTCGTGTTTCATCCTTACCAACTGTCCATGGCGAAAATATTGTTCTTCGTGTTTTGGATAAAAACGCCAGCATTAAGCCATTGGCAAAATTGGGATTTAGTGAAGAAAATCTGAAAAGAATCCGGATGGCGCAAGCGCGTCCCGAGGGGATTATTATTGTGACCGGCCCGACTGGTTCGGGTAAATCAACCTCTCTTTATTCAATGATTAATGAAATCAATAAGGTAGAGGTGAATATTCAGACATTGGAAGATCCTGTTGAATATTCTTTGCCAATGATCAGGCAAACCCATGTGCGGGAAGGAATTTTGACGTTCGCGGATGGTATTAAAGCTTTGCTGCGTCAGGATCCGGATATTATCTTTATCGGGGAGATCCGCGACGGGGTGACCGGAGATATGGCGCTCAAGGCCGCGATGACTGGTCACCAGGTTTACACAACCCTCCACACCAATGATTCGTTTGGTGCCATTCCGCGTTTGGTCGATATGGGATTAAAGCCCGGCATGATCGCGGGAGCGATTATCGGGGTCTTTGCACAGCGCCTGGTTCGTGTATTATGTGAAAACTGTAAGGAAGAACATCACCCCAACGAAGAAGAATGCCAGATTTTGGGTGTTTCTTCGGGTGAGGCCCCTAAAATTTTCAAAGCCCGTCAGGGTGGGTGTCCAGTGTGCTCTGGCCAAGGATATAAGGGGCGTGTGGCGATCGCAGAGATCTTGTTATTGGATGAAGATCTGGACGAGATTATTGCGCGCGGGGGCACAAAAGTAGAAATGAAGCGTGTAGCCCAACAAAAGGGATTCAAAAGTATGCGAGATGATGGTATCCTCAAAGTCCTTGAGGGGGTCACGAGCATTGAAGAAGTCGCTGGCGCCGTTCACGTTTATTAGTTCTTTTCTCGTGGTAACGTCCTGTTACTGCGGGGTTTCACAGAGTGGAGGTTACCATTCAGCCCTATAAGTACAAAGCTTATAATGCTAAAGGTCGTCCGATTCGTGGCGTGGTTTCTGCCGCCAACGAAGTAGATTTGTATAACCAGCTTCAAGGTGCGGGGATGGAGCTGGTAAGCTGTGCTCCTGTTTCTGCTCGTCGAAGTAGCGGGATTGCGCTGCTCCGACCAAAAGTTAAAACGCGCGATTTGATCCAGTTCTTTATGCATCTGGAACAAATGCAGGCGGCTGGTGTGCCGATGCTTGATTCTTTGGCTGATGTTCGGGATTCTGCTGAAAATCAGACTTTGAAGGATATTATGACGGATGTTCACCGGAGTGTATCTGATGGAAGTTCGTTGTCAGAGTCTTTGGCGGCTTATCCGAAGGTCTTTTCGAATCTTTATATTTCCCTGATTCAGGCTGGTGAAGAAACGGGTAATCTGGAGCTATCTTATTCCCAGTTGATCAAATATTTGAAATGGATTGATGATATGCAATCCAAAATCAAAAAGGCGACGCGCTACCCGACGATTTTGTTGGTTGTGGTTGTTTTGACGATTACGGTGATGATGGGGGTGGTTGTTCCCCAGATTGTCGGTTTTATCAAGAATTTGGGTCAGGAATTGCCAGTTTATACCACCGCATTGATGGCAACATCCGAATTTTTCCAGGAGTATTGGTGGGCGGTTCTGGCTGCTCCGGTTATTCTGTTTTTCGTGTACAAATCCTTGCGCAAGAGTTCTGAAGGCTTTGCTTATCAGATGGATACGTTGTGGTTGCGCCTCCCGATTATGGGGCCTTTGATTCGGAAAATCTCGATTGCCCGTTACTCCCAAACCTTCGGCTCATTGTTTTCAAGTGGTATTGATGTCATCAATTGTTTGAAGGCCTCGCAACAAACTGTAACCAATCTGGCCTTGATCGAGGCTTTGGAAATTGTTCAGGCTCAGGTTCAATCCGGTTCCCCTTTATCGGCGGCATTCGGTGCTTCGGGCGAGTTTCCGACATTGGTGACGCGCATGATCAAGATCGGTGAAGAGTCCGGTAATCTTACTCCGGTTCTTAATCAGGTATCGGAATTCTACACAAGGGATGTTGATGAGGCAGTTCAAGGATTGATTACGATGATTGAGCCTATGCTAACCGCATTACTTGGTGGTATGATCATGTGGATTGCGGTCGCAGTCTTTGGCCCGATTTACTCTAGTTTTGAACATATTGAAATGTAACGGTTGGTTGTTATGTCTGCACTTTACCCTTCGATTATATCCCCGACACGATGTGTTCTCCTGATTATGGATGAAGGGGTCGGCGTTTATGTGTCGTCAGGACGCGGCGTTTCGTTTATTGACGCCTATCATTGGCGCGAGTCAGGCTTTGAAGAAAAGCTCTCAGACGCTATTTCCCGAAGCGGCGCCGTGTCTGTTCTGATTTTGAATGATGCGGTCGAGCAACATTATAGAAAAGAAAAAGTTCCTGTCCTTTCTTTCTTTGATAAAGCCAATATCATTCAACGTCGATTAAATGTGGCGTTCCCGAATTTCTCCATGCGGGCGGCAATGGTTCTGAAGGAAGGAACCAAGTTGATCCGTGAAGCGGCGGCCAGTGAAAAGGATGCGGTCAAGGGCGACCTTTATCTGTTCGCGGCAGTCCCTTCTACAGAAGCTTTCGGTCGTATTATGAATGCGATTTCAAGCGTGGATGCTCAGATTGTCGGCTATGGTTTGTTGCCTGTTGAATCCACGTCTCTGGTCGATGCTCTAGTGAAGAGACTTGCCAGCAGAAAGACTGGAATTGGCGGCGCGCGTTGGTCTATTCTGATTTCCCAGCATCGCGGCGGAGGGTTGCGCCAGATCGTTGTCCGGAATAACGAGCTGGCGTTGACCCGTGTCACGCCGGTGATCGAACCTGATCCTGAAAACCCTGGGGCTTGGGCCGCCGATGTCTCCCAAGAGCTTCAGGCAACGCTGAGTTATTTGTCCCGTTTCGGTTATACGCCGGAAGATGGTCTTGATATTATGGTCGTTGGTGACTCGTTATACACCGAGCCATTGGAAGGGATGATTTATGCCCCTTGTAACTATACCACCCTGAATTTGAAAGAGGCGTGCGACCTTATCGGTATCCGGGTTCTTGAGCGGGGTGAGGAGCATTTCTCGGACGCGTTGCATATCGGGTGGGTAGGGCGCAAAACCATGCTTGATTTGCCGCTGGTTTCCCGGGAAATCAATTCGATCAAGAAACCTCGTCAGGCGGCGATGGCGGTTATGATTCTATGTTCGATCGGTGTCTGTGGTGTTGCGGCTTATGCTGTAGATGAGGCAATGCGGCTTTATCGGGCGACCGTTAACATTGAAGTTGCTCAGGAACAGAAGAGAAAAATTGAAGAGATTTACGCTGAAGAATTGAAGCGTAAAGAAAGTATGGGGATTGATGTTCCTTTGATTAAAGGGTCGTTGGCGATCAATAAATTGATATCTGATGTGACGATTGATCCTTTGGTTGTTCTGGACGCCATTAGCAGGGAATTGCAGGATATACGGCTGGACGGATTTGAGTTCCATAACACAGGTTCCGAGCCTGCAGAAACATTGAGTCCTGGAACCACGCTCGCGGATCGCAGAACCGAATTGCTGCTGAAAATGAGCTTTGCCGGATCTGTCGATGCTGTGAAGGGCAATGAAGAGCTTGATAAGCTGGTGGATCGTCTGAATAGTCGTCTGGAAGACATTGGTTATAAGGCGCAAGTGAACAAGCAGTTGCAAAAATTTACCTATGATGCTGCCGTCGATAGTCAGGCGGGGATTACAGCAAAGGCTCGTGCTGCACAAGACAGATATAATGCCGAAGTTAAAGTCGTGAGGGTCAAGAAAAATGGTTAAGGGATTATCCAACAAAATTGTTTTCTTTATCCTTTTTCTGCTGTTTGTTGGTGGAGGCGGGGGCTATCTGGTTTATGAATATTTGATGCCTGCACGCGAGGGAGCCGAACGCGAACTATCGGCCACCAAAGCGGCTATTGATGCAAAATATCAGGAAGTTGCCAAGATGAAGGAGGAATTCATCCTATTGCAAAGCCAGTTGCGGGATTTCAAAAATCTGGAAGCCAGAGGGTTCTTTAGCGATCAGGATCGTGCGCAAGCTACAGAGAATTTTTCCAAGCTGGTTGATCGTGCGGGCATCCTGCAGGCCAATTTGAAATATGAAGCAGGTAAGGTTGTTGCCAATAAAATGGCAGAGGATGCCAAGCAAATTGTCATTAAATCCCGTGGCCAGATCAATATTGAGAGTCTGGATGATGTTGATGTCTATACATTGTTGAAATATATGCAAGAACGTTATCCGGGTAGTGTTGATGTTACCAAGGTTGCTCTGGATCGTACCGAAACATTGAATGCGGATATGTTGCGGCAAATCGGAGGCGGAACTCCTGTCCCGCTTGTCAAGGGTACTATTGAGTTTGATTGGAGAACGATGACATCCCGCGATGTTACCGCGCCGCAGGGTGGAGGAAGATAGAATGTTAGCTTGTACCTATCATATTGATCGTCGATTGTTGGGGTTGTTTTGTGCCGGAGTTTGCGCTGTGTCAGTTTTTGGTGCAGGTGGTGTAACGGCGCGTGCAGAAACCAGCCCTGCAAATGGCGGAGTTGTTTCTGCCCCGTCGCCGACCTTCGGGACAACAGATTCTGTAGCTGCGCTGTCGGCTGACGAGTTGCCGCCAGAGGTGAAAATTCTACAAAGTATAGAGAAGGAAATCAGGGAAAAGTATAAAAAACAGATTTATGTGCGTGCTCAAGTCCCATCCCTGTTTTTTACGCCTGCTCAACATGCTTTATTGCGCGAGGCGCGGGTCGGATTTAATACGCGTGTTCCAACCCTGCAGGATCTGAAAGATTCCGGTGATCCGAATGATCCGAATTACAGACCGCCAACTTCGTTGCGTGAAGTAACCTTGAGCGGAATATTATACAACTCTCCTGATGACTGGACAGTTTATCTGAATGCGGCGCGTGTTACGCCTGACTCTATTCCATCCGAAGTGGTGGATATCAAAGTCTTCAAAGACTATATCGAATTACGTTGGTTTGATCAGATTTCTAACCAGATTTATCCGGTTCGCTTAAGACCAAATCAAAGATTTAATCTGGATGCTCGCGTGTTTCTGCCCGCCAAACCCTCATAATCGATCTGGAGCGTATCGTTGTGTCTGAGCCCGTTTTTCTCGCTGTAAAGGTTTCTGCTTTGCGCGCCGGCTATGGTCGCAAGGAAGTCTTGCATGGGATTGATCTGTCGGTTGATGTCAGTCAGACATACGGGTTGATTGGCTTGAACGGGGCGGGGAAGACAACTTTGGTTAAAACAGTTCTGGGATTGAAAGAGCCGATATCGGGTGATGTCGCCGTCTTTGGACGAAGCTCCAAGAATGCGGATGTCCGACTTGATGTGGCTTATTTGCCCGAACGGTTTGATCCGCCGTGGTTTTTATCGGGTGGAGAATTTATCGATTTTGCAGTCTCTTTGTATGGGCGGCGAGTCAGTCGCGAGGATAAAACCCGTTTTTGCGAAGCGCTGGCCCTTGATGCTACGGTTTTGTCACAACGCGTCCAGACCTATTCCAAAGGGATGCGTCAGAAACTTGGATTGATTGCAACAGTCTTGACGGGATGTAAAATATTAATCCTTGACGAGCCGATGAGTGGTCTTGATCCGTTGGCGCGCTCTTTGGTCAAGAGTATGCTGATCGATGTCCGACGAGAAGGGCGTACCATTTTGTTGAGCAGTCATATTTTGTCGGATATGGATGAAATTTGTGATTTTGTGTCGGTTATCCATCAAGGGGATTGCTTATTTACCGGTACACCTGTTGCGATGCGGGAAAATACAGGTGAGGAGTCTTTGGAAAAAGCGTTTCTTAATGTTATCGGCCATGTGCCAAGAGTTCTAGGCAAGGTGGCGTAAATGGTGTATCATTCTGTTCGTGGTTTTGGGCCGCGTCATTTATATCCTGCCTCTTTTGGTTCTATATCCATTCTATGTCCACCGGGTGAGAAGTATGTCAGATCAGAATAATCATAACGATCAGGAAGAATTCGAAGCGATGTTTTCTTCTGAAGAAGGCCGTCGGGATCAGGCACCCGCCCAGAAAAAACAGGACGGAGATTTTCCTGAAGAAATTCTGGACGCAGATGTTTTCGATGCTGATACAGTGTCTGGGGACGAGTTGGACGATGTTTCTGAAATAGATGATGCATTGGCGGATTTTTCGGATATTGATGACGGAGTTGATGAAAACGGTATTTTCGCGGCGTCTTCCGAAAAACGAAAAAAGCAAAAAAAATCATCCTCTCCAGCGATGATGGCTTTGATTGCATTGCTGGCTGTTGGCGGGGCTGGTGGATATTTCTATTATACCAACCCTGAAATTATCAATCAGATTAAAGAGAATTTTGCCGGAGACGTCTCTTCTTCCTCTTTGCTTTCCGGATTGAATGTTTTGGGTGGAGACTCAAAAGATGCATCTGGTTCCCAGTCCGGGGATGGAGCTCAAGATGTCAATTCTGTAATTGGGGGTATTATTGCTCCAAATGTTGACGAGATGCCACCACAACCAGAGCCAATCGAAATCACCGATGCTGCTGGTGTTTCGGAAGATATGCCTGTTCCTGATGTATCTTCACAGGATAATGTCGTGTTGTCTCCTGATGCGCCGTTGGTGGATTCCGGATCTGCAGCCCAGTCTTTGAATGGCGATATGCCACCGCCCCCCGCGACGCCAGATACCCCGGTTGAAGATGTTACTCAAAACTCCGGGTCTGTTGCCCCTGTCGCTGAAAATGAGCAAGCTGCAGAAAATGAAGTGGCTCAGGACTCCGAACCTGTCGTGGAAGGAGGTGCAAAAATTATCCGTCCCACAGAAGAGGTGAAGAACAAGATTACTCTGGTTGATGATTTATCACCGGAAGACAAGCCGAGTGTTTCCGATTTGCAAAGTGCGCCGGTTGTTAAGGCTGACACGCAGCCAGTTGAGGATCAAGGAGAGGCGGCAACTGCAGATGCAGAGAAGAAAGATATGTTCTTTGACGCGCCTTCGGGTAAAATTCTGGCGACATTGCCTGCGCCGTCTCTGGATGCAAAACGTGGAAAATACGAAAGTATTATTGTTGTAAACTCCCCGACAAAATCATCGAGCAAATCTTCCAAGAAAGCTGCCGCCGACAACCGTCTGGATATTCAAACAACGACGCTGGATGATCGTGTGGTTGCTGCCAGCCGTGCTTTGAAGCTCGGGCGTTATGATGCCGCAAAAAATATGTATGATGAATTATATGCCCTTAACCCTCGCGATCCGCGTGTGTTGATGGGAAGGGCTATTCTGCTTCAGAAAATCGGTGAACCAGATCGCGCGATTGCCGCATATGAAGAGGTTCTGGCTGTTGCCCCTGATAATGCAGAGGCTATCGTCAATATGGCAGGACTGATCCGTAAGGTGCAGCCGGCCATGGCGTTGAGCAAATTGTTAGATATGCGCCAGAAATATCCTGATAATGCGGCGATTGCAGCGCAGCTCGGGGTGGCTTATGCCGATTCAGGAAATCTGCAGGATGCGTATCGTTATCTGGATCTTGCGACGAGTATGCAACCTGGCAACGCCCAGCATTATTTCAACATGGCGATTATTGCCGAACGGGCGCGGGATATTCCAAAGGCGATCGGCATGTATGAAAAAGCATTGGAAGTGGATGCTATTCATGGCGGTGGTGCAACCATCAATCGTGATGTGATTTATGACCGCCTGACCCGATTGAGGTAATCAGTCTTGCCGAAGAGGATATCTTGATATGTCCGGTGTTGGCTTGTTTTATTTCGATCCTTTTTATACAGCCATTATAGCGGTCGCGGTATTTTGTGTGGGGTTATGTCTGGGCAGTTTTTCCAGCGCCATTGCTTACCGTGCTGTGCGAGAGGAAAGCTGGATTGTGACTGGCTTTGGAGACAATAAATCCGCCGCGCGATCCAAATGCCCACACTGCCAACATCAATTAGGCTTTTATGATTTGATCCCTGTCATATCGTGGGTACTTATGGCGGGGAAGTGTCGGTACTGCAAAGCTTCGATATCTATCCGTTATCCTGTTCTGGAATTATTGGCAGCTTTCCTTCTAACCGGATATTATTTCTATACCGGCTATTCCCAGAATATTATTCTAAACGGGCTGTTTGTCGTGTCGATCCCTTTTTCTTTGGCGCTAATTGCCGCAAAATTTGAAAAGGGAAGGAAACTACCCTTCTCTTTATGGTTTATGGGTTTATTATCTATGTGCGGAATGGTAGTATTATGTATCTTTTAACCGATGTTTTTATCAATCAAACATCGAATTTCGCTGCAAATATTTACTTTCCGTTCGTAATTCTCAGGTAAGAATAGGGGACGGGTCTTTCGCCTCTGGAGGAATATTATGGACATTACTCAACTTCTCGCGTTTGTTATGCAGAATAATGCATCCGATTTGCATTTGAGCGCAACGAACCCGCCAATCGTGCGTGTTTACGGGACGTTGAAGCGTCTGAAGGCCGAGGCTCTCAGCAATGAAGATATTCGGGGCATGTTGTACTCGATTATGAATGATGACCAGCGGGCCGAATTTGAAAAAAATCTGGAGATAGATTTCGCGATTGCTTTTGGAGAAAAAGCACGTTTCCGTGTGAATGCCTTTACAAACAGGAATGGGGCTGCGGCTGTGTTCCGTACCATTCCATCCGTTATTCCGTCGATGGAGGAGCTTGACCTTCCTCCAATTATGCGCCGTTTTGCTGAGTTGGAAAAAGGGATCGTCCTTGTGACGGGGCCTACCGGTTCGGGTAAGTCCACAACTCTGGCTTCGATGATTAATCACATTAACGAGACGATGCCCAAGCATATTCTGACTGTTGAAGATCCTGTTGAATTTTTTCACACCTCGAAGAAAGCCCTGGTCAATCACCGTGAGTTGGGCACTGACACACAAAGTTTTTCCCGTGCTTTGAAAAGCGCTCTGCGGGAAGACCCTGATGTTATTCTGGTGGGGGAGATGCGCGACCATGAAACAATTTCTCTGGCTTTGACGGCTGCGGAAACCGGACACCTTGTTTTCGGTACACTTCACTCGAACTCAGCATCCAAAACTATTGACCGTATTATTGACGTGTTCCCGACGGGCGATAAGGAAATGATCCGTGCGATGCTCTCGAGTTCGTTGCAAGGTGTTATTGCCCAAACTCTTTTGAAACGTAAAGGCGGACAGGGGCGTGTGGCCGCGTTCGAAGTTCTGGTTGGAACCAACGCGGTGCGAAACCTGATCCGTGAAAACCAAATTCCGCAGATGTATTCCATGATCCAGACTGGTTCCCGTTATGGTATGATTACCATGGAAGACTCAATCGAGAGCCTGCTCGATCAGGGAATTGTAGATGAAGACGAAGTCCGGGCAGCCTTGATGAAAGCCACCGATGAAGAAGGTGGTGATCGTGACAACGGTATGGCAAGTGCGGCCAAAGGCGGAGCGTCTATGCGCCGTAAATCTGCCGGGCCGGATGCGATGGCGGATGATGACACCATTAACACTGATGAGGGATATTCGTTTTGACCGAACCTTTAATCTATTCCTATCTGGTGCAGATGAATCGTCAAAATGCTACGGATTTGTACTTGACTGTTGGGGTTCCTCCTACGCTGCGTGTCGATGATCGTTTGATCCATGTTTCATCACAAAATATTGATTCAGCCCAGATGGGAGATATTCTGGGTACTATCCTGACCACGCGCCAGCGACGGGAATTCGAATCCAAAATGGAATTGAATACGGCTATTGATATGGGTGGTCACGGACGTTTTCGGGTGAACATCCTGCAACAGCGGCATCAGCCGGCTTTGGTCATTCGGCGGATTATTTCGCGTATTCCGAGCTTTGATGAATTGAGATTACCGCCCTTGATGCAACAGCTTTCGATGTTGAAGCGGGGCTTGATCTTGTTAACCGGCATGACGGGGTCGGGGAAATCAACAACTTTGGCGTCCATGATTGATTATCGAAATTCCAATTCGCAAGGGCATATTATTACCATTGAAGATCCGATCGAATATTATCACGAGCATAAGAGTTGTGTTGTCACGCAACGCGAAGTCGGTGTTGATACGGAAAATTATGCGGTGGCTTTGAAAAATGCCCTGCGACAACGGCCAGACGTTATTCTGGTTGGGGAGATCAGGGATCGCGAGGTGATGGAGCAAGCTTTGACGGCCTCCGAAACCGGACATTTGTGTCTGGCAACAATTCACACGAATAATTCATACCAAGCCATTGAGCGGATTGTGAATTTGTTTAATGAGGATATGCATCAGCAAATCCGTTTGAATCTGGCGACCAATTTACGTGCCATTATATCCCAGCGACTTGTTTCAACAAAAACAGGGGGGATGACTGTTGCTCTTGAGGTGATGCTTAATCAGGGCCTGGTTAAAGAATTGATCTTAGAAGGAAAAATATCAAAAATTCGCGATGTGATGGAGGCCAACCAGAATTTGGGAATGGGAACGTTTGACCAGTCATTGCTGGTGTTGTTTCAGGCTGGTCTTATTACCGAAGAGGTTGCTTTGTCCCAGAGTGATTTGCCGGGGGATATGAAGATCAAGCTTCAGCAAGTGCGTCTTGGTGGATCGCAGGCGGGGTTGTCCCAAATGGATACCTCGCTTTTGACGATTTCTGAATAGCGGCAGAATAGTGTCTGGTAATAAGAATAAAAATGGGGTAGAATCACTCAAGCTGTCTCAATGATGGTCCTACCTTTTTTGTTCATTTTAGTCTAAAGATTTAGCAGAGTTTTTGCCATGACACTGAAACCTTCCTCTCTCAAGACTACGGTTACGAGCCTTCTTGCGTTATCGGTCTTCCTTCCCGCGTCGGGCTGTGATCTGGCGAATAACCACACAAAAATTGATCGCTCGGCCAATAACGAGTTTCAAGATTTTCGTGATGCCCTTGCTCCGCGCGAAGAGGGATTCGGAGATCAGTCTTCTGTTGCATCGGATATCCCCGATTTGCAGCCCTATGTCTCTGACAGTGTGGAAAAGCTTCCGCCAATGCCTCTGGTGTCGATTTCGATCAACCAGAGTGTCCCGTTACGTGAGGCCTTGTTCGAGTTGGCCAAGCAGGCTGATTATGATATCGAGCTTGATCCGCGAATCAGTGGGTCGGTTATCTTTACGGCGCGTAATCGTCCGATGGATGTTGTGATTGACCGGATTTGTGAAATTTCAGGTCTGCGTTATAAATTTGACGAGAATACCTTGCGGATCGA
The DNA here is from genome assembly GCA_002421905.1 of Micavibrio sp. UBA6212. GTDB lineage: Bacteria > Pseudomonadota > Alphaproteobacteria > Micavibrionales > Micavibrionaceae > UBA1573. Next base: position 171,119 of record DISK01000001.1, read on the forward strand.
ATTGGATACACCGTATTCCAAGAATTATAAAATTGATTATCTGAGCTTTACCCGTAAAAACAGCGGCTCCATGAAAACGGATGTTTCTGTTGCCAGTGGCGGCGGGGAAGGTGGTGTTGGTGGTGGATCAACCTTCTCTGTTGATACATCTGCGGATTCGGATTTTTGGGCTGAATTGGATACCAACCTGAAACAAATTCTTGCTTCCAACGCGTCTGGAAGTTATCTGAAGACATCGGATGACCCGCAGATTACCTTGACGACATCGGGCCCAACCAACCCCCCTGTTCCTCCGGTGGATGCTGCGCTGTTGCAGGATGGTTCTGCTGCGGCGACTGTTTCCCCTCAGGCTGGTGGTGACTATTATGTGTCTTCTCCGGTCTCTCTTCCCTCCTCGACGCAAGATCCGCAACCTCAATCGGTTGTCGGAGATGGTGTGAATGTTGATACGTCTGCGACTGCCAATGAAGCGGTTAATCAGCCAACAGCTGCTCCTGCCCAACCTTCGTCTGTACCCTTGGAAGGTAGTGCCGCAGGACAGGCCGCCGTTGCTCCTGTGCCAACTTTGAAAATCGAGTCCTTGCCATCTTCTCTGGCAACCGGGACAAGTTCCGCGCAGAATGAAATTTCCTTTACCCCGTCCTTTTCTTTGAACAAGCAAGCGGGGATTGTTTCCGTTTATGCGAACGAGCGTTTGCACAAGAAAGTTAAGGAATATCTCGATGACTTGAGACGTTCGAGCACGTCGCAAGTCCTGATTGAAGCCAAGGTTCTGGAAGTCTCCTTGTCTGATGAGTTTGCGACGGGTATCAAGTGGGATCTGCTTGACCGTGTTGGTGACTTTAATTTGACAGGAACTTTTACAAAACCATCCTTTAGTTCGGCTTCAACCAATATTCTGACCTTGGGGTTCTCTGGTGATGATATTAGTTCCTTTGTTGATGCCTTGTCCCGTTTTGGAACAGTTCATGCCTTGGCAAGCCCGCGGCTGACCGTTTTGAATAATCAGGCGGCTGTTTTGAACGTGGCGAGAAATCAGGTTTATTTCAAGCTGGATGTTGAGTCTGATACAACATCCGATGGAACAAATGCAACGACCAGTGTGACGGTTGATTCTGAAATTAAAACAGTGCCGGAAGGTGTTTTGATTAACGTGATGCCGTCCATTAATCTGGATAAAAATATGGTGTCGATGCAAGTTCGTCCAACTGTGACCAAGATTGAAGAATATGTTTCTGATCCCGGGGTTGCGTATGTTGCTGCGCAGAATAATGTTGATATTGAATCCCTTATTCCGATTGTGAATGTTCAGGAAGTTGATTCTGTTTTGAATATGCGTTCGGGTGAAATGATGGTGATGGGTGGCTTGTTGAAAGACAGCTCATCATCCCAGCAGGAAGGAGTTCCTGTTGCCAGCGAAATTCCTATCTTTGGTGGATTATTCCGCAATCAGGGAGATACCGTCAAAAAATCCGAGCTGGTTATTTTCCTGAAAGCGACCATTCTGAATGAAGCGAATGAAAGTGTTCATCAGACTGACCGTGATTTGTATAAAAACTTCAGTCAGGATCGACGTCCTGCGAAAATGTAGTTTGTGAAAAGGAATGTCCTTACACCTGATTAAATATGTGCTGCTCGCAGCGTTTAGGGATCGCATGCTCTGGGGAGTAGTCGCGATCTCTCTTTTGGGGGCCTGTTTGTCCCTGTTTTCGGGATCTGCTGCTATTATCGAACAGGATCAGTTCGTCATATCCTATATGGCGGGGGGGATCAGAATTCTATCCCTGATGGGATTGGTGTTGTTCGTTGTTTTTTATATCAGAAGATCCTTTGATGCGCGGGATGTCGAGTTTTTGCTGACACGTCCGATTTCTCGGGTCTCTTTTGTTTTATCCCATGTCGTCGCGTTTTCTATTTTATCAATCATGAGTGCTGGCTTTCTGGCATTACTTTTATTTTTCGTTGTTCAGGGGAAGAATGTCCCTGAGGGTATGATGTTGTGGGCATTCGGTGTGATGTTCGAATATATTATTGTATCCAACACAGCATTCTTTTTTTCCATGGTTTTGGGGAGCCCCGTGACGGCAGGGCTTTCGACTTTGGGGTTTTATGTCCTCTCGCGCATGATGGGGGGGCTTCTGGCGATCTCAGATCAAGTGGGAAATAGTGCTCATGCCGGGGTCTATAAAGGTCTTTCGCATGTCATGGATGTTGTGTCTGTCATTATTCCCCGTTTGGATCTAATGGCCCAGACCTCCTGGCTCATCTATGGCGATGCCAAAATATCGGATTGGGGATTTATCCTTCTGCAAGGGGTTGTTTTTCTTTCTTTGGTGGTTGGTGCCACGATTATTGATTTGAAACGCAAACAGTTTTAAGGTTTGCTTGATGGCTAGATTTTTTCGTCTTTTCCACCCTGTCTTGGTTGTTCTTTTCGGTTGCGCCATTTTGGCAAACATTTTTATGTCGCATTATACGCGCGATATGAAGGCCAGATGGGTGAACGTGCCTCTTCCCCCATCTTCTTTGGGGATTTCTTCTGCCTTTTTGGGAGATCGTGAGCTGGCGTTTCGTTCCAGCGCGATGGCTTTGCAAAATTTCGGGAATGAGACCGGACAGGTTCAGGCCTTGAAAGATTATAATTACGACCATTTAGGGAAATGGTTCGTCATGGAAGACCAGTTAAATCATCGGTCTGATTATATCCCGTTTTTAGCGGCGTATTATTTTGGAGCCACACAAGATCCGTCTCAGTTGGGGCCAGTTATCGCGTATTTACGTCAAGTGGGGAAAAATCCCGAGGGTGAGAAATGGCGGTGGCTGGGGCAGGCGGTTTATCTGGCTCGGCATAGGATGAAGGACAATGATCTGGCATTGCAGCTAGCCGAAGAGCTGGCCGATACGTATCGTCCGGGTATGCCAGCATGGCCGTTGCAAATGAAAGCCATTATTGCCTCTGATATTGGCGATAAGGATCTGGCTTATTCCATGATGGTGGAAATGTTGCGGACAAGTTCGGAGAGTATGCACCCGAACGAGGTTAATTTCATGTTGGATTATATCTGTAACACCATCCTCAGCCCTGTTCAGAAGGGTCGGGATGCTCTATGTAAAGATCAATGAGCAGGACACCATACACAATTCCGGAATTTTCATTTTCCCTGAGCGAGATTTTCGCGTTGATCGGATTGGTTCAGGCTGTTGCTGTTATTGTCTATATCCTGTTTCGTGCCGGGCATGTCCGGCATGTGGTTGTCCCTGTTCTCTGCTTCTTTGTTCTGGGGTGTGTGTTCCTGCTGGATTTCGGATATAGTCGTCTGGCACATGAGTTTCCCCTTTATCTTTTTGTGCAGAATAGTTTGTGGCTTGCCGTTCCGGCCTTTTCTGTGTTGCTGATTATTCAGGTCGCAGATTTGGGGGCGTTCCCGAAGGCTGGATATTGGCTGAATTTATTGGTGCCTTTGGCGGCATCCATACTCGGGTGGGTATCCGGTGCGCTTGTTCTGGATCACCAGTCTTGTCAGGTTTTCGATTATTGCGGGATGGATGAGCGGTTACAGGCGGGGACAGTTCTCGGAATTATGGCGGGGCTGCTTTGCTTTCTTGTTCTCTGGATTGCGCGTGGGTCGTTTGAGCCACTGAGCGAGGATAAAGAAACAAAGGGGGAGCGGTTCTGGTTGATTATCTCTTTCATCGTTATGAACCTGCTGTTTATCTTTGTGACGTTGTTATCGGTCTCTGGCACGGTGTCCGGACAGGCTTATTTTCTATTGCGCGATGTGTTGGGTGTGGGCATGTCTTATGTTGCATCGACCAGTTTATTCCGCATTTATCCGCCTTCCATCAAGTTGGAGAAAAGAGAAACGGCAGATAAGCACAGCGCGGAGGATTTCGAGTTAATTAAAAAACTCAATCAGTTACTTGATCTTGATAAGGTTTATCATGAATTTAATTTTTCACGATCAGATTTGGCGCGTGAACTGGGCATATCAGAAGCGCGTGTTTCAAGGCTGGTGAGCATGGCTTTCGAGAAAAGTTTGCCGCAGGTGATCAATGAACGGCGAATCAAAGATTCCCTTTTATTGCTCGATCAGACAGACGCCCAGATTTCTGTGGTGGCAGAGCAGGTCGGGTTCAATTCTGTGCCGACTTTCAACCGTGTTTTCAAAGATAATATGGGCATTTCACCAAGCGAATATCGGTCGGGAAATAAAAATGAGTCCGATTGTGGAAAATAGCTTCTCAATCTGACAGATTGAGAAGCTGATAAGTGATTTTGTTACGATTTTTTAACGAAAAATGCGTCATTCTGGTTAGTGCGGGATAGCCTTTAGGTTATTTTTGTATATACTGTCCGAGGCCTCTCTCTCGTGAAGGCATCTTTAACATCACATCTACCTGAATGGAGTTTTCAATGACACAATCAACCCTGCAAACTCGTCGGTCGGAGCGCGGTTTTACGCTCGTCGAATTGGCGATTGTTATGATTATTATCGGTCTTTTGATCGGTGGTATCCTTAAAGGACAAGAACTTATTAATAATGCTCGTGTAACGTCTGGCGTCACCCAGTTGAAAGGGGTCGAGGCCGCAATCAATACATTCCGCGACAAATATTCGACAATTCCTGGTGACATGACGAACCCAACGGATCGCCTTCCAAACTGTACTGGAACAATTTGTGTTAAAGTTGGTGACGGTGACTCTTTGATTGAAGTTACCGCAGTTGGTGATGACGTTGGTGGTGGTGCAGCAGACGATGAGGGTGGACGCGCTTTCATCCACTTGTCAGCGGCTGGAATTCTTTCCGGTAGTAACGTAGATCCAACTATTGGTACGTGGACTGCGGGTGAGGCTTTGCCAAACTTTAATATCGGTGGTCAGATTGCTATTGGGTATAATAGGGGCGTTGCCCCATCTGGAGCTATTAGTGGGGATGTTCTGACAGGCCACTTCCTTGCTGTTGGTATGGTTGCCGGTGGTGCGATGGGTACTGAAACCATCGCTGCTTCTCAAGCTGGCGCAATTGACCGTAAGCTGGATGATGGTCTGCCAAATGCGGGTTCGGTTCGTGCTTCTGGTACTCAAGGTGCAGGCGATGCAACCGACTGTGCAGCTGGCACTGCTTCGAGCGATCTTTACGCTGAAAATTTTGATGGTAAATCCTGTGGTCTGTTCGTTCGTGTAATGAACTAACCGTTTGGTGATTATAAAATTCGGGAAGCCCTGCCTTTGGTGGGGCTTTTCTTTTTTTTGTACCGTTCCGCGCGCGGCTGAAGGACGCTTGGCGATCCAGAACGGCTTCACTGGATTGCGTCGTCACGGAGTTCCTCGCAATGACGGGGAGGGAAGATTGGGTATCTGTGCGGGGGTGTTGATTTTTTATGAAAATTTATATATAAGAGCCGGTATTCTTATTTTGAAGATGTGATGTTGTTATGGCTCCGGTTACAAGAAAATATGATGCCTATACAGGGGTGAAGTTCCGTTATGTGATTGATGAGCATACGAGGCGGCAGGTTTTATTGCCCAAAACAGAGCATAAGGGCGTCATTGGCGGGGTCACAGAGTTTTATGATCCCAAGGGGGAACATCGGGGACACACAATGTTATGTCCCTATTGTGAACAAGCGGAGATGACTTATATCAAGCCATACAAACAGCATGGCAGAAACAAGCAGGTTCGTGGACATTTTAGACCGAACAGCCGTAAAGATAATCCGGGTCATGCATCGGATTGTATCAGTGATTTGCGGATGGAGGAGAGACGAGACCCCAAGCCCGACAAAAATGATTATTCAAAAGGGCCAATCATTTACATTAATTCCTTCGCAGATGAGTTTAATAAATTGGCAGGAAATCGTTTCCGTCATGGACGAAACGCTTTGTTTGAAGAAGACGAAGAAGGCGTCTTGCGATTCCGTGATCCTGATCTGGCTGATCGTGAGCGGTTTTCGGTCAAGACTCCCCATGATTTATTCAGGATTATGAAGCGCCTTGATGTGGATCGACTGAAAGACTCCCGTATTATCTATGGGAGCAGTATTGCGAAATGGGATCATTTTCTGGTCAGGTTGGGGCCGAAGGTTCAAAATCGCAAAAGTAACCAGAGCCACCCGTCCTTTTATCGTTTTATCGAGTTGGCCAAAGACCTGTTCGCAAAAGAATTCCATCCCGTTATGCTCCATTTTAATACGAGTAGCCGTAGAATCAAGGGCAGGGAGCATTTGGGGGTTCCCTATAGCCAAGTGACACTGGATGCGTTCAGTATGGTGCATAACGGACAGAAAGTCCGTGTTTTGCCTTTGGTCGGGATATATAACGCGCAAAGCATGGCGGAGCTATCCAAGGGCGGCGATTTCTTTGCGCTGGCGTTGCCGAAAGAGTTAAAGCGCGCGGATGGCGACCCCGGGCTATATTTTATGATTTTTGATGTTCATAGCCCCGACCTTTTGGTTTCCAAAGACAGGCATGAGCTGGCGCGGGCCGTTGGTAGTCGGGTTAAAAATATGGAGGCATCCGGCAAATCCGGAGGAGGGGCAAGTGACCCATCTCCTTGATCTCGTATCTTTTTCATATCTCCATTTTGAGGTGTGACGAATTTCGTGAGATAATCCTGTCATATTCTTGCCCTCTCCCCCTTGATTTTTAGGGGGAAAAGGTGAATGTTCATGAGATCAAATTAATTCAGAAGAATCAGGAAAATCAAACTTATGACCCAAATTCTTGTACCCACGCTGGGCGAGTCTGTATCGGAAGCCATCATCTCCAAATGGTTGAAAAAAGAAGGCGAAGCCGTCGCTTTGGATGAGCCGATTTGCGAACTCGAAACCGATAAAGTGACCTTGGAAGTTAATGCGCCTGCCGCAGGCGTGATTTCAAAAATTTCCCATGAAGAAGGTTCAACGGTTGAAGCCGGTGCCGTTCTGGGCGAAATTGCAGAAGGTGCCAGTGCGGGCGCTGCTCCGGCTCCAAAGGCAGAGGCTCCAAAAGCGGCTACCTCAGTTGCCGCGACTGCTGCTACACCTGCTTCTGCGGAAAAATTGTCTCCGGCAGTTCAGAAAATGACAGCCGATAACAAGATCAATCCGGCGGATGTTTCCGGAACCGGAAAAGATGGTCGGGTGACCAAAGGGGATGTGATTGCCCATATGGAGGCACCAAAAGTTCCTGTGGCTTCTGCTCAGAAAGCAGCGCCTGTTGCGGCCCCTGTTGTTGCTCGGGCTGCGGGCCCTCGTGAAGAGAAAGTCAAAATGACACGCCTTCGCCAGAAAATTGCCGAGCGTTTGAAAGAGGCGCAAAATACTGCGGCGATGCTCACGACATTCAACGAACTTGATATGACAGCCGTCATGGAGATGCGGTCTTTGTATAAAGACCAGTTTGAGAAAAAACATGGCGTGAAGCTGGGCTTTATGTCGTTCTTTGTCAAAGCTGCGGTCAATGCCTTGCGCGAAATTCCGGCAGTGAATGGCGAGATCAGTGGTGACGAGATTATCTATAAAAACTACTATGATATCTCTGTCGCTGTTTCTACGCCGCAAGGTCTGGTGGTTCCGGTGGTCAAGGATTGCGACACCAAGTCGATGGCGCAGATTGAAAAAGATATTGGTTCACTCGGTTCCCGCGCGCGCGAAGGAAAAATTACCGTTGATGAAATGTCGGGCGGTACCTTTACCATTACCAATGGTGGTGTTTTTGGTTCCCTGATGTCCACCCCGATTATCAACCCGCCGCAAGTGGCTATTCTGGGGATGCATAAAACCATGATGCGCCCGATGGTGATGCCGAATGGTGAAATCAAGGCACGCCCGATGATGTATCTGGCTTTGTCTTACGATCACCGCCTGATTGACGGGCGCGAGGCTGTGACGTTCCTCGTCCGGGTCAAGGAAGCTTTGGAAGATCCTCAGCGGTTGATTTTGGAAGTTTAGATTGAGTTTTAGAGCGGCCTGTGAAAACGGGCCGTTTTATTTTTCGGGACTTTTTTAGCAGTTCGAGGTAGAATACATCCATGCAAATTGAACCAGTCAGACGTATCGGGAGTCCTGAACAGCGTTTTCTTAAAGAGATCGCCCGTAAGCCTTTTGCTCCGGATTCTGTCGGGTCTTCTGGCGATGTGGCTCCGCCTGCTGTGGGGGCGATTTATACCCAAAAAGGTAAAGTTGAAGATAGCGTCCAAAAGTCAGGTCAACTGATCCACGAAATCCGTTAATTGATATGTCAGTTTCTGTTTCCATTCATCAGATGACCACCGAAGATGTCGGACGATTGTCGTTGTTTGCCATGGGGCATGTTACAGAAGAACATTATTTTATTGATAGTTGGGAGGAGCAGCAAGAAGAGCGTCGCGTTGTTCTGGTTGCTGAACTCGACGGCAGTATTGCCGGATATGTCCATTATAATCGTCGCCCCCAATATCAACCTTTCCGGTCTTTGAGAATTCCTGAAATTCAGGATTTATATGTCGATCACAAATTTCGTCGGATGGGGATCGGGCGGGCTTTGATTGCCGCTTGTGAGGAGCTGGCTCGCGCTGACGGGATGCAAGAGATCGGGATCGGTGTTGGTGTCGGCAGTAATTTCGGTAATGCCCAGAAGTTATATGTAGGATTGGGATTTGTTCCAGACGGTGCGGGAGCCGTGTTCGAAAGAGCGCCAATTTCTGTGGGTGAAGTGCGCCCCGTTGATGACAGGCTTTGCCTGATGATGTTCAAATCCTTATAATTCCCCTAAGTACCTTCATATTTATTTCTAGCTTTCGGAGGATGCCATGGCACAGTGGGTTTACGGGTTTGGAGCAGGTAAAAGTGAAGGTCGGGCAGACATGAAAAATCTGCTGGGCGGGAAGGGTGCCAATCTTGCCGAGATGGCCTCGATCGGATTGCCGGTTCCTCCGGGATTTACGATCACCACCGAAGTTTGCACTTATTTTTATCAAAATGACAAAAAATATCCTGACGAATTGATGGCGCAAGCCATGCATTCTTTGGCCGAGATTGAAGAATCGGTCGGGGCGCAGTTCGGCGATGCTGAAAATCCCTTGCTGGTATCGGTGCGGTCAGGGGCGCGGGTATCTATGCCGGGCATGATGGATACTGTTCTTAATCTCGGTTTGAATGACCAAACGGTTGAAGGCCTATCCAAAAAATCCAACGACGAGCGGTTTGCATGGGATAGTTATCGCCGCTTTATCCAGATGTATGGCGATGTGGTTCTGGAAGTGGCACATCATGAATTTGAAGATATTCTTGAAGATTATAAACGCGACCATCAGCTGTCCAATGATACGGATATCACCGCCAGCGGTTGGAGGGAAATTGTCGGTGAGTATAAGGAATTGGTTCAACGTGAATTGGGGCGTCCCTTTCCACAAGACCCGCAAGAGCAATTGTGGGAAGCGATCGGTGCGGTGTTCAAATCATGGATGACCCCGCGTGCCGTGACATATCGCAAGATTAATTCCATTCCAGAAAGCTGGGGGACTGCGGTTAATGTCCAAGCTATGGTGTTTGGAAATATGGGGGAGGACTGCGCGACTGGTGTTGCCTTTACCCGTGACCCCTCAACGGGCGAGAATTATTTTTATGGCGAGTATTTGATCAATGCGCAAGGCGAAGATGTGGTCGCCGGTATTCGGACACCGCAGCCATTGTCCAAAGCCGCACGAGAAAAAGAAGGCAGTGCGTTGCCGTCGATGGAAGAGTCCATGCCGGTTGTTTACGCGCAGTTGAATGAAGTGCGCGGACAGCTCGAACGGCATTACAAGGAAATGCAGGATATCGAGTTCACTGTGCAACAAGGCAAGCTTTATATGCTGCAAACCCGTACCGGTAAACGTACTGCTGCTGCGGCTTTGAAAATTGCCGTTGATATGGTCGGGGAAAACCTGATCTCAAAGGAAGATGTCATGCTGCGTTTGGACGCGTCTGCGCTTGATCAATTGTTACATCCGATGCTTGATCCAAAGGCGTCGCGTGAAGTAATTGGCAAGGGATTGCCTGCATCACCGGGGGCTGCGAGCGGGATTGCGGTCTTTAGCGCCGATGAAGCCGAAAAACGTGGTCATGACGGGGCAGATGTTATTCTGGTGCGGGTTGAGACTTCGCCAGAGGATATTCACGGTATGCATGCTGCGCGCGGAATTCTGACCACCAGAGGGGGAATGACTTCCCATGCTGCTGTTGTGGCGCGGGGAATGGGCCGCCCTTGTGTGGCAGGTGCCGGAGCAATCCAGATTGATATGAAATCAAAAGTGATGATTGCCGGAGGCGTCGAAATTGCCGAAGGGGATTTGATCACGATTGATGGAACCAAAGGTGAAGTCATCAAGGGACGTGTGTCGACTTTACAACCGACTTTGTCGGGTGACTTCGCAACGGTGATGGGGTGGGCAGATGCGGTGCGCCGGATGGGTGTGCGCGCCAATGCCGAAACTCCGCTTGATGCCAAAGTCGCGCGGGATTTTGGCGCGGAAGGAATTGGATTGTGCCGGACGGAGCATATGTTTTTTGATCCGGCGCGTATTCAAAAAGTCCGCGAGATGATTTTTGCCGAGAATGAAGCGGAGCGCCGCAAAGCGTTGGAGTCTTTGAAGCCCGCACAAAGTGGTGACTTTTTGGAGTTGTTCCAGATTATGAAAGGGTTGCCGGTGACCATCCGTTTGCTTGATCCGCCGCTTCATGAGTTTTTGCCGCATGAAAAAGAGGATATCGAGAGTTTTGCCACAACTGCCAAAATTCCTGTTGATCGAGTCTATCGCCGTTTGAATGAATTGAAAGAGTCTAACCCGATGTTGGGGCATCGCGGATGTCGTTTGGGGATGACTTATCCTGAAATTTACGAGATGCAGGTCGAGGCAATTTTTGCAGCGGCTCTCAAAGTCGATGTTATTCCGGAGATCATGATTCCGTTGATTGCCACGCGCAAGGAATTATCCGTTCTGAAAACGATGACGGATGATGTTGCGTCGAGAGTCTATGTTCGGGATGGCAAGGCGTTGCCATATATTGTTGGAACCATGATCGAGTTGCCCCGCGCAGCGTTGATGGCTGGTGATATTGCCGAAGATGCTGCGTTCTTTAGTTTTGGTACCAATGATCTGACCCAGACGACATTGGGAATGAGCCGTGATGATGCAGGGTCTTTCTTACCGTTTTATGTTGATCGTGGTGTCTTTGCCAAAGATCCGTTTGTCAGTATTGACCAAGAAGGGGTTGGACAATTAATCGAAATGGCGTGCGAGCGTGGACGGAAAACCCGAGCAGATATCAAGCTTGGTATTTGTGGTGAACATGGTGGTGATCCGGATTCGATTGATTTTTGCGAACGTGCCGGACTTGACTATGTGTCGTGTTCTGCATTCCGTGTGCCGATTGCAAGACTGGCAGCGGCACAAGCGGCTTTGCGCGCCAAGAAAAATGAGAAATTGAAAGCTGTGGCGTAGCGGATCGGCTTTCTAGCCCAGAAGAATTTTGAGAAAATCTTCTTTTGTATAAACGGAGGCTATGGCTTCGGGGGCTGGCGGTGTCGCATCGTTTAGGCGGCGGTGAATAACCGGAAGACCTGCGGCTGCTGCTGAAGTCACGCCATAGGGGTCGTCTTCAATCACGATGCAGTCCTGTTTGTCGATTTTTTGTCCGGTTAATTCTTCCATGCGCGCATGTGCGGTCAAGTATGGTGCGGGGTGTGGTTTGCGTTCCGGATAATCTTCTTTGGAGAGTATAAAATCAAAATAGGACATCAGGCCTTTGTTCTCGATCATAGGGCGCACTGATTTGCCGCGTGCATTGGTGACTACGCATTGGTGGGCTCCATTTTCCTTGAAGAAATTAAGCGCATAGTCAACACCGGGGCGAAGAGGGATTTCAACCACACGCGCGTGATACCAATCATCTATTTCCTTCAAGTATTGATCCATGGGAACATCAAAGCCAAAATCCTTTTGAAGGGCTGCCCAGTTTTGTTGTCCGTTATTGTGGTAGAACAGATCATGATATTCAGAAGGGAGGGATAGCCCGTGTTTTTCTGTGATGGCCAGATGTTTTTCCCAGTGCAGTTTTGCGTTTTCAACAAGGGTGCTGTCACAGTCCCAGAAGATAAATTTGGCTGTCATTGGTTTGTGTTTCTCTCAATTCGGCTTCACGGTCGCGGTTCATTAAAATCAGCCCTATATTAGCCCGAGATGAGCGCATAAGGCCAGTGTTTTCAATCACTGTCCCTGCGTTGGGAGGTGTGGATTTGAAACGTGCCGCAACCAGATGTTTTTTACCCAGATTGCGGTTATGCATGCGGGCAACCAACTCTTGTCCTACATAACAGCCTTTGGTGTAAGAAACGGCTTCCTGATCGAGATTAAGCTCGGCAAGTGTCGAGACTCCGATTTCGGCGTCACGGGAACCGTCGGGAATGGATTTTTTAATACGGTTCATATCCCAGTCCTCGAAAGAGATTTCTTCGCCATCCGGTTTGTTGGTCATCCGCGATAAATTATTTGCATAGATGGTCACATCCTGTTGTGCCTTGATGGTGATAGGGGTGTGGAGTTTATAGATCATTAAACGCCGCGTGAGGTCTTGGGTGCGTTCGCCACCTTCGCAGTCGAGTGCATAGCCAGTGTCTGTTTTTGTAACGTAAAAATCATGCAGGAATTTTCCCTGTGGAGTGAGAAGGCAAGCATGAATATTCTGATGTGTATTCAAAAGATCGACATCATTGCTGATGATGTTTTGCAGAAAATCGTGAGCGGGTATCCCTTCAATAGTGACAAGGCCACGATTGGCGAGTGTGACGAATGAGGCAGGCATATTATTCTTCCTCTATCGGCAGGGGCTCGGGTTCTGCTTTTCCGAACAGCCATCCTTGCCCTTTGTCAACGCCAATGCTGTCGAGGAAAACTCTTTGTTCTTCCGATTCGACCATTTCCGCCACCACATAGACGCCCATTTCATGACACATCTGCACCATGTTTTTGACCATCGTTGCATCACGAGGGGAATTGAGAACCTTGCGGATATAGGCCCCGTCGATTTTTACCCCATCAACATTGAGTTTATGGAGAGATTGGAAGGATGCAGAGCCTGCCCCGAAATCGTCAAGGCAAACGTGGTATCCTTTTTGGCGTAGCTGTTGAATATAGCCGTCAACCTTATCGAGGTCTTTGATCTCGCTTGATTCAGTAATTTCAAAAATCAAATGTTTGGCGGCTTCCGGATATTCGTCGAGTGTTGCCATGAGCTTTTTAACAAAAACCTCGCTTTGAATGGATTGACCGGACAGATTGACTGCCAGTTTTCCAATCTCGCGTTTCTTGCGGTTCTGGTCAGCAAATTTCAAGCATTGGCGGCAAACACCCAGATCAAGATCAGGGGATAAACCGATATCCTCACACAAGGTAATCATTTCAAAAGGCGAGTCGTCTGCATTGAATCTGACCAGAACTTCGTGGTGGGAAACTTTTCCGGTTTTCATCATAACAATTGGCTGGAACCGTAATTTGAAATTCTGGTGCGAGATCATACGTTTGATATTATTGATCTTGATAGAATTTTCCTCAAGGAAGGCGCTGAAAGAGGCGTTCAGATCGCCGCCTACGGCGTCAAGTCCGGCCTGTTCCATTTTGTTCATTGTATAGAGAACCGCGCGGGTGGCTTCGCGTGCAGAAAGGGCGGTCAAGTCACCTTCGATATTTTTTGACTGGACATTGATTGCATCCGCAATGTTATAGCGTTCTGCAATCTCCATAATTTTTTTCTGCAACTGGTCTTCGGCCTGACTGTTTTCAGTTTTCAGAAGCAGAAATTTTTCATCATCGACTTTAACGGCAGTTTCTCCATCGAGAGACGCTTCCATCATCAATTGACCGATGGCCGCTGTCAGACCCGCCCATGAATTGGCATCCAGTTTTTTCTGGAAGGCAGACATCCCCTCGAGCTGCATCACTTGCACATCAACGGCTTGATTGGTTTCACCCAAATTGGCGATTTTTTTGCGTAAAAGTTTTTCAAATTCATCAACGCTCGGAATGTTCTGGGGAGCAACTTCGTTGCGGTTAAAGCCTATAAAACTCAGCAGGGAATCCGCCAAGGTGATTGCAATGTAAACCGGGCCATCGTCCTTCATAGCGAAGCTGGAGAGGAAAACATGCTTTTCTTCAATAACGCCATTCTTATGGGTGATTTTTGTCAGGTAGGGGCCTTTTTTTCCTCCTGCTCTTGTATTTTTTGTAATACTGGCAGCTAAATCGATATCGTTAGCGTCGAGGAACTCGGAGAGCTTTTCTCCCATAACCTCCTTTTCGTCATAACCGGTAATGGCTTTGACGGCACCAGATATATAGGAAATTTTCTCATCATCAGTGACCTCTACGAGCAGATCAGCCGCAGCGAAGGCGAACGCGAGAAAGCGGTCACGTTGTGATTTGAGTTCTTTGGTTTGTGGCATTTTATTCAGTATGCGTATAAAAGATTTTTAATCTGTAAAGAAGGTGGAATGGGCGACACACGCACGGTCTATTATATCAGTAAAAACATAATGTTAAAGGGGGGAAGTGGTGCCTAAGGCCGGAATCGAACCAGCGACACAGCGATTTTCAGTCGCTTGCTCTACCAACTGAGCTACTTAGGCACTTTTGGTCTTCCTTCTTTGTTTTCATACTTTGTTGCTACGCTCCTAACCTAGGGTTTACTAGGTGTCGTTGCGTTCGCCTTGTCTGAAAGCAAATCAGTTTGACCAGTGAGGCAAAATAATCTCGCCTGATTTGGTGGAGTGTTTATAATCAATTAAATCCGGCTTGTCTAGTGTCGATTTTACTATTTTAGTTTGGCAGAAAACCCTGTATCTTGCTGAATATGCAGGAAAAAATATTATTTATCACCTCTAGTCGGATTGGCGATGCCGTTTTATCGAACGGGATTCTGAATTATTTGGTGACCAGATATCCGGATGCCAGAGTGACAATCGCCTGTGGGCCGTTGGTGCAGAGCCTTTATGACGGATTACCCCAGTTGGAGCGGATTATTCCACTCAAAAAACAATCCTGGAAGCGCCATTGGATGAAGTTATGGCGTGAAGTTGTTGCAACCCGTTGGGATATTGTCGTCGATATTCGTAATTCTGCTGTATCGCGGCTTGTTGTCTCGAAAGAGAAATATTGCATGGGGGCGGGGATTGATGGCAAAGCCCACAAATCTATCCAGAATGCTTCTATTCTTGGATTAAAAGATAGTCCTGTGACGCGGATGTGGTTTGCGGAAAAACAAATGAAGATGGCGCGCAATCTTATTCCGGCCGGAAGTCCTGTTTTGGGGATCGGCCCGACAGCCAACTGGATCGGGAAGACGTGGCCGATTGAAAATTTTATTGAATTGACTGGCCGGCTGATTAAATCAGGAGGGTTGTTCGACGGGTATCGGGTTGCGGTTTTTGCAGCACCCGGCGAGGAATCTGCCGCACGCGCCTTGCTGGCCAGTTTGCCCGAGGGAACTGGCATTGATCTAATCGCCAAGGGAAATCCCGGGGAAGCTGCGGCTTGTCTGTCTTTGTGTGATTTCTATATTGGAAATGATTCCGGTTTGATGCATGCCGCCGCCGCCGCAGGTGTTCCAACGCTTGGGCTGTTTGGGGCCAGTTATCCGGAAATATATGCGCCATTTGGCGCGCGTGCTGCATTTGTCCGGACACCAGAGACATTTGACGAATTGAAGAGCTTTTCAGGATATGATCCGAAAACGCTGGATCATTCCCTGATGACGAGTTTAACAGTTGATTCTGTTTATGACGCTGTCGAAAAATTGAAAAGAACCCAACCTCTTTCGGCATAGGTTAAAGTAAAGCCCCTGAAAAGGGGCTTTTGAATTCGGGTTATTCGTTGTATTGGCGTTGTTGCGGAGTGCGTTCCTGAACTTTTGTCCGGTATTTTTCATACCCGATTGTGTCCAAGTACGTATCGCGGGCGCGTTCTTCCGTTTTATAGTTCACATATTTTACGCGTTCCCAGCCTTTCGAGGTCATGCAACCTTCGAAGTCGTGGAAATCGTACATTTCGGTGCGCATATATCCATCGCGTTCCGGAGTGTCCCATGTGCCCATCCGTGATTCAGGACTGCCTGCTACTATTTTATCAGCATTAACATCCCATGTTTCGGCAGGAACAGCGTTTTTAATTGCGCCTAAACGTTCCATTTCATTGATGGTGGCGGTACAATTTGCCATATCCTGAAACAGCATTTGCTGGGCTTTTGGCCCTTGTTGATAGATGGCATCCGTTGTGCCGATATGTTGCCAGTAACGGCCATTTTCCTCAAATTCCTTGGTCATATCGGTTCCGCAACCGGATAGTGCGAAGGTTGCTAAACAGGAAAGCAGGAGTATATTTCTTTTTGCCATAGGACGACCCTAATCAGTTAACGATTCAAGACGTGTTACCGTAACAGAGGTTTGCCTCTGACTCAATGCTGTTTTAGGGGCTATCTTCAGATATAGCTGTCGGATGGGTTGCCCACCAGCTCTCCATTATATTTCCATATAATGATGGCTGCGTAGGGTGTCCCAGAGTGTTCCAGTAGGCCACATTGTCATGATCGCTGTAGAACAGAGGAATGGCATAATTTTCCCATGTCAGGATCCGATCAAGGGCGTGTGTATAGGTCACCATTTCTTCCCGTGTTTTTGCATTCGGGATTTCTCCGACCAACCGTTCGATGGCAGGGTTACAAATTCCTGCATAGTTGAAGCTGCCTTGCATTTTTGCAGACGCACATCCCCAGTATAATGTCTGTTCTGTTCCAGGCGAGAGTGTGTTCTGCCAGAAATGAAGCATCATGTCATACTCATAGGATGTTAGACGGTCTTGAAAGGCTGCAGAATCAAGGGTGCGCGGCGTGACCGTAATGCCAAGACGTTCCAATGATTTTTTCAAAGAGATGGCAAGCTTTTCATCTTCGGCACTTCCGACCAGAATTTCAAAGCTGAACGGTGCGCCTGTTTGTTCGTTAACCCGCAGGCCATTGCGCACAATCCATCCGGCTTCTTTGAGAAGGGCATCGGCATTGATCTGGTTGGCTCTGGTCGCAACCATTGAACCAGATGGAGGCGCTTGCCACGCCTCGCCAAAAACCTCTTCGGGAAGGTCGTCCTTATAGACGTTCAGGATGCCCAACTCTTCCGATGAGGGTGTTCCTGTGGCCGCGAGCTCAGAGTTTGGAAAATAGCTGGTTGTGACGCTGTACTGGGCGTGAAAAATATTCCGGTTGATCCAATCATAATCGACCATTAATGACAACGCACGCCGGACTTTCGGATTGTCAAACGGGGCGCGTCTTGTGTTGAAGATAAAGCCCCACATGCGTTCAACGCGGCCATGCTTGATCTGATCTTTTTTAATCATGCCGGAGGAAACTGCCGGTAAATCATAGGAGGACACCCAGTGTCCGGGATCGTTATCCTGCCAGACATCCAATGATCCGGTTTTGAATGACTCAAAGGCTGCGGTTTGATCCCGAAAATAATCAAAAGATATTTTGTCGAAGTTATATTGACCTTTGTTGACGGCAAGATCTTGGCCCCAATAGTCGGGATTGCGTTCATAGACGATCCGCCGTCCTGCGGAGACTTCGGAAACTTTATAGGGGCCAGAGGAGTTCGGTATTTCAAGTGTTGTCTTGTTAAAGTCTCTTCCTGTCCACCATGTTTTCGAAAGAACCGGCATCAGCGAGAGAATCATAACCGTTTCGCGGTCATAGCCTTTCCCCAGTGCAAATATGATCGTGTGGTCATCTTTTCGGGTAACTTTTTTGACCAGCTTATAAACGTTGCGCATATTCGGACGGCCTTTTTCCTTAAGCAGAGAAAAGGAAAATTCCACGTCGCTTGAAGTGATGGTTGTGCCGTCATTAAATTTTGCCGATGGATTTAAGTGGAAAGTGATGGAGGATCTGTCTTCGGCGACCTCAACCGATTCGGCAATTGAGGGGTACATGGTAAAGGGTTCATCCCATGAGCGGGACATAAGGCGGTCATAAAACAGGTTAAGACCTTGGGCCGAATTTCCTTTGAGGGAAAAGGGATTGAGCGTGTCGAACGTCCCAAAAGCAGCGCGGCGCAATACACCACCTTTTGCGGCCTCTGGATTTGTGTAGTTAAAATGGGTAAAGTTCTGTGCCATCTGTGGTTCGCCAACCATAGCAAGACCAGTCAGTACGGAAATTTCATCCGCGAAGGCCGAAGAAGATAACAAACAAAAAACAAAACCAATTTTTAGCGATTTGAACATGAACAAGAGCCTAGCAGACCAGACAAAGACATCCAACCCACAAAATTCCCCTAAATTGCGGGTTATTCATGGGAATTTTATGGAGCAGGAGGGTGTGGAGTCCTTGGTCTTCTTTATGCCTGAGGAATTGTCATGGCAGGGGCTGTTGAATGCCGCTATTCTGGTCAGGTTTGGCCCTAAACTGGATGAGTATATCCTCGATCATGCGGTTAAGCCCAAGCGCGGTGATGTGTTCCTGATTCCGGCCGATGTGTCACCTTATCCCCGCTTGATTCTGGGGATTCTTCCCAAATGGGACGGGGGGATGGACGACGAGGAACGCGCTTTGAAGAAATGCTTGCGCGGGATGATTGAAAAGGCGGAAGAGGCAGGCGTTTCCTCAATAGCTTTTCCGGCCTTGGGTATGGGCAATAAAGACTATCCGATCCGCAAGGCTGCACGCCTTACGATGGGAGTGTTGTCCTCTTTTCCGTACAAAAATTTGCGCGAGATTAGAGTCGTGTGTAAATCCCCAGAGATGTTTGACGCCTATTCATAGTTATCCACAGGATAAGCCCCCAAAATCAGCTGTTTTCTTTGTTGTTAAGGAGTCGTTAAGTCGAATCCACAAGGATGAAGCTATACGGAACATCGATAAAACAGGAGGTTCTCTATGACGCTCACAGAACAAAACAAAAACCAGAACGTTGATCCGATTTATTTACCTTTCCCACCAGAAGACCCGCATGAGGCCGCAAAAACCGAGATGGAAATTTATGCGCGCTTCATGCGGCATCTGCGGACGGTTCCCTGCTCACGTCAGGAAATCCAGATTTTGGCAGCGATGCAATTCGTTGCCGATATGATGGTTCTTGATGATGCTTATGTGGCCAAGGTTCTGGTTGATCTGGGGTTACGCGCTCCACGGTTGGCTTTTCCTGAAATGTACCTCGAATTTGTTGACGCCGCACTGATGCGTGACGGATACGAAATAGGGTCTGCCAATCGGGATATGGTCGAATTGAAAATGCATTGGGATGCCATTGGCGAAGATCGCTTTGCAGCATTCCGCCGGGCCTATCCCACCTTGACCGAGGGTATTTTTATCGGAGCGTAGAGAGTTAGTCGTTAAAACGACCATAACCGACGCGGTCGCCGGGACGATCCGGTTTGAATGTCGGGGATGGATGGGCGTTGTTTGTTCGATCAAGAATTTCGCCCTCGCTGTTTTCGCCTGTCAGGTCAGGGAATGGGGTAGACATCAAATTATTGAGCAAATCAGAAAAGTCTGACGAACCGGAGCTGTCTTTAATTAAATTATATTTTGACGGGGAGGGATCAGCTTTGGCCGCCGATATGATGTCACGCCATGCGCGTGCCGGGAAGCTTCCCCCTGTCACGCGTTTCATCGGAGAGTTATCGTCGTTGCCAAACCAGACAACACTCACGTAATCTTGAGAAAATCCGTCAAACCACGCGTCACGGTGATCTTGCGTTGTTCCGGTTTTTCCTGCTGCAAAAAATGATCCTTTGGCGTTTTGTCCGGTTCCATTTTGCACCACGCTAATCATCATATTGACCAGCGTTCTGATATCATCGGAACGGAACATGCGGGGGGAGGATTCAGGTTTATGTTCGTAAAGAATGTTGCCGCTTTCTTTTTCGGTGATCTTCATCACCCCGAATGGTTTGATTGCATAGCCGCCGCTGGCGATGGTGGCATAGGCTCCGGCCATTTCGATCATCGGGACTTCGGAGCTTCCCAGCGCAATCGAGAGATTCGGTTCTATATCAGCGGTAATTCCCATACGACGGGCAACATTGATAACTTTTTCGACACCGACTGCCTTGGCCAGTTTGACCGCAACGGTATTGAGCGACATGGTCAGCGCATCAATCATCCGGACTTCCCCGAAATATTCATTGGCGAAGTTGGTCGGGCGATATTTTCCTTCGGTGAGTGGGCCGTCATCAATGATGGTGTCTTCGGTGGCACCTTGTTCGATGGCAGCCAGATAGACAAAAGGTTTGAAGGAGGATCCGGGTTGGCGTAGCCCTTGGGTCGCGCGGTTAAACTGGCTTTCGTTATAATCTATACCCCCGATCAGGGCGACAATGCTGCCGTCCGGGCGCAAGACAATGGAGGCCGCTTGTGAGACTTTTGATTTTTCCTTATTGTCGGCAATATATTTTTGAAGGGTCTTTGCCGTACTGGTTTGAACCTGTGGGTCCATGGTGGTTTTAACAATGATGTCGGTGGTTGGCGCGCCAATTGTATCTTCGAGGTTATCCACCACCCAGTCAGAGAAGTAACGGCCTGATGTATCTTCGGTTTTTTCGATGATCCGGTTTATTTTTCCAGAGCTGGCTTTTTTGAGTTGTTGTTCGGTGATAAAGCCCGCATCTTCCATGACCGAGAGCACAGTTCTGGCACGGTCTTGGGCGGCCTTCGGATTGGAAAGTGGTGAGTAGCGGGACGGGGCTTTCAAGAGACCCGCAATGATGGCGGCTTCATAGAGCGTCAGATCGTGGGCGTCCTTGTTGAAGTATATTTTTGCAGCGGCTTTTACCCCATAGGTTCCGGCGCCAAGATAGACACGGTTCATGTAGGCCGCGAGAATTTCTTGTTTGGTCAGTTCATGTTCAAGCCACACGGCGAGCATGGCTTCCTGAATTTTCCTCTTGTAGGTTTTTTCCTGAGACAGAAACAAATTTTTAGCAAGCTGTTGTGTAATAGTTGATCCGCCCTGATGGCGGCCTTTATTGGTCAGATTGACAAAAACAGCGCGGGTCAACCCGATCGGGTCGAGGCCATAATGGTAGTAGAAGCGGCGGTCTTCCGTTGCAATAATGGCGTTGGTGATATTTTTCGGCAAATCTTCTGCCGTGACGTTGCCTTCTTTAATGTCGCCGTAACGGGCAATGACCGAGTCGTCATTGGCCAGAACTGTGACCGAGGCCTTGCGTTCAAAGCGCGGGTTATCAATCAGGTTTGGTAAATCTTTGGCAAACCATGCCAGAACGGCAGCAAGAACAAGAACACACCACAAGCCCATCACAAATCCCCATTTCACCAGCCGGCGAAATAGTGAAGGAGTTTGCTTTCTTGACGGGCGATTGCCCGCAATCAGCTTTCTTTTTCTTTTGTCACGTCCCATATGTTTTCCTATGCGGGGTGTTTAGCATAGATACTGTTGAAAATGGTAGGGAAAATATAGGATATTTTGAATATCAACATATCCTAGGTTTTTTTATAAAAGAAATAGTGAGGCAAGCCCCAAAAAGGCGAAAAAGCCAATCACATCGGTCATCGTGGTCAGGAAAACCGAGGAGGCAACTGCTGGGTCGATATTGAATTTGTTCAAGACAACCGGAATGGAAGAGCCGAAAAAACCGGCCACGATCAGATTAATAATCATAGCCGTTGCAATCACGACCCCCAGACCGGGATTTTGAAACCAGAATCCTGCAATCAAACCAATCAGGAGCGCAAAAACCAACCCGTTCAGGACTCCCACGGCAGTTTCCTTGCCAATAACCCGCCATGCGTTGGCCCCCGAAATTTCATTGGTGGCAATCGCGCGGACTGCCACGGTCATGGCCTGTGTTCCCGCGTTTCCGCCCATACCGGCAACGATTGGCATCAGAACAGCCAGTGCCACAATCTTTTCAATGGTGGCATCAAAAAGCGAGATAACGGAAGCCGCCAGAAAAGCGGTTAGCAAATTGATAAACAGCCAGCGGGAGCGGGCAAAAGCAGTTGGTATGATTGTCCGGTACAAGTCGTCTTGCCCAACCCCTGCCAGTTTCAACAAGTCTTCTTCAGCTTCTTCGTCAATAACAAAGAGCACATCGTCATAGGTGATGATCCCGATCAGGCGCCCACTGTCATCAACAACAGGGGCAGATGCAAGATTTTCATTCCGGAAAAGTGTGGCGACTTCTTCCTGATCCATTGTGGCGGGGATCGAGTGGACTTCATCAAGGGTCAGGCTGTCAATTTTGACCGAGCGTTGGGACCGTACCAGTTTGTTCAGCGGGATTTCCCCGACCACATGGTGAGATGGATCAATGACGATCAAGTCATAGAAATCATCTGGAAGGGTATCGCGAGCCGCCCGCAGATAATCAATGGTCTTTCCAACCGTCCAGAATTGCGGAATGGCAACAAACTCCCGCTGCATCAAACGGCCTGCGGAATCTTCGGGGAAACTCAGACCTTCTTCCAGAGCCAGCCGAATCTTGGCCGAGAGTTTGCGCATAATCTCTTGCTGGAATTCTGTATCCAGAGGGGCAATGATATCGAGCGCATCATCACTATCGAGATCGGAAAGAATTTTTGCAACCTGATCGGCTGGCATATTTTCCAGCACACCTGTGCGAACCTCTTCGTCCAAAACCGGAATGACATCTGCATCAAAATGACGGGCAAACCCCATCATCAAGGTTCTTCTGGTTTCACCCGTTACTTTTTCAATAAGCTCTGCTTTGTCGCTGGTGCTGAGATCATCGAGAAGTGTATCAACCTGTTCGGTATTTTCTTCAAAGAGGGCATTGGAGATTTCACGGATGGTTTCATCCGGTAGCCCAAGAAATTCGGTTGCGCCGGTTTCCTCATCCGGAAGAACCGATGAGTCGAGATTTTCTTTTACATCTTCCGGTATTTGATTGTTCATCGCGTGCCCCTCGGGTGCTGGAGGTTAAGCTACGCCTTCATAGTTCAGATTCCACAAAAGCTCAACCCCCCGACTAATATAATGTCGAGGGGTTGATAAAAAAGGGGTTTAGGCCGCTGCTTCTTCGCGCAGAATGGTCGGGTTTTCGTGTTCGGTAAATATCTGGGCGCCAACCGTTGAAACCGCCGTCAGGTTGACGATGGTTCTGGCTGTTGCCGCATTGGTCAGAATATGTGCCGTGTGTGCCGTTCCCAGCAGAATCGGGCCAACCGGAATACAGTCTGCCAGAACCTTAACAGCGTTATAGGTAATGTTGGCGGCATCCACAGTCGGCATAATCAGCAGGTTTGCAGAGCCTTTCAGGGTCGAGTTGGGCATGATCTGGTTGCGAATTTCCTCCGACAAGGCGCAATCAGCGTGCATTTCCCCGTCAATTTCCAGCTCAGGCGCACGCATTTTGATGTCAAAACAGGCATCACGCATTTTGAAGGCGCTGTCATGGCGGTGCGATCCAAAATTGGAATGGGAAATCAGGGCGACTTTTGGAGTGATCCCGAAACGACGGATTTCTTCGACAGCCAGCATGGTCATTTCAGAAATTTGTGCAACGCTGGGATCCGGATTGATATGGGTGTCGCAGATAAAGAGCGGGCCACGGGTCGGATGCAGCAGGCCGATCATGGCAGCAGCAGTTTCAACACCGGGGCGAAGTCCCACGACATCCACGATTGTTTTCAAATGCTCGCGATAGGGAGCCACGGTGCCGCAGATCATGCCGTCTGCTTCACCTTTATGAACCATCAAGGCTCCGATCACCGTGGTATTGGTGCGAACAACATTACGGGCCAAAGATGGAGTGACGCCGTTGCGTTCCATAAGTTTATGATAGGTTGTCCAATAGTCGTTATAACGGGCATCATTTTCAGGATCGACCAGATCGAAATCCTCGTCAGGTTTCATCCGCAAATGAAGTTTTTTGATCCGGCTTTCGATCACGGAACGACGACCAACCAGAACTGGACGGGCAAGGTTTTCATCAACAACAGTTTGTGTTGCACGGAGAACGCGTTCTTCTTCACCTTCACAATAGGCAATCTTTTTGGGATTGGTTCTGGCCTTGGCAAATACAGGGCGCATCATGGCGTCCGATTGGTAGAAGAACTGGGTCAGTTTGTTCTTATAGGCTTCCCAGTCTTCGATCGGGCGGGTGGCCACACCTGTTTCCATCGCGGTTTTGGCAACAGCCATCGGAAGTTCCACAATCAAACGTGGATCGAATGGTTTCGGGATCATGTATTTAGGGCCGAATTCGAGAGATTCATCCGAGTAAATAGCGGCCACTTCGGCAGGAGCTTCCTTACGGGCCAGTGCAGCAATAGCGCGAACACAGGCCATTTTCATTTCTTCGTTGATGGCGGTTGCGCCAACATCAAGGGCTCCACGGAAAATGTACGGGAAGCATAAAACGTTATTTACCTGATTGGGAAAGTCAGACCGTCCGGTGCAGATAACAGCATTCGGTTTTACTTCCAATGCTTCGGAGGGCATAATTTCAGGGGTCGGGTTGGCCAGTGCCATAATAAGCGGCGCATCAGCCATATCGGCAACCATTTCTTTTTTAAGTGCACCTGCTGCCGAGAGTCCCAGAAAAATATTCGCGCCTTTAATCGCGTCAGCCAGAGTCCGGTCTTTGGTCTCAATGGCGAATTTTTCCTTTTCTGCGTCCATGCCTTCATTACGGCCTTTATAAACAACACCGTTGCGATCGCATACTGTGATGTTTTCTTTCGGCATGCCCAGATTTGTTATCATTGTCAGGCAGGCAATTGCCGCAGCACCTGCACCAGAGGCCACCAGTTTTACTTCGTCGATCTTGCGACCCGTGATTTCCAGCCAGTTGAGAATTGCAGCGCCCGAGATAATCGCGGTTCCGTGTTGGTCATCATGGAAAACAGGAATTTTCATCCGTTCGCGCAAAGTGCGTTCAACTTCGAAACATTCCGGAGATTTAATGTCTTCCAGATTTATGCCGCCAAAGGAGGGTTCGAGAGACGCAATGATTTCAATCAGTTTTTTCGGGTCGGTTTCGTCAATTTCGATATCGAGGGAATCTATGTTGGCAAATTTTTTGAAAAGAACAGATTTCCCTTCCATCACCGGTTTGGAGGCCAGAGCGCCGATTGCACCCAGTCCCAACACAGCCGTTCCGTTCGATATAACGGCGACCACGTTGCCACGGGATGTATAATCCAGAGCGGTTAGTGGGTCTTTTTCAATTTCTTCACATGCGAAAGCAACACCCGGAGAGTATGCCAGAGACAAATCACGCTGGGTGGTCATTTGTTTGGTTGGAACGATAGATATTTTTCCGGGGCGAGGGTGGCGGTGGTATTCAAGAGCGGCTTCGCGCAAACTGTCTTTCACGGGAGTATCCTTACATAATTGAACTTAAAAAGTGTGTAGTGCAACTGACCAGAAAATAAGAATATTTTCAAGGGGGTGACTGTGATGTGGTGCAATAAAAACTATTGTTTTCAAGTCTTCGATGAACGTGCTCTTGGCCAATTTATTGGATTAGGGTGTTTCGGGCATTTTGAGACCCCAAGCCTGTGCAGCGTGGTATTGAATCTGGGCGGTTACAGCCTGCCGTACATGATGGCCGTTCCCGTAGAATATTCCATCTTTAACGTGATCTTTTGCGAGATCGGCGGCGAGATTTCCTGCTGCGTGTATAAAAGAATCCTCTAATTTTCTGGATAGGAGGCGGAGGGCGCGGGGATCACGAAGCTTTTCTTCAAGTTCAGATCTGACGGTATGGGCCAATTTTTCTGAGTCTATTGGACGTTTCCCGTATTCCCCTTCGAGTTCAATACATGAAACGGCCTGATATACGATATTTCCAAGATCTGTGATGTCGTGGCAATCCTCAGGATTGAGCAGGGAAATTTGATGGATAAGACGCGCGGCATTTGCGTAGTGTTCAAGAATTTGGGACATGATTTTTGTTACCTTTTATTTTCCATTTAGTATCAACTTGATATCAGTTGGGATGCTGTTCCCAGTTCGGTTGGTTGGCACTGATCCGGCTTGTTGTCTGGGATAAAATATGTTGTTTTGCCCGATCAATAAGCCCGCGCATTTGGTTATGGGCTGGTTCTGGCCAGTCTTCCAAGGTGGCCCATCTGACCTCATGAACCTCTTTAGAGCACAGCGTCATGGTTAGTTTTTCAGCTTCCGGAATAATGTAGAGAAAAATCTTGCAGCTATATTCCGGAGAGAGCGAGCCATGAAGCGTTTCTAGTAACTGATCCGGATCAAGCTCGACACCAATTTCCTCAAAAGTTTCTCTTAACGCGGCTTGCTTATGGGTCTCTTCTCTATCAACTAGCCCGCCAGGAAGGCTCCATGTGTCATCTTTTTTTCGTAATTGCGCCAGATATTGGCCTTTGTCTTGGGCATAAATAAGAACAAACGCGCGATCTGTCGTGACGGAGCCATAACTTGCGGCCATGTTAAAAATACCTATTTCCATAGCCCGAACTTATGGGGGCGTTTTGGAAAAGGCAAGAGTTTTATAGTTTTGCCCCACGATTTTTGAGGTCTTCGATCAGTGCTTCTACTTTATAGGGAGGGATTTCGATCATCTGGCCCGGTTTTAAGTCCCCGAGTTCGAAGGGGCCATAATTGGTGCGGATCAGGCGGTTAACCACGCAGCCAAAATGTTCCATCAGCTTGCGGATTTCACGGTTTTTTCCTTCGTTCAGAACAATCCGGTACCATGTATTGCGCCCCGTTGGGTCTTTTTCTTCTGTCACGGTTGCGCCGCGATAGTGGATGCCATTAGAGGTCACACCTTTGGCAAGGTTGATGATCTGGCCTTCGCTTAAGCGGCCATGAACACGCACACGGTATATGCGATCCAACCCGATCTGTGGAGACATCAGGGCTTGTGCCAGTGGGCCATCACTGGAAAAAAGAAGAAGGCCTTCACTGTTGATGTCTAGTCGTCCAACGTTCATCAAACGAGGTAGCGAGTTGCGGTGATTTTTCGGGTTAAAGGCCGGAAGGTCGTAGACTGTGCTGCGCCCTTCGGAATCTGACGTGGTCACCAGATAGTCCAGAGGTTTGTTCAGTATAAACAGGCGGGGCAGAGGGGCGGAGGCGATTGTTAGAGGTTTGCCGTCCACCGAGACTTTGTCGCCGTCTTCGACCGGAGTCGTGGCGGTTGCTATTGTGCCATTGACGCGCACACGTCCGTCCGCCACGATGCGTTCTGCTTCACGGCGGCTTCCAATTCCTGATCTTTGTAGAAATACGTTTAAGCGCATAATGATCTCTATGTGAGAGATGGTGCGGCCAAGAAGACTCGAACTTCCACGGGCTAATGCCCACAACGACCTCAACGTTGCGCGTCTACCAATTCCGCCATGGCCGCGAAAAGGTTCGCAGTTTCTATCAAATCGCCTAAGGAGTTGCAAGTGGAAAAGATTGGCATTACATCATCTTAATGGATTGGATTATTTCCCAAGAGCTGGTGGATTACCCCCATGCCGTTAGCGAGATGGAGCGACGGGTTGCAGGGATTCGCAACGGAAGTATGGATGAAGCAGTGTGGTTGCTGGAGCATCCCCCCCTTTATACGGCTGGAACCAGTGCCAGAGCCGAAGATTTATTGAGCCCGCGCTTTCCTGTTTATGACACGGGACGTGGCGGGCAGTACACATATCATGGGCCCGGGCAGAGAGTTGGTTATGTGATTTTAGATCTCAAAAAACGCCAGCAATCCCCTGATATTAAAAAATATGTTTGGCAGCTTGAGGAATGGGTGATCCTATCTTTGGCCGAGTTTAATGTCCAAGGGGAGCGGCGCGCGGGGCGGGTTGGAATCTGGGTTGATCTGGGGAATGGGCAGGAAGCCAAGATTGCGGCGCTGGGGGTGCGTGTCCGGCATTGGGTGGCGTTTCATGGCGTTTCGATCAATGTTGATCCGGATTTAAGTCATTTTAATGGAATTGTCCCCTGTGGCATCAAAGAACATGGCGTGACGTCTTTGGCTCAATTGGAGAAAAATGTTTCACTGCAGGATATTGATCTGGCTTTGAAAAAGACTTTCGATACGGTCGGATTTTAATCTGCGGCTTGTGGTGAGGCTTGGCTGTGGGCGAGATTGGCGCAGAATTGAATCAATTTATCAATATCGCCCTTTAACCTATTGTAATCGGATGTTATTTCCCCAGTATCTTCGTTTAGATACAAGGATTTATTGATTTCGATTTGAAGAGAGTTTCTGCCGCGTGCCGGAGCACCATAGCGACGGACAATCTCGACACCTTTGTATGGAACATTCACAGCTATGCGGTAGCCGAGATCAGCCAGAAAAAATTGAACTGCTCTCCGCAAAGTAATCGAACAGCTGGTTCCGTCCATATCCCCCAGTATAAAATCTGGCGGGTGACCCATATAGTGGTTGCGGAGGGCCGAGGAGGGCATAGAATGGCAGTTGATATGAAAATACATGCCATGTCGGGAGACGCAGTCATCGAGCAGTGACTTTAGGGCCGCGTGATAAGGGTGGTAGTAGTCTTTCAGGCGTTTTTCAATTTCCCGGGCAGTTAATTTGCGGTCATAGACAGGGGTATGTTGTCCGATCGTCTCGCGGATTAACCCATGGCCAGCGTTGGAACGTTGGGTCGGGTTGGGCAAGGCGCCTAAATTCTCGGGATCTGATAACAGTTCGGAATTGATATCTGCGGCGTTTCGGTTGACGTCAATATAGGTGCGTGGAAACAGAGCCTTGAGGAATCCGATATCGTGGGTTTTGGCGGTATCTTCAAACAAGGTATCAACCAATTGGTCTTCGGCATGGCGGAGCTGGTCAATTGGGCATGTAAAATTAAAGTCTGGTGGATAGATCGTCCCTGAATGGGGAGAGTCGAGAACAAGAGGGGCGGCCCCATGTTTCGATGGGTGCATTTCATAGACATTTTTCAAGTGGTGCGGTGTTTTTTCCATGATGCCAACTTGTTTCGGATTCCTATTTTATATAAGCTGTGAAACGAATTTTCATTACAGGAATCAAAGTTATGCACGATCTTAAAGCTCTTCGGGACAATCCGGAACAATTTGACCAAAACTGGGCTCGCCGCGGATTGGAACCTCAGACCCCGTCCATTCTGAAGCTGGATGAAGAGCGGAGGTCATTACAGACTGAATTGCAAGCCTTGCAATCACGTCGCAATGAAGCGTCCAAGGAAATCGGTGCGGTGAAGTCCAAGGGCGGGGACGCCCAAGCCTTGATGGATGAAGTGGCTTCGATCAAGGACAAAATGACGTCTTTGGAAGAGCAGGAACGTGTTAAGGCCGATGAACTGACAGAGTTGCTGTCGTCTTTGCCGAATATGTTGGCAGAGGATACACCTGATGGGCCGGATGAAGAGCATAATGTTGAGGTTCGTCGTCATGGTGAACCGAAAGTGGGTTCCAATGCGGCTAAAGATCATGTGGAAATTGGTGAAGCGCTGGGGATGCTCGATTTTGAAACGGCAGCTAAGGTGGCAGGTAGCAGGTTCGTGATTGAAAAAGCCGGTATTGCACGTTTGGAGCGTGCTTTGGCCCAGTTTATGCTTGATACCCATACAACAGAACATGGTTATACCGAGATTAGCCCACCGTTGTTGGTGAGTGATGATGTCATGTACGGAACAACCCAGTTACCGAAATTCCGTGATGACCAGTTTGGCACAACGGATGGGCGTTGGTTAATCCCGACGGCAGAAGTGGTTTTGACCAATATGGTGCGAGAACAAATTCTGGATGAGGGAGATTTCCCGATTCGTGTTTGTGCGCATACGCCGTGTTTTCGCAAAGAGGCTGGATCAGCAGGTAAAGATACACGCGGTATTATTCGCCAGCACCAATTTTATAAGGTCGAGATGGTCAGTATCGTGAAGCCTGAAGATTCCGAAGCAGAGCATCAGCGCATGACGCAATGCGCCGAGAATATTTTGAAAAAACTCGGATTGCCATTCCGTACGATTGTCCTGTGCGCTGGGGATATCGGATTTGCCGCACGCAAGACATATGATCTGGAGGTGTGGGTTCCGTCCCAGAATAAATATCGCGAGATTTCAAGCTGTTCGAATTGTGGTGATATCCAATCACGCCGGATGAAGACTCGTTTCAAACGGGCGGGTGCCAAGGATACTGAATTTGTTCATACTTTGAACGGGTCAGGCGTTGCAGTTGGTCGTGCGTTGGTAGCAGTGATGGAAAATTATTATGATCCGGACGATGGGGGAATTTGGGTTCCTGAAGTTTTGAAACCATATATGGGCGGTTTGGAAAAAATCGTTAAAGGGGCTTAGTTTTGGCGGGAATTTTGACAGACAAACCTGTTTCGGACTTTCATGTACTTCTGGTCAATGATGACGGAATCGATGCGGAAGGGTTTTCTGTTCTGGAAGAATTCGCCCGCCAAAAATTCGGAGAAGTGTTCGTTGCGGCTCCTGTTCATGAGCATTCTGCCAAGGCACGTTCGATAACGCATCATAGGTCTTTTGATGTCGAAAAACGTGGTGAAAATCGTTATGCCGTTGATGGAACTCCAACGGATTGCATCATATTTGGTCTGCACCATCTTTTTGAAGGAGGAAAGCCTGATCTGGTTTTATCGGGTGTCAATCATGGTGAAAATGTTGGACATGCGATCACTTATTCCGGCACTTTTGGTGCGGCATTTGAAGCCGGACTTCATAATGTTCCGGCGATCTCTTTCAGTCAGCTTTTGAACAGTAAAGAAAATCCGGATTTTTCTATTGCACGGGAAAATCTTGGGATGGCTTGTGATGAAATTTTCTCGAAAGACTGGCCTTCACATACGGTCATGAATGTCAATTTCCCAACCTACCTTCATTCCCAAGTGGCCCGGTGTCATTGGGTTCCGGTTGAGCAGCAGAGTATCATCGAAAGAATTAAGGTGGATCATGATGACTCCACTAAGATGAGGGTGCAGACACAGTTTCGTCGTGACTATTCCCCCCATTCAAATGAACATGTTACAGATGATCTGGACGTGCTGCGACGGGGAGGGATTGCCGTGACGCCAGTCATGACCAACTGGACTTGCCACACCAGCCTTAAAAAAATGATGGGGGTTGAGTAATCTTATGATCCCTGACGCCTCTGTCATCCGATTGATTATCCATTTGCGCCAAGCCGGTATTACCAATACCGATGTGCTCAGTGCTATGGAGAGGACGCCGCGCGATTTTTTTATTCCGCCGCATTTTCAGGATCATGCCTATGAGGATCAGGCTGTTCCTATTGGCTTGGGGCAGACGATTTCCCAGCCTTACATCGTGGCCTATATGACCGATTGTTTGAAAGTTGAAAAAAACCATACAGTCCTCGAAATCGGAACAGGGTCGGGGTATCAGGCCGCAGTTCTGGCGCAGCTGGCACGGCGGGTTTATACAATCGAGCGGCATAAACCCCTTTTGGAACTTGCCGAACAAAGATTTCATGAATTAAAGTTGCGTAATATTACAACCTTGGCCGGAGACGGGTTAAAGGGGTGGCCG
Organism: Micavibrio sp. UBA6212; assembly: GCA_002421905.1. GTDB lineage: Bacteria > Pseudomonadota > Alphaproteobacteria > Micavibrionales > Micavibrionaceae > UBA1573. The sequence goes on from DISK01000001.1 coordinate 202,622, forward strand.
GGGGAGCAATCGTTTGACCGGATTATTGTAACCGCAGCTTGTGAAGGAGAGCCTCCCGTTGCTCTTCTGGCGCAGATGAAAGTCGGTGGATTGATGATTATTCCGGTTGGGGCGCAGGGGCAGGCACAGACCTTGAAAATATATAAAAAAGAATCCGAAGATGTTTTCGGGGTGCAGAATTTATTACCGGTGCGCTTTGTTCCGTTATTGCCGGATGTTCCAAGAAATAATTCATATACAGAACATGATCTGGAGGAATTGACGGCGTGAAGGTTCAGTTGAAAATTCTAGTTGCCGTTAGTTGTTGTTTGTTATTGACCGATTGTTCCCAATCAGGTGGAGGAGTCCCCGTTCATCGTTACGGAGAACAATCCAGAACGGTAAAAAGTTTAGGTATTCATACCATACAAGATGGCGAGACGTTATGGGGGGTATCACAGGCCTATCGTGTTGAATTGCGTGATTTGCTTGATCTCAATCATTTGAACCCGCCTTATAACATTCATTCGGGTACACGGATTCATATCCCTTCACCACACATCTATACGGTGAAGGCCGGAGATACTTTGTATCGTGTGTCCCGTGTTTTTGATACAACGACAACCGAGTTGGCCCGATTGAACCATATTGGAAGGCCATATGTCTTATCCAAAGGACAAATCCTGCGGTTGCCAGGGTTGCACAGGACTGTAGTATTACCTAAATCCTCTGCCGTGGCGGTTCAAAAGGGAGTTGCTGCACCGGTTCAATCTGTGCAGTCGGAAGTTCTGGTCAGTAAAGAGCAGAAAAATTCTGTTATACCTCCTAAAAAGGCAACCAGTTTGAGTCGTCTGGTTTCTGATCCCTCTCCAAGTCGGAGTGGCTCAGGATTCTTGTCCCCCGTATCGGGGAAAGTTATTTCCAGTTTTGGCCCCAAGAAAGACGGGTTGCATAATGATGGAATTAACATCAAGGCAGCACGAGGAACGGCGGTGAGGGTTGCGGAAAATGGAACGGTTGTTTATGCGGGGAATGAGATTGCGGGGTATGGAAATCTGGTTCTTGTCCGTCATAGCGGAGGGTATGTGACCGCTTATGCCCATTTGGAAAAGACATTGGCTAAAAAAGGGGAGATCGTGAAGCGCGGGCAGACGATTGCAACGGTCGGATCAAGTGGAAATGTAGACTCTCCACAACTCCATTTTGAAATCCGTAAAGGCAAGAAGGCTATTAATCCCAGTACCTTGATTAATATATAAGACGTTTAGAAATCGCGCATCAGCTGACGTTGTTTTCTTTTTTCGTCGCTCTCATCGTACATTTCTTTTTCATCCAGGGCTTGTGCCAAAAATGTCTTGAAGAAACGCATCTTATCGACATAGCTTTTGGCAAAAAGATCTATGCGTGTTGATCTCATATAGCCATATTCATTGATGCAGAGCAGCTTTGAGGAAGCCCCCTCGTAGTTTGTATAAATCATGAATGTATTTAGTCCATCGAAATTTGTTTGGTCGCTTTCGACGTAGGTAAACTTATTTTTTGGAGCTCGTACATCAATAAATGTACTGAGAAAAAGCGTGTATTTTTCTATTTCTTCTGGATCACTTACAACCCAGCTTGGATTTTCCAGAGTTGTGCTGCCGCGATAAATAATAACAAGACCGGGAGTATTGATCATGATATCCGAACTGTCAGTCTTCCGGGCCACTGATTTATTATAGAGTAACTGGTCGTTCAGAAAGTCAAAAAAATTGTGTTTTTCATCATAGAATATTCTATCGACGGCTTTTCGTTGTACGCGGAGAATTGTCCCGTGACCTGACATATATACGTCTTCTCCAGAGATTTGGTCGGGGTTATTCTGGACAAAAATAATAACTTCCGGATCTTTTTCGATGATCGGGTTGTATAAAATAGGCTCAACCGGAAGGCTCTCGAAACTGTGAAGAACTCTTTGCCATTGATATTTCTGGTCAACAGGCCATTGGGTGTCGAGTTCATAATTTTGGGTGTCTTGATTAAGAACCAGATAGTTTCCTGTAATCGTGATACCTGTGCTCACAACAAAGTTACTCTGTAACGAAGAGGAGGCCTGAGCATAGGTGCATGGGGAGACTAGCAGGAGGCAGAAAATTATATTCTTAAAAGAAAGCAATCTTGGGTTATTTTTTAATTCCATAATACGAAGATCACTCCCTTTGAATGAAACGCCCCAATTAAAAAGGCGCACTCTGCCTAATTCCAACTCTCATTATTAGTATAGCATTAGAAAGAGTGACGGATAAACTACTCTTTTTGAGATTCTCGGCTTGTCATTCCTATATATGGAACTATAGTCTGCCTGTTTCCAAATACCATTTTGAATAAAAAGGATAAATCTGATGATGTTTTTTACACCTGCTTATGCCGCTGAGGAGACACTAAGTACGACAGCAGTGACAGAGGTTCCTGATTCCGGTGGGGTTATCTCTCCTCCGCCAAGTGAAACCGAGACGTTTATGATGAATATCGGGATGTTGCTGGTTCTCGGGGTTTTGTTTTATTTGTTGATGATTCGCCCTCAGCAAAAGCGTTTCAAAGAGCATGCCAATATGCTGCAGGCGATGGGGCCGGGCGTCAAGATCGTAACGCAAGGTGGCTTGATTGGGACAATTGATAAGGTTATTTCCGATCATGAAATTCAAGTTGATATCGGAAACGGGATCAAAGTCAGTATGATGCGGTCATACATCATCGGACGTTATGAAGATAACATTCCATCTTCATCAAAAGTTGCCAATGATGACAAAAAAAATAAAAAGGATAAATCTGCAAAATGATGTTCATCCCACTTTGGAAAAGGGTGTTGGTGGTTGTCGCCGTCATTCTTTCTTTTGCGTATTGTCTGCCGAATTTTGTATCTCAGGATATGCGTGATGCGTGGGAGAAAAACCTGCCATCATGGATGCCCACAAAATCAGTTTCTTTGGGGCTCGATTTGCAGGGTGGCTCGCATTTGTTATTACAAGCCGACATAGATAGCGTTATCAAAAAACATCTTGATGATGCTGAAAGTTTTGCCCGCGGCAAGATCAAAAGCGAAAATATTTCCTATAAAGCCATCTCTGCCAACAGTGAGAATGTTTCGGTTGAACTGAAATCGGAAGATGATGTTTCCGCTATGCGTAAAATTTTCCGTGAAGCCGATGAACTATTGGTTATTGATGCCGAAGGCATGGTTATCAGTGCTTCGTATGACGAGAAGGGGCTGAAATCTATTACAGACCAGACAATTTCCCAGTCGATTGAAGTCGTCAGCCGTCGGGTTAATGGAACAGGAACCAAAGAGCCGATTATCCAGCGGCAGGGTGATAACCGGATTTTGGTTCAACTGCCGGGTATGAATGATCCAGGACGGGTGAAGGAATTATTGAATAAAACTGCCCAACTCAGTTTCCATCTGGTGAGCATGACCGGAGAGGGTTTGAATGTCAGAACATTGCCAATGCGTGAGGGGCAGGGACAAACCTTGCCAATCAACCGTCGTCCACTTTTGACCGGAGAGATGTTGACCAACGCTCAGCCGACTTTTCAGGATGGTGCGCCGATTGTCAGTTTTCGTTTAAACTCCGAGGGAGCAAAGAAGTTTTGTGACGTAACGCGGGACAATGTCGATAAACCGTTTGCGGTTGTCCTTGATGGTGAAATCATTACGGCTCCGCGTATTAATGAGGCTATTTGTGGTGGCAGTGCGGTGATTACCGGGCGGTTTACAATTCAGGAGGCAAATGATCTGGCTTTGCTGCTTCGTGCAGGTGCGTTGCCGACTTCGCTCAGTATTGTTGAAGAGCGTTCTGTCGGGCCTTCTTTGGGAAGTGACTCGGTAGAAGCAGGTAAAATTGCAACGATAGTCGCCTTCTTGCTGATTGTTGCGTTTATGGTTTTTTCTTACAGCTTGTTTGGTGTGTTTGCCAGTGTGGCCTTGTTCATCAACATGGTGCTGATTATTGCTCTCCTTTCGATGTTGCAGGCGACCCTGACATTGCCAGGTATTGCCGGTATCGTGCTGACCATGGGGATGGCTGTCGATGCGAATGTCCTGATTTTCGAACGTATCCGTGAAGAAATACGGTCTGGGCGTTCAATCATTTCTGCTATGGATACCGGATACGAAAAAGCCATGGCATCGATTATTGACTCAAACCTGACCACATTGATTGCAGGGGTTATCCTGTATGCTGTCGGAACGGGGCCGATCAAAGGGTTTGCTGTCACCATGTCTATCGGGATTGCTACGTCATTGTTTTCGGCCATCATGCTGACTCGTTTGATGCTGGTGGTTTGGCTTAGAACCCAAAAGCCAAAAGCGCTGCCGATATAATCAATAAATATAAAAGGATAAAGCATTATGCGTTTGTTTAGATTTGCAGATGATTTGAAAATCGACTTTGTCAAAGGACGGTATCTCGCTTTTGTTGTAACCGGTATTATGGTTTTGGGTTCAATCGGGTTGCTGGTTGGCAAAGGGTTGAATTTCGGGATCGATTTTTCCGGTGGAATTATGATGGAAGTGCAAACTCCTGTCGCTCCCGATTTGGCTAGAATGCGGACAGACCTGAATCATTTGGGGTTGGGGAATATCTCGATTCAGGAGTTTGGAACCGAGAGGGATGTGTTGATCCGGGTGCCGGAACAAACAGGTGGTCAGGATGCCCAAAAACAGGCGATCGAGCAGATTAAGGCCACGATTGATGCTGAATATAAGGACGTCGAGGGAAAAGTTGAATATCGCCGGAGCGAGTATGTTGGGCCTCAGGTCGGGGATGAATTGAAACGATCCGGCGCTTGGGCCTTTTTACTGACTATCGCAGGGATTTTGGCATATGTATGGTTCCGGTTCGAATGGCAGTTTGGTGTTGCTACCATTTTCACTCTGATTCACGATACCACGGCTGTGATTGGTCTATTTTCGTTGATGTGGATGAACTTTGATTTAAGCACGTTGGCGGCTGTGTTGTTGGTTGCTGGTTATTCCACCAACGATACTGTGATCGTTTTTGACCGTATTCGTGAAAATCGCCGCAAGTTCAAAAAGATGCAGATGAAGGACGTGATCAATATGTCGTTAAACCAGACATTGGCACGGACATTGAATACATCTTTTACAACATTATTGGCGTTGGGTGCGTTGTGGTTGTTTGGCGGTGAAGTGATCCGCGATTTTGCGAACGCCATGATTTTCGGGATTGTGATCGGAACATATTCTTCGGTTTATGTTGCCTCGTCTTCCTTGTTGTATTTCAAATTCGATGATTCCCAAAAGCGCGGCGATGTCGATGCTGATGAGTCCGAAGAAGAAAGTGTGCCGGCTTAATGGATATTACTCCGCTTGTTTCTGCTGATTTGAAATTGATTCAGTCATACAAAACTGGACAGTTCAAGATTAACGGACAGGTGTATGACCACCCAGTTTTAATCTTGGGGGATTCTGTCGTTGCGTGGGATATATCTGCTTTTGACGAAGTGAATGATCAAATTCGCAGTTTGGAAGGACATGTTGATGTCTTGCTGATCGGGGCGGGTGAAAGTTTTTCTGTGTTGCCACCATCCAAGCGCGTTAAGTTTCAGGGTTTAGGCTTTACTGTTGATGTCATGGATACGCCTGCTGCGTGCCGGACTTATAATGTCCTTACAAGCGAAGGCCGCAGGGTTGCTGCGGCCTTAATTCCTGTTTAATAGCTGCGTTTTTCTTGTTGATCAGGCCGCGATTTTAAGGGGGCCTTGTTCCAGCAACTTTGCGGCGTGTTCCCAGTTGGCGAGGTTATCAATCCATGCTTCCAAAAATTTAGGGCGCGCGTTGCGGTAATCAATGTAATAAGCGTGTTCCCAAACATCACAGGTCAAAAGCGGGGTTTTACCGTCTGTCAGTGGTGTTTCGGCGTTGCCTGTGCTGGTGACTTCGAGTTTGCCGGTGGCGTTGTCCAAAACCAGCCATGCCCAGCCAGATCCAAACTGGGTGGTACCTTTATCGAGAAGGGCGGCGCGCAGGGCGTCATATCCGCCGATGTCTTCGGTAACTTTTTTCTCCAGATTTCCCGGCATTTTTGCGCCGCCGCCATTTGCTGCCATCGATTCCCAAAACAGATTGTGGTTATAAATCTGGCCGATCTGGTTAAAAAGTTTCTGGTTCCCTGCTTTTTTAGCTGCGATGGCAGCTTCTTCAAGGCTCATCGATTCAAATTCGGTTCCGGCAGCCAGTTCATTGGCTTTATTAACATAGGCCTGATGGTGTTTGCCGTGGTGATATTCAAATGTTTCTGCCGACATGTAGGGAACAAGTGCGTCCATTGCGTAGGGCAGTTCGGGGAGTTTGAAAGCCATGATAAAATCTCCTTTTTCAATTTGTATGAATTCTGGTTATAACCTATACGGAAATGGAAAATAATCAACCGCACATCTTTTATCAACTCAGAGAGCTCGATCCGGATCGGGCGTTTTTGTCGTTGTTTGTTCCTGCGTCTTTCAGAAAATCGGTGCAAATCCTTGATTTATGGAATGCGGAAATATCCCGCATACGGGAAGAGGTGCGCGACCCACATATGGGGTTGATCCGGCTGCAATGGTGGCGGGAAGAGATCTTGCGGATTTATGATAAGGGCAGGTCGGATAACCATCCTGTTCTCTCTTTGTTGTCGGAAGTTATACCGGCACATGGTCTTGCCTTTGATGATTTTGACCGAATGCTCCATGCGCGTGAATTGGAATTCGAAGGGCGTGCGCCCGAGAGCTTTGATGAACTCTTCTCATATATAGATGGGACGCATGGGGTTCTGATGAAGATGAAAGGGCTGATACTTGATCGCGCCCCAGAGGATAGTCAAAATGTTGCGCGTTTCTATAGTTTGATTGGTTTGGTACGCTCTGTTCCGTTTCATGGAAGTTTAGGGCATGTGATGATGCCACAGATAAATGTTTCTGATGTTAAACCACATTCGAAGCTGCTGATAAATGTTGTTGGTGAAGTTTGTTCTGTCGAAAAACCTGACCACCTACAAACGAGATATCTGCGTGCGGTTCAGGCCTTGACACAATTACACCTGAAACAGATCAAACGGGCCGGATTTGACCCGTTTCATATCCAGCCTGTACCGTTTAAGGAATTTCAGGTTTGGATTAAAGCGTTTTAATCCAACCTGCAAGATCAACGAGGGCGCGGTCGGAATAGAGTTTTTTTCGGTCACGGCCTTTGATTTTCTTAGGAGCGTCGATGTCGGGAAACAGGCCAAAATTGACATTCATTGGTTGGAAGGTCTTTTCATTTGCTCCGCCTGTGATATGCGAAATGATTGCACCCAGTGCAGTGGTGGAGGGCGGCATAGTCATCGTTTTCCCTAGACGTTCTGAGGCTGCGAGACGGCCTGCGACCAAGCCAACAGCAGCACTTTCAACATAGCCTTCGCATCCAGTGATTTGTCCGGCAAAGCGCAGCCGTGGTTGGTTCTTGAGTTGTAGTTTTTCATTGAGGACGCGCGGGGAATTGATAAAAGTATTGCGGTGAATCCCGCCAAGGCGCGCAAATTCAGCGTTTTCCAGTCCCGGAATCATTTTGAAAACTTCGGTTTGAGCGCCGTATTTCATCTTGGTCTGGAATCCCACGATATTATAAAGTGATCCGAGCGCGTTATCCTGACGAAGTTGAACCACAGCGTAAGGCCGGGACATATCATGCTGGTTGGTCAGTCCTACCGGTTTCATCGGGCCGTAACGCAAGGTATCAATGCCGCGTGAGGCCATCACCTCGATTGGCATACAGCCTTCAAAATAGGGAGTGTCCTTTTCCCAGTCCTTGAATTCTGCGGTTTCGGCATTGATCAGGGCATCATGGAATGCAAGATATTGTTCTTTGTTCATGCCGCAGTTGATATAGTCCTTGCCTGTTCCCGCGGGGCCTTCCTTGTCGTAGCGGGATTGCAGCCATGCCACGTCCATATTGATTGAGTCAAAATAGACAATCGGGGCTATGGCATCAAAGAATGCAAGAGCGTCTTCGTCGGTGATGCTTTTAATTGCAGTCGAGAGTGCCGGAGAGGTGAGGGGGCCTGTTGCAATAATTACCGAGTCCCAGTCTTCGGGCGGAAGTCCTGAAATTTCTCCGCGCTCAATCGTAATGAGCGGATGGTCTTCCATTGTTTTTGTAATGTCTGCGGAATAACATTCACGATCAACAGCCAGCGCACCACCAGCAGGGACGGCGTGTTTGGCGGCGGTTTTCATCATCAGCGAGTCTAGCATCCGCATTTCTTCATGCAGCAGCCCAACCGCGTTATAGTCTTTATCGTCTGAACGAAAAGAATTGGAACAAACCAGTTCACCCAGACCTTCGGTCTGGTGCGCAGGTGTTTTGGTGTGCGGGCGCATTTCGTGCAAAATGACGGGCACGCCCATATTCGCGGCTTGCCATGCAGCTTCTGTTCCTGCCATGCCGCCGCCGATAATATGGATTGGTTTTGTCGTCATGGTTTTTATCCTTGATTAGGGGCTAAATGTCTGCGGATTAGATTGGTTTTGTGTTGTAGGAAAGTTGTTCGGCTTTCTTCTCGTCCGTGGTGAATAAATGGCAAGGCAGTAAAAGGCATGGCAGCATGAAAACTGAATGCCATGAGGAGGCCTCGGCCTCTTTCCTGAATAAGGCCGCATATAGGTTTTTTGGGCATGCCAGCATATTTGAAGATTTCAGAAAAAGGAAGGTTGTCTGAAGATGGGTAGAGGGCAGGGCCGTTCACATCCAACGCCTGATAGGGTAGATGATTTTTGCTGCTTTCAATGTCTGCTACGACATGGTGTTTGAACTTACTGATAAATTTGTCAGAGGAGGGTGGATTGCTGTGTGTCATTTCAGCAAACGCAGGGCCGTCCGCTCTTCCTTTGAGTATTCCGAGGCCATAGCGTTCTTTTATATGATCGTTTGCTTTTGCAAATCTGTATTCTTCGAATAAATAATAGGTTGCAGCACATTCTGTCCAGAGGATCAGGCCATTGTTCTGGATCGCATTTTCCAACACTTCCTTTTTTCTGGCAGGGAGGATGTCCGGATAGGGGCTATCCAGACCATTGATCCCCGGTAAAATTAGCAGGTCATATTGTGCCAACCCATGCGGGCTTATATGTTTTGGCTGAATGCCTGTTATCTCGGCATCTGGAAACATCAGAGGCAGCGCCAGCATTTCTATTTCGTAGCCAGCTATCTTTTGTGCTTCTAAAATCGCTATTCTCATTGTTTCCCCTTCAGGCGAGGGAGACTAGCAACTCTGCTTGCGTTTGTCATCTGTTCGTGTATCTTATTGATATGGATAAGAAATTTATCATAAAGATCATTCTGACCAAGCTGGTGTTTCTGGCTGTGGTGGCGTTTTGTGTGTGGTATTTCTGGCCAACTCCACGCTAATTTTCCCCTTATTCCAGTATTTTCAGTGATTTTTTTCTTGCGACATTCTGACGCAAGGAGTAGAAGTCCGATATTCTGTTAACCCTAAAAAACGAGGTAGTAAAAATGGGTGCTGTTCCTGTAGCTTTTATGAATTCAGGTGCATTTGATCTGACAAAGGTTGAAACTGTAAGCAGAGGTTTTGTCGAGAACCTTGGAAGGAATGTGCGCGGTCTGTATGACTGGGCTGTCAAGAATGTTAATAATGAAAAAATTGAAGGGGCGTCTGATGCCACTATGAAAGCTTATTACGCTCTTACAAATCAGCAAGACAGAATTACTTCCGGATCTGCAGAGGAAATTTATGTTGGATTGGCTTTGAAAGAGGCTTTCTTTACTGTGGCCATTACCAATGATTCCACGGTTGTTGGTGTCTTGGCAGAACATTTTCCTAAAGCTGCAGAGTATTCTTCTCGGGATATTGAAAAAATCGAGCAGTTGGGATTTGTCAACACTGCGAAAATTGCCAGACAAGCAGTTGCTTTGGCACGTTAGTTGTTTTTTAGTTATTAATACAAAGAAAGCCGGCTTTGTCCGGCTTTTTTGTTGTTTGTCGGGAACTAATTTGATAAGCCCACTGTCATGGCTGGAAATCGCGTTTTATTAAGTGTTCAGGATGCTCTCGTAACTTTTGGCGGAGCGCCGTTGTTCGAAGATTTGACCTTTCATATTCTGGAAGGGGATCGCACCTGTCTGGTGGGCAAGAACGGAGCTGGAAAATCCACCATGATGAATATTATCCGCGGGCTCAAAGATATTGATCAAGGGGAACGATGGGTTCTGGCCGGAACAACAATCGGTTATTTGCAGCAAGATATCGCCCTCAAAGTCGGACAGACGGTTAAAGATTTTATTCTGGAAGATTTACGCGAAGAAAACCAGACGGACGCTTTTACATACCGGATGGAAATGGTGGCCGAGCCATTACATATTTCCCTTGATGACCGGATGGATCAATTATCGGGTGGACAAAAGCGACGTGCTGCGTTGGCGCGGGCTTTGGTTGAAGACCCTGACATTCTGTTATTGGACGAGCCAACCAACCATCTTGATCTTGATGTTATTATCTGGCTGGAACAATATTTGAGATCATATCGTGGGGCGTTTTTATGTATCAGCCACGACCGAAAATTTTTGGCGAATATTTCGGATAAGGTTTTCTGGCTGGATCGGGGGAATTTGCGCGTTTGCCCAAAAGGATATGCCCAGTTTGATGACTGGTCGCAAATGATGATCGAGCAGGAAGAGCGCGAATTAAAAAACCGCGAGAAGTTATTGGATGTTGAAGTTGACTGGGCGTCGCGTGGCGTCAAGGCACGTCGGAAACGCAATGTCCGACGTTTGGCACTGATGAAAGATGAACGTGAGCGGTTGAGAGCTGATAAGTCTGCATTCAACAGAATGATGGCAAAAGTCGAGGTTGAAGGCGGGGCATATGAAGGGTCGTCCAAAATTGTTGCCGAGTTTATAAAAGTCCATAAAAGTTTCGAGGATAAAAAAATTCTGGATGGATTCTCGATCCGGATTACCAAAGGTGACCGGATCGGAATTTTGGGGAAAAACGGATCAGGGAAATCGACATTCCTCAAATTGCTGATTGGGGAATTAGACGCGGATGCAGGGAAGGTCAAGCGTAACAAAGAGATCGAGTTTTCCTATTTCGACCAGAACCGACAGGATTTGAAGCTGGACGAGTCCCTATGGACAAATCTGGTTCCTAGCGGTGGAGATTACATCAATGTCATGGGCAAGCAACGCCATGTGTGCGGATATCTGAAGGATTTTCTGTTTGACCCGTCGTCAGCGCGCCACTCTGTTTCGACTTTGTCAGGGGGGCAAAAGAATCGTTTATTGCTTGCAAAAGTTTTAGCCGATCCGAAATCATTTCTTATTCTTGATGAACCAACTAATGATCTGGATATGGATACGCTTGATGTTCTGGAAGAAATTTTAAGTGTGTATCAGGGAACCTTGATTATTGTGTCCCACGATCGTGATTTTCTGGATCAGACCGTATCAAAAATTCTGGCTTTTGAAGGAGATGGCGAGATCCAAGGATATATCGGCGGGTATAGCGATTATCTTGAGGCACGACAAAAACAAAATCAACCGCAGAGCACTTCTGAAGAGGAGCAGAACAAAGATAATAAATCTGCTATTTTACCGATGTCCTCTGTGTCGAAAAAACTGTCTTATAAATTGCAGTATGAGCTGGAAAACCTTCCGAAAAAGATCGCGGCACTTGAGGCGGAAATTGCGGGTTTAGTCGTCGTTTTGCAGGATGCCGATCTTTATACAAGAGACGCTGACGCTTTCTTCAAATCTACCGAGAGGCTGGATGTCGCCAAGGTCGAGTTGGAAGAGGCGGAAATGCGGTGGTTGGAGCTGGAAGAACTGCGCGAGGCATCTAGCTCATAACAGCGATAGCGCCGATATAGGCAGCATAGGCTCCCAGTAGTACCCCACCTTCGACCCGCGAGATCTTTTTGCCCGAGTAGGCAAAGATAAGCAGGGCCAAAGTTGCTCCTATCACTACCCATAAATCAAAGTTCAAAATTTCTTCTGGTACAGCAATAGGTTTGATTAGAGCTGTACTTCCCAAAATAAACAAAATGTTAAAGATGTTTGAACCGATAACGTTGCCCAGCGCGACGTCGGATTGTTTTTTGATTGCCGCCATAACAGATGTTGCCAGTTCGGGAAGAGACGTTCCAACAGCAACAACGGTCAAGCCGATGATGGTGTCCGATACGCCTAGACCTTGCGCCATTTCGGTTGCGCCACGCACCAGCATATTGGCACCCAAAACCAATAACCCCATGCCGCCACAGGTAATCAGGAGGTTTACCGGAGTTGATGCGAAAGGTGTAGGGCGGGCTTCGGCTTCATGTTCCAGCATTTCTCCGGCTTTGTCTTTGCCTCGTTTTTCAATATAAAAAGTCATAGCCAGATAGCAAAGCAGCAGGACAACAAAAATTGCGCCAATGACGCGGGAGATTTCTCCGTTAAAGCAGGCCAGAGCCAAAAGAATTGTGGCAATCCCCATGATAATACCATCACGCTGGACCGCTTCACGAGGGCAGACCATCGGAAACAGCATCGCCGATACACCAATAATTAACAAAATGTTTGCGATGTTTGATCCGACAACATTCCCGATGGCTATCCCCGGTGATCCTGAAAGGGCAGCTTGAATCGATGTCACCAATTCTGGTGCCGATGTTCCGAAACCAACCAGTGTCAGTCCGATGACCAGTTTCGACACACCCATTTTGCTGGCAATGGCGACTGAGCCGCGAACCAGAGCTTCACCTCCGGCCAAAAGCAGAAGAAAGCCTGCAAGAACAAATAGGAGTGATGTCATTTTGGAACCTCTGCGATATATAACTTCTATTGAATCTATATATTGGCAGATTTCAAATATTTGTCCACCCCAAGAGCAACAAAAACCCCCATCGAGAGTGTAGCTTGCAGTAGATAGCCACCGGTTGGTGCTTCCCAGTCCAACATTTCACCAATGGCAAAGACGGACGGGCATCTTTTTAGCATCAGGTTCCCATCAAGTTCAGAAAGTTTAATCCCTCCGGCTGAAGAAATAGCACGGCCAATCGGAAAAGTTTCCGAGAGTGGGATCATAATATTCTTGATCTGGTGGGCGAGGGGCTTGGTTTTATTCCCGCATTCATAAAGCAGGTTAATGGCAACGGGGGAGATACCTGTTTGTTTTCGAATAAAGTTGGTCTGGCTGTCGCGCCCACGAGGTTTTGTCAGGCGGTCTTCCAGTTGTTGTTCGGTCAGGTCAGGCTTGAGGTCAATGTGGAGGGTCGTCGTTCCGTGTTGTTCGATAGAAGTACGAATGGATTTGGATAAGGCGTATATTCCTCCACCTTCGAGCCCATGTTGAGATATCATGATTTCGTTCGAAACTGTTATATCATGGTGTGTCAGTGCAATGGATTTGAGAGGCGTTCCGGCAAACTTTGATTTGAAAATATCAGACCAGTTAACGTAAAACCCGCAGTTTGCTGGGCGGAAAGGGGATATTTCTATACCGCGCTTTTCAAGTTCGGTTGTCCATGACCCGTCAGAGCCAAGTTTGGGCCATGATGCCCCACCTAATGCAAGGATAGTGGCGTCGGGTTTGATTGTTTTGGTTTCAGGCGTTGTGAAGCTGAGTTCCCCTTGGTCATTCCATCCTGTCCAATGATGGTTTGCGTGCAGTGTGACGTTCAGATCAGCCAAACGGCTCAGCCATGAACGCAGAAGTGGAGAGGACTTGAAGCTTTGCGGGAAGACGCGGCCCGACGTGCCGACAAATGTTTCTTCGCCAAGTTCTGCGCACCAGATGCGCAGACTTTGTGGTGTAAAATATTCAATGATGGGGCGTAAGAAATCTTCAGACTCGCCGTATTTCTGGAGGAAGGTTTCTATCGGTTCGGAATGGGTGATGTTTAGCCCCCCACGTCCAGCCATTAGAAATTTTCTGGCAGGGGTTGGTTTGTGATCGTAAATATCGACTTTATATCCCTTTTTGGCCAAGTGCTCGGCGGCCATCAGACCGCCGGGCCCCGCACCAATGATGGCAATCGTTTTCATTCGCTGTCTTTTGGCGTTGGCGGCAACGCACGGGTTTTAATTTCCTCTTTCATTTTTGTGAGGAATTCATCAACCGTGTAAGTCTCCTGTTCATTTACCCCAAGGCGACGGACGGTGATGGTCCCGTTTTCCTGTTCCTTGTTGCCGATGATTCCGACATAGGTGACTTTGGCGTTCATGTGTTCGCGGACTTTGTAGGAAATTTTTTCATTCCGTCCGTCAAATTCAACCCGAATACCTTCGGCTTTGAATTTTTTCACCAGAGCTTCGGCTGTTGGGTTATTGGCTTCGGTTACTCCCGAGATTACCAGTTGAGTTGGAGAAAGCCAGAACGGGAAAATTCCGGCAGTGCTTTCGATCAAAAGCCCAATAAAGCGTTCAAAAGAGCCGAACACAGCGCGGTGGATCATTACCGGGCGATAGCGTCCCCCGTCCGCCCCCATGTAGGATGCATCAAGGCGTTCAGGCAGCACAAAGTCCAACTGGCAGGTGCCGCATTGCCATGTCCGTCCAATAGAGTCAACCAGATGGAATTCATATTTAGGCCCATAAAACGCGCCTTCACCCGGAGCATATTCAAACTCCATACCGAGATCATTCAAGGCATCGGCCATGGCTTTCTCGGCCTTGTCCCATGTCTCGTCTGTTCCGGCACGTTTATCGGGGCGGGTTGCCAAAAGCAATTTGATATTGGTGAATCCGAAATCGCTATAGACGTCTTTGAATAGGGCCACAAAGCGTTTTACTTCTTCACCGATTTGGTCTTCACGGCAGAAAATATGTGCGTCATCCTGAGTCATTTGGCGCACACGCATCAAGCCGTGCAATGCGCCGTGTGCCTCGTTGCGGTGACAACATCCCATTTCCGCCATGCGGATTGGCAGGTCGCGGTAGCTTTTGATTCCGTGTTTGAAGATCTGGACGTGGGCAGGGCAGTTCATGGGTTTTAACGCCATAAATTCTTTTGGTTCTTCTTTGAAGACGGGGCCATTGAGTTCGATGTTTGGCACAACGTCTGGAACCACGAACATATTTTCACGGTATTTATCCCAGTGGCCTGAGGCTTCCCAGAATTTGGAATGCATCAGTTGTGGGGTCTTAACTTCGACATAGCCATCGGCATAAATTTTCTCGCGGATATAGGATTCGAGTTCGCGGTAAATCGTAAAGCCGTGCGGGTGCCAGAAGACCGACCCTTGGGCTTCTTCTTGCAAATGGAACAAATCCATTTCCTTGCCGATTTTTCGGTGGTCACGTTTTTCGGCTTCTTCAATCTGGTGCAGATATTTGTCGAGGTCTTCTTGCGTGCGCCAAGCCGTTCCATAGATACGGGTCAGCATTTCATTCTGGCTGTTGCCGCGCCAGTAGGCTCCGGCGACCTTGGTTAGTTTGAAGGCGCCAATTTTGCCCAAGGATGGTAAATGGGGGCCACGGCACAGATCAATAAAGGATGTTTCTCCTTGGTGATAAATCTGGAATGCGTCTGAATTTGGTGTGTCTTCAATGATTTTAACTTTGTAGTCTTCCCCACGCTCCTTGAAGAGGGAAATCGCGTCTGCGCGATTATAGACTTTCTTCTCGATCTTGTGACCTTCTTTGATAATACGGTGCATTTCCTTTTCGATCTTTTCAAGATCATCAAGGGAAATGTTTTCTTCAAAGGCGATGTCGTAATAAAAGCCGTCTTTAATGGTCGGGCCAATCGCCAAACGGGCAGAGGGGTAGAGGTTTTTAATAGCGCGGGCCAGAACCTGTGCCGCAATCGTGTGGCGCATAATATCAAGACCATCGTCGTCATTGGAGGTCAGGATAGCCACTTCGGCATTGTCTGGTACTGGATCGGACAGATCACGGAGTTCGCCATTCACACGAACCGCCACAGCAGCTTTCGAGAGACTGGTGCTGATGGTTTTCGCGACCTCAAGACCGTTCACTTCTGTCTCGAACTCTTTGAAAGACCCATCGGGCAGCATTACGCGCATGTGAAAAACTCCTGTAAAAGTTAAAAAATTCAGTGAAATCAATATGTAGCATGGGTTAAGGTGGCGGAGCAACACGGAAAAGGTGAGAAAATGACGAATGCAGCGATCAAATTGGATGAAAGCTGGCTTAATCAGGTCGGTGAGGAATTTGACAAGCCTTACATGCAGAATTTGAAGGAATTCTTGCGGCAAGAAAAGTCGGCCGGAAAAGTGATTTATCCGAAAGGCGACGAGATATTTAATGCACTGAACAGCACAGCCTTTGACGATGTCAGTGTCGTGATTTTGGGGCAAGACCCGTACCATGGGCCAAATCAGGCGCATGGTCTTTCGTTTTCTGTGCAGGACGGGGTGAGATTTCCACCCAGCCTTCTGAATATCTACAAAGAAATTATCAATGAATTTGGTGGTGAGATGCCCAAGTCAGGCAATTTAACCTGTTGGGCCGAACAGGGAGTTTTGCTTCTAAATGCCACTTTGACGGTTCAGCAGGCCATGGCGGGTTCCCATCAAAACAAGGGATGGGAAGAGTTTACGGATGCCATTGTTCGTGCGATTAATGACAAACGTGAGCATGTGGTCTTTATGTTATGGGGATCATATGCCCAGAAGAAGGGCGCCTTTATTGACCGGAAGAAGCATCTGGTTTTGGCAGCACCGCACCCATCACCTTTGTCGGCACATCGCGGATTTTTGGGGTGTGGGCATTTCAAAAGGGCAAATGAATATTTGGAAGAAAAAGGCTATGCACCGATTTTGTGGAGTCTGAAAATATAGATATTCGTCTGATTTTTAGGAGGCGCATTTTTATCCACAAACTTTTCCACAAGTTTTTTTGTTCCTTTTTCCTTCTTTATCTCATGGAATGATCGATAAAATAGTATTTTTCCAAGTGCCGTTTTATAAAATCTAAAAGTAACCTGTAATTTTCAGGGCATTACTATTTTCACTTCTTGTTATCTGATAAGAAACCCAAAACATTTTTCAAATTATTGAATTTATATTCTCTGATTATGAATATTTATTGTGATGCAGATAGCTTGGCCAATCTGGCAAGCCTCCCAGAGGTTGTAGTTTCGAAACAGCTCGTCCAAAAAGAGCTTGTCGGAAAAGATTCAATCGAATATGGCTGAGTCAGGTTTCGGATAATAGAGGGATAAAAAATCAACAGACTACTTTTGCCTTAGGGATGTAGCCATGCTGAATACAGGGAACCAACTTGCTGATGATTATCTGAGAGGAGAGTTTAGATTCTCTCCCGAGATCGCTTCTCATATTTCCGAAGACAGATTTCATGCCCTGCGCCACCAATTTTCCCAAAAATATGATCGTTTCTATCATCCGTATTTTAAGGAAAAGGGCGATAAGGTAGCGGCGAATAAGGCTTTAATCCGGATTGCTTTTTCATTGTTTCTTGAAACCTACGGGCATTTGCCGTTGGCATATAAAAACTGCGCGATTTCCAGTGGTACAAGATCCCATCTTGATGCAGTCGTGCGGAACTATCACACAACAGACAGGCTTTCACGCGTAGTCGGTGGTGATTGGCACGGGCGGACAATTAAAGACAACAGTCAACGTAGTCTTGAACGGATTGCCTTGATTAAAGATTTAATGAACGAGTTCTTCTTTGTCGCGCCGACAATGTTCGAAGGAAGCACCCGCGCATTTGCAAGTGGATTTGGACGTCAGTTGACGGCCCTTCCATTTCAGGCCGAAGAATATATGGCGTTTTGGAACATGGTGATTGATCAGTGTGAAGGATTTGTACTGGATGATGTCCGCATTGACATGCCGTCAATTGAACGTGTCGAGCGTGAAATCATTTTGGCCAAAGCCTATTCCTCACAAACACGCGAACAGGATCGTTTAAGAACATCAGATTGGGTGAATTCGAGAAATTCAACCTATGAAATGGGACGTGGGAATTATATCCGCTTTGGTCTTCACCCGCTGCGGCCTGATGTCCAAATGGATATGCGAATCTATGACGAGTCCACGCATAGCCTTTATAAAGCGCCATTGATTGATACGTTTAAGCCTTTAGTTCAAGCCGCTGTCCGATGGGGAACTCAAGGGATCTGGATTGACTCGGTTATTGAAGAGGCCGCAGCCCATATTGATCTGCACCGGATGAGGACTGACGAAGTTTATAATAGACGTCAGGCAGCGCCATTGTTGCTGGAAGGGTTGGATACGGTCATTGCAAAACCCACGCAAAAAGAATGTCGTGAGATGGATCGGATTATCGATACATTCGAGCCAATTATGCTTGAGTATTTTGCCCATCTGGTTAAGCCTGAAGGATTGCCGGAGGAGTATGCCAAAGCCAAAGAAAAGCATCCGGTTAAGGCGCATATGAAGGGCGCAGACTCCGTGAAGTGGCAAAGGGAGAATATCCCGATGCAAAAAATGCTCGATTTGTGGGAATTGGCAATGCCTGATGAGGTTAATCCGAAAAAAGCATGTAAGGTCAAGCCCGTGACACACGGGGTTTATATCCCTCCACGCCGTTTGCATGATTTTGAAAACCAGCCATTTGCAAAGCAAGATGGAGAAATTTGGCCGGATCGTCCATTTGATAAGCTTGACCCGATGTTCCAGCAATTGGCAAAGGCCCATATCGGAGTGTTGGAAATTGTAGCCCAGAATAATGATGCACCTGAATTTAATGGTTTGATATGTGATCTGAAGCGCGGGGATGCAGCTTTGGATATCGCTGCCCAGAATGGTGTTTTTGATTTGGCTCATTTGCCTGGGGCTTTGGGAAATAAATTTTCCGAACAGGTGCGGCAGGTAAATCTTGAACAGGTAATACAAGATCTGGAGGATGCTCGCCAGTCTAAAATTGGCAAGAAGATTAAGAAGGTGCCGGCATTCGGAACGCCAATTATTGCCAACATCAATAGTATTATCAATGCGGAGCGGAAACATTTCAATGGCTCGGGGTCGCTATCTGTGCCGCCAGAATATCGTCTGGCGATGATGATGGAAATGCTCAAACGCAATTTAACGGCATTAAGGTTTAGTAAAAACTGGGAAGCATCAGAAGATGAGTGTCGGTTGATGATGCTGGCGACCAAGATTGAGTTTGGTGAGATTAAACGCCCTGCGGGGAATAATACCGAGATTAAAATTTTAGACAAAAATTGGGAGTATATCCCATTTGCTGAACGCATCGAGCGCATTGACACATATTTGTCCCGTTTGAAAAAAGATCCGGAGATCAAGCGGGCTGCTGAAACACGGGATCCGTCAGTCTTGGAAGGATATGGGATTCGCCATATCAGTCAGACCTTGGCGCGATTGATCGAGATTTATGACTGCATGAATGACGAGCAGTATAATGGTTGCCGTTTTGAAAAACGGCGTATTGAAAACCTGCGTGAATTTTCAACAGAGATGGAAAATATTGCGCAGATCCGTCGCACCGCTTTGCAGGAGTTACAAAGTGAATGGTGCTGGCTTTGGGCTGAAGAAGATTTCAGCGATTTAAGGCAGGAATATAAAGATGCATGGATACGTGTTCATGGGCGACAAGCCCAGCATGTGGGAATTGATGAACATTTTGATAAAGGAGTTAGGAGTAGATACGGCCCCCAATAAGTTGGGTTGGTTTTTAGATCTGATTTCAAAAAAAATAAAAAGTTGAACAGGGAGAACTCCGAATGGAGCTTAACAAGCAAGACTTGTTAGAGGATCTTGGACTAGCGCAACAAAATCATAAGCCATATGGCAAAAAAACATTGCACATTGATAAAGGGGAAATTGATCCCAAGAGTCATGGTGGTGTTGCCATGTTGTCGTTGGGTGATTTTGATGCGGAAGGATTCTTACAGGCGCTCGACGTCAAATATTGGGCTGTCCATCCTGATGGTCGGTATGAAGTGCAGCATCTATTTCAGATGGAGTTGCAACGGCGTCCTTTTAACCGTGTCAAGATTACATCTCTGACTGTTCTTGGTCGTGAAATTTCTTTGAGTGACAGTCGTTCTGTTGATACGGTTATCGAGGCAATTCGCCGTATCCACGTCAACTTACGTGATCGGGAACCTGAATTGCCAGATGTTGCCGGAATTTTCAAGGACTGCAATATTGAAGATATTGTCGGAGAATCCTTGCCTCTTCCCGGATTTCATTCCAAATCCAGATTGTATTTTCCGATCTCTCCGAATTTTAATTTTTCGGCAGCTTTTATTGCAAAACCAGAATTGATTTTGCCGCTTGAGGCTGTTCGCCCCTTGATGGGCATTCGAAAAAATACGATTGATACCGATCATTCTTATGTTGAAACAAACAGGTTGCGCGTGCGCGGCGTACCGAACCCGAAAAACAGACGCAAATTTGAAATGGTTTCGGAACTCCTCAAACATAAGACTGATACGAATGAACGTCATCTAAAAATATCGCAGCAAGAGCTGGATGTTCCAGTTTCGGGTGCGCGCAGGAAACCGTTATTAGAGGCCACTTGGTCTGTTATTAAAAGTAAAAACGGGAATGAAGACAGTGTTGCCAAACTGACAGGGTTAAATGTTCGGTCCCAGAACATCATGATGAAGGGATTTCGAGGCGTTATGGGTATGATCGGAGTTATCAACCGTACCCATGCAGATATGTTGAAGCTGAGAAACTATCCAAGTATGCGAGATTATCTGGCGGAATTCGGGCATCTTGAGACCATGTCTTCTTCTAGTGCTGCGCCATCTTTTGAAGGGCGGCTGGTTCTGGTGTCTCGTGGCGGGAATAACCTGCGTGAAATATATCCGGGTATTGGTGAAGATATTGGTGGGAATTGCAAAGTTGTCCGCACCGAGTGGATGGATCGTAAAACAAAATCCATTCGCCGCTTGGGCGTTATCATGGATTTGGGTGCATATATTATCCGCAAAAAGTCCAAATGGACGGGTGGCGGGCCAGACATTGTAGAGGATCTGGAATATTGCAAGGATATCTTCATTTCGCACCATCACCTTGATCACCTTGATTTTATCATTCCATATATTAAGCGGGCGATTATCAAGCCTCATCATTGTCTGCACATGACTCCTGAAGTTTTCGAGATGGCCAAAGACAAGTTGAGCAAGTGGGGGATCAAGCTGGATGACGCACGGATGCCGAAAATAAATTTACTGGAAGGTGCCGGTGTTCTGGATTTGAAAGATGATGATGGTGTTCTCCGGATGTCGGTGGCTTATGGAGTTGATGCCGTTCCTCATTCGGCAAAGGACACACCTTTTATTGCTTACGGGCGTCATGGCAAGAAAATTCTTGGGTCTTACATGTATCTTGGGGATATGCGGTATGACGAGGATTGGTTTGCCGATCATGACAGCCCGTTCTGGGACCCTGTTTCATTGATGCTGAAACATGACCCGACGCTAAAGGGGCAAGAAGAAAACCTGATTCCGACTTATACCGAACAAGATGGGACGTCGGTCAAGCGGCATGGGCGCGGTGCGCGTGAAAGTGAAGTTGAAGATAATCTGGTTAACTTGATAAATAATTGTCTATTCGACAAGCATGTTTTGATTTCGATGATTGGAACAAACGATGGTCGGCGCGAAACCGGATTGCGAATTGCCAACCGAACGCAACGCAAGACAACAGCTTTTGGGGCTGCCGTTGAAAAGATTTTTGCCGTTGCCAATAAGCTTGGAGTTAATCCGTATCGTTGTCCGCGCCCTGATCCTGATAAATATACGGGGGTTAAAGATTATCTGAAATGGAATGCCGAACAGCTAGATATTCCACCGACTGAGTTCTCCGGTCGTACATCTGATACGACAAAAGAATGGTTCGAGACACAAAAACCCGGTGGGATTTTGGCGTTCCTGTCCGGATCACAAGGAACAGATATCGAGCAAGATTCTGTTACATATAAATTATCATTGGGAACCTCCTATTTTGATGCTGATCCAGAAACCTCTCCGACGGCACGTCCTCTCGATATGAAGGATTGCGCAATCATTGTTTCGCAAAGTGCCATTCCGGGAAATCAAGGGAAACAACGCCAAATGATCGAGCGTTTGGCTAGACGCGGTGCCATTGTCTTTGAGGCTATCGGGGATGGATTCCGTGTGCATAATGCCGGTAAACTTGAAAAGAGAATTACCGAGTATCTGGCAACGATCGGTCATACACCAACCCGTGAAGCCAATACGATCGCTTTTGAAAATTTTGCAATTCACTCATCCGGTCATGGACGAAACGGTGATTTCCGGTTGTGGTTGCATAAGTTGAAAGCGAAATTTTTTGGTGTTCACCACACAGATGATATGGAATCGGTTCATGATGCATATGACACGATTTTGGAGGAAGGGAAACTGCATCCGGGTGGAATTTTTGAAAACGCCGAGGAGGTTGATATTGGAAATGACTTTGTTCGGGCGATTGGTCGATCCCATACCTCGGTTGTTTTGACAGAGGAAATCGCAGAAGAGGGTAAGCATTATAACAAGCGTTTAAATACCCAACGTGTAATCAATTTTGATAGGTCTCCCCATGATGATCTGGGGCTGAGTGGTAGGTCGGGTGGATTTGCCGAGGTCAGTTTTGGTCAGGAAGATATTGAAGATATTTATGCTGCCAATGATCCGTCTGTCGGGCAGGATGTTCGTTCGGATAATTGCCACGCCAAGCCCCAACGCCCATTCTTACGTCCTGTTGCCTCTGTGCCTGAATGGAAACCTTTGGATATGAAGGTGGCATGATGAAACATGATGCAAAACAGGATTATTTGATGAATCGGGATACGGGAAAAAAATTGGTTGTCCGTAAAGATGAGACTTTGTTTGATCTTCTCGATATGGGGCTTTTGTTTTCAACTGTCTATGACACCGAGACAACCGATCTGGATAAACGGTTTGCAGAGATTACCCAGTTTGGCGGGTGTATTACCGATCTTGCGGGAAATATTTTGCACAAGGTTGACTATCGCGCAAAAATATCTCCGCATACTGTTATTTCCCCCATGGCATGGGTTGTCCAGCGTATGCGTCTTGAGGATCTGCAACGCGGAGATCCAAAGGCAATCTTTATGGGCAAGGTTATGAAATTCTTTGAATATTCATCATCTCTGGATAAGGCTCCTTATATCGAAAAGTTTCTGGAGGGCTGTCGAGAAGGTGTTTACAAGGATGCAGAAAACAGAAAAGAAAAAAAATATTATGCTTATCCTGTACAGAATGAAGATGGATCAACTGATTGGGACTTTATCCGTATTCATGAGAATCTAAGAAAATTTTATTTCAAGAACAAGAGTGGGCAATGGGTTAAGCGAGATATCAAGTCTTTATCTGTTGGCTATAATAATGTGAATGCCGATGATCAGTGGCTTTGGACTGCTGCCCACATGTCTGGAGCCGAGAATATCTTTATGACCCATTTGGCGCAGATGGGAAAGTTGCGTTTTGATGCATTGCGTGCCGTTGAATCCGCGTTTGTTATTGGCTCTGCGGGCGAGAATGGCCTAAAGGCAATGGAGAAAGAGAATCCACTGACAGGTGAGAAATACTTGTCATTTAGTCAGGGCAGTATTCTTGAGGTCAATACACGGCATTCAAGTGAGTTGAGGGATATTGTAGAAGGGATCGTTGATGAGGATGGCGCTCATATTGACTTGTCCCAGTTGCATGGCGCTCTATCTGACTCACTTGCTCTTCTGGCGCTGGTTCGCTATGTACGCAAGGTTCATCCTAACGTCTTTCGCCAAATGGTAAAAAATTCAGATTGGAAATATGTCGTCAATAAAATGTCAGAAATATATGGGGAGTTTGGTAATAATCCGCCTCTGGCATATGTTGATAAATGCTTTCCCGTTGTTGACGGGAAGATGGTATCCCTGATTGGAACTGACCAGTTCCGAAATGCCCCGAAAGTTGCGGTCGTCTGGAACTTGAATATTGACCCAAGCACTTATACGCACAATGAAAAGAAATCCATTAAAAAAATGACTGCGGTCGATTGGAAGCAGATATTGATTGATGCTTCGCATAATCCGAATTCACCATTAAAAGTTATTCGCGCGCATAAGTCGCCACGTTTGTTTGATGCAGAGGTCGGATATCGGGCAGGTTTTAATCTTGATATGAATCGCCAGGAGATACACCGTCGTATCAGCTTTGTTCGGGATGCAAAAATATCCGATGCAGTTATGGAGGGGTTACGTCTTGCTTTTCCACGATTGCATGGTGTTGATCGTGTAGTTCTGCCGCAGCCGGAGGAGGAGTTGTTTACGTTTTCGACCCTAGAATTGTTTGATGCGGCTGCTGGCGAGGATGTACAGGTTCATTTCAGGGTAAAGAACAAAGTTGAGGAGATCGCTCAAAAATCTCGTCAAAATATTATGCAGATCAAATCATTATGGATGAAAGCTATACAATTTGATGAAGATATCCTTTTGGGATTTGCAGAAAATCCTGATGCGATGTTGGGTAAGATTGAAGAGCTGAATAAAAAGCTTGGGAAAAAAGGTGGGGTTCGAATCCCTCAACCTGATGGGCCGGTTACTGATTTTGATAGTGCCATGGCTTACAAAATAAAAATTCTTTACATGGCCCGCTTTCATTTTTCTCGTGGAGATATTAAGGATATCGGCCACCATTTCTGGTTCGAGGACAAAGACGGGATTCGTTATTCTGATCAGGAAATCATGGGCTGGCCCATGGATAAAATTGATGACGCCAGAAAGAGCGGAAATTTGATTATTCGTCATGAAGTGGCTAACACAATGCCGTTGGTGCTTGACCGGATGATTGAATCATTGGGATACGGTCATATCCTAGGAGAACAAGCCCAGATTCAGCTTAAAGCCTATACAACTTTGCGCCAAAGAGGCATGCCACACCACCATGGACATGAAGATAGATGGTACACAGTGGGGCGTGGACAGCGAGATTTGTCGAAGCTCAAGAATAATGAGATGACAAGGGAAGATTTGAAGGGAATTGAAAAATATATTCCTGGAGGATGGGAAGACTTTATTGAGCACCAGCATGATAGCCTGGCAAGTCTTTCTGAATACGAAGAGTATCTCAAAAGCATACAGCCGGAAGAGTTTTCGCCGGAATTGTTGTACTGGGCCGGTGTTGATCCGGATATCGGATATCCGATCCGCAACCATAATTTTGCGGTTGATCGGGAACGTTCGGTCATTGTGGATGTACCGGACAGGTATTTGCAAAGTCCGGTTATTGAACCTGTGACGGGTCGTAATTTGTGGATTTTGCCATGTAGCGAACATTTTAATAAAGCATCGATGATCCATGACAAGGATATTTTATTTCGAGCAGAAAAGTCTGGAAGAATATATCATCTTCCGAATGCAAAGATGGTGGATGTTCCAAAATCCGGCGGACTGCATGAAGACTTCTACCGTCAGGTTGAGACTGCATATTTGGCGACGGGGCTTTATATACCATCATTCAAAGACCGGATCGCAGTTATCGGTTCGGGCCCATACCCGTTATTCGATTTGCGCCAGCCTAATCAAAAAGCACAAAGTCTGAATGTTGAAACACATGTTTTTGAAGGATTGGTTTCACCGGAATTGGCTGGGTATAAATACCCTATTTCTGGAGTCATCTTGCGGGATGACCATTTAAGAATTTCCAATGGGGCTATTCGTATTCGGGAACAGGCTGATGGTCAGTCAACCGGATGGGAGTTCGAAACGGAGGTTCTTCAAGCAAAGTATATTACTTTGAAGGATGTGGAAAACTTTACCGAAGAAGAGGTCTTGAGCTTTGGATTTCTGACGCATGAACAGGCCATAGATCATTTTAGTGCGCTGTTCTCAAAACAGAAAAAAGACCCGAGAAAATTGGAAAATAAGGCGCTGGCTATCTCTTTTGCAGAGGTTAATGCCTTTGATGCCGAAAAAGGAATGATGTATTTCAAGCCGGATTCTCAGGTTCAATCCTGTGTGGCTAGGAATTTTGTAAATAACTTATGTTGAGCGTGGAGAAAATAATGAGTACTCAATCTTTTATTCTTGATGATAAATTGCAAAGGTTGGTTAAGCTTGCAAAAAATCAGAAAGTCCCGAATTTGTCTGACAGTAGAATGGTTTTGGGGTGTACTGATCTGACATCTTTAACGGGACAGGAAACTGAGCTGTTAATTGAGATGTTATGTACCAAGGCGGCAATACTCCATACAGGGTCTGTTTGCGTGTTTCCTGAATTTGTAAAATCTTCGTATAATTATCTGCAGGGAACCGGTGTTAATACAGCGACAGTCATTAACTTTCCGGATGGCCATCACCGAACGAGACTCAACGAAATCGCAACGCCTGAATCTGTTGAAATTGATGTTAAGCGAGCTATCGAAATGGGAGCAGGTCAAGTTGATATTGTTCTCGATTATGAACATATGGCTGGCGGACATGCCAAAAAGTTGCTGAAAGCTGCGCGGAAAGCTTGTCCGGAAGATGTAACATTAATGGTGATTGTCGAGAGTGCATCGTATAAAACGGCGGAAGATCTTCGTGCTGCATGTGGCCTTGCTATTTCTTGCGGGGTTGATTTCCTTAAGACCTCGACGGGAAAACATCCATCGGGTGGGGCCACACCGGAAGCGGTTGCGGTTATGTTGCAAGCGATTAAAGAGTCTAAACGTGATGTGGGGATTAAAATTACAGGTGGGGTTAAGGATTTACCTGATTGTCTTCCCTATATGTATATGTTCCGCCATTTTTTTGGTTGGGACAGTATTCGTTTTGACAGGTTCCGCATAGGAGCCAGCGGCATGGTAGATAATATCATTCGTAATAAATTGAATTTAGTTCCGGCCAATTCAACTAATGCAAGTGATCCATCAGCAAAAGTTTATTAGTGAGGGTTGATTATGGCGGCCGTTCATATAGAGCTTTCTAAAGAATTTGGAAAATGTTTGGAACGTGTATTTTTTCCAGATTTCGATAGCTATTTGATGGCTTTTGACCGGAAAAAGATGGGGGTTGAAGGGAATGAGCGGTTTGCTCTGATTTGGAAACCGCGCAAGACTATAGAAGATGTTCCTAAAACACATATAGAGGCAGTTGGAGCTGAATGGAAATCCTTGCGTTTGAAATTTTTGAATGCTTGCATCAATTTTGAACCCAATTCACATCCTTATATTGGAAAAATCATTGATTCAGATGTCCAGCGTCAGGATGCCTATGATTGGGAGGATAGTTTTCTTGTGCCATGGGATAGGAAATTAGGGCTTGGTGAAGCGCGTGATCTGGTTCGCAAAGTTGCCTATCATCATAATATTGATCCATTGCCAAAAGTTTCAAAGGGCAAGGGGGAGGTTGATGAGAATGGAAAAATATTTTCCGAATATGTTGATGGAAATATCCATTTGGCGAATTTAACCTTAATGCACACGATTCACGAGTCTGCCCACATGGTGATTGCCAATGGTGAGTATGGGGATGAGTTGTATACTTCGCATGGACCTGTGTTTGTCTGGAAACTCATATCTCTTTATCATCACTACGCCAACATTCCTTTGGATTACATGATTTCGACAGCTAGAGATCATGAGCTATTAGGAGATTTTTCTTATCACAAAATGAGTACTCCAAAATCTATGGTTCGCAGCCCATAGAATATCCTTTTATTTCCAGTTAGTTACTTGGAGACCTTCAGAGTTGAATATTTTTCTTGTACTTCTATGTTCTATCGTGATAGAACATTAAAACAATGTCTTTAGCATAAAAATGGATAAAAAATGAAGAAGCAAACAGCGGTAAGGAACGGAAATCGAAAAGCTTTGGAAAATGCGTTGTATGATGCTGTTTTGTCTTTGGCTAATAAAAGAGAATGCCGTGCATTTTTCGAGGATATTTGTACGCCCGCCGAGATCGAGGCGATGGTTGATCGGTGGCAGGTTGCACAAATGTTGGATGAAGGAATTCCTTATCGCACAGTTTCAGAAAAAACAGCGGTGAGTCTGGCAACGGTTACCCGTGTTGCGAGGTTTCTTCATAATGGGAATAGTGGGTATCGAACAATTATAGATCGGATGAAGAGTAAATGAGTGATGAATTAAAAAAAGAGTCCAGATTAAAGCTGGCGGTTCAAAAATCCGGTCGGTTGGCTGATGATTCCCGCACATTATTGGAAAAGTGCGGCATTCGTTTTACCAAAAGTAAGGATCAGCTATTTTGTACTGCTCAGGATTTTCCTCTTGATCTGTTTTTTGTTCGAGATGATGACATTCCTGCGTTTGTGGCCTCAGGCGTTTGTCAGATTGGAATTGTTGGGCAGAATGTTTTGAGTGAAGAGAAAATACTGTCAAAAAATAAAAAGTTACAGGATGTTGATGAAGTTTTTCCCTTGGGATTTGGAAAATGCCGTTTGTCAATTGCGACCCCATATGGGTTTGAATATGAGAGTGCGCAGTCATTACAAGGCAAGGTTATTGCAACGTCTTATGAAGGATTGTTGTCAGAATTTCTGATGCTGAATAATGTTGAGGCTGAGATTGTGGATATGCGCGGGGCTGTCGAAATTGCACCGCGGGTTGGTATGGCGGATGCGATTTGTGATCTGGTGTCAACAGGGGCTACTTTGGCAGTAAATGGTTTGCAAGAAGCAGAAGTCATTTTCAAAAGCCAGTCTGTTTTAATTAAAGGTGCAGATGTTTCTGATGCACAACAGAGGATTCTTGATCGTTTATTGATGCGTATTCGTGGTGTTTTGCAGGCCGAGAATAGCAAATATATTATGTTTCATGCGCCGATCCAGTCCCTTGATGAACTGCGAAATGTCATTCCGGGGTCTGATGCCCCAACTGTTCTGGAATTGCAGGGGCGGACAGATAAAGTTGCGGTTCATGCTGTTTGTAATGAAGATGTTTTCTGGGACACGATGGAAGATTTACGGAGCAAAGGGGCAACAGACATTCTGGTTGTTCCTATTGAAAAGATGCTGGAGTAAAGCGCGATGCAACAAAACAGTATTTTATCACGCGCACGACCATCTGTTCTGGCAATGAAAGCTTATTCTTCGGCGCGGTCTTTGTATAAGGCTGGGGACGGGTATATTTTTCTGGATGCCAATGAATGTGCCTATGAACCCTATGTGGGGGCACAGAATTTGAACAGATACGCCGGACAACAACCGCGCGATGCTATTGAGGCTCTCTGCCGTTTATATGATGTTTCCAGCAGAAATTTAGTTCTGACCAGAGGGGCTGACGAAGCTATTGATGTTCTTGTCCGTAGTTTTTGTGAGGGAGGGAAAGATTCTATCCTGATTTGTCCCCCAACTTTTCCAATGTATGGACAAGCAGCAACATTGCAAGGTGCGGAAATCATAGAGGTTCCATTAAACATTGAAAATAATTTTTCCATTGATGTAGAAGAAATTGAATCTGCGATTCGACCCAATACCAAGATTGTTTTTCTATGTTCTCCCAATAATCCAACGGGGAATTTGATCCCTTTGGAACAGATTGAACAAATTTGTCGTTTTTGTGATGGACAAGCTTTGGTTGTTGTTGATGAGACTTATATTGAGTTTTCCGGGCAGAAAAGCTGTCTTGATATTTTGTCCACATATTCAAATCTGGTGGTGTTGCGGACTTTATCCAAGGCTTATGCGGCGGCGGGATTGCGTGCCGGTGTGGCGATTGCCAATGCAGATGTCATCGCGTTGTTGAGAAAAGTTCTTGCGCCTTATCCGGTGGCGCAAAATGTCGCGCAGGAAATTGTCAGGATTACTGATCCCAATAATATCAAAAGATTGAGTGCCAAAATGGCAGATACGATTAATCGTCGGGAAGAATTTGCACAGCGTTTGGCAGGGTTCGATTTTGTAGAAAAAATATTCCCGTCCTCGACAAATTTCCTTCTTATTCAAGTTCGGGATGCTGATCTTTTTGTTCAAAGATGTCTGGATGGGGGTATTATTGTTCGTAGTCAATCTCATTTGCAGGGAATAAAAAATTGCGTGCGAATTTCTATTGGATCTAAAGAGGATATGTCACGTTTGTTGGATGTATTGTCTGGCGATACTCCGCAGGCAACAAGTGCTGGACGAACTGCGCGGGTTGTTCGTAAAACTGCAGAAACGGCGATTGATCTCAGCGTTAATCTTGATCGGAAAGAGCCGGTTAACATTAATACGGGGGTTCGTTTTTACGATCACATGTTAGAGCAGATCGCCAAACATGCAGGATTTTCTATCCAAATGGAATGTGTCGGAGATGTTGAGGTCGATACACACCACAGTATTGAAGATTGTGCGATTTCCTTGGGGATGGCGATCAAGCAGGCTTTGGGTGATAAGCGTGGTATCGGGAGATATGGGTTTACTGTGCCGATGGATGAGTCCTTATGTGATGTTGCAATTGATCTGTCTGGCCGTTTTTATTTGAATTTTGATGCTGAGTTTCCGGATCGATATGTCTCGGATATGCCGTGTGATATGGTCGAGCATGTGTTCCGGTCATTGGCGGAGAATATAGGGTGTAACCTTCATATTAAAGTGCGTGGAGAGAATTCTCACCATATGGTCGAGGCTTGTTTTAAGGCGTTCGGGCGTGCGTTGGGTATGGCCATACGCTGTCAGGATGGAGATTCTTTGCCGAGTACAAAAGGGGTCTTATGATTACGATTGTTGAAAGTGGAGGGGCCAATATCGCATCAATCCGCTTCGCTCTGGAGCGGCTGAACGTCAGTGCCGAATGGACTTCCGATGTCGATAAAATTTCAAAGGCCAGCCGTGTGATGTTGCCGGGTGTTGGGGCTGCTGGTGATGCAATGCAGAAATTGCGGGCCAAAGGGCTTGATGAATGTGTTAAATCCCTAACCTGTCCGGTTTTTGGAATTTGTCTGGGGATGCAGATGTTGTTTTCAACGTCTGCGGAAGGGCAAACAGATATGCTGGATATTATCAAAGCCCCGGTCGTACGATTGACAGAAGAAGTAGGGAAAACCATTCCTCATATGGGGTGGAATGATGTCGTGATCGAACAAAAAGATCACCCTTTGATGCAAGGACTATCAGAGAAGGAGTTTTTTTATTTTGTGCATAGTTACTATGCCCCGCTTGGGAGTTATACCGTTGGAAGATGCGATTATTTTTCCAATAGTTTCTCGGCGATTGTGACGCAGGATAATTTTATGGGATGCCAGTTTCATCCTGAACGATCCGGTGCCGCAGGGAGTCGTATATTGGAAAATTTTATAAGGATGTAGTTTATGATTATTTATCCGGCCATTGATCTGATTAACGGGTCTTGTGTGCGCCTTTATAAGGGGCAGTTTGATTGTGCTACGTCTTATGATGTTTCTCCCACAGATGTGGCGCTTGAATATCAGAAGCAAGGGACAAGCTGGGTGCATGTCGTTGATTTGGACGGGGCGCGGAGTACACTGAATCGGCAGAGCGATTTGATCAAAGAGATTGCATCAGTTGAAGGAATTAAAGTTCAGACTGGTGGTGGTGTACGTGCGGCATCAGATGTAGAAAAATTATTGGATATTGGCGCATCGCGGGTGGTGATTGGGTCACTGGCAGTTAAGGATCCTGATACTGTAAGGGACTGCTTCAGGTCTTTTGGTGCCGACAAAATTTGTTTGGCGATTGATGTCATTCCCTATGCCGAACAGTTTCAGGTGGCCGTATCAGGTTGGCAGGAAAATAGCGGGGTTTACTTGTCTACTGTTCTTGAGATGTATCTGGATTATGGTTTGCGCCATGTTTTATGTACCGATATCTCCAAAGATGGAACTTTGGAAGGATGTAATATTGGTTTATATGCCAGTTTGGTGACGCAATATCCTTCATTGGATATTCAGGCCTCTGGTGGGGTTCGGGGGATCGAAGATATTCAAGAACTTTGTAAGTTGAATGTTGGTGGGGTGGTAATCGGGAAAGCCCTTTATGAAAGAAAAGTTGATCTGAACAGTGCGATAAAAGAGGCTTCATCATGCTAACAAAACGAATTATCGCGTGCCTTGATGTTAAGGATGAGGTGGTTGTCAAAGGTGTCCAGTTTCGCAATCATGTCGTGATGGGGGATATTGTTGATCTGGCGCAGCGATACCGTGATGATGGCGTTGATGAGCTGGTTTTTTATGATATTACGGCCAGCAGCGATCAGCGTGTTGTTGATAAATCATGGGTCAGTAAGGTTGCGCGCGTTCTGGATGTTCCATTTTGTGTGGCAGGGGGCATTCGTACGATTGAAGATGCCAAGCGTATTCTGAATGAAGGTGCGGATAAAATTTCGATAAATTCTCCTGCATTGGAACGACCCCAATTTATCACGGAACTTGCGCAGATTTTTGGTGTGCAATCTATTGTGGTTGGTGTGGATTCTCGTGAAGAGGGCAATGAATGGGTTGTTTATCAATATACAGGTGACGAGACACGTACCATCAAATCAAAACACAAGATGACTGACTGGCTTTCTATGGTGCAATCAATGGGGGCGGGAGAAATTGTTTTGAATTGCATGGCGCAAGATGGTGTTCGCCGTGGCTATAATTTGGAGCAACTATCGGCTGCGCGGGATGTGCTAACTATTCCTCTGGTGGCGTCCGGTGGGGCAGGAGAGATGGAGCATTTCTATGATGTCTTTACAAAATCAAAGGTAGATGGGGCGTTGGCAGCATCTGTTTTTCATACAGGGCATTTGCATATCGGGGGATTGAAGACTTATCTCGCACAACAAGGATTAAGCATTAGAAAGTAAGAAAATGAAGTTACAAATTAATATTGAAGAACTGGATTGGAAAAAGGTTGACGGAATGATGCCTGCGATTGTGCAGGATTATATGTCCCGTCAGGTTTTGATGTTGGGATATATGTCCCGTGACGCATTGGAAAAAACTCTGCAAACCGGGAAAATAACCTTTTTCAGCCGAACACGGAAAAGTTTATGGACGAAGGGTGAAACGTCAGGGAATTTTCTGGGTTTGAAATCAATTTTTATTGATTGTGATAAGGATACGTTGCTTGTCCTGGCAGATCCAATTGGGCCAACCTGTCACATGGGAACTGTCAGTTGTTTTGAAGGAGACACCATTCCTGCGACGTCCTTTCTGAATGAATTGGCTGCGCTGATTCATGACCGAAATATCACGCGCCCCAAAGACAGTTATACAACTTCTCTGTTTGAATCCGGAAAGTCTCGCGTGGCGCAAAAGGTCGGTGAGGAGGGAGTGGAGCTGGCTTTGGCACATATGGAGGGAGAAAAAGAGCATATCGTTAATGAAGCCGCTGATTTGATTTATCATTCCATAGTGTTGTTAGAACATGCCGGTATTCCATTTGAGGATGTTTGCCAGACCCTTAAAAATCGTCACACTAAGAAATAGGTGTTCAGAATTTTGGACTTTCACATCAATTTGAACAGGAGTACTCTATTTCATAATTAGAAATTACCCCGATTTTCGGGAATGGAACGGAATAAAAATGAAACTGTCTTTCTGGGGCTCTGCCCATACGGTCACGGGGTCAAAATATCTTCTGGAATCCGGAACTCAAAAAATTCTGGTTGATTGCGGCCTGTTTCAAGGGATGAAGGATTTACGCCTTTTGAATTGGAAAGAGATGCCCGTCCACCCTGTGGATATTGATGCAATTTTATTGACACATGCCCATCTGGATCATAGCGGCTATATCCCGAAACTTGTCAAAGACGGATTTCGCGGGAAGATATATTGTTCCGAGGCCACGCGCGATCTGGCCGAAATTATTTTGACAGATAGTGGGCATATTCAGGAAGACGATGCTGAACGTGCCAATAGATATGGGTACACCAAACACCAACCGGCTTTGGCATTATATACCGAGAGGGATGCCAAACATGCGATGGAACAGTTTGTGACTGTTACTTTTGGTGAAAAAATCGAAGTTCCGGGTGGGGAGTTTTCTTTCTCACTCCATCGGGCAGGACATATCCTTGGTGCGGCGTCTATTCGTGTTGAATTTGATGGCGGAACATCCATCTTATTTTCTGGAGATCTGGGACGGGAAAATGATCCGCTGATGAAGGCGCCTGTGCATATTCAGCAATCAGATTATATCGTTGTCGAGTCCACTTACGGGGATCGGTTGCATGATACAACTGATCCTGCTGATTTATTGGAAGATATTATTAACCGGACAGTTCAGCGTGGCGGGAGTGTTGTTATTCCTGCGTTTGCTGTGGGACGAGCCCAGAGCCTTCTATATTATATTCATCAATTAAAGAAAGAGGGGAGGATTCATGCCTCCTTGCCAATCTATCTTGATAGTCCGATGGCGGTTAGTGCGACTGAGCTCCTTTGCAAACACTCCGTAGACCATCGTTTATCACAGGGGTTGTGTCAGGAAGTTTGCGAAGCGGCAAAATATGTGCGGACCCGTGATGAGTCAAAAGCACTGGATGGAAATCATAACGGAGTGCCGAAAGTTATTATCTCGGCCAGTGGTATGGCAACAGGCGGGCGGGTTTTGCACCATCTGGCTCATTATCTGGGTGATCACCGTTCGACTGTTGTTCTCGCGGGATTTCAGGCTTCTGGGACTCGCGGCGATCGTTTGGCTCGAGGTGAAAAAACCATCAAAATTCATGGTCAGTATTGGGATGTGGCGGCGGAGATTATCAAGCTGGATAATATGTCTGCCCATGGTGATTATGCCGAAATAATGAAGTGGCTGAAGACCCAACAAAAGCAGCCGCGCAAGGTCTTTGTAACGCATGGGGAATCTTCCGCAGCCGTTGCCATGTGCGAACGTATTAAAAACGATCTGGGTTGGGATGCTTTGGTTCCAGAATATGGGTATCACGAAGATTTGTAAGAGGAAGGGGTCTTGCCCTATATGGCTTAAAAACCCAATATTTTCATATTGTAAATCAATTTAGGTGGTTCAAAAGGGTTTCTTTCCTTCTCTTTCAAGAATTATTGGGATTTTGCCATTGATTTTTATGAAATTTACCCGTAGAAATCATGTCTCGATTTGATCCAAATTGTTTTTTATATCGAGGATCGGTGGCCGAGTGGCTTAAGGCAACGGTTTGCTAAACCGTCGTACTACGTAAGTTGTACCGAGGGTTCGAATCCCTCCCGATCCGCCATATCTCTTCTTTCTCACGCAATTTTGGATAGCATTTGAGCGTGTTTGTGCGAAACCAAGCGGGATTGCTCGTATTCCCCAATATTATCGTGTTGATTTAGATGCTTTATCACGGGCAATATTCTCCATATAATATAAGTGCATTAGGAGAAACTAGCGCGTGAAAAACCAAGAACTAAAACTAAAATATGAGATACAGCTTGATAGGGTACAGAAAATTGCCCTTTCTGGCATTGGTCGTGCGCTGATGTTTGCCAAATTTTGTGAAACTGGTGCCTATGATTTGGAAAAAGTTAACAACCCTCCTCGAAATGAGGGTGCTATCTTTTCGAACGATTTTACGCCGCAGATACAGCCAACCGAGTTCCAGAAGTGGAAGGATGACTTTGTGGCTTGGAACTTGAACAACGCTGTAAATGAAATTATTGAATCATTCTTTGTGTTTCTTGAAATGTCATATTTCGCCCTTCATGCGAACGGCGACAGAAGGCGTGTCAACTCCGGTGATGTTTTGGGCGAAGTCATAAAGAATTGGCAAAACGATGTACGTAATAATTTAAGAACAAAGAACAAGATACAAGCATTGTCTGACAAAGGCCTGCAATTTTCGGATGATGAGAAAAGAATCATCGAGAGCTTCTGGGAGATCAGAAATCTTATTTCGCACAACCTTGGAATTGCTGATAATAGAAAAAAGCTGGATGTTGATCAGGGAAAGATAACCCTTAAATGGTATTGTTGGGAAATATTTGCAAAGTTAGAATCGGGGGGAGAAATACAATTAACTGGAGATCCGATGCCTGAAGCAGGAGATATATGCATGCGCCCTAAAGTGCTGAAAACCAAGGAGATTGGCCTTAACTCACATATCTCTTTCGCTCTAGATGAAGTGCAACAGATTGCATGGACGTTTTGGCTTCTTGTCCATGATGTTTCTGCCAAGATCAAAGCAGTTTTGGATCAATCAAGCAAACAAGAAGAAATCGCCAAGGGTGTTTGATGGAGACTCCGCATCGGTTCGCTCCTATTCTCTGCCAAACACCAAAATACTCGTAATATTGAGAGAAATTCCAGTGTGAGTCCCGTTCACACCGCCATATTATAAAAGGGATCATTCGACCCTTTTTATAATATGGTGGCAATGACTGGAACTAGACCCGAGAAGAGTGCTTGCAACTTTGATAGGGAGCACCGCGACCACATCAAAGTAATCCCTCCCAACCGCCATTTACCTTCTTTCTTACGAGTGCTGGGATGCAATTTCAGGCTCGACCAGTTTGGCCAGTTGGTCGAGAGATTCTTGCCACCCCAGATAACAGGCCTCTAACGGGATGATATCGGGCAATCCGTCTTGTATGATTGTGAGTTCTGTTCCGACTGAAACTTTTTTGAATGTCACGGTCACTGTGATCGTGCCGGGGATGTTCGGGTCTTCGAATTCGTCGGTATAATGAAGGCGCTCGTTCGGGGTGATTTCCAAATATGTTCCACCGAAATTATGTTCCATACCATTTGAAAAATTGGTGAAGGACATTTTGAATGTGCCGCCGACTTTGACATCCATTGAGAAGACCTTGCCGATCCAGCCATAGGGCGGCATCCAACGGGCAATGGCGGTTGGTTCGGTGAAGGCGCGGAATACTCTTTCCGGTGGGGACTTTAAGACACGGTGCAGTTTTGCTGTGTTGGGCATGGTGGCCTCCTTATTTATATCCGACATTGATAATATAGGCGTTTTGGCTTGCTTGTAAATGCGCGAATTGCCAGATTTTGGCGCAACTGTAGGGGCAAGACGGGTAAGGCGGCAGCGTGATTGCGGGGTGGTGGAATTTTTCTGGCGCAGGAATGATTTTTGCGCGACCACAATCACCGACATGTTTTACTGGAGATACGGCGATGATGTCCGTTTCGGAAAACGCAAGGCAGGCTGATCGTGCCAGAACGCCGCTTAAGGCCGAGAGCCAGATTTGGTTTGGTGGATCGGGAATTAGTTCTTTGAGTGTTTGAGCGGTATGATTAATGAAAGAAGGATCATCAAATCCCAATGGAAGCATATGAAGGTCAGGGTGAGATTGTTCAATGTCCGCCTTGATCTGTTCAACGGGGGTTGGGTTACACCAGACGAGTTCGCATGAGTGTGGGTTGAGGTCATTGATCCAATCGGGGGTGTGTTTGGATTTGGCGATGAAGAGGGTGCATTTGTACTCCAGTTCTTCGCAGGCTGTGGCCAGTGCCCAGCCGCCTGAACCGAAGACCGTTCCGGCATAGGCAAAGTGCTTGTGATTTTGTTCGGGGAGATATTTAAGCAGGGGAAGTTTTTTAAGTCCACCACGGATCAAGTCGCCGCGGAGGATGGAATATCCTCCGCTAGGCTCTAACTGAATGACTTGATTTTCTGGGGTTGCGGGCAATCTAGGACAGTTTTTGTTTCAACAGTTCATTGACCATATCGGGGTTGGCTTTGCCGCCCGATTTTTTGAGAACTTGACCAACAAAGAAGCCGAAGAGTTTGTCTTTGCCGCCTTTATAGGCTGCAACGTTATCCGGATTTTCTGCGATAACTTCATCGACAATCTTTTCAATCGCTCCAGTGTCAGTAACTTGTTTCAGACCTTTTTCGTCAACGATTGCAGCCGGATTTTTACCCGAGGCCATCATTTCGGCAAAGACATCCTTGGCTATTTTTCCAGAAATGGTTTTGTCGGAAATGAGTCCGACAAGTTCACCCAGCTGTTTTGCCGATACCGGACTTTCATCCAGAGTTTTTCCGTCTTTATTCAGTCCTCCTAGAAGTTCGTTAATCACCCAGTTTGCCGTGATTTTTGGATCGTGATTTTGTGCGGCTTCCTCATAATAGTCTGCACGCGAACGCTCCATAATCAGAACGGTTGCGTCGTAAATTCCAAGGCCATAAGACTCCATAAAGCGGTGTTTCTTCTGGTCAGGAAGTTCAGGCAAGGTTTGTTTGAGTTGATCTACAAAACTTTGTTCGATAATCAGAGGTAACAAGTCAGGGTCGGGGAAGTAGCGATAGTCATGTGCTTCTTCTTTCGAGCGCATGGAACGTGTTTCGCCTTTGGCGTTGTCCCACAGGCGGGTTTCCTGTTTGACCTTTCCACCATTTTCGATCAGTTCGACTTGACGGACTGATTCATATTCGATTGCCATTTGAACGGCCTTGATCGAGTTGACGTTTTTGATTTCGCAACGTGTGCCAAGTTCATCACCCGGTTTTCTAACTGAAACGTTCACATCGGCGCGCATCGAACCTTCTTCTAGGTTGCCGTCACAGGTTTCCAAGTAGCGCAAAATCATGCGGAGTTTTGTCAGGTAGGCGCAGGCTTCTTCGGGGCCGCGCAGATCAGGTTCTGACACGATTTCCATCAGCGCACAGCCGGAGCGATTAAGATCAACAAAACTTTTGGTCGGGTGTTGGTCATGGATAGACTTTCCTGCGTCTTGTTCCATATGCAGGCGGGTAATTCCGATTTCTTTGGTTTCCCCATTGGGCAAGTCAATCTCGATTATGCCTTTGCCGATGATCGGGTGCAGGAATTGCGAGATCTGATAGCCTTGAGGCAAATCAGGATAGAAATAGTTTTTGCGTTCGAAAACGGAATGCAAGTTAACTTGCGCGTTCAGGCCAAGACCAGTGCGGACAGCCTGTTCGACGCAATATTCGTTGAGGACTGGCAGCATGCCAGGCATGGCGGCATCGACAAGAGAAACTTGTGAATTTGGGGCAGATCCGAAATCCGTGGCGGCGCCAGAAAAAAGTTTTGATTGGGCCGTGATCTGGGCATGAACTTCCATCCCGATTACAATTTCCCAGTCACCTGTTTCACCTTTAATAATTGCTGACATTATTTATGTTCCTTTAGTATTGAAATTAGAATCCTGATGATGCGGCACAGCCATATGTAATTTGCTTTTCTGCATTTTTATATTCCGATGTGTTCATCAATTCACCCATTGGGTCGTATATGTTCGGATTTGTGGCCAGAATATTTTTCATCATGCCCTGAGTTTGGGATGAGAGGCTTTCTGAAATTCCGCTGGCCAGACATTTGCAAATGGCGTGTTTCTTTACTTCTGTCATGCATTTGCCGTACACCTTGTCATGCAAGGGGATATGCATACAAGGGCCGTTTACATCTGTTATGACTTTGTTGATGGCATTGCGAGCGGCTTGATCTTGTCCTTTCATGGCGACCAGTTCTTCAACAATCATATTTTTTTGCATATGTTGGGCGGTGCAGGTGCAGAAAGACTTTTGAGAGTCCACTGTCATCGTGCCGTCTTGTTGTGAGTTTACAAGGCACTGCTGGTAGTATTTCTGTGCCATTTCTCCCGTAATAGGGGTTGAGGCGTGGGCGTTGTGCCCAATGATAGCCGTTGCCAGAAAAAAGAATACTAGCAGTATGGATTTTGAATTTGTGTTCATGATGATCTCAATTCTTTTCTGATGTTTTTATTGGCGGCCCAAATAATCTTTTTTCATGTAACTGCCAAGGCACTGTTCACTATATTGCTTTTTGTAACGGTTATATGTGCCACTGTTCCATAAAGCATCTAGAGGGGAGAGGTAGAATTTAGTCTGATCTCCCCATTCAATCATCATTTCTGATTCCCCCATCTCGATGACGTGCTTTTTCATGAGTTTGCTGACACACTGGCAGTATTGGGGAACACGGCTGACGCGCCAGTCATTGCCGCGATAGGAAACACAAGAGACATACTCCATATCATCAACCGGCATGTCGATGCAGGGCATAACAACTTCGTGAACATATTTTTCAAATGGTTTATTACCCAGTTTCCAGTTCTTACGGTTCTGGAGTTCTTTTAATTCACTCATTTTGATGGTTGCCTCGGTCGCTGCGGCAGAGCATGTGCAATAATATTGGTGAGCGTCAGGCGTAAACCGGGGCGGTACTTTAGATATGCACTGGTCATAAATTTTATTGACGGTTGA
Organism: Micavibrio sp. UBA6212; assembly: GCA_002421905.1. Classification (GTDB taxonomy): domain Bacteria; phylum Pseudomonadota; class Alphaproteobacteria; order Micavibrionales; family Micavibrionaceae; genus UBA1573. Next base: position 242,678 of record DISK01000001.1, read on the forward strand.
TTTCGAAATGCGATCCAGTGGAGCAGCCTCAAGAACATCGTTAGGTAATATGGGCATGATATTCGACGCCACATTTCTGGCGGCCTGTGGATTAAAAACCGGCTTTGAGTTTTTATAATTTTGTGGCGAGAGCTCGCTTTGGGCATGAGCAACAGAAAACGTCACGCAAATCAACAAGATACAAGACAGCAGTGTAAAAAACATATGTTTCATTTCGTGCCCTTTCGGATGTTTAGGATAAACAACTATTGGTTACGCAACACTTTTAATCAATTGTGGTTGTGCAGAAAACGCAGCAGCCTGTTCCAACGCAAAAGCAGTGCGGAACATAGTGACTTCATCCCATGCGCGGCCAATAATCTGCAATCCCAATGGTAAACCCTGATCGTCCAGACCCGCAGGGACTGATATGCCCGGCAGTCCAGCTAAAGAAGCAGGGATGGTGAAAACATCACCCAGATACATTTTAATTGGATCGTCGGCATTCTCGCCAATCGCGAACGCAGAAGATGGAGCGGTCGGGGTGAGAATTGCGTCACATTTTTCAAATGCAGCGGCGAAGTCATTGGAAATAAGACGGCGGATTTTTTGCGCTTTGGTATAATAAGCATCATAATAACCTGCAGACAGACAGTATGTTCCGATCATAATGCGGCGCTTGACTTCTGCACCAAATCCTTCGGCGCGGGTGCTTTCATACATATCCTGCAGATCTTTTCCTTCTACGCGCAGACCATAACGAACGCCATCGTAACGTGCTAAATTCGATGAAGCTTCGGCAGGGGCCACGATATAATAAGTTGGAACTGCGTATTTGGTGTGAGGCAGGGAGATATCGACAATCTCTGCACCGGCATCTTTGAGCATGGCGGCTCCTTTTTCCCAGATGTCGATGATGTCTTGTGGCATTCCATCAACACGGTATTCTTTGGGGATACCAATGCGCAGGCCTTTGATATCTTGTTTCATAAGGGCGGCAAAGTCTGGGACTTCCTTATTGGCCGATGTCGAGTCTTTGGCGTCATGTCCTGCCATCGTACCCAGCATCAGAGCAGAGTCCTCTACGCTGCGAGCAAAAGCACCAGCTTGGTCGAGGGAGGAGGCAAATGCGATGATGCCCCAACGGGAACAGCGTCCATAAGTTGGTTTGACGCCGACAATACCACAAAAACTGGCAGGTTGGCGGGTTGATCCTCCAGTATCGGTTCCGGTGGCCAGCATGGTCATACCCGAGGAGACAGCGGCGGCTGATCCTCCTGATGATCCACCGGGAACCAGTTTTTTATCCGGATGGGTTGTGCTTTTCCATGGGTTCTCTACGGGGCCGAAATAGCTGGTGGTGTTGGAGCCACCCATAGCAAATTCATCCAGATTGGCCTTGCCGATCGAAATTGTTCCTGCATCCTTCAGTTTTTGCGAAACTGTTGACTCATAGGGCGGTATAAAATTTTCGAGGATGTGGCTTCCTGCTGTGGTGCGGATATCCTTGGTACAGAATAGATCTTTCATGGCCATCGGAATAGCTTCGAGTGGAAGCATTTCGCCCTTGGCGATGCGGGCGTCCGATTCTGCGGCTTGAGCAAGGGCTTGTTCCGGCAATTCGGTAATCATGGCGTTGAGGTTCCGACAGGATTCCATTTGGGCGATATGATCTTTAATCAACTCGGTTGCCGAAAAATCCTTATTTTTCAAACCCGCTAAGGTTTCGGTGACGGACATGGAAATCAGTTTACTGGTCATCTTATTTCTCTATAAAAAGGGTCTATCAAAATTCTATTCAACAATTTTGGTCACGACGAAGAATCCTTCGACAGACTCAGGCGCGTTTTTCAGAATGTCTGGCTGAATATTGCCGTCTGTAACTTTATCTTCTCGCAAGGTCAGGGCAATTTCGGATACGTTGGCCAGTGGTTCGACGCCAGTTGTGTCAACTTCCTGAAGCTGGTCGGCCCAATCCAGAATATTCTGGAGCTGAGGGGCATAGTAGTCGAGATCCTGATCGGTAACCTTGATGCGGGCAAGGGACGCTATTTTGGATACAGTTGTTTTATCAATGGACATTGTTTTTCTCTCTTCGATAATATATTCCAAAGACTTAACATCCTAGAAGGCGCGCTGCAACAAGAATGGGCATTGTCACACTCGAAGAATTCAAGAAAATCCTGCCGGATCGTGTGCGGCTTCTGGGGCTGGATATTGGCACCAAAACGATTGGTGTCGCCAGCGCAACTTTGCCGGTAGGAATTTCGAGCCCGATAGATGTCATAAACCGGAAAAAGATGGCGGTGGATGGGGCTCAACTCTCAGGTTTTATGCGCGAATATGATTGCAAAGGGCTGGTTGTTGGCTGGCCATTGAATGTTGATGGAACCGAGGGCCCTCGATGTCAGGGGGTGCGGGATGTCATGCTGGAATTGTTCAAGCATATTCCGGATGTTCCTGCTGTCTTTTATGACGAGAGGTTTTCAACCCACAAGGCCGAGAAGTTCATGATTGATGCTGTGGATTATTCACGGGCCAAGCGGAGCAAGATTGTGGATAAAATGGCGGCCCAGATTATTCTGCAGGAGTTTCTTGAGGCTGAGATGGGTGTTTCCCGTACCTACCCAGATTAACGCCGTTCAGACGCATCCATTCTTTGCCTGTGGAGTAGTCTGTGGACAACTGTTCGCATAGTTCCCAGAATTTGCGGGCGTGGTTGGCGTGAATAAGGTGGGCAGATTCGTGTGACACCACATAATCTATCGCATGCATTGGGGCAAAGATTAATCTCCAGGCAAGGGTCATCCGACCATCAGTTGAACAACTTCCCCAGCGACTTTTCATATCGCGAACACAAAAGGAGCTGAGCTTTTTTTCCAAAATGTCGGCTTTGGCATCGGACAATTTTTTTAACTCGGTCTCGGCAAATTTTCTTAAAAATCTGGTGATGCGCGTGGAGGGGTCTTCCTGTTGTGTCCTTACATGAATTTTGCCATTCAATATATTGATTTCAGTATATTTTTTGTCAGACTTTTCAATCTCGATAATATGATCGATCCCCATAATTGGAATAATTTGTCCATGGGCAAAAGGAACGGGGCGAGGGAGGGCGCCGATTTTGTCTTCGATCCAGCCTTGATTGGATTCTGCAAATTCATAAGCCTTTTTCATGCTGGCTTTTGATGGAATAACCAGATTAATGCAACCGGCATGGGCATCCAGTCTCAAGGCAAGCCGTTTGGCTTTCGGTGAGATTCGGACGTTTAGATGTGGAGAGATGGTAGAGAAATCAACCATATAGCCATTGTGCGCTTATTTAGTTAATATTCAAGCACTAATTATTTTTCGTAATTTTTGTTAGTAGTGCAGGCCAGAGGCGGCCAGTTCGGCAACTGCGTGATCTTTTGGACGGTATGTGGATTCGCTCCCGAGGCGATCACGATTTTCAATAAGCCATTTTTTGGCGGCAACACGTCCGGCTTCATATAAAGCATCAATAAATTTAGGTGAGGCGTTTAACTTGCTGGTGTCATTTAAGTGCCAACCATTGATAGCGCCATCAGACATTTCAATCTGGATGGCATGAATTCGGATCAGATTTGAGTCATGTAAGGTCAGGCGTGCAAGGTCGGTATGGATTTCACGGTCATACATTTTATCCAGGGCGAGTGAAGGATCTGCTTCTGGTGCAGTATGGTCATGAAGGATAATCATAATAATGTCGGTAGGATTTGCCTCGATTAACGGTTCAAGCGGCGGATTCTGGATATATCCGCCATCGCGGTAGATATATTGGGGGGATCTCATGTTTGGATTGTCCCAAATCCGATGGTTCCCCATGCGTTTGAGGGCGGCAGATGCGGTGACACCATCCGGCGTCAGGTCACGGCCAGTCAAAATCAAATGATCGGTTTGTCCTGTAAAAATATGTTCCTGAACTGTGTTAACAGCGCATTTCACTCTGCCTTCCTGAACAGATTTCCAATCGGGAATCGATGTTTTGATCAGATTGGACAAGTATTGAGGAACACCAGTGACCAGCAATGGGTTTGCGGCCTGAAAGGCTGTCATTAAACTTAGGTATTGGCTCGGAATATTCGGCCAACGGTCTTTACGGGGGAGCATAAAGTCCATATTGCAGGGAGCCACCAGATGGTTGACCAGATAACCGACACCTTTGACACGATCCCAGACGGTTTTCAGGCGTCGGACGGCTTCGTGAGCCCCTTTGTCATTTAGCCCACTGGTTGCTACGGCTCCGTTGATTGCCCCTGCACTGGTTCCTGAGATGATTTTAATATCGCCAATGGAATCAAGAACGGGGAGCAGGACTTCGAGCGCTCCAGCGGTAAAGGCTCCCCATGATCCACCGCCCATCAGGCCCAGTCCAAAGCTGGGGCGGGAGGCAGGATCAATCTGGCTTATCGCCGAGTCACTGCTCCTCGCAGATTTGCGGGGAGGAAAATAATGTTGGAGTTTTTTATTACGATTGTCGTTCACTAAGAGATAAAACCTGACCCTGTTTTTAATATTTCGGTCAGATTGTCGCAGATTCTCTTTATAAATGCATCTTGCGGTGCAAAAACAGGCTGTCGCCGGCCTGTCTTGAGTATGATTTGAAAGTACGGTTAACCGGTAATGCGGTCATCCTTTACGCGTTGGTCGCGTTCTGTCAGCCAACGACGGATTGCGACGATACCATGTTTATCGCGGTCGTAACGTTCAGGAACCAGATCGGGAATTTCTTTCAAGTCGATCTCGGGGATCGCGTCACATCCTTTATCAAGGTCGCGGATAAAGTGACGAATGCGCGGCATGATCTGGGTGCGCCATTTGCCGCCGTTGAAAATCCCGTAATGTCCGCACCCCAGTTGGAAATGGTGGAATTGTTTTGATTGTGGCAGGGAATAACATAGATCATGGGCGGCTGTTGTTTGTCCGCGTGCCGAGATATCATCCAGTTCCCCTTCGATTGTGAGAAGGGCTGTATGTTTGATCTTATTCGGCAAAACATCATAGAGGTGCTCTGTCAGCGGATCGCGCCATTTCATCAAGCCTTTGGGCAACAAGTGACGTTGGAAAACAACATCAACAGTCTGCAGATAAAATTCGGCAGGCAAATCCATCACAGCATTATATTCATTATAGAATTTCCGGTGGAATTCAGCGGACTCACCGTCACCTGTCACCAGATGTTTGTAGAAATCAAGATGTTTTCCAACATGCTTATCCAAGTTCATCGACATAAAGCCGCCGAGTTGGAGGAACCCCGGATAAACTTTGCGGTAGGCTCCCGGATAATAGAACGGGACAGCGTTAATTACTGAACGTTTGAACCAGGATAAGGGGCGTTCTTCTGCGGTTTGGGTCACTTGTGTTTTGGATACGCGCGTGTCAATCGGGCCACCCATCAGGATCATTCCCAGAGGTTGGTTCGGATCATTTTCAGCGGCCATTAACGAGACGGCAGCCAGTACTGGAACAGCAGGCTGGCACACGGCAATAACGGATGTGTTCGGCCCAAGTAAACTTAAAAACTGGCGCACATAGTTGATGTAATCATCAAGATTGAATTGTCCTTCGGACAGGGGGATCATGCGGGTGTCCACCCAGTCCGTGATATAGACATCATGGTGGGGAAGAAGAGCCTCGACAGTTCCGCGCAACAGTGTTGCAAAGTGACCGGACATCGGGGCCACAATTAAAACTTTTGGATCCTTGCGTTTTGTGGCCCGTTTGAAATGTAGCAAGCTGCAAAATGGCTTTTCGACGATGAATTCTTCGGTTACCAGAACCGCTTTACCCCCTATCATCGTATGGGGAAGCTCAAAAGATGGTTTGCCGAAACGCCGCGTCATGCGCTCAAACATTTCTGCCGAAGCCGAAACAGTGCGTCCAAGCGGGGTATAAGATGCCGGGTTGACGGGGCTCTGGAAGGCCATTTTCACCACTTCGGCCCCCAGTCTGGCTGGGGTGAGCATGGCGTGCTGCAAGTCATAAAGATGGTAAAGCACTGTAAAATCCTGAATTTATTGTGGTTGCGGTGATATTAAATGTAAGTCAAATGTGTTAAAATACAATTAGAACGCAGTGGTGACGCAGGCTGGGGGGCTGGCTACGCTAAAAATGCTGCAATGCGTAAACAGTGTACACTATTTTTACCCTTTGGTCATCGGCGATGTTTGATTTTGCAATTTTTCATATTTTTTCTCCCGATCGGTTAAATTCGGTTCTCGTTGCATTGTTGATGGTGTCACTACTTGGGATGATGATCGGGCCGGCCTGGGGGAATACCAATCCGTTGTTGTGGGGATTGCTTGATAAGGTCTGCGGAGGTTTGGTAACCAAGACTTATAATCGTGATCGTACCTTGAAGTCTTTGCATTTCCGTGGTGCCATTCTTTTGGCGCTTTATTTGTTGATTACCGGAATTGTTGCCGCCATTGCCTTGTTGATCGAACGGCGTTTTTCTTTGTCTGGTTTTATGGATCCTCTTTTGCTGTCTTTTACATTGAGCGGCGGGGCAACGTGGTCGGCTCTGATTAAATTGCATCATGCGTTGCGTGGCAAGAACGGATTAAGCAAAGGAAGTTACTATCAGGTTGCGGTATCCACACGAACCAATTTGAATTCGACAGATGATCATGGAATTATTCGGGTGGGAATTGGGTTGGTTGCTTGCAATTTTGATAAAGGACTTATCGCACCTTTATTCTGGTATCTGATTGGCGGATTGCCTGCGGCCTACATTTATTGCGGGATTGCCGCGGCAAGATGGAGTTTGTCGAAAGATGGTTTCTCCAAAGGAATTGGTACATTGGCTTTGAAGTTGGAGAAATTTTTCGGTGTGGTTCCTCAAATAGTGGCGTCTTTTTTTATTGCGCTGGGGGCATTGGCAACTCCAAATGCTGGAATGTTTAGAACCTTAAAAGGATTGTTGAGGGGGAAGGGACATTCGCCTTATGCCGAAGGTGGGCTGGCTATGACAGCGATGGCTTATGCGATGGGCATTTCGCTGGGGGGGCCTGTTGAAGATATTGGCGGAAGTGTTTTGAAGAGGGCTTGGGTTGGATCTTCCAGCAGTACGGCGCGTGTTGAACGGCGTCATTTGAGACAGGCTATCTACCTCGGCATCATGAGCTTTGTGTGGGTCAGTCTGGTTATTATTCTGAGTATGGCGGCTTATAAAATTGCATAAGGTTTGACTAACAAAAAAAGCCCTCCGGTGCGCGGAGGGCTTTTGTTTTTGTTCGATCTATTATTGAGCTACTGCATCTTTTGCTGGAGCTTCTCCTGTTTTTGCTTCGTCTGCGGCTACTGTCATTTTGACAATTTTATCAGGGTTTGCTGGTGGTTCACCGCGTTTGATCTGGTCAACGAATTGCATACCTTCCATGACTTGTCCCCAAACGGTGTATTGTTTGTTGAGGAAACTGCAATCATCAAAGCAGATGAAGAATTGCGAGTTTGCAGAGTTAGGGCTTGCAGAGCGCGCCATACCGATGGTTCCGCGTCCAAAATTGGTGCTGTTAAATTCGGCCTTCAGATTGGGGTATTCCGATCCGCTCATGCCTGTTCCAGTTGGGTCGCCGGTTTGTGCCATAAATCCTTCAATCACACGGTGGAAAATAATTCCGTCATAAAACCCTTCACGGGTCAGTTTTTTGATGCGATCAACGTGTTCTGGTGCAACATCGGGCATCAGTTTGATGACAACGCGGCCATAGGTCAGGTCAAGATAGATGGTGTTTTCCGGATCGATTTTCAAATCGTCGGCATTGGATGGTGTGGATGTGGTCATTAAAATCAAGCTCCCGAGTAAAAGTAAAAGACTGCGCATGAATAAATTCCTTTCGAACAGACTTAAATATAGGCGCACAGATTATGATCTGTTTGTCCCAAAGGCAACAGTTTATGTGATCTTTATTTGTTATAATGTCTTATTTAAGGTCTTATTTAAGGTCTGCGGCTATGGCCATTTTGATGGTTTTGTCGGGATTTTTTGGTGGTGTGCCGATTTTAACCTGATCGACGAGGTCCATTCCATCTGTGACTTGTCCCCAAGCTGTGTAGTGTCCGGTTAAGTCTTTGCACATTTCATCGCTTAGGCAGATAAAAAATTGAGAGTTTGCAGAGTTGGGGGCATCAGATTTCCCCATGCCCACTGTGCCGCGCTTGAATTTGTATTTCGAAAATTCGTCAGGCAAATCCGGTAGGGTGGATTTACCCTTGGTTCCTTTGCTTTTATCAAGCGGATATCCGGTCTGGGCTACAAAGTCCTTGATAACGCGGAACCATTCCAGATTATCATAGAACCCTTGGCGGACGAGTGTTCTGACTTGCTCGACATGTTTTGGTGCGATTTCGGGCATCATCCGGATGGTCACCTGACCTTGGGGCAGCATGATATAAAGAGTATTGTCCTCGGAGGCTTGTGCGTTATGTGTTATGGAGGTTGCCACCAAGAGGATGGTCAGAAACAGGGTTTTTATCATGCGGGGTTGTCCTTTGGTTGGTTTCTATCGTACTGTGTAGCAGATTTTTTTAGTTTGAAAAACGGGAGTTGTAATGCGCGTTTCATTGATGATGGGTCTAATGGTTGGGGTTTGTGTGATGGGGTTTACGCCCATGACCATGGCAGCGGGTGAGGCAACCAAGGTTGAGCAGTCTTCTAAAGCTGTTGAAGCACCAAAGCTGGAGAAAGTGGCCGAACTTGAAGGGCGTCCTGCCAATCTGGCTGTGTCGGTTGATGGTCAGATCGTCGTGTCGATGCATCCGTTTGATAAGCCAGCTACGAAAATGATCCTGATAAAAAAAGATGGCACGACCGAACCGTTTCCCAGTGCTAAATGGAATGAAGGTGATGGGCCGGATGCCAATGGTATTGGTTTTACCAATGTGATGGGAGTGAGGGCGTCCACCAACGGGACAGTGGTTGTTCTCGATATGGGGGATAAAGATCATGCGCCGCGACTTGTGGAATTCAATCTACGTGGTCAGGTGATTGTCGGTGTGCGTTATATCCCCCGCGACTTCACAACAGAACAATCGTTCTTGCAGGACTTTGCCTATGACTGGGATAAAGGGCATATCTATATTGCCGATATGGGGCAGGCAGATTTAACTAAACCTGCAAAACCTGCCATCATTGACGTTGATATGCGCGGGGGATGGATTCACCGTACCTTTACCAACTTCCCCGGCATCATGCCATCGGAAGAACCTGTCAAGGTGCATGGCAAAGTTCTGACTATTGATAAAGATGGCAAGGACGTTCCTGTACATGCTGCGCTCAACTCCATTACGATTGATGTGTTGCAGGATTATTTGTATTTCGCGCCGATGGGGGCGGGGAAGATGTACCGTGTCCCGTTGTCTCGCTTGTCTGATATTGCGTTTTCCGAAGAGGATGTCATCAAGCGTGTCGAGGTGGTCGGCGATAAGCCTGAAAGTGACGGAATTACCGTGGACTCTGCTGGCAATGTCTATATTGCGGCATTTGGCAAAGGCGAGATTGGAGTGATGTCACCGGACGGTGTTTATAACACCTATATCAAGGATGATCGCCTGCAATGGGCAGACGGATTTTCCTTTGCACCGGACGGATATATTTATGTGACGATCTCCCGTTTGAACGAAGCTCCGATCTTTAATCATGGCAAAGAACCTGCCGAGAAAAAACCATATCTGATTGCGCGCTTCAAGCCGATTACTGATGGCGGGATAGGAAGATAGGAAGCCTATCTTCCTATTTTTCCAGAGCGCGGTTGATGATTGTTTCTGCATGTTTGGTGTAGGCTGAATAATCAAAAATTTTATCTAGCGCAGCCTTGTCCAATTTTCCAGATATTTCGGCATCTTGTTCGATCAAGTCTCGCAAGGTGATTTTTCCATCAGATTCCCAGACCTTCATCGCGTTGCGTTGAACAAGGCTGTAGGAATTCTCGCGGGATATTCCTGCTTGTGTGAGGGCCAGCAAAGTGCGTTGGGAGAAAACAAGTCCGCCCATCCGTTCCAGATTTGCCATCATGCGTTCTGGATAAATCAACAGATTTTCAATGACATTCGCCAGACGGTTCAATGCGAAATCAAGGGCAACGCAAGTGTCTGGTGCGATAAAGCGTTCGACGGAAGAATGCGAGATGTCGCGTTCATGCCACAAGGCGACATTTTCCATGGCCGGGATAACAGCGGCACGGATGACACGCGCTTGACCAGTCAGGTTTTCAGTCAGGATCGGGTTGCGCTTGTGGGGCATCGCGCTTGACCCCTTTTGGCCTTTCGAGAAAAATTCTTCGGCTTCGCGGACTTCGGTTCTTTGCAGGTGACGAATTTCAATTGCCAGATTTTCAATGGATGATGCAATGACACCCATCACAGCAAAGAACATGGCGTGACGGTCGCGCGGGATAACCTGAGTCGAAACCGTTTCCGGTTCAAGACCGAGTTTATCGGCGACATAGGCCTCAACATCTGGGTCAACCGTTGCGAATGTGCCGACAGCGCCGGAGATTGCGCACACGGAAACTTCCTGCTTGGCGGCTTCGAGGCGTTTTTTCGCGCGTGCAAAGGCTGCGTAATGTCCTGCGAGTTTAACGCCGAAAGTTGTTGGTTCTGCGTGGATGCCGTGGCTGCGTCCAATACACAAAGTGTCTTTGTGTTCGAGGATGCGTTTTTTCAAGGCAGCTAGGACTTTATCTAGATCAGCGATCAGAAGTTCCGCAGATTGTTTCAGTTGAACAGCAAAGGTGGTGTCCAGAACATCTGAAGACGTCATGCCCTGATGCATAAAACGGGCTTCCTCGCCGACATATTCTGCGACGTTGGTCAGGAAAGCGATGACGTCATGTTTGACTTCGCGTTCAATTTCGTCGATGCGCTCAGCATTGAAATTCCCGCGTTCGCGCAGAGCTTTTGAGACGCCGGTCGGAATGATACCGCTTTGTTCCATTGCTTCGGCGGCAAGCGTCTCGACTTCCAACATAATGCGGAATTTATTATCGACTTCCCAAATAGCAGCCATTTCAGGGCGGGTGTAACGTGGTATCATGTTTTATATCAATCCTTTGTTGCGCATCGAGGTTGTGCCGTTTTTCGATACTATAAGATGGTCATGGATAACAATGCCTAATGGTTTGGCGGCGGCAATAATTTGTGAAGTCAAGTCGATGTCTGTCTGGCTTGGGGTCGGGTCGCCGCTCGGGTGGTTGTGGATCAGGATAACCGCGGTTGCAGAATGTTCCAAGGCCCGTTTGACGATTTCGCGCGGATATGCGGGGGTATGATCGACCGTTCCGGTTTGCTGGATTTCATCAGCAATCAATTCGTTTTTCTTGTTGAGGAACAGAATACGGAAATTTTCTTTCTTTTCGTGCGCCATGGTGGCTTGCACATAATTCATCAGTTTTGACCAACTGCCCAGAACCTCTTTTTTCATTATGTCGCCTTTCATGAATTGAAAGGAAGCCGCTTGAACAATTTTGAGTGTGGTGATGCTGGGATCTGTTAAGCCGAATTTACGCAGATCATCAGCAGAGGCGTGAAAAATTGATGTGAAGGAGCCAAAATGGCTGAGAAGGGATTTGGCTAAGGGTTTAACATCCCGTCGGGGGATTGCAGTGAATAGCAACAGTTCAATCAGTTCATAATCCGCCAAAGCTTCGACCCCACCTTTGAGGAATCTTTCACGCAAACGATCGCGATGCCCTGTGTAATGCGGTTGTGTGGTTTGCTGTGTTTCGCCATGATCTTGCATAACAATATGTTTTATTTGTTTTTTTGTGCGCCACAAGATGTTTTTTTCTTTTTTTTTGAGCAAGCCTTCCTATATAGTTTTTTGAAGTAGTTTGAAATTTTAATAATTCTACAGCTCGGCAGGGGAAATATAATGACAATTTCGGCAGGTGTTTTGACAAAACAAGGTTGGATTCGTCAGTCTGACAACCTTCATAGTGATATAGATGACATTACTGCAGATGTGTCGGCCTTATCCTTTGACCATCATATCCCGAATTGGCACATGTATTTTATCCAAGATCCATTGGTAAAGGCCCACGTATTCCCCGATTATGTCAAACACCATTGCCGGATGTTGATCGTCTTTGCGGTTGATACTGTGGCATGGGGAAGGCCGCACCCCGATTTATGGGATAGGGTCGGTTTTGAAGATCGCGAAGCCTATCTGGATGACATGTTCTCGATTATGCGCGGGGATGAAAACCTACAGCGTGATCGCGCGATGCAGTCTGTTGGAATGGCTGCAGGCTTGGCGGCTGCGTCTGCACGCCGTCTGGATTATGAGGTCGAGATTATAAACCGCCTTGATGCTGCCAAATTGGCAAACGCGATCAAGATTCCGGAAACCCATGAAATTGCGATGGTTCTATCTTTGAGATAGTCCCGTTTATCAATAAGGTGGTTTTGTATATCCTTTGGGCGAGAGGGTGAAAATTTCGACACCCGTTTCGGTAACCCCCATTGAATGCTCGAACTGGGCTGACAGGCCTTTGTCCCGCGTTACAGCTGTCCAGCCATCTTGCAAGACTTTGGTTTCATAGGTTCCGGTATTAATCATCGGTTCGATTGTGAAAAACATTCCGGGTTGGAGGATGGTCTGGTCTGACGTCGGTGTGTGGTAATGCAGAATTTGTGGGTCACAGTGGAAAGTCTGCCCCAATCCGTGACCACAGAAATCGCGGACAACCGAAAAACGGCTGGCGTGGGCAACTTCTTCGATGGCACGTCCAATGTCACCGAGGGTTGCCCCGGGTTTGACTGCTTCGATCCCTTTCATCATGCAGTCATAGGTTACATCAATCAGCTTCTTGGCTTTGACGTTTGCATTGCCTGCTATGTACATCCGGCTGGTGTCGCCGTACCAGCTATCCAGAATGACGGTGACGTCAATATTGAGGATGTCTCCGTTCATCAGTTTCTTGGGGCCGGGGATGCCGTGACAAACGACGTGGTTAATGGATGTACAGATGGATTTCGGAAAACCATGGTAATTGAGCGGGGCGGGAATGGCACCGTTCTTAATAATAAAGTCATGGCATAGGGTATTGAGCTCTTCGGTTGTAACGCCAACCTGTACATGCTCGGTAATCATATCGAGCGTTTGCGCCGCCAATTTTCCTGCGGCGCGCATGCCTTCGAAATCGGATTCCGTGTGGAGTTCAATCCCTTGTGAAAATTTGTTTTTAGTTAAAGGTTCTCTCACTTGACCTTTCTCCTGTCGCTTCGTACTTATATAAGAGATTCAGGTTTAACCCAATCAGACTGGTTTGGCAATAAAATGACGGAACAACACTCGGCGGCTCTTTTGATTATAGGAAATGAGATTTTGTCGGGGCGGACACAGGATATTAATACGCCGTGGATTGCGACAAAGCTTGCCGAACGTGGAATTCGTCTGATCGAAGTGCGAGTAGTCCCCGATATTGAAGCGCGGATTGTTGAGGCCATTCACGACTTACAACCCAAGGCGAATTACCTGTTCACAACAGGTGGGATTGGCCCAACCCATGATGATATTACAACTGAATCTGTGGCCAAGGCGGTTGGTGTTCCTGTTGTTCTGGATGATGAGGCACGAAATATATTGCTGTCCTATTACAAAAGTGAAGATCAACTGACCGAAGCCAGATTAAAAATGGCGTATATTCCACAAAGTGCGGTATTGATTGCCAATCCGGTTTCCGGTGCGCCGGGGTACCGGATTAATAATATTTTTGTTATGGCGGGAGTCCCCATGATCATGCAGGCGATGCTCGATCATATTTTGCCTGATCTGGTATCCGGGGTTCCTATCTTATCCAATACTGTGACATGTGATTTACCTGAAAGCATGATTGCTATTCAATTGGCTGCGATACAAAAGGCCTATCCGGATATTGAGATCGGTAGTTATCCGCATTTCAGAGCAGGGGAGCTGGGGTTGTCCGTTGTTCTGAGGTCGATAGATAAAGAATTATTGAATGAAGCCACGGAAAAAGTTATTGACCTGATCAAGAAAAGTGGCGGTCGGATGCAAGCACTTAGTTTGAAATCCCAGTCTTGATAAATGTTCTTGAAATAAATAAGGGGGATTTGTTTCCCCCTATATTTTATCTATCAGATTTTACTCTATACCGATTTTACTTTTCTCAAGAAATCCTCAACGGCAAAACGAATGCGACTCGTCCACTCCAGAATTTCTCCGGATGAATCGAGAACATTTTGAGATGCATTTTTGGTGTTTTCTGCAGAATCTGCCACGACATTGATACTTTGATTGATTTCATCAACGGCTGTTTCCGTGGTGTTGGTGACTTGTTGGATCACATTGATCTGTTGGGTAATATCTTCTGTGGCTTGCGCGGTCTGGTTCGCCAGAACCTTAACTTCGTTGGCCACGACACTGAACCCTTTTCCGGCGTCTCCTGCGCGGGCCGCTTCAATTGTTGCGTTGAGTGCCAACAGGTTCGTTTTCGATGTGATCGAGTTAATCAGTTTTGTGATCTCGCCAATTTTATGTGCCGACGTAACAAGATCGGAAACTGTGTTCATGGTTGTGTCAACTTTTTGTGTGGCTTCTGTGATGGCTTCTTGCGTTCTTAAAACATATTGGTTCACTTCATTAATAGATGAATTCAGGTTGGTAGATGTAATGCCATCCGAGATCGTATCTGTTGAGAATTCATTCAACAAAGCATGAATGCGTGTGTTGAAATCTGTAATGATTTCATCCATGCGTTTTGATTTTTCCTGCTTATCAAAATCGGCGCGTCTCTCTTTTTCTGCCAACTCTGCTTGTTTCATCAATGACGCACGAAATGTCTGTAATGTTCTGGCCATTGTGCCGATTTCATCTTGCCGGTCTATGCCGATGATTTCCACCGAGGTATCGCCATTGGATAACGCTTCCATGGTCTTGGCTGTTTGCAGGATAGGGTGACGAATATCGCGGGTAATTTTCAGGTTGAAGAAAATCATAAGTCCCATAATGATCAAAAGCTTGGGCATAATCCCTGAAAGAACATCCAGAATTCTTTCATTTACATCATGGATATAGATGCCGCTTCCGATGACCCATCCCCATGGTTTGAATAATTTAACGAACGAAATTTTCTTAATGGGGGGCTCTTCCTTTGAAGCTCCTGGTGCGGGCCACATATAATCGGAAAACCCCTCTGCCTCGGGGGTTGAGGAAACAACTTTGACAAAATCGATAAACAGAGCCTTTCCAGTCGGGTCTTTGAAATTGGTCAGGTCTTTGCCATTCAATTCAGGTTTATAAGGATGCATGATCATGCGTGGGGATGTATCATTGATCCAGAAATATTCTTTTTCGCTGTATCTGAGTTTTGAAATTGTTTCCAAGGCTTGTTTCTGGGCCTCTTCGACAGGGATCGTTCCACCACTGTCCGTTGAGATGCTATGAAAATACTCTATGATGCCGTATGTAACTTCGACCAATTCTTTGGTTTTTGCATAGCGGTCGGCCAGCATATTACTTTTCATATCCAGAAATTGAAGGGCAGGGAGTGTCAGGGCGAGCGCTATCGATACAAGCAGAATTACATTGAGCTTGGTCGAAATTTTCAAGTTTAACAGGCTTTTCATTTTAGCTGACGCTCCCGCAGAAATTTATTGTTTCAAGTGGTTTTACGCAGAAATGTCCGAGATGTTTCGGCGGATTATATCCCAGATTGAATTAAAAGGGTTAAATCTTATTAAAACAAATGGGATGGTCTTTGTAAAACACACAGTTGCGCATAAATGTCGCAGTTTATTAAGATCTAGGGAGGTGTTGCCGAGATTGCTGCAAATCCAGCTCCAATAATGCATATGTTTTTCATTTTTTGTCTTTCTTCAAAAATCTTTAATGGCAAGAGCAAGAACTCTCATCTGCTGTATCGCAATCGAAAACAGGAAGAGTCTGCCCATTTTTCAGGTAGGACTCTATAGCCTCAATAATGACATCACTCTTTGCTATGCTCACTGTTATTCCCCTGTCCTTCATCTTCCATAGAAACTCTCTGCCAAATGATAGGGAGAGCAGGACATTTACTTGATCCAAAGGATGACTTTCGCCACGGAAGTTTGTGAAAGCAAGGTCTTGAGGGAGGTTCAATCTTTCGACCTCGTTTGCGTGGTTGGCCTCATCAATCTCATAAATAATGTATTTTCTGCATTTGCCTGCGTGGTTTGTTACTGTCCTATAGTTTTGTGATGTTACCGCTATCTTCATTTGGGGTACTCCTTTGATAAATCAACAATTAAATCCATTTTTTCTGCAATTTTCCTATTGTGCGTGATCACGATCAGCCCTTTGTTTGATGTAAAGTTCAAGACTCTGTTCATGATGTCTTCTTCCATATCATGATCGAGGCCCTCGCCGACCTCATCAAGAATCAAATATGGAGAATCTTTAAGGAGGGCGCGAGCCAAAGAGAGGCGCTTTAGTTCTCCGCCAGAGAGGTTTAACCCGTTCTCTCCAACATAGGTGTTGAAACCTTGTGGCAAGGACTTAATAAAATCCAATAGCCCTGAAATTAAACAGGATTGTTCAATTTCTTCGGTTGTTGCAGAGGGGTTTGCTATTCTTAGATTTTCTTCGATTGTACGATCAAACAGGTGCGGGCGTTGCTGAACCACTGAAAAATAATCTGTTCCAGTCGGAGTAATTGATCCTTCATCTGGCGAACAAAATCCCAATAGTAAATTTAGAATGGTTGTCTTCCCTGATCCTGTCGGCCCCACGATCGCCATTGATTGGCCTTTTGGCAGGCAAAACGTAAAATCCTCAAGGACGGGTTTGCTTGTTTGCGCATAAGCAAAAGATACCTTGTCAAAGGAAAGAGGAAGATCCGGAGAAACTTCTTTCTGATTTTGGTTCCCGGCAGGGGAATATCTATCAAACTCGAAAATGCGACTGGCCGCACGCATGATCTTGGGAAGAGACTGAATTGCGAAAGGAATTCTTCCAAGTTCCTCGAATGATACCCATGAAAGCATCATTATCATAACCAGAATGGCAAGCTTTATCTCCTCATTGGCAAAGTGGGGCAGTAAAAAAATAAGAGAAATAAGCAGCGAGATATGGGATAAAAATAAAATAAGTGACTGACCGATAGTGATCGTTCGGTCAATTTTGTTTTGATAGGCTTTAATTTGTATTATTTGATTTTTCCAAGAGTTTGCTGCGGCATTATTTTCGTCAAGGATCATAAGTTCGCGAATACCTTGAAGGTGAGAGGTAAGATCAGCGCGGGTTTGACCAAGATAATTGACCAGTTTTTCTTCTGGATGACGTGCCAACAGAAAACATCCGGCAGGGATAATAATCAGGCAAACCAGCAGGATTGATGTGATGATGGCAGCCAAAGATATGGAATAAAATGAAGTAATGGCTGCAACCAGTATTATGTTCCCCAGGGCAATACATAAGGGAACAAGAGTGGACAGATAGAGCTGGTCGAGTATATCAACATCTGTTTTCAATCGGTTAAATAGATCACCGGCGCGAAATAAATTCTGCAAATCAATTGGTGATACGCTAACCAGTCTTTTGTATAACCAAACTCTAAGGCTTTGTAGAATAGATAGCGTTGCATTATGCGTTATCAGTCGTTCGAGGTATTTCCCTCCTGTCCTTATTATGGCGCAGGCACGGATGATGGCTGCCGGAGTAAAATAGTTGATGGAAACCCCCATAACACCGGCAAGTCCCATACTTGTAATGAACCAGCCCGACGTAGAGGCAAGGATGATGCTGGATATCGAGCTGATAATTGCCAGAAATACGCCCAGAAATAATATCAAGGCATGGGGTCGGTAAATACCAATCAGTCGGACAAGATTAGAGATCATGTCTGCCTTCCTCCATTCAAATAAAGGAGAGTTTCTTCCTGTAGGGAAGTATGTTGGCGATGAGTGATCGTCATCACAATTTTATTTAATGCTCTACAAGAGGAAAGGCATTGAGAGATAACGGCTTCTGTTTCTTTATCAAGAGATGCCGATGGTTCGTCGAGCAATAGGACAGAACTATCTCGTAGAAGTGCGCGCGCCAGCGCAAGTCTTTGGATTTGTCCACCGGAGAGACCAGCGCCATTATCTCCGACTTGGCTATGATATCCATTGGGCAAGGACATGATGAAGTCATCCATGAGCATATCGCGGCAAGTATTCCTGATCTTTTCAAACGTTGTACTATCGGGAATGCCAAGGCGCAAATTCTCCAAAATTGTTCCATGGAATAATGTAGGATTTTGTGGAACCCACGAAATATGCTTGCGCCATTCTCTATTGTCCAAAAGATTGAGATATATCTGGTTGTTAATGCGGATAGTTCCGGATGTGGGAAGGATAAATCCTGCAAGAAGGAGAAAGATCGTACTCTTTCCAGACCCAGATGGGCCCATGATCGTCAAGGGATGCCCTGCATTGACCTTAAAAGAAATATTGGAGATAGCTTGAATTGTCTTATCAGGGTAGATGAAGCAAACATCGTCAAATTCAATCGAGGTAATGTTTTCTGGAGCCTTGTTTTCTTTGATCTCATTGGTAGGGCTATGATGTTCAAATGTCGTAATAACTTTCTCGCAGGCGGCAGTAGCTTCCATTTTTGAATGATATGCGGATCCCATTCTTCTCAGGGGGGAGTAGAATTCGGGGGCAAGAAGTAAAACAAAGAAGCCATCCAGAAATAAAATATCCTCCCAGAGCAATCGAAATCCCACGAGAACAGCGATGATAGCAATACTGACTGTTGAAAAGAATTCTAAAGTTACAGTGGAAAGAAAGGCCAAGCGTAGAACGGACATTGTCTTTTCGCGATATTGTTCTGAGCTGAACTCAATATTTTTTTCCTGTTGTCTTGCTGTGTCAAAAATCCTGAGCGTTGGGATACCTTTAATAGTATCAAGAAATGTATTCCCCATGCGGGTTAGAGTTGCCCAGAGTTCCTGATTTTTTTGTTTGGCTTTATGCCCAATAAGGATCATAAAAAGTGGAATCATCGGGGCAGTCAGTATCATGATCAACGCTGAAAGCCAGTCAGAATAAAGTACAAAGACCCAGATCAGGGTGGGTGATAAAACAGCAAGTCGTGATGCGGGTATATATTGCTGATAATATTGGCGAATAGTTTCGGGAGCATCCATCAAAAGAGTTGAAAGTGTGCCGCTGCCTTGGCCTGAGACGAAAAGAGGGGAGCGTGAGAAAATATCAGTGTGGAGGTCTTGTTGTATTCTGGTCGCTATAATTTCTCCGGACTTATATGCTTGGCGTTGCCCTGTAAAGGCCGTCAGAGAGCGGAAGATGCTCGCAATAATAAAGACCACAACATAAGATATTATCCATTCGGATTCTTTATCCTCGAACCCGATGCCATAAATAATTCTGGAGAGAGAGAAAGCCTGAATTACAATGGTTAGAGTTGTCATTAATCCCCAAAAAATAGAGCCACGAGTCTGCGGTTTCGACAAGTGGCTATATCTTTTCAGATAGTCTGATGGCGTTTGAGACATAAGGAAACAAGACAAGGATTTATTTATTTTCGTTCCTTCCTTCCTTCACGTGATTCATACCACATCACGTTGATTATGCCGAGTGCCAGAGCGGCGGTCAGACCAAGTATCCATGTAAAATACCACATATGTTAACTCCCTTAATATGCAGAATGAGATCTGCGATTGATTTCTTCGACGGTTACTTTTCCCCACATTCTTGTGTAACACCAAACTGTGTAAAGAAGAACGATTGGCAGTAAAATGACGACGGCCCAGAACATAACAGTTAAAGTCAAGTGGCTGGACGGGGCATCCCAGATGGTTAGGCTTGAATCCGGTTTTATGCTGGATGGCATTATAAATGGGAACATTGACAACCCTGCGGTTGAAATAATTCCTGCCATACTCAGCGAGCTGGTTACAAAGGCAAAACCGGGCTTTCTAATCATTGATAACAGAATAGTCAGGAAAGCACCGACAAGTCCAAGGGTTGGAGCCAGAATTGCGACCGGATAGTTCTTGTAGATATCAAACCAGGCACCTTCGGCGATTTCAACTTCCTTGGCGAGTGGATTTGGCAGCGCATCAAAGGCGGGTTGCGAAATAATGCGGTATCCGTCTATGGCGTAATAAACCCAGATACCAGCCAGTGCAAAGCATGCCATGGAAATAGCCGAGAAAGCCATCGCTGATTTTCTAGAGCGTTCTGCAATGACGCCTGTCGTTCTTAGTTGCAACCAGACACCACCATGAGCCGTTAGCATCGCAAAGCTAATGACACCAGCCAGAAGTGCGAAGGGATTAAGGAGAGGGATGAGAGCGGTTAAAAGTGACCCTTCGTAATGAGATCTTAGCATGTCATCGAGATAGAAGGGGACGCCTTGCAAAAGATTTCCAAAGGCGACACCAAAGATAAGAGATGGAACTGCACCGCCAACAAAAAGTCCCCAGTCCCAAGCTTTTCTCCAGCGAGCATCGCCAATTTTTGACCGATAGTCAAAACCAACAGGACGGAAGAAGAGTGCAAAGAGTACCAGAAGCATTGCCATATAGAAGCCGGAGAAAGCTGCTGCATATACGGCGGGCCATGCTGCAAAAATGGCACCACCAGCAGTAATAAACCAGACTTGGTTTCCATCCCAGTGAGGGCCTACAACATTGATGACAACGCGTCGTTCTTCGTCATTTTTTCCAACAAAGGGGAGGAGGTTTCCTGCGCCCATATCCATGCCGTCTGCAATGGCAAAGCCTATCAGCAATGCCCCGACAAGTCCCCACCATATAAATTTGAGCGTTTCGTAATCGAGTATCATGATAACCCCTTATGTATTTTCAAAATGATATTTGCCTGTTTGGAGTGAGCTTGGCCCCATTCTTCCGAATTTGAAGAGAAGGTAAACTTCGACAGATAACAGGAAGGTATAGAATAGGACAAAGCCGCTTATACTAAAAATAAGATCCGCGGTTGTGAGACTGGAAGTTGCCAGAAACGTTGGAAGAATATCCGAGATTGCCCATGGCTGACGCCCATATTCTGCGACAAACCATCCCAGTTCTGCTGCAATCCATGGAATGGGGATGCCATAAAGGAAGAGTTTGAGCAGCCATTTCTTTTCAGAAATTTCATCGCGGACATTATAATAGAAGCCGAGAATAATGATGGTAAGCATATAGAAACCAAAAGCCACCATTAAGCGAAAGCTCCAAAACATAGGGGCAACCGCAGGAATAGTATCCCGTACCGCGGCTTTTATGTGAGCTTCGGTGGCTGAGGCCGGATCTTCTACATATCTTTTCAGAAGTAAGCCGTAACCAAGGTCTTTTTTAACCTCATCAAATTTTGTTATAGTATCTTCAGACTTATCCCCGCGGCGGATTTTCTGGAGGTATGAATAGGCAACTATGCCATTACGAATTCGTCCCTCATTATCAGACATGATATCCTGAATTCCCTTAACTTCCTTATCAACAGATCTTGTTGCAATAAGTCCGAGAGCCCAAGGCATCTTAATGGCGTGATCGACTTCCATCGTTTCATCATTGGGAAGGCCTATAAGTGTAAATGCGGCAGGAGGCTTCTCTGTTTTATACTCCCCTTCGATGACAGCCAGTTTTGTCTGTTGGGTATGTCCGAGCGTATAGCCGCTTTCATCACCAAGAACAATTACAGAGAGGATAGCTGCCAAACCAAATCCAACAGCCACAGAGAAAGAACGCTTGGCAAAACCAAGGTCTCTTCCTTTCAACATATAGTAACTGCTAATGCCCATAACAAACATGGAGGCAGTTACATATCCTGCTGCGACTGTATGGATAAATTTAGCTTGTGCAATGGGGTTAAAAACAACTTCCGAGAAACTAACCATCTCCATACGCATGGTTTCTGCTGAGAATTCCGAACCAATCGGGTATTGCATCCAGCCATTAGCAACAAGAATCCAGAGAGCAGAGAGATTTGAGCCGAGAGCAGCAAGAAAGGTTACGCCCAAGTGTTGAACTTTTGTCAATTTATCCCAGCCAAGGAAGAATAAACCAATAAATGTTGATTCAAGAAAAAAGGCCATAAGACCTTCAATAGCCAGTGGGGCGCCAAAAACATCGCCGACATAGTGGGAATAATATGACCAGTTTGTCCCGAATTCAAATTCCATTGTTAGGCCGGTTGCCACACCGAGGGCAAAGTTTATGCCGAACAGTTTTCCCCAGAATTTGGTCATGTCCTTGTATATTTCTTTGCCGGTCATGACGTAAACCGACTCCATAATAACCAGTATCCATACCATTCCCAGAGTGAGTGGGACAAACAGGAAGTGATAAAGCGCCGTTATTGCAAATTGTAAACGAGAGAGATCTACAAAAAGTTCATCAATCATAATTCATTATCTTTCTGGCTAAAGAAGATGTTGCGGTGTATTCTAATTGTGTATATTATATATATAATTAACTCTTATAAATCTGATAAAAAAAGAAATCAATATAAAAGATGCAACTCACACAATTTACTAACTATGCATTCAGGGTTCTTATGTTTCTGGCTGTTTCCGATGGTCGGCCAGTCTCACTCAGAAAAATTGCGGATGTGTATGGAATCTCGTTTAATCATTTAAGGAAGATCGTATCCCTACTTATTGAAAAAGGATATGTCAGGGCATCCAGAGGCAAGTATGGTGGGATATTTCTTGCAATGCCAGCAGAAAAAATAAATGTTGGAGAGGTTGTTCGCTCTATCGAGCCTTCGTTATGTTTGTTTGAATGTTTTGATCAGAAAAATAATCACGACTGCCCTCTTATCAAGGTTTGTCAATTAAGATCCCTATTGGGGGATGCTTTGCGCGCTTTTATGACCACTCTTGATGCAAAAACTGTTTGGGATCTTGTCAATCATAAGCAGGTAAAGAAAAAATTTGTCGAGATGGATTCCTCCTGGGTTTTTCAGGAGGAATAGGTCTTCCCAGTTTACTGAGACGTAGATTCTTTAGGAAGGCTGACTACAAACGCGCCTCTGATATCATCCAGTTTGTAGTTTATGGCAGTATCATGAGGATAGATTTTTTTGATCTTGGCATACAAACCTTCGTCAATATGTTCCCCATGACACATTGCGCACATTGGTTGCATAGAAATGGCCTTCATATATTTGAATGAGCCATCTTCTTTATATGCGATCATTTCTTCGGGTGGGGCGCCTTCTTTTTTCTGTTTGCCAAATTTATTAAGAATTTCGCTTTCCCAAGCGTCAGGAAGGTTATTCTGGTTGCGAACCCGTAACGCAGTTCTTCCTATCGAGACTCCTTCAGGCGTTGATAGCGTCTGTGCTATTAAAGGGGCTTGTTCATTACAGAAAAAAAGACACAGGCGATGCTGGATTTCATATTTGGTCTCCGAGTGAAGGGCTTTATTCTATAGAACCAAAATAGGAAATGAAAGATTATTTCTGCTTTGCTGTTTTTGTGACAGCTAAAGCACAATCCCAAAAAGTCAAAAAAGATCGCATGAAATCTTTAGGTTGTGCTTGTTTGTGTCTGCGGGCGTTGACGCAATAAGAAAATCTGCCAATTATTTGATTTATGAAATATTTGTTTGCATATTCAAGATCTTTTGAATTAGCCTGAGAAAAAACAAATATCGTTTCTTAACAGGGAGCTATAAGAATGATTGATGAGCAAGATAATAACAGGGATTCCATTAAGCAACTTTCGATAAGAGCGGCCTATCTTTTTGGTCTTGCATTCAGCAACCAGATGCAGGCAAGCCAAGTTAAATCACTTCCTTACTACATTCTTTACCTTGGTATGAAAGACCGTGTGGTTCAGGAACTTGGCGAAAGCGTCGTTGAAGCTGGCCAACAATACTGCGCCATTATCGATCAAATAGAACACAATGAAACTTGGGAAGAATTGGATATCAATGGCTCTCTAGAAGGGCATCAAAGAACCATTTTTCAGCATGCCACTCAATCGGCAGAACTCATGGGGCATAAAACTATTGAGCCACTGGATTTAATCTATGGTGCTTGCAAGACAATTATTACTGCAAATAACGGGGACATTGATCACGAAATAGAAGAACATGTGATTCCGATTTACCAGACGCTCAATCAAAAGATCAGTCAAAAGATTTATCCTGAACATAAAAATGTTGAGGGAAGATCCATGGTCACAACCTCCTACCAGGCATCAAATCCTGACGATGCTGCGGAAAACAGGGATGCCAAGAATGATAGTAAGTTATCTACGGAGGATCATGAGACTCTTATAAAATATGCAGCATACATGAATGAAGGCCCTTTCCCGGAATTTTTTGGGAGGTCCGCCGAATTGAAACAGGTTCAAACCATTCTGCTGCAAACCCGCAAGAATAACCCTCTTCTTTTAGGTGAGGCCGGAGTCGGCAAGACAGCCATTGTTGAAGGGTTGGTTCGTTTGATCGAGGAAGATGACACACGCTATCCGTTTGATAAAAAGCCGCAAGTCTACTCTCTGGATATAGCAAAACTGGTGGCTGGTACCATGTATCGCGGTGAATTTGAGGCGCGTATGAA
The DNA here is from genome assembly GCA_002421905.1 of Micavibrio sp. UBA6212. GTDB lineage: Bacteria > Pseudomonadota > Alphaproteobacteria > Micavibrionales > Micavibrionaceae > UBA1573. Next base: position 267,197 of record DISK01000001.1, read on the forward strand.
ATCGATTCTTGATATTGCCGAGCGAAACAAGGGTAAGGTTGTTTTGTTTATCGACGAGATTCATAAAATCGTTGGTGCGGGGGCAGCATCAAGCGGAATGGATGCTGCAAACCTTATGAAGCCGGCAATGGCGCGTGGTAATATTACCATTATCGGTGCAACCACCACTGATGAATATCGGAAATATGTTGAAAAGGATAAGGCCCTTATCCGACGTTTTGGTGTTGTTCAGGTTCTTCAACCTGATAGAGAGGGCACACTGGAAATGCTCCAGAACTCGACTCAAGAGATGTCTGAAAAACATGATGTGACCTACTCGACGACCGCCTTAGAAGCGGCCTATGATCTGGGGAAACGCTACTTTCCCGATAAAACCATGCCTGATTCAGCCTTTGATCTGCTCGATCAGGCGGGGGCTCATTCCCAGTTTAACATGGACGATGGCGCTTTCATTACAGATGAAGAAATCGCACAAGTTGTTGCAGAAAGAACCGGCCTACCAATCGCGCAGTTAACAAATTCTGATCAGAAGCTGGCCGTTGATCTTGAGAAAAATATGAAAGCCCGTGTCTTTCAACAAGACAGGGCCATCTCGACATTGGCAACAGCTGCGCAGTCGTCTTCTTCAGGGTTGAGAGAAGACGGAAAGACAAAAGGAAACTTTCTGTTTTCTGGCCCGACAGGAGTTGGAAAGACGGAAGTTGCAAAGGTATTTGCCGAGACATTAGGAGTTGAATTGAAACGATTTGATATGTCTGAATACATGGATAAATACAACGTATCTAAATTGATAGGCTCTCCTCCGGGCTATGTTGGGTACGATCAAGGTGGTCTATTAACTGAGGCCATTAAAAATAAGCCTTACTCAGTTATATTGTTGGATGAAGTTGAAAAAGCGCACCCTGATATCTTTAATATATTTCTGCAAGTCATGGATGATGGACACATTACGGATGGGCAAGGGCGGCCAGTTGACTGCCGGAATATTTATCTTCTGATGACAACCAATGCTGGACAGGCACAGAAAAAGAAATCCTCTATCGGATTTAATGCGGTCGCCGACACAGAAACCGTTCCAAACGCCATCACTCAATTCTTCTCCCCCGAGTTTATCAACCGGATGGATGCTGTTGTTGAGTTTGAGGCTCTGGGGAAAGACGGAATTGAGGAGATTGCCAAGAAACTTCTGGGTATCAAGGCCGCAACACTCTTTGCGAACAAAGGCATTACGCTGGAATTCACAAAAGCAGCCATCGATCAAGTCTCAACGGGTGGTTTTGACGCCGCCCATGGCGCACGACCAATGAAGCGGTATATCAACGACCAGATCGACCCAGTTGTTAGCAAACTGATTTTGGGCGGTGCTGCGAGAAAAGGGGATACTTTGCTGATCAATTTCCGTGAAGCCAGTGATGACAGAAAAGCCACCTTTGAATGCAATAAATTGGTGAAACCCGCCAATGACCGTGGCCCGTGTGCTTTGCTGACTTTTCAAAGGACGTGTGAGGCTTAAATTTTCACTTCAAAGTTAAAGGTGTAGTGGTGCGGGCGGGGGGACTTGAACCCCCACAGGCCTTGCGGCCCTACGGATTTTAAGTGTTTTTAGTCTAATGATAATGCATTGATATAAAACAATAAAATTGTATCATCTCAAAAAATGTGTAAGTTTTCAAGATATTCTCTTCTTTGGATCAAATCTAATGCATGTTTTGCCAGAGGTCTAATGTATAAATCGCAGCATACCTAAATTGGGGCCGACTTTTTGGCGGCCAACTCGGGCGCGCTCGGGGTGGTATGCCAACAGGTTCGAGAACCGCTTTGATGAAGGAAGCCCAGACTTAACCTTGTAGTTGGGTCACGCCTACTCTAAATGAGCCTTCTTCAAAATTTTCTTGAGCAGGTCTGCGGGTGGGACGGCATCTTTATACGGCGTCAATGTTTTCTCAAAGGCACCCATATCAGCGAGGAGCTTTTTTGCTTCGTCGGAGGTTTCAACATAACACAAGGCCAACGCACGCTCAATCTCCGGCCACCGGCTAAAGTCGGCTCCGTAGGTGTCAAGAGCTTTCTTGAAACTCTCGTGTGTCATATTCGTGTGATTCATTCTCGAATCTTTCTTTAAGGGTTTTTCTTCCCCGTTTTAGCAAAGAACGAACAGCGGGCTCATTCATGGACAGTTTATCCGATATTTCCTTGATACTCAACTCTTCATAATAAAACAAAAGGATTGCCAAACGCTGTTTTTCTGGAATTTCCATGATGTGAGTTAGTAATTGGCTGCTGTTTTGGGTTTCGACCAGCAGACTTTCTGCGCTTGGAGTGTCATCGCATGTGACGTCATCGATAATTTCAGTGCCAGTTTGCGGTTTTCTCTTGCGTTTAATATCGATGCAACGGTTAAGCATAACACGGTAGAGCCATGTTGAAAACTTGGCGCCACCTTCACTTTCGCTTTTTAGATTTTCTCTGTTCTTCCAAATGGATAGCAGGACGTCCTGTACTGCATCTTCTGCTTCGCTCTCATTGTGAAAGACACTCATCCCCAATCGCCATAGTTTGGTCAGGTACCGTTCGACAATAATGTTATACGCAGATTTATTTCCTGATCTAATCTGATTGAGTAACAGGTCGTCACTTAATTCAAACGTTGACGACACGGTTTCTTTATCCATATTGATTAATTCCTATGAAGCAAAGGACCTGAATTTTTTATTTTTAGTCCCACAAGCGTTTCATTAACTAGGCAAATCATTAACAACTAGGCAAAATTTGTGCCAGTCGTATGCCCTCCCAATATATTTTCTGTGTTTGGTGTTGTCTCCCTTTGTCCAACACGTCCCCAAAATAGATAAACGTCTCTCACTGATGATTCCAGTCGCTCAAATTCTGCAAAAGGGTCATTTGTTTCTAAAATCCGCACTAAACGGTAGAAAATGATGGTATAAAACTTATCCAGACCCTCGGAAAGTTGGGATTTTTCAGTTCGGTCTATATTATCTTTTAGTGCCGAAAGAATTAAAAAATTCTTCTGGTTATAGGCGCACATTTTGCTGAGGTCTTTGTGCCGGTAGGCATTTTTTGCCGTATCAAGATTCCGTAGAAGCGCTCTGTAGAGCTCAAGCAGGATTTGATAGGGGGATAAGTTCCGCTCGAAATTCGAGCGATAGGTTGATGCTCCTTTTTGTGGAGTATATGTAGAAAATAACTCTTCGGGCGTGTTTTCAATATTAATCATCATTAATCATCGCTGCTATCTGTCCCTAAAATGGCCTGAACCTGTTTCAGGAGTGAATTTGCGCTGGAGATAGCGGCCTCCATTGCTGAATATTTTTCGATGAGAAAGGCCCTGTAGGTTTCTGCTCGGTCTTTAATGCGGTCGGATTTTATTTGTAGTGTGTCGTTCCAATCCGCAAGGCTGTTTATTTTATCCTGTACAATACTGCTCGTTGTGTTTGTATAATTATTAATAAGGTTATACAGGCTGTCTGCTAGGCCTTGTGAAAGTCCAACACTTATTGTTGTACTCTCGGTGCCAGCATAGACGAGCGTAATTCCTTCATAGCTTGTTCCTTCTGCTCCTATCAATCGCGTTCCCGAAACGGTGAAGGCTGACGTATCTCCATTCGCCGATACGCTTGTTATATTTCCGTCTGAATCGACTTCTATTTCCAGTGAAAACGCAAGCTCGCTCTGAGTCGATGTATTTCTGAGAACCTTCAAGTTATCAGCGTCTGTGACAAGAGAGGTCTGGAAAAGGGATTGAACATCTTGGTAATTGTCTAGCAGGACAGAGTTCAGGAGATCCTCGTCACTGATTTCAAGTTTGTTTTCGTCATCAAATGTTATTCCCATGTCGGCAAGTGTTGCAACTGTATCGCTGCTGCCAAAGCTATTATTAATGATGGAATAAATGGACGACACCATGGTTCTTAGCAGGGTATCAGAATATAGAACAGAGTCATCTGAATTGGCAGCTTGCTGGGTAATAAAGAAATCGCGGATGTCATTGTAGGCATCAATAAAACTCTGGATGGCCTCTTTTGTTCCCGAGTAGTCGTAATCTACCTCCAGCGTGATGGTTGTATTGCTCGTTGCAGGAACGCTGTAGAGTGTCAGTGTTACTCCTTCCAGAACATCTTCTATTGTATTTGAGGAGCTGGTTATTTCCATGCCATCAATATAGATAATAGCATCCTGGGCAGATTGTATGACGCTTGCGAATTCGCCACTTTCATCCGTTATGCCCAATGTCAAAAAAATATCTGTCCCTGATGTTGATGAATAATGGAGGGATTCCCCGGTTTCTGTACCGCTTACGACGAGGGCATATTCAGTATCAGATTTCTTGATGATAGTTGCTGAAACACCTGTGCTATCCGATAAGCTGTTTATACTGTCCGCAATGTCTTCGAGTGACATGTCGGTACTTATACTGAGTTCAACGCTTGTATATCCATCTAGATAGAGAGAAAGGCTACCTTCCATGCCCAGGGCATCAGTTTTGCTACTTTGTCCGTCCGAGTTTACTTTTATGGCCGTTGCCAGTTGCTCAATAACAATGCTGTAACTTGATTGATCCGCGTTATCATCTACTGTAATGCTGAGGTAACTATCAACGTCACCACCGTCCGAAGTTGCAAGATAGGCTTCTCGTGTTGTATAGACGCTCTCATCTGCTGAAGAATAGCCATAGGTCGTCTTCAGAGATTCAAGGGCTGTTGTTAATGCAGTTCCAAGGGTTTGTAATTCTTCATAAGCTGCAATAATTGCTTCGTTTGATGTTATTTTTACATCGACTTTGTCGGCACTTGCCAGCTTTGCCTCATATCCGGCTGTTACAAGGGCATCGGTATCAATCCCCGAGCTTGCTCCCGAGACATAAGTTGTTGTTCCTGCCGTTGTTACTGTTCCCGTACTGATTGTGCTCATCTGGATCCCCGTTCTTATTGTCCGGAAGATCGGCAAACCTTTAACAGGATTGCCGATCCCATCGCATATAGACTGCTGTCAGATCTATTCCTTAAAACGCTTACTTCACAAGAGAGAGGAGGGACGTTTTCATCTGGTTGGCCTGTGCCAATGCAGCTGTAGCCACCTCGGTCAGAACCTGTTGGGTTGTGTAGTTCGATTGTTCGGTCGCGATATCCACGTCAACAATCGCTGATTTCGCTGATTCAAGGTTTTCAATCGATGTATCAATCACACTCTCACGAAAACTGAATCGGGATTCATACGCACCTACCAATGCACGCATGCTGGAAACCAAATCAATCGCGGCATCAATTTCACCAGAGGCTGTAACCGCGTTGGCAGAAGTGTCAACACCAGTTGTTATGGCCAATGTAGCTGTCGTCGCGTCAACTGTCGATAGATCGACGGATATAACATCGTTAGTTGCATCTGTTCCAACCAGATAGTCCTGATTATACGATCCATCCAGCAGGGGGGTATTGTTAAAGGTGGTTGATGTTACGATTCCGTCAATTTCACTGATTAGCTGTGAATATTCGGCATCAATATATGCTCTCGATGCATCATCAACAGAGCCAGAAAGAGATTGAGCTGTCAGTGATTTCATACGTTGCAGAATGTCTGCAATGTTGGAAAGAGCTCCATCGACTGTCTCCAGTACGGATTGCGCTTGTTGTGCGTTCGTGGCTGCCTGATTCAGAACGGTGATATCTGATTGCAGGGTGGTTGAAATTGCAAGGCCAGAGGCATCGTCGGACGCAGAAACAATGTTAGAGCCACTTGATAGTTTTGCCAGAGATTTGGACTCTGCGGCAGCGTTTTTGTTGAGATACAAGATGGCGGTATTGGCGGTGGTATTGGTTGCGACTACAGGCATAGCTGTCTCCTATTTCTTAGAGTTGTAAACGGACGGTTCTGTCCACCTGTGTTCAGAGAAATTTAAAATATTGGATTTCTACTGTTCACAACCTTTACACGCTGCGGCTTTTCGAAAAGTGACGCAAAAGAATCAAAAAAACACAAAAATTTTTCTAAGACCGAGCGCCACCTTTCGGTGGCTCGTGCGTGAAAATAGGAAAGAAAAGAAATTTAAGGCTTGGGACAGGTAATACAAAAAGCTATAAAAGGAGTATATAAATGTCATCAGTGTCTTATGTTTCCTCTTCTGTCAGTACGGGAACGACATCTACAGCAACATCATCGACAACTAGCAATAGCGATGATCTTGCTTCCGATAAAACGGCCTTCCTATCTCTGCTCACGACCCAGCTCCAGCATCAGGACCCTCTGGATCCTGTTGATACAACGGAATTTACCAATCAGCTCATTTCATACTCCTCGCTGGAGCAATTAATGAATATGAGCAGTCAGTTGGAAGACGTTGTCTCTGCTTTATCGGCATCAAATTCTCTGTCTGCGTTCTCTTACATAGGTAGTGATGTTCAGGTTGATGGCAGTGCAAGTGTTTTGCAAGATTCCGAGGCGGAATGGAATTATGTTGTCGCTGATGATGCGAGCTCCGTAACGCTTCAGGTTGCGGATGCCGACGGAACTGTCGTGTACTCCAAATCCTTATCTTCTGTAACGGCGGGAACTTATAACTTCACAGTTGCTGCGGATGAATTGGGAGAAGGTATCGTTGATGGCACTTCCTACACATTAAGTGTTGTGGCCACGGATTCTGACGGTGAAAGCGTCGCTACCGATGCAAATGCCGTCGTTACTGTCGAGAGCGTATCAAGCAGCTCAGGGGATATCAGTCTCTCTGCTGGTGATTTGACCTTCTCGTCTGAAGATATTCTTTCCCTCACAAAAACAGCATCTTAGTTTACAGGAGATTTCATTATGAGTTTATCAAGCGCGTTAAATACATCAATCTCTGCCCTTAAAGCACAAAGTGCGGCTATTTCTTCTGTTTCAGAGAATATTGCCAATACAAGTACGACAGCTTACAAAAACAGTCAGGTTACTTTCTCGTCTCTGATTGCTGGAAATACAACGAGTTCAGGATATTCAAGCGGCGGGGTTGTTTATAGCGTCAGTCAGAATATTTCAACGCAGGGCCAGATAGAAACAACATCATCAAATACAAATATCGCGATAAACGGGAATGGTTTCTTTGTGGTAAGTGATGAGGTGGATAACCTATCATCTGCTTATGTTTATAGCCGTAACGGTGATTTTTCTACAGATGCTGACGGATACCTTGTAAATACTGAGGGTTATTATCTGATGGGGCTGCGTACGGATGCTGACGGGAATGTTCTTGCCACTAACAGCAATGATATAAGCTCTCTTGAAGCGATTGATGTCAACAGCATTACTGGAACGGCTCAGGCCACTTCTGAAGTTACAATGGATGCCAATTTGCCTGCTGATGCAAACGTGGGAGATATATTCAATACTTCGGTTGAAATATATGACTCACTTGGTGTTAGTCATACGATTGACCAGACGTGGACAAAGACAGCAGCGAATACATGGACGCTTGACATGTCTGATCCTTATACGACAAGCAGCGCATCGCCTACAGGGACATTGTCGCCATCAACTATTGCGATTGTATTTAATGGAGATGGAAGTCTGGCGTCTTATTCGCCAGACCCGCCTACAATTTCAATTACCGGATATACCACAGGATCGGATAACAGTTCCATTACATTCGATATTGGTACAATCGGCGGTACGGACGGCCTCACGCAGTATTCCTCTAACTCCACTAACCCTGGTATTGAAATTTCCTTGGTTGAAAATGATGGAGTGAGATACGGGCAACTCTCTTCCATTGAAATCGATGATACAGGACTTGTTACTGCAGTGTTTGACAATGGTTTGCGTCAGGCAGTTTATCAGGTTCCGATTGCGACTTTCCAAAGTTCCGAAGGCCTTACCCATATCAGTGGCACTATTTATGATGAGAATGAAAATGCAGGAAATTACAGCCTTCACCTCTCTGGTGAGGGTGGGGCGGGAGCCATTGTCTCTAGTGCGCTTGAGTCTTCAACGGCAGATACCTCTGATGAGTTCAACAAGATGATTACCGCCCAGCAGGCTTACTCATCTGCGGCTCAGGTTGTGAGCACGGTCAGAGATATGTTTGATACTTTGATTACGGCTGTGAGGTAGAAAATGGAAAATTCATACATTCCTAAAGGTGATCTTGAAAACAGGGTCTATAGCTTTATTCGTTTTTCGATGGAATTGAGGTCCATCATTAAACATGAAAACCGGATGATGTTGCAGGTCAGTCAATATCAGAATTCTGATCTTGCTCTTAAAAAATTGGAAATGTTGAAACATTTCTCTGCCGAAGCACCTGTTGTTATGGAGATAACACATAAAGGGGAGGCTTTGACTGGGTATCTGAATAAAATGCTGTTTAATGTGTTGAAGGATGTGAGATATCATCTCAATCTGAATACCAGCTATCAATTACTTTCCATGAAGAGATGTATGGAGCAGATTGAACGGCGGGATAATATAAAATATTTCCTGAGCGATCAGGTCGAGTATGGGCCTGAGGGGAGAGGGTCATGTCACTAGACTCCTCACTCAGTATTGCTTTTAGCAGTTTGCGCGTTACGGAATCGCAACTGGCTACATCCAGTGAGAACGTTACGAATGCCAGTAAGGAGGGCTATACAACAAAAACATATGATGTAAATTACACAACATATGGTTCTGTTACGACCCCGACGGGGGGTATTACTATCGGCTCTATTGACTATTCTTTGTCAAAGAGTGCCATAAATGATGTAAGCGAGAGCGGCTATTACTCTGTAATTTCAGATGCGCTGGATATGGTTAGTACGGCTATCGGTAGCACTGATGGTGATAATACACTAAGTTCGTCATACTCGTCTTTGCAATCGGCATTGGAAACATTAGCAACATCACCCGATGATACTAGCCAAAAGCAGAATGTTGTTAGCGCTGCACAGCAAGTTGCAAGTAATCTCAATAGTCTTTCAGAATCTATCCAAAAGGAAAGATTAAATGCTAATCAGGATATAGAGAGTTCTGTCGAGACAATTAATTCACTATTAGACAGCCTGAAAAAGTTGAATGACAAGATACAGTCCTTGACAATACTTGGACAGAGCACTGCAAACCTTGAAGATGAACGCATGGTCGCCCTAGAATCTTTGTCAGAGCAAATTGGTATTGATTATTTCTTTAATAGTAATAATGCCGTTCAGATTTATACAGAAAACGGGACGGCGCTTTTAACAACAACTGTTCATGAACTGTCCTATACGGCAACGAGCTATGTAACAGATGAGACCGTTTACCCTGGTGGGTTTGACGCTATAACAGTTGATGGAAAAGACATTACAGGTTCTATTAGTGGGGGTAAGCTTTCTGGATATATAGAATTACGCGATGAGACTTTGGTTGCGGCGCAGGATGCCCTTGATGAAGTCGCACAGGTTATGAGTGATACGGTAAATTCGGTCTTGGCAGAGGGGACTTCGTATCCAGCGCCTTCAACACTAAAGGGGAGTGTTGAGAACTCCTTAGCAGATACTTTTTCTGCAACTGGTACGCTTCGTGTGGCTGTGGTGAGTGATGACGGAATGGTTCAAGGATATAGCGATATTGACCTCAGTACGTTTACTACGATATCCGATGTTGTTTCTGCGATTGATAGTGTGTCCGGTGTGTCTGCGGTCATCGATGGTGATGGGTATCTTGTGATATCATCGGACAATAGCAGTTATGGTGTTGCCCTTAACCAGATGGATAGCTCAGTCGGAACCTCATCTTCAAGCCTTTCGGCTTATTTTGGTATCAACGCTCTCCTCGTAGGGGATAGTGCCTCGACTATTCATGTCAGTGATACACTGGCAAGCGATTATTCAGTTCTGGCGACAGGAACTTTGTCTGATAGTTCCACGTTGATTGTCGGGGACAGGGCAGTTTCGAGCGCAGATGTAGAGGTTATAAATGATTTAGTTAATACATTGTCTGAATCCATGTCTTTTTCCGCCGCCGGAAATATGGGGGCGCAAACGACAACCATGGCAGGTTATATTTCGGATTATCTATCCAATATTGCCAATTTGGCAAGTGAGGCACTGGACAGCGCCGATTTGGCACGTTCGATTTATGAAGGAACCAAGGAAATACTTGAAAATTCTACAGCCGTCAATGTCGATGAAGAAACGATCAAAATCACCGAATACCAGAACCAGTACGAGGCCGCTGCCATGATTGTGTCCACTATTCAGGAATTGTTCAGTACCTTATTGGAAGCGGTGAATTAATGGTTGAGAGAATTGCAACTTTTACCCAAAGCGGGGCGATGACCAGAGAGCTGTTAAGGCTTCAATCGGAATATGCGGAATCATCTGCGCAGGCTTCGTCTGGTCTTAAATCCTCGAGCTATCAGGGAATTTCAGAAGACACATTCAAGTTGCTCCAGTTGCAGTCCAGCTATGATCATTTAGTTGCTCAGTCGGAGAATGCGCAAACTGCCCTTGATCGCACGGAATATATGTATTCAAGTCTTTCGAGTATGGCGGAACTTATTGCCAGTGTGACGTCTGAATTATCTTCTGCGATTAGTAATGGAGATGGAGGGACTATTGATGAAACGGCTGCGGATGCCTTAACGGAGTTTGCGGCTTTATTGAATGCGCAGATTTCTGGTAATTATCTCTTTGGTGGATCTGTCACTGATACTGCTCCTGTTGATGTGTCTGCTCTTGCATCACTTACGTCTCCGACCTCTGCCGATATTTCTTATTATCAGGGGGATAGTTATTTGGCTTCTGTGAAGGCTTCTGACACCTTGAATGTTTCCTATGGGGTTACAGCGGATAATTCTGCGTTTGAGCAAGCAATCCGAGCGTTTCAATTGGTTGTTAGTAATCCGTCGGATGCTGTGTCTTTGAATGAGGCGTATAATTTGCTTCAGAGTGCAACGGCAGATATAGCCGAAGTTCAAGCGAGTGTTTCCAGTAAGGCATCTCTTATAGATAACAAAATTAGTGAGAATTCCGAGGACATGAATCTTCTTGATTCTATGATTAGTGGAATTCGGGATGCTGATTTGGCTGAAGTAACAGTTAAAATTACAGAGCTCGAAACCCAGTTAGAAGCAGCCTATTCTATTACCAGCAAGTTGCTAAATCTAAAGCTTACGGATTATCTTAAATAGGGAAGAAATCTTTAGACCTCTAGTATTGAAGGTCTTAAAAACCATAAAGCTGCCCTGATGCTATCTGGAATAAGGTTCCGGATAAGGAATAAAGGAGTTGGTTGGATAATCGGTTGATGTGGGCCGTGTGTCGTCTGCCACTCGTGCCGTGATAATTTTTGATTTGTTAGCATCGTTGCAGTCAAATCCGTACGGGCTGCTCTTTTAGCCTGTCATGTCCGCCACCCTTTCTTAGGAGACTTTTTCTCGGTACTGGCAAGAACATCATCGATTGAAGAAAAATTACTATCATCTGGTTTGACGGATTGAACTAATTTCTCTAATCCATTCAGCGCAATCATGAGTTTGAGAAAGGACTCAAGTGAGATCAGGCCTTTGCACCCTATCTGGTTGGAGGTCTGCTTTGTTGGGTTTTGCTGCCGCCTTATTAAATGCAGATGACATAGGCTAAGCATCGATAAATACTTTATTGTTGAGCTCAACCCTTGAAGTGCTAATATATTCGGCAATTAATAGGCACGTTAATGCGGAAAAGAGTGGTGCGGGCGGGGGGACTTGAACCCCCACAGGCCTTGCGGCCCTACGGATTTTAAGTGTTTTAAGCCTAACTGTAACACATTGATATAAAACACTAAAATCAATAAATCTAAAAAAATGTGTAAGAAAATGCGTAAGTTTTGCCCATTTTATGACATTTCCCGATGGAAGGTCATTTTTCCTGTTTCTCCACAGAAAATAGCGTTTATTATTATGTGCATGAATTATAGACTAAAATATTTGCATATTTTGCTGTCTTTCTCTATAATCAAGAGTGGGAGGCTGTAAATGACTGCTGTATTGGCGCTTAAAAGCAATTTGACGCGTGGGAATGTCTATCGCCGCTCTGACCTTGCCCATTGGTCGAACGCGGTGGATCGCCATGTGCAGCTGCTTGTGAAGAACGGGGAGCTGAAAAAGCTCTCAGGCGGGGTTTACTATTATCCGAAGCAAACGGCCTTTGGCGCAGTGCCTCCGACAGATGAAGATTTGGTGCGGGCCTTCTTGAAAGATGATCGTTTTTTTATAGCGTCCCTTAACGCCTATAATGGGTTGGGCGTAGGGGCGACGCAGCTTTATAACGAGCAGCTTGTTTATAATTCTAAGCGCGACGGGCGTTATGAACTCGGCGGGCGTATCTTCTATTTTATAAAACGCCCTTACTTTCCAAGCGAGGTTACAGAAGAATTCCTGCTGGTTGATCTGCTCAATAATCTGCATCTCTTGGCAGAGGATACAAACGCCCTGCTTGAGAAAGTGGCGGAAAAAGCCAAACTCTTAAAGCCGCAAATGCTGCAAAAGGCCGTGCAGGATTTTGGCGGACTTCGCGCCAAGAAGTTCTTTGCCAAACTCCTTTAAGGTTATAGAGTAGGGCATGGCTTCACGCGAATTTCTGCATAACCATCCTGATTTTTCTGATCTGCTCCGCATTGTGGCGGGGGAGATGTCGATTGATCCTGTCCTTGTGGAAAAGGACTATTGGATTATGCACTGCCTTTATGGGTTGCAGCAACTTGGGTTGTCCTTTGAATTGAAGGGCGGCACGTCTTTGTCCAAAGGCTATGGGATCATTCACCGCTTTTCCGAGGATATAGATATTCGGATTGAGCCTCCTGCGGACATGAACGTCAAAACAGGACGCAATCACGATAAGCCGGATCACTGCGAAAGCCGTAAGAATTTCTATGATTGGCTGGCTTCCACAATAAAAATCAGTGGTATTTATGATGTTCAGCGCGATACGGCGTTTGATGATAGTAAATATCGGAGCGGCGGCATTCGTCTTTTTTATCAAAAGACGAGTGGCAATCTGGAAGGTGTCAAGGACGGTATCTTGCTCGAAGTCGGTTTTGATGATGTCACGCCGAATAATCTGAGGACTATTAGCTCATGGGCCTATGACTTCGCGGCCCCTAAGGTTGACGTTATAGATAACCGCGCTGTGGATGTTGCCTGTTATCATGCGGGTTATACGCTTGTTGAAAAGCTGCAAACCATTTCGACCAAATATCGTCAGCAGCAAGAGACAGGCAGTTTTCCGGTCAATTTTATGCGTCACTACTATGACGTATATTGCTTGCTCCAGAATGATGAGGTTCAGAAATTTATCGGGACGGCAAGCTATCTAGCCCATAAAGAAAAGCGGTTCCGAAGTGGCGATAATCCAGTTATTGCCGAAAATGGGGCGTTCTTGCTCGGTAATCCGGATGTTCGTGCACAATATGCCGAGGCTTTCAAAGCCACTCGCGCTCTTTATTACAAATCCCAACCGGAGTTTGATGATATTTTGGAAGAGATTTCAAAATACATTAAGAGCTTATAAGATGGGGCAAAAATGCGCGGTTTCACGCGCATCTGAAGATGTAGTTTTTACCTGCGATGGAGGTTTCGGAATAATCCATGCCGAGGTCACGAGCTATAGCGTCAAGATCAAGGTAGTAACGGATATTTTCTGGAATATCACCAAACAAACCGTCTTCGATAAATTGCTCAGCAAGATCGCGCAGACTATCCAGTTCGTATATATTGATGTCGTATCCGTCCGGATCATCTGATTGATAATCGAAGCTGTAGCCACATTCGCCAGTGGCAAGGATAACCTTGATTTTCTGGTCGTCAGAGAAATATTCGCAAGCGTTGAAATAATCACCTATCGTGCCTTGGTGAATGGAGAGAGATTTGAACAACTCACAGTCAAGATCATCACCGTCGATAAACTGGATTTCAAACGCTTCAACGGGATCGCCATAGTGGTTTAGAAGATTGGCCGATTTCTCGTTATATTCTTCCAAACTGCGGAAATAAAAGCCATAGGCAGAGATGTCATAGGGCTGGGCAAAGAGCAAAGGCTCAATGGTCTGGATTTGAAGTTGGAATTCTTGGGATGAAAGAGTTTCTTTTTGCATGATGTTCTTCCTTTCTCGTGTCTGTTTCGAACGCCGAAAAATCAGGCAGGGGATCAAGCTTCTTTTGCATGGTCAACACGGGAAGCCTTCAGGCTGAGTGGCGCGGGCCGCATCATTGCAGAAACGGCGCATCTGCCTATAAAGGCGGTCTATAAACGGTAACAAGACGGGGGGAGGAAGATTTAAATTAGAAGGAACAATACGTGCATCCAATAATTCCTATCGATGCAAACCTCATTTTTGCTCAGGATCAGGTGAAGCCCCCATCCCTTTGACTTTTTAGCTGCCCGATTGAATGATGAGGATATCGGTACAAGAAATGCCTTGAAAATTGCCCGCAACTTTGTTAGGTAAAATCAAACGCAGGGAATATTCAGATGAACAAAAAGTCCGTTGTTAATGCACAGCAAGTGGCCACCGACAACAAATTCAGGCTCGTCACTAAAGAGCATGAAGACCTTGCTCAAATGGTCCAATTTCAACTCAGAGAGCATTTTGGTAGATCAAATCTTTGGGCGCTCCCATACGATCAACTAAATCTGCAAAATGCCCTTTATCCGTGCCTCAGAATTGTTGACGGAGAGAATGCGGAAACCGAATTTAATGGAGCTGCCGCTCAAAAAGCTAAAGAGCTTGTTCCCAAGATTTATGGTGATGAAGAGGTGTATGTCTCAGTTGAAGACATTACAGTCATGCCAGAGGGGGATAGCCTAAAATTCGTCGTTGACCACCTGCTTTCCCTTCATTACGGCCATGGCAACTACATGGTTGAGTATGATCGAAATGAACAATCTGGAGATGTTGTAATTTACATTGAAGACTACTCAGAAGTTTGGGATGTAGATGGTGATGAAGATTCTTGTGAAGAACAAACCTGTGGTATTCCAAATGAAGTCGTTCTATTTGTTTTCGAGAAGTCTCGTGAATTTAGACCTGACCTGACTTTCAAACTCTCGTTTGAACTCAAACCATTGGATAGTCCCGCAGCATTTGCTCGTGGATATAGACCAGTCCCATAAAAAGGGTAGCAGGCTATGAAGGGTCACTCCTTCTCTGTGCATCAAGGTTAAATTCTGCTGATTTCCTTTTGGTTGATTGCATTCCAGAAGCCTCGTTAAAAGCCGAGGACATAGGCCGTCTGGGTTTGGCCTGTTTTGGTTGCTCGGGGTTTGATTGTGGTTTAGCGGCTTCCTGTTTCCACATTTTT
>DISK01000012.1 GCA_002421905.1 Micavibrio sp. UBA6212
TCGTTCACGCGAAGAGCGCGAAGGAACGCCAAGGGCGCAAAGAGTATGGGGAAAACAGAAAGTAATTTTCACCACCAAGACACGAAGACACCAAGAATTCGTCATTGCGAGCGACAGTGAAGCAATCCAGAGAAAATGGCGCAGAGATTTTACTTCCCCGTATGGATTACCCGAACAAGTCGGGTAATGACGAATTTATTATTCCGAGAGCTGGATTGCGTCGTCACTCACGTTCCTCGCAATGACGGGGGGTTGTTTTTGAACCACCAAGACACGAAGAGAGGCAGGCAGGTTTAACTTCGTGTCTTCGTTGCTTCGCGTTTTTTCTGAAGTGTATGAAAGGCGTTTATCAGCATTGTTCCGAGAAACATTTAGGCCGCTACTTGTCTGAGTTCGATTTCCGCTACAATAACCGGGTAGGTTTAGACTATAACGATGAAGACCGCTCTAAAGCATTGCTCAAAGGTGTGGTCGGTAAACGTCTAACCTGTGAAACAGCTAACCAGTAAGATGGCCTCAAAGAAACAGCCCAAACCAAAGCCTAAACTCAAACCGTCCCTTACTCAAAAGGAGCGGTTTATTGAGTATGCGAAGGATAGAAACGCGGATGAAAGCGGCGAGACATTTGAGAAGACTTTGAATAAAATCGTAAAGCCTGTCTAATTATTTTCCATTTTGATGGTACTTATCTAGGCCTTGGGCAATATATTCGGCTCGAATATTTAAGAGATTCTGCTTAGTCGCCAATAGAGTATAATTAGGAATTTCCTGTAAAGACTCATAATCTTTCCGCCTTTTACGGGGCATCCCCTCTAATTGATTTTTCAAATCCTTATAGGTTAACCATGCCAGAATGTCGGCGGCTTGGATTTCTGGGGAATTCGTTTTTAGCAAAAAGGCATGAGATGTGTACTTGAATTCGTCTACAAATTCTTTATCCGCAAAAATTTTATTTATTAGATTATTAGACTCGCCTTGGCTTTTGTGCCCCGCTTCAAAGAAAAAAGCGCATTCGGTTACAGCTTCCGAAAACGGAATACCTATCTGAAATTCAGCGAGTAACCTTTGTATACAAAAGGTATAAGCCGATCCATAAAAGGGGCTATCTCTGAATACTTCATTATAGTCATCTTCGTTTACTGCGCAGGAAAGGCTCATGGTTGCGGTTTTTTTTATAATTTGAATTAATTTTCGGGCTACCAAATCACATTCGGCCGAATCAAAGTCTTTGAAAATGCCGTTCCGAGTAGCGCAATCCGTCATGTGGAAATAGGGCAGCTTGTGATCTGCTAAAACCTCCCGCCACATAATATTCAATATTTTAGCCGCATCCTTATCAAATACAAAACCAGCCACCGCCATAGCAGGCGCACCGCTATGTGTTCCGCTTTCATCAAAATAACACTCAATAAAGCCCAATAAGAAACCGCCGTTGGGCAAGCATATGTCCAACATCCTTTCGCTAGTCATAACTTACCCGATTCTTTTTGGGTACACCATATATAACAATAGGATATAATTCCTATAGTATCAAGCCTTTTGTTTCATCATGCCATTTTTCCCCTCTTGATATACCCCACTTATCCACAGAGTTTTCCCCATCTATTTGGCGAAAACTCTTTGATTTGTTTGACGTCCCACGAATTCCCATGTTATCCCATTAAAGAAGGGTTAATTCCCATTAGAAAACGTTTCAGGACTAAAATCGCCCCAATGCCATTATTTCTGTCAACCTATGTGAACAAAGTCGATAAGAAGGGCCGTGTCTCGGTTCCGGCAACGTTCCGTGCGACCTTGGTTGACCAGTCATTTCAAGGTGTTGTGTTGTTCAAGGCGACCAATCATCCCTGCATCGAAGGATTTGATTTCGGAACCATGGATGAACTGTCATCCCGTCTGGATCAGTTCGATATGTTCTCGGATCAACAGGATGATCTGGCGACAGCGATTTTTGCAGAATCCATTCAATGCCCGTTTGATAGCGAAGGCCGGATTAACGTCCCGCAATATTTGCTCGATTTTGCCAATATCCATGATGGCGCGGCCTTTGTCGGTTTGGGACGCAAGTTCCAGATTTGGGATGCCGATGCATTTGAAAAGCGGCGTGTTGAAGCGCGCGGAAATGTGATCCGTGACGGGTTGACATTGCCAAAAGATGGCCAAAAAGCCGGCCCCAAAACCGGCCCCAAAACCGGAAAGGGGGAATAGATCATGGATCAAATTGCCCCGCATATTCCGGTGATGTTGAATGAGGTTCTTGCGGCCTTGTCCCCGAAGGGTAATGAGACTTATGTCGATGGCACGTTGGGCGCAGGCGGATATACGCGCGCAATTCTTGATGCCGCGCCTGCTTGTCATGTTGTGGCATTCGACCGCGACCAGACTGCGCATGATCTGGCGTCCGCATGGGCAGACAAATATCAGGGCCGCTTAACTTTGGTAAAAAACAGCTTTGCCAATCTGGAGCAGGCTTTGCAGGATTTGGAAGTCGAGAGTGTGGATGCAGTGATCCTTGATCTTGGTGTGTCCTCCATGCAGTTTGATGAAGGGGATCGCGGGTTTTCATTCCGTTTTAACGCACCGCTCGATATGCGGATGGATCGCACGTCAGGGGAAACTGCCGCTGACCTCGTGAACAATCTCCCTGAAAAAGAATTGGCAGATTTGATTTACTTATATGGGGAAGAGCGGAAATCCCGTCAGATTGCCTCTGCGATCGTGCGCCGCCGCACAGAGCAAAAGATTGAAACCACGTTCCAGTTGGCAAATATCGTGCGCGATGTTTTGCATTTTTCAAAGAAAGATAAATCCGACCCCGCCACCCGTACGTTTCAAGCCTTGCGGATTGCCGTCAATGATGAACTGGGCGAATTGGAATCTGTTCTGGAAGCGGCTGAGAAAATGCTCAAAGAAAACGGGCGTTTGATTGTGGTAACCTTCCATTCTTTGGAAGACCGTATTGTTAAAAATTTCCTCGGCAGCAGGGCCAAACCTGCTCCATCCCCCTCGCGTCATCTCCCTTCGGTGGTTGATGAATCCGCAAACAGCAGGTTGAGCTTTTCGCTCCTCACAAAAAAACCTGTTCTTCCCACTGAACAAGAAATGAAAATCAATTCACGCTCGCGCTCGGCCAAATTGCGCGCAGCTATCAGGAGGGCAGTATGAGAAAATTTGTTCTGCGCCTATCAACTTTGTTTGTTTTAATGGTTGCGGTGCTGTCTGGCGTCGCGTTGTTTTGGGTTTCCCAGCAGGTTCAGCAATTGGAGAGGGATCAAAGACTGATCCGCCAGCAGGTTTCAAGTGAGCAGGAAGGTATCAGGGTATTAAGCGCGGAATGGGATTATCTGAACCGTCCGGAGCGTCTTGAATATCTGGCCAATCGTTATTTGAAAAATATGGAACGGGTTGCACCGGAAAATCTTTTGAGCAACGCAAATGCTTTGCCACAAAAGCTGGATGCAGAAGAGGAAACCAGTGGTATTATTCAGGTCGTCGCACCTGAGAAAAAGCCATCCTCAATCAAAAAAATATCCAGAAAAGTTGATGATGTGCCTCAGGCGCCGATCCGTGACAATGTCTCTGCTGCAAAAAATGATTTTGATTCTGTGTTGAAACAGATAGAGGCAGGCGCGGATGAGTAGAAAATCTCCATTCTCTCGCCTGACAATGCGCATTATGGGCGAAAAAAGCAGCAACCTTGATCTGGTTCGAGGTCGAATTGTCCTGTTGGTCAGTCTGTTTATTATTTTTTATCTGGTCGTCATGGTGCGTTTGGTTGATGCTACCTTGATTGAAGGGCTGATTGGCGAAGCTGATGGATATGTAGGCGCCCCGCAAGCTGATATCGGAGAAGAGCAGGACTCAAAATTCCGGGCCGATATTGTTGACCGCAACGGCGTGTTGTTGGCCACTTCTTTGAAAACAGCATCGCTGCATGCTGACCCGAAATTTATTCTTAATCCAGTCGAGACAGCCAAGGGTTTGGTTAAAATATTCCCTGAAATGACATATGGAGAGATTTTGAAAAAGTTGCAAAGTGACAAGCGCTTTGTCTGGATCAAACGCAATATGACTCCTGATGAACAAAGCAAAGTCTTGCAACTGGGAGAACCTGGTCTGGTCTTTGATTATGATTACCGCAGATTTTACCCACAGGGAAATCTGGTCTCGCATCTGGTGGGCTATGCGAATATTGATGGCAAGGGCCAAGCCGGCGTAGAGCGGAGTTTTAACAAACTTCTGAAAGAAGAAGAGCAGTCGATCAAATTGACGATTGATGTCCGGATGCAGCATATCCTGCGTCGTGAAGTTTCCAAGGCCATGACAGATTTCACCGCTTTGGCGGGGGTCGGCATTTTGATGGATGTCAACACTGGGGAAGTTCTGGCGGCGACGTCTTTGCCGGATTTCAATCCTCACGATCCTTCGGGAAATGCCAACGCCCCAGAGATGTTTAACCGNNTGCTGGAAAAAAAGCATGAACGGCTGTCAAAAAAATATGACACAACTGAACCGATAAAAATCGGCGGGCATACAATTCACGATTATCACCCCGAAAAACGGCCACTATCAATTCCGGAAATTTTTATGGTGTCGTCCAACATCGGGACAGTCCATATGGCGCAAGAAGTTGGAACCGAGGGTCTTAAAAGCTTCTTTTCCGATCTGGGGCTGATGGACAAAATGGAATTTGAAATTGATGAAGTCGGCAGTCCCATTATTCCATCCCCGTGGCGTGAAGTGAATACATTGACGGCCTCTTATGGTCATGGGATTGCGGTGTCTCCAATGCAATTGATTGCCGCGACCAGTTCGGTCGTAAACGGCGGATTGCGCATTCATCCCCATTTGGTCAAGCAGGATAAAGAACCTTTATCAACGACCAGAGTTATTTCGAAAGAAACGTCGTTGAAAATGCGTCAACTGATGCGATTGGTGGTTTCACACGGAACGGCCAGAAAAGCCGAAGTGTCAGGTTACGAAATTGGCGGAAAAACTGGAACCGCGCAAAAAAATGTGCGGGGCCGTTATGATAAGGACAAAAGAATTGCCGTTTTTGTCGGGGCCTTCCCGATCAATAATCCACGCTATGCTGTTTTGATTATGATTGATGAGCCACATCCGAATAAAGGCAGCTATGGTTATGCAACGGCGGGCTGGGTTTCTGCGCCTGCGGTTGCCCGCGTTGTGTCATCTGTCGGGTCGTTGTTGGGTATGAATCCTGAACCTGGTGCGATTGATATATCTGACCCGCTATTACAGTTTATTTCAAAAGAAGAGCGGGAGAGATAAGATTATGAATATTTCCCTCCCCGACATGGCAAAATTCTCTGGTATCAGTTCCGATAGCCGACAGATCAAGTCCGGATACATGTTTGTGGCCATTCCGGGAGTAAAACTTGATGGGCGTGATTTTATTGACGCTGCGATTGAAAATGGAGCCTCCGCCGTTGTTGTGCCGACCGGAACGCCTGTCGAAAGTCCAAATGTAGAAGTCATTGAAACAGATAACCCCAGAGCGTATTTGTGCCATGCTGCTGCGGCCTTTTACAAGGCAAAAATTCTATATGTCGCGGCAGTAACCGGAACCAACGGCAAAACATCAACGGTTCATTTCGCCCGTGAACTCTGGAAGTCCTTGCATGAAAAAGCGGCGTCGCTTGGCACATTGGGTATGGTGGGTGAGGGACTGGACGGATATTCCGGTATGACCACGCCTGACCCGGTCTGGCTGCATCAGTCTTTGAAAAACCTTGCCGATAAAGGGTTTACTCATCTGGCGATGGAGGCATCCTCGATTGGTATCGAACAATACCGTCTGGACGGCATTAAAATCAAAGCAGCTGGGTTCACCAACCTGACCAGAGATCATCTGGATTATCACGGCACAATGGAAGACTATCTGCAATCCAAAATGCGTCTGTTCTCGGAACTGCTGGATAATCAGGGTATAGCAATTGTCAATGCCGATGTTCCAGAATTTGAAAAAATTAGACAGGTTTGCGAACAGCGCAAAATCCCTTGCTGGGGTTACGGCGTCAAAGGAAAAGAAATTACATTAAAATCCAGAGAGATTTTCCCTCAGGGGCAAAAAATCGAACTGGAAGTTCTGGGGCAGAGTTTTTCCGTGATGTTGCCATTGGTGGGACTATTCCAGACCATGAATGTTTTATGTGCCTTGGGATTAGTTCTCGCCGAAAACAAATTTGATGTGGCTGATGTGGTCAATAACCTGTCGCATCTTTCCGGCGTTCCAGGACGGTTGCAACAGGTCCAGGGTACAAAGGAAATTGCAGTTTATGTTGATTACGCCCACACGCCGGATGCGCTGGAAAATATCCTCAACGCTTTGCGTCCGCACACCGAAAACCGTCTGATTTGCCTGTTCGGATGTGGTGGGGATCGTGATACAGGAAAGCGTCCGGTGATGGGCGACATATCAACCCGTCTGGCCGATGTGACCATTGTCACGGACGATAACCCACGCAGCGAAGACCCGCAAAAAATCCGCGCTGATATTCTTAAAGGATGCCAAAAAGAAGGTCTTGAAATTGACGGGCGGCGCAATGCCATTCGTCAAGCCGTGCAAATGCTCCGCAAAGGAGATGTTCTGGTTCTCGCCGGAAAAGGTCACGAACAAGGACAGATTTTTGCAACCCATACCGAACCGTTTGATGATGTTTCCGAAGCTGAAAAAGCGCTGAAGGAGGCAGCATCATCTCTCTGATTTCTTATAATTTATTATTTTCTATTTTCAATCTTCAATCTTCAATCTTCCTTTTCTCCCCTGCGTTCTCCTCACGATTAACACACTCTCAAAACCGAAAGTACATTTTATGACCGCACAAAATTCTTCCAATGTGATCTGGACATCAATCGAAGTCGCAGCAGCAACAAAAGGTGTGGCAAAAGGCACATGGTCAGCCACAGGTGTTTCGATAGATAGCCGCGCCACCAAAAAAGGTGATTTGTTTATCGCCATTCGCGGAGACAACACGGATGGACATCTTTATGCCGCCAAAGCCATTGAAAATGGCGCGGTTGCAGTTGTGGTCGATCAAGCCATAGAGGGAATCGCCGAAGATAAAATCCTGATGGTGGACGACACGTTCAAGGCCATGCAGGATTTGGGAAGTGCTGCCCGCGCCAGAAGTGCGGCAAAGATCATCGCTATTACCGGAAGTGTCGGAAAGACCGGAACCAAGGAAATGCTGGGTCGCGCATTCTCGGCTTTGGGTCAAACACATTATTCGGAAAAAAGCCTGAATAATCATTGGGGAGTGCCTTTATCATTATCGCGGATGCACGCCGGATGCGATTTTGGAATCTTTGAAATGGGCATGAATCATACCCATGAAATCGAACCTTTGACCAGAATGGTGCGTCCACATGTGGCGATTATCACAACGATTGCATCCGTCCATAGTGAACATTTTGCAGATGGTCTGGACGGCATTGCGCGCGCCAAGGCCGAAATTTTCCAGGGTATGGATGAACACGGGATTGCCATTTTGAACCGTGATAATGTGCAATACGATATATTGAAATCATCTGCGCAGAAATGTGGCATCAGAAAAGTATTTTCATTTGGAAAACATGAAGATTCCGATGCAAGATTGAATAACTGTCTGGTCGCCAGCAATGGCACCAGAATTTCAGCAACCATTCTGGGTGAAGAGTATGAATTTACCCTGAAAGATGCCGGTGAACACATTGCCTTGAACGCGTTGTCTGTTTTGTTATCGGTTAAACTTCTGGGTGGGGAGGTTAAACAGGCAATCAACGCGCTCAAAGGAATTGAACCGCCAGCAGGACGCGGAAAGCGCGAATATATCAATGTCGGTGACCCATCAAACCCCGTAACCCTGATTGATGAAAGTTATAACGCCTCGCCAGTTGCGATGGAAGCCGCCTTCAAAGTGATGGCCTTGATTGATCCGGGTCGTGGTGGTCGCCGCATTGCCATTCTGGGCGATATGTACGAACTGGGAAATAATGCGCCACAAATTCACCGTGATCTGGCATTGCCGTTACAAGCCGCAGGCGTTGATCTGGTTTATACTTGTGGAACCCTAATGAAAAACCTGTATGACGCCATTCCGGAACAAAACCGTGGAGCACATAGCGAAGACAGTCCGGAGTTGGCCCAGATCGTGCCTGATGTTCTGGTTCCCGGGGATGTTGTTTTGATTAAAGGATCGCGTGGCGGTGGAAAGATTCCAAGAATGCAGGTCGTGGTCGAAGCTTTGCGTGAACTGCCAAAGAAAATGGCACATGCCGCAAACACTATTCAGGAAGGGAAAATGTAGTCATGTTATCTTTGCTCGCCGAACTGAAAGACTATAGTATCATTTTCAACCTGTTCAATTATGTGTCTTTCCGTACCGGTGGGGCGATCTTGACGGCTTTTATTCTCTCGCTCTATATCGGGCCGCGCATGATTGTCTGGTTAAAATCCTTGCAAGGGGCAGGGCAGCCCATCCGCAATGACGGGCCAGAAACCCATTTGAAAAAAGCAGGAACGCCGACCATGGGCGGGTTGATGATCCTGATTTCGGTCACGGTAAGTACTGTTTTATGGGCATCTCCCGCCAATCCGTTTGTCTGGATAGCTTTGCTGGTAATGGTCGGTTTTGGCGCGTTGGGATTTGTCGATGATTTTCTGAAACTGACCAAGCGTAATACAGAAGGGATGTCCGGAAAACTCAAACTAGCCGGACAAACCGTAATTAGTATCATTGCAACGTCGGGCATTGTGTATTGTCTGCCCAAAGAAATTGCAACCGATGTTGCCATTCCATTTTTCAAAAACTTCTTTGTCCCTTTAGGTGTCTTTTTCTTTCTATGGTCCATTCTGGTGATGATCGGGGCATCGAACGCCGTGAATCTGACAGACGGTCTGGATGGTCTGGCGATTGTGCCAGTCGCCATTGCGGCTGCCTGTTTTGGACTGATTGCGTATCTGGTGGGACGTGTAGATTTTTCAGAATATCTTCAAATCCCTTATGTGCCGGGCACAGCGGAACTGTCAATTCTATGTGGCGCCTTGGTCGGTGGCGCGATGGGATTTTTGTGGTTTAACGCACCGCCAGCCATGATTTTTATGGGAGATACCGGATCATTGGCCATGGGGGGAGTTCTGGGAACCATCGCCATTATGGTGAAACATGAATTGGTTCTGGCAATAGTTGGCGGACTTTTCGTCATGGAAACTCTGTCGGTCATTATTCAGGTTCTGTCTTTCAAAATCCGTGGAAAGCGCGTATTTTTGATGGCGCCCATTCACCACCATTTCGAGAAAAAAGGGTGGTCGGAATCGACCGTTGTGATCCGCTTCTGGATTATTGCGGTGGTACTGGCTTTGATTGGTCTTTCAACTTTGAAACTGAGATAAAATGATAAATCTGGAGCAAATACGAGGAATGCGGATTGCCGTGATGGGGTTGGGGAAAACTGGCCTCTCGGTGGCGCATGCACTTGTTTCCGCCGGAGTTGAAGTTTGCGTTTGGGACGACAGCGAAGAAAAAGTAATTGCTGCCGAACAAGAAGGACTGTTGGTTAAAGATTTGCGGGTGATGCCGCTGGATAATTTGAATGCCGTTTTGTGGTCACCCGGCATTCCGCATACCTATCCTGTTCCGCATCCGGTGGCGGTCAGGGCCCGCGCCGCGATGATCCCACTTATTTCGGATATTGAATTATTGATTAAAAATTCCCATGGAACGGATTTGGTGACCGTCACCGGAACCAACGGAAAATCAACCAGTACCGCCTTGTTAGGGCATGTGCTTGACCATTTTCGCCCGACAGAAATCGGTGGAAATATCGGCCTTCCGGCCTTGGAAATGAAAGAGTTGGGCAAAGACGGAACCTATGTTCTGGAACTTTCATCCTATCAGATAGAACTGACACCGTCCTTGTCACCGCAAGGCGTGATCTTGCTCAATATCACACCCGACCATCTGGCCCGCCACGGGGGAATGGACGGATATATCGCAGCCAAAGAACAAGTTTTTGCAAACCCGCCGATTGATACCAGAAAACCGATTGCCGTGATTTGCGTTGATACCAAGCCTTGTGAGGATATAGCACAGCGACTGAAAGAGGAGGAACTGTGGAATGTCATACCGGTTTCGACCAACAAGAAACTGAGTGAAGGCGTGTTTGTTGAAGATGGAATATTGTTTGAAGTCCGCGCCGGTGATGCCATCGAAATTGGTGACCTGAAAATTCTGCCGACCTTGAAAGGCCAGCATAACCACGAGAATGCTGCGTGCGTTTATGCGTTGGTTCGACACCTATATGGGATAGACCCCCAGCATATCATCACTCAAATGAAATCATTCGGCGGGTTGCCTCATCGCCAATTTCCTGTCCGCACGATTAATGGCGTGTCTTATATCAACGATTCAAAAGCAACCAATGCCGAAGCCGCAGCCCGCGCACTGGCCTGTTACCGTCGTATCTATTGGATATTAGGAGGCCAACCCAAAGAGGGCGGGTTAAGGGGTCTGGATGAATTTATGCCGCGGATCGAAAAGGCCTATTTGATCGGGGATTCCGCACAGGAATTTTCCAAATGGCTCGAGCAGCGTAACGTCGCCTTTGAGTTCTGTCATACGCTTGATGTCGCCGTCAAGGCCGCTCATCTGGATGCCCAAGCTGGCCTTGGACAACCGGGAACCAGCGGGTCGGGGGTTGTCTTGTTATCTCCGGCCTGTGCCTCATGGGATCAGTTCCAGTCTTTCGAACATCGCGGTGATTTGTTCGCGTCACTGGTCATGGAACTGCCGGAAGAGGGGTTGCAGAAATGAGCTTGTTGACATCTCCTCTGGCGTCCTATTTCGCACGGACAGACCGTTCTCTGATTTCCAGATGGTGGTGGACGGTCGATAAAGGCATGTTGTTCGGATTATTGACCCTAGTCATTATCGGGATCAGCATGGTGGCCTCTGCCTCTCCGGCGGTGGCCACGCGGATCGGGGCAGATTCAACCCATTTTATCATCCGACATATTATCTTTGCCGTTCCTGCAACTATTCTGATGGTCGCGGTGTCGATGCTGAGCCATCAGGTAATCCGCCGTCTGGGTATTATATTTTTTGTCGGCGCCATTTTTCTGATGATGCTTGTCCCCTTTGTGGCTTCCGATATTAAGGGGGCGCAGCGATGGATTCCGGTCTTCGGATTTTCTTTGCAGCCTAGCGAGTTTATCAAACCTGCTTTTGCCATTGTCGCAGCTTGGTTGATTGCTCGCCGCAAACAACATGAACAAGGGCCTGGCTATATGGTTTCGGCGGCGCTCTATGTTCTGGTTGTTTTCTTGATGTTGATCCAGCCTGACTTCGGTATGACTTTTGTCATCACCTGCATGTTCTTCGCACAGGCATTTATGGCGGGACTTCCTTTCCGCTATATGGTGACCTTGGGATTGTTGTCGATCGTCGGAATCGTGTGTATTTATTTTACCTTCGACCACGTCCATAACCGGATTGACCGCTTTATGAATCCGGATGGGTCTGCTGACACCTATCAGGTTGACCGGTCTCTCGAAGCATTTGCCAATGGTGGGGTGTTGGGAACAGGGGCAGGACAGGGGACAGTCAAAAATACAATTCCTGACGCCCACGCCGATTTTATTTTTGCAGTTTTTGCCGAAGAATTCGGATTGATCGTCACCTTATTGCTGGTTGGATTATATGGATTTATCTTGCTACGCGGCTTTTCAAGATTAATGGAAACCACTGATTTATTTGCCATTCTCGCCGCTGGCGGAATCTTGTGCATGTTCGGGATACAAACTTTTATCCATATGGGATCAAGTCTTCATTTGCTCCCCGCCAAGGGGATGACACTCCCTTTCATCAGCTATGGAGGGTCTTCCATCGTGGCAATCGGGTTTTCAATGGGGGTCGTATTAGGCTTGACGCGGAGAGAAGCAAGGCGCACTATCGCCAAAAGAGGGTTGTCCCTTTCAACGCGTGTGTAATAGAGTTTTTGAGACATGGTGGTATCCACGAACTCGCGATCCGTTGTAGTTTTGGCAGCTGGAGGAACCGGCGGCCATGTTTTTCCTGCCAGAGCATTAGCCGAAGAATTAATGACCAGAGGCCTCACGGTTGTCCTGATGACCGATCAACGGGGTTTGAAATATTTCGAGGGTCTGGATCAGGTCGAACGATTTGTCATTGCATCAGGGGCGTACCAGTCTGGTCTCAAAGGAAAAATTCTGGGTATTCTCGGTTTGGCCAAAGGGTATTTCCAATCGCATAGAATTTTATCCCGATTCAAACCGCTGGCCGTAGTGGGTTTTGGTGGATATCCATCAGCCCCACCGGTTTTTGCCGCGCAGCATCGCTGTATCCCAACAGTTATTCATGAACAAAATGCCATTCTCGGCTTGGCCAATGCCTTGCTGGCACCACGGGCAAAAAGGATATCCCTCTCGACACAAGACACCACCGGACTAAAGCCGCAATGGGCGCAAAAATGTATCACAACCGGAAATCCCGTCCGTCATGATATTGCGGCATTGGCCAAAAAACCTTATCCGGATATGACCGAAAAATTATACCTGACAATCGTTGGTGGATCGCAAGGGGCAAAAAGCTTTGCCACGATTGTCCCACATTCGGTTGTGGGACTGCCTGAAGAACTGAGAAAACGGTTGTTTGTCTATCATCAGGCGCGCCCCGATGATCTGGATGCCGTGAAGGCCATTTATGAAGGATCGGGTATTGAAACCGATATCCGTCCGTTTTTTGACAATATGGCCGAATGTATCGGAAAATCACATCTGCTGATTACCAGATCAGGAGCCAGCACGATTGCAGAACTGGGGGCCGCAGGCCGCCCCGCCATCTTTATTCCATTCCCGTGGAATAGGGATAACCAGCAATTTTTCAATGCCGAACAGGTCGCCAAACATGGCGGAGGGTGCGTCATTGAAGAAAAAAACCTCACGGCTGACGGTCTGAGGGATAAGCTGGCCGGTTTGCTGGAAAATCCTGCCCTACTGGAGACTATGGCCAGAAAAGCAAGCCTGTTGGGGATAACCGATGCTACAAAGCGCTTGACCTGCGTGATTTCAGGGGTAATTCCCGGTGGCGTAGCAGGCAAGTTTCTGTGTAAAGGCCAAAGTAAAGCTCAACAGTCGTAAAATTTATTGAGATTTTCGTCAGTCTTTGCAATAAAGACCAGACAGAAAAAATTCACCGAAAGACAAATTATGCGGCATATTCCACCTGAAATCGGCACTTTGCATTTTATCGGTATCGGCGGTATCGGTATGAGCGGGATCGCCGAGGCTTTGGCGATCCTCGGGTATGAGGTTCAAGGGAGTGATCTGTCCGAGAATTACAATACCAAACGCTTGCGTAAACAGAATATTCAAGTGGTGGTTGGTCACGATGCCACAAATTTGAAATTGCAGAACGGAAATTTTGTCGGCGCTGTGGTGGTATCGTCTGCGATCAAACAGGATAATCCGGAACTGATGCTGGCGCGTGAATTAAAAATTCCGGTTGTCCCGCGCGCCGAAATGCTGGCGGAACTGATGCGCCTGAAATGGACGGTCACAATCGCCGGAACTCACGGCAAAACCACAACAACTTCTTTGGTTGGCGCGATGCTTGAAGCCGGAGACATTGACCCGACTGTTATTAACGGAGGGATTGTCAATTCATACGGAACCAATGCCCGTTTGGGGCAGGGTGACTGGATGGTGGTCGAAGCCGACGAAAGTGATGGATCATTCACCAGACTTCCGGCCACCATGGCGATTATAACCAATATTGATTCTGAACATATGGAACACTACGGATCGTTTGAAAATGTTCGTGCGGCCTATCTTCGCTATCTCGGGCAAATTCCATTTTATGGATGTGCTGTTTTATGTCTCGATCATCCGGTGGTGCAAGGGTTAATTCCGGAGCTGAGCAATCGCGCCGTTGTCACATACGGGTTTAACAAACAAGCAGATGTTCGTGCCGAAAATATCCGCTCGAACGCTTTGGGCTCGACATTTGATGTGGTGATCGCAGGTCATTTATGTGCCGATGAACAATCCCGTGAAATCTGCGATATCTTTTTGCCGATGATGGGACAACATAATGTCCAGAATGCTTGCGCCGCCATTGCCGTTGCCTGTCGCCTGAAGATTGACGATGCCGCAATTAAACGGGCTTTGGGCGGGTTTGAAGGGGTTAAGCGTCGCTTTACCAGAACCGGCGTGACAAACGGCATCCTGATCGTCGATGATTACGGCCACCATCCAGTTGAAATTTCTGCAGTCCTTAAAGCAGGACGCCAAGCCGTTGCAGAAAATGAAGGACGGATTATCGCAGTGGTGCAGCCGCACCGTTATTCGCGTTTACACGATTTGTTCGAAGATTTCTGCACCTGTTTTGATGAAGCAGATACCGTGATCGTCGCAGACGTTTATGCGGCAGGCGAAAAACCAATCGACGGGATAACCAAAGAAAAACTGGTGGAGGGCATCAAGGCCCATGGACACCGCCATGTGGTCGCCCTTGAACAGCCGGAAGAACTGGCCACGATGGTTTCGAAAATTGCCAGTCCCGGAGATGTCGTGATTTGTCTGGGCGCAGGAAATATCACCTATTGGGCGCAAGATCTTCCCCAGCAATTGGATGAATTGTTTACATCCGGTTCGGCGATATTGAAAGAGGTCGGTCATGGATAGCTCCTCCCGCCAACCCATTCAAAGAGAACATCTGCCGGATATTCGCGGGCGTTATACGCCGGACGCGCAGTTGGGTCGTGTGAGCTGGTTCAGAACCGGCGGCAATGCCGAAGTTTTGTGTAAACCGGACGATATAGAAGACCTGAGAGAATTTGTCATGGGCTGTCCGGAGGATGTTCCGGTTACTATTCTGGGCGTTTTGTCCAATGCGATTATTCGTGACGGCGGTGTCTCTGGTGTTGTCATCCGGTTGGGTCGCGAATTTGCCACTATCTCTCCGGTTGGAAATGATTGTTTGCAAGTCGGGGCCGCTGCTCTGGATGTGAATGTCGCCGAGGCTGCCGCAGCACATGGCATTGCCGATCTGGAATTTTTATGTGGTGTCCCCGGATCAATCGGAGGGGCGTTGGCCTTGAACGCAGGAGCCTATGGTTCCGAATTAAAAGATGTTCTGGTCAGTGCCAATTTTATAGATACGAAAGGGAAGACCCACAACGTCACGGCAAGTGACCTGAATATGGGGTATCGCCATTCCGAGATTCCGCAAGGATGGATTGGAATCAGTGCGGTCATTCAAGGCAGTTCGGGTGATCCGGATAAAATCCGCGCCCATATGACAGATATTCGGGATCAGCGGTCACGAACCCAGCCAATCCGTTCCCAGACTGGCGGATCAACGTTCAAAAACCCGAAACCGGAAGACATGGCAGAAGCTGGATTGCCGGAAACCACAAAAGCGTGGCAATTGGTTGATATGGTGGGTGCGCGGGGCTTAATGGTTGGTGGCGCCCAAATGTCCGAACAACATGCCAATTTCATGATTAATACGGGGACGGCAACATCTTCGGATCTTGAAATGCTGGGGGAAGAAGTCCGCCGGCGTGTCATGGATCATTGCGGTTATGACCTGAAATGGGAAATTGCCCGTATTGGTAACCCTTGAGGGTTATGAGCCCGTTTCCTTCGCGTGTGCGCCGAATTGCCGCCAATTTTCAATATTTTATTTCACAAGTTTATGATAACCTGATGTCATGAAGCGAAGAAATTCCTTTTGATTCTCTGATTTGTCCTTTTTTGCCCAGTCTCTGGGGGTTTTATGTCCATTATCAAACAATTTTTAACATATTGCCTGTACCGTTGTGGTTATAAGAAGGCGGGTGAACCGCTGGAACCAGACACTCGGCCAGAGATACAGCCAGAAATGCCGTTAATCGGTACGAATGGCCCGCTCCTTGCAGATATGCTGGTCCTGCAAAAGGATGGGCGCACCGTTTTGGTCGTCGATCATGAGTTTGAGGACATTCCTGAATGGGTAGAATGGGATATTTCCCGTAATACCATAGGAATTGTTCAAATGGGTGGGGCGGTCGCGGAATTAAAAAGCGTGATTCCTCCAGAAAAAGTAGATATGTTCCGGAATGCCAAAAATTTGAATCTGGCGGTTCGGTTCGATGGAAAACACGTTGTTCATGGAGTCTATATGGTCGTCCGTGAATAACAAAACGGAGGACTATAGAAATGACTTGTGTAGCATGGGTGTCGGAAAATCCGAAAAATCTTGAAGAATTGCTGTTGACGGCGGCGTCTGCGCTCAACATCACTGAAGCCAACGGACAAGAGCTTACTCCACAAAATGAATTACCCGAAAATATCCAGTTGCATATGGCAGGAAGAATTGTTGATCTGCAGGCGACAGGCGATCTTGGTGGGCAATTGGCCAGTAAAATTCCTGCACGCACCGAGGCCAATTTCAAACATTAGATAAAGAAATTCCATGACTGAAAAGAAACGCAATCATGATGCCGCGGCCTTATCCTTTTTAAGAGGGTATATTCCCTCTGTTCTGGCTTTGGAAGAGGGTGAGGAGCTGTTGGGCGAGATGATCGCAAGATCCGAGAGTGCCGCCGAGTTGCTCAATTATGATCCTGAGCATATTGAGATAGCAA
Organism: Micavibrio sp. UBA6212; assembly: GCA_002421905.1. GTDB lineage: Bacteria > Pseudomonadota > Alphaproteobacteria > Micavibrionales > Micavibrionaceae > UBA1573. Next base: position 16,651 of record DISK01000012.1, read on the forward strand.
CTCAAGGCTTGCTGGGCAAAGATGTTCTGGGCGGGCTTCATAACCCGACTTCGAATGGTGTTGCGCGTCTGGCCAAAACCTTGAAGCTTGATCCTGAGCTTTATAATACATTCGTTTCAGCCTTTGCAGCAGGAATCAAAGAAGCCTATGGCAAAGTGGCAGCCGGCGATCAGAATAAAGAACACAACATCGCTGTTCTCGAGGAACTGGTGAGTAAACATCCCCGTTTGAAGCAGTCATGGGAAGACGCAAAATCCAGTTCATCTCCTGTGAATAGAACACCGGAAAAATCCACTTCCAAAACTCCTGAAATGGCTCTGGAATAGGGATAACCCCTTATTTATACGCCTTACCTCTGGACAAAATTCCCGATCTTGTTAAATAGGTCGTATGACAAACGAACAGAATTCCCAAAACATGGATTTTGGCGCCGATGTATCGCGCCTGCTGGAAATTGTAACGCATGCCCTGTATTCAAACAGGGATGTGTTCTTGCGCGAATTGATCTCGAATGGCGCCGATGCCTGTGACCGGTTGAGATACGATTCAATTTCAAATGCTGATCTGTCGAAGGGACATAAGGGTTTTGAAATTCGCGTCGATGTGAATGCCCCCGAGCGTCTGGTAATGGTGCAAGATACCGGTATCGGCATGACGCGTGATGAAATGGTCGATCATCTGGGAACCATTGCAAAATCTGGAACCCGCAATTTGATGGAACAACTGAAACAATCGAATGCGACAGGGGCACCGAACCTGATCGGGCAATTCGGAGTCGGATTTTATTCGGCTTTTATGGTTGCAGATAATGTAAAAGTTATTTCCCGAAAAGCCGGATCGCAAGAGGTCTGGGCTTGGGAGTCTGATGGTATTTCAGGTTTTTCAATCAACCCCGCCACAGCGGAAGACTCAGAAAAACTGACCACAACCAGCGGAACTTTGATTACCCTGCATATCAAAGATGATGCCAGCGAGTATTTGCTCGAGGAAAAACTCAAACGTATTATCGTGACATATTCAAACCATGTCAGCCTGCCGATTTATGTTGGAACCAACGAAGAAGAACCGATCAATTCGGCGTCTGCCATCTGGATGCGTCCGAAATCTGATATCTCACCGGAACAATATCAGGAATTTTTCACAATGGTGTCTGGTTCTATGGGGCTGGATCAACCATCTGTCACAGCGCATTGGCACGCCGAAGGAAAAATAGAATATACCGCCCTTCTTTATGTGCCAACTCTGCGCCCGTTTGATTTGTATGACCCAAGTCGCCGCCACGCGGTCAGACTCTATGTTCGCCGCATCTATATCACGGATGAATGTGAAGGTCTGATGTATCCATGGATGCGCTTTGTGCGGGGCGTGATTGACAGTGAAGATTTGCCACTCAATATCAGCCGCGAAATGCTTCAACAAAATGCCGTTGTCACCAAAATCAGATCAAGCGTTACCAAAAAATTATTGGGGGATCTTGATAAGCTCTCACGCGAAGATGAAACGGCGTTTAATGCGTTCTGGCACCAATTTGGCGCAGTGGTCAAGGAAGGTCTATATGACGCCGTTGAACACCGCGAAGATATTTTCAAAATTGCAAGATTCTTTACCACCGATCATCGCGATCATTTGACGTCGCTGGATGGATATATCGAGCGCATGAAAGACGCTCAGGATTTTATCTATTATATCTCCGGTGAAAATGTCGATACCATGCGCAATTCCCCGCAAATCGAAGGTCTGAAAAAACGAGGGATTGAAGTCCTGCTGTTCAAAGACACAATTGATGATTTCTGGTTACCCGTTGTGATGGACTTCAAGGGCAAAAAATTTGTCTCGGTCACCAAGGGAGCAATTGACCTGTCCCAATTCCCCTTGCCGGAAGACGAGTCATCGGCAAAGAATGATAATTCAGAGGACAACGGGGCCAATAAAGATCGCGCCAGTTTGATCGCCTATCTGGCCGAACGGTTATCTGACCGGATCTCGAAAGTCCGGATTTCCGACCGTTTGACCGATTCCCCAGTTTGTCTGGTTGCAAGTGACAGCGATGCCGATTTGCACATGGCGCGCGTTTTGAAAATTCACCAGAAATATGAAGCCCCGGCAAAGCCTGTTTTGGAAATCAATCCATCCCACATATTGATTTCCAGATTGGATGCCCTGTCGCAGACAGACAAGGAGTCTGAAAGTCTGGCCGATGCTGCGGAACTGCTCTATGATCAGGCCCTGATTATTCAAGGCGAGCCAATTAGCGACCCTTCCGGCTTTGCCCGCCGGATGTCGAATATTCTAAGCAAAGGTCTTGCGGCTTAAATATACGAAACTTGCAAAATTTCGTAAGAGCGGCGGCCTTTCGGGGAGTGAACCTCGACAGAATCGCCGATGGCTTTGCCAATCAGCCCGCGCGCCATCGGAGCGGTCACAGAAATCTTGCCGTTATCGGCGTCAGATTCATAAGCCCCGACAATCTGGAATTTCAGCTCTTCATCGGTTTCTTCATCGACAATAATCACGGTCGCGCCAAATTTGACCACTTCGCCAGAAAGCGAGGTGTGGTCAATAATCTGGGAAGACGAAATGACCGCCTGAAGTTCCTTGATCCGCCCTTCGATAAAGCTCTGCCGCTCACGGGCGGCATGATATTCGGCATTCTCGGACAAATCACCATGGGCGCGTGCCTCCGCAATCGCTTCGATTACAGCAGGGCGCTCGACAGATTTCAGGTTTTTCAGCTCTTTCTCCAGAGCGTCAAAACCAGCTTGTGTCATCGGGATCTTGTCCATATGAAAACTCCATATTACTAAAAAACGAACCCGCCCAGAACCGGGCGGGAATAGGGGCAGCCTATAGATTCTGACCATAAAGGTCAAGAAATACAAAAATGTGGTAGTGTCTCAGTTTGAAACACACAAAGTTTGATAATCCTTAATCACTCACGTAATTTATTTATGAAAAATTAAGATTTATACTTCATAATGCACTCTAAAATTGATATTCTCCTGTTCTATTCATAAATGCAGGAGATTGCTATGCCGATATACGCGATTACGTATGACCTTAACAAAGATAAAGACTACCCAAAACTTTGGAAGGAACTAGAACGTCTTAAAGGACATAAGGCTGCTAAATCATTTTATCTTTTAAGTCTTAACGATGATTCATCGCAAGTAATTTTGGATCATTTGAAAAAATTCATTGATGAAAATGACACAATGATAGTGTTAAAGGCTAAAATAGCAGACATAAAGGCTTATAGGGGTATTCAAGGAACCGCGAACTGGCTTAAAACCAATAGCGACTAAATGTCATGTTTAGACATATCCTTCGCTTTTCCAAAACCTATTCCATCGATATGAAATCTGATTCCAAGAATTTTTGCTATGAAATGCAGTAATTCTACTCTTAGTCCATATTTAAACATTTATACTCCTATTGGTTGGCTTGATTTGGAGTATTTATCCCCAAATTAGCCATCCCAACAGTAAACCTACCAAGAACCCTGAAAATGATGTGAGCATATACGCGATAACATAAGCTGAACGATTGTCTTCCATGATAACTCCTCGATCTAAACTGGTGTCGGGGAGTTGATAAACCTACCAAAAGATAAGGTCACGTTAGTCTTTGGGACAAGTCCTTGAACATACACTAACGTCTCCCCGACATAGTCGAGGAGTGAACTAACGGTCACAAGCCGCTTTTGGTAGAGGTTATCAAGCCCCAAAAGTCTGTTATAGACTTTCAACCATTAGGCTATATGATTTAGATAATTATTTCAACGAATTGATGGAACTTATTTGAATAAGGAATATTTGAATGCAGGGGTTACTTACAGGAACATCAGAAAATGTTCTAACGCTTACTAGTGAAGAAGATGCTTGGAAATTTTTAGAAAATCTTCAAAAGGAAGATTTTACATTACCCAGAGACATTAGTTTTGGAGATTGGTGCAATTTAACCATTTATCTAAAAGGTGAGAAATGGAGTTCATCAATCACCACTTCTATATTTCCTGTATTTGAGCAATTACAACAGTCTGTAAATCATGCATACGCAAAAGCTAAATATAGTAAGAAGGTAAAACTCACCAAGGAAGAAAAGGAGCAGCTTGAGATCATCATAAAAGTATCAGAAGGATCTTCTGATACAGAGACAAAGATTAATTGGACTGCTTTAGGGAAGGCTTGCATAAGCAAAATGACTAATAAACAAATATTCTCATTACTAGTAATTATAGCGCTCTTATTCACCGGCACAGTCGCGCATAAGGACCATCTTCAGAACACGAGAGATATTCAAATTATTAAAGAGGCAAATGAGGATAAAAAAGCTGTCTTGGAATCAATGCAATTTATGAGCGAGCAAGAAACAACTCGTATGACAATGTTAGTTGAGCTTGCTCATAAAAACGAAATAACAAACGACGCTCTGAAAGATTCCAGCATTCTTCATAAGCAGCTGGTAAAAACATCAACGAAAGCAACAACCTCCAAAGTTAATGGTGTGGAGCTAACAAAAGAACAAGCTGAAATTCTTTCAAAATCTCCCAAAACAGAGCCTACACCCAAGCAGATTAATGGGGTTTTTGAAGTGTTAAGTTTGGATTGGAAATCGGAACCTCATAAAATTTCATTACGTAGAGTCTCTGACAAGCTAATTATAGCTCCAAGTTTTCAGCTACCATGGCTATCAGAGAATGCTAAGGAAGTAATGAAGAATACAGAGTGGAATGAGAGCGGTCCTAAATATTTACAAGCAAAAATAAACGCTCGCTTCTCCAAAGGTAAGGTTGTAGATGCTGAATTGGTTGACGTTGATCCAATAGAGCCTGTTAAAAAAGACTAGCTAGCATCTACTAATTCAACTAAATCCTCTAATGCACGTTCAAAATAGTTAAGTTCATATCGGCCTGACGGTTAGTACCCCAGCGGAGACACCATACGTTTGTTTTCATATTATCAGAAAGAGAAACAAATAAATCAACGATAATTTGGCTATTCTCTGATTTCAAACTGATACACTGCCAAAAATGTTGACATAATAAATATACTATTCTAGTAATTTTACTGTAAAGCCGGAGTACCGGAAGTAGGATTAGGGAGAAATAAAATATGAATGCGATAGAAGACTTTCTAAAAGCAGTGAATGTCAGTGCTGAAACAAGTCCTGCCATAGCATCAATTGAGACATCATCTCTTATGTTGAGAATGGCCATAGGCGACAGAAACAGAGTCGACCAAGTATTCAAAGATTTTCCTATTCTCACAAAGGCATGCGCCGAAGTTCTCCACGGCTCGAAGAGCACGTACACTTTAAGCGATGTCAGACAGACCCTTGCGAAAAAGGATCTGGGTGCCGAGCAGCTTTATAATGCCATCAAAGGAAGACTCAAGAAAATTGCGGAGGAGTTCGAATTGCAAAGAACTGCAGAATTTGATCGCAATGGGTCTCAACAATTATTTGGCCGCCAATTATCTCGATAGGAAAAATTCCAAAGTAGGACTGATATCAAAAAGGCGGGAGAGATCCCGCCTTCTTTGTTAGAAATATGCTTGTAATGGTTTTACATCGAGGTCTTTGGCATTAAGAGCGCGGATCGCCATGACGGCAGCCTTGGACGAAGTCAAAAGCGTGTAATACGGAATCTTGTTCATCAAGGCCAAGCGACGGATCGAGAACGCATCGACAATGGTCTGCGCCCCTTTGGTCGTATTGATAATCAAATCAATTTCGCCATTAATCAAGGCATCGGCAATGTGTGGCTGGCCTTCCATGACTTTGTTGATCCGCGTCACCTCAAGACCCGCAGTTTTTAGATGGGCACAGGTGCCACCTGTGGCAACCAATTTGAATCCCATTTCCGAAAGCTCTTTGGCCAATGGAATCAGCCCGTCCTTATCAGAATTTTTAACTGACAGGAAAACCGTTCCGGACGCCGGAATTTTGACACCAGCCCCCATTTGCGCTTTGGCAAAGGCATGACCAATCTCGCGATCAAGGCCAATGACTTCGCCGGTTGATTTCATTTCAGGCCCCAGAATAGGATCAACACCGGGAAAGCGCGAAAAGGGGAACACAGGAGCCTTGACCGCAATATGATCTGGCGTCATGCCCTTGAGCAAAGATTTGAAGGCAGATAGTTTTTCACCCGCCATCAAACGCGCCGCAATTTTAGCAACCGGAACACCCGTGGCCTTGGCAACAAACGGTACAGTCCTAGATGCGCGAGGGTTAACCTCGATAATATAGACATCGTTTTCACCCGTATTCTTATTCCGTTTGACGGCATATTGCACATTCATCAATCCGGTTACTTTGAGCGCACGCGCCAATTTCTCGGATTGCTTTTCAATTTCGCGCACAGTCTTATAAGACAAGGAATGCGGGGGCAGAACACAAGCACTGTCGCCTGAGTGAATGCCAGCTTCTTCGATATGTTCCATCACACCCGTAACATAGACATCTTCGCCGTCCGACAAAACATCAACATCCACTTCAACCGCACCGGACAGATAACGGTCAAGCAAAACAGGAGAGGAACCGGACACACGGACAGCATTTGAAATATAGCGTTGTAATTCTTCCATCGTCTGGACAATTTCCATCCCCGCACCACCCAGAACATAAGACGGGCGGATCACAATCGGGAAGCCCAGCGCTTCGGCTTTCTCATAGGCATCCTTAACCGAGGTTGCCAGAGCATTTGGGGGCTGTTTCAATTTCAGGTCATGCAATAATTTCTGGAATCGTTCACGGTCTTCGGCAATGTCGATCGAATCCGGATCAGTTCCAAGAATAGGAATTCCCGCAGCCATCAGATGTTTGGTCAGCATCAGTGGAGTTTGCCCGCCCAATTGGACGATCGCCCCTTTGATCTCTCCGTTCTTACCTTCGGCCTTGATGATCTCGATCACGTCTTCCGATGTTAGTGGTTCGAAATACAAACGGTCAGATGTATCATAGTCGGTGGAAACGGTTTCAGGGTTACAATTAATCATGATGGTTTCATAGCCGGCTTCTTTCAATGCATAGGCCGCATGAACACAACAATAATCAAACTCGATCCCTTGACCGATACGGTTTGGACCGCCCCCAAGAATAACCACTTTTTTCCGGTCGGATGGATTCATTTCACAATCGGCAGGGGTAAGCCCGTTCCCCTCATAAGTCGAATACATATAAGGTGTATCAGAAGGAATTTCCGCAGCACAGGAGTCGACCCGTTTGAACACAGGGCGAATATTATGTTTGTGGCGCGCACGGGTCACGGCTTCTTCCTTGACGCCGACCAGTTTGGCCAGACGGGCATCGGAAAAGCCCATGGATTTCAATTTCATCCATCCATCGCCTGAAACAGGGAGTCCATGTTCTTTAACCGATTTTTCGGTATCAACAATATGTGCAATCCGCCCCAAAAACCATTTGTCGAATTTGGTAATGGCATAGATATCATCCAAAGACATGCCCAAACGGATGGCCTGTGCAATGTACAAGATACGTTGAGGAGTGGCCTTGGCCAAGGCCGCACGAATTTGATCCGGCTCGGGAGTATCGCTGCCACCAATTAGAATTTCATCAAATCCGGTTAGCCCTTTTTCCAAAGACCGCAAAGCTTTTTGCATTGATTCTTCAAAGCTGCGCCCGATCGCCATCGCTTCACCAACTGATTTCATGGCGGTTGACAGATTATTGTCTGTGCCACGGAATTTCTCGAAGGCAAAGCGCGGAATTTTTGTAACCACATAATCAATGGTTGGCTCGAACGATGCTGGCGTGCGGCCTCCCGTAATATCATTTCCCAGTTCGTCAAGCGTATAACCAACCGCCAGTTTTGCCGCCACTTTGGCAATCGGGAATCCGGTGGCTTTGGAAGCCAGCGCGGAAGAACGCGATACACGAGGATTCATCTCGATCACAACCATTCGTCCATCTTCAGGATTAACCCCGAACTGGACGTTTGACCCACCTGTTTCAACACCAATCCCGCGCAGGACGGCCAGCGATGCATTACGCATGATCTGGTATTCTTTATCAGTCAGGGTGAGGGCAGGGGCAACGGTGATGGAGTCACCCGTATGAACACCCATCGGATCAATATTTTCAATCGAGCAGATAATGATGCAGTTGTCATTCTTGTCACGAACAACTTCCATTTCATATTCTTTCCACCCCAGAACAGATTCTTCGACCAACACTTCGTTGATCGGAGAAGCATCCAATCCTTCACGGACAATTTTTTCAAATTCGTCGCGGTTGTACGCAATGCCGCCGCCTGTGCCGCCCAAGGTGAAAGACGGTCGGATGATGACAGGTAATCCAACTTTCGGAAGGGCTTCCATGGCTTGTTGCAACGTGTTGACGACTTCACTTTTCGGACTCTCTAGCCCAAGAGTATCCATGATATCACGGAATTTCTGGCGGTCTTCGGCTTTCTCGATCGCATCTTCATTCGCCCCAATCAATTCGACACCAAGGCGTTTCAGTGTCCCGTTTTTAGATAAAGCCAATGCGGTATTAAGCGCGGTTTGCCCCCCCATGGTTGGAAGCAACGCATCGGGGCGTTCTTTCTCCAGAATTTTGGCAACGATTTCCGGCGTGATGGGTTCAACATAAGTGGCATCCGCAAGATCAGGATCCGTCATAATCGTAGCAGGGTTGGAATTGACCAGAATAACGCGGTATCCCTCTTCTTTAAGGGCTTTGCAGGCTTGTGTTCCGGAATAATCAAACTCGCACGCCTGACCAATCACAATTGGCCCCGCGCCGATAATCAAGATGGATTTTATGTCTGTACGTTTTGGCATTTTTTAACTTCTTCTCTTTTTATTTTTACTAATTGTCAAAATTTACGATCGAAATAAATTTCTTCTGGTTGTATGAATATTCCATCAAATCACCATGCTCCATATCAAACAGCCACGGGCGGATATTTACACGGTTTTCCGAGAGCGCTTGGATAACGCTCGGATAGGTTTTGAGGTTTGCCACACTTTGCAGCACAATTTCTTCTTCTGTGTAGCGCAACAGCTCATCATGGGTGCACGCATTTGCGCAGCGTTCCTGAGCGTGCTGCAATCCCTGCTGGGCGACATCAATAAAGCTTCTGATTTCATCATCATTGATTTTATTAACCAGACTCTCTATCGCGCCGCATCCGGTATGACCGAGGACAACCAATTCACGCACATTATTATGGATTAACGCGAATTGTAATGCGGCGGCGAGGGCTGTTCCTTTTTTATAAGGGCGGACAATAGCCCCCATTGCCTTATGGGCAAAGAAAGCACCCGGTTCAGCGCAGAAAATCGTCCCCGGATTGGAACGGGAATCAATACAAGATATTACAAAATAATCGGGGTCCTGACCATTCTTGACCAGACGGGGCATTATGGCGTTATGGCCATCATAATGTTCGGATCTGAATTTGAGGAAACCGTCGATTAGTTTTTGTACCATAGTTTACGCGGCCTTTTTCTTTTTGTGGTCGGCAATCATCTCGATAAAGCGAGCGAACAGATAGTGGCTGTCCATCGGGCCGGGGGAGGCCTCGGGGTGATATTGCACACTAAAGGCAGGCTTATCCAAAGAGCGAATGCCTTCATTGGTCTTATCGAACAAAGAGATATGCGTAACCTCGACAGTCTTCGGCAGGCTGTCAGGCAGGACATGGAACCCATGGTTCTGAGAAGTAATCTCGACCTTGCCGGTTTTCAAATCCTGAACAGGGTGGTTTGCGCCGCGATGCCCCAAATCCATCTTGGTGGTCTTGCCACCCAGTGCCAAAGCCAACATCTGGTGTCCCAGACAAATGCCAAAGATTGGCATATTTTTATCAAGCAAAGCCTTGATCGTTGGCACAGCATAAACGCCAGTTGCTGCCGGATCGCCCGGGCCATTCGAAAGAAAAACCCCATCAGGTTTTAGCGCCAGAATATCATCCGCAGAGGTTTGGGCAGGCACAACAGTTACTTTGCAGCCAGCAGCAGCCAGACACCTTAGAATATTGCGCTTGGCGCCGAAATCCATCGCCACAACATGATATTGCGGAGCAGTTTGCTGCCCATATCCTTTGCCCAATGTCCAGAGTGTCTCAGTCCATTCATAACGCTGGGTACAGGTGACATCCTTGGCGAGGTCAAGCCCATCAAGTCCGCACCATTCTGCGGCTTGGGCCTGAAGCGCAGGAATATCGAAAGCGCCTTTGAAATTAACGCAAATCACACCATTCGGCGCACCCAGATCACGGATGCGGCGGGTTAGTGCCCGCGTATCAATCCCGCAAATTCCCGGAATATTATGCCCTTTGAGCCATGCATCCAGATTCTGTGTAGAGCGCCAGTTGGACGGGGAGGTGATTTGTTCGCGCACGATCATGCCACGCGCCGCAGGGTTGATGGTTTCGATATCCTCGGCATTCACGCCGACATTCCCGATATGCGGGAAGGTAAATGTGATGATCTCTCCGGCATAGCTCGGATCTGTCATAATCTCTTGATAGCCGGTAATGGAGGTATTGAAGCAGATTTCGCCGACTTGGGTCGTTTCGGCACCAAAACCATACCCCCAAATGATAGTTCCATCGGATAAAACAATAGCCGCTGTTGCGTTCGGCGGCTGTTTCGGGGTAGTACTGTCAGTGGTTTTAGTCATTTTCTAGCGCTCGCTTGGCTTTGAGTTTCTATATGGCACTAGAAAAGCATTCTATAGACAACCACCCGAAAAAACACAATAGGAAAATGAAACATGTCACAGGAAATTTTGTCAAAACGCGCAGAGCTAAGTTCAGCACTCAAAGAGGCCATGAAAGCCAAAGATGAGCAGACCCTCGGAACCGTGCGGATGATTATCTCAAAAATGAAAGAACAAGACATAGAAGCCCGCGTTAAGGGCAATATGGACGGGATCGAGGATGGCCAGATTCTCTCTCTGATGCAGGGAATGATCAAACAGCGTCAGGAATCAGCCAAAATGTACCAAGAGGGCGGTCGTCCGGAATTGGCCGAAAAAGAAGAGGCAGAAATAGTGATTATCGAAAAATTCCTGCCGGCCCAAATGTCGGATGATGATATTGCTGCAACCATTGTAGATTTGATTGCATCGACAGGGGCCGCGAGTATCAAGGATATGGGCAAAGTCATGGACGAACTGAAAGCTAAATATGCCGGACAGCTCGATATGGGCAAGGCTGGCGCTATTATCAAACAAAAACTGGCTGGGTAAAAATATAGAAAAGAAAGGTCGAATAAGATGATATCAACACTGATTATTCTGGGCGTGGTAGCCGTTGTCGTGTCCTATGCCATCGGGATATATAACACTTTGGTGACCAAACGCACCATGTCAGAGGAAGCCTTCTCGGGCGTGGATGTGCAGTTGAAGCGTCGTGCCGACCTAATCCCCAATCTGGTGGAAACCGTCAAAGGATATATGGTTCACGAAGCAGCGACTCTGGAAAAAGTAACCGCTATGCGTGCCCGCGCCCAGAATGCAACCTCACCAGACGAACGGTTCAAGGCCGAAGCGGGGATTTCTTCGCTGCTCGGGAATATCATGGCTGTATCCGAAAATTATCCCGATTTGAAAGCCAGCGAGAATTTCACCAACCTGCAAGGGGAGCTGTCACAAATTGAAGAGCAGATACAAATGGCGCGTCGCTATTATAACGGGTCGGCCCGCGAGTTGAATATCATGATCGACCAGTTCCCGAGCAATGTGATTGCCAATATTTTCCACTTTGAAAAGAAAACATTCTTTGAGATAGCCAATGAGGCTGATCGTGAAGTCCAGAAAGTGAGCTTCAAATAATGATCAGATTTTATGGATGGCTGGCGTTGTTTTTACTGGTGGCAACACCTGTCAGAGCAGAAGAAATCATTCATGATTTTGCCGTGCAGGCATCCGTACATTCTGATGGCCAAGTGTCGATTATCGAAGATATCAAAGTCACTGCCGAACATTACCAGATTAATCACGGAATCTATCGTGATATCCCGACTGAATATAAAGATCGGTTCGGCAATCGCGTTCTGGTGCCGATCTCGATTACCTGCACCATGCGCGACGGGCAAAAAGAAGATTACCATACAACCAGCCGGACAAACGGTTTGCGGATTTATCTGGGCAATAAAGATCGTGTGGTTTCAACAGGTATTCATACTTATCGTATCTGCTATGACATTGATCGTGCAGTGGGCCGATTTGAGGACATGGATGAATTTTACTGGAATGTAACAGGCAATGGCTGGGTGTTCCCGATTGAAAAAGCCAGTATCGACGTTATATTCCCCCTCGACGCCGTTATTCGTCAGACCGCCGGATATAGTGGCGCGTTTGGCGCACACGAGCAAAATTTCATCTCGCGCAAGACGGGCAATGAATATCACGCAGAGATATCAAAAAGACTGGAACCCTATGAGGGCTTTACCGTCGCCGTTGGGATCGAAAAGGGGAGTATTACCGCCGTTTCGGTTGCACAGCGGATCAAATATTTTTTCTTTGATAATCGCGCGTGGATTATTTTTATCACATCGACCTTTGGTTTGATGCTCTATCTTGGTTTGATGTGGAAACGGTACGGCGATGATACGCCCGGTCTGGTTATTCCACGGTTCGATATTCCGGAGGGCATAACACCTTCCTTGTTAAGATACATCTGGCGTCAGGGGTATGATCGGGCGAACCTCACAGCAAATCTTATTGATGCGGCGCTCAAACGATATATTACAATCACTGATACCGAAGATGACACCATCATCAAACAAATCAAACCCTTATCGGATGTGACAAGTGCCGAGCTTCAATTTTTGTCTCCTTTGTTTTCGGATGGGCCGGAAATTACCCTGCCCAAATCAGGATTTTCATCCTCCCAGCGCGGCGACGCCAGTCTTATGGCGCATAAATTCCTCGCGGCGCAGTCAAAACATCAATCCTATCTTGATCAGTTCAGAAAAACCTATTTCACAACCAACCAACCGATAAAGACCAAAGCCATTTTGGTAACGTTGCTGGCAATAGGTCTGAGCTTCTTGTGGGGGCATACTCCCGAACAAATCGCTATTCTGGTCGGCTCTATTGCCCTTCTTCAAGGTGGAATGATTATTCTGTTCTGGAAGCCAATGAATAAATACACAAAAGAAGGACAACGGATCGCCGATTATGCACAAGGGTTAAGGCTTTATCTGGATGTTGCCGAAGAAGCGCGTTTGAACAGCCTATATCCTGCTGATGTGACTCCCGAAATTTTTGAGAAATTCCTACCCTATGCGTTTGCTCTGGGTGTTGAACAAAAATGGAGCGAGGCTTTTGCCAGACAGATTGCAAAAAATACTGCCAAGATGACAGAAGAAGAACGGACACGGATGCAAGGCCGCCAAATGGGACATATTTCCCGTTCCCTGATATTTGCAGATTTATCGTCTCTGTCCTATGGATTGGGTCATTTGAACGATCGGATCTCGTCAGCCAGCACCCCTCCGGCATCCAGTTCAGGATCAGGCGGAGGAGGATCATCCGGCGGCGGCGGTGGCGGTGGCGGTGGTGGTGGCTGGTAAAGCGCCTATAACTTTTTTCCAAGGATTTACATCTCGCTTGCGTCTCACTATCATGGATAACCATGAGAGATGGGAAAGCACAGGATATGGCGCTGATAAAACGCGCAGTTGACGGAGACGAGCGAGCCTTTCGAGACGTTCTGGATGTCCATTATATGACCATCTATCGCATGGCGTTCCGTTTTTGTGGCAATAAGCCGGACGCCGAGGACGTAACCCAGATGACCTGTATTAAGCTGGCCCAGAATATTGGCAGTTATAAAGAGCAATCAGCCTTTACCACATGGCTTTATACCATTGTCCTGAATACGGCACGGGACTGGAAACGCACCCAAGTTCGCCATGATCGGGGCGCTGTGGGGCTGGAAACCGTTGAAAATACCCTGCCAACGACAGACAATCCCGAACAGCGCCTTGAAACCAGTCAAAAGATGGCGGCTGTTTACAACTTGCCCGAACCTGAACGGGAGATCGTCTGGCTGGTCTTCGGGGAAGGCCTGACCCATAAACAGGTTGCCGATATTATGGGTATGGCCGAAGGTACAATCTCGTGGCGCATTAACGAAGCCCGTAAAATTCTGAAAGAGGGAGGAAAAATATGATCGAAGACGACCTCAAACACCTCTTTGAAGCTGAGGAAATTCCTGCCCCTAGCGAGAACGCCCGTAAGGTGGCGTTGAACCTCGCCGTGGCGGAATTCGAAAAAAACAAAAAAAATGAAAAAACTTTCCAAGGAAATGGATTATGGCACCGTCTGATAGGAAACAAACCCATTCATGCAGATAAGCAGAGGAGTGAAAAAATGTCCTTTTCAACGAAAAAAGTAATTTACGGTGGCTTGGCAACGGCATGTGTCGCGTTGCTGGTCTATAATGTAGCAACCCCGATGTTATCAACAATCGGCATGACGGATGCGGATTCTCAAAAAGGAGAGTTTCAAACCATATCGACGGGGGGCATAAGAGTTGACCTCTTCAAAGAAAACAAAAAAGCTGAAGCTGAAATGGTTGTAGCCGATGCGGCAGCACCTCAAGCAGTTCATGAGGCTGCAAAGTTATCGCGCTCCGGAGCGTACCCAACGTCCGCCCCGGTAATGACGCAGAATATGGTTGAAGGGAGAGGGATAGCTTCTTCTATGCCTGCAGAGATGGACATGATCTCCCGCCAACAACAGGAATTTGGTCGTGATAAATTCGAAGACTTCGAAGAAGGTTCTGTTAAAGCGGTAAAGGCGGATCCAATCTCGACCTTCTCGATTGATGTGGATACGGCGTCTTACTCTTTTGCGCGGTCAAGTCTGGATCGTGGCGTGTTGCCGCAAAAAGATTCTATTCGCGTTGAGGAAATGATTAATTACTTTGATTATGATTACCCTCTGCCTGACAGCAAACAACAACCATTCAGCACCAATGTCGTGATGAAGCCTTCCCCGTGGGGTGATGGAAAAAAACTGATGACCATTGGTATCAAGGGATATGATATTCCCAAAACTGCGATGCCCAATAGTAATCTGGTGTTTTTGCTTGATACTTCGGGGTCAATGAATGAACAGAATAAATTGCCATTGCTCAAACAATCCATTTCGATGTTGCTCGATACATTGAAACCAACCGACACGATTTCGATCGTGGTGTATGCAGGAAGCGCCGGAACCGTCCTGCCACCAACCAAAGTGGCTGATAAAGGGGCAATTCTGATGGCGCTGCAAAATCTCTCTGCTGGCGGTGGAACCGCAGGTGCCGAAGGCATCCGCCAAGCCTATCAACTGGCCGGACAGAACTTTGATAAAAATGCCGTCAACCGTGTGATCCTCGGCACAGATGGGGATTTCAATATCGGTATCACCAATGAGGAAGAGTTGAAAGATTTTGTCGAACGTGAAAAAGACAAAGGCATATTCTTATCTGTATTGGGCTTTGGTCGCGGCAACTATAACGATGCGATGATGCAAACCCTTGCGCAAAACGGCAACGGTACAGCGGCCTATATCGACAATATCAACGAAGCCCGTAAAGTACTGGTCGAAGAAGCAACCAAGACGTTGTTCCCGATTGCCAAGGATGTCAAAATTCAGGTTGAATTTAATCCGGCAACGGTCGCCGAATATCGTCTGGTTGGATATGAAACCCGTGCTTTGAAAACCGAAGACTTTAATAATGATAAAGTTGATGCCGGTGATATTGGTGCAGGAGCAGAAGTCACAGCAATTTATGAAGTGACACCTGTCGGGGCGCCAACATCGGTCGATCCAAGTCGTTATGCGCCGCAAACAGGAGCAGACAGTTCTGTACCTTCAACTGCCGGAGAACTTGCCTTTGTTAAAGTGCGGTACAAATTGCCAAACGAAAATGAAAGCAAGCTGATTACAACATCGGTTCTTCCCGATATGAATCAGGGGACTGCGCCTCAGTACCAGAACTTGCAGTCAGAGACCGATTGGGCGGTGGCCGTGGCAAGTTTTGCACAAATATTGAAGGGTGGAAAATATACCGGACAAATGACCTACGATGATGTTCTCAATCTTGCCAACAAATCCAAAGGGGCAGACCCGTTCGGCTACCGTGCAGAGTTTATCACATTGGTTCATAAGGCCAAGACTGCCGCAGGACTTGAAGCCCAGCCAAGTAACGGAAATGGCGGCGACGATGTAACGATCCAGCCATATCCTTATCCTGCTCCGATGAGTACAAGATAACAGAATGATAAAAAAGAAAGGCCCTTCGAAAATGAAGGGCTTTTTTTATGAAATTTTGATTGCTGAAAAGCTATGGGTGGGACTTACAAATTCATCCTGCGCAGCAATAACAGCCAATTCACGCGTTCCAGCTTGCTGTGTTTTTTCAAATAATCCGTAAATGCTACCAATAGTTTTTTCTAAAGCAATGTCCGGTGTTTGACCGGCAAGCAAATGTCCAGCGAAAAGCGCCGCTGTACAATCTCCTGAACCGTTCGGTGCAGGGTTCAAGTCCAGCATTGGGGTCGTTACAATATATTGCCCGTGATTTTTATCACTTGCGAGAATGGAAATATGATGATCCGGCGTGTCTTTGGTAATGAGTGACGTCAGAAGAATTGTCGGGACACCGTATCCGTGAATTATTTGGCAGGCGCGCAAAGCATCTTCAGTTGAGTGGATGTCCTGCCCCGACAAATATTCCATTTCAAATAAATTGGGCGTGATAACATTCGCGCGTTTCAAGGAGGTATTTTTGAAAAAGTCGGGAATGCCGTCTTTGACAAAAAATCCACGCCCCGTATCCCCCATAACCGGATCACAAATCCATGGAGTCGAGAGTGGAAGCTGATCCAATGTCTCACAAATAATATCACAAATGGCTGATGATCCCGCATAACCAGTCAGCAGGGCGTCACAATGATCGAGAACACCTCGGTCTTTAAGGCCGGCAAGCACCCGCCGGATATGGTCATCTCCAAAGACGTCCCCCGTCCATGTTCCGTATCCGGTATGATTGGAAAATTGGACGGTATGAACCGCCACCACGTCAAATCCCATGCGTTGCAAAGGGAAAACCGCAGCCCGGTTCCCAACATATCCATAGGCCACGTGGGATTGAATCGATAAAATAGTCTTCATAGAGGGCATTTAGCATATTTTCCCAGTGGAATCATCCCCTGCGTTGCTGTAAGAAAAGGTTATGTCCATTTCACCCCGCTTTTTACAGGAATTGCGTGACCGCCTGTCCTTGTCCGAGATTATCGGCGGGCGGGTTAAGCTCACCCGTGCCGGACGTGAATTCAAAGGGTGTTGCCCTTTTCACCGCGAGAAAACCCCGTCTTTTCAGGTTAATGACGAAAAACAGTTTTTCCATTGCTTTGGTTGCGGAGCGCATGGCGATGCCGTCGGCTTTGTTATGCGCCATGACAATTTGTCTTTTATCGAGGCTGTCGAGGTTCTTGCCGCCAAAGTAGGGATGCAGGTTCCCCAAGCAACACCACAGGATCAGGCGCAAGCCAAGAGAGAAAAAGGGCTGCACCAACTATGTGAAGATGCCGCCAAATGGTTTGAAGAGCAACTCCATAGCCCTAGAAATCGTGAAGTTCTGGAGTATGTGACATCCCGTGGATTGGGGCACGAGATTATTGACTCCTTCCGCTTGGGGTACGCGCCGTCTGATGATCAGGCCTTGCGCCAGCATTTATTAAAGCTGGGATACTCCAACCCGATGATGATCGAAGCGGGCGTCATGAAGGAGTCAGCCAGAGGAACCGATCCATATGCATTCTTTCGTGACCGCGTTATTTTCCCGGTGATGGATGCCAAGGGGCGTGTTGTGGCTTTTGGAGGGCGTATCCTTCCCGAGCATATGAGACCACCCTCACGGTCGGATTTTACCCCGCCAAAATATATCAATTCGAGTGATACGCCGCTATTCCACAAAGGCAGGACGCTCTATGCCGGACAGCACGCAAGGCTCGCGGCCAAAGATCATAAAATTGTCGTGGTCGAAGGGTATATGGATGTGATTGCCTGCCAACAGGCTGGATTCAAGGGGGCAGTGGCTCCGTTGGGAACAGCCCTCACGGAAGAGCAGATCATGATCTTGTGGAAGTTGATCCCGCACGATCACAAAGAGCCTATTCTGTGCTTTGACGGAGATGAAGCAGGATACCGCGCAGCCGTCAGAGCTGCCGACCGGATGATGGCTTTGCTGAAACCATCCCAATCTGTCCGGTTTGCGTTTCTGCCGGAAGGAGACGATCCTGATACCTATATTCGCGAAAATGGCGCGGCGGCCTTTACCCAGTTGCTGGAACGCGGCTTGTCACTTGTTGATTTTTTATGGAGGCATCATTCGGCGGGGCAGAATTTTGCTACTCCGGAATTACGCGCCGGTCTATCTGCCAAACTCGAAGACATCGCCGCAAAAATCCCTGATAAGCAGTTGCAATATTATTACCGCCAGTTTTTCCGCGACAAGTTGAATGAACAATTTGGACGTAACTGGCAAAAGGGTAAGTTTTCCGGCACAAATAAACAGCAAGGAACGGGCATGACCGGCATTACGTTGCCGCCCGTTGGAAAGCGTCAGGCCGAAAATATGATCCCGCGGTTGTTGCTGTTGACCATTCTCAACCATCCCGAGATTTACCCTTATGTTCAGGAAGATTGCCATCGTATAGACCCCGAGGATGCCGATTTAAGGGTCTTGCAGGAAAATATGGTTCAGATTCTGGAAACTCTGGAAGTGGAAGACCTTGACAAAGCAACTCTTTTAAGCCAGATAACTGCGCTGGGGCTGACTGAAATCAGCGACAGGCTTCTGACAAATGAACGCCTATATGTCCATGCCGGATTTGCCCGGCCCGACGTCGCCCCGGAAAAAGTGCTGGAAGGATGGAAATCCTTGATCGCCCAGTGGGAGAAATCCAGATTTTCTGCGGACTTGCAGGCAGCCAGACTAACCTTGGCAGCCGCAATGACCGAAGAGAATGAAAGCAGGGTATTGGCACTTAAACAAATGCAGATGGAACAGGTTGAGGAAAGAGATTAACTTTCTCCCCCTTAGCTCTTTGTTTTTTCTGCAAAATCGGGTTTAATCAGCGAATCGAATCGATTCGGCACGGGTGATTCGCACCAATGAATTCGAGTGGAGAATTCAGGCGCATAATCCGACCTTCGCCGGAAATTGATTTGAAGTAAGACACGGGCAAAACAGGCAGCGGCGATGGCGGCAAAAAAGCAACCGAAAACACCTACGAAACCAGCAGGCAAGGGAAAACCGGCAAGCAAGGAGGCGTCCAAGATCGCGCCTTCAAAAGCCAAATCTGCCAAAGTGGCAGAGAAAGCAAAGGCCCCTGCAAAACAGGCAGTGGCGAAGAAAGACACGAAAACCGTAGTGTCAAAGCCCACAAAGAAAGCGGATGTTAAGAATTCCGCTCCGAAAAAAATAGAACAAACAAAAACGCCCAAAGCCAAAGAAGCGACCAAGGCGACCCATAAGACAAAAGAGACAACCGCAAAAAGCGCAATAGAAAAACAGACAGAAAAAATGCCAAAAACCAAAACGGCCACAAAAGAAAAAGCAGTTAAAGTAGAGACGGTAGAAAAAGAACTTCCGATCGCACCTGCAAAGAAAAAAGAAGGCGTTAAAAAAGCCTCTTCCAAAGCAAAAGAAAAATCGATGGCCGATAAGAAGCCTCCGGCAGAGTTGGCCATTACAACCGGTCAAAAAGGCAATCTTGAAAAAATCGTCAAGAAACTGATTTCCAAAGGCAAAGAGCAAGGTTATGTCACCTATGACGACCTGAACAATCTGTTGCCTGCTGAAGAATTTTCGTCGGATCAGATTGAAGACGCGATGTCCACAATCTCTGAAGCCGGTGTCCAGCTGGTTGATAATGCCGATGATGCGAGCGATGAAGCCGAAGAACCATCCAAAAAAGAATCAAGTGATGACGAGTATGAAAGCGGCGGGAACATCTCGGATGATGATACTGGCCGGACTGACGACCCTGTGCGGATGTATCTGCGCGAGATGGGAACCGTTGAATTGTTATCCCGTGAAGGCGAGATCGCGATTGCCAAACGTATTGAGGCCGGTCGTGAAACCATGATCGGTGGTATTTGTGAAGCGCCTCTTGCGATTGAATCTATCATTGCATGGTATGAAGCCTTGCTTAAAGGTGACATTCTGTTGCGTGAAGTCATCGATCTTGAAGCCACATATGGCGGAGATAATGCGTTTGATGGTTCCGGTGAAGCCGCGCCAGTCAAGCCTGCTGTACCTTTAGTGCCTGTCCCGAAGGAAAAGCCGAAAGAAAAACTGAAAGAAAATAAATCGGACGAAGACACCCCGAATCCTGAAGGAGAAGACGGAGAAGATGCTTCCGGGGATGAGAATGATGAAAATTCATTGTCTCTGGCCGCGATGGAAGCCGAATTGGCTCCGAAAGTTTTCCCGATTTTCGAACAGATCAAAAAAACCTATAAAAAATTGCAAAAAGCCCAGCATGAAAAAATTGAAGCAGGTAAAACTGCGCCAGCAGCAATCATTAAAAAATATGATGCGGTAAAACTGGAAATGGTCGGGCTTATGAATGAAGTCCGTCTGCATGCGGCCCGTATCGACCAGTTGATTGAACGTCTTTATAAAATGAACCGCGATCTGGTGTCATTGGAAGGCCGGATGATGCGTTTGGCAATCGATTGCGGTGTCACGCGTGAAATTTTCCTGAAACAATATGAAGACCACTTGCTGGTCGGAAACTGGAAAATTTCTTCCAAGAACCTGAGCGGAAAAGGCTGGGATAAATTCTTTGAACGTCATACGATAGATGTTGAAGCTATTCGTGACCAGATTGATGCCATTGCTTCTGAATCAGGGCTGCCGCTTCTGGAATATAAACGCATTGTCTCGACCGTTCAAAAAGGTGACAAGGAATCCAATCGCGCGAAAAAAGAAATGATCGAGGCCAACTTGCGTCTCGTGATTTCGATTGCCAAAAAATATACCAACCGTGGCTTGCAGTTTCTTGACTTGATTCAAGAAGGCAACATTGGTCTGATGAAGGCCGTTGATAAATTCGAATATCGCCGTGGATACAAATTCTCGACCTATGCCACATGGTGGATCAGACAGGCCATCACCCGCTCGATTGCCGATCAGGCCCGCACCATCCGTATTCCGGTTCACATGATCGAGACTATTAACAAACTGGTTCGGACGTCGCGTCAGATGATGCACGAAATTGGCCGTGAGCCAACACCGGAAGAGTTGGCAGTCCGCTTGCATATGCCGCTTGATAAAGTGCGCAAAGTATTAAAAATTGCCAAGGAACCGGTTTCGCTTGAAACGCCGATCGGAGACGAGGAAGATTCATCCCTCGGAGATTTCATCGAAGATAAGAACGCAATTCTTCCAGTTGAGAGTGCGATCCAGTCGAACCTGCGCGAAACCACCACGCGCGTTCTGGCAACGCTCACCCCGCGCGAAGAACGTGTTCTGCGGATGCGTTTCGGGATCGGCATGAACACCGACCACACGCTGGAAGAAGTCGGGCAACAATTTAATGTGACCCGTGAGCGGATCAGACAGATTGAAGCCAAGGCGCTGAGAAAACTGAAACATCCATCGCGTTCACGTAAACTCCGCAGCTTCCTCGACACCTAGGATCAATGGAACGGCTGATAAAAAGACTGGAGGTAAATACACGGAAATACGCTGTGTATATAATGCTTTCCTTTCTGGGCTTTCTTGCGTCTTTGGTCTGTGCCTTCATTTATGGGGCAAGCTTTAAGGAATTACTGTTTGTTCCATTGTCCTTTGGGGCGTCTTTTCCAACTATATTTTGTATGTTTACGATTGCCTATCTGGCTCTCTATGTGAGGGCCTTCTATAGGCGATTGAAGCAGGGCAAAAGCCTAAAAGAGGCAAGTGAGGATGTCGCGCAAATCGTAGATTCCTACCTCAAAAGCGGACGCATCGTTGACAGTATTCCACTTTTTGTCGCTGTTATGATCATTATGACTACAATCCCGGTCATGAAATCGCTGATTGCCTACGTGCACCCATATCATCTCGATATTGATTTTATCAAAATAGATAAATGGATTCATTTCGGACAATACCCGCAATATCTTTTGGCTCCTATTATCGAGAAATTGGGATTAATCGGATTGCTGAATTACTCTTATAATTTCTGGCTCGGTGTTATGCTTGGCGGCTATTGGTACGCGATTTTTATTGATCGTAACGAACATCGTCGTTTGACCTTCCTATGGTGTTCGTTGATAGCATGGTTTGGAATGGGGTGGGGATTGGCAACCTCCATGTCGTCCGTCGGCCCGATTTTTTTTGGAGCGACCTTTCCTGAGATTCCTGACCCCTATGCGCCCTATATCGAATATTTAAGGGGAATTCATGAGTCAGGAACCATGATCTCCTCCTTATGGGTGTCCGATCTTCTTGGACAAATGGCCAGAGACAATAATGTGATAGACCTGAACGGGATATCGGCCATGCCGTCCATGCATGTGGCGATTGCAGCTTTATTTGCGGTTTATATGTGGCATGTCAACAAGATATGGGGAGTTCTCTATATCGTATTCGCAGCCATCATCATGGCTGGATCGATCTTTCTTGCGTGGCACTACGCGATTGATGGATATTTTTCTATTATCTGTGTTCTTTGCTTGTGGTATGTGACAGGGTTTATCCTGAAGAAAAGAAAGACCGCCATAGAATGATTACAATCCCGACTTCCGTTTGGGGAATCATTAGCGTGGTATTGGCCTGTGCTGCGTTGGGGCCATATTTATGGGCGACAATCAAAGGAACAAATAAACCGCATATTTTTACATGGATTATCTGGACTCTTTTGACAGCAGTCGCGTTCTTGATTCAATATCTGGAAGGAGCGGGAAGCGGCGCGTGGAGCGGTGGTGTTTCAACCGTATTTTGTCTAGCAATCTTAATCGCATCCATAAAGAACGGGGAAAAGGATATCAGAAAAATTGACTGGATTGTTTTTGGTGCCGCCCTGTTGGCCATTCCAATCTGGCTAATTACCCAAAACCCTCTGTGGGCGGCAATATGGGTCACCGGAATTGATAGTCTTGGATATGTCCCGACCATTAGAAAATCATGGCTCAAACCGTATGAAGAAATGGTCACGACCCACCTGATTTCAGCATTCAAGCATATTGCGGTTTTGTTAGCTGTAGAGGCCATCTCCCCAACCACCACCATATATTCAATTGGTATGGTGGTGATGAATGGTTTATTGGTGGGCTCAATCATGCTTAGCCGCAGATTTGTCAAATTAAGATTGAAGACAATCTCTTGATTTTTATTCTGTTTTACGGTTAATTACGGCATTGGTTCGCGCTAGTAGCTCAGCTGGTTAGAGCAAGCCGCTCATAACGGCTTGGTCGGGGGTTCGAGTCCCTCCTGGCGCACCATATCACTCTTCATATAAAATCATCCGAATTCATATTTATTCACGTATCCATTGATAATAAATGGATTGAGTATTCATTTAAAATTATTTGTCTTCAGTTAAAGATGTTTACACCCACCAAAAATGGGGGCATATTTGGGGGAATGCCCCTAAAAGACTTTTTAGAGATGCCCCCAATGTCATTAACAACCAAAGCATGCTTGGCTGCACAAGCAAAAGAAAAGCCTTATAAACTTAGCGATGGAGGGGGCATGTATCTTGAGGTAATGCCCAATGGCTCAAAATACTGGCGGCTAAAGTATCGTTGGATTGGTAAGGAAAAACGACTGGCGCTGGGGGTGTTCCCAACGGTTAGTCTGGCCGAGGCGCGTGAAAAGAGGGAAGAGGCACGTAAACTTTTGACAAAGGGCGTTGATCCCTCTGCCGCGAAAAGGCAAGAAAAACGACAGTCTATTATTGAGGAGAGTAATACTTTTCAGTCCGTTGCCCTTGAGTGGATGGATATTCAAAAAGATAGATGGACTGCAGGCTATTATCAGAAAACATTGCGCCGGATGGAAATGCACATTTTCCCCCACATCGGGAATCGTCCGATTTCTCAAATTACTCCACCTGAACTCTTAGAGTGTTTTAGAAAAATAGAGAAAAGAGGGAAGCTGGAAATGGCAAGTCGGGCGAAGGAATTGTCCGGCCAAGTCTTTCGTTATGGTATTCAGACGGGGCGTTGTGAACGTGATTCTGCTGCTGACCTACGGGGGGCGCTTAAAACTAGAAAGACTGAACATTTCAGAACGATTGATGAAAAACAAATCCCTGAATTTCTTAAAGAGTTAAGTCTCAATAATGCTCGTCTTTTTGATAGAACGCGCAGAGCGGTTTGGTTGTCACTTTTGACGTTTGGTCGTCCTGGAGAGATTCGCCAAGCATGCTGGTCACAGATTGACTTTGATGATGCTCTTTGGCGCGTACCAACAGATATTATGAAGATGAGACGGGATCATATAGTTCCTTTGTCAAAACAGGCATTGGCAATCCTTCGTGAGCAAAAAGAAGAGACAGGTCACATCAATACCGATTACGTGTTTCCCTCTCAAATTGACCCCAAAAAATGTATGAGTGATGGAACGGTCAATAGGGCAATACAAAGGCTTGGTTTTGGTGAGGATATGGTTGCCCATGGTGTAAGGGCATTAGCGCGAACCATCATCCGAGAAAGATTGAATTTTGATGCAGAAGTAATTGAAAAGCAACTCTCACACAAAACAAAGAATCCACTGGGGGAGGCATATGATCGTACCCAATTTTTGGATCAGCGCAAAGTGATGATGCAAGAGTGGGCGGATCATTTAGATTCCGTTGTTGTACAAAAAAATATGGTCAAGGTTTGAAATGGCAGAAAAGGGAAATGATAAAGGAAATAAAACTTATCCCCGAAAGGTGGTAAGAGATACCCATATATCCGGTTATTCTCTTCCAGAGTTTACTGGGGAAGTCTGGGCCAACATTCAGAATATAATAGAGATTAAATTATCTAAAACTACCAAAGATCGTATAAGAGAAATAGTTAATAGATATGTTGAGCAGACTCTCTCTTTGCATGATGGTGCAAATCGTAAGGCTTTATTTTCTCGTCCTCGGAAAGATAAGCAATCTGATTTGATTAAATTTCAGCATTTTTTAAAGCAGGGAGTCAGTCTATGGAAGGATATTAACCAAAACGATGACTTTTACCGCTTTCTTTCTGATTTTAATGCAGAAACGAGGGTGAAATATGAAGGCCGATTAGATTTGTTTTCAACAATGGTTAGTTTAGAAAGGCTTCACAAATCTTTTGTATTGTATCTTAAAAAAATTCAGGAGGGATCTTGCGCTGTTTGTAGGTCAGAGTTACGACAGTCTCGTTCTAAATCTATTACGGATCCAGAGGTCGTTTACATCAAAGATATGGCGAGATTATTTAAAGAGCTGGGTATAAAAGTTCCTAAAACTGTCAGCACAGAAAACACAAAGAGGACTCAGAAGTTCACGCAAGTGATTCAGTTGCTGAATGAATTATTGGATAGTAATATAAAAATACGTATCCAGAGTGTCTCTGCACTTGAGAAGAAAATTCAACGTTATTTAAAAATTTAAGGACAGTAATGCGGGATGTTTCCCGCTTAGATGTCCTTATTCAATCAATACACTTTTCACTATTTATCCTCATTAGGGCTCAAGCATTTTTTTACATGCATGTTTGAGTACGTTTGAAACCTAAATAAGGAGAAGATAATGACACAAGGAATGAGACGTTTCCGCCAGTGGTGTGAAGATAACGGGTTTGGATATACAACCGGATACAAGAAAATTAACTCAGGTGAAATCCAGGCCATAAAAGTGGGGAATTTAACATACATTACCGATGAGGCTGATGCGTGTTGGAAGGCAAATTTGCCGACC
Source organism: Micavibrio sp. UBA6212 (assembly GCA_002421905.1). Classification (GTDB taxonomy): domain Bacteria; phylum Pseudomonadota; class Alphaproteobacteria; order Micavibrionales; family Micavibrionaceae; genus UBA1573. The sequence goes on from DISK01000012.1 coordinate 42,561, forward strand.
TATAAGGCTGCCATTCTGCCTAACCGAAATAAGGGTTAGGTGACAATTATGGCTGGTAAGAAAAAGAGGATGGTGGGTGACTACGAAGCCCAAAAAGGTAAAGGGTATTATGCAATGCATCGTGGGTGGCAAGATCATCCATTATTCGGAAATGAGCCATTTTCATTACGAGATGCATGGATCTGGTTAATTTCTGGTTCTATATTTTCTCATGAGGGTAAACTCAGGGTTATATGTGGCAAGCAGGTTTTACTTATGAGGGGCCAATCCAGTTATAGTTATCGCTTTCTTGCAGAGGCATGGGGATGGGACGATAGTAAGGTTGATCGGTTTCTAAAAAAATTACAAGAGTTCGGCATGATCGAGATAGGAGCTGAGACAGGGCAATCCATCATAACTATTTGTAACTACAATAAATATCAAATTGAGTACGGCTTCGTTGAGGCTGGGGGTGAGATGCCCCCGAGAGGCAATCAGGTCAAGGGCAGGGCAAATAATAAGAAGGTAAAAAATGATAATAAATATAAAAATAATTCTCCGCCCCTGAGGCTTGTGTCCTCGGCTCCATCATCTGCTATTTCTTTACCTGAAGAGAAGTGGAAGAAAAACTTGTTCTCCTCGGTTGGGGAAACTGAATATAGAGCCTGGTTAAAGGACATAATCTACAAACAAGATCAATATGTCTATTTCCCCACAGAGTTCATTATGAGTTGGTGTTTGAAAAATTATAAAGGCCAGATTGAGGTGGCGCTTAGCTCATGCGGATATGTTGTTAAGGGGTATAAGGTGGATGAGAAAAGGAATGGTGAAGTTGCCTCTGCGGGGCCTTAAAATTCAACGCCTTCATTTCTCCAGAGGTCAATTTAAAGCTTATGAATGCTAATAAATGTTAAGGTTTTTATAAATCATGATGTTGGTAAATGGTAACATTCTGATGGATTTTTAGTCACCATTATTTTCTCAAGATGATGTTGTTTGCTGTTATCCAGGTCTTCAATAGGCTTTAGATTTTATGTGTTCAGCGCAATCCATTAGATTGCATTCTTATTCAATACTGTTTATTACTTATCATAGTTTGTTCTTCTGGGCAGACTGGGGCTTGAATAACCCCGCTATCAACGGTGGCGTGTCCGTCATCACGTCGCTTCTCGTGTCTAACGACCGGGAGGCGGCGGCGTATGTCCAAAGCCTCGGCTTAAAGGCCGTCGCGGTCGTTTGATAGCGGCTTATTCACTTCCGGTCACCAGAGAGGGCATCTCTGGTGATTTTTTATGGAGATGAAAATGAATAAAATCATATGCATATTGGCGCTCATTGTGTTGTCTGGATGCTCTGTGACACTTCCTGTTCGTGGTGAAATCGGTAAAGGTCAAGAACGGTTTCTTGGAACAACAACCGGCTACATGGATGGGACTGGTGTCCTTCTGATTACTACGGAGTCAGGTGTAAGATGTAAAGGTGAATGGCAGTATGTTCAGAGACCAATAGCTGGTTTGGGCACTTTTGCATGCCAGGATGGAAGAACAGGGGGCTTTGATTTTACCTCAGATGGTCCAAGTGGAATCGGTATAGGTAGAACCAATAAAAAAGAACCTTTCAAGTTCAGCTATGGTCAAGCCAGAACCATTACCACATGGTAGTTGAAATGGTGGTTGTATGAAATCTAGGACTCATGAAGATATTTGGAAACGAAGCAATATAGCCTTAAAAATTATATGGTCCTTCTTTGCTTTGGCTGTGGCGGCAGATGCAGAGAGTGGGGTTTTTCAGACTCTTATTGCCTTTATCGCTTTTTCTTCTGCGGCTTGGGTGCATAGTGGCATAAAGTGGGTTCTGGGGCAGAAAGAATTACCTCTCTGGAGCCTTTTTATCTTCATTGTCATTTTTATAACTACCCTCTATTTTGCAATTGATACAGAATGCTACGGCTGCAGGACAAGTGATTACCTTCCAATCTTTATTCTAGGCCCTATTGGGTTTTATTTTTTCCGTTTTGTAGATAATAGGACACAAGGACAAAATACTATCTTTTCCGATTTTTTGTATCTGAAGGGGGCCCTTGTTCGTAGCTGCCAGATCATATCAGGCAACAAAAGAAATGCGTTCTACATTGTTTTAATCATTAGCCTGCTGGGTATGGCAACGAATAATTTTCATGATTTTTCCAGTTCTGGTTTTGACCAAGAACTGGTTGGATTGAGGCTGGATTCAATTTATGGCACGCCTGAAGAGAAAGGTTTGGCTCTGAAGCAGATTGAAAAAAGAGTTGCCTACTTAGCTGATGAAGAGGCTAAAAAAACGTACCAGATATACACAATCGGCTTTTCAATCATTTGGGGATTAATTTTGGTTTTTATCACGGCTCCGCTCTGGAGATGGAGGGTCTACCATGCAACTCAATGCAGAATTAGTTGGGACAAGGCTCTGTACATTCAGGGGTGGGCAAATACCCTGACGGCTTTGGGGGCCTTAATTGCGTACCAATTATTGGTCCCTTATTGGGCGGAGAAAAATTTTATTTCCAATGTAATATTTTCGTATTCACTGATTTCTTGGGTGCTTTCTACTGTCTCGCTCACCAAACAGGAAATTGACGGCCAGTGTTGGGTGGGATTATTCCGTGCGGCTCTATTCTGCATTCTGATACTATTTTTTTGGGGTGTCATGGTAGGTTTAATGCTTGGTGTTCTTTTTAAAATGGTGGGTCATTAATGTCCTTGTGCGTGGGGTGTGCCTATTTTGCCAGAGCAGCAATATGTTTGTAGTTCCAGATTTTTCTAAGTACATACAGTTGAATATGGCAATAATTCCTATTCTGGGGAAAAGTTTTCGTCGGTATTAGACAGAGAAAATCTGCAGCCATTGACTGCCCATTTTGAATGTGATTGATATTAGTGGATTCACAGAAGTCAGTTAATTTGTTAAAATCGGACGAAGCGATTGCTTTCGTCCCTTTGGCTTACGAGCTTCAAGTCAACCTTCTATTAGTGTATTTGCGATAAACTGTGAGAGTAAAGGTAAATTATGGCAACATCAGACCAGGTAAAAGCCTTACTTAAAAGTCACGCTGACGGCGACGATCGGCGTTTTTACTCTATTGCCCGCCAAATTGCCGCCGAAGCCGCACAGAAAGGGCATGGTAAAATTGCGCAGGAAATTAAGGAAATGCTGGATTCGGTCTCTGACAGGCCAGTAAACGCAGTTCATATCGACAGGCCTAATGCCATTCCACTGGTGCAGCCCAAAGGTGAACTAGGCGGGCTTATTTCCGTCGAATATAGCAACCTTAAACTGGACGATCTTATCCTCCCAGTTGAAACGGCGCAAAGACTTAACCGGATTGTTTTGGAACACCGTCAGAAACATCGTCTGCATGAGCATGGCTTAAATCCCCGCAGCAAAATACTTCTGGTTGGTCCGCCGGGGACAGGCAAGACCATGACGGCCAAAGCGCTCGCGGGAGAGATGCGTTTGCCAACTTTTTCAATACAGCTTGACCGTCTGTTAACTAAATATCTTGGCGAGACTGCGGCCAAACTTCGTCTTGTTTTTGACAATATAAAGCAGACACGGGGCATTTACTTCTTTGATGAATTTGACGCGATCGGTGGAAAAAGGAATGTTGGTAACGACATAGGCGAAGTCCGACGTGTTCTAAATTCTTTCCTGCAATTCATTGATGATGCTGGCTCTGACAGTCTTGTGCTGGCGGCAACAAACCACCCGGAAATACTAGATCAGGCACTTTTCCGTCGGTTTGATGATGTGATTTTCTATGAAATGCCTGATAGGGATTTGGTTTTGAAGACTTTGAAAGCTAATCTCAAAGGGCAAAATACAAAAAATGTAAAATGGAACGAGGTTGCAGATGCCGCAGCGGCTCTCAGCTTCGCGGAGATTACGCGTGTATGCACAGACGCCATGAAAACAGTTATTCTTGAAGACTGGGAATCACTATCGACTCAGCTTCTGCTGGATGTTATAAATCAGAGATTGCAAGTGAAATCTTGATTTTAGCAGAGCGTTACAGTTGTTATGGCGGATTATAAAAATAATCTTGATCACATTCTTTTGCCAAACTCCGGGCAGCCGGAAGGCTATAAATATCCAAAGAAAATTAGCGTGCAGGATAGGATACCTCCTCGTTCAAGAGCGCAGCATGCAACCTCCCTTCAAACCCAAATAGCCGCCGTAAGAATGGCAATGGAGCAGGTGCAGACTCGACCTGACGCCGAGCAATATCCACGTTCTGTTGTTCTCGAATTTCAGGGGGAAAGCCATTATGATCTTGCAACAGTAAGCCTAGAGACGCCGTCTCAAGGTTTGACATTGTTGAATGTTCGCGAGGATACTGCGACAGACAGACTTTATGCTACAGTTCGTGTTGAAGATCAGAACGCTCTGGAAAAGTTGGAGAAAAAAATTAGGGAATACGCTGACCCTACAAAAAATACTCCTGCAACAGAAATAAACCCACAAGGCAATCCAAAAAATAGGAAACTTGTCGAGACCATTTCCAATATAAGCCTTGCCCATCTTCGCTCGTTCTGGACAGACAAGGACGAACTGTTTCCCACAGACCCACAGCAAAAAGTATGGTGGGAAATCTGGGTTATGGATGAAACTGGGGCTCTTCAGACCCTGCGGGGCATCGCCGACGTTCTGAGGCTTCACACGAGTGACCGTGAACTGTTTTTGGTGGATCGTGTGGTTGTTCTGCTGCAAGCCTCCGCTTCAGAACTTGAAGGGTTGCTGGAACGCTGCCACGTCGTTTCGGAAGTCCGGCGGGCGATAGAGATTGCACCATTTTTCAGCTTGGGATCGGATTTGCTTTCGGAACAGCTTGAACGTCTTGCCACAACTGTTTCAGGTGCCAATCCGTCGGGCATTTTCATCACCGTACTTGATACCGGCATGAATCGTGGACATGTCCTGCTCTCACCGTTTATTGCAGCGGACGATTTACTGACATGCAACACGGCGTGGCAAACCCATGACCATCACGGGCATGGTACGCAAATGGCGGGGCTTTCGCTCTACGGCGATTTATCTCCGCTTCTATCAAACCCTCATGCTACAACCATACAACACGCACTGGAATCGGTTAAAATCCTTCCTCCACAAAGCCAGACACCAACACCGCCAGATTTATATGGAGCCGTTACGATACAGGCGGCAACTATCGCAAATGACCATGACGGTGAGCGGAGCAGAATATTCTGCATGGCTGTTACGGACCGGATGACGATAGATCGGGGCAAGCCGTCTTCATGGTCCGCGGCTATAGATGAAATATGTTTTGGAAGGCACACGGGTAAACGGCAGCTCTTTTTCATTTCAGGCGGTAACATGGAACAGCCGGGAACGAATTACATGGATGGTAACATCGGTGAAAGCATCCATGATCCGGGCCAGGCATGGAACGCCGTGACCGTTGGCGCCTACACAGAAAAAATGATAATTACTGGGATGGGTTTTTCGGGCTGGCAGCCTCTGGCTGAAGAAGGTGGATTGTGCCCGTCCTCGACAACGTCGAATGTATGGGCGAATACATGGCCCCTCAAACCGGAAATCGTCTTTGAAGGTGGAAACATGGCAACCCCGCCCAGCAACGGCACTCCAGCTTTTGATACGGGATTAAGCTTAATAACGACCGGGCATAGAACAAACAGCCCTTTGATTGAGATGGGAGAAACAAGCGCGGCAGCGGCACAGGCGGCACGTTTCGCGGCCAATCTTCAAGCCCAAAATCCAGATATGTGGCCGGAAACGCTGCGGGCTTTGATGATCCACTCCGCATCATGGACTCCAGCTATGCTTCAGGTTTGCCCCGGATTTCCAGACAATTGTTCAAAAACGGGGGTGAATTCAATTCGTACACTCCTTCGCACTCATGGCTACGGTATACCAGATTTGCAAAGAGCGCAGCACAGCGCAACAGACTGCCTGACACTGATTATCGAGCAGGAATTTGCCCCCTACATTCAAGGTGAGGATGGCAAACAGGCGCGACAGATCAACTATCATGCTTTGCCGTGGCCGTTGGAAGTTCTGCAAGATATGGGTGGGGAAACTGTGCGCCTGCGCGTGACACTTTCTTATTTTATAGAACCTAACCCGGCTAGGCGCGATAGACAGCCTAAGCATCTTTACCGTTCATTTGGCTTGCGTTTTGCCGTCAAATCTCCGCTGGAAACGGCGGCAAACTTCAAGAGGCGACTAAACGGAGCAAGAGAAGACGGTGAAGTGCCTGAATTTGCAAGTGATGCCAATCATTGGCTTGTGGGAGATCAGCGTTGGAGCGGGTCAATCCACTCCGATATATGGACTGGTAGTGCGGCACAACTTGCAGAATGTGGTCTTATGGCGGTGTATCCTGTTAATGGTTGGTGGAAGGATAAATTTGACCGCCTCCCAGAAGATCATCGGCGCATTCGCTACAGCCTTGTTCTTTCTATTGAAACACCTCGTCAGGATGTTGATATTTATACGCCAGTGCTCAACCAGATCGCCATTATGACATAAGCGCCTTAGTAAATATTTTTAATGGGGGCATAAGTGGGGGCATTACTGATATGATTTATCAGAAAATACATTTTATATCAGTATGTTATAATTTTAATTACAGTCCCTCCTGGCACCATACACCCCCCCAAAAAAAAGGGGGGATTTGTGTATGGTCTGTTTAGACGACTTTACCCCCGAGATGCTGCGAATTCCCTCCTGACGCACCAGCCCCAATCTACATTGCCATGCTGGTACTGGCAGGAATACTCGTTTGTTGTTGTACGGGATCACACGCATTCTGGTAGCGTTTACTTTCTTCCAAAGCAGGAAGTTTGCTACCGACTATGTCTTGGTAAGACTCTCTGAACTTACAAACCATGTCCCGTCCTGTTTCGCTGAGCTTCATCGAGTCGAGGTCGGAGTGAACTGTTGATCCGATCAGACGATTATTATCCGTCATCGTACTTTGATCCTTGGTATCCAACCCCTCGTTGATTGTATATTTCAAGCGTGATTGCTCTTTCCCCATTTCAACAAACTGGGACAGGGTCGGAACTGTCTGGCTGGTCATCTGGATTGCAATATCGGAAATCTCGGAAGGGGAGAGTTTTTCCAGCCCACCGTCCTTGAATTTTTTTTCGTAAAGATCCAATGTGGCTTCAATAGTTGTTGTCGTATCATGGTTCAAACCTTCACCGACACTCTCTATTTCATCATTGAGAAATCCCGTAGAAACCATGCGAGCTTTGGCATACGTCTTGATTTCATCTATACCTGCACCATCCCGAAGCATATTCAATGTTGCAAAAGAATCGGCATACCGCTCGCCGAATGACTCTACATATACGGAGGTCAATGCTTTGGTATTCTCAACCTCTTGTATATTCTCGGTATCCAATGTGCCCAATTCATCATTAGTAATTCTTGCACCCAGATTCCATCTGCTTTTGATGGCATGCCCCATTTCGTGGTAGGTTGTGAATTGATGTGCAAAACGGTCTGTAATTCCATGGGATTGCCAATCGACACCGACGTTTGAATGATCGTGGTCATGATCGGGACTGGACTTCTCATGGGAGTGATAAAAAGACTCACGGTGAGTTTTTGCGATATCATCCAACATTTTCTGGCCTGTGCTATCCAGATAAGGAGGGATGGCGACGGCAAGATAGTCCTGATCCGTATTGAGAGCTTTTGTGGACGTGGAATAACTTTCTTTTGCTCTGTTTTCAGAAATCAGATCTGTTTCAGGATTTCTGAACTCATTATCCAGAAAATTCATCCACTTATCCATAAGGTCCAAGCCATCCTGCTGTTCGAGAAATCTCCCGACATGGACTTGTAAATCGCCGTAATTGGCTCCTTCGCGGAATAATTCGGGATCAAGAATCAGGGCGCGGTTCTTCAAGGCCGGATCATCTGAAATCTGTTGGTTCAGATGGGCAATAAAGGCGGTTTGTTCCTCTCTGGTATAATCTGGCATACGCCCCCCAATAATATACATAACAATATATCAAGGATAATAAAAAACTATTAAAAAGGCAAATTTTCAAACTTTCCAACGTTTATGCAGCCATAGCCATTGTCCGGGGCGTTCTGTAATCCACTGTTCCAGATAGTCGTGCATTTCCCTGATTAACAGTATTTCGTCTTTCTGGGTATCCAGAGGCGGAAAAATCGTAACGCGGAAATCAATGCCTTTGACCCGCTCGACGCGCACAGGAAATAAAGGACAGTCGAACTTCCGAGCCATTTGGATAAAGGCCGTTGAAGTCATGGCCGGACGACCAAAAAATTCGACTTCCATACCTTCGTTATATTTCTGATCAATCAGAATGCCGATTTTTCGCCCCTGCTTCAAAGCGCCAAGCACCTGACGCATGCCCGCAGAAGATTTTGGATAGGTCTGTAATGTGCCATCCAGACTCCGGCATTTTTGCAAAATTCCGGCAACATAAGGATTGTTCGGGGCGCGGTAAATCACATCTACATCAATATTCATCTTGTGCACTGTCGGCCCTGCGGCTTCCCAGTTGGCCAGATGAGCGGACGCGAAGATGGCAGGCAATTCCGGATTTGCAGAGAGGGTATGTAGCCTTTCGGCATTTACCAACTCGACATGATGGGCGCCAATATGTTCGAGATGAGGATATTCGGCAAAAACCCGCCCAATATTTTCCCACATATCCTTGATGATCTTGCGGGTGGTTTGTGCATCAGTATGAAGTGAATCCTGAATATGACGGGCGGCTTTGCGATTGGAGGACAGTAAGGGGCCAATTGTTCTGCCAATCATCCCGCCTAGATTGGAGGCGGTTAAGGGGGGGAGCAGACCAAAAAGAGCAATCAGAGTCCTGACCAGCGCGGCTTCGAAAAGGTAACGAATTTTTTTCATCTGCACAGTTTTCCTTTAATGAAAGCAGCAACATCATCAGGAGCATCAAAAACCACGTCAACAGATAAAACATCAATCATCGTTTTCTGGGGAAACTCCGGCAGCCGGACAAAATCTTTCTCGGTCGTAATCAGTCGGGTATTCTGATCCAGAGCCTGTTGAACCAAACCGGATAAGTCATGGAGTGTATAAGGGTGGTGGTCTGGAAAATCATAAAACCCGATTATATTGAAACTGTGATCCAATAACGTTTTTCTGAATTTATCTGGCACACCAATGCCACAAAAAGCAAAATAGGAAACAGAATCTGGAAGGTCATCCAGATTGGTTGGAACAAGTTGTGCGGTAAAGATTTGAATATGGTCGGGGATATCCTTCCGGACATTCCGTGTGTCGTCACCGATCAGGATGCAGGCATCAATTCCCTTAAATCCATCCTCTAAGGGTTGGCGCAAAGGGCCTGCCGGAAGAACTTGTTTGTTTCCAAAACCGCTGAACCCGTCAACTACGCAAAAACTTATATCTTTGCTCAGAGAATAGTTTTGCAGCCCGTCATCGAGAATGATGAGGTCGGCCCCGGTATCTTCTGCATACTTGGCTCCTGCTGCGCGGTCTTTGGCCACGATGGTCGGGGCATGGTGTGCCAGAAGCAAGGCTTCGTCTCCCCACATCTGTGGATCAGGGGTGGCAGAATTAACTGCTTCTGGCCCCTGAACATTGCCACCATAGCCACGGGTGAGAAAAGCGGCGGACTGCGAAATATGATGTGCGTTTAGCAATTTGCTAAGAGCAATCGCCACGGGAGTTTTACCACTTCCTCCGGCGACAAGATTTCCAACACAAAGCACCGGAATATCCATGTGCTCGGGAGTAGCTCTGGCTTGATGGCGTCTGGCTATGGTTTTATAGAGGGCAGAGAGCGGAGCTAAAAACTGCGCCAGAGGCGTGGGAGTGTTTTTATACCAGAAAGCAGGGGTCTTCATAATAGATCACCCCTTATTATTCGTCAGGACAGGGAGATGAGCCAGCATAAAAACAGGTTCCAGCTCTTCGATCACCCGATCAAGAATATGGGACTTCCCGACGGCAAAACCATATCCACGGTGTTGCAGGTCTGCTAAACCGGAAGGATTGCGGAACAGGTCTTGCAATCTGGTGGCAAGGTCGGATTTGTGGGAAAGCGGAACCGCCGCCGATACTTGATCCATCTGGTCAAAAATTTCCTGAAGGTTCTGGACATTTGGCCCGTGAAGAACCGCAGCGCTGAGCAGGGCGGCTTCAAGCGGATTATGCCCCCCGCCGCCATCATCACTAAAACTTCGCCCGATACAGGCGATAGAGGCTGCGCGATAAAACAGACCCAACTCTCCCAAACGATCCACCAGATATATTTGTGTGTTACTTTGAAGGGGTTGGTTTTTGCTTCGTAATTGGGCGGTTACACCATTTTCTTCATAAAATGATTCAATGGCAGGGGAGCGTTCCGGATGGCGAGGAGCAACAATCGTCAACAGGTCAGGAAAATCTGCACTCAATGCCAAATGGGTTTCAAGAGCCAGTTCTTCTTCCCCTTTATGGGTGCTGGCATAAACCCAGACGGGGCGTGACCCGATTGCATGTAAAAGAGTTTCGAGCTCTTGCTGGTCACAAGGTAAAGGATGGGCACAATATTTGATATTATCAGTCACAACAACACTGCGCCCTCCCAGAGCCGAATAATAGTCTTTGTCTTGCTCTGTCTGGGTGAGGATCACGGTAAAGGCCGACAGAATCTTGCCTGCCATGGATTTGGCACGCGTCCAATTGGCGAAAGATTTCGGTGACATGCGGGCATTCAAAAGGGCTGTGGGGATGCGGCGTTTCCCAAGTTCTGACACCATAAATGGCCAGAGTTCTGATTCTGCCCACAAAACAATATCTGGTTGCCAGTGATCCAGAAAAGATCGAACCCATGGGGGACGATCAACAGGCAGATATTGATGAAAAGCGCGATGAGGCAGGCGGCCTTGCAACAAGGAAGCCGCCGTTCTGGTAATGGTGGTCACCAGAACATGGGCATGGGGGGTTTGGGTCAGAAACAATTCGACCATCTGCAACATGGATTGAGCTTCGCCAACACTGGCGACATGCACCCACATCAGGGAGCCGGCTGGCCGATCAAGGGAAGGGCGGCCATAACGTTCCCCGATCCGGTCAGGGTCTTCCTTGCCGGATTTAATTCTGCGATGGATCACCCCGCGGATCACAGGGGTTCCATATGTCATGGTCTTTTTATAAAGCCAGAACAAACTCATATTATCTCCAAAAATACTTCAGGCCCTTTATAGGGCCTGAGAGCAAGAAAACCAAGAGGCAAGCTTTACGGAAGAGCCGCACTACAATTGGCAGAAGTACTTCCCGATTTACAACATTTCGGATTGGCAGCTCCATCAGGAGAGCATCCGGGGTTTGGACAAACGGCCTCACGATTCGTTCCGCCACCGATCAGAACACCGGTCGGAATACCAACAGAACATTTCGGGGTGCTTCCGGTTTCGGAAAGCGGTGCAACAACACTGGTAAACAGGTTCATACTGTCGAACGGCGCACCCAGACCAGTCGTGCCCATGGTTGAAACGGGTGTTCCCCATGATCCTGTACTGCCGCATGAGTTCGGAGCCACACGAGGATCTGTCCCACTAGCATCTTTCAGGGTCAGAAACTGGGACAGGTTCAGGTTTTTACATTGGGCAGCTTTCCACAAATTATTTATATTTGCACAATTGCTGCTGTTGGAGCCGCTGGCATTTCCTCCCCCAAGACTATGGGGAAAGGCAGCACTTAAATAGTTGGAGGCCTGATTTGTGGTACTATTCAGTCCACTTCCTCCATCATCCGAGAAAGAGATGGTCATGGCATTGATCCACTGACTATAGCATCCGAGGGCAAGAACACTGTCAGGTTTCCAGATCATTTGCTGATTGGTCATGATCTCACGTTGGGCTTCCATCCAGGCTCTTTGTCTGAGTTTATCCATAAAAGCCGCGTCGCAAGCCCCGTCAATTACGGCGTTTGCAGCGGATGCTGTCTGTGGGGCTGCGAATAGAATGCAGGCGAATAACGTTGAAAAAGCAACAAATTTACGACAAAAACCTGAAGACACCATATTCCACTCCCAAATCTAATACAGACCCCTGACAGAATCCTGCCAGAGAAAGCGACCACATACCCTATAGTTTACAATAGGATGGGGGTGCTTGGCAAAACAAACCTGACACTTACCCCAAATTAAGCTTCTTCCAGGTCAATATCGAGGATCGACATATTGAAATCGAAAGAGATTTCATCATCGTCATTGTCTTTGTAAATCGTGCCAATGGCCTCGCCATTCAGATAAACCTCGACAGAATCGGCCACGCGGCGTTCGCGAATAGTCAGGCCAGGGTTTCCGAACTTTTTCTGCAAATAGCCCTGAAGTTTGGCGATATCAGCTTTATTAATATCCATTTGATCCTCACTTTATAAATTATGCCTATGTTCATAGCCATTATTGCGGAGCTAGTCCAGCTTCGATCTTATGCTGAACGATCTGGCATAGCGTTTTTCGGTCATGCCCGTTTTCTGGAAAAATGACAGGAAGAAAGGTCAAGCGCACAGTTGCCCCTTTGTTTTTAAGGAATTCCCATATATGCGGACCAAAATCCATATCTCCGTACCACGCGTAAATATCACGGTTTTGTGATGTCGGGGGATGCCCATTAACCGAAACAAGTTCCAGAATAAAGGGTTGAATAGGGATCGGGGCCATATCCTTGGGCATCGACAGGGAAAACAGGCTGGATTTGAAGGGCAGCACGCCTGTACCCGCCGAAGAAGTACCTTCTGGAAACAGGATCAGGCTCTTTCCTTGTTTCAGCATGGAATCCAGAGCATTTGCAACTTTTCTGGCGTGCGCCGATGTCCGGCTGATAAAGGCTGTTTGCTGGACTTTTGATAAAAATCCGATCACCGGCCAATGGGCAACATCTTCCTTGGCAATAAAAGAGGCCAGAAGATAGGAGCCAATCACAGGAATATCCAGATAAGACAAATGGTTGCTGATAAAGATCAACTGTGTCCCGTGAACGGGAACGCCACAAATTTCTGTTTTGAGGCCGATAATCTTGCATACACCCTTATGCCAGAATCGGGGCACGATATAAGCTCCCTGACCCTTGTGAAAAAGCAGGACAAGCATCTGGGTGGTGACAAGAGGCAGAGTCCATAACAGCAGTAAAACGATTTTGAAAAAGGCAACAAGAGAGGTCATTCGGATTTATTTTCTTTGGAAAAATTCTGGTTAAAGCTGGAATCGCTGATGAGTTCCTTTTGTACCTTGCGCTCGAAATGCCTGATGTATTTCGATGTCACTTGTTTGGTCGGCAAGACAATGCACACATCAATACAGTTAAAGTCGGCGTCAAGATATGCTCCTTTGCCGATATAGGCCCCCAAACGCAAATACCCCTTGATTAAAGGGGGAAGGGAGGCAAAAACCCTTTTGGGATTGATAGTTTCTTTTTCAGGAAACGGAAGACCTTGCGTACAATCTTTCAGGACAGTGGGACATAAATCTTCAGGGGGAGCATGAAAATACTGAAGATAAGCCAGTTGTCCCAGTGCGGCTTCGGCGGAAGTACCTTGAAGGCTGGCGCATCCAAACATCAGATCAATCTGGTGGTCAGCCAGATAATCCGCAATGCCTGCCCAGAGGCGCTGCATGATATGTTTGGTGCGATATTCAGGCAAAACGCAAGACCGTCCCAGCTCAAGAAGTTTTGCGCCGCTTTCGATTAGGGGAGAAATATCGAACTCATGGCTGGTATAAAAATCTTTGCCTTGGGGCAATTTTTCCCTTCGGAACAGGCGGTATGTGCCAACGATTTGCCCATCCTCTGGGCGGCGGGCCTCGTCAATAATAATCAAATGATCCGCATAGTCGTCATATTCATCAAAATCACGACGTCCGGCCACCATCTCTGGAGGTGCATGCGCCCCGAATTCTTCATAAAAGACAATATACCGAAGGTGCTGGGCGGCACGAACTTCTTGTTCTGTCTGCGCGATACGCAATACAATACGATCCTGACTGTCCTCTGAATTATTAAGATCGGACGATGGATCGGCTTGATTCTGTTCAAATGTCACGGAAAACCTTCTTGTTTTCTTGTTCAATCCAGCTATGTCCCTTATCGTAGTTAAATGAGCAAGATTCGCAACATACTTTTTGTTTGTACCGGAAATATCTGCCGTTCCCCGATGGCAGAGGCCATGATGCGGTGTAGATTGAAAAGGATTGGGCAAGACCATTTATGTGATATCGACTCCGCAGGAACCCAAGCGTATCATGTCGGTGAAGCGCCGGATCACCGGACATTGAAACTATGTTACGAAAACGGGGTCAATGTTGACGGGTTAAGCGCCAGAGTTATCGAGCCGAAGGATTACGAACATTTCGATCTCATTCTCGGATTGGATAAAGGCCATGTCGAATTTTTGAAAGAGCATGCGCCAGCAGGAAAAGATCATAAAATTGGATTATTCATGGAATATGCAGGACACGGAACATTGGATGTTCCTGACCCGTATTATGGAGACATAGAAGATTTTATTCAGGTTTTTGAAATGGTCAGTCGCGGAACGGAAAGCCTGCTGAATATGATATTCGATACGCCCCATATCATTGTAGAAGATAAATGTTAGGAGAAGGTAATATGACACAGAACGTCCCCAATCCGGTCGAGGGAAAACATATATTTCAGATCTCCAATAATATCCGGATCCGCTACAACGCGGATGGGTGGGTTGAGGAAATCGGGAGTGGTGGTGCAGATGACCCGCTGGGGACAAGATTACAGGGCAAACCCAACAGCAAGCGCGACGATATTTATGCCCGTCGCTATTATGACCTTTATTCCCGTTGCGTCATTCTGGATATTCACCCGAAACTGACATCAGATATGAGCGGAACAGGTGGGTTAATTCTGTTCAAGGACATTGAGCCAGCGTCCCCTATGTTTGCGCGGGTCAATCTGATTATCACGATTGCCAACCACCATTTCGGCATGGATTTGAAACTTCTCGCAGGGTAAAAAACCTGAAAGTTATAACTAAAGTGCGCCGCCAAGCAGATATTGAACGGTAGTGCATGAAGATATAAATGTAAACAAGCGGCCTGATCAGACTGTTTGTTTATTTTTTGGTCAATCCAACATCTTTATAGTGATAGGCTATTATCCGTTTTCTACCTTCAGTATGGCGGAACCAGTGACCATTTGTATCGACACCAGTTCCATCGGGTCCATTTCCTGTGTTACAAAGGGGCATAGAGCATCCTCTCAATGTTGTAAGAGGGGCTTCGTCATCTTTTGATTGGGGTTTCGTTGAGATAATATTTCGGGCAGGTATGCAAGCTTTATAGGAATGATTATAAGTAGCCCCAATTGAACAACAAAAACCCTTTGGCTCACCGTTTTCGTCACAAGGAGGCAATTCTTTTGGATGAAAGCATATCGGCCCTGCTCTGCAAAATGTATCAAGACTTTGTTCAAACCAAGGCTTGTCTTTAAAAAGAGCTTTATAGCGAGCGTAGAGTTTGCATGTTTCGCCGCTTGCATCGTTACATAAATCATTTTCAATTATTTTAGTGACATTATATGGCTTTTCTACGCAATCATAGTATTTAGCATTCTTCTGTAATAAACGCCAAGCCGCTAGCGGGTCTTTATCTCTAATAGGGTCGGTAGGATTAACCATTCTTTCAAGATTTAAATCTTCCTTTTTTCTAACTTTGCAGGTTTTTAAAATATTTCCTTCCCTGAAAGTTTCAGTTGCAATTTTTGAAGGTAATAAATCTGACTTATCTTTTGGAAAGTAATAATTGATAATAAAAGTTATGAAAATAATATAATATAGAGCTGTTCCAAGAGCTGCAAGCAATAAAGAAAGAGTTACTTTCTCTAATACTTTTTTCTTTCTGAAAATGACCGAAAATATTGTAAGCAATACCAGAAAAACTGCTACCACTGACAATCCAAAATACATCATATAAAGCATTAAATATCTATCCGTTGTCCTTATTTTTGTTTTTGTTTCTACATCAGAAGTGTTTATAAAATACTTCTCTGAACATATTATTTACTCGGTTTATTATAACCCAAGATTGTCATTATATCCCTCAGAATGTCACGCAATTCTCTGGAGATGCAGGTGCTTTTGCGTCTTTTTATGCCTACTGCCGTAATTCGCTCCGAAAAGGGCTTAACTTAACAAAAGTTGTACTTCAAAATAGAATCTACCACCCTTCAAAACCAAAATCAGTAACCCCAAAAATTTCCATATATTTCAACGAGATGTCTGAATTATGAAAAATAAACTTGTTTTTATCTAAAATTTTATGTAAATTATAGATATGGGGTAGTTATACGGGCTTCATGTCCGGTTGGTCTAAAATACAGGTAAGTAAAATGGTGTGTATGCAGAGGGTGGCGGGGATACTAAGGGGTAAATAAAAATTGGGAATTAAATAAAGAGCGTAAGATTTTTAGTGTTTTTCCGTTCTGGTGGTACCCAAAACTTCACAAACCGTCTCTTTTGAGGCGGCTTTTTTTATCCCTTTTGCTTGACGTATAAAAATATTCAGGCTTTTGTAATCCATCAAATTTTCAAATGAGAGGAAAACCGAATGTTGTTGCGTGAAATTCTTGATGTGTCATCCCACCCCAGCTTTGATAAACATGAACAGGTTGTTCTTTTCAAAGATCCGGAAACCGGACTTCAGGCAATTATCGCGGTTCACAACACCAATCTTGGATCCTCTCTTGGGGGGTGCCGGATTTACCCTTATGCTGGTATGGATGATGCCATCAACGATGTCCTCCGTCTTTCGCGCGGTATGACGTATAAATCTGCCTTGGCCGGTTTGCCTCTGGGTGGAGGAAAGGCTGTGATTATTGCCAACCCACGCCTTGATAAAACACCTGAGATGATGCGGGTCTTCGGACAAGCAGTTGAAGAAATGGAAGGCAAGTATATTACAGCAGAAGATGTCGGATCGACGGAAGCCGATATGATCGAGATTTCAAAATCCACAAGTTATGTGGCAGGTCTTCCCGAAGACGAAAGCGGAGAAGGTGTCGCAGGAAATCCGTCCCCTGTGACGGCCTATGGCGTTTATTGCGGGTTGAAGGCCTGTGCCAAAGAAAAATATGGAAGTGCGTCTCTTGGCGCTCGCACCATCGCCATTCAAGGAATGGGTGCAGTCGGCTATGCTCTGGCTGAATATCTGGCTAAAGATGGCGCACAATTGATTGTTGCAGATATTCACGCAGATATTCTTGAAAAAGCGAAAGCCCAGTTTGGCGATCAGGTTATCATCGCCGATGCATCAAAAATCCATGCAGTCGAGGCCGATATCTTTGCTCCGTGTGCGCTGGGGGCAGGGTTGAATGATCGGACGATTCCAGAAATCAAAGCAGGAATTATCGGGGGTGCCGCCAATAACCAGTTGGCAGAACGCCGCCATGACCAGATGTTAAAAGACCGTGGCATTGTGTATGCACCCGATTATGCGATTAATTCGGGCGGCATTACCAGCGTCGGATATGAATATTTCTGGCGCACACAGCGCAACCCATACACATATGATCTGACGCGTGCCACAATGATGGCACATGTTGCGCGGATTGAAGAAACGCTGGGGCGTGTGTTTACCCTGTCGGATAACAAGAATATTCCGACCGGTGAATCATCGGATCAACTGGCTGAAGAAATTTTCAAGGCTGGGGCGTCAACGCAGACCAGTGCCGCGTAATCGACCGGTATGATATCGGTTCGGTAACTTCATAAAGAGAAACAGGATTATCCAATCGTTGGGCCGTATCACGACCCAGCGGTTTTGTATGGGCGATCATCCTGCTGCCATTGGGAACAAGTGGCAGACTGCCAAGCGGCATGGATATAGTCATCCCTGCATAGAGATTTGTTTTTCCGCCGTATAAATCAAAATCAGAACGGTTGGTCGCAACAATAAACGCTCCGGCCTTGACGCCATTGTCAAATTCGTTGTCCAGAGCGAGCGATCCACCGATATCTCCGGCCAGATAACGCCCCCCACTGGCTTTGAAAGTCGCCCCTGTATTTGGGACTTCATAATATCCGTTTACAAACCCGCTTAAAATATGATCGCCATTCGACGCCAGTCCCCAGATCGCATAAGGATCGCGCTTCATGGATTGATTTAATTCAAGGCCAATTGCCCAAGGTTTATCGAAGGGGCGATATAAAATCTCCCCCGTAATGCCGGCATACATTTCTTCAAGATAACCAATGCTGGCCGACACATGAACATCTTTCGCGAGCGTAGCAAACCCAGCAAGATATTGACGGTCAACCAGAATGCCATTTTGTGTGAACACCGAAATATCCGAACGCACAGGATATAAACTCACCCCGCGATATTGTGAAAGTTGTTGCAGATTGTCCGCCAGATTAAAGCGTACAGCATGTTCGGTGATGAAATGTTTGCCGATCCGCTTGGTCAAGGACGGCACAAGTGCCGTACGATATAAAATTCCGGCGTCGTCTTCGGCTAATGATAAATCACTGACCCAATCGACTTTGAATCCGAAACTTTGCTTGA
The DNA here is from genome assembly GCA_002421905.1 of Micavibrio sp. UBA6212. Classification (GTDB taxonomy): domain Bacteria; phylum Pseudomonadota; class Alphaproteobacteria; order Micavibrionales; family Micavibrionaceae; genus UBA1573. The sequence continues at coordinate 61,121 of DISK01000012.1, forward strand.
ACTTTTCTTTCGCACGTTTGAGGGCAGGGGGCATGGCTCGCTCAATCTGGTCGTCAATCAAGGTATTGTGCCAGATTTCTTCCGCACTTCCCTGATGGGTCAGGCTGGCTTGTTCCAGATCACGACGGTTCAAAGTCAGGTTAGGCCCTCGCAAGCCATAGCGCATCAGGCTGAAAGATAATTGTTCCGGATTTTTACCTGAGATATTGGACAGATGTCGTGCCCCTTGGCCAATTTGAAGAGCTGTCGGCAAAGTCGGAGAAATTTCCAGATCGGCATCGGCACGCAGATTTGAAAAATCAACATGACGCAATCCCAACTGTTCGGAGGTTTCTTCGTTGCTGCGATGTTGAAGGGGTGCCTCGTCAGGACGTCCCGAGATCATCTCGACAAAAGCAGGTGTCTCCGCCGCGCGAGGGCCCCAGTCTTTAAGATTGGGAGAAAAGCTGACCCGTAACATCATATGGTTAAGACCACTCATCGCAAATCCTGCATCGATCCAGTCATAGGGCCGATACGCCAGACCAACGCTCCAAGGGGGAGGGGCATCAAATTCGGAATAGGCGTGACGTTCTGCGCTCCAGTCATCACTGCTCCAATCAGTTTTAAGGGAAAGACCGCGAACGGCAGGAACATCATATTGAAGTCCGGCAAACAATCCGGCACGACCGGAAAACCAGTCCTTAGGAGAGTTTGGGCTTTCCCCATCCAAGGAGCGATGCGAGGAAGAAAAATTTTTGAACAACATAGGATTTGCAATGGTCTGACGGGTTCCCATCCGGCCCCATCCGGCGCCAAAAGTAAAATCAAAATTCTCATACCGTTTGGATAGGGCCAGATATTCTCCGGCCATGCGCTTATGCCCCAGAACGGATTGCATCCCGAACGAAATTTCCGGTCTGAAACGTTTTTCATTAAACAGCCGGAATTTCAAATCCATACCAGGAAACAAATGGGTATCTTGTTCGTCATCTGCCGTTTGGCGAAACCCCAGATAAAGATTGTCTGCAATTTGCGCCCCGACCGACCCGTGATCGTAAGGGCCAAAATGGGAATAGGTGGCACGAATTGTCCCGACCGGATCCATCCGCGCATTGGGGACAACATTCAAACCAAGTGTACCAGTCAGGGACGCGCTGTCATTTGCGTGGCTCGGGGTCGAGAGCCAGCAAAGGAACGAAACTACACAACCGAGTATTGTGGCAGGGAATAGCTTGTGCCTGCTCATTATATCCTTATTTAATTTAAGTCTGTTTGGGAACTTTCAATCTGTAGCAAATACATAGGCATGTCAAAGTGATCTGTCAGGAAATTCAGGACATTATTTCAACCGAAAGATGCAAGCAAAAATTGGAAAATCAGGGATGCTGAGGGTTGCATGAGTATATTTGCTGGTTTACCATGCAGACATGACACAAGAAATTTACGATTTGTGTATTGTTGGCGGGGGTATCAACGGAGCAGGAATCGCCCGTGACGCTGCGGGTCGCGGGTTAAAAGTCCTTCTTGTCGAACAAGGGGATTTCGCGGGCTGCACCTCGTCGGCCAGTTCCAAAATGATTCATGGTGGTTTGCGTTATCTGGAATTTTATGATTTCGGACTGGTCAGAAAATCTCTGGCCGAACGCGAAGTGCTGATGGAGATCGCATCGCAAATCGTTACCCCCATGGAATTCTGCATTCCGCACCAGAATACAATTCGTCCGGCGTGGATGGTGCGTCTGGGCCTATTTATCTATGACCATCTGTGGCCACGCAAAAAATTGAACGCATCAAGCTGGATCAATCTGAAATCACACAAATATGGCATAGGGTTAAAGAAAGCCCTTGGGCGTGGTTTCACCTATTCCGATTGCTGGGTTGATGATGCCCGGTTAGTAATATTGAATATTTTGGATGCGGCAGACCACGGCGCGGATATTCGCAATTACACAAGCTGCATGTCCTTAACCGCCAAGGGTGATTATTGGGATATATTATTACAAGATGTCATGTCCGGAAAAGAGCAACAGGTCAAGGCAAAAGCGGTGGTGAATGCCACAGGCCCATATGCTTTTGATTTTCTTGATCACACTGGACATGTTTTGAATGACACACCGCATTTGCGTTTGGTGCAGGGAACGCACATTGCCGTCCCGCGCGTTTATGAAGGCGATCACGCCTATATGTTACAATTACCCGATAAACGGGTGGTCTTTGTCTTTCCGTACGGGAAATATAATTTATGCGGGACAACTGAGACGGAATTCAAAGGCGACCCAGTCGAAGCTATGGCCACCGCGTCGGAACGAAAATATCTATGTGACGCCTTAAATTCCCATTTTGAAAAACAGACAAATCCAGAAGAGATTGTCTGGGAATATTCTGGCGTCCGGCCTTTGTTTGAAGATCTGGAAACAGATGTCCGGAAACTTTCCCGGGACTATCGTTTGTATGAAGACCGGACGAATGGGCCCTTGTTGTTGAGCGTCTTCGGTGGAAAGCTGACCACCTATCGCGCCTTGTCCGAGCAGGTTATGGATTTGTTGAAAAAGGAATTCCCCGCTCTCAAAAGATCATGGACGGCAACGCAGGCTTTGCCTGAATGCCCGGTTAATCTGCAAAAACCACCCGAACAAGATGATTTGCGTTATTTTATCCAACGGGAAATGGCGCGATCAGCAGATGACATTTTATGGCGCCGAACAAAATGGGGAATTTTTCTTGATCAATCGGATATCAGCTGGATCAAGGAACAGACTCCTGAACTGATAAAGGAGATCATCGGCCATGACACAGCAGCATAAATTTCTGGCGATTGATCAAGGGACAACCTCTTCGCGCGCGATTATTTTCTCTGAAGACGGGGCAATGCTCGCAACGTCGCAAAAAGAATTACGCCTTTACTATCCACAAAACGGATGGGTCGAACAAGATGCCGGAGAAATATGGAGCGATACTTTTTCGTGTATTCGTGAAGTGTTGAAACAACATCCTGATGTCACGGCATTCGGAATTACCAACCAACGGGAAACAACCATTTTATGGGACAAAAGAACAGGCGACCCTGTCTATAATGCCATTGTCTGGCAAGATCGGCGAACAGCAGAATTTTGCGCGGAATTAAAATCAAAAGGCCTTGAGAAAAAAATTTCAGAAAAAACAGGACTTCTGCTTGATCCGTATTTTTCGGCAACTAAAATAAAATGGATTCTCGATCATGTGGATGGGGCAAAATCTTTGGCGGAACAAGGGCATTTGGCCTTTGGAACCGTTGATAGCTGGTTGATCTGGAAGTTGACGGGTGGAACACGTCATGTAACCGATGCCACCAACGCCAGCCGCACCATGCTATTCAATATTGTGACCAACCAATGGGATGATGAACTGTTGACGTTGTTTGGTATCCCCAAATCAATTCTGCCCGAAGTATTGGATACAGTTGCAGAGTTTGGAATCACCGATGAAAAACTCCTGCCAAAAACCTATGATATAAAAGGAGTTGCGGGCGATCAGCAAGCCGCCCTGATCGGGCAGGCCTGTTTCGAAGTTGGCATGGTGAAGTCAACTTATGGAACCGGATGTTTTGCGCTGATGAATATCGGCAAAGAGTTTAAGACCTCAGGCCACAAACTTTTGACCAGTATCGGATACCGTTTGAACGGAAAAACCACGTATGTTTTGGAAGGGTCGATTTTTATTGCCGGAGCCGCTATCCAGTTTCTGCGGGATAATATAGGATTTTTCTCCAATGCATCGGAAAGTGAAGCCTTGGCCAATTCGGTACAAGATACCAACGGTGTTTATTTTATTCCAGCCTTTACCGGACTGGGGGCTCCATACTGGAATCCCGATGTCCGAGGGGCTATTCTTGGCCTGACCCGAGACAGTACCCGCGCCCATATCACCCGCGCAGCATTGGAAGCTCAAGCCTATCAGACCAAAGATTTGATGAACGCCTTTTATGCAGATACCAAAGTTGCGCCGGAGGTAATCCGCGTTGATGGAGGTCTGGTGGCCAACAAATTTATGGTGCAGTTTCTATCAGACATTCTCGAGACACCAGTTGATGTTCCTGTTTGTCGTGAAATCACCGCACTGGGTGCGGCTTATTTGGCGGCTTTGGGCAGTGGAGTGTTTGAGAGTCTGGATGATATTTCAAAAAAATGGAATGCATCACAGCATTTTCAGCCGACACTCCATAAGCAGACCGCTCATAAACTTTATGATGGATGGAAATCTTCCGTTGAGTCTATTCTGAAAATTTAGGCTTCTTCGAACATATAGCCGACACGTTCCAAAAGCGTGGGGGTGCGGCGCTGGCGTGAAATTTCAAGCAATCCCATCGCGGTAAAACCATGAATTTGGACAGTGCAGGGGTCATCATCGACCAGTTTTTCAACATGATCCAGAAGCTGCTGTTTTTCTTTTTCAGATTTCATGCGCAAGAAGTCGATCATGATAATGCCGCCCAGATTCCGGATGCGGATTTGCCGGATCGCTTCGGTCGCGGCTTCCAGATTAATCGAGATGTTGGAATTTTTATCTGCTCCGCGGTTAACGTCAATCGCTGTAAGTGCCGCCGTGCCCTGAATCAGAATATTTCCACCGCTTAACAACAAGGAATAAGGCTGGAACAAATCTTCAATCGGCTTGATCAGATCATAATGATCGAGAAGGGCGAGATCTTTGGTGGCATTTTTAATCTCGACTGGTTTGATTTTGGTCACAAGATCGGGTGCAAATAATTCGCACCAATCTTCGGCAGTTGAAAAATGATCCATCGTGACAACTTCGATACGGCGTATCGGGCGCACTGAATTATCACTCAACGAACGTTGCAAGGCATCGGGCCCCTCCATAATCAGGATGGAATCTTCGCCCTTGGCATACGCGCTTAATCCTTCCCAGATGGCTTTGAGTATTTTGGATTCGCGAATCAAAACATCACTTTGGGTATTCAGTGCCGCAGCACGAAGAATGCAGCCATGCACATCGTCCATGTGAGCAAGCATATCAGTTAATTGTTTGCGGATTTTTTTATCGCGGATACGTGAAGAAATGCGGTTACTATCATCAAGCGGCGTAAAAATCAGATAGCGCCCTTGAATAGAGACATCCATGCTGACCACAGGGCATTTGTCTTCGTAAGCAATATCGTCTTCATAGTCGGGTTCGAGATATCCTTGTTTGGCCTGAACCAAAAGATATTGTCCGGGAGAAATCAACTTGCCAATCGGAGTCTGTCCCCCTTTGACCAGAGTGCCGTCCTTGTCTTTTGAACGGACATCCTTATTATATAAGATTCCTGTTACATCGCCATCCAGATCAAGAAAAGCCGCGTCCAGTCTAGCATCAATCCGGTCAACCCGCGCCCAGTACACAGATCCCCATCTGACCAATTCATGCGGGGGATCAACTTCCAGGCCTTCGACTTTATGGCGGTCAGTGGCAACAACCCACAAACAACTATCCTGTTCTTCAATGATGATATCCAAAGCCGACCCCTTCCAGCAAACTCAGTGTATCATATAAAGAGAGTCCCACGATATTGGAATATGAGCCGTTGATAGATTGAATAAAAGCACCAGCCAAACCTTGGATGGCATATCCTCCGGCCTTTCCATTCCATTCGCCGCTATCGAGATAAAGAGAAATATCGCTCAGGCTGAGTCTCTTCATTTTGACATGGGTTGTGACCAGTTTTGAAATAACCTTGCCCTCTGCCATATGTACGGCAATGCCGCCATACACGCGGTGGCTGCGACCCGAGAGAAGATTCAGGCAGTCACGCGCCTGATCAATCGTTTCTGCCTTGGGAAGAATGCGCCGCCCGACAGCAACAACTGTATCGGCAGCAAGAATAATCTGGTTGGGAGAGGGCGCGTTGGCCAATGCTTTTTCCCGCGCAAGTCGTTCCGCCAAATGTTGCGGCAGCTCACGAGGGAGAGGTGTCTCGTCGATATTGGCCGGTTTGATATCGTTGGGTGTAATCCCGACCTGCCTCAACAAATCCACCCGTCGTGGAGAGGCAGAGGCCAAAACAAGATGAAAAGGACTATTTTTCACGGAAAATAATGCGACCTTTGGTCAGGTCGTAAGGAGTCATTTCAACAACAACTTTGTCGCCTTGCAGAACGCGAATGCGGTTTTTGCGCATCTTTCCGGCGGTATGCGCCAGAATTTCATGGTCGTTTTCCAGTTTGACCCGGAACATGGCATTAGGCAAAATTTCGCTGACGATGCCTTTGAATTCTATTAGATCTTCTTTGGACATAGGTCTCCAAGGGGTTTTGTGGGTTATGTAGATATTAGGGTATTTTCGTTAAATCCGGCTCTTTTTATAGGTTTTTCAATAAAATTGCAACGGGGATGACGATTAAGAAAAGAAGTTTTGCATAAAAATGGACATAATTTTGTGTTGAAAAACAAAAACTTGATCTGGTTAGTTGTGACACATTAGTAATAAGTTAAAGCTATCTGCGTTATCCTGTAATTTGGGATCGTCCATTTTTTGAGACGACATTGGGGATTCTTATGATCGACCGTAATATTCGGCAAGCCGGTAATGTATTTTTCGCGA
>DISK01000008.1 GCA_002421905.1 Micavibrio sp. UBA6212
TTCTGTCTTCGACCGCATAAAAAAGACCCCGCCAAAGCGGGGTTTTTCATTATATTCTCAAAAGGCTTTACTAGCCCGTCAATGTCCGGCGCAAAACTTCGACATCTTGTGCGAAGCTTGGATCTTCGGCGATCAGCTCATCCACTTTTTTGACGGCGTGCATCACTGTGGTGTGGTCACGACCACCGAACTTACGACCAATTTCCGGCAAAGACCGCGCGGTCAATTGTTTTGCCAGATACATTGCCACCTGTCTGGGGCGGGCAACAGCGCGCGCACGACGGGAGGAATGCATATCAGCAATCCGAATATTGTAATGTTCGGCCACACGGCGTTGAATTTCATCAATGGTGATGCGACGATCACTGGAACGTAAGAGATCTTGCAAGACATCCTGCGTGGATTCCAGAGTTATACTCGACTTGGTTACTTCGGCATGGGCGACGATACGGTTCAAAGCCCCTTCCAGTTCACGGATATTCGATGTGACTTTCAACGCCAAAAATTCAAGAACCGGTTCTGGCACTTCTACACCCAACTGACCACAACGGGTTTTCAGGATGCCGAGGCGCAAATCATAGGTGCTGGGATGAATATCCGCCACCAATCCCCATGACATGCGGGAACGTAACCGTTCATCCACACCTTGCAGTTCGGACGGCGCACGGTCTGCCGCAATGATGATCTGTTTATTCTGATCAACCAATGCATTGAACGTATGGAAAAATTCTTCCTGTGTTGAGTCTTTACCAGCGATAAACTGAATATCATCAATCATCAAGACATCAACAGACCGGAAAATTTCCTTGAACGTCATGGTGTCTTGAGCACGGATGGCACGAACAAACTGGTACATGAATTTTTCAGCAGAAAGATACATAACAACTTTTTCAGGTTGTTTCTCTTTCAATTCCCAAGCGATGGCATGCATCAGATGGGTTTTCCCCAAGCCCACTCCGCCATAGATAAAGAGCGGATTGAACGGAACATTACATTCAACAGCGCGGCTGGCTGCGGCATGAGCCATAGCATTGGACTTGCCAACGACAAAGGTTTCAAATTTGAAGCGTGGATCAAGCGGAGAAGATAGATCCAGCTTTTCTGCCAATTCATTGACGTTCGATTTCAGGACGGCTGGCGCGGTTTCGATCTGCACATCTTCCGGAGAGGATGCATGGCCATGAACCACAACAATTTCCAGTCGTTCAATACCTTCTCCGGTTTCCTTGCACATCTGACGAATGCGCTCGACATAATGGGTAGAAATCCAGTCTTTCATAAAACGGGTCGGAACAGAAACTTCTAATGTTCCATGATAGCATGCCTGCAGCGACATCGGTTTTAACCAGCTACGGAAGATGGCTTCACCAAACTCCTCACGCATACGGTTATAGACCTTATCCCATACGGCACGCACCTCGGGTGTTGGATCAAATGTTTCAGGCGCCAACGCCTGACCATAGATTGATACCACAGATGCTTTATTTCCCCCGGACTCAGACATGTCCCATTTTCTCCCACTTGTTGCACTTTCATGACAACCGGCTGTAAAAAAATCTCTCTCAAACAGCAACGGTTGGACTCTTCAGACCAGACATATCAAACCTCTTGATACTCTGTTTCTGACACTCACCTCCAAGTACCCAGATAAACCTTTGGCACTCTACGCAGTAGGGGATTTGCTCCCTCTTTAGTTTTTACAACAATATTATGCGTCCCATGGATAAGGGGACTATATGCCCTTCACGCCCAGAAAAAAGGCGACAAAGTGTCATTGCGAATTCCTTCGCAAAAACCGGTCTGGTATAAAAGTAAAAAGGATTATTCCTTTTTACCGATTACTATTGAGATTTGGCTACCTTGATACGGGCAGACAGACGAGACAGTTTACGAGATGCTGTCTTCTTAGGAAGAATTCCCTTTGTTACGCCTTTTTGCAATTCCGGCTGGCAAGCACGCAGTGCGGTCTCGGCTGCGGCAACATCTCCCGCAGTCAATGCCAATTCAACCTTCTTCACGAAAGTCCGAATACGGCTACGGTTTGCACTGTTGATCTTTGCACGTTTAGCGTTTTGTCTTACACGCTTTTTTGCCGAAACATGATTGGCCATTCAAAAACTCTTTCAAAATTCTATTAAGTTGTCTTGCTAACAGGGGATGTTTTAAGCCGAGTTATCCCCAGATGTCAAGAAACTTGGATAAAAAAATTTGAAAAAAAGTTCTTGCCAAAAGGTTCTTTTTAGTCCGACTCCGGACTTGGTTGCGGGGAAAGGCGGAATGTGACCTTGATCCCCCCTGCAACTTTGTCAATATTCACAGTCAGTTGCTCGTTATTTCTGCTAAAAACCCCAGATTTTCGGGCAATCCAGCCCAGCTTGGGTAAAATAGTCGCATAATAGTCCAAAACCTGATTTTTGCTCTTTCCCTCCAGAAAAACCACCTCTTCAACGACCCTCCCATCGGGTGCATCAAACACAAATCCGCCCCCCTCTTGTCCGATCATTCCAGACATCATTGGAATATCAGACATTTCACCGAGATATTCGGTCTGGCTAATGGCCTTTTCATCCCCCTGCTCCGTGGCAGACAGCAGCCCAGCGGCCCATGACGCAGGGGAAACAAACAAGGCCAACAGCAATGCCATCCCGATCAGGGGATATAAGCGAGAAGATATTAAAAATTGTGGTTTAACCATCGTCATATGGCCATCCTACTTCTGTTTTCGGGGGCAGTAAAAGGTTGATCTGTTTCCTTGCACAGTTCTTTTTATGCCGCCGGTTTGTTTGATCTCGCACGTACAATCAGGACAAGCCGATCCCTCCCGGTCATACACAGAAAATTGTGTCTGGAAATAGCCTCTTTCCCCACCGATTTTTCGGTAGTCCCGCAGAGTACTTCCCCCCGCCTTGATTGCCGATTTCAAAATTTTCTTGATGGCGTTCACCAAACCATCAAGCTCCTCCACCCCCACATCTTTCGCGCTTTTGCGTGGATCGATTCCCGCCATAAACAAGGCTTCGCTGGCATAGATATTCCCAACACCCACCACAAGTTCCTGATCCATGATCGCTTGTTTGATTGAAATTTTTCGCGCAGCAAGTAATGGATAAATTTTTGAGGCTGTGAATTTTTTATCCAGAGGCTCAACCCCCAAATGCGCCAGATAGGACGACTGATCCACTTGAGCGGTAGGACAGATATCGATCACACCAAAACGTCTCGGATCGCGATAAATAATTTCCAACCCGTCATCCAGACGCATCCACAAATGATCGTGGGTCTGATGTTGATATTTTTCCTGTGATGGGAGAAGAGTTCGAAAAACCCCCGTCATGCCCAGATGAACAATTATACTTTGTTCGTTATCCAGATCCCAAACCATATATTTTGCGCGACGACGCATCCCCTCCACCCTTTGATTTACAAGGGTTTGGCGCAATTTTTCTGGAATAACATTTCTCAATTTCGGGGAATAGATTCTGGCATCTTTTATCACATGGCCTTCCAGAATCTGTTTCAATCCCGAGAGGACTGTTTCAACTTCCGGCAGCTCAGGCATTATTGTCTTGTCCAGATTATCGGTTTTTCCACGCTGCCTCTTACGACTTTGGAAACTGGCCCCTTAACCCGATCAAATTCAGATTGTGGGACCGTCCACACCATTTTTCTTTTCGCAACATCGTAGCGAATATTCAGATTTTTCATGGAGACAGGAAGATAATCAATCCAGCGCTTATCCTTATCAAAGGGGTAGCCCATATCGTCTCTTGTCTCGAGTACCAGAACATCCCCTACGACCTGAAGAACCCCTCTTGAGAAAAATCTTGCCCCGCTATGCCCCGATAGGCTGACGATCCATTCATACTTGTTCCCGACGATGCTCAGGCCCATTGCATATTCTTCATCGCTATTTACCCACACCCCTTGCAAAAGGGCAGAACTGGTCTGTGCATCAGACGAGGGGGTCAAGCGTATGATGGAGACAGGCTGGTTTTTTTGCGCTTTTTCTGCATATTTCATACCGACTCCAGCAAAAATGGAGAGGAGTACCGCGCCTAAAAAAATGGCAACCAAGCCTGTTGGCAGCTTCCCCAACGAGGATGTCAACATACCCCCCATTGTTAAGAAAGGGTTTGCCTGTTCTTGTTCAACTGGTTTTGATGGCTGATCATCCGGATTCTTTTTCATGCAGTTATTCTAACATTGTTGGAACTATTCTCAATCATTCCAATAAAATAGACGTAGAAGCCCACAGAAAAAGTTCAAAACAATAGATACCCACGGGTAAACCCATGGTTCTATGGCTACGCCGCCTAAT
>DISK01000004.1 GCA_002421905.1 Micavibrio sp. UBA6212
ATTAGGCGGCGTAGCCATAGAACCACGGGTTTACCCGTGGGTATCTATGCTTCCAGTTTCATCATAATCAGGAAAGTGTGATAACGCGAGTAGGGCCATCATCCAATGCGCGTTGGTGCGCTTTTTTATAGGCAGGAATATCCCTGAACTGGAAATCCACATATGAAGGCTGGATGTCGAGCGGGCGTCCGTGATGCAGGAGAATGGCAATCATATCAGGATGCCGATCTTTCATGACCGCGAGATTTTCCGGAGTGTCTTCAACAAACACACCTTGGCTCGGGTCAACGCCGATTTCCTTAAACCCGAGCTCCACAAGGGCAGGGGAGTTGTGTTTAAGCTCGAAATTCGATTGTTCAAGACCGCAAATTGCATTGTGTTGAAAAACATCACGAATGCCCATCAGTGAAAGCAAGGGGACAAGGATATTTTCGCGGCAACTATGACTGGCAATTCCGTGTTTGATTAATCCGGCGGAAACTTTGAAGGCGGTCTTCAAATCTTCGCGTTGGGTAAACAGATGCGGGTAGGTCTGAATAAATTCTTTTTGCACGTTATGGTGATATGCTCGGTATAATGGGGCTTTTAAGGCGTCAGACTCTTCTACAGTTGCCCCCTGACTTTGGAACCACTGACGAAAGATGGTAAAAGAATCGCGATATTTTTTATATCCATCCTCACCAAGAAAGGCCGCCTCGTCATAAGTTAATCCTGCCTTTTCCAGTTGGGGAATAGAAAGGGCCGCCTGAGCGAGGAGATGAACGCATAATTTATCCATCCCCTGTATGTCGAACCTGCTATAGAAAACGCCGTCGAAATCATAGATTTCGCCCTGAATATCTCTTAATTGACTCATTTCCTTATATTTTCTCCCTATGGATACGCAATAAGGCTTAGTATTATGAATACTATAGAGGGTCAAGGAAAATCATCACATCAAGTCTGTGGGAAACTTGGCAAAATGGATAGAAGTACTTGGCGCACGGCGCCTGTGTGCTATATTTCCTTATTACAAACAGAATCAGATTTATTTATTTTTAGCAGAGGACTCTTCAATGAAGTTCAGTATTGATCGCGCAGCATTTCTTCGTGCTCTGGCCCACGTTCAAAGCGTAGTAGAACGCCGCAGCACCATTCCAATTCTCTCGAATGTGAGACTAAAGGCAGAAGACGGAATGCTCTCCCTCGCGACCACCGATATGGATATTGAAATTACCGAGGCCATCGCAGCAGACGTTGAAAAATCAGGGGAAACAACAACCCCTGCGGTCACGTTGCACGATATTATCCGCAAAATGCCTGACTCATCGAAAGTCACAATTGAACTGGATCCATCGGGAAATTTCATCACCGTTCGCGCTGGGCGTTCCGATTTCCGGTTGAGCTGCTTGCCTGTTTCGGATTTCCCGCAATTTGGCGGTGGGGACTATCCGGTTTCTTTCGCAACTCGCGCTGCCGATATGCGTGCCTTGATTGATCGCACCAAGTTTGCGATGTCCACCGAAGAAACACGGTACTATCTGAACGGTATCTATCTGCATGCGGCAGAAAATGAAGGTGTTCAGGTTCTTCGCGCCGTCTCGACCGATGGTCACCGTTTGGCACGTTTTGAAATGCCGTTGCCAGAAGGCGCAGCAGGGATGCCGGGCGTAATTATTCCACGCAAAATGGTTTTGGAACTTGGTAAATTGTTGGAAGAAGCAGCTGATGAAATTAAAATCAGCCTCTCGGAAAACAAAGTGACGGTCGCTTTCGATCACATTATTTTGACCTCGAAATTGATTGATGGAACCTTCCCCGATTATCAACGTGTTATTCCTCAGGGCAATGACAAAATCGTCGAAGTTGATCCAAGACTATTCTCGAGTGCAATCGACCGTGTCTCCACCATTTCCGATGGAAAATCTCGTGCGGTTAAAATTACGATCAATGGCAAAACCATGACCTTGTCGGCCAATTCTCCTGAATCCGGCAGTGCAAAAGAAGAAATCGAAGTCAGAAGTGAGTCTCCGGACATCGAGATTGGCTTTAATGCCCGTTATCTGCTCGATATCACGTCACAGGTTGACAGCGAAGGGGGATGCCGTCTGTCTTTGTCCGACCCGTCCGCGCCAACCATTATTCAGGATACCAGTGACCCAAGCGCACTATATGTCCTGATGCCATTACGCGTGTGATCTTGATGGCATGACCGCACTCTCCGAACTTAGACTGCGGAATTTCCGATCCTATACCGAGGCCTGTCTAACCGGACTGGCCTCGTCCTTTGTGGTGTTGACGGGGGATAATGGGGCAGGAAAAACAAATATCCTCGAAGCAATTTCTCTGCTCTCTCCCGGGAAAGGGATGCGCAGCGCAGATCTTGATGATCTGCAAAACCGTGAAATGCGCGTGCCGTGGGGAATATCCGCCAATGTCTCAACCTCCTTCGGGTCTGTATTGGTTGCAACAGCAAAAGATTCTCTCAAAAATAAAAGAACAGTACATATTCAAGGGGAGCTGGCCAAAAGCCAGAGCTTACTGCTCGAATATTTTTCCTGCTTGTGGCTGACCCCGCAAATGGATCGCTTGTTCATTGATGCGTCTGGGGCCCGTCGCCGTTTTCTAGACCGTATGGTGTACTCGTTTGACGGAGGTCATGCGGGGCGCATCACGCGTTTTGAAAATGCATTGAGTCAACGGTCAAAACTATTAAAAGATGGCAATGCCAGTCCGGTCTGGCTCACATCGCTGGAAAACCAGATGGCGGAAAGCGGTGTGGCTGTGGCGGCTGCGCGAAACGATTTTGTTGACCGGTTGCAGCAGGTTTGTAACCGCAGACCATCAAAAGACTTTCCGCGGGCAATATTGTCATTAAATGGGTTTATCGAACAGGAATTGCAGCACCATTCCGCATTGGAAACCGAAGAAAAATACAAAAACTTTCTTGCACGAAACAGGGAAGAGGATGCCGTGACGGGTGGAGCCGCCGCAGGCATCCACCGGAGCGATTTTTGTGTGACCTATGCCGATAAGAATATGCCGGCACAAGACTGCTCGACCGGAGAACAAAAAGCCCTGTTAATCGGGATTATTCTCTCACAGGCGGATTTGATTAATGCTGAACGCGGCACCCCGCCATTATTGCTGTTGGACGAGGTCGCAGCCCACCTTGATCCCAATCGCCGCAAGGCCCTGTATGGACTGTTATCGGAAATTGGGGGACAGGTCTGGATGACCGGAACTGAGGCGGAAATTTTCTCTGGATTAAGTGGAAAAAACACGTCCTTTTTGACTGTGAATTCAGGACAATTTTTACTTCAAAAAATAGCTTGAATAATCTCGATTTCGGGGCTTTTTCTTTTGTCTTTTCGGGTGGCTGTGCTATAACTGTTTTTTCAATAAAACCATAATAAAATCAAGAGATTCGTGGAAAAACGATATGTCCGAAAACGCCCTCAAAACTGACACGAACAATACAGAAGCCGCCGCAAAATATGGTGCAGATTCCATTAAGGTTTTGCGCGGTCTGGATGCCGTTCGAAAACGCCCTGGAATGTATATCGGGGATACGGATGATGGCTCGGGTCTTCACCATATGGTGTACGAAGTTGTCGATAACGCGATTGATGAATCTTTGGCGGGACATTGTGATGAAGTTGTGGTGCAGATCAATGCAGATGGCTCTGTCACGGTACGCGATAACGGGCGCGGGATTCCGGTGGGCATCCATTCGGAAGAAGGTGTCTCTGCTGCCGAAGTGATCATGACCAAACTTCACGCTGGTGGAAAGTTTGACCAGAACTCCTATAAAGTATCTGGTGGTCTTCACGGTGTGGGGGTCTCGGTGGTGAATGCCTTGTCCGATCATTTGGATTTGCGGATCTGGCGTGATGGATATGAATGGTTTGTGCGCTTTAGAAATGGCGAAGTCGAGTCTCCGCTCAAACAGGTTAAGCCTCATAATGGGCGTAATGGAACCGAAGTGACCTTCCTTCCATCCCCTGAAGTCTTTGCGATTACAGAATTTGAATTTACAACATTACAAGACCGCTTGCGTGAATTGGCCTTCTTGAATTCTGGGGTGAATATTCTCTTGCGTGATGAACGCGGGGAAGAACCTCTTGAATCTCGTCTGCATTACGAAGGCGGGATTGAAAGCTTCGTTCGGTACCTCAACCGTAATAAGACACCGGTCTTTTTGCCGTCTGTGCCAGTGAATTTCAGTAACGGCAGCATTACGGTCGAAGCGGCGATGGAATGGACAGATTCCTATCACGAAACCATGCTGTGCTTTACCAACAACATTCCTCAGCGGGATGGCGGAACGCACTTGGCAGGATTCCGGGGCGCACTGACTCGTTTGATAACAAAATATGCAGAAGAAAACGGCCTAACCAAAAAAGCAAAAGACCTGAATGTCACGGGCGAGGATATGCGTGAAGGTCTGACCTGCGTTCTCTCGGTCAAAGTCCCTGATCCAAAATTCTCATCCCAGACCAAGGATAAATTGGTATCTTCGGAAGTCCGCCCAGTGGTTGAACAAGCCATCATGGAAGGTGTGGGCACTTGGCTCGAGGAACATCCGACCGAGGCTAAAAAGATTATCTCGAAAATGATCGAGGCCGCGACGGCTCGCGAAGCAGCGCGCAGAGCGCGGGAACTCTCACGCCGTAAAGGTGTGATGGACATCTCCAACCTGCCTGGAAAACTGGCAGACTGTCAGGAACGTGACCCTGCCCAATCAGAAATCTTCATCGTGGAAGGTGACTCGGCGGGTGGATCGGCCAAACAAGGCCGGAACCGGAAAAATCAGGCTATTCTCCCGCTGCGTGGAAAAATCCTGAACGTCGAACGGGCCCGCCTTGATAAAATTCTAGGCTCTCAGGAATTGGGAACATTGATCACGGCACTGGGAACCGGAATTCATGATGAACTGAATGTCGATAAAATCCGCTATCACAAAATCATCATCATGACCGATGCGGACGTTGACGGATCGCACATTCGGACATTGCTGCTGACCTTCTTCTATCGGTATATGCCGGAAGTTATTTCGCGCGGGTATCTCTTTATCGCGCAACCGCCTCTTTATAAGGTCAAGCGTGGAAATTCGGGTGAACTCTATTTGAAAGATGATCCAGCACTTGAAAATTATCTGCTTGAGGCCGCCTCCGAAGAAATGACGTTCACCGATCATTCCGGTATTGTTCGCGCAGGGCGTGATTTTCTGGATTTGGTACAAAAAGCCAGAACCATGAAAATGTCCATGCATAACCTCAATGTTCGGGTTGGTAATCCCTATTTGGTTGAACAGGCCGCAATTTGCGGTGTCTATGACTCATCTGCCTTGCAGGATGTTGAAAAAGGAACTGCGGTGGCCGTTGCTTTGACAGATCGTCTGAACAAAATGGCACTGCGGAATGAAAATGGCTGGACAGTCTCCTTCGAAGAAGGTGAAGGCTATAAATTGATGCGAACCATGCGCGGTGTGACTGAAATGATCCGTATTGGATCTGAATCAATCAACTCTCCGGATGCGGTGCGTGTTCAGGGACTTAAAATTTGGGTTGACGAAAATTTTGCTGGTGCAGGAAAATTGGCTGCAAAAGGTAAGGATGTGGTGAGCGTCTCGGGGCCGATGAATTTGTTTAATTCGGTTCTGGAATATGCCCGAAAAGGCTTGCAAATCCAGCGTTACAAAGGTCTTGGTGAAATGAATCCGGAACAACTCTGGGAAACCACGCTTGATCCGGAAGTCCGTTCTTTGTTGCAGGTCAAAATTGATGATGCTGTTGACGCCAACGATATATTTTCGACCCTGATGGGTGATGTTGTTGAACCGCGTCGTGACTTCATTCAACAAAATGCTTTGAAAGCCACCAACATCGACGCGTAATATAAATGACCTCACTTATTGCTCAACTCTCGGATATTGTCGGTCAAGCCTTCGGTGATGAAGGCATTGATAAATCTTTTGGCCTTGTGCGATTTTCTGACCGTCCTGATCTGGCCCAGTTTCAGTGTAATGGGGCTATGGCTGCCGCTAAGGCCGCCAAAAAAAATCCCCGCACTGTGGCAGAAACGATCATCCAAAAACTGCAATCCAATCCGGATTTTTCAAAAATTGAAATCGCAGGCCCGGGGTTCATCAACCTGACTTTGACTGATGAGGCTCTGGGAAAATATATTTCCTTGCTGACATCGGATGATCGCTGCGGAGTAGAACAGGTCGGCCATAATGAAACCATCATGCTAGATTATGGCGGGCCAAACGTCGCCAAACCAATGCATGTCGGACATCTAAGGTCAAGTATCATTGGGGACTCTATCCGGCGCATCTTGCAATTCTCGGGCTATAACACGGTCGGCGATATTCATATGGGTGACTGGGGAACCCAAATGGGAATGATGATCTCGGAACTTGAAATCATGCATCCGGATTGGGTGTATTTTGATGAAAATTATACGGGCGACTACCCGATAGATCCGGTTGTCACCATGGAAGATTTCGAAGAGATTTATCCGCGTGTATCAGCCCTTTGTAAAACAGACCCCGAGCGTTTGGAACGATCGAAAAAAGCGGTGGTCGATCTCCAGAGCAAACGTCGCGGGTACTATGCGTTGTGGCAACAATTTGTCGCGATTTCCCTGCACTCCATGAAGCGGAATTTTACCGCTCTTAATGTGCATTTTGATTTGTGGAAAGGCGAAACCGACGTCCATGATCTGATTGCGCCAATGGTCGAGGATCTGCAAAAACGCGGCTACGCAATCGAAGATGAGGGCGCAATAGTTGTCCATGTCAAAAAGAATGACGACAATAAAGAATTTCCACCTTTGATCCTTTATAAAAGTGATGGTGGTGTATTGTATGGAACAACTGATCTGGCAACGATTTTTGAACGGGTCCGCGATTATAACCCTGCACGCATTCTCTATGTCGTTGATAAACGTCAAGGACTTCATTTTGAACAAGTCTTCCGCGCTGCCAAATTGACAGGGATCGCACCAGAACAACTGGAACTAACCCATCTTGGGTACGGCACTATGAATGGGCAGGATGGCAAACCGTTCAAAACCCGTGCTGGCGGAGTTTTGAAACTGGAAGATATGATCTCTATGGGGCAGGAAAAGGCACTTCAACGTATTGAAGAAGCCGAGGCCGCCAAGGGGCTGTCACGGGATGAAAAAGACGATATCGCCATGAAGGTCGCGATCGCAGCCATCAAATTTGCTGATTTGCAGAATAGTTTTTCTGCCGATTATGTTTTTGATCTCGACCGCATGACCAGCTTCGAAGGCAAAACAGGGCCGTATCTTCTCTACCAATCGGTGCGGATCAAATCTCTGTTGGAAAAAGCTGATTATAAGACTCAAAAGAATTTGGAAATTATTCCAACCGATGCTGACCGCAACCTGATCTTGGCATTAATAGAACTGCCGCAGGTTGTTGACGTGGCTGTTCGCAATTATACACCTCATGTTCTGTGCGACCATGCTTATAAACTGGCCCAGACATTTAGTTCATTCTACGGCAATACCCATATCATGTCGGAGAGCGATCCGGCACAGCGGCAAATTTGGCTGGAATTATCCCACATGGTTCTGATGCAATTGGAATTGCTATTGGACTTGGTCGGAATCAAAATACCAGAACGTATGTAGTTCTCGGGTATAACTAACGGCTCAGCAAGACATACTAAGCGTAGTAGGAATCACTGGCCATCCACTGACTGACAAAGGCCTTGCGGCGTTCGTCGAAGACTGGAAAAAAGCCGGACAATCGATTCTCTAAAATCCCGCTTTTTCTCCCGCCCTTTGCGTTAAAACGCCAGCGTCATTCCCCGAATCTGCACAGCAGATTCTAGGGGAATCCAGATTATATGTTACTGACTTCTTCTAGATTGCGTCGCTGTCGCTCGCAATGACGAACTCTTGGTGTCTTTGTGTCTTGGTGGTTCAAAAACAAACCTCCTTCATTGCGAGGAACGTAAGTGACGACGCAATCCAGCTCTCGGAATAATAAATTCGTCATTACTCGACTTGTTCGGGTAATCCATACGGGGAAGTAAAAACTCCGCGTCCTTGGCGATCCTTGGCGTTCTTCGCGTGAACGGCGTTCATACACTTCAATAAAAACGCGAAGTAACGAAGATGCGAAGTTAAGCCTGTGCGCCTCTCTTCGTGATTTTTTATTCTCTGCGCCATTTTCTCTGGATTGCTTCGCTGTCACTCGCAATGACAAACTCTTGGTGTCTTCGTGTCTTGGTGGTGAAAATTACTTTTTGTTTTCTCCGAGACCTTTGCGCTCCTTGGCGCTCTTCGCGTGAACGACTTTCATATGCATGACCTGACCAATCCAGAAAATAGAAAGACCCTCACACAGAGTCCGCAGAGACCGCACAGAGTCCACAGAGATATTGTTCTTCTTCGTCATCGAGAGCGGCTGAAAGACGCGTGGCGATCCAGAAATAATATTAACTGGATTGCGTCGCTGTCGCTCGCAATGACGAATTCTTTGTGTCTTTGTGTCTTTGTGTCTTGGTGGTGAAAATGACTCTGTGCCCTCTGTGAAAACTCGGCGCTCTCTGCGTGAGGTCTTTTTTACCTCCATACCCTCAATAGGAATAAAGTCCTTTACAATTCACTAAGCTTGTGATAGACCTAAAGGCGATACGTATCCTGCGGCTGGAAAAGTGCCGCACAAAACAGCGCCTGTGGGCGCCCACGCCTGCCTTTGTCTTTTGACGGAAATCAAAAGAGAAAACAGGAATAAAGCATACATCTTTCTCGTGCGCCGGAGTGTTCCGGTTTTTGAAAGCAGGGAAAGACCAGTATAAATACCCCCGTGCCCTCGAAAGAGGAACCTCGCACCGGCCCGTTGGCCCCGGAATGCTGTGCGGGGGAATTGAAGCGCCAAAATTTTGATGAAGTTATTCTTGGGCTCCTTTTATAGAGGGAGACTCATCGGACTTGGTCGGACTCAAAATACCAGAACGTATGTAGTTCTCGGGTATAACTTAACGGCTCAGCAAGACATAATAAGCGTAGTAGGAATCACTGGCCGTTGACTGATAACAGCCTCTGGTTTTTCCCGTAAGCTCGGGCGTTGCGACACCACCGATAAAGTCTCCGCAGCCAAAGGTCGTGCCGGATGAGCTGCCGAATTTCGCAGCAGTGGCAGGATTAGGGTTGGACCCATACGGATCAGCACCAGCCTGCTGTGGGGGAAGGCCATTCGGATTATCAACACCAAGAGCATTGTTATATTCGAGGCAAAACGCTTTGTTTACTTTCAGGATCATCATTAATTCTGTATCGGGGCAAGCCGAGTTTCCAACATCCTGCACACCATAAACGCCGGAGAAAAGATAATCCGACGCAGGATTGGTTACCATGTGTCCGGATGGTTTCTGCCACTTGGCGCGCCCCGCATCCTGATCAAAAATATGACATTTGTTATTCGGGGGAGTTTGATATTCGGCCTGTCCGGCATAATCCCCGGCACTATCAAAATCGGGATGATAAAACCTTAAATCCTGTTCGGAACATCCTTGCCGTACCAGTTTTTCAACAGCACGCTGAGCGGCGTTGCCATAGGATATAAACTCACTCACAACGACCTTGGCTGTTTTCTGATCGACATCCCCGGTGGTCTGACGCATGCCACGACCAAAGGCAAGAATAAGAGCCGTAAAGAGAGCAATCGCCACAAAAACATAAATCAGGGCGCTGCCGCTTTGTGAGGAAGAGGCCTTCTTCATCAGACATTTTCCTCATTGGAAGATGATTTTTCAGCCTCATCCTTGGCTTTTTGCGCAAAGTTCTTTTCTTCGTCCGAACGGAAAATAGAGTCGCGGGCTTTTTGCGCGGCTTCTTCCAGAACGGTTTTTGATGCTTCATCCAGATCGACAGAGGCCTCGGCACGTTCAACAAAATCCATCCATGATGTTCCTGTCGGAATTTCATTTCCGTCATCTGCAACGACGTCATCTTGTTGCGGGGTAGCGCCAAAATACCCCATTGGGTTTCCGCTGCTTTTAACGGTTCCTTGCACTGTACCAGCAGGAGCAGCAGGGGCTTCCATCATGTCATCAAGGGAATGGGATAGGCCATAAACGGAAACCAGACCAAAAATTCCGTGGTTGATTTCTGGTGAACCAGTTCGTTTGGATAACTCAACGGCGCGCCGCAACGCATCGATTTCGACAGAGGTCGGTAAGGAGACATCGGCTTTGGCAGCGGTCCATCCTTTTTTAACCATCATATCGCGCAGTTTTGTGATGGCCGCAGTATGTTTCAATATGGTTTCGTCCGAAGGCGGCAAAGCGATATAACGCGTGACGCGCATCGCCTTGGCATGGCCAGGGTTTGAATAAAAGAATTTGACATCGACGACACGTTCACCAAACGCAATAACGGCCTGACCTTCTTTGAAAGAACGGATGGCATCATAGTTGGCGCGGCCCCGGGTCTGGACACTGGCCTGCATGTTGTCGGAATAAGAATGAGACATGCTGCCGGCTTCGGTTGCAAAACCCGACACCTCGGTCACGAAGGATGACCCGACAGTTTTTTCGAAAAATTCTTTGGTTTGTGTAGGGTCTTCGAGCTTCCCGAAAATCTTGATGTTACAGTTCGCAGCAATTGAACGGGCTTCTTCTTTGATACGTTTTTCCAACGCCGGTAAATCCTGTGCCGAGAACACCATCGAGAAACCGAGTGAACGGGCCTGCGCGGCCATAACAGCCATACCTTGCGCGGCGTAATATCCGACCTCGTCAAAAATGGTCATGAATGGAGTTGCCGAGTTGGTTGGCTTGTTCTCGATAACAGTTGCGGTATCGCCTTCAACGGTCGAACCAAGGGACGCCCCCATCATACCTTTCAGGGTGGCGGCCACAATCTTACCGAGGTTGGCAGCTTCATCACCGGATTTTTCCAAAGCGGGGATCAGAACAACCAGAATACGACGGTTCAGAACAACGTCGAGCATATCAACGTCTGCGGCTTGAGAGTCGAAAATATAACCGTAATCATCCGCCAGAGATTGCAGTGAACGGGTAAACTGCATGGACAGATAACCGTGCTGGGTTTTGGCGGTGGTCGTATCAATCATCGGCTGGTCGGGGCCCATGGGCTTGTCACGGCCTTCATCATCAAAGGCAGCGTCCACATAACCGGGAAGGGTCTCAAGATAACCTTTCAGGCCTTGACGCAAATGTTCGGGGATCATTTCATCGCGCGACAGCTTGACGATACTACCCAAAGTCAGGTTCTGACGGATAATTCCGACACTCAAAGGAATATCCAGAAAATCACGGCGCCATGTCAGGACAGGCAGCAAAGACCCGATCAGGGAGACCGCACGCTCTTTCCACATTGCGTTGTCGCCTTCGGCATCCGGCATCAGGGAAACCAGCATTTGTGTCAGATAGGACGCCGAACCGCTCGAGAACGGGTTCATGGTGTTTGATGGTGCTTTTTTGTCAGAGTTACCGGTCATATAGTTGAGAACCAGCAAATCATCATCTCGCCCAAAACGACGAACCAGAGAAGAGAGCGAGGACCACAAATCAGTGTCCGCCTTACCATCAATATAAACAAACCCTGATCCCCAAGCGAGGGCATTGCTCGCCATGGATTTCAATCCTTCGGTTTTACCCGAACCGGTTGTTCCGAGATAGAGAACGTGAGTTCTGGCATCAGAGTTACTGAACCAGACTTCTTCGCGGTTAGGGTCGGTATTCCCCAGATAAAGAATTCCTTCTGCTTCGCCGCTTCTGTTATTTTTATCTTTGAATTTTGCGCCCAGAGGAAGTTTGAAAGCCAGACTTTTATCACGTCCGCGCAGCCATAAGTAAAACAGGAGACCAACAACCAGAACGGCGTCGGCCCATTGTATCATTGTTGTATTGAAGTGGAATCCAATCCCCATCAGGAAGAAAACAGTAAAGGAATGTGATGGACGCTCCAGCCAGGAGGAAATCCTGACACTCAAAGGGCGAGCATCCCTCAGAAGGGACTTATGCGAGACTTCATATTTTGAGTCGAGAGCCATGTGCCCCTATCTCCCTTCAAGAAAATCTTCTGCAGACATGGAGCCACTATGCCCATCCTGCATTGAACTATTTGATGCTGTTGTTCCCGACACGCCCGAATTTGCGAATAATCCGATCAACGACGATGTAATAATGAACAAAATGAAAAAGATAACCAATGCGGATGAAATATAGGCGACAGGTTTGAAAACATAACTTTTCAAACGACTATTAGTATTGTTATTGCTCGGGGCGCGCAGGGCAGGCACGGAATAATCATAGGGTGAACCATACTGGCGTCCGGCAGCAGTATCAGATGAAGCCATACGAATTTGCCCTTGTGCTTGTTCCATGGCCGAGGAAACAGTCAACAAAGCACGTACTGCGTCATCGCGTTGATCGTATCGGGCAATTTCTAGAATATCTTGTCTTGGGGTTTTCAAAACCAGAGTAAAAATAGTTCCATCTTCGTTGGCGCGGACTTCGAGAGCCGATGATTTGCTTTGCCCGACTTCCATTTGCCACACGACGGGCGACAGGGCATCTGGCAAAGACAGGATCAGGATTCCATCGACAACCTTGGCTGTGGGGACAAATTTTTCGGTCATGACTTTCTTGTTCCTCATCGTAATATTCATTGACTTCTTAGCTCCCGCGGACTTTTTTGATGGCCCGTTTTTTAGACTTGCTGTAATCCAGCGGTGGAATAGGGCGTGCTTTATCCGACGTCATATATTCGGATATGACTTTGACGGCATCTTCCATTTTAGGCCGAGGGATAGGCCGTTGTGCCAGTTTTTCTGCTTTGTAATGACACATAGAACCCAAAGCCTCCATATGAAAGGCTTGCCGCCCCAGATTATTCAAAGGATACCATAAAGCGCGGTCAAAAGCCCGTAGCCATAAAAACTGGGCTGGGGCCAGAACGCCACCTTCTTCGCGGGCGGTCATCAATCCACGGATCAGGGCGGTGTTTTCATAGGCATGCTGGTTACATTTTGATAAAACTTTGCCGGACATATCACGGTCACGCAAAATTTTTCTAGCCTCGCGAACCAAGGCAGAGTTCAGACGAAGTCCTCTGTCATTTGACCAGCACTGCGCCAATCGGCCAAGCATAACATCGCTTTCGGCACGCTTGCGGATAGATTTCAGACAAAAAGCAGCCAGCAAAACCTGACGGTAAGGAGCCAGATGCATCGGGCCGCGCCATGGGTTGCCCAATTGCTGAATAAAGGCACGGGCGGCAGCATTGGCATCAACTTTTCCGTCCGGTGCAGGAATATCATGATAGGCCAACCATTCTTCCGGCCCCAAAGCCTCAGCAAAAGGAGGAAGTTCGGCAGGGACAGGCGACCCCGGAGGGCGCGGAGGCTGATTGGTCGGATTAAATCCGACGAAAGGGGAAAGGATCGGAAAATTCTGGGCTTGTCGTTTGATAAGACGCCCAAGATCAAGGGTCATCCGGTAATGGCATTTGGGCCCGAATGTATAAGACCAGAAAGCCAGCAAAATCAGCAGAGCCGAAAATGCAATGCGCAACGGCGACAGGGCCGCAATCGCAATAATATCCATGCTGGCTGTATTCAATCTTTCTTTTGGGATAGTTTTGGCGATATCACGGATTTCTCCCAAAGTCCCCAAAGGTTTTTCTCCATCCATGATCATGTGGTCATCGCCAAGAACCAGACTGGAAATATACATTTCCCCGACGCGAACCCAACGAACACCATTGCGGATATTATCCGCTTGAAAATACCATAAGAGGATAACAAGGCCAAAGATAACGAAGGCGAGAATTGCCCAGCCAATCGCATTGCTATAACCAGTATTTGCGTTTTCTGCCACGAAAGTACCGCCCGTTGAACTATGAAAAACTTATATCTAATGCAGGCAGAATAGCCTAAAGGCATTCTACGCTGAAATGATTAACAAATTTCTCGTGGAAAAGCCAGAACGGACTGCATCAAGAAAGGCTTTTCAAATGAAAAAAAATATGTATTATGCCGGAAATTCGATATTTTGAAATTCGGAAGCAAATACAAGTTTTTGATTTCCATAATATTTGGATTTAATATCAAGTTAGTGCCGTGCCGGCATAGCACAGTGGTAGTGCAGCGGTTTTGTAAACCGAAGGTCGCGAGTTCAAATCTTGCTGCCGGCACCATTTTCCAAATCGCAATTTTTTCCAAACAAATTCAGGCTGTTAGAGCGGAGATAAACTTTTCTCCGGCGACAAAGGTTTTGGCAGTGGTTTCGAAGTCCACGGTTTGAGTCCTTAAGTCACTGGCAATCACCGAAAAAACCGAAGGTGTTTTTTCGGAACAACCTTTCCAGTTTGCGCGGGAATAATGGTCAGGCATTCGACACACGCGAACTGTCACTCCACAGTTCTCTGGTGGTAGAGAGAAAAGACGCGACTCCGAAAAACCGGGAAATGCCATGCCCGGCACAGACCTCAGGAAAAAGCTGCTGCCGCCCGCTGCACAAGTGACTGATACGGCTGCTTGAAACCGTGGACGTTGAACAAACATGGGCCGGAGAGTTTGGAGAATGCTAGTATTTTATGGACTACCCGCCCATAGAAGCAAATTGTAGTTGCTCGGTCTGGGTTCCTACTGATTCTTGTAATCTTTCAAAAATCACCTCAGAATTAGACACGACAATTGTTTGCGACAATGTTTCCAATAAATCCTCTTTGGTAATAACCGCAACGCCATGTTTATGGGCTTCCTCCAATTCAGAACGTACTTCCTCACGAGTTAGCGCCGTTACCATTACAGGAAGAATCTTTAAATGGTTATGACCGGATTGCATCCTTTTCTTTATGGCTTCGGTTCGCGCAACAAGATTTGCAAGTTTTGACCCTGCCTTTAGTAGTCCTGTCGTGCATTCAATAAGGGCCATATTGCCACTGGGGGTTGTTGCAATAACATCTACTGAATCTGATGTGCGCGGTGTTCCCCCGGGCTGGGAAACGCTGAAACCCAGCATCCACGCAAGCCAAGCCACACCAAATTCAAAATCTCTTGCATCTTTCCTTGCTTTTTGTTCTGCAAACAAAAAGTCATGCATGATCTTCAGCTCTTTGTCACATTCCTCCATTACCACTCTTCGTGAATTTTGGAAGTTTTTTGGATCAGCAATCCAGTACTGATGTTGCGCACAGCCTTCATAAGAAGCAATGCAGTGCAATGCTGCACCAGAAGGAATATCTAATTTTCCTGTGCCGACATATGAAGATTCTTCTTCTGACCATAAAAGCTTGTCGCCTTTGATTGTGCCTCTTGAGACAACCTCTCCTTGCGAAAATACACGAAACCCTATCTGGCATTTTTTTTGATCCAATCCTTTTGCCAGATAAATCGAAGGTTCTGCTTTTTCTTCTTCTACCTTCGAAGAAAAGTTTATCTCTGCGACATTAATTGCAACAACTTCTATATTTGATGTGTCTCCCGTGTATGTGCCCACCAAAGAGTATTGGATCATTAGCTCATTTAAGGAATCAAATGGTTCCATACCTGCCTTTAACTCCCAATCAATATCCGGCTGCTTAATATAAGAATGCTGATGCGCGCCGGAAATTTTCAGATAGGACAATCTTTTTCCGGCGTTAATACCATCGCGATGAAAAGGTGTATAGTAGGTTGAAAGCTTGCCTTTTTCATCCGGTGTGAAAATTAATTCTCCTATAGGGGTTTTTATGATGCCAGTTTGCGTTAGTTGTTTGATTAAAGCGCGGTAATCTACACCGAGTTCAGATAGTAAAAAATAGCCCGCGAAAACTTGGTTGCTTTGAAAATGATTTTTGGGAATAGCACTTGGGGCTGTATGCAGAAATAAACGGCCAGATATTAAATGAAGAGCGCCATCTCTTTTTAAGGCAACATAGCTAAATCCTGCATGAGAGTACGCGCCGTCCCATAGCGATATAGACGAGATAAAATTTTCTATATTACTTTTATCGTGGTCGCTAAGCATTTCAAAAATCTCCAGTTGCTCGCCACTACACATAAGACATCTCACATGGCTGCGCAACCGAAGGCAGTTAGACTTCGTCGTTTTTATGAATTATAGAAACCGTAAAGCGTCAATTTAGTTGTTTTTTGGTTTCCTAAGCAGCACCATTAAAAAGCTCCCCGAATGGGGAGTTTTTTAATGGTCTAGGTTATTAAGACCGACCCGTGAGCAGGTTCATGCCATTTCCCAGCAATATTGTTTTTCTCTAATAAATATCTACCTCTATTGAAAGAAAGAGAGAGTATGATGATTAAAATTTATCCGTTTGAAAAACTAGGAAAGTCCGACTTTGGCTGGTTAAAGGCGAATTACCATTTCAGTTTTGCGCGCTATTACAATCCTGACCGTGTCGAGTTCGGCAAGTTGCGTGTTATCAATGATAATATGGTCAAGGCAGGGCGAGGATTTGAAACACACCCGCATCAGAATATGGAGATCATCACATTCGTCAGGACGGGAGCTATCTCTCATAAAGATTCAAAAGGTAATGAAGGAAAAACAGTTGCCGGAAATGTGCAGGTGATGAGCGCAGGTTCGGGAATTGCCCATTCGGAATTCAACCATGAAAACGAAGATACGACATTGTATCAAATCTGGATTTTGCCGCGTGAACAAAATGTCGAACCACGATGGGATATGGCAGATTTTTCAAATCGTGCCGCCAATGATGTTTTGCCACTTCTTGTGTCAGGCCGAAAAGAGGATGAAGGAAAAGGGGCTCTTTATATCCATCAGGACGCATCAATTTCCGGAGGACAAATTTCGCAAGGCCAAGAGATTTCGCAGAGATCACTGATGTAAAAAATATTCGGATCAAAGCGCTCAGTAACGCGGAAGTTATTCTGGTCGACGTACCGGAATAACAACGCGAAAAATTAATCTTCAAATTTTTTGCGGTGGGCCAGAATATCTGCCC
This sequence comes from Micavibrio sp. UBA6212, assembly GCA_002421905.1. Classification (GTDB taxonomy): domain Bacteria; phylum Pseudomonadota; class Alphaproteobacteria; order Micavibrionales; family Micavibrionaceae; genus UBA1573. Next base: position 16,960 of record DISK01000004.1, read on the forward strand.
CGTATTGCTGTGACCAGTCTGACAAAGCATCCATAGGATATCTCAGAGAATGGCCTAATTTTGTCAGACTATATTCAACACGGGGAGGAACTTCCGGATAGGCCTTTCGAGTCACGAGTCCAGACCGTTCAAACTCTCTGAGATGCTTTGACAACTCTCTCTGTGTAATATTGCCCAGAAGTTTCTGAATCTCGCCAAAGCGCAATGGCTTCTCGCCCGCATGGGACAGCGCGTACAAAATTTTAACCGACCATTTATTGGCGATCAGACTAAGGGCCAGAAAAGCGGGACAGGTCTCTCCTGAATGACGGAATTTGATATTATTTTCATTTTTTTTCATCTTTTTGCCCTTTGTTTTCTAATTAGTATCAAAATATATACTAAATATAGAAAAAGACCCTTCTTTCTATTATATACGAATTACTTATATCGTTTCAGGCAAGAAGCAAACAGTCTGCGCCCAGACTGCCCCAGACTATCTAGCCATTTTTTGAATTCAGCAATGTTTAACAGGAGACTATAATCATGACCAACAAACTTTTACTTTCAGTCACACTCGCCGCAATATCTTTCGGGGGAATATCGCAAGCCCAAGCCGCAGCAGAAACTTACACATTTGATCCGTTCCACACTAATCTTTACTGGAAAGCCAACCATTTCGGATTTTCCAACCCGTCCGGAAAATTTGCAACGGTAACCGGAACAGTCAAACTGGATGAAGAAAACCCTGCGGCATCCAGCGTGGATGTCACAGTCAATACCGGAAGTGTTGTCACTGGCATTGATTTATTCAACGAGCATCTGGTGGCCGACAAATTTTTCAATTCGGAAAAATTCCCGACCGCAACTTTTGTCAGTAAAAAAGTAGATGTCACAGGAAAAGACACCGCCAAGGTGGAAGGTGATCTGACATTGTTGGGTATAACAAAACCGGTCACGCTGGATGTGACCCTGAATAAAATCGGTGAGAGCCCGATCAGCAAATTGAAAACCGCAGGGTTCAGTGCAACCGGAGTCGTTAAACGCTCTGATTTCGGGATGAGCTACGCGTTGCCGGGTGTATCGGACGAAGTGCAAATTGCCATCGAAGCTGAAGCAAACGTCCAGCCACAAACCAACCAATAAATTTGATAAAACTAAAAACGAAAGTAGGAAAAAATGACAACAATCTCTGTTGTATATCACTCGGGCTATGGTCATACCGAAGTTGTGGCTTTGGCTGTGGGTGAAGGCGTTAAAAAAGCAGGAGCCAGTCTGCATATGATAAAAGTAGGACCAGATGGATCAATTCTTGATGCGGACTGGGAGCATTTGAACAGCTCGAATGCAATTATATTTGGCGCGCCAACCTATATGGGATCAGTCTCGGGGCCATTCAAAATGTTTATGGATGCCACATCGAAAATCTGGTTCACCAAAGGCTGGGAAAACAAACTTGCCGGAGGATTTACAAATTCTTTGAGCATGAGTGGTGACAAGCTGAACAGCCTGTTCCAGATGGCGGTTCTTGCGGCGCAACATGGCATGATCTGGGTATCTCAGGCCGAAGCCAATGCCAGCACCAGTGAAGCCGGAAAAAGCGGCGACAATGCCAGTATAAACCGGATCGGGTCTTATATGGGCGTGATGACGCAGGCCGATAATGTCGCACCTGATCAATCCCCGAATTCCGGTGATCTGGAAACGGCAAGACGATATGGTGCAAGGATCGCGGAATCCGCCAAACGCTGGGGATAATCGGTATTTGATTAAGTATCATTATCAAAAGTAAAAATTTATGAGTCAGAGAAAAAGGGGGGATAGGTTCTCCCCTTTTGTCTGTGTAATACTTTTCGTGGTTGTGCATCTATGCTACCGTAACCCACGAAAATTGGAAAAGGATCGCAATATGGATCACGATATCATAATCATCGGTGCAGGCCCTGCGGGGTTAAGTTTTGCCAGACTTCTGGCAGATACGGGGATGAATATTCTCCTGATCGAAAAGCAGAAGGAATCGACACTTGCCAAACCTGATTATGATGGGCGCGAAATTGCCCTGACCCACCTGTCTTATAAAATTATGCAAGAGACCGGAATGTGGGGCCGTATTGCGGACAAAGACATTTCCTTGATCAAGGATGCCAAAGTCCTCAACGGGACATTGGATAACCCGCTCTTTTTTGATCATCGTCAATCCGGAAAAGAAAATCTGGGCTTTATGATTTCCAATCACCATATTCGCCGTGCCGCATATGAAGCGGTAAAACCCTATAAGAATATCAAACTGATGACCGGAGAAGAAGTATCTGGTGTTTCGACTGGCGCAACATCCGGAACCGTAACTCTGAAATCAGGAAAAGAATTAACTGCCTCCTTGGTGGTCTCTGCGGACAGCCGCTTTTCGGCAACCCGCCGGATGATGGGAATCTCCACAGATATGCGTGATTTTGGACGCACTTGTATTGTGTGCAAAGTTAAACTTGATCGCGAGCATGACGACACAGCCTATGAATGTTTCTTTTATGACCGCACATTGGCTGTTTTACCGCTCAAAGGAAAATATTGCTCCGTGGTCATTACCATTGCAACCAAGGACGCCCATCTGGTGCTCGATCAAACACCAGAAGAGTTCGGTGATGAGATTACCAACCGTATGGAAGGCCGCTTTGGCAATATGTCTCTTGATACCGAATTATTCCCGTATCCGCTGGTTGGAACCTATGCCGATAAATTTTATGCCAACCGCTATGCCTTGATGGGGGATGCTGCCGTGGGGATGCATCCGGTGACCGCACATGGCTTTAATTTTGGTTTGCGCGGCGCCAATACATTGGCTCAAGAAATTATCAAACATCATGACCTCGGGCTCGATATCGGCAGCGAAGATATCTTGATGCGCTATAACCGCCAGCACCGCCAGCACACACTACCTCTTTATATGGGGACGAATGCCTTGGTGGGGCTTTATACCAAGGATACACCTCTGGCAAAACTGGCGCGCAAAACACTTTTGACCGTGGGTGAACATTTTCCTCCTGCCAAACGCATGATTATGAATCAACTGACCGAGAGCAAAGCATGAAGCGCATTACCGATCTGACCGAACCTGAAATTCTGGCACTGGCGATCACCAGCGAAGAAGAAGACTCACAGATTTATATGAGCTTTGCCAATCGGCTGCGGACAGACTATCCATCGACAGCGCAAATGTTCGAAGATATGGCGGCAGAAGAGCAAGAACATAAAAATATGTTGCTCGATATGTTTCAAAAACGCTTTGGCGGTCGCTTGCCATATATTACCCGTCAGGATGTGAAGGGATTTATGCGCCGCAATCCATTGTGGTTGATGGAAAATATGCGGATTGATGAAGTTCGCCAGCAAGCCGAACTGATGGAAATCGAGGCCTCGACCTATTATTCGAAAGCGGCGCAACAAGCGCAAGATGTTGAAATCCGGAAATTGCTTGGTGATCTGGCTTTGGCTGAAAGGGATCATGAAGCCAAAGCGATTGAGATCGAACGCAAAAATGTTTCCGATGCTGATAAGCTGGAAGAAGGGGAAATTTCCCGTCGCTTATTTGTGTTGCAAGTCGTTCAACCCGGACTTGCTGGTCTAATTGATGGGTCGATTTCGACTTTGGCCCCAATTTTTGCGGCTGCTTTTGCGACACACAATTCCCATGATGCTTTTTTGGTTGGTCTGGCTGCGTCGCTGGGGGCAGGGATCAGCATGGGATTGACCGAGGCAATGTCGGATGACGGAGCCATCACGGGGCGCGGCAGTCCTTGGCTGCGTGGTATTGTTTGTGGTCTGATGACGGCCTTGGGTGGGCTGGGGCATACGCTCCCTTATTTGATTACCGACTTCTGGACGGCAACAATTGTGGCCGCGATAGTCGTGGCGCTTGAACTGGTTGCCATCTCATGGATACGCTGGAAATATATGGATACCCCAATGGTCTCGGCGATGGTTCAGGTCATTTTTGGCGGCGCCTTGGTGTTGATTGCCGGTATTCTGATCGGCAGCGCATAGGATAAATAAGAATTGACATATTGTCTTGTTTGATTTAGCTATGATTGGAAATCAATCATAGGGAGTAAAATAATGGCAATGACACCGAATGGGTTTCTGGAAAGCGATCCAGCCGCACTTAAAAAAGAGCTGGAGTTAGCCAGTAAAGGTGCAAGTAGAGCACATTTTAATCATGCTGTGGAACATGGACAACAGGGCATACGTGACCTGTCGTCTTCATTTAAGGCGGCTTTAAGGGCTGCTCATTCTACTGTTGCAATAGGATATAGAAATTTGGGTCGGATATTGCATCTTTGAAATGGAATTCTACAGAATGAAAAAAGCCGGTCATTGACCGGCTTTTGTTTTATTTCAACTTGTCTTTGAAGAACTCCAGAAATTCGCTGTCCGGCGAGATCAAGAGTGTTGTCTCCGGATTGGACAATGAATTTCTATACGCTTCCAGTGAACGATAGAACGCATAGAATTTAGGATCTTGCCCGAATGCCTTGCCATAGATTTCAATGGCTTTCCGGTCGCCTTCACCCCGTGCGATCTCTGAATCACGTTTGGCTTCGGCCAGCAAGATGGTACGCTCTTTGTCAGCTTTGGAACGGATTTCGATAGAAAGCTGTTCCCCTTCGGCGCGGGCTTCACGGGCTTCGCGTTCACGTTCGGAACGCATCCGATCAAACGTTGCTTGGGTTACTTGTTCAGGTAAATCGGCGCGGACAATACGGACATCAACTACTTCAATCCCGAAACGTTTAGCTTCCTCGTTCACAATGCTCTGGATGCTTTCCATCAAGGTATCACGCTTAACCGAAAGGATATCGTGCAAGGTCGCCTTACCCATCATCGAACGCAGTGCCGAATTGATCACGGTGTGCAAACGTTGTTGAGCCGATGCTTCTGTGTTCAAGGTTTTCAGGAACAACAACATATCGGTGATCCGGTAACGGGCGAATGAATCAACCACTAACCGTTTCTGGTCGGCGAGCAACACTTCTTCGGAAGGAGGATCAACATTCAGAATGCGCTTTTCAAATGTCCTGATATTATCAATCAAAGGCATTTTGAAATGCAGTCCGGGGCTGGTGATTTGTACTTTTGGATCACCAAAGCGCAAAACCATAACCTGTTGACCTTCTGTCACAGTGAAGATGGTCGAGTTAATCAAGATAAAGGCTACAATGGCTGCAACTGCCAGACCAAGGATTTTTCCGTCACTCATAACATGGGTCTCCGCTTAATTGCTGTTAACAGATGAACTTGCGGCAACTGTGCCGGTTGTTTTGGAATCATTCAAAGGCAGGAAGGGAAGAACCCCGCTGTCTTTGCTGCTCATCACAACCGTTTTGGCATTTTTCAAAACCTGTTCCATTGTCTCGAGATACATACGCTCTGCAGTCACATCTTTTGACTCTTTATAGGCGGCATAGATATCCGAAAAACGTTTGGCATCACCGGTCGCACGGTTCACGACTTCTTGTCTATATGCATCCGCATCCTGACGCATTTTCTCAGAATCCCCTTTGGCACGCGGGATAATGTCGTTGCGATAAGATTCGGCAAGGTTTTTCAACTCTTCTTTTTTCTGCCGCGCCCGTTGCACTTCGTTGAAAGCATCAACAACAGCAGCAGGAGGGTCAACTTTTTGGAGTTGAACATTATTGATGGTCACACCGGCGTGATATTCGTCCAACAGCTTTTGCATCAGCGTCTTGGCATCGGACTGGATTTTGGTCCGAGCATCGGTCAGGGCAGGCTGGATATTGGTTTGCCCGATAATTTCACGCATGGTACTGGCAGCCACCAGATTGATGGTGTCTTCCGGTTCTCGTATTGAATACAGGAAATCCTTGGCACTGGCCACGCGCCACAATACAACAAAGTTGATATCGACGATGTTTTCGTCACCAGTCAGCATCAGGCTTTCCTGATGCGATCCGCCACTGGATGAGACCAGCTTGGTCGAGTTGGCGTTCGGAGCGACGAATCCGATGTGAATACGTCGTTCAGTTGTCACATCGACAATCCTGACACTTTGGATCGGCCACGGAACTTTCCATTTAATCCCCGGCGTTTCATCGGTGCGGGTATATTCGCCGAAAGTTAAAACCACGCCGTTTTCATTCGGCTGGATCAGGTAAATTCCGCTCAAAAGCCATAAAACAGCAGCAACGGCAATAATCAGGGCAGCAATCCGGCCTATGCTTCCACCGGAATGAGTCAACATGCCATCAAGATTTTTCCTGATTGTTTTGAGCATCTGGTCAAAATTGATTTCGCCGTCATCTTGCGGCCCACGGCCCCAGTTCGGGCGATCGTGGTGATCGTTTTGGCGATCATCCTCGGGTTTCCCCCATGGATTCTTGCGCGGGGAATCCCCTTTGTCTTGATGGTCGTCGTTCCAGGCCATAGAAAAGCTCCTTAAATACCTTATATCTCTGGGTAATTCCTCTAGACATTAATGCTTTTTGAGTTAAAAACAACACTCAAACCGGAGTTTAACCCATGTTTTCTTTTCTAAAATCCAAAAAACAGTCTTTACAGCCGGATTATGGTGATTCGCGGGAGTTCGTTCGTCAAACGACGGAATTTATACTGAAGGATCAGGAAGGCATCCGTCTGGATGATGTGCAAGTGACGAAATCCGGACAGGCGATTGTCGTGTTGGATGTTTCACAAGACGTGGATGCAAATTCAGCGGAAGCGTTACGGACGCGAATGGTTGAAGAAATTGAAAAAATCACTGCCATCACCAAGGCCACTGTTGTAATGACTGGACAGGCGACTGCACCTGCCACGCAATCCAAACCCTTACAACAACCGACAACCGACAAAGTTCCAAACGTCAAGGACATCATTGCTGTGTCATCTGGCAAAGGTGGGGTGGGTAAATCGACTGTGGCGATTAATCTGGCTTTGGCCATTGCGGCGACGGGTAAAAAAGTCGGGCTTCTCGATGCCGATATTTACGGCCCCTCTCAACCCAGATTAGCGGGTGTCAAAGACAAGAAAACAACGCAAGATGAAAATGGGCGGATCATTCCGGTAGAGGCACATGGCCTAAAAATCATGTCGATGGGCTTTTTGGTTGATGAAGAGGCTCCGATGATCTGGCGCGGCCCGATGGTGCAATCTGCCTTGTTGCAAATGATTCGGGATGTGGTGTGGGATGGTCTGGATGTTTTGGTGATCGACTTGCCACCCGGAACGGGGGACATTCATTTGACACTTGCTCAACGTGTCCCGCTTTCCGGCGGAGTGGTGGTTTCAACCCCGCAAGATATTGCATTGATTGATGCGCGTAAGGGGTTGGAACTGTTCCGCAAGGTGGCAGTCCCTGTCTTGGGTATTATCGAGAATATGTCCTACTTTGTCTGCCCTGAATGTGGCCACCGCGAAGATATTTTTGGTCATGGAGGGGCCGCAGCAGATGCGGCAAGATTGGGTGTCCCGTTTCTTGGTGAAATTCCGCTCCATGCGCGTATTCGTGAATTGTCCGATGCGGGCAACCCTGTGGTGGTGGCGGATCCATCCAGCCCACAGGCAAAAAGTTTTTCTGTTATTGCAACGAATGTTATGGCGGGGCTCGATAAGGCTCAACGTCCTGCACCCAGCATAAGAATTGAGGACTAAATGACTATTGAACTGGTAATCTTTGACAATGACGGCACGCTCTCAGATTCAGAAGCTATAAATAATGCGGCAGTGTCCGATCTTTTAATCGAGCTCGGACTGGAAAAATATACACTGGAACATTGCCATGAACATCTGGCAGGGCAGGCGATGAGTGATCTGGTAAAGCTGATCGAGAGGGAAAACAACGTCACACTGCCAGTTGATTTCATAGATCAGTTTATCAATCTTGCGCGGAGTGAGACCGAGAGGTCTTTGCGTCCGGTTCCTGGCGCAGTCGAAGCGGTGCAGGAATTGGAACGACACTACAAAGTTTGTGTTGGCTCGAATGGGGAGCGGGTCAATGTTATGACCGCCATAAAAAAAATTGGCTTGCTGGATTTGTTCACTGAAGATCATATTTTTACAAAATCTCAGGTCGCTCGCGGAAAACCGGAACCTGACCTGTTTTTATATGCCGCTGAACGGATGGGGGTATCCCCTGAAAAGACGATTGTGATCGAAGACACGACCTCCGGAGCAAGGGCAGGCGTGTCTGCCGGAATGCGGGTTCTTGGTATAACGGCGGTCAGCCATAATCCGGCCTCTATGACAAAGAATCTTGAAAGTCTAGGCGTAGAGCGGGTTTTCGGGGAATGGAGCGAAATAGTTGATTACATAAAAAAGGCCTGTGGATAAGTAAAAGGTTTGGCACTTGCAAATTGGAAAAAGGCCGTTTATGTTCCAACCGTTCTGAAAATGGAAATTTTAACAAAATACGGGAACTAAAAATTATGAGCGATATTGCAGACCGCGTAAGAAAAATCGTCGTTGAGCACCTCAGCGTTGACGAGAGCAAAGTAACAGAGGGCGCCAGCTTTATTGACGATCTCGGTGCAGACTCGTTGGACACAGTTGAGTTGGTGATGGCTTTCGAAGAAGAATTCAACATCGAAATACCAGATGACGCAGCAGAAAAAATCCAGACATTTGGTGACGCTGTAAGCTTCATCAGCCAGAAAGCTGCTTAAATCTAATGTAGATTTCCAAAGGGGCCGTTTTCGCCATAGATTTTAGGTCTTGGCGCGGCCCTTTTGTTTTGGTTTAATAGATATACTGTTTTTCTAGGATAATATTAGTTAGAGCCGATCATGAGACGCGTTGTTATAACCGGAATGGGAATTGTATCTCCACTGGGTGTGGGGGTTGAAAAAAACTGGGCCGCCCTGATTTCGGGCAAAAGTGGTGTGCGTAAAATCACACGCTTTGAGTCATCCGACATGGCCTCGCAGATTGCGGGGTTGGTGCCATATCAAAATGAAGGCTTTGCCGATGGTTTTAATGCCGATGATGCAATGCCGCCAAAAGAACAGAAAAAAGTTGATACTTTTATCCTCTATGGTGTGATGGCCGCTGATGAAGCTGTTAAAGATTCCGGCTGGGTTCCTCAGACTGATGAGGATCGCGAGCGCACTGGTGTGATGATTGGCTCTGGTATTGGTGGCTTGCAGAGTATTTATGAGACATCTGAAACCCTAATTCAAAAAGGCCCGCGCCGCGTATCACCATTTGCAGTCCCTGCAATGCTGATTAATCTGGCGTCCGGCCATGTATCAATTAAACACGGCTTCAAAGGCCCAAACCACTCGGTGGTAACGGCGTGTGCAACCGGATCGCATGCGATCGGGGATGCCTCTCGCCTGATTATGTTGGGTGATGCAGATGTCATGGTGGCAGGTGGAGCAGAAGCAGCTGTCAACCGCTTGGGAGTAGCTTCTTTTGCGGCATGTCGCGCGCTTTCAACATCATATAACGACAATCCGGAAGCAGGCTCGCGTCCCTTTGACGAAGGTCGTGACGGGTTCGTTATTGCTGAAGGGGCTGGTATCGTCATTCTCGAAGAGCTTGAGCATGCAAAAAAACGTGGTGCAAAAATCTATGCCGAAGTGATCGGGTATGGATTATCTGGCGATGCGTATCATATTACCTCTCCGGCAGAAGACGGGGACGGGGGCTTCCGCGCAATGAAAGCAGCTCTGAAACGTGCAGAAGTTAATCCCGAAGATATCGATTATATCAATGCACATGGAACCTCGACCCCTATGGGTGACGGGATAGAATGTGGTGCAGTCAAACGTCTGTTTGGCTCTGCGATTGATGATGTGATGATGTCCTCCACCAAATCGGCCATTGGTCACTTGCTGGGTGCTGCTGGTGCTGTCGAGGCCATTTTTTCGGTGAAGGCCATCCAATCGGGCATCATTCCACCGACCCTCAATCTCGAAAACGTGTCGGAATCTTGTAAAGGGATTGATCTGGTGCCCAAAGTTGCCAAAGAGAAGAAAGTCAAAATTGCTCTTTCGAACTCGTTCGGTTTCGGTGGAACCAATGCGTCATTGGTCTTGAAAGCCGTAGAGTAACGGGAACCCCTTCATGAAAATATTTCTCTCTCTTGCGTTGACAATGATAATCGTCGCCGCAGGGGGAGCCGTTTTCGCAGTCCAGCAATTCAAAGCTTCCGGACAAAATGCTGATCCAGTCACTTTTGAAATTGAAAAAGGTATGGGCTCGCGCCAGATCGCTCATGATCTTGAACAGCAGGGTATAATCTCGAATAAATGGATCTTTCTTGGCTCCTTAAAAATAAAAGGGGCCTCCTCGACGCTTAAGGCAGGGGAATACGAAATTGCCGCCCATGCGAGTATCAAGGATATTCAGGATCAATTGATCGCGGGCCGCGTTGTGCAACGCAAATTTACGATTCCCGAAGGCCTGACATCTTTCGAGATTGTGCAAATTCTCAATGAGACAGACGGTCTGGGGGGCGAAATAAAAAATATCCCTCTTGAAGGAACCCTATTGCCCGACACCTACCATTTTACGCGCAATGAACCCAGAGCAGATAAAATTGCCCAAATGGTCGAGGCCATGAATAAAACCCATCAGGAACTCTGGGATAAACGTGCGCCTGATTTACCGTTTTCGACATGGGAAGAAGCCCTCACATTGGCTTCAATTGTTGAAAAAGAAACCGGCAAAGCCAGCGAGAGAAAGATGATTGCCGGCGTTTTCATCAATCGCTTGCGCCTTGGCATCCCACTCCAATCCGACCCGACTGTGATCTATGCCCTGACCAAGGGACAACCAAAAAACGAAGGAAAAGGGCCGTTGGGGCGGCGTTTGCTTTCGAAAGATCTCGAGATTGAGTCGGCCTATAACACCTATAAAAATGCAGGACTTCCCCCCGCGCCGATCGCTAATCCGGGGCGCGATGCTATTGAGGCCGTTCTCCACCCTGAGAATAACGAGTTTCTCTATTTCGTGGCGGATGGAACAGGGGGGCATGCTTTTGCCAAAACGCTTGAGGAACACAATAGAAACGTGGCCGAATGGCGTAAACTGCGGAAGTCTGGACAATAAATGTCAGTAAAAGTTGAATTTTTGTCATAAATAAAATATAAGACATTTATTATGCTGAACGAAAAAATAGAGCTCAATAGACTTGGTGTGTGGCAGAAATATTTTATAAAGCCATATGATCAGGAGTCCTACGGGATACTGAGGGCAGGAGCTCGGCTTCGCACTGATAATTTTCTAAAAGACGTTCGGGATAAAGCAATCAACATTGATGATGGGTTTGATTCGGCCTCGCATTGTCCGGAACTGGATAAATGGGTGGAGTCGGAAACAGGACAAACCACATTGACGTCTTTGCTGGAAGAACTTCAAGATCTGGTGAAATCGTCTTTTGAGCTTTTGGAAGACCGTCAGACGAAAACCAGACAACAATTACTGCCCATCGGACATGACAGATGGCAAATGGCCAAGGACGCAGCCGAAGCACTGCGGTATCTGGAGATGGAAAGACCGCAAGGCTATAAGGCGGCTTTTGTTATTCCAACGGCCTTCCATGATCTGGGGCGTATTCTCGAAGGGTGGATGATGGACGATAAAAATCCTCATACCAACTGGATACCCCACGCGCAGCTAAGTTTTCTTATGCTCGATGATGTGCTGTCTCAACAAAAATATCAGGCCATTCCAAAGGAACTGAAAAATCATTTCCTGTATGCCGTTCTGGCGCATTCCTACAGTGAAAATGGCCAGAGCTATATGTCCCGTGCCGTGCAGGCTTGTGACCGTATGCAACTGATTGGCCCTGAAGGAATTTTCCGGACACTGGCCTATGATGTTTGTTATAATGAGCAGGCCGTCATTGGATATCCTTCATCAAAAAAATTCGCGGATGAATTGCCTATACTTCATGATATTCACGAAGCGATTCCGGGGTATGAGTATATAGCTCGAGGTATGTTGGAAAACATCGGGGCGTCCCATGCGCGGTGGCGTCAGGAGTTACATATCGAGACCTTGGCGATCTTGATGGCGTATCAGGGCGCAGAGAAAGACAGAAATGCCCATATCTTGGCGCCCAAATTATTGCGGGATGCTCAGGATGTTGTGAGAGAGCACAGATTTTGTCCCGAAAGTTTAGATCAGGCAAAATCGAAATTAGGTCAGAATTTTGACCATATCTACTTGTTACTATCCCCTAAAGAATTATTGGATGAAGTTGTAAAAGAGCTCCAACGACCGGCGGGGGCAGCCTCATTAACAGATCGAACGAAGGCCCATTTTCTGAGCTCTCTAATATCATTGGACGAAGGCGAGAGAAAATCATTGTGTGCGATGGTTCGGGTTGCGGGTGAGCTAAGAAAGCAACAGGAACAAGCTGACCTGCTGGTGATTGAGCGGGCAATGGTTATAGGAGACAGGCTGACGCAAGCCATAGCCAGACCAAATCTTGATTTATTTGTGACAACCGTCCCATCCAACGATGTCCGGAGTGGCTTGGGCGCAGATACGCAGAAAAAAAGCGCCGACATATTTCATCGCCCAGAAGGATTTGCCTTATCCCTGTAAATCGAGGGGGATAATATATTATTTCTTCTCAAACGCACATCCTGCAGGAATGCCGAGTTTGGCCAAAATCATTGCAGCGGGACAAAATCCGGTAAAGGCAGCTTGCAGCATATTCAACCCGACAAAGGCGGTCAGTAACAACCAATAGGGGCTGAAAAAATGGGCGAGCGTCAGGCTGAGCAAGACCATCACGCCCGCAAAGGCCATAATTGCGCGGTCAATATTCATTTTGAGTATCCTTTTCTATTTTTCTTCTTTTAGTTTGTGAATTTTCATCAGCTCAAGCGCAAACTTTTCATAGAATGGCATACTTTCACCGACAGAAACTTTGTGCATGAAATATTTTTCAAATCCGATTTTGGCAAAATGCACCCATTTGCCTTTGGAGGCCCAGTTCAGGTTGCGCGGCGGGATTTGCGGCTGGGCAAAGAATGCCACGCCACCATCCCCGAAATCGGCCAGACATACGGCGTTCCATGTCGCAACATATTTTGGGTCGCGGCCTTCCATCATCTCGGCAATATTCTGCGCCGTGGCTGTGACCATGGATTCGATCATGAATCCGGTTTTGGGAACGCCAACAGGAACAGGTGTTTTGCCAATCGGGGGAATGGCCACGCATACGCCAATTCCAAAAACATTCTTGTATGTCATGTTTTGTTGGTGTTTGTTAATCATGACGAATCCCTTCGGATTGACCAGATTCTCGACGCCTGAAATGGCAGAAACACCTTTGAATGCTGGCAACATCATACAAAACGAGAACGGGATTTCGTGGGTGTGTTTGACCTGTGCATCTTCATTCAATTCATCAACCGTAACTTTGTCGGCTTCGAATTGTTTGACAACGGCACTGGTCACCCATTTGATATGACGATTGCGAAGCTCGGATTCCAGCAAACCTTTGGTATCGCCAACGCCGTCTAATCCTAAATGCCCGATATAGGGCTCTGACGTTACAAATGTCATTGGCACTTGGTCGCGTATTTTGCGGCGTTTGAGTTCCGTATCAAGAATGAGGGCAAATTCATAAGCAGGCCCGAAACACGATGCACCCTGTACGGCACCAATAACAATAGGGCCGGGATTTTGAATCAACTTGTCAACAGCAATCGCGGCTTGCTCGGCATGGTGTGCATGGCAGATAGACTGGGTGTGATGCTCGGGTCCAAAACCTGGAATATCCGAGAAAGCAAGGTCAGGGCCGGTCGCGACAATCAGAAAATCATAATCAATTGTTGTTCCGTCATTCAGCTCGACTTGGTTTTTGTCGGGATAAACGCGCTTTGCGCCGGATGTATTCAGTTCAATACCCTTTTTTTTCATGACTGGGATCAAGTCAATCTCGATATCTTTTCTCTCGCGCCATCTCACAGCCACCCACGGATTGGATGGAACAAATTGATACGTCGAACCTTTATTAACAACGGTTAGTTTATCACCGCTACGTAATTTTTCATGCATCTCGAATGCCATCATGGTTCCGCCGAGTCCTGCGCCTAAAACAACGATATGGGTCATCCTGAGACCTCCTTTAATAAATTTGATACATATTGACTATATACTAAATATATTGTATCTACGCAACTATGAAGATAAGTATAATAAAGATGAAAAAATCGGCTGAAAAAGCGGCAGATCTTTTGAAAATATTATCAAACTCGAAACGGTTGATGATCGTTTGTCATCTTGCCGAAGGGGAAGCGTCTGTCAATGAACTGGCCGAATTTTTAGGGATGCGCGCCTCCACTGCGTCGCAGCATTTACAAATTCTCAGGCTGGCAAATCTTGTGCAAACACGTCGCGCCGCACAAACAATTTTTTACTCTTTAACGCATGCGGCCTCCGAAGATGTCATCAAGGCTTTGTATAAAAATTACTGCATCTTGCCAAATCAAAAACCGAAAAAATCCTGAACGGAGTTTGAATAATGAATACAAGAATTTTGCTCTCTCTGCTCTTGATCGGCACGGCGCCATTCGCGATGGCACGTCCGGTTCTTGCCGAAGATTATACGGTCACGACACAAAAAATCACCGACCAGAAAATCGTCTTTGCAACAGTTGAAAGTAAAGATGAAGTGGCTGCGCGCGCCCGAACCGGTGGGACAGTTGTCAAATTGAATGTCAAGGAAGGGGATGAGGTCAAAGCCGGAGATGAAATTGCCTTGGTGGGGGATGATAAGCTGGCCTTGCAGATCAAAACACTGGATGCCCAGATATCAGGTCTAAGTGCACAAGTTACCAAGTCTAACGCCGATTTGAAACGTGTACAATCTCTGATCGGCAGCGGGTCGGTCTCTCGGGCGGAACTCGATGCCGCAAAAGCCGCAGCCAGCAGCAATAATAATGCTCTAAAAGCGGCACAAAGCCAACGTGCGGTGATTGAACAACAAGTCACCGAAGGAAAAATTCTGGCACCGTCAAATGGTCGTGTTCTACAGGTTCCTTTAATAAATGGATCTGTCGTCATGTCGGGCGAAGTCGCTGCGATTATCGCGGCTGATTCATATATTTTGCGCCTTCAACTTCCTGAACGTCATGCCCGCTTCATGAAGGTTGGTGACAAGGTTCGTCTGGATGGGAATGAAATGGGATCTCAAAACTACAAAGAGGGTGTCATCACTCTGGTTTATCCGGGTATTGAGAATGGTCGCGTAGTAGCAGATGCCGCAGTCGAGGGCTTGGAAAATTATTTTATCGGGGAACGTGTTCGGGCGTGGATTGCAACAGGCGATCGCCAATCCATATTGGTACCTGCGGACTATGTCACCACAATCGCCGGAATTGACTATGTGTCCTTAAAAAATGAATCCGGACAAGTGATACAGGTTCCTGTTCAACGCGGCCATGTGGTCGATCAGGACGGAACCGCAATGATTGATATATTATCCGGTCTTAAAGACGGCGATGTCTTAACCAAAACGACAGGAGAATAATCAATGTCGCTGGGTGTATCGGGTTTTCTGACCCGTCTGTCGATTTCCTCTCCTTTGACACCGTTATTTCTGATGACGGCAATTATGCTCGGGGTTATGGCTCTTGTCTCCATTCCGCGCGAAGAGGAACCTCAAATCAGCGTGCCCATGGTTGATATTTCGGTACTGGCAGACGGGCTCAAGGCTCCGGATGCGGTGGAACTGGTCACGAAACCTCTCGAAGCAATCGTCAAAAGTGTCAGTGATGTCGAACATGTGTACAGCCAGACCATGGATGATCGTGTTATGGTGACGGCGCGCTTTAATGTGGGGACGGATTCGGATGATGCCATGCTGCGGATTCATGAAAAAATTCGTGCCAATTACGACCAGATTCCGGTGGGTATTACCGAACCTTTGATTGTCGGGCGCGGAATTAATGATGTGGCAATTGTCACGCTGACACTCTCGCCAAAAATTGATGCCGCCACTCGTTGGACAGATGCGACACTCGAAGATGTTGCCGAGAAATTGCGTCGTGAAATTATCAAGATTGAAGATGTGGGACTAACCTATATTTCTGGAGGCAGTAAAGATGAAATCCGTGTCGAACCTGACCCTGAAAAACTGGCATCCTATGGCGTAACCTTGCAACAGCTGGTTGGAAAAATTCAACAGGCCAACCGGTCATTTGATGCCGGATACATCCAGAACAACTCTATTCATAAAAAACTCAAAGCCGGACAAACGTTAAATCCAGTGCCGGATATCTCCCAACTTCTTTTAACCACGCGCGATGGACGCCCGGTCTATGTCGGCGATGTGGCGCATATTACCGTATCTCCCCGACCAGCAACCGAGCGTGTTGTAACCCTTGATAAAAGGGCAGACGGAAAATTGAACCGTAAACCCGCAGTGACGCTGGCGATTTCCAAACGGCCAGATGCCAACGCTGTTATAATTTCTGAAGAAATTGTTGACCGTGTTGAAAAACTCAAGGGCATAGTGTTGCCAGATGATGTCGTGGTTGACGTGACCCGTAATTACGGAGAAACCGCCGATGATAAAGCCAATGAATTACTCTTCCATCTGGGGCTGGCAACCATCAGTATTGTTCTGCTGATTGGCTGGGCGATAGGTTGGGTCGAAGGAGCCGTGACCTTTGTGGTGATTCCAACCACCATTATGCTGACGTTGTTTGCGTCATGGTTGATGGGATACACGATTAACCGCGTCAGTTTGTTTGCGCTGATTTTCTCGATCGGGATTCTGGTGGATGATGCGGTGGTGATGGTCGAAAATATTTCCCGCCACTGGGGCATGAAAGATGGCCGCAGTAAAATTCAGGCAACAATTGATGCGGTGTCAGAGGTGGGAAATCCGACCATTCTGGCAACCCTGACCGTTGTTGTGGCCTTGCTGCCGATGTTGTTTGTGGGCGGCCTCATGGGGCCATATATGGCGCCAATCCCTGTCAATGCCTCGATTGCGATGATGATCTCCTTCGTCGTGGCAGTGACCATTGCTCCGTGGTTGATGCGAATTTTCTCGAACTATTTCCCGCAAACGCACCATACTGATCCGGCCCATGATAAAATCGGGATTCTTTACCGCCGTCTGGTCACGCCGGTGATCAAATCAAAATCCGTGTCGCGGAAATTTCTCTATCTTGTCGCGGCGGCAACCATGCTCTCGCTGGTTTTATTTGCGACCAAATCCGTGGTGGTCAAACTTTTGCCGTTTGATAATAAATCAGAATTGTCATTGGTTGTGGATTTACCCGAAGGCGCAACGCTCGAAGATACCGAGCGCACCTTACTGCAACTGGCTGATAAAATATCCGATACGCCTGAAATCACCACCATGCAGGCCTATGCAGGAACCGCAGCCCCCTTTAACTTCAACGGCTTGGTGCGGCATTATTATGTGCGCTCGACTCCGGAACAAGGCGAGCTTCAGGTCAACCTGACCGCCAAAGATGACCGCAGCCGCTCCAGTCATGAAATTGCGCTGGGCATTCGTGAAAAACTGAAAGACTTCCCGATTGATAAGGGGACATCTGTCAAATTGGTCGAGGTTCCACCGGGGCCACCGGTCATGGCCACGTTGCTTGCCGAAATTTATGGGCCAGACGCCAAAACGCGCCGTGCCGCAATGGAACAGATCGAGCAGGCTTTCAAATCCGTTCCCTTTGTTGTTGATGTGGATAACAGCATAGGGGATCGTCGCCCCAATTGGCGCGTCTCGATTGATCAAGACCAACTCGAATATTTCGGGGTTGAACAATCAGATGTCTATGATACGCTCTCAATGTTAATGAACGGAACAGTGGTCGGGTACTCTCATCGTGGTGAAGAACGCAACCCGCTTGAAATTGCGGTGCGCCTGCCAAAATCAAAAATGACATGGGACGAATATCTGGCCACCATTCCGGTTCCTGCCAACCAGATTCCGGGCAATAGGGCAGTGGTCGAACTGGGGAATGTCGTGCGCGGGACAGACGAACTGGGGTCTTATCCGATTTATCGCCGTGACGGTCATTTTGCCGAAATGGTACAGGCCGAGCTGGCGGGCGAATACGAAGCCCCGATCTACGGGATGTTTGCCGTGTCCGATGCGTTGGACAAGATGACATGGGAAAATCCTTCCCTGAAACCAACCATCAAATATCACGGGCAACCGATCAATGAACAACAGGTGACACTGTTATGGGACGGGGAATGGGAAATTACCTATGTGACCTTCCGCGATATGGGGATAGCCTTTATGGTGGCTTTGCTGGGCATTTATGTGCTGGTGGTGGCTCAATTCCGCTCTTATACCTTGCCCTTGGTTATTCTGACCCCTGTGCCACTGACATTGATCGGGATTTTGTTTGGTCACTGGGTGTTCGGGGCGGCGTTTACCGCAACCTCGATGATCGGCTTTATTGCATTGGCGGGGATTATCGTGCGCAACTCCATCCTGTTGGTGGACTTTATCCGTGGCCGCCGCAATTCCGGCCACAGCCTGCGCGATGTCCTGATCGAAGCAGGTTCAATCCGTGCGCGCCCAATTCTGCTAACCGCGCTGGCGGCGATGATCGGCGCAGTTGTTATTCTGGCTGACCCGATTTTCCAAGGTCTGGCGATCTCGCTGCTGTTTGGTCTGGCCTCTTCGACGGTGCTGACATTGCTGGTGATTCCGGCGATCTACATCGTCATGCGCGATGATGACAAACCACAGACGTTATAGGATATCCTTGATAATGCCGAAGCTATAAACCCATTTATATTCTATGCAGAACGGAAATTGATTTGGGAATACGCTCAGAGATTTGGGCGTATACCGACATCAAATTAATATTTTTCCGGCTCAATAACTTTAGGTGCTAATGTTTTCTCTATTGCCGCCTTAATTATAACCATATGCTTTTAAAAAGCTTCGATATGCGTTGTTAAATCAGAAAGTGAAACGTCGGTGGCACTTAAGCAGCATATTAATTTGTCCTTTGTACTAGATTATTGGCTAATTTTTTTCGAAGAGATTTTAGATTTCTTGCTACGCCAATTTTTGGATTTAGTTTCAAAACTTTTTCGTACGCGTCACATGCTTCTAAATACTTTCCCAATTTTTCTAAAATGAGACCTTCTAACTTAAGGGCATTATTGCCCCATCCATTTGAGTCTATAGGAATTATTTTTTTTGCTTTTAAAATACTTTCTAGGAGTAAATTTAGATCTTCAATTGAGAGATCTGGTTCTTTAAGTCTTTCTTCTATTGTTAGAACAATAGCCACATAGTCTTCTGAAGAAAGTTTATCCTTCTCAAATCTTTTTGGATCAAGAAAGACACCATCTGAACTATATCTATATTTACCAATGCCTTTGTGAACTACTATTATCTGCTTTGCGGCTTCATCAAATTCATATTGAGTTGCCCAACCACTTGCAGGTATAACAGAAAATAACTCTTGTTCGGAAAATAAATCAAAGGCGGTCAGCTTGTTTCCATCAAAATGCTTAGCATTTGCAGTTTGGCAAACAGCTAGAGTCCCGCTGCATGAAATATCATTATTATATATGTTCGCAGAAAAGCGACGATTAACTATAATTTTTCCATTTGGAGAAAAAACATAAAAATTCCCTTTAAGCCCTTCCCCTAAAAGCCAATCTTCAATGCAGCAGAAGCCATTATCACTAACATGTCCATTATTAGGGCGTTCAAGGTCTAGGTCGATACAAATCTCATTCCTTTGAACATTGTATAACGTAAATCGACCATTGCCTTTATCTCGGTAGCCCCCAACTCCTCGACTTCTGTCAGAATCTATCCAAGTTACAATCCATTCTTTCGAAGTGGATATCCTATAGTTCCCAAAGTAATCTAAGCTTTTGATATAAAAAAAATGATCGTCACATTCCACCCCATTAGGATGTTTGCTTTGTTGTTTCTTATTACCTGTGAAGAAAGACCAAATGCTCATAGACTGCCCCATAAATTTTCTCTGGGCTTATAATGTATGTGTGATGTTTAGAACTCAATAGAATTATAAAGAAAATAGGTGTTACTCCAGTGAAAAACGGGGTGATTTCACGATGACCTTAAAACACGATAACAATTTGATATAATTGGAAAAATTATGGTGGCGGCGGAGGGATTTGAACCCCGACTAATAGATTATGTTCCTCTGCAAGTTCTTCGATGCTCCACTCTTTTTTCATTTTTACTCTTTAATCCCTCAAAGAAACTGCCAGATTATCAGGCTGGGTTAACCCTTCATGTCCTAGTAGGGTATGTGTGACTTGGTTCAAATTATTCAGGCTGGGATTGCCAGAGGGGGAGAGCATCCGCATCAGGCTTTCTTTTGGAATGCTGGTTTTCTTTGCAAGGGTCACAAAACCGATTGTGGCGTTGATATAGTCACGGATAAAAGCCTTGCCTGTTTGAACGTCATCACTGTTTCCAGCAACAATAAGCGCAATGCCCCGTGTAAGCATTCCGCGTCTGAATTTTTTATCACGCTGGGCGCGTTCGATAATTGTATCCTTAAAATCACGGGTTAAAGGCATATCCATTACCGTCCTAAGTTATCTAATAGCATCATATATAGTTCTAACATATATGTTATCTTGGTTTTGGTTAGATTTTATTGATAATTTTTAGAATTCTTCAAATCTTATAGAGTACCAACCAGATGCTAGGCCCCCTATAAAACCTCCCTGAATTTTGGGGCCATAGTTGCCTGCAAAAGCAGTTCTTCCATAGTAGGGAGGGAGTTGAACTGATTGATCTATTTCTAATTTTTTCCGTTCTCCATCTTGAATGCTATCTTTCCATGCTGGCCAGGCTTCCGATATTGCATGAACTACTCGCTTCCATATTCCGTGCGAAAGCCAGTATATAGGTTGTGGTTTTTCTCTTTCAAAATAGGGTGGAGCCTTTATTTTTCCGTATAAGTCAGATGCCCAAAATTCTTGGCTGGGAGGTAACTTACGGAATCCAAAATTATTACAATGGTGTATTTGTAGCCCATAGGATGGCGCGCTGCTGAAAGTAAGAAAAATATCTTCATCAACATATGTGTAATGCACGTATGTCATGGGGTCTTCGCCCCTATGTGAGCCAGGGACAACTTTTGTCAAAAAGAAAAATGCCTTCTGATCTTCCCTATAAATATAGGGGACTTGATTTTGAAACCGGTCGATTGGGGATTTTTGGTCGTAATGCAGTACCCCATATGTTTCGTCGACTAGGAAATTTAGCTCTATATTCTTGTATGGGACTCCGGAGTCCATATACCGCCATTTTGAAGGAGTGATGCAATTTAGGGGAGTGAGGGATGCGTCTGCAATAGGAATGTTTTTACTTTTCTCCAAAGGGTAATCTCGTCTATCTGAGAAAACTCTTTTCATGCGTGGGTTCCATTTTCCTTGTTGCCATGCCCCTATAGAAATTAATACTTCATGACGTCCTTCAAAGATCGCGTCAGGCCAACATAAGAGGGCATCCATCAAAAAGTCATCTATTCTTAACCACGTGTTATATTCAGGATTGGAGGGAAATGAGATGTTGTAGTTAACAATGATATGCATTCCCCCGAGAGTGATGGCGTTTTCACCCGAGTGCAATTTCTTTTGCCGGTCTTTGTGGTGGACAATCGTTATGTGGAGAGGTTGTTGGATCTCGTCATCTTTGTATAACAGTTTAATTTCTAAGGAATGGCTTATTTCGTCTGTGTTGCCGCCAACCTGACATAGTTTTATCCCTTTCTCTTTTTCAATGTGATCCCATCCTTTAAAGAATTTTGCAGGATCGCTTTCTTTGGATATTTCTAGGATTTGTATTTCTTGTTTTGTTTGGGTGTTCCGCATGCGCCACGGGGCATCATCGTATTCATACCATCCATAAGTTCTCATGGTTTTACTCCTTTGGAAATTTTTTCAACGTAATCTGCCCAATCTTGCATCATCTTGGTTCGTTCATGCATGATAATAATCTGAAGTTGATAAAAACCTCAAGTACCCACAGGGTTATTTTGAACGTAAGTGAATGGGGAAAATCTGTGATATGGTGGCGGCGGAGGGATTTGAACCCCCGACCAAAGGATTATGATTCCTCTGCTCTACCGCTGAGCTACGCCGCCACGGCAAAAAGTGAAGCACTATATGCGAAAAAACGCAGACTTTGTCAAGCGGCTTTTGCCATAGAACAAAGCTCGGTGGATATAATCCATCCGCCGCCAATAACGCGCTGATCCTTATAACAAACGGCGGCCTGCCCCGGAGAAATGCCATATTGTGGCGTGTCCAGCATCAAGGTCGCCGATCCATCTTCGTGACGGGTCAGGGTCGCGGTGACGGCGCGGGTCATTGATCTTAATTTAACCTCGACACAAATCGGGGCGTCGGATGAATGATCGAGCCAGTTACAGCTTTTAAGGCGCACAACGTCCCGCGCCAGAGCTTCCTTGGGGCCAACCAGAACCTTCGCGCTTTCGGCATCGACCGCGACGACATAAAGCGGCTCGTTATTCTCGGTAAATCCACCACCGATGCCCAACCCTTTACGCTGTCCGACCGTATAATGGATAATGCCCTGATGGGTTCCCAGAACGCGGCCATCCAGATGGATAATCTGCCCCGGTTGTTCGGCGTGCGGGGCGATCTTTTTAACCACCGATGCATAATCTCCGTTCGGCACAAAACAGATATCTTGTGAATCAGGTTTATCGGCATTGACCAGGCCCAGACGCTCTGCGTGCTGGCGCGTTATATCTTTTGTCCATCCGCCCAGCGGAAAGCGCAGAAAATCAAGCTGTTCCTGAGTGGTGGCAAACAGGAAATAACTCTGGTCCTTGCCAGCGTCTGTGGCGCGGTGCAACTCCGCAATGCCGTCTTCATTGACGATGCGTTGAATATAATGGCCCGTGACCATGCAATCGGCGTCAAGGTCGCGGGCGACTTGCAACAAATCCTTGAATTTGACGGTCTGGTTACATTTGACGCACGGAATGGGTGTTTCGCCTTTCAGGTATGACTCGACAAAATCCTCAATGACCGACTGACGGAAATTGCTTTCGTAATTCAAAACATAATGGGGAAAGCCGCGCTCTTCGGCAACGCGTTTGGCATCGTAAATATCTTTGCCCGCGCAACACGCCCCTTTTTTTGCAATGGCGTCACCGTAATCATAAAGCTGTAAGGTAATGCCCACAACGTCATAACCTTGTTCGTGGAGCAAGGCCGCCGCCACAGAGGAATCAACGCCGCCCGACATGGCAACCACCACGCGGGTCTCGGCAGGGGGCTTGGCAAAGCCTAACGAGTTGATCTGTTTTGACATCATGCGGGGCAATATAGGCAAATCGGTTATAAAAAGCAAGAATTTGACATATTAATACGGGCTTTTCTTTTTTTTGGCATTTTGCTATAGGAGATGTCCAAAATTAAGGAAAAACAATGAAATCATTTACCTATTTCTCCGGCGCTCATGCGGGCAACAAGCCGGAATACCTTGAATCTGCGCGTATAGTCGGAACCTATCTCGGTCAAAAAGGGTGTTTTACCAAATATGGCGGGTCACGAACCGGCCTGATGGGGGAGTTTTGCTTTGCGTATCTGGAGGCTCAGAAAGAACATTCCAGTACTGGAAAAATCGTGGGCATTTTGCCACAAAAATATTTCAGTGTGAACAATCCGGATAAAATCGGGATCGAATATATCGTCACCGAAACCTTATCCGAACGCAAAAACATGCTGATTAAAGATGTTGATGCATTTTTGGTGATGCCGGGTGGCACGGGAACCATGGATGAAATTTATGAGATAATCGAAACGGATTATCTGCCCGCCGACCGTGACCCGACGATCAAGGATTATTCAATCCGCCCGATTTTTATTCTGAATCTTTTAGGATATTACGACTCAACAAAAGCCCAGTTGGATCACATGGTCGCAGAAGGATTTCTGATTCCAAAAAAAGTCGAAAGCCTGTTCTTTTACGACACGATAGAAGACTATATCGCGGCACTGGACAGATTTTTGGAATGCTAGGTGTGTATTAAAGCCAGTCCGGTTTTGAACCGGGCAGGGCAACAACCAGACCGTCCAGTTCGTCTGTCACAATAATCTGGCAGGACAGGCGCGAACGCTTGGTCAGGTTAAACGCCAGATCGAGCATGTCTTCTTCTGCTTCGGAAATATCGCCTTCGTCGGGCATAACCTCGTCCCACCAATCGGGATGCACATAAACATGGCACGTTGCGCAGGCGAGTGATCCGCCGCAAGCGCCTTCGATTTTGTCCATGGAGTGTTTGACGGCGACTTCCATCACCGACAACCCAACGGGCGCATCAATCGTTTTGGTGGAACCATCCACCTGAATAAAATGAATCTGGGGCATAAAAACTAATCCTTGAATAAACGGGAGCTGACCTTGTCCCACACGGCAATAAATTGCTCAACTTCTTTTTCAGTTGTAGTGTGACCGAGTGACACACGTAACGATGCAATTTGTGGGGATGCTTCGATCCCCATGGCGGTCAATGTATAAGATAGCTTGGTTGACCCGCTGGAACAGGCCGATCCGGCGCTCAACGCAATACCCTCCAGATCAAATGCCATCAACAAAGTCTCGCCGCTTTTGCTTTCGACAATCACCATGGATGTGTTGGCCACGCGCGGAGCCTCTTGTCCCAGAATGCGGACACGGTTTGATGTTTTGCGGATATGGGATTCAATTCGGTCACGCCAGATAGAAAGTTTTTGATAGTCGTCAAGGACGGAACAGGCATCGACCGCTGCCGCACCGAACGCGGCAATTCCTGCAACGTTGACCGTGCCGCCCCGTTGCCGGCGTTCTTGTCCTCCCCCTTGAACAAGACGAGGAACCTGAAGACCGGCAGCACAGACTAATGCGCCGACACCATGAGTCCCGCCGATTTTATGGGCCGAGATAGTCATGAAATCAACGCCAAGACTTTCGCGGGTGATGGGCAACCGCCCAAAGGCCTGAACCGCGTCACAATGAACCAACGCACCAACGGCTTTGGCCATGCGGGCAATTTCCTGAATGGGTTGGATAACGCCGGTTTCATTATTGACCATCATCACCGACACCAACGCGGGCGGGGTGGGGTGGTTCAACATCTCTTGCAAGGCATCCAGATCAATCACGCCATTTTGCTGAACCGGAATTTTCTCGGCCGCAACACCGCACTCCATGATGGAAGGATGTTCGATGGATGAAATCAGAATACGTTGTCCGGCAAATCCTTTCAGGATGGTGTTATTGCCCTCTGTTGCGCCGGAATTGAAAATAATCTGTTGTGCATCGACATTCAGAATCTCGCCGATTTGGCGCCGCGCCGTCTCGACATGCTTGTTGGCCTGTCGCCCGAAGGAATGGACAGATGCCGCATTCCCCACTTCGGACATGATGGAAGTGGCTAAATCAAAGGCCTTGGGCCGGATCGGTGTGGTGGCATTGTGGTCAAAAAATAAATTTGTCATGGTTTTTCACCTTCAAGTCTTGAAATACAAAATATCCACAACAAAATCAATATGTTATAAGAAACTATTGGACTTATGGACAGAAAATGGTCTATACCTCAAAAAAATTAAACATAAACGCATTTATACGGGAACCATACGGAAAACATATGCCAGGAATTATCATCAATGGCCCTGCTGGGCGTCTGGAATCGCGTTATCATCACTCCAAAATCGAAAATGCCCCGTTGGCTTTGATTTTGCATCCCGCCCCTGATCGTGGGGGCACAATGAATCACCGTATCCCTTATACGATGTTTAACACATTCAAAGAACATGGTTTTTCTGCTTTGCGCTTTAACTTTCGTGGCGTGGGGGAAAGTCAGGGTCTTTATGATAAAGGCGAAGGCGAATTGTCTGATGCCGCTGCTGCGCTTGACTGGATGCAATCAATTAACCCGAATGCGCCTTATGTCTGGGTGGGTGGTTTTGCCTTTGGCGCGTGGATCAGTATGCAACTTCTGATGCGCCGTCCGGAAATCAAAGGTTTTATCGCGGTATCTCCGCCAGCCAACGAAATTGATTTCAGTTTTCTGGCACCTTGCCCTCAATCTGGTTTGATCCTTCAAGGCAACAAAGACAATATTGTTCCCGAACCAATGGTCGAAAAAGTGGTCGAACGCCTCAATGCCCAAAAAGGTATTGCGATTGATTACCGTGTATTGGATGGTGCCAACCATTTCTACAATGACCACATGGATCAAATGGTTGAACATATGCATGATTACCTGAATCTCCGCGCAGTCGGAAAGCCGGTTGATATGGTCACTCAGGAAAAAGCAAAAAAAGCAGCGTAAGCTGCTTTTTCTTTATGTGCTCAAAGCTTTCAAAATTTCTTCAACATGTCCCGGAACCTTGACCTTGCGCCAGATGGAGGAAATTTTTCCTGATCCATCAATGATAAAGGTTGCACGGTCAATCCCCATATATTTGCGCCCATACATGGATTTCTCGATCCATGTTCCGTAAGCCTCGCAAAGCTTGCCATCTTCATCCGAGAGCAGCGGGAATTTCAGCCCGTATTTTTCTTTGAATTTTTTGTGCTTTTCAATACTGTCTTTCGATACGCCAATCACTGGAACATCCAGTTTATTAAAAGCTGAAATATGATCGGTAAAAGAACAAGCTTCTTTGGTGCAACCGGATGTGTCGTCTTTGGGATAGAAATACAGAACAAAGCTTTTTCCCTTGAAGTCTTTAAGTGAAAGAACAGTTCCATCATCCGCAAGGGCGGAAAAATCAGGGGCTTTGTTGCCAATTTCGATCATGGTCATCTGGTATCCTTTGTATAAGATGAAGTATATAAGAAAATTGTGTGTCTTTTGGCATCTGTCAACCCGCAAAACTGGTCAGACGGAGAATATTTGCTATGATCCACGTTATATAAGGGCAGGATTTGTAAGAGGGACATGAAAGTCATTCTGAAATTCATACGTAAGACGGTCTTTCTGGTTCTGGAATTGGCTGTACTGGTGGCGGTGCTGGTGATGCTGGCAACGACATTTGTGCTGTGGAAGTTTTCCAAGGGCCCTGTCGATATGACTTTTGCTGCGGACTATGTGAAGTCGGCACTGGTCGATAAGGATTCGACCTCTAATCTGTCATTCGGTGTGATTGTTGCAGAATGGCCGGAATTTTCTGGGCCGATCATTCTGGGGGTCAGCAATGTCAAGCTTGAAGACAACGGTCAGACGGTTCTGGACGTTCCTCAGTTGGGCATACAACTGGCCAAGCTTCCGTTTCTTGTCGGGGCGATAAGACCCGAGGCGATTGTTGTCACTAACTCGATTTTGAAAGTAATCCGGACGAAAAATGGTGGCGTTCATTTGCTGATTTCTCCTGATATTGACGTCGCCCAAAAAGAGGAGATTGTCCAAAATGAAAAAGATTCCCTGATAACTCTGAAAGATATCGGGGAAAGCTTCTTCAAAGGAGGAAATCTTCCGGATTATCCGGAATTAAAACCATTATCTCAACTGCAAAAAGTATCAGTGCGGAATGCCCAGATCATCGTGGATGACCATGCGTCTGGAGTAAGCTGGCAGATTCCTGATGTCGAACTTGATCTGGAACGTCAGAAAGAAAGTTTTGATTTGTCACTTTCCTATCGGGATGAGGAGACTGCAGGGAACGCAGAACAGGATGATAAACAGACTCCCTTGTCTTCGATCTCGTTGAATTTGGCCAGAACCAATGGCGGGGTTTTGGTAAAGGGAAAAATTACGCAGGTGAATTTTGCGACGTTGTCCAGAATAGCCCTCCCTTATAGTTCGTTACTGGAACAAAAATTTGTAACGGATGGGGACATTACCGGAAGTCTCGACGATAATTGGAATCCGCAAAAAATTAAGGCGAAAATTTCTTCTGATAAAGGCGATCTAAGTCTGACTGGACTCTATGAACAACCGCTCACCTTCGGAAATATGGCGGCCAACATCACCTATGACCGCACGGCAGGAATATTTGAAATCGGCGAAACCCATATGGATATTAATGGGGTTACTGTTTCTTTGGCGGGAGATCGCGACATCTCGGGGACACAGAAATATTTCCCTCTGACCGTCTCTATACCCAAAGTCACTTTTGACGAGATTCATAAAATGTGGCCCTCTTCTGAAAAGGCAACCATCCTTGGGGAATGGATGACCGATAAACTCTCCGGTGCGACAGTAAAAAATCTGGAATTAACATTGCCGATCAATCTGGATGACCTCTCGGATATTCCCTCCGAAAAGATTGAGGCAAAATTCGCTTATGAGAATTTGAAAGCCGATTACCGTGCCCCGATGCTTCCCGCAGAGAAAGCCCAAGGAACGGCGACGATCAAGAACGATGTTCTCGATATCATTGTCACTTCCGGAAAAATCGCCGATCTTAAAATAAAAAAGGGCAGGGTCAATATAACCCATTTGACACACCCAACCACTATTGGTGAAGTGACAATTGACGCCGAACTCGAAGGGCCCGTCCCCACGGTTCTTGATTATATTGGTAAAGATCCGATCAATCTGGCCGATAAAATCGGACTGGATAAAAATAAGGTCAAAGGGACTGCGGACATGAAGGTCAATGTCGTTTTTCCTGCCTTGAAAGACCTTCCTGCTGATGATGTGAAGGTAAAAGTTGATGCAACGCTTCGTGATGTGTTGTTGCCCAAAATTGTGCGTGGCCTTGATATTGCAGGGGGGCCGTTCGCACTGAAAGTTGAGGGGGGATCATTCGAAATATCCGGAAAAGGGACGCTGGATGGTCGCGATATTGATATGACATACTCGGAATATATCAATCTGGATGACGCTCCCTACAGCAGTAAAATCAGGGCATCACTGGTTTCTGATGAAAAACTCCGCCATCATTTCGGAGTTAATCTTGATGATTTTGTCGCGGGAAAAGTTCCAATCAAAATTGAGTATCTGGAACCAAAATTGGGGCAGGTCGATATTGATATAGAGGCAGATTTGACGCCGGCTCATTTCTTTGTGTCCCCGCTTGATTACTTTAAAAAAGAGGGCATAAAAGGTAAGGCAACCGCTAAGGCAATCATTCGCAATCAGGATATCCAGTCGGTAAAAGATATAAAAATTGATATTGATGGGGGCGTGTCCGCCAACGGGGACGTTAAATTTGGTAAGCTGGGCTCTGAATGGGATATCGTATCGGCAAAATTTCCAAAGGTCAAAATTGGTCGCGCCAATGATTTTAATCTTGATTTGAAAATCCCACAAAAAAATACGCTGGATGTCTCTATTACTGGCAGAGTCTTTGATGGGCGTCCGTTTATTGGCGGGGATCAGGATAACGCAGAAAAGGGAAGAACTTCTCAAAAAGAATATGCCTCCACCAAACCAAGTGGAATGGCTGTTCATGCCACGGTGAATGTGGCCAGAATAATTGGTGGTAAGGATGCTGACCAATATCTCTCCGACCCAAAAATCAAGGTTAAAACCAATGCTCAGGACGACATTGAATTTCTTGATCTGGCAGGAAAGACACCTCACGGTAAATTGACGGTGACGCTCAAACCAAATGCATCAAAACGAATGGAGTTAAGAGTTAATTCCGACAATGCTGGTGAAGCGTTGCGCGCACTTGATTTATATAACCATGTTATCGGGGGCACACTCCAGATGCAAGGAACGCAGATTGCAGGTGGTGGACTAAACGATATTTCCGGACGCGGACGAATAATGGATTTTACCGTTATCAAGGCTCCTATTCTGGCAAAATTCATTAACCTGTTCTCGCTATCCGGCCTTTCGGAATTGTTACAGAATAAAGGAATTGAATTTGAAAAACTGCGAACCTCCTTCGAATGGAGAAAACAAAATGGAGACCGGATTATTTTCTTGAAAAATGGTCGGACGTCCGGTGCGTCAATTGGGTTGAGTTTTTCTGGTACGATCAATCAAACCAAGGGTCAAACCAATCTCGAAGGGACAGTGGTTCCAATGTCTCAAGTCAATACGATGGTTGCCAAGATTCCGTTGCTTGGTAAAATTCTAGGCGGATCAAGCGGCAGCCTGATTGCGGCGACCTATACCATGAAGGGGCCAAATGATGACCCGAGCGTCTTTATCAATCCTCTGTCGGTTCTGACGCCGGGCTTCTTGCGCTCTTTGCTGTTTGAAGGGGATAACGATTACGATGATATGGAAGAACAGGAAAAAAAGGCTCCGTCAAAACAGACGAAGCCTCACTATAACCGATAGAAAAATGATTATGCTCTGATTTTTATCAGGGCATGTTTCTTTTTACCCGAAGACACTTTGATATATCCGTCGCCGGTCATATCTGACAATGTCACCAACTGCGCACCGTCAGACACAGACGCATCATTGATCTTGGCTCCACCACCTTGAACAAGGCGCTTGGCCTCGCCGTTCGTGGAAACCAGACCAGTTTCGCGCAAAGCATCAATGACACTCATGCCCGTTTTCAGGATGTCTTCCGGCACTTCGATAAAAGGCAGATTGTCCCCAACGCTGCCTTGCTCGAAGGTCATGCGGGCAGTTTCTGCGGCTTCTAGGGCGGCTTGTTCTCCATGGCATAATTTTGTGGCCTCGAACGCGAGAATTTTCTTGGCTTCGTTGATCTCGGCATCCTTTAATTGTTCCAACTTGGCAATCTCGTCCATCGGCATCGTGGTAAACAGTTTCAGGAAACGACCAACATCGGCGTCCTCTGTGTTGCGCCAGTACTGCCAGTAATCATACGGGCTGCACATATCGCCACGCAACCAGACGGCCCCGCCTTCGGTTTTGCCCATCTTTCCACCCGAAGCCGTGGTCAATAAAGGACAGGTCAGAACGAACAATTCCTTGCCCAGTTTCTTATGGGTCAGATCAACACCGTTAATCATATTGCCCCACTGGTCAGACCCGCCCATTTGCAGGACAATATCTCGGGTCTGGTGCAAATGCATGAAATCATATCCCTGCATAATCATATAATTGAACTCGAGGAACGTCAGGGGCTGCTCACGGTCGAGACGCAGCTTGACCGAGTCAAATGACAACATGCGGTTGATCGTAAAATACGTTCCGTAATCGCGCAGGAATTCCATGTAATTGAGTTTCAAAATCCAGTCAGCATTATTGAGCATCTCGGCATCGTTCTTGCCAGTGCCATAGGTGATAAACTGGGCATAACATTCTTTGATGCTCTCGACGTTGGCCTGAATATCCTCTGTGGTCAAAAGGGGGCGTGTTTTATCTTTGAACGAGGGGTCGCCGATCATGGCGGTGGCACCCCCGACAAGCGTATAGGGTTTATGACCGGTTTTCTGGAACCAGTGCATCATCATCACAGGAACCAGATGCCCGATGTGAAGACTTTTCCCTGTCGGGTCAAATCCGCAATAGGCACTTTGTACCCCCGAAGCCAGCTTGGCGTCCAAACCGTCCATATTGGAACATTGGTGGATGAAACCACGTTCGGAAATAATATTCAAAAAATCTGATTTGTACTGTGATTTGTGCTGGGTCATTCTTCTCTACGCTTTGTTTTTGCAGACTTTTATGCTAGCAAATGGACATGACTTTGCCAACGACTTTTCCTAAAACTTATAAAACTCTGGGGTTGATGTCCGGCACGTCTCTGGACGGCGTTGACGTGGCGCTGATTGAAACAGACGGGCAGGGCACGGTTATTCCTTTGGGGTTCTTGTATGTGCCCTATCCGGACGCATTGCGGCTGCGCGTGAAAAATCATTTTGGCACCAAAGACAAAACACCTGAAACCGAAGCGGTCGAACGGGATTTGACGTTATTTCACGCCGATGCCGTTCGTGCATTTTTGGTGCAGGAAAATCTGGATAAAACCGATATTGATGTGGTGGGCTTTCACGGTCAAACGCTCTATCACGACCCTGATCATGGTTTCACATGGCAAATCGGCGATGGTGAACTTCTGGCAAACGAACTTGGCATAAATGTCGTTAATGACTTCCGCGCCAATGATGTTAAACAGGGGGGGCAGGGCGCACCATTGATCCCGATCTATCATTATGCGCGGGCGCGGTCATCCAACCTGAAACGCCCCGTGGCGATTTTGAATATCGGTGGTGTTTCGAATGTGACATGGATCGACGGCAACGAAGATGATCTGGTCGCGTTTGACTGTGGCCCGGGGAATGCATTGCTTGATGATCTGGTGTCGAAAATGACGGGCGAACGGTTCGATCAGGATGCAGGCTGGGCACGTCAGGGAAAGGCAGACCGCGATGTGCTGGAACGCTGGTTATCCCATGACTATTTCAAAAAACCAGCCCCAAAATCACTCGACCGCGATGCATGGGATGTCAAAACCATTTCGAATTTTCCCCTGCCTGATGCAGCGGCAACGCTCACGGCCTTTACCGTCGAAGCCATTGTAAAGGGGGCTGAACTTTTCCCCGAACCTGCCAAAGAATGGTACGTCACCGGCGGCGGGCGGCTTAACCCTGCGATGATGGCGGGGCTGGCGAACGCCCTCAAAGTGCCTGTTCTTCCGGTCGAACAGATTGGCTGGAACGGCGATGCATTAGAAGCCGAAGGCTTCGCCTATATGGCGGTTCGCAAATTGCTGGATTTACCAATCTCTTTCCCAAAAACCACGGGCTGCGCCGAACCACTGACGGGCGGTAAACTCCATAAACAATAGAGTATCTACCACCCGATCGTCATTGCGAGGAGCTATAGCAACGAAGCAACCCAGAAAAAGATCTGCAGACGCTGCGGTGAAAATATAATTGGAATTTAAGCAGCCTTACTCTCGTCTTTTACAGACTTGTGCTTTTTGATTTCCTTGATCAAGGATTGCATTTCTATTGATGCCATTCCGCGCGCGTCATATTCATGAACACCCAACCCGTGCATAATAGACGATGCAAAGGCCACACGGTTGCCCAATGTTGATTTGGCAACCTGAATATTCATGTTGATCAATTTTTCCTGAATGGATGTATTGAGGTTGGAACGGGCAGGGACGCGGTTCATCACCAGCATCAACGGTTTTTTCTCTTGCATGATAATCTTGATGGTCGGCGCACACGCCCAGACATCAAGCGGAGAAGGTTGCATCGGCATCAACACCAGATCCGCCAACCGGATCGCAATGCTTGACTCACTTTCGGCATGGGGGGGCGTATCAATCACGATATAATCGAACTCGCGCTGCATGCGCGGGAGTTCGCGCATCATCTTCCACCCTTGGGTCTGGAATAATGTAATCTTGTTCTTGCGACCCAAAGTCTGGCACCGCATTTTGTGCCATTCGGTCAATGATCCTTGCGGATCGACATCAACAATCAGAACTTTACCGCCGGTCTGGTCAAAAGACGCAGCAAGTTGAGCCGACAGGGTGGTTTTTCCTGCTCCACCCTTGTGCTGGGCAATGGTAAATACTTTTCCGGTCATTTTTATCCTCTGGAACAGCCCTATCTAAGGTAAAGTCGATCCAAAAGGCAAGCTTATTTACAAAACTGTTCGAAATTGGACAATTTATTGCCCGAAATGGCAAAAAAGTTTATCCTGAGAGGATGAGTGTCTTTGACAGCATCTATTCAATCATTGTGATCCTGATTTTTTCAGGGATCGCCATTTCCCTGATTTACGAGAAAAAAGCTCGTATTTCCCCGACACCTGTTTTGCCCGCTGTGCGCGCCAAAGTGATGGCGATGCTGGACGCACAGAAGATGACCCCCGACAATATCGTCGATCTGGGCTGTGGCTGGGGCGGTTTGGTACTGAAACTGAAACGGCTTTATCCGGTGTGCAAAGTGACCGGATTTGAAATTTCACCACTGCCTTTCTGGTTTTCCCGCCTGCGAACCTCTCTGTCATCCAGAGTTCATATAATGCGTAAAAACTTCTTTGATAAGGATATTTCAAACAACGATATTGTAACGTGTTATTTGTCGCCGTATCACATGGAAAAACTCAAACCACAACTGGAAAATCTCAAATCCGGCAGTGTGGTTATTTCCTGCTCATTCCCGATAAAAGACTGGATACCGGTGCAAACCGAATATGTGCGCGGTATTTTTGTTATGATTCCTGTTTTCATGTACATCATAAAATAATATAAAGGCGCATGACCAAAATAGCCGCCCCAACCCCCGAAATTTTAACTGAAGCTGCCGGAATTCTCCGTGAAGGGGGGCTGGTCGCGTTCCCGACAGAAACTGTTTACGGGCTTGGCGCCGATGCAACCAATGGCGAGGCTGTGGCGCGGATCTTCGCCGCCAAAGGCCGCCCGAGCTTTAATCCGTTGATCTCTCACGGGGCCGATTTGAATATGCTTTTGAACGAAGCCGAATTTGATGATCGCGCCTTGGCTCTGGCTGACAAATTCTGGCCGGGGCCGCTCACCATGATTCTTCCTCGCAAAGAGTCTGGAAAAATATCCGATCTGGCCTGTGCCGGATTAAAAACCGTGGCACTACGCATTCCCGATCATCCTGTGGCGCTTCAATTGATTGCCCAGGCTGGAATACCGATAGCCGCGCCCAGTGCCAATGCCTCGGGAACGTTAAGCCCGACAGCGCCACATCATGTGGCGGACAGCTTGGGCGATGCCGTTCCACTTATCCTTGCTGGCGGGGCAACACAATTCGGTCTGGAATCGACGGTTGTCGATTTATCGGGTGCTGACACGGTGATTGTTCGTGCTGGGGCATTAACGGCCGAAGACCTTGCGGATTGTATCGGTGGGGATGTGACATATGAACTTGCTGCAACGGATAACCCTCGTTCTCCGGGGCAATTACTAAAACATTACGCCCCCAATATCCCGATTAGGCTTAGAGCGGTAGATGTAGCGCCGGACGAAGCCTTACTGGCGTTTGGCTCAACCAAATTTATGGGGATTCGTGGCGGGGGAAAGGCCAGCGATTTGCCGAACAGCCAAATCCGCAATCTCTCGGAAACGGGGGATTTGCTGGAAGCCGCCGCCAATCTGTTTGCCATGATCCGTCAATTGGATAACCCATCCAACAAAGCCATTGCCGTGATGGATATCCCCGATACTGGCATCGGGATTGCTATCAATGACCGTTTAAGTCGGGCAGCTCAATAAAATTTAACTGTTATATCGTCCCTGACGAGTGTGATCGGTTTTTAGCAACTCCAGAATATCAATCGGAGACGCAAATCCCTTGGTTAATCCGGTAATTCCGCCCAGATTATCTGTTGGAGTCCAGCTCGATGACATGGAAGGTGCGGCGGAAGACTTAACCCGCACCCATGATTGTTGTTTCTGGTTATAAATATGGTCATACCCCTGTTTGACAGTGGCGGCGATTACATTCTGGTCAGCCACCTGATTGATCAGGTCGCTGGAATTCTCGGCGTTACAGGCAACCGCAGCATCACTTTCGATCTGAAACTTGTTATCAAAGAATGCATAGACTTCGGCCAATGATTTTTCTTGTCCGGACTTGGTGTAAAAAACATTTTTATTGGCGGCTGCCGCTTGTGGGAAGGCATCTGCCGCACTGGCAGTCGGGTCAGATCGTAAAGCCTTCAGGAATTTTCCGGCACCCCCGGGGCCCATAAAATGCGCCATATAAAGTTCGGTTGACCCAATATCTCCCCCGACACAATTTTCCAGATAATTTTTATTCTCGGAAGCTAATTCTCCGGCCATTAACGAACATATTTCCGGATTGTTTCTCAAACTCAGAATTTCGGATTTGGTTTGCTTGCTGGATACCTTGCCGGTATCGCTGATCTGGTCGGCATATTGGGACAGTCCGTATTTGTCGCCATACCTGTTCACCATACTAAGCCATGTGGAATCAATAAACTGGTAAAGGCCAGTGGCAGAACTGGTTCCGGCCTTGGCATCACTTTTGAAAGAGCTTTCGACTTGGGCTTGCTGTAACAGATACGAAAAATCCACGCCGGTTTTGGTGCTGGCGGTTTGGATGGCAGAGGCAATTTTTGCCCCGGCCTTGCTTTTTAAGGCTTCCAGATTGCTGGAAATGCTTGAATTTTGTCCTGTCAGCATAAAAATAAACCCTTTCATAAATACCTGTTGCAAAGCCCGTGCCAGTAGCCAAGAATAGGGTAAATGATGCAAATCAATACATTAAGGAAACTCACCTATGCCTGATTATACCCCACCGATCCAAGATATGCTGACCCTGCTGGAAAAAGTTACCCCCTTGGCTGATCTGGGACGGGATGATCTGGATCTGGGCATGGCCGAAGCCATTTTGGAAGAAGCCGGAAAACTGGCAGGGGATGCCATCGCACCTTTGAATGAAACAGGGGACAGGTTGGGCGCAATTTGCGAAAATGGATCGGTTAAAACCGCAACAGGCTTCAAGGATGTTTATAAACAATATACTGACGGCGGATGGAACGCGGTTCCGTTTGACCCCGCATATGGCGGACAAGGGTTGCCATGGTTGATGTCATTTCCCATTCAGGAAATGTGGCAATCGGCCAGCCTGTCTTTTGGTCTTTGCCCGCTGCTCAATCAAGGCGCGGTTGAGGCAATCTCCACACACGGAACTCCGGAACAAAAAGAATTCTATTTGCCCCGTTTGATTTCAGGGGAATGGACAGGGACAATGAACCTGACCGAGTCAGGCGCAGGGTCAGATTTGGCTTTGATCCGCACTAAGGCAGAACGCAATCAAGGCGGAACCTATCGCATTTCGGGGCAAAAGATTTTTATCACCTATGGCGATCACGATATGGCGGGCAATATCATTCATCTGGTGCTGGCGCGATTGCCTGACGCACCGGAAGGGGTGAAGGGGATCTCGCTTTTTATCGTGCCAAAATTTCTGACAGACGGTTCGCTCAACGATGTAACATGCGTGGGGGTTGAACATAAACTCGGGATTCATGCCTCGCCGACTTGCACCATGCAATTCGGGGATAACGGCGGCGCGCTTGGCTATCTGGTGGGTGAAGAAAATCAGGGTCTGAAATATATGTTCACCATGATGAACAACGCGCGTTTGTCCGTCGGGTTGCAAGGTGTGGCGCTGGCTGAACGGGCGACACAAGCCGCGCTTGATTATGCATCCGATCGCAAACAGGGCAAACCATTTTCCGGGGGCGATACCACAACCATCAATCATCATCCGGATGTCAAACGGATGCTGCTCTCTATGCAATCATTGACGTTGGCAGGGCGGGCGCTGACCTATCAGGCGGCGTTTTATCTGGATAAAGCGGCAAGCGGAGATGTCTCGGCACAATTGCGTGTTGATCTTTTGACGCCGATTGTCAAATCATGGTGTACCGACCTTGCGGTCGAAGTGGCCTCGACCGGAGTTCAGGTTCATGGCGGCATGGGCTTTATCGAAGAAACCGGAGCGGCACAATTCTATCGTGATGCGCGTATCTTGCCGATTTATGAAGGAACTAACGGTATTCAGGCCAATGACCTGATGTTCCGCAAAGTACTGCGTGATGATGGGGCGGCGATGCTGGCATGGATTTCCGATCTGAAGCAAACCGACGACCAAGATATTCTGGGCATGATTGAAAATTTTGAAGACACCACGAAATTTGTTCTTGCCGCCAAATCAAACCCCGATCATGTGGCGGCCATCGCGGTTCCTTATCTCAACTTGGCCGGAACATTGGCTGGTGCGGTGATGCTGGAAAAAATTGCGGCGTGTGACTCAACCAAATCACACCTGTTTCGTTTCTACAAAACGCACATCCTGACGCGTGGGCTGGGTTACGCTGCAACGATCCGTCAGGGAATGGAAACTGTATAGAAAATAGGTTAGTCTCCAGAGGCCGGAGAACTGGCGCCGGGGAACAATGTTTTGAAGATGCCGTTTTCCTTCAAACGTTCGATAATGCTTTGTTTGGCCAATCGGGAACCCAACTGTTTTCCGCCATCGCATTTTGTATAGGCATTGGTCATCTGGGCTTCACGAACCATCTCGTTCTCGGTGGTATTTCTTTCGAACAACGTGGCATATTCTGACGCAAAACAATCACAGAATTCTTTATAACTATAGGGGCGAGATAGTTTTGCCCATGACTGGCATTGTTGAACGCTAAGGCCTGCCACATCGGCGGCATTGGGGCATGATTTCTGTGCTTCAATCAACAGGGCGGTGGCATTGGGGCCATCCCCATTTTTCTGCCGCAATTCCAGAAATTTCATGCCTGTACAATCACAATCATAATAGGTGCGGGAATAACCATTACTCTTACAGGTTATTGTGACTTGTAGGGCCTCGTCAATTTGCTGGTCGGTGGGGTCGGGCAGTTTTTCTTCATAGGGAAGGTAACCACGCGACAAAAAGCTGTCTTCGGCCAAAGCCGGAGTCAAAGCAAAAAATAAAGCAATAAGTGTCAGAAATGACAGACGCATGGGCTATATTATGCCGAAAAAGATTAATAAATATATAGAAACAAATAGGGTTTTTGAAAAAATGGCGGGGTGCGGCATTATTTTCTGGCCGGATACCCCTTGATCGTTTCCGGAGCAATAGACCGCAACAGCTCGCGAACCTCCTGACGGGCGGAAATGGCCGACATGGTCATCTTGTGTTCCGGATCTTCTTTCATATCCAGCAAGGTCATGCCTTTAAGAAATAATTCACGAAAAATGACCCGTTCACCAAAACCGGGAGCTAAGCGAAATCCATAAAGCTCCGAAATTTGTTCCAATAATTCTCCAACCTCCCGCTTGTTGCGGGCATCCAGAGAGGACAGGCGGTTACGCATAACGATCCAGTCCAAATTGTGCCCATCGCGGCTTTTCTTTTTCTCGCGTTGTTCCGTCACCATTTTTGTATATATGGACGGCCCCTTGACGGCTTGTGTTCCTGAATCAATTCTGGCCAGCACATCCAGATCAATAAAGGAATCATTCATCGGGGTGATGAGAGTATCGGCGTAAGAATGTGCCAACTGTCCCAGATAGGTGTCCGACCCCGGGGTATCAATGACGATAAAATCTGTGGCATGGGTTAATTCGTCGATCGCCATCATGAAAAAATCATGATCCTGCTGTTCTTGCTCTTCCACCGTCGGCGCTTTTGATTTTTCAATCGGGAAATGAACAGGCGAAGGCATAGCCAGCTTGTTGCGGGCGATATATTCAAACCGGTTGGCCATATATCGGGTAAAGGTTCCTTGTCTGGCATCCAGATCAATTGTGCCGACCCGATATCCCAAACGTAACAAACCAATACAGACATGCATGGCGGTGGTCGATTTACCCGACCCGCCTTTTTCATTGCCCAAAACGATGATATGAGCCTGTTGGGAACTGCCCGCAGTCATAAAAAGCCCTTGAAGAGAAGATAGTCAAAAACGAACTCTATTAAATCACGAAATATCAATGACATAAAGAGTGGATTTTAGGAATTCCATAGGGCAGAATGTATCAAAAGGTGAAAAATATGAAAGATCATCAAGTCAGACAGCAACAACAGAAACGACAAATCGTTCTGCTTATTCATATCGGCTCGGTATTGGGGGGACTGTTTGGCGTGGCAATCCTGACAAACTGGGAAAATCTGGCCACAATAATGGGCTTGAATGAACAGCTCAGGCAGGTAGTCGGCGGAGCCTTCATCGTCATATCAGCCATAGAGATAATGGTTGTCATCCCGTTCCTGAAAAAGTCGATAGATAAAAATAAAGAATAAATTATATCCGGACGATCACTCAGACTTAACTCTCTTCAATCTTTCGTGGGCCTTGATCATGGTCTGCATAAATTCCGGTGTGGCGCGGTGTCCGGCATAATGGACGAATGTGCATTTGCTGTGTGGGTGGGCGTTGTGCAGTTCATACGCCATGGTGGGGGGGCAGACAATATCATACCGTCCCTGTATAATGACAAAATCCTTAATTTGTTTGAGGGCCTGCTTGGTGTCTTTTGATTTATACCATTCTGTGGGCAAGGGGTGTTGCCTCATAAAGTAAATTTCCAAAGCTCCACGCGCGATTGTATCAAGTTTTTCGTGACGTTTCTCGGCTGCACTTTTCTTCTTTTTCTTGCCCTGTTCTGTTTGCTGTTCGGCCTTTTGTTCGGCGTCGGAAATGAAATGGACGGCAACATTTTCAAACTGGCCTTGAGCCTCGGCAACTCGTAACGCGATCTTTTGATCTTTGCCCATGATGGCTTTATACAACTTTTCCAATCGATCAAATCGCTTTGTCGAACGGGGAAGTGTTTTTAACAGCTCGGCTTCCGCTTCCGGAAAAAACAATCCCATGCGATTAATGTACCAATCAATCTCTTGCGGTGTGTGCATCCAGATGCCACCAACAGTTAAAGAACGGATGGACTGCGGGTAAAACGATGCATAATAAACTGATAAACAACTGCCCCATGAATAACCGCACACA
Source organism: Micavibrio sp. UBA6212 (assembly GCA_002421905.1). GTDB lineage: Bacteria > Pseudomonadota > Alphaproteobacteria > Micavibrionales > Micavibrionaceae > UBA1573. The sequence goes on from DISK01000004.1 coordinate 57,273, forward strand.
TGCCAATGGCGAAGATCCAGCGCTTGACGGATCATTTCGAAATCAGACACCAGCTTGTCCGGTGTGTTTTTGTAAAAGGCTTTTTTCCGGTCATCTGCCACATGCGGAATTGACGCACCGCACCCGCGCTGGTCAACGGCAATAATCCGGAAATATGACGGGTCATGTTGCCGGACACTTCCTGACTCGGCTTTTATTCCGCCGCCCGGGCCGCCATGGACAATCAGGACAGGAACACCGTTGCGGTTGCCGAATTGCTGAACATACAGGGAATGGCCATCCCCGACATCAATATGTTCTGTTTTCCAAGGTTTGGTGACAGGGAACAGAACATCTTGAAGAGTGAGGCTGTTTTTAATGGAAATCATAGGAAATTGGCTCTCATGCATTGAGTTTTCAATCGAAACATTCTAGATTTGTTATTGTAATCAAACAAGGCTTTTCCAAACAGGGAATAAATAACATGTTATCAACGCCAGCCGAAAAACTCTCTGCCTTGCGGGCGGAACTAAAAAACAAAAATCTTGATGGCTTTATCGTCCCACATGCGGATGAATTTCAAAGTGAATATCTTCCCCCCAATGCCGAACGGCTGGCATGGCTTACTGGTTTTACCGGATCGTCAGGTTCTGCCGTTATTCTTCAAGACACAGCCGTGGCGATAACCAACGGAATCTATCATGTCCAGATTGGAAAACAGGTTGATCCGGACAGCTATCAAATTGTAGTGGCCGACTCATCAGATAAAAACCCTATCGGAAACTGGATTGCGGTGAACGCTGCATCAGGTTCTGTGATTGGATATGATCCGCGTTTGTTTACACGGTCGCAAATTGAAAAATATGCAGAAGAATCCACAAAGAAAAATATTAAGCTGATCCCTGTCGATCAAAATCCTCTGGACTTGATATGGGCAGATCGTCCGGCTTCCCCTTTGGGACGGGTTGATCTGTTTCCGGATGTGATCGCGGGGGCAACTTCTCACGAAAAACGCCATAAATTGGCAGCGGATTTGAAACAGGAAAAAATTTCATCCGTGGTGATAACACAAGCTGATTCCATTTGCTGGCTGCTGAATGTAAGGGGCAGCGATATCGCCTATAACCCGTTGGTGTTATCCAATCTCATCTTGCATGATGATGGCTCGGTTGACTGGTATGTCGATCGTCGCAAAGTCCCGTCCCATGTGCCTGCGGCATTGGGTGGCGAGGTGAGGCTTCATGCGCCGGAAAATTTTGAAAAAGATTTGACTGGTCTAAAAGGGGCGGTACAGGTTGATCCGCAACGCTCCTCTCTGGTGGCGGAAACCATTTTGAAAAAAGCGGGAATTGAAACGCTAGATGGCAAAGACCCTTGCGTTCTTCCCAAATCTTTGAAAACAAAGGCCGAACAACAGGCCATCAAACAGGCACATATTCGGGATGGAATAGCCGTCACCAAATTTTTGCATTGGCTTGATTGTCAGGATTTTTCAAAAAATATTCTAACTGAAATGGATCTGGCGGATAAACTCAAAGAGTTTCGCAATGGTCATGCCAGCTATCTGGGGCCAAGCTTTAATACCATCAGCGGTTGGGCGTCTAACGGCGCGGATGTTCATTACCATGTGACGGCGCAAAGCAATCAACAAATCACAGGAGATAATCTTTATCTGGTGGATAGTGGAGGCCAATACGAATATGGCACCACCGATATTACGCGCACGATTGTGATCGGGGATATAAACGAAGATACAAAAGATTCGTTTACGCGTGTTTTGAAAGGTCATATCGCTGTGGCCTCTGCGGTGATGGACGACACATTCGACGGAGCGTCTCTTGATGAATTGGCGCGCGCGTCCCTGATTGAAAATGGAAAAAATTATAGCCACGGAACAGGACACGGGGTCGGATGTTATCTCGCGGTTCATGAAGAAACCACCTACATCTCTCCGGGGAGCAAGGGGCTGACCTTTAAGCCCGGCATGGTGCTCTCCAACGAACCCGGCTATTACCTCAAAGATCATTATGGGATCAGGCACGAAAACCTGATGCTATGTCAGGAACGGGATGACGGGAAATTATACTGGGAAACGATTACCTTGGTGCCGTTTGATTTGCGGGGCGTGGACTGGAAGCTGATTGACCCTCCGGAAAAAGACTGGCTAAGATCCTACCACACCCATGTTTTTGAAACACTTTCGCCTTATCTTCTCTCTGAAGAGCTGGATTGGCTGCGCGAGGTTTGTTTTTCATATTTAGGGGATGAGGGGTCCCATCCTTCAATTACCATGGGAAAAATCGGTTCTCCCCCCTCAATGGGTTAGACAAAGCCTTTCGGATCGGTATAGTGGCCCATCCGAAAAATTTAGTGAATTGAGTGAAAGAGGCGAAAAGTCATGGCTGGAAGTTTGAATAAAGTAATGTTGATTGGAAATTTGGGGAACGAACCGGAAATTCGCAACATGACAAGCGGAGATGAGGTTGCAAGTTTTTCGGTGGCCACATCCGAGAGCTGGAAAGATAAAGCCTCTGGCGAGCGCAAAGAACGCACCCAATGGCACAAGGTTGTCATTTTCAATTCGGCATTGGTGAATGTAACTCGTAATTACCTGCACAAAGGCTCGAAAGTATTTATCGAAGGCCAACTGGAAACCCGCAAATGGACAGATAAAGACGGTCGCGACCAATACACCACCGAGGTGGTGTTGCGCCCGTATCGTGGTGAATTGACCATGCTGGACTCTAAAGGAAGCAGCTCCGCTTCCAATGACAGTTACGGTGAATCTTCATCCTCCGGTGGCAACTATTCGTCTGGCCCGTCCTATGGTGGTTCTGCTGCGGCCTCACCGGTTGATGAACTGGCGGATGATATCCCGTTCTGATCCTGAAGACTTAAAAACTGAAAGAGAGTGGTGTGATGACCAGAATGACAAAATACGGTGTGCTGACCTTATCCCTTGGTATGGTCATGGCCTTTGGCGGCGTTTTGATATCACATCCTTCCTTTGCCGAAGAGTCTGTGACATCTGAGGCGCCTGCCGATGATTACAAGGAACGTCTGGCGCTTTCGCGTGAGTTGCACGATGTTCGGCGGGTTAAGGAACATATCTTGCAGGATATTGATAATATTGCGCAATCTTTGCCCTTTGCCGAACGGGAAGATTTCAAAAAATATATCGAACTGAATGTGGATTTTGACAAGCTAGAAGACGAATCGATCAAAATATCGGCCGATTTGTACACTGTGCCGGAATTCAAAGCCATGCTGGCCTATTTCGGGTCAAAAGAAGGGCGTGCGGCTGAAGAAAAATCGGCTCGTTATGGCGCTCAATTCGGGCCAAAAATTCAGGAACAGATTGATAAGGCCTTGATGGCATCCAAGTTTGAAAACACTAATCAGCTGCCTCGTTCGTTGCCAAATATCGATATGTTGGGCAAATAGCAGAAATAGGGCGTATAATCCCAAAAAACAGGGTCTTTCAGCTTGCTGAAAGGCCCTGTTTTTGATAGAAAAAACACTATATTTCTCGATAAAAATGAAGTGAGTTTTTCCATGTCGGATAATACCGCAGCTACCCCGAAGTTTCCCCAGATTTCCCTCTCGGAAGAGATGAAGAAATCCTACCTCGATTACGCGATGAGTGTCATTGTCTCGCGGGCGTTGCCTGATGTGCGGGATGGGTTGAAACCGGTTCACCGTCGTATTCTATACGCGATGCAAGAAGGCGGATATCATTCTGATAAATCCTATAAAAAATCCGCGCGTATTGTCGGGGATGTCATGGGTAAATACCACCCGCATGGGGACTCGGCGATTTACGAATCTTTGGTGCGGATGGCACAGGGCTTCTCACTGCGTCTGCCATTGATCGACGGACAAGGTAACTTCGGGTCGATGGATGGTGATCCGGCTGCGGCGATGCGTTATACCGAAGCGCGTTTGTCAAAGGCTGCCGATGCCTTGTTGCAGGATATTGATAAAGACACAGTCGATTTTCGTCCCAACTATGACGAATCTTTTTCCGAACCTGTTGTGTTGCCAACCCGTGTACCGAACCTGCTGGTGAATGGTGCGGGCGGGATCGCGGTGGGGATGGCCACCAATATTCCTCCACATAATCTGGGCGAAGTCATTGACGGATGTCTGGCATGTATGGAGAACCCTGATATCACCAACGAAGAATTGATGAGCTTTATTCCGGGGCCGGACTTTCCGACCGGTGGTCAAATTCTGGGTCGTGCGGGGGCGTACTCGGCTTATACGACGGGGCGCGGCTCAATGCCGGTGCGCTCGAAAACCTCGATCGAAACCATTCGGGACAAACGCGAAGCCATTATCGTCCATGAAATTCCCTATCAGGTCAATAAAGGCCAGTTGCTGGAACGTCTGGGCGAAGTCGCCCGTGAAAAAATCGTCGAAGGCATCGCGGAAATTCGTGATGAATCCGACCGTGACGGCGTGCGTGTTGTTGTTGAATTGAAACGTGATGCCAATGCTGATGTGGTCTTGAACCAATTGTTCAAATTCACATCGCTGCAATCTTCTTTTGCCTGCAATATGTTGGCGCTTCATCATGGCCGCCCGCAAACTTTGTTGCTGCGCCAGATTATTTCGGCCTTCGTTAAGTTCCGTGAAGAAGTCATTACGCGCCGGACAATTTTCGAATTGAACAAAGCCCGCGACCGTGCCCATGTGTTGGCTGGTCTGGCTGTGGCGGTTGCCAATATCGACGAAGTGATTGCCCTGATCCGTAATGCCAAAGACCCTGCGATTGCCCGTGAACAATTGCTCGCCAAACGCTGGCCTGTGGGGGATGTTGCTCCGCTCATCGCCCTGATTGATGATCCTGAATATTTCGTGGATGAAAACGGCACCTACCAGATGTCCGAAGTTCAGGTCAAGGCGATCCTTGATTTGCGCTTGCACCGTCTGACTGGTCTTGAACGCGATAAAATTGGCGATGAACTGCGTACCATTACCAATGAAATTGCCGAGCTGCTGTCCATTCTGGGATCAAAAGAAAAACTCTATGACTTGATGCGGAACGAATTGGTCGAAGTCAAAACCAAATACGCCACACCACGCCGGACTGAAATCATTGATTCAGGTTTTGAAACCGATGTCGAAGATTTGATCCAACGCGAAGACATGGTGGTGACCATTACCCATACCGGCTACGTGAAGCGAACTCCGCTTGTGACCTATCGCGCCCAAAAACGCGGTGGCAAGGGACGCTCTGCTATTGATATGAAGGACGAAGATTTCGTCTCTGACCTCTTTGTGGCATCGACCCACACGCCAATCCTGTTCTTTACTTCAAAAGGGATTGTCCACCGGATGAAAGTCTATCAACTGCCTTTGGGGAACCCACAGGCACGCGGGAAGGCGTTCGTCAATCTATTGCCGCTTGATAAGGACGAAAATATCTCTGTGATCTTGCGTCTGCCGGAAAATGAAGATTTGTGGGCGGAACTCGATATTCTCTTTGCAACCAATGGCGGGTCGGTCAGACGGAATAAATTGTCCGACTTCCGCAATATCCGCTCCAACGGGTTGATTGCAATGAAACTCGAAAGCAATGAAAAACTGATTGATGTCAAAATCTGTCGTGATGATGAAGACGTGGTGCTGGCAACCCGTCTGGGTCGTGCGATCCGCTTTGAAGTCTCCGATCTGCGGGTGTTCTCAGGACGGACGTCAACAGGGGTGCGTGGGATCAAGCTCAAAGACAAAGACGAAGTCATCTCGATGTCGATCCTTAAACATGTGAACGCGACACCGGAAGAACGAAATGCCTATCTGAAAGCAGCCTCCGCTTTGCGTGGTGCCGACGAAGAAGGTGTCGAATTCGAAGAAGGTGCAGACGCAACAATCAACGAAGATCGCTTCAAGGAACTGCAAGACCGCGAACAATTCCTGCTGACTGCAACAACGGGCGGCTACGGTAAACGCACCTCTGCGTACGAATACCGTGTCTCTGGTCGTGGCGGGCAGGGCATCACCAATATTACCCTGACTGAAAAGAATGGCGGGGAAGTTGCGGGAACCTTCGTCGTCACTGACGAACACCAGATTATGCTGGTGACCGATCAGGGTCAGATGATCCGGATGCCGGTTGACGGGATCCGCTTCACAGGTCGCGCGGCGCAAGGTGTGACACTCTTCCGCGTTCGGGATGACGAACATGTGGTCTCTGTTGCGTGGCTCAAACAAGACGACGAAGATGTTGTCGAAGACGAAGCCATCATCGAAGCCATCGCAGCGGAAGAAAACGAAGGTGGCGGTGTCACAACCCCTACACCGGAAGATAACCCCGCAGATGAAAACATAGAAGAATAATCAATAAAAAAACCCCGCGCCCAAATTCGCGGGGTTTTGTTTATCCCCTGTCTTCACTTTATTCTCTATGATAAAATTAATAATTCCAGAGCGAGGAAAAAATCATGACTAATTCAAATTCACCGATCAAGCCCAATGTCTCAGTCCGTGCTGTTATCGTGCAGGACAAAAAAATTCTTATTGTGAACGGTGATGGGGCAGGAGACTTTTGGTGTACCCCTGGTGGACGGTTGGATTATGGCGAAGATTTGAAATCGGGCATCAAACGTGAAGTTTATGAAGAAACAGGTTTGACTGTAAACGTTGGGGATGCCTTTGCTGTCTCTGAATTTGTACTGGAAAAAAATACATTCCACAATGTTGATATATTTTTCCGCTGTGAAGTAGCGGGCGGCGAAATTACACAAGACTGGAAAGATACAGGCGGCCCTGTTATTGATCGTCGTTTTGTAACCTTGGTAGAATTGCAAAACTTTAATGTTTTTCCGCGTTGGCTCAAAGATGGAGATTGGTTATCCCAGCCTGAAATCAACATCTATCGGGGACAGGATAAAAAGTCTCCATAAATTAATACTCTGCGCCATTTTCTCTGGATTGCGTCGCTGTCACTCGCAATGACGAATTCTTGGTGTCTTGGTGGTTCAAAAACAATCCCCCGTCATTGCGAGGAACGTAAGTGACGAAGCAATCCAGACAGAAATGGATTCCCCTAGAATCTGCTGTGCAGATTCGGAGAATGACGGAGGAAGGTACAAAAACCTTGGTGTCTTCGTGTCTTGGTGGTTAAAATTACTTTGTGTTTCCCCCAAAAACTTTGCGGCCTTTGCGCTCCTTGGCGCTCTCTGCGTGATGTCTTTTTTACCTCCATACCCCCAATAGGAATAAAGTCCTTTACATTTTATCACGTCTGTGATAGGACTAAAGGCGATACGTATCCTGCGGCTGGAAAAGTGCCGCACAAAACAGCGCCTGTGGGCGCCCACGCCTGCCTTTGTCTTTTGACGAACATCAAAAGAGAAAAAACGGCATAAAGCATACATCTTTCTCGTGCGCCGGATTGCTCCGGTTTTTGAAAGCAGGGAAAGACCAGTATAAATACCCCCGTGCCCTCGAAAGAGGAACCTCGCACCGGCCCACTGGCCCCGGAATGCTGTGCGGGGGAATTGAAGTGTCTTGAAAAAGTCGGGATCATCCCCAGAGTTGTATCTTACCGTTGCCGCGATTATAGGTGACACCATCGCCATATATAACAGCATCTCTCAATCGACGCCCAGTTCTTTCGACCGTTTCAACAGCTTCTTTTTCTTTCGCTCGGGCAGAGAAAAGTTTATGCAAGCTGGCTACTGCAAGACATCCTGACACTATCGGGGATGATGTTATGAGTACTGGCGCTGTACCGATTGCAAACGCGACACCAAGCATTCCAATTTGTGCATCCTGACGACTGTCATGTCTGATTTTTTCTGGAATATCCATGGCACAAAAAACCATTTCGTCAGACGCATCCTCAATGATCCGTGGGTTTTGGCCGAAATGTTTTTTGAACGAGGTGCGGTAAGTCGATGCTCTTTCCGCGATAGTTACTTTGTCAGTTATTTCGTGATAGGCACAGTCCAGCCCGTTGCGATATATTTTTACAATCTCGCGAACAGCATTAACTCCATCGTTAATCAGAAGAGAAAAGTTGAATAATTCTAATCCGTGTATCGACTTCATTGTGGCCTCTCTGTGTATTTTTAAGGAATTTTATAGACGGCGGCGTACAATATGTCAATCAATTTGAGGATTCCCGCCCATCAGACTATTTTTTTCAAGGAACGAACTGAGTTTGCGGCAGAAATGCATAGCGAAAGACAGGCTTTTTCCTTCCCCTCACGGGTCGTTGTGTGGCATAACCCCTCAAACGAAAAGAGAGACAATGCTTAGTATTTCCAACCTGACCTATCGTATCGGCGCCCGCACTATTCTGGATGATTGCAGTATCAACGTCATGGATGGCTGGCGCGTGGGCGTTGTGGGGCTGAACGGGGCTGGAAAATCCACGTTGTTTAAGCTGATCACGGGTGATTTGCCAACGGATGGCGGCGGGGTCAGCCTGTCTGCCAATCAGAAGCTGGCGATGGTGCGTCAGGATATTCCAGAAACTGACGATGCGCTGATTGATGTGGTGCTGGCCGCCAATACTGAAATGGCAAAACTCTGGCACGATGCCGAAACCGAAACCGACCCGAATAAAATTGCCGATATTTATCAGGCCTTGGCCGATATGGATGCCTATTCGGCACCCGCCAAAGCCGCGACATTGCTCACGGGGCTGGGGTTCAAAGAATCCCAGTTGAATGAACCGTTTTCATCATTCAGTGGTGGCTGGCAAATGCGCGTGATGCTGGCGGCGGTTTTGTTTGTCGAACCTGACTTTTTGCTGCTCGATGAACCAACCAACCACTTGGATCTGGAAGCCATTATGTGGCTGGAAAATTATCTGCTTTCTTATCCGCATACCATGATGGTGATTTCACACGACCGCGAATTGCTCAATAAATGTGTCGATCATGTCATTCATGTCGATCGCCAGAAATTGACGATGTACGGCGGAAATTATGACGCGTTTGAAAAAGAACGAGCGCTGCGCACCGGACTTCAACAAAAGATGTTTGAAAAACAACAGACCGAACGCGCTCATATGCAGGTCTTTATCGATCGCTTCAAAGCCAAGGCCAGTAAGGCCGCACAGGCGCAAAGCCGCATGAAAGCCATGGAAAAAATGGATCTGGTCGATGCCGTGATTGCTGATCGCGCGATTAAATTCAATTTTCCAAATCCTGAGAAAATTCCCTCGCCGATGATCTCGATTCAAAAGGCCGATGTCGGTTATGTCGAGGGTCAACCGATCCTGCGTGGCGTATATGAAAGCATCGACCACGAAGACCGCATTGCGCTGCTCGGTGCAAACGGCAACGGCAAATCAACCATGATGAAATTGATTGCCGGAAAACTCGATGTGATGGCGGGCGAATTATTCCGCTCGGGAAAACTGCGCATCGGATATTTCTCACAACACCAGACCGATGAACTGGATGTGGACAGCACCCCGTTTTTGGAAATGCTGCGCCTCATGCAAAAATCAGCCACTGATGTGCCAGAACATAAAGTCCGCGCCAAACTTGGGGCGTTCGGGTTCCCGCGCGATCTGGCCGATAATAAAATCTCGGCATTAAGTGGTGGGGAAAAAGCACGTTTGTTATTTGCTCTGATGAGCTTTGACGCGCCTCATATGCTTTTGCTTGATGAACCGACCAACCACTTGGATATTGATGCGCGCGAAGCACTGGTTCAGGCACTCAATAATTATGATGGCGCAGTGGTGATCGTCAGCCACGACCCGAATATGGTCGAACGTGTGGCCGACCGCTTGTTGTTGGTCAAAGATGGCAAGTGCGTCAATTTCGATGGCGATCTGGAGGATTACCGGAACTTTACCATCCAGTCTCGCCGTGAAGAACGCTCGGCAGAAAAGAAATCAGCGAATGCTGAAAAGGGCAAGAATTCTGTGGCTGATACAACACCTCAAAAAGATGTCTCGCCTAAAAATCTCAATGAATTAAAGAAGAAAGCGGACAAGGCCGAAAAGGAAATCGAACGCCTGACCCGTGAAAAGGAAACACTCGAAGCTGCAATGCTCACGCCTGACTTTTATCTGGATGCGGCAAAGGTTGTCACGGTTAAGGCCGAATATGACCGCGTTGTGGCGGCTTTGGAACAACAGGAAGAAATCTGGCTCGAAGCACAGGTCGGATAAATTAAATTTCCGTGTCTGTCCCGTAATAATGGACGCCGAGTTCTACTTTTTCGCGGCCTTGGGAAAGAAGCCATTTGTTACGGTCACGTAGGGAATAGATACAACCGCAATATTCCTGCTGGTAAAAATTCTCGCGCTTGGAAATGTCGAGCATCCGGCCTGATCCGCCATTCTTGCGCCAGTTGAAATCCCAATAGGCCACACCGTCATAACGGTCTGCGGCGCGGTGTCCTGCCCCGTTGATTTGCTTGAAATCTTTCCATCGGGAAATGCCCAGACAGGATGTGAACATCGGAAAGCCATTTTCAAAAGCGTAAAGCGCCGTGCGTTCAAACCGCATATCGAAACATGTTGTGCAACGTTTGCCTTTTTCCGGTTCCCACTCCATGCCCTTGACCCGTTCGAACCAGTTGGATGAATCGTAATCGGCATCAATAAAGGGCAGGCCGAGTTTTTCGGCATATTTGATATTCTCGTCTTTACGCAAATCATATTCTTCGCGCGGATGAATATTCGGATTGTAAAAATAAATGGTGATATCAATGCCCGATGCCGCCATCGCTTCGATGACCTCGCCGGAACAGGGCGCACAACAGGAATGAAGCAACATCTTGCCGCCTGCTTGATCGGGCAGAGGCAATATCATGCGGCCTTCCATTGTGGGTGTCGAAAGTGAGCTCATAGACGTTTTTTTAACTGAACAGGCGATGAAGTGCAAGTTTTGATCTATCTTGTTGATATTTAATGAATTAAAACCTTTCTACCCATCAAAATCACATTTGTGATATACTGGAAGATGGGTAAGACGTGAAGCCAGAAGGCTCCGCAGTACAGGGTTTCTTGGGGTTCGGGAAAGAACTACAAAGACCATGAAATGGAGCAGGGTAGCCATGGTTTCCGTATATGACACGACATCAACGTCGTCCACCAGCTTTATAAATCGCAATGATCGCGCGCAAAGCCAATCCAATACAAGCCTTGCCAGTGGCAAGAAAATCAACAAGGCATCCGATGATGCGGCAAGCCTGGCGATTTCGGCGTTATTGTCATCAGACGTCTCGACTTTGAAACAATCCGCAACCAATCTGGTTCAAGGAACGGCACTGCTTCAAACCGCAGATGGCGCATTGGAACAGGCTGGAAATATTCTGGAGAGAATGAGATCATTGTCATCACAGGCAAGTTCCGCAGGGCTGGATACAGGGTCACAAAATGCGGTCAACGATGAATATCAAAGCTTGGCCGGAGAGTTGAATAGTCTGGCGTCTGACACCAGTTTTAATGGAAGAAATCTGGTGGATGGGACGTTCAGCCAGACTTTCCAATCCGGAACAGATGGAGCCACAACGCTGCAAGCCGATTTGACAGGTGTGGATTTGTCTGTCACGGGTCTGGGGTTGAGCGCCGCTTTTGGTGCAAACATCAACGCGCTTTCTACCCAAAGCTCAGCACAGGCGACAACCGCAGAAATTGATAACGCAATCAGCAATCTGGCGAATTACAGATCACAAGTAGGAGCTTTGCAATCAAGCTTCTCGACCCAAGGGGAAGTCGTCGAGACAACAATCGAGAACACGCAGTCAGCAAATTCGGCGCTCTCGGATGTTGATATCGGGAAGGCTGCAACAGATTTCAAAAATTCTGATGTGCTAACCCAGTTGTCAATGGCCTCGGCGGCCCAAGGGCATAAAATCCAGTCTTCGCTGTTACAATTGGTCAGATAGAATCTTTTAGGTGAGGGTGATCTGTATCACATTTACAAATACTCTGCGTTCTCTGCGGACTCTGTAGTTAGAAATGCGATTCGTGGAATTCGGAATATTCTGATTGAGCTACTTGTTATCCGGACTTTTGTATCTGGATTGCTTCGTGTTTACTCGCAATGACAAGAACACCCCCACCCTGACCCTCCCCCCCTCAAGGGGGAGGGAAATAAGGGAATAAGTCCTCTCCCTTGAGGGGGGAGGATTTAGGTGAGGGTGATACATCCCCGTTTTCTGTGAACTCTGTGTGAGGAAAAAATAAAGGCTGCTATTCAGCAGCCTTTTTTGGTGTTGTCTTCTTAGGCGCGTCTTTCTTGGCCGGAGCTTTTTTAGGAGCCGCAGCCTTCTTTGCCGCTGGCTTTTTCGCAGCGGTTTTTTTCGCAGCAGGCTTTTTGGCAGGGGCCTTTTTCTCTGCCGCCTTTTTAACCGGACGAACTTTCTTCTCGCCGATCTGGGCACAGAGTTCAACCGCACGATTCATGCCAATGGTCAAAACATCTTCATCTTTCGGAATCGATTTGAACCGGTTTTGGTATTTGATATAGGGGCCGAACCGCCCGATGCCGGCTTCAATCTTTTCGCCGGTTTCCGGATGGGTGCCGATCAGGCGGGGCAGAGCCAACAAGCTCAAAGCGGAGTCCAAGGTCATTTGATCAAGAGGCAAGCCGCGCGGAATTCCCTGACGTTTTGGTTTGTCTTTTTTGTCGGTTGAATCTTCCGGCACGTCGATCTGGACATAAGGACCATAAGGGCCTTTACGCAAAGACACGGTGCGACCTGTCCCTGGATCATTGCCCAGAATTTTCGGTTCATTGCCGAGGGCTGCGCCGGAATTGGCATCTTCCAGAGCTTCGCCCGTCTGGACAACCAATGGTCTTGTGTGTTTGCAATCCGGATAATTGGAACAACCGATAAAGGCTCCGTATTTTCCGACTTTCAAAGACAGCCGACCTGCTTCACAGGCTGGACATTTGCGCGGGTCAGGATTTTCTTTTGTAACAGGGAAGAAGTGGGGGCCCAACTCTTCATCCAAAGCATCCAGTACCAACGTAATGGTTAGATCTTTTGTATCATCGACCGCGGCTTTGAAACCGACCCAGAATTGACGCAAAGCTTCTTTCCACAAAACATGACCGCTTGATATGGCGTCCAGCTCGTCTTCAAGATTGGCTGTAAAATCATAATCGACATATTTTTCAAAGAATTTTTTAAGAAAGGAGGTCACCAGACGTCCGCGATCCCCGGGGATAAAGCGGCGTTTGTCAATCGTTACATAATTACGGTCTTGCAATACTTGAATGATGGATGCATAGGTCGATGGACGACCGATCCCCATTTCTTCGAGCTTTTTAACAAGGGAAGCTTCCGAATAACGTGGCGGCGGTTGTGTGAAATGTTGTTCGGGCAAGACCTCTTGAGTCCTGAGCGGCATACCTTCTTTAAGGGGAGGTAACAGGCGCGTATCGTCATTGTCATCGCCGTCATTCAGATCATCGTCAGTGCCTTCTCTATACAGAGTAAGGAACCCGTCAAAGGCAATCACCGAACCATTGGCACGCAGAATCACATCATCAGTGCCATCTGATAAATCGGCACTGACCTGATCGAGAACAGCACTTTCCATCTGGGAAGCAAGGGTGCGTTTCCAGATCAAATCGTAAAGGGCTGCTTGACGGTCATCCAGATAGCGGCGCATCTCTTCAGGGCGGCGTGAGAGGTCGGTCGGACGAATAGCTTCGTGAGCCTCTTGGGCATTTTTGGCTTTGCTTTTATATAGGCGTGGCGCATCCGGCAGATATTTCTGGCCGTAATCGCTCGTTATTTGGTTGCGGCATTGGGAAATTGCATCGTCGGAAAGGGTAATCCCGTCAGTCCGCATATAGGTAATCAGACCAACTGTTTCTCCGCCAATATCAACACCTTCGTAAAGCTGTTGGGCAAGGCGCATGGTCTGGCTGGCGGTCAGGCGCAGTTTGCGTGAAGCCTCCATTTGGAGGCTCGAGGTAATAAAGGGAGGATAGGGGTTGCGGCGAACCTGCTTCTTCTCGACCTTCTGGACAGTCAGCTTTTTATTCAGGATGCGCTTAACGGCAGCTTGTGCATCGGCTTCTGTTGGAATATCCAGCTTATCAAGTTTGTTGCCTGCCAAATGGGTGAGCCGCGCCGTAAAGGTCGCGCCGTCACCGGTCTGCATACGGGTTTGGATACTCCAGTATTCCTGCGCGTTAAACGCTTCGATCTCGGACTCTCGCTCACAAATCAGGCGCAGCGCAACCGACTGTACGCGGCCTGCCGATCGTGATCCGGGCAGCTTGCGCCACAAGACAGGAGATAAAGTAAAGCCGACCAAAAAGTCGAGCGCACGGCGAGCCAGATAGGCGTCAATCAATGGTTTGTCGAGGGTGCGGGGTTTTTCAAAAGCAGCCTTGATCGCATTTTTGGTGATTTCATTAAAGGTCACACGTTTTAACTCTTTTCCGGCCAGCAGATTTTTTTCTTCCAGAATTTGCTGGATGTGCCATGAAATGGCCTCTCCCTCGCGGTCAGGGTCAGTACAAAGATAGACAGTGTGGGCTGTTTTAACAGCGGTCGAGATGTCCTTGATGGTCTTGGCGGCACGGTCGGAAAGCTCCCACCGCATGCTGAAATCTTCATCGGGGTTGACGGCGCCATCTTTGGCGACCAGATCGCGGACATGCCCGAACGAGGCCAGAACATAGTAATCCTTACCCAGATACTTATTGATGGTCTTGGCTTTTGCCGGAGACTCAACAATGACGACATTCGGTGCTGACATATATATACCTCGTTATTTCGCCAAACAAATTCTGTTACCCGGAAGGCGAAAAATGGTGCCATCCAGCTCCATTTCCAACAACAGCCCTTGTACCTCTGCACTCTTCAAATGGCACGTCCGGATGATTTCGTCAACTCCAACGGGTGTTGTGGACAGTTCCGGTAATATGACATCTCGAATATTTGCCGATGGAAACTCTATAATTTCTGCGCTATCCGACAATCCGGCAAGGCCTTGCAGGCTGGTCTGGCGTTGCACATGCTCTTTCAGAAAAGATTGAACAGCCTCGATAACATCAGCTGCATGACGAACCATTGTCGCCCCATCACGGATCAGCGCATTGGTTCCTTCTGATCGCGGATCGGATGGAAACCCAGGAACGGCCATGACATCACGACCCTGTTCGGCGGCCATCCGCGCAGTAATCAGCGAACCGGAGCGGAAATTGGCTTCGACCACCACTGTGCCTTCGGATAAGCCCGATACAATTCTATTTCTTTTCGGGAAATGCTGGGCAAGAGGTTGCATACCCAGCGCGCATTCAGATATGACCGCCCCATTCTCGCAAATCTTCTTGTACAGGTCGGTATTTTCTTTCGGATAGATAATATCAACGCCACCTGCCACCACAGCAACCGTACCCGTTGGTAAAGACCCTTCATGCGCTGCGGTATCAATGCCGCGTGCCAAACCGGATATGACAGCAAAATCAGCCTCACCCAAATCGCGAGCCATTTTACTGGCAAGCTTGCGGGCATTGAGGGACGCATTGCGTGATCCGACAATGGCTACTGATTGTTTTTGCAAAAGGTCAAGATTGCCAATAACACTCAAGACAGCCGGAGCATCTTCAATCGCAGATAAGGACAGGGGATAATGGTCGTCTCCGGCAAAGATCATTTGCCCACCGAGCTTTTCCAGCGCGTCTATTTCACGTTCGGCATCTGCGCGTGACGCAACAGAAACCTGTTTTGTTTTAACAATATGGGGCAGGGCTGCAATCGCTTCGGAAGCTGATCCGTATTTTTGCATCAAACGATGAAACGTAATTGGCCCCACGCTTTCGGTGCGGTATAACCTGAGCTGGTCAATCTGTTCCGCACCAATATTCATTTGGGCTCGCTCTTTTTCTTGAGGGTGATTTTAGGTTCTTCCCCCTTCATCAAACGCTCGATATTGGCGCGGTGGCGCATCCATCCGAGGGCAGAAATCAATGTCACCAGATAAAGCTGTTTCGGGTCACCAAACCACGCCACAAAGAAAGGTGCCGCCCCCAAAGCCAACAAAGCCGAAAGCGAAGAAATGCGGCTGATAACGGCAGTAATCAGCCATGTGGCACAACACGCCAGTCCGACGGGCCATGACAGGGCAAGAAAGGTTCCCAGTGTTGTGGCGACACCTTTACCACCTTTGAATTTTAACCAGACCGGAAAATTATGCCCGACAATGGCCCCTAAGGCTGCACCGAACATGGCATGTTTATCAAGCAAGGCAGCGGCGACCAGAACGGCGATAAAACCTTTGCTGCTATCAAGCAGGACAGTCAGGGCGGCAAGTTTTTTATTACCAGTCCTTAATACATTGGTGGCGCCGATATTGCCGGATCCAATTTTGCGAATGTCGCCGTATCCGAAGGCCACACATAAGACCAGACCAAAAGGAATGGCGCCGAAAAGATATCCGCCGATAAAACCCAGCAGACCGTTTAATTGGATGTGATTGAGTATCGCGTCGATCATTTTTGACCTACCAATAAATCAAGGACAGCCATCCGCACAGGGACACCATTTGCACCTTGCTGGAAGATAACGCTCTGTCTTGGGTCATCTGCGACATCGTCGGCAATTTCGACTCCACGGTTCATCGGGCCCGGATGCATGACGATGGCGTCTGGTTTTGCCAGCGCCAGACGACTTTGCGTCAGGCCATATGCGTGGAAGTAGGAGGTATCATTCGGAACGGCGGAAGCGTCCATGCGCTCTTTCTGGATACGCAACGTCATGACAACATCACAGTCTGGAAGACCGTCCTCAAGTGTTTCAAATAGAGTGACTCCCTCGGGAGTTTTCTGCGGTTGTAAATTTTTTGGTGCAATCAGGTGAACAGTTGCCCCCATTTTGGTCAGAAGAGGGACGTTTGATCCGGCAACGCGACTATGAGCCAGATCACCGATAATGGCGACCTTGACGCCCTCAAGACGACCTTTGGATTCGCGTATGGTGAACGCATCAAGCAAAGCCTGTGTCGGGTGCTCGCGGTAACTGTCTCCTGCGTTAATCACCGGACAATCGACAAGTCCGGCCACATAATTCGGAGCATTATATTCATGGTGGCGGATCACAATCGCATCAGGGTGATACCCGTTCAGATAACGCAACGTATCGCTGAATGTCTCGCCCTTCTGGGCAGACGATATTTTTTCGTCCCAATTCATCAGGTTGGCGCCCAAACGGTGAGCCGCCATTTCAAATGAATTTCTGGTGCGAGTGGAGTTCTCGGTAAATAAAGTCAAAACGACTTTATGTTCCAGTGTGCGGGGAACGGATTGATTTTTCAAAGCCTGTTTGAAAAAAGAAGCACGATCCAGAATTGTCGTAATATCATCGGTGCTGAGTGGCGCGATGTCACATAGATGGGAAACAGAAATTTTACGGGTCATAAAAAACGCTTATGACTCATTTTAAGGGATCTTGTCCAGTCTTCATCCATCTTGGACAGGAATATGACCACAATTTATTGCTTATTCCATAACGTAATTGGCGTATTGCCATATGCCAATTACCAGAATACCAAGACAAAAACCGGGCCCTGCCGGAATCATAAGACGGTTAAGATTTGGGCGGCTCTTTTCCTTAATGCCGCGATAAACGGCGACAATAATCCCGTGGATCAGGCCTGCAAAGGCACCGAGCGTCATGGCCATAATAACACCCTCAACGCCAAGCCATAGCCCTGCAGCCCCTAACAGCTTGACATCACCCAGACCCAAAGTGTCTTGTTTATAATAATAATTCCCGCCCATCCTGATAAGATAAAGGAGTCCTGCACCGGCTGCCGCGCCAAAAAACAAACCGGAGGGCGGCATGAAAAAGAAGGAGGTGCTGGCGTGAAAGGTTATGCCAAGAATTGCTAATATAAGGTTGAGCCAGTCCGGCAGAATCCATGTTCTGAAATCAATAACCGAAAGGGTTATGAGTGTCAGGAGGGAGGCAATTGAGCAAAAGGCGGGAAGATAATTGAGAAATATATCCATAACAATTCCATGTGGTGTCATATATAAGATCATACTATGCTTGCGTACATAAGTTAAGTCTATGATTGCATAACACTTATCTTTGTTTTACCCTTCACGGATGCGTGCATTTTATGCGCGACTTGATTCGTTCATCTTATATCTCAAAAGTTTTGCACCCAGCTATGCCTCAAACTAGAAAAATATTAGTCGTTGAAGATAATGATTTCGTGAGAATGCAAATTGTCAGATATCTGGTTGATGCTGGATACGAAGTTATTGAGGCAATAGACGGCTCTTCTGCTCAGGAAGTCCTGTCTTCTCAGGTGGCCCTGATTGTATTGGACGTTCGTATGACCCCGATTGACGGTTTTGAATTTATCAAGATCGTACGGGGACGGGATACACGCATACCAATTATACTAGTAACAGGGGATCAAAACCCGGGCTTGTTGAACGAAGCCAGTAAATGGAATGTCAGTGCCGTGCTTATGAAGCCGGTGCACAAGGATCGTCTGGTGAAAATGGTGGAGCGTGCCATAGGTCAAACTGAGAAAGTCAGATAGAAAAAATTAAGTTGGGAATAAAGCGGAAATTAACATGTTGAGAAGGTCAGAATTAATGTCATCAGTTTCAAAAAGACAAAAAATTCACAAAGGTATTTTAGCAGGACTGGCATTATGCGTGTCATCTGGATTTATGCTTTCCGGATGTGCCGATGCTATTGGCCCCAAAGCTCGCAATGTATCTATCCCTTCCCCGAAAATTGCTGAAGAGAGAGGTAAGGCTCTCAACGAAAATTCCGACCCGATTATTTATCTGCCATTGGGAGATGATATTCTGGTTCCTCAATCCGAAACCGGAGATCCTTTGCCATCAACGATTGTGGGGCCTTTTGAACTGCGTGGAGAAACATTGGCAGGGGCGCTTCAGCTGGTTCTTGATGGGACAAATATTCCTATCGCCTTTGAAACCGAAAACAGTCTGACCAAAACAATTACCATCACCAACTTGAAGGGGTCGATGGATTCTATCGTCTCTGAAATCTGCTCGCTGGGTGATATGTATTGCTCATATCAGAACGGGATTCTGGTTGTAAAAGATACTCAGGTTTTCACCGTGTCTGTCCCCCCGATTGTGGCAACAGACAGTATGTCCGGATTACTGACCAGTATCTCTGGTGCAATTGGGAGCATTACAGGCAGCGCACCGATTACAGATACCGGAACCCGTACAATTGTTTATCGTGCCAGCCAAAGAACGGCAGAGTTGGCGCAGCGTTATTTCCAGCGCCTGCGTTCCAACACGGCTCTGGTGGTGTTTGAAACATATGTTTGGGAAGTGTCTCTGGATTCAGGAAATACAACGGGGATCAAATGGTCTTCATTTGAATCTTTGGGCCGTTATAATTTCGGGATCAACGTAACAGGAGTCGCCGACCCGAACGTAGGAAGCCCGATCAGTATCGGTTTGCCAACAACAGGAGTTGTCGATTTTGATGTGAGTGACGTCTTCCAGTTTGTGTCATCCTATGGCGCAGTTAGAACTGTGTCGCAACCGCAAATCACTGTCTTGTCGGGCTCTGCGGCAAAATTGCGTGTGGCAGATACTCAAAACTATGTGGCGTCCTTATCGCGGACAACAACAGACGGTGGAACAACAACAGTTTCGACAACAACAGACTCCGTGGATAGTGGTTTTACTCTAAATATCGGTTCCAACTGGGATAACTCGACCGTTTATGGGGATATCAGTATTCTGTTGCAAGAAGTCCGCCGGATCGACACCTTTGATGACAACCCTGATGCTGTTGTTCAATTGCCCCAGACAACCGAACGGGAATTGGAAACGCAGGTGCGTATTCGCCCCGGAGATCTTCTCCTGATTGCGGGTCTGGTGCGTGAAACAGATAGTCTTGATAAGGAAGGGATAGGATCCAGTGAACCGTCGATCCCGCTCTCCCGTGCGGCTCAGGCATCCAATACAGAACTGGTTTTCTTGCTGCGTCCTCGGGTTGTGGTTTTCACATCCGAACAAATGGGAACGCCAAGAAAAGGGAATTATCCAACCAATATAAATCAAACCATGGTCATTCAGCCAAACATTCCACAACTGACTCCCGTTGTTGCACCTGTGGCGCAGGAACCAACACCTTCTCCGGTTTCTGCTGTTGCCCCAGAATTGCCTGAGAACCCTGTTTCTATTGTTGATACAACGTCAATAAATAATCAGTCACCGGAGCCTGTGAATTCAACCTTTAATCAAGTCGTTTCGAATGAATTGGAAGAGGAAATATCCTCTGAACCGGATGCTGAAACAAAGGATGCCGAGGCTTCTTTCTATGAAGTTCAGCCAGTGAAGAATGCAAAGCCAGCCGTTGAGGTTTCAATGCCGGAGTCTTTGCCGGAAGACTCTGCAAAGTCGAAGCCTTCGGTTATCGTAAATTATGACGTTTTGGGACAATAGAGGATCAACCGATGAAAAAAACATGTGACGCAATAAAATCATATGGGTTATTGACCACAACGGTTGTTGCGGTTCTGTTTTTCCCTGCCTTGTCTTTTGCTAACGCGTTGGGTGATCCTGCGGCGAGAGGAAGCGGGACAGCTTCCGGCGAAGGGTTGGGCGCTGTTGAAAAGGAAGTCAAAGCCGGTGAGATTACGGTGGGTTCTGCTTCTCAGGTTGTTGTGAAATTCAAAAACGAATCCAGCAAAGACGTTCAAATCGGTCAGGTTAATCTCTATCCTTCCTCAACGGTTAATGCAGAGGTGTCCTTGAATGAATGTAGCAGCAAGGACGCATTACCATCTGGTGCCGAATGTGCGGTCGTTGTTGCGGTTAAGGGGTTGAAGGTTGGAAACTGGCGGGTTGAGATGCTGTTACGGCATAGTGGACGCGCCCGTATTGTAACGGCGTCCATGACTGGAACGGTCGAATCCGGAGACAATGAAACTGATACATTGTTGAGTGATGTCGAAGCGATCCCGAACGAACTGGACTTTGGAACAATGGACACCAGCCGCCCGTTGGTTAAATCGGTCATTTTTAGAAATGTGACCTCCCAACCTGTGGCTATTAAAAAAATTGGTATAGAGGCCTCTGCCCAATCTGGGTACAGTATATCAAGTGATTGCGGAGACTTGGAAGTCGGGCAGGCCTGTATTGCAACGGTAACATGGGCCCCAATTACAAAAGGCCAGTCTGATGGGGTTTTGATTGTTCAGCATGATGGCCCGACCAAGGTGGCCAGCGTTAATCTCAAAGGGTCTTATGATCCCGAAGATGTGACCAAAGCCAACATATTCCCCGAAGCAGTTCCGGGCGTTGGGTTATTGGTATCTTCGCAAGAGGAACTGGATTTCGGAAGTATAACCAACGAAGCTTCTATGACTTTGTCTCTGGTTAATGTGGGGGATTCAGCCCTGCAACTGAGAGATATTTCATTGGCCAGTTCTGATACGGGCTTGAATATTGCCCAGACCGGATGCCTGAATGGCGGGGTTCTTGAACCTGTTGAGGCCTGTCCTTTGACTTTAACCTGGTCACCAGTCAGAGCAGGTGAGTTGATTGAAGACATTCGTATCAAACATGATGGAGCGCGTGGCGTGCTTGTCATCCCTGTTCGTGGGGATGCCAAATCTGTTGTCAATCGTGATACCAAAGCTGTTGTGGTTTCGGATACCGGCACACCGGCAGTATCCGTAAAACCTGCGGACAAACGTCAGGCGCTTGAAGGGTTTATCATTACGTCCCACTCTCCGAAAAAGGCCATCATAAATGGCCCCGGCGGCAGCCGTGTAATTTCCGATGGCCAGAACATTGTTCTGGGTGGCGTGGAATGGAAGGTTGATATTGTTGAAAACGGTATCGAATTCCTGAGTGGGAATGACCGGGTTCGCTTGTTGTTTGACAGATCTTTGTCATCGTCCAGCCGGACAACTTCAACGACATCGACAACGACCTCTTCGACAAGTGCGGCAACGACTACAGCAACAGCAGGAACTTCAAACTAGGAATAAAGATGGATAAGACACCAGACTCCGAAATGTTTGAACATGATGACTCGGCTCTTCCTGAGGAAGCAGCGGATGTTCGCACTGGCGTTGATCGTCGTCAGGAATCCAAACATACTCCTCCTGATGGAGTAGAACGCCGTCAGTGGATTGACCGCCGGAAATTACGTGCCAGTGAAGGTCGTGAACGGTATCTGGATATGGTTCAGCGCGAGCGTGTAATTTTGATGGAACAGGGTGTAACCCGTTCGATTGATCAATTGCTGGATATGGCTGGCGCCCCGTCTGCTGGTGAAGATGATAAAGAATCTACAGGAATCAGGGATCACGCGAATGGAGACCAGTTACGCTCTCTTTTGCCTGTTCAATCATGGTTGCCGCTCCACATTCACTTGATCGGCTTGCATGATGGCGTTTTGAAAATCGCGCCCTTGAATGAATTGAATACACGTCAGATTGATGCCTTGATCTCCACCGCCAACCGTTCGGGCCTGATGGTCGAACGGATCGAGCCCGAGATTTGGGATCGGGCAGAATTATTGCAGACCATGCGCGCCGTGCATGACCTCTCTGCGGATAGATGTGAAAAGACTTTGTCCTTGTGGCTGAATGATACAGACAATGGTTTGCTGTTGAACCAGTTTATGCGCGATATGTTGGCCGAAGCATTGCAAATGCGGGTATCGGATATTCACATCCTGCAAGATAACAATATTGCAAACCCGAACTGGATTCGGTACCGGATTGATGGTGATCTTTCACCTGTCCACTTGTTGCCTAGCGAGGCCATGGCACGTCTGACAACCTTGATCAAGCGTGACTCCGGTATGAATTTCGGAGATCGTGTTACGCCAAAAGATGGACGTTTCAGCTTTACATGGCAAGGGCGTATCATTGACGTTCGTGTGGCCTCTGGCCCTCAGGCTCAGGATGGTGAAAAGTTGACCTTGCGTCTTCTGGACCGGGCGTCTTTGAAAGGCTTTGACGAGTTGTTCAAACGCCACGAAGATGTTGGGAACTATCTTGCACAATCGTTGTCACCTGAAATCAAAGGTGGTGGTGGTCTGGTGATGCTCTCAGGCCCGACAGGTTCGGGAAAAACCACAACACTTTATGCTTGTATCCAGTATATTGACCGCCGCCGCCGTCATGTTTTGACCATTGAAGATCCTATCGAATATGAACTGCGCTACGCGACGCAATGGCAAGTACGCCCCGGTATGAGAGGGGGAGAGTTCTCCGACCTGATCCGCGCCGCTATGCGTCATGACCCTGACTATATCGTGATCGGGGAATTGCGGGATAGTGATACGGTGGAAACAGCATTGAAAGCTGCAGAGTCAGGCCACACAGTGATCTCGACCGTCCACGCGGATACAGCGCTTCAAACATTTGAACGGTTGAAATCCCTGATGCCTGTTGAACGGGAACGCGCTTCGACCTTCACGTTGGCACAACAGGTGCGTGCGATCATTAACCAACGTCTGGTCAAGACCTTGTGTCAAGGGTGTGCGCACCAGGGACGGGCAGGGGATGTCCTCAGCGAAGATGAATTATATGTACTGGGGATAGATGCTGCCGAAATCGTTCGACGCCGGAATACCAGCGGCTGCGATTTATGTAACCGGACAGGAATTTTAGGACGGACTCTGTTGCTTGATGCGTTGCTGATTACACTCGGGCCCGCTGAACGTGACCTGATCTATAAAGCATTGATGAAAAATGTGAATGATATTGTGAATGAAGATGGGGTGATCGTACATACGCGCCGCAACGGGTTGATTGATCTGGTGATTAACGGTTTGGTTGATCCAAAATCGGCGTTGAATTATCTGGAGTCATAAAAAAGAACCAAGATGCAGCAGTGGATTGTCCAAATTGTCTATGACACAAGATCGGGGCCAAAGACATCAACAGAGACGATGTATTTGCCGACCGAAAATGATGTCCGTGATGCTGTCCAGAAAAAGGGCGGTCATGTTCTAACCATTCGTGCCCACAGCAGAACTCCGATAGAAAGATTATTGGCGCGCTCCAGTTGGTGGCAAGTGCAGCTGTTGCGCGGGATTATGTTCCGTGCAACATCAACATCTCCCGGGGTGGCCTTGTGGAAGATTATCGAATCTGAAACCAACCCGACCCGCCAAAATATTCTGGCACCTGCGCGTGAAGCTTTGGCGCGTGGTCTGGGATTGATGGATGCTCTAAAAGCGTTGCAAATTTTTGATCGCTCGACTCTGGCTATTATTTCCGCCAGTGAACGGGCAGGAAAATTGGCCGAAGGCATTCCATATGCGATTAACTCGATTACTGAAAAGCGCAAAAACAAGGGCGCTATTATGGGGACAATGGGTTGGCTGGCTTTTGACGTCATTTCAATTGTTCAATCCCTGACTTGGGGGAAGGGGATGGTTCTCGGCTGGTTTAAGGACAATGCCCCGAAGGGCGGCGAAGAATTGGAAAAATACCTTCGTGTCACGGCAAATCTTGAACTGACATGGAATCTCCTGATTTGGGCAGCTTATGGAATTGCAGCCTTTATGGCGTGGTGCGTCTTTTCTTTTATAATGAACCGCGGCAAACGCGACTGGCCAACACAGCGTCTCGTCCGCAGCATCCCTTTGATCGGTGGATATATGCGGGATCTGAGCTTTTCTGACTCCATGTCGGCGGCGACCCGTATGCTACGCAGTAACGTGCCAATTAACGAAACCTTGCAACAATCATCAGAAGCTTCGAATTCTCCGGAAGTTGCAGCCTATTGGGACGCAGCAAACGAACAGCTCGCGCGCGGGATTGGTTTGGGAACTGCTCTTGACAGAGAACCTTTAAGCCGTTCAGAACGTTTGGAATTGGCAACCTTGTCGGATCTCTCGCAGGTTGCTACAATCATGGAATCAATTGGAGAGCTTCGTGCTCAGGCAGCAAGGGTAAAGCATAAATTGATTGTGATGCTGGCTTTTCTGTTGACCGGTGTTTATCTGACAATTGGTATTGGTAGTGCGATCTATGCGTTGACAGTTATGAATATGAGCATGGATGGCATGATGGATGGTTTGATGGGAGGTAATATGTAATGGCGTTCGGTATTGGGCCCAAAAAAGATCAAGAGGTCACCCCCCCATCTGAAAACGATGGCACAGAGGTTAAGGCTGAACCACCAAAAGTTCAGGCTAAGCCTGTTCCGGGCATGGCCACGAGAATGGCAGGTGAAAAGAAATATTTCGTTGATCAATTGGATCCGTTCTTGCCAATCGAATTGGTTGGCGGTTCCTTGCCATATATTCCGGGAATGGAAGATGAGGCAGTCTGGAATGCGGCCTCGCAATCTTGTGCAACTGAAAAAGTTCATTACGTTTACTCGATTGAAGACAATAAAGTCTGGTATCTGGCTTGCCCTTCAACAGTGATGGTTTCCAATCCGGATAGCTGGTGTCCTCTGGCTGCCGCGCTACCGGGAAACAGCGAGTTCTGGGATAAGGAAACAGTGTACATCTATGAAAAAGAGGGCGCTGCAGGAGCATTACGTTGGGATCAAGAAACGGGACGGATGCAGATATTTCTTGGGGCATCGAGAACAATTCTGCCTCGCATTCAGAGTATGGATGCCAATTTTATCACGATCAATGATCAGCTGGCCGATATTGTCCCTTGGAGAAACAAGCAGTTAAAAACCGAGCAGCTTTCACGCGCAACCGCAAGATTGCTGCTGATCTCCGGTGTTGTGGTTTCGTTGATTTTGATGGCATTTATTGCGGCTCAATATGTCATGATCAATTTTCTGGATAGAAATCTGGAGAAAGTCAAAGAACAGACTGAGCAAGCCAGCCTCAAGCTTTTATCCGATGCCAAGGATCTCTCGAAGAATGACGTTCTGGATTATACGATCCGGATTCAACAGCTTCTGGATGACTTGACCAAAATTGATGGAACGCTGGTGCGTTTCGAGGTTTCAAAAGGTAAAATGGAATGGGAAGCACTGGTTCCTGCCGCCTATTCGACAGGGATTATGAGTGTTCGTGGAAAAGCCCAGCCAGAAATTGAAAAAGATGGTCGCGTAAGGGTTAAAGGTACCCGATAGGCTCACCGATATTATGAGTGTTCCGATAAAAATAGATTTGAACGACCCGACGATGATTTTTTCATTGGCCGGGTTGTCTGTTTTTACGTTGATCGCGACTTTAATTGTCACGCATCTTATTCGTCATATGGCTTTGCGCGCAGGGATTGTTGATGCGCCGGGTGGACGAAAACAACATGAAAAACCTGTGCCCCCCGTTGGTGGCATCGCGATGTTTATCGTTTTACTTCCAATGATGATATTGGTTGGTAATATATTCTCCATTCAAATCCCATGGGCCTTATTGCTGTCTCTGGCAATTATTCTGATCGTCGGGTTAATTGATGATGTCTGGGAAGTCGAGGCGCGTATAAAGTTTGTGGCCCACTTTCTGGTTGCGGGTATTCTCGTGATTGGGGGTGGCGCTCAAATTTCCACCTTGGGGAATTTGTTGGGACTCGGAGAGCTTAATTTGGGGTGGCTGGCTGTCCCGTTCTCAATCGCCTGTGTTGTTTATATCATTAACGCCGTTAACATGATGGATGGTTTGGATGGTCTGGCTGGTGGAAATGCCTTAATTATCTTCTTATGGTTTGGCCTTTCCGCGCTCTGGCACGGATATGGAGCAGGGGGTATTGAGATCGCGCTGTTTTGCTCCGCCCTGCTGGGTTTTTTATTTTTCAATGCACGCAGCCCATGGAGAAAACATGCCAGTGTCTTTCTGGGGGATGCGGGCAGCATGGGAATCGGGGTCATGATCGCCTGGTACGCAATTACATTGTCCCAAGCCCCGCATCATGTGATTGAACCTGTTTCAGTTGCGTGGGTTATTGCTCTACCTATTATAGACGCGTTTGGCCTGCTCGTGGCACGGTTGAAAGACAAAAAACATCCCTTCGCTCCGGATCGCCGGCATTTCCACCACCATTTTATAAATGCAGGATTTGGTGTCGGGGCGGCGGTTTATACGATTCTGGCCTGGTCCGTTATTCTGGGCGGAATTGGTGTGATTGGGGTATGGGTGGGGTTGCCTCAAGGCGGGCTGGGCTGGGCATGGGTTATATTGTGGTTATCTCATGCCGGATTGACCATTCATTCTGAAAAATTCATTCAAATCCTCTCGCGGTTTTCTGGCCGACCGACGTAAAGACGCCCTGTGGATAAATAAGTTGATAAAATGGGGATGGATTGACGGGGCGTGATTCGCCAGCCACCCTGATCCTCATGAAATCCTTCAGAATTTTCTTGCTTGCGACGTCTGCTATGGCCCTCTCTGCTTGTCAGGGAACAGGGCCTGTGGATAGGGATGCATCAATGCCAAAAAATCCGGTACCTGCAGTTGAACAATCCGGTCTTGATGAACAACGCCTTTCTGCTTTGGAAATGCGCGTGGGGTCATTGGAAACCGATATGGCGCAGGCGCGTCCGGTTTTAAAAAAAGTCGATGTGATGGAACACCATTTCCGCGCTTTGTCTTTGGAACTTGACCGGATAGATGCAACCTACACCCAACCTGCCACTCAACCAGTGACACTTGCCCCGCAACCTGTCTTGTCAACAGCTCCTGCAGTGGAAAAATCTGCTGCGAAACCTGTCGTAAAGCCTGTTGCAAAAAAAGCTGAAAAGCCAGTTGAGAAGGCAGTTGAAAAGAAAACTACTCCGAAAGCAGACCCTAAAGTTGCGGCTGTAACAGGGGTCAGAATTGGCGAACAAAAAGGCGATTTGACGCGCATTGTCCTCGACACAACCAAACCTGCTGAAATGCGTTATGATCTGGATAATGACGAACATCTTCTGGTGATTGATCTGGTCGGAAACAAGTGGAACGCGCTAAAGAATATGACCTTGAAATCTTCGCCGATGGTCAAGGCTTTCCACGCCACAGAAGATGAAACCGGCGCACATTTGGTTCTTGAGCTGAAGAAAACGGCAAAGGTGGCACAAACTGCCCGCCTTAATCCTTCAGGGCCATATGGCCACCGCGTTTATCTTGATCTGGTTCCTGCAAAATAATAACGGATAGGGCTTAAGCAGTTTTCTGCTTGGCTCTTTCTTTCATCATTTGTTCGTGCCGTGTCCGCCGAGCGTTGAGATCATCCTCTGTCAGAGAATCAAAACAATGCGGGCAAGAGACGCCAAACTCGTATTTGTCACTCATCAAATCATTGGACATCAGTGTCTCACGACATCCATGGCAAAGCTTGGCAGAGCCCTCTTCAAGTCCATGGGTGACACCCACGCGGCGATCAAAGACAAAACATTCGCCATTCCATTTGCTTTGCTCTTGGGGAATTTCTTCCAGATATTTCAAAATGCCGCCCTTGAGGTGATAGACTTCCTCGAACCCTTCTGAGAGCATAAAGCTGGATGCTTTCTCGCAACGAATTCCACCCGTACAAAACATCGCAATTTTTTTATGTTTCGAGGGGTCGAGATTTTCGCGGACATAGTCAACAAATTCGGTAAAGATTTTAATCTTGGGGTCGATCGCGCCTTCGAAAATTCCGATCTTGGTTTCGTAATCATTGCGTGTGTCGATCAACAAAACTTCAGGATCAGAAATAAGATCATTCCAGTTCTCTGGCACGACATATGTTCCGACGAGTTTTGTCGGGTCAGCTTGTGGTTGGCGTAAAGTAACAATTTCCGGCTTGATACGGACTTTGTATCGTAAGAAGGGCCGGCGAGCGGCCCTTGAAAATTTAACTTCACCTTTTGATATTTCAAAATGTTTTTCAAGATAATCAAGAACAGCTTCGGTTCCTCCATTGCTGCTGGCAATGGTGCCGTTAAATCCTTCATGGGCAATCAATAATGTGCCGCACAAGTCAAATTGGTCAGACAGAGCATTCAGCATCTCTTGATGATGCTCAAGGCTGGTCACAGGGACGAAACGATAAAGGGCGGCAACTTTGTATGTCATGCCGCCCTTTTAGGATATTTTTCGGAAAAAATCAAATCAGGACTTAATCGGTGCCTCTTCGGGTGCAGAAGTGGGGGCAGGAACAGAGGCAGAGGCTGGGATAGGAGCTTGTTCACTCCAACCACCACCCAAAGCCTTGACGAGATCAACCGAAGCGGTGAGCTTGGCTTCCAGGGCTTGCGCATAAGTATCTTCTGCACTCAGGAGTGATGCTTGCGTATCGAGCAAAGTCTGGAAATCAATTGTTCCGACTTCATAACGTTTGCGGGAAATCTCGTAAGCTCTACGGGCATTGTTCATGGCAGACCGCAGGGCAACTTCCCGTTCTGTCGCGGCTTTGGTTGTGGCCAGTGCGTCTTCCACTTCCCTGAAAGACGTCAGGACAGTTTTGCGGTAGGTTTCAACCAATTCACGTTGTTGAGACGTGGCTTGATCCAGCCCGCCCTCTAGCGAGCCCCCCGAGAAAATCGGAGCACTTAAAGAAGACGCCAAAGCCAGCACAGTGGTTGCAGGATCACCCAAAGACGCAACAGCCGCTGTTGCCGTTCCGCCCAGATTGATGGACGGGAAGAAGGCTGCACGCGCTGCGCCGATATTGGCGTTGGCGGCGATCAGTGATTGTTCAACGCTGTGAATATCCGGGCGACGTTCTAACAGAACAGAGGGCTGTTCGATAGCAATTTGTGGAACAGAAAAATCGGCAATATTTTTGGGGCTGTCCAGACTAAAGGTTTGTGGAGCCTTTCCCAGCAACAAAGCCAGAGCGTTCTGATAAATGGCTTCTTGCTGTTTGTGTGTAGCCAGAGCAGCCTCGCTGGATGAAACAGCCACTTTTTGTTGGGACAGTTCAAGATCGGAATCAAGTCCGGTGTCAACGCGAACCTGAATAATATTCAGAACTTCACGGAAGTTTTTCAAATTATCTTCTGCAATTCTGACCCGCTCGCGTGTGGTCAACAGATTGAAATAGGCGCTGGTCAAATCTCCCAAGGTCACAAGTTTCAAGGCTTCTTGCTCATATTGCTGTCCATAAAGAGACGCGCGCGCGGCCTCAATTGTGGCGCGATTTGCACCAAACAGGTCGAGATCATAGGAAATAGCCAACCCACCACTAAAATTATTGACGTTAGATGCTTTGGCCGAAGGTGGATCGGTACGGGTACGGCTGGCACCGAGTGAAGCATTTGCGGAGGGCAACATTGAGGCTCCGGCAATTCGCAACGCGGCACGCGCCTGATTAACGCGCTCAAATCCGGCTCTTAAATCGAGATTTTGTGTCAGCGCTTCTTCCGCCAGAGAGTTGAGCGTATCATCTTGATACAACGTCCACCATTTGGCAGGAATTTCGACTTTGTTTTCCGCAGCCGTCTCGGATTTCCACCGGGATGGAACTTCAACACTTGGTTGGCTGTATTGTGGAATAAAGGAACAAGACGCCAAAAGAAAAGTCGAGAAGGCAAGGGGCAGAACTTTTTTCATCAAAAACCTCGAAAAGTTGAATTGCAAACATATTAGAACAAAGCGCCGATAAATCAACTGATTAAGGGTGGCATCACCGGAGCACAGACTTGTTTAATAAAACGGCCCAGCAGAGCGAATTCCTCCGCTCTGGCATCATTTTTTCTCCAAACCAGACCGATCTGGCGACTTGGTTGGGGGGCGGCAAATGGCATCACAGCAATATCAGGTGGCAATAGATTGGGTTGAATTGCCATATGGGGAAGGAGGGTTGCTCCGTATCCGTGCTGAACCATTTGGGTCAGAGTTTGCAGACTGGTCGCCCCCAGAGTGCGCCCCATTCCTTGCCCGAATTGTTTACCGGAAGAAAGGTGGCAGGCGGAAATGACATGATCTCTCAGGCAATGCCCATCCTCAAGCAACAGAATGGTTTCATGTTTCAGGTCATCAAGTTGAGCGAAGGCTTGGGGGAGCAGCCTCTTTTTACCCTTTTGGGTAGGAGTTAGGACTGGGATCTCGGCAGGTTTGGCAAGATAAAATGGCTCACTCCATAAGTCCATCCTCTCAAACTGGGGCGTGTCATAGGGAAAAGCCATCAGGACAGCATCCACTGTGCCTTTTTGCAGATTTTCGAGCAGCCGGACTGTTAAATCTTCCTTGAGCTGGAGATCAAGCTCAGGAAACTCAGTCTGTTGTCGGGGAAGAATGTAGGGAAGTAAATAGGGCGCGATGGTGGGGATGATCCCCAATATCAGGTGGCTCGACAACGGGGCGCGGTGACGTTGGGTCAAATGTACCAGATTTTTCAATTGTTCCAGAATTGATCGGGCCGGATTAATCAACTCATAACCCGCAGGTGTCAGGGTCACTGTTCGCGTATCCCGATTGAACAACCTTTTCCCTAAGGTGGATTCCAATTCGGAGAGGCCGTTGCTCAATGTGGATTGAGTAATATGGCAGATCTCCGCTGCCCGACTGAACGAGAGTGCATCGGCCACAGCCAGAAAATATTGTAATTGTCGCGCAGTTGGCAGCTTCATCTTATGTTTTTATTTTTAGAATTAGATTATATCTTATTTATTCATAAATTCGATAAATGTCAATAAAATTATCTATTGGATTTTTGAATATAAAGGGGGCATGTTACGCACATACAAAATTGAAATGTACTTAACCAAAGGAGACAAAAATGCTTGGTGTTGGCGATCATATGCCTGAATTCGAAATTATCGGCGTAAAACCAAAATTCATGAAACATGAAGAAAACGGTGAAAGCGCGTTCGAAACCATTACCGAAGAAAGCTTTGCCGGTAAATGGAAAGTCTTCTATTTTTACCCAAAAGACTTCACCTTCGTTTGCCCGACTGAAATCGTTGAATTTGCAAAACTCGACTCTGAATTTGCAGATCGCGAAGCTGTCGTTCTGGGTGGAAGCTGTGACAACGAGTTCTGCAAACTTGCATGGCGTCGTGAGCACAAAGATCTGGCTAATCTTCCACAATGGCAATTTGCCGATACCAACGGAACATTGATTGATGGTCTGGGTATCCGTGAAGATTCCGGTGTTGCTTACCGCGCGACCTATATTGTTGATCCACATAACGTGATTCAACATGTGTCTGTCAACAACCTGAACGTCGGACGTAATCCAAAAGAAATCCTGCGTATTCTTGATGCATTGCAAACCGATGATCTTTGCCCATGTAACCGTCCGGTTGGCGGCGAGAATATTGACCTTAGCAAGGCTGCTTAATGATGGCATCGCTTGACGAACTGAGAAATGCTCTGCCGGAATATGCGAAAGATATCAAGCTCAATCTTTCCAATCTGGCAGCAGAAGAAACGCTGAACCCACAACAATTGTGGGGATGCTACTTGGCCTGTGCCATGTCAACCCGTCAGGGTGATGTGATCGCGGCCATTGATGCCGAAGCCTCGAAACATCTGAGTGCTGAAGCACGCAACGCAGCATGTGGCGCGGCAACGATTATGGCGATGAATAACGTCTATTATCGCAGTGTCCACCTGATGAGCAACAAAGAGTATCAAAATCTTCCCGCCAAACTGCGCATGACTTTTATTGCCAGTCACGGCGTGGATAAAATTGATTTTGAACTCTGGTCAATGGCAGTGTCTGCGATCAATGGCTGTGGCATGTGTCTCGATGCCCACGAAGCCCAAGTGGTCAAAGGCGGCATGAGCATGGAACAAATCCAGTGTGCTTTGCGAATTGCGGCGACGATCAATGCAGCAGCAGCGGCGATTGAATCTGCCAAATATCTTGCGGCAGATATGGCTCAAGCGGCATAGGCTTATTCAAAAGAACATAGAAAAGCCCTCGGATGAAAATTCGGGGGCTTTTTAATTGGGGTGTGTGATCTGTTTTTTCCCGTGACGTTCGATGGCGTCGAGCATATTCACTGCGCCTTGCATCGGATTGCCCGAAGGATGCGTCCAAATGTGGTGGCTGGCATCTATAAACGTCGCACCACCAGCAACAAAGGGCGAGCAACTTTCCTGATCGAAGTCGCCTTCAATAGCGGCAGGGGCTTCTGTTGCAGTTGTCCACCAATTCAAAAGACTGGTTAAGGGAAACCCGTTTGGGGCAGAATAAAAACTGACAAAATCAAGATCGAGAGATAAAGCAGACTGTGCCGCCGCTTGCGTCGAGGCACGAAGGCCAATAATTGAATTTTCATCTAGAAGCTTGCGGGCATCGGAACATTGTTTCAAGGACGAGCATAAAACGCCGTCTGCCCCGACATCTCTTGCCAACTGGGCATCGTCAAAAACCAGAAAGATAAAGCCATTACGTTGCACTGTCTCGCAATAAGCCTTGGCAATATCTGTCAGATCTTGTGAGGAGGTCGGGTCGGGTCTGAATTCGACGATATGTCGATTGACAGTGTAGGTCGAAAAGCGATTGGCCGCGTGGAGAGCCTGCCCCAACAAGAAGTTTTTTTTATCATGGTCAACGATTTCCGACACAATGATATAAAGACCACATTCAGGAACAGAAGAGGTTTGCTCTTCTGCTTCGTTCCTATCTATAGTCTTATTGTAATCGGGCAGGTCGCTCATTTCAGAATACGTAAAGATTCCATGATCAAATTATTGGAAAAGTTCTGATCCAGCGGTTCCGGACTACTCATCAGGTGATAAAAAACCGAACCGTAAATCATATCGACAGCAAGAGCCGTATCAAGATCTTGACGGAAGACACCGCTTTTTTTACCGGCTTGAATGATGCTGGCCAAAATCTCTTCATGTTGAAGCATGAATTTTTCAAAGAACAAGGCTTGCAGTTCTGGATCGCCCTGCGCCTCGGCATAAAGCTCGGCAATGATTTTTCCACCGCGTCCACGACAGATACGTGAAAAACGCTCCAGTTGTTTGACCAGAGAATCTTTGGGGTCTGCAGATTCAACGGGGGCGGGCAAAACACCCATCGGGCCAGAGACAGCATCCAGAATGAGACCAACCTTATTGGGCCACCAACGATAGATTGTGGTTTTACCAACACCGGCTTTTTTGGCGATTGCTTCGATAGATACGTCACGTACCGACATGTGCAAGAGCATCTTGTTTGTGGCATCAATAATCGAATGTTTCGATTTCTCGGATCTCGGGCGGCCTGTAACTTTCGCGTCAGACTCTGTGATCGTGTCTTCTACTTCCGGGAAAGCAGAGTGTTGTGAATCTTGATGATCCTCAAACGGAATTTGTCTTGCAGCACTTGATGCCATCTATCCACCTCTTATAATCTTGAACCGTAACGCGAAATATAATATCAATTTGATCATATTGCGTAAGGGAGGTGTTCTACCCCCAAATGCATGAAAAGGGCAAGAAAAACCCGACAAAAAAAGATGTTTTCCTGTTATTTCTTTGAAAATGCAAAGCTGGACGGGGCGTTTTGGATCATAACAGCCCTACGATTTTTTATTTCCATAATGCCAAGGCCGCGCTCTGCCAGTCCATCTGGCCGAAACCGGAAGATTCCGTCAATTCCGGCAAAGCCATTCGGGTTGGTAAGAGCGGACCGCCCATACCCCTGACCGGTTTTCGACAAGACCACGGCTAAAGCGGTAGCGTCATAGGCCAATGAGGCCAGACGGGGCGGTGTGGTTCCATACATGCTTTGATATCGGCGTTCGAATTTGGCCCTAAGGTCGGGAGATGCCGCGGCATACCACGCTCCTTGCAATTCGATCTGGTTCTGGGCCGAAGGGTCATCCCACATGCCGGTTCCAAGCCTTTTGACAGTCTGCGCGGTTAATCCTTGAGCGTTCAGCAACGCGGATATTTGTGCGGCTTGCGGGCCAGAAGCGGCAATCAGGATGGCATCCGGACGGCTGGAGGTGAACAAGGTTACATCCTGCGCCGAAGGCAGTACCGATCCGCTATATCTTACCATTCCGGCATTGTTGAAATGGCGTAATTGGATTCGGGAATAAAAACTGGCCGAAACGGCATCGCCATAGGCATCCCGTGGGGCAATCAAACCGATATTCCTTAACCCGCGCGATCCGGCGTAATCAATAATTTGCTCGACTTGTGTCTGTGGAACAAACCCCATCAGGAAGGTTGTGCCAACGGCAGCCGTAGTATCTGTTGAAAAGGACACCACGCCTACACCACGTTGAACGGCCAACGGAGCAACATCTTTTGTATCCGGCGAAAAGACCGGCCCCAGAATTAAACCAGCCCCGTCAGTCAGAGCATCCTGAGCTGCAGAAGCCGCGCCTTGGCCTGTATCTTTGGGCATTAATTCAAACAAGTCCGATGCATTAAGGTCATTCATGGCCAGCAGAGCGGCATTCATCATGGCTTCCCCGGTGTCTTGTCCGCGTCCGCTTAAAGGCAACAGGAGCGCAACTTTGGATTTTCCACCCAAAGTTTGCGGAATATTGGCCATGCTACCGGTCTGGTCAACGGTCGAAGTCGGAAGGCTTTGTCCGGAAGAATAGGGAGTTTGTGAGGTCGTTCGGTTGTCGGGTGTCCACGGGCCGCTTGGCGATGAGGAGCAGGCGGACAAAAGGCCGGACAAAAGAAAGGAGGCGGAAATCACAAAAAGCAGATTGCGTAGCATTAAAAGCTCCCGTACATCTTGACTATGAACAAAAATGAAGACAGTCCAGACCCTACACAAAAGACCAAGCCGATAAAAGACCCTTTCGGGGATTTTGCCACAATAGAACACATCAAGTTGAAAGCCGGATTATATCTGGTGGCAACCCCGATAGGAAATTTGCGGGATATGACTTTGCGCGCGCTCGATGTTCTGGCAGCGGCAGATATCGTGGCGTGTGAAGATACAAGGGTGACAGGAAAATTATTCTCATTGCTCGGAGTTCGTAAAAAACTATTACCATATCATGACCATAACGCGGATGAGCAACGCCCGCATATCATCAGAGCAGTCCAGTCTGGCCTATCAGTGGTGTTGGTCAGTGATGCTGGTATGCCCCTGATCTCTGATCCCGGATATAAACTGGTGCGCGATTTTTTAGATCAGGGATTATATGTCACCAGCCTTCCCGGAGCCAATGCCCCGCTTATGGCCATACAATTGTCTGGTCTGCCCAGTGACCATTTCTCCTTTTTGGGATTTTTGCCCAACAAAACCAAGGCGCGTTGTGACGTTCTGGAAAAATGGAAACGCAGCGAAGGAACCTTGGTTATCTTTGAATCGGCCAATCGTCTTGAGGCATCTTGTAAAGATCTGTTGAGTATCCTTGGGGACAGACAAATGGCCCTGACCCGTGAGCTGACCAAAAAGTTTGAAGAGGTCTGGACGGGAAAAATTTCGGACATACTGTCCCGACTGGAAAAAGATGGCCCGCCGAAGGGTGAAATTGTTCTGGTGATTGATCGCGCTCCGCACCAAGACGATGAAGAAATTGATCTTGACCAGATGATCTTGCAGGCCTTGGAAAAAATGACGGTCAAAGAAGCTGTTGCGATGATTGTTGACCGGACCGGCCTACCCAAAAAACAGATTTATAATCGGGCTCTTGAATTGAAGGATTGAATCAGGATTTTTGTGTAATGTGATGAAATGAAATCATTTTCAACCAATTATATGCGCGGGCTTTTGGCGGAAATCTACACGGGGATTTATTTCATCCTTAAGGGGTATAAGATTCTTGCATGGAGATATAAAACGCATGGTGGCGAAATTGATTTTATCATATCAAAAAAGAACATCATTATATTTGTTGAGGTAAAACTTCGCCCAACGACCGATCAGGCTCTTGAATCCATTACACCGAAAATGAAGGCACGCATTTCCAACGCCGCGAGATATTTCCTGTCCAGACAGTCCAAAGGGGCGGGGGGTATTTCCCGTGAATTTCGTTTTGATGTGGTCGCGGTGTCGGGTTTTCGTATCTGGCATCTGGACAATGCATGGTTTTTGCCCGCGTAATAGGCAAAGTCCCTTGCCGGCATTCACGACGAGAGGTCTTATGCCCTGTAGATACAAGGTTACTTGTATAGGTACTTCATATCAGGATTGTCTCGGCGCCAAATTGCAAAATCAATGAAATAATGATGGATATTAATAAAGACTACAAACATCAGCAAGAATACTGAAGCTCCCAATACTTGCTTATCATAATTCACAATGTTATCGAGGATGTATGGTGCAAACCAAAATCCGCAGACCCCAAGAAGCCCCCCTATAGTAAGAAATAGTATATACGCACGCGCCGCGTCTGTAGCATTCCGACCTTCACTATTTGCACGATTATTGGCAAGTTTGAGCACAAATAATAAATATTGCAAGCTATGCAGTTGGGGAATAATCAGAATAAAAATAGGATTAATAATAACTAATGCTGTCCATGCATATAATGCACAAAAATATCCAACCGTACCGTTCCAACTTATCTCATGCGTTATCATGCGTTTTACAAAGAAAAACAAAGCGCCTGCACTGGATATGGCGGCAAGTACACCAAATAGGACGACTACCCATGCAGGAAATTCAATAAATGCAATGGGTACATTGTATATGTTCTCACGCCCCATCATCCCATTGGTCAAAACCCATGTAGCACCCCAAACACAAT
This sequence comes from Micavibrio sp. UBA6212, assembly GCA_002421905.1. Lineage (GTDB taxonomy): Bacteria > Pseudomonadota > Alphaproteobacteria > Micavibrionales > Micavibrionaceae > UBA1573. The sequence goes on from DISK01000004.1 coordinate 94,715, forward strand.
ACCCATTGATTAGGAGCCAATATTTCTCATAGTTCTTATTAAAGAACACCTTTTTCTTTGCGGAGCATGCCATTAGGATTCCGTATCCTTGCTTCACATAGTGCCATCCAACAAGAAAAAACATGAAATTTACAGTATAGCCAAGGATTTTGATGTTTTCCGAGAGAAAGGCACTCGAAAAAATAATCAGCAATATAAGAGGTACAATAATACCAGAAAGAATATAACGTGCTTGTGACCATGCGGAATCAGGACGTGATATCTTAGCGGCAAAATTACGATATATAAGCTGATAGGAGAACATAAAATGCGGCGCATTAATCACAAAACTTAGTGCATATGCTGTAATTGAGAAGAAAATCAGGCTGCGAGCATCTAGACTTGTTAGTAAGAGCAATGGGAAAATCAAAAACGTTGCCCCCCCCACCATCATAAAATCAACCAAGGGTGAAAAAAATGAGTGCGGTGAAGGCGGTCTAGGCAAAACAAACTCCTATTTTCAAAAAAATAACACATCATTTTTTGAATAAAAAGGGATATTTCATATGCGAGCCGATATTTTTTGGCCAGATAGGTTGAGTAGACAGGGGGGTATTTCCCGTGAATTTCGTTTTGATGTGGTCGCGGTGTCGGGTTTTCGTATCTGGCATCTGGACAATGCATGGTTTTCGCCCACATAATGGGGGGAAGTCAAAATATCGATTCGCAATAGTCTTTGCGGTTTTCACGACGAAAGGTTTTATACAATGAGTAAATCATTGATTATGATGTTGATGGCATCTTCTGTTCTTCTGTCCGGTTGCGGCGCGGTTGGTTTGGCCACTGGCGTAGGGGCCGCCGTTGGTGTGTCTGCCGCCAAAGAGGGAGGGATCAAAGGAACTGTTGCCGACGAAGCGATTCGCCTGAACATCAGCGATTTATGGTTCAAAAAAGATGTGAAGCTGTTCAGCAAATTGAACCTGACTGTTAATCAGGGGCGCGTATTGGTGACAGGTGTTGTTCAAAACCCTGAAGACCGTGTCGAGGCGATCCGTCTCGCATGGCAGCCCAAAGGCGTTAAGCAAGTTATTAACGAAGTACGTGTCGGGGAAAGCGGGTCAATTGGAACCTATGCTCAAGACACTTGGATTTCCGGTCAGCTGAGAACGCAGATGACCTTTGACGAGAATATTCAATCCATCAATTATTCGATTGAAACAGTTCACGGCTCTGTTTACCTGATGGGCGTTGCCCAGAGTCAGGATGAGCTGGATCGGGTGTTTCGTTTGGCGCGCCGGATCAAGGGTGTAAAAGAAGTTATCAGCTATGTGAAGATGTCGGGTGTGCCTGTGCAACCTGATAACGCGATGGCAACCACTTCAGGAGGAGCTGAGGGCTCTGTAAGTTATGGGGAACCTGTGCCGTTATCGTCGGGTATGGAGACACAATATATCAATGGTATGAATAATGACGGTATGAATAACGACATGGCGGTTCAGCCATATGATCCTGCTTCGTCTTCTGTGCAATCCGAGGTTCTTCCTCCATAATATTGAAGTAGTTGGATAAAACGAAACCGACAAAAGAAAAGTTGGCCAGTGACCATACTTGTGAACATACAAACAGCTTTGACCCAGTATGGCGAGCTGCCGGATGATAAGGTTCCGTTGGTTGAAACGGGATTGTATCTGGCTCTGGACAAGCATCCCGGACGATCTTTGGGGCCGTATCATACGCATATTTCAAAAATGAGAGAGCAGGTTAGGGAGCGATACGCCGATTTGATCACGGCAGGGGCAGCAGAGTCTCCCGAGACAAAAATCGCAGCACTCAAACACGTGATCTCGGATCAACACGGCTATACCGGCGACGAGGATAATTTCAATGATCTCAGAAACGCAGATTTAATAGATGTTATTGATCGCCGTAAAGGATTGCCGATTGCCTTGTCTATTCTGGCTCTGGATATTGGAAGGTGGCAAGGGTGGCAAATCAGTGGCATCAATTTCCCCGGCCATTTCCTGTTAAGAATAGATCAGGATGGTCGCCGGATTATTTCTGATCCCTACCACCAGTTTCGTTTATTGGAAGCACCAGATCTGCGCCAGTTGCTGAAATCTGTGGCGGGGCCGGATGCAGAATTATCGGCAACACTTTATCAAGAAGCCAGCAACCGCGAAATTCTTTTACGTCTGCAAAATAATATCAAGTTCCGCCAGATTGAGCGGGAAGAGTATGCCGACGCGCTGGGGACGGTTTCTGTCATGCGGTCTTTTGCCCCTCGGGAACATCGGCTGCTGCTGGATGAGAGTGTGTTGAATGCCCGTTTGGGCAATCTGGCGGCGGCGATCGAATTGGTTCGCGAATATCTAGGGGCTGTTACCGACCCTAGGGATAAATATGATGCGGAACTGCTTTTAAGGACTCTGGAAACTACTTTGGAGTAACCCGCCGTTATCCGGCGAAAACCGTAAAAAAAAGACCTTGTCCCCCCTTGCGAACTCACAGTTTTCAGTCTATTTAAGGAATAGTTTCAAAAAACCGTCCGAATCAGTTTCGGATGTCTTTGGCCAGATCATAACAACCACCCCACAGGAGTCTCTCATGACCTTTCGCAATCTTCTTCTGATGTCCGTCGCTCTCGTAACTCTCTCCGCCTGTAGTTCTGATGAAGATCAGGGGTTGGATACATCTGCGGCTGGTATGAGCGGGTCTGAATTGTCTGGAACAGATATGGGAATGGCTCCTGTAAATGGTGTGATGCCAGGAACTCAACAGGATTTGGTTGTGAATGTCGGGGATCGCGTTTTATTTGGGTACGACCAATCTGATCTGTCTTTTGAGGCGCGCACTACTCTGGAACGTCAAGCCGCATGGATGAAACAATATCCTGCTGTGACAGTGACGATCGAAGGTCATGCCGATGAACGCGGAACACGCGAATATAACTTGGCTCTCGGCGAACGCCGCGCAGCATCAGTTCGCAGCTACCTGATGTCTTTGGGCGTCGATGCAAACAACGTCAATATAATCAGCTACGGAAAAGAACGTCCGGCAGTGCCTGATTCAACACCGGCAGCTTGGACACAAAACCGTCGTGGTGTGACTGTCGTAAACTAATCAATTATAAAAATATTAAGTGAGGAGCCTATGGCTAAAATTTTTCATTCCAACGGAACCCTCACGACAATTCAGGCCGCGATAGCGGCCTGTGCTGTCTTGGCGGGAAGTGTGTCATGGTCAGGAACGGCCACGGCGGAGGAAGTATCCAGCCGGTTAAGCCGCGTGGAGCGTGATATAGAAACGCTTTCACAAGCTGTTTATAAAGGGAAGATGCCTCCGGCTTCTGCAACCTCCTCTGGTTCAAATGAATATCAGTCAAATGTCGAGGTGCGCCTGTCCGATATAGAAGGGCAGATCCGCGATATGACCGGAAAAGTCGAACAGCAAAACTTTGAAATCAACCAATTGAAAGACCGTCTTGATCGCGCTCTGGCAGATATGGAGATGAGATTATCTTCGCCTTCTTCCAATACGCAGACTGGAACATTGGCCCCGAATGATATGGGCGGCCCTGTCGAGAATTCCGGCGTAGGTATGACGACGCTTGAGCCAGCAACTGCAGACGTTATTGATACGAATATTCCTGTTCCTGCTGATTCCGTAACCCAGAACAATCTGGGGACATTGACCGAGTCTCCCGGCGGTGCATCAATAGCCCCTCAACCGGGAAATGATCCCACCGGACAATATGAAATGGCATTCTCCTTACTGAAAAGTGGTAAATATGCAGCCTCTCGCAATGGCTTTGACGAGTTCTTGAAAAAATATCCGAACCATCCTCTGGCGCCGAATGCGCTATACTGGTTGGGTGAAAACTATTATGCCGAAGGCACGTTCGATAAGGCGACCCGTGTTTTTGCCGAAAGTTATAAAAAATATCCCAAAGGGCCAAAGGCACCGGACAGTTTGCTGAAATTGGGTATGGCTCTGGAAAAATCTGGAAAAACCCCACAGGCTTGCATCACATTGCAACAGATCAAGAAAGAGTTTCCATCCGGCTCCGCTTCTATTCTCCGCATGGCCGATCAGGAACGCACGAAAATGGGGTGTGGTGACTAATCCGGTTCAACAGGATCAGTTTATTCAATTCATGAATTCAATAGGGCTGCCTGATTTGAAACAGGAGGCTGTTGCTGTCGCGGTATCAGGCGGAGCAGACTCATTGGCGCTTGCCCATTTGTTGAATGGCTGGGGTGAATTCAAAGAATTGCACATTTTGTCTGTTGACCATGGCCTGCGTGCCGAGTCTGTTGATGAAGTCAAGCTGGTCAGAAAATTCGCAAAAAAAATCGGGGCAAAATTCAAATCGTTCAAGTGGTTGGGCGATAAACCTGAAAAATCGATTCAAGAAGCCGCCCGCGTGGCTCGTTATGATCTGATGGAGCACTATTGCGCAAGCAAGAAAATCGGGTACCTGTTTCTGGCGCATCATGGGGATGATCAGGTTGAAACATTTCTGTTTCGTTTGGCAAAAGGGAGTGGGCTTGACGGTTTGGGAGCGATGAAACCTCTCCAGTCTTATAATGATCGCTTGCAACTGGTCAGGCCGCTTTTGGCAGTGGGTCATGAAGACTTGATTGCAACTTGTGAAAGGGCAGGAATTGAGTGGGCAGAAGATCCGAGTAATCACTCTGGAAAATATATGCGTGGCCGGATGCGCGGTTCCCGTGATGCTCTGGAAAATGAAGGCTTGACGATCAAGCGCGTAGGGCAAATTACAACAAGGCTGGATCGTGCGCGGAGCTTTATAGACCAATACACTGAAAAAAAAGAAAAAATCATAGTTTTAATAAAAGAAACGAACCGTATCGAAATTATATTATCCGAGCTTCGAAAGGAGCATTCTGAGGTCATTATCCGCATAATCCGGAATTCCATCCGCCGATTGGTGCCTCATACACCTTATCCACCTCGCCTTGAGGATATGGAGCGTCTGGCAGATCGAATTGCCCGACCGGATTTCAGGGGAGCAACTCTGGGCGGAGTGAAGTTTGTTGTCAGAAAACGCGATGACCTCCTTGAGCTGCTCTTAGAGAAATTTTGATTTCTACAGAATTTCTTTTGATTGTTAACTTGGCGCACATGAAAAAAACTATATATAATAGTATTGATTGTTATCTCTCGGGACTAGTATAGGCATGGACGGTAGTTGTTAAACTCGATATGTTGCCCCGATGGGCTGCTTGAGGGTTTTTGAAGTCCGGTCGTATATCGGTTTTTTTTATTTTGAAGGATTTTCACCGTGCAAGGAATGAATCGTAATCTGTTGTTCTGGTTGGCTATTGGCCTGACTTTGGCGTTTTTGTTCAATGTTTTCCAGAACTCAAAAGGCGTGCAAGGATCAAAGTCGGAACCGCTCGCTTATAGTGACTTTATGTCCTCTGCCAAGAGTGGAGGCATTTCCGATGTAACCATTCAGGGGCAGGAGCTGACGGGGCATTATGCCAGTGGGGGAGCCCAGTTTCATACTTTGGTGCCCAATGGCGAAAATATCGTGGATCGTCTGGAAGGAACAGGCGTACGGATCAAGGCCGAAGCTGTCGAGGGTGAAAAATTCTCTCTGGTAAGTGTTCTGCTGTCGTGGTTCCCGATGCTGTTATTGATCGGGGTCTGGATATTCTTTATGCGCCAGATGCAGGGAAAAGGTGGTGGCGGAGCCATGGGCTTTGGTAAATCCCGCGCCCGCATGCTAACCGAAAAACAAGGACGTATAACCTTTGAAGACGTCGCCGGTATTGATGAGGCAAAACAGGAACTCAGTGAAGTTGTTGAATTCTTGAAAGACCCTCAAAAATTCCAACGTCTGGGTGGAAAAATCCCAAAAGGCGCTCTATTGGTGGGCCCTCCGGGTACTGGTAAAACTTTGGTTGCCCGCGCAGTTGCTGGGGAAGCAAATGTTCCGTTCTTTACCATTTCCGGTTCTGATTTTGTTGAAATGTTTGTCGGTGTCGGGGCATCCCGTGTCCGCGACATGTTTGAACAGGGTAAGAAAAACGCACCTTGTATCATCTTTATTGACGAGATTGATGCTGTTGGTCGTCACCGTGGGGCTGGCCTTGGCGGTGGTAATGACGAACGTGAACAAACCCTCAACCAGTTATTGGTTGAGATGGACGGGTTCGAAGCCAATGAAGGCGTTATTATTCTGGCGGCAACCAACCGTCCCGATGTTCTCGATCCTGCTTTGCTGCGTCCCGGACGTTTCGACCGTCAGGTCGTTATCCCGAACCCGGATGTGAAGGGGCGTGAGAAGATTCTTAAAGTCCACATGAAAAAAGTGCCGTTGGCCAATAATGTGGAACCAATGGTGATTGCACGCGGAACCCCCGGGTTCTCTGGGGCTGATCTGGCCAACCTTGTCAACGAAGCGGCGTTGCTGGCGGCTCGTAAAAACAAGCGTGTTGTCGGTATGGACGATTTCGAGTCGGCAAAAGATAAAGTCATGATGGGTGCCGAACGCCGTTCGATGGCCATGACCGATGACGAGAAAAAATTGACGGCTTACCACGAGGCAGGTCATGCGATTGTTGCCATCAATGAACCTGAGTCTGACCCGATCCACAAGGCAACTATTGTGCCGCGTGGTCGCGCTTTGGGGATGGTGATGCGCCTGCCTGAAGGAGATCGCATCTCGATGTCAAAAGCAAAACTCGAAGCTGATCTGACCGTTGCTATGGGCGGACGGATTGCCGAAGAGCTGATTTTTGGCGCCGAAAAAGTCACAACAGGAGCCTCCAGCGATATTAAAATGGCAACCGATATTGCCCGTCGCATGGTGACTGAATGGGGAATGAGCGGCAAACTCGGCCCATTGCGTTATGCTGGCGATCAGGAAGAAGTTTTCCTTGGTCACTCTGTTTCCCAAACCAAAACCATGTCCGATGAAACGGCGCATGTTGTGGATAGTGAAATTCGCCGTATCGTTGAAGAGGCTTACGCCCGCGCCACGGCTATTCTAAACGACAAAATGGCTGATTTGCATACTTTGGCCAAGGCTCTGCTGGAATATGAATTGCTTTCGGGTGATGAAATCAAAGCCTTGCTGCGTGGGGAACCGATTCTGCGCGATACCGGCAATGACGAATCGAGCACGCCGAAATCCTCAGTTCCCAAAGGTGGCGGATTGGGCGGAGTTCCTCAAAGCGCCTAGCAGTAAATAATAGAACAAATAACGAAAAGCACCCCATTTTCAGGGTGCTTTTTTGTTCTGTATGGCAATCTTCACGAATAGAATAAATGGCCTATATCAATGGTTCGACTATATAAGAGGAACAGGACAATGAAACTATTTTCCGTACTTATGGCCGCAATTTTGCTGGTGGCGGGACAGGTGCAGGCTAAATCTGGTGAGATTTTCGAGACTCTGGCCGAAGGTGGAGCAGGAGGCTGGCTCAATGTCACGCGCCCCGTGACGATAGAGGATATGAAAGGCAAAATCCTGTTGCTCGACTTCTGGACGTATGGCTGCGTAAACTGTATGCAAATTGTCCCTGATCTGGATTTTCTAGAGAAAAAGTACGGCGATAAACTGTTGATCATCGGTGTTCATTCCGCCAAGTATAAAGGTGAACAAGACAGCGCGCGCATTCTCTCGGCGGCCAAGCGTTTTGGCCTTCATCATCCGGTTATCAATGATTACGATTTTGCGATCTGGAAATCACTCGGGGTAAAAGCATGGCCAACATTGATTTTATGGGGGCCGGACGGGAAAGAGATTTCGCGTTACTCTGGTGAAGGCCACCTCAATGAACTGGACAAAGACATTAACGATCATATCGGACAGGCGAGCAATACAACATCCAATGCCAACCTTATCGATCAAAAGAAAAGTCATGAGCCTTTGTCTTTCCCCGCGCGGATTGAATCTTTCCAGAATGGTTTTGCAATCGCAGATTCAGGGCATCATCAAATCGCCCTCACCGATGCAAACGGCAAAATCACCGACCGGATCGGCAACGGACAAAAAAGTTTGAAAGATGGAATTTATGAAACTGCATCCTTCAATAACCCGCGCGGATTAAAAACCATAGGATCAAAAATATATGTAGCGGACACGGATAATCACGCGCTGCGCGTCATTGACACCAAGCAAAGAACAGTGACCACCCTCGCAGGAAATGGAAAACGTGGGTATGATCGCGCTTTGAAAAATGATAAAGGAACTTCGGTCTCTCTGGCCTCTCCTTGGGATCTTGAAATCCTGCCAAATTCCGATAACCAAAAACTGGTCATTGCGCTGGCCGGACTTCATCAGCTTGGTGTTTATGATATTCCTTCTGGTGAAATCTCAGTGATTGCCGGAAGTGGTTATGAAGACATCGAAGATGGGACAGCGGATAAATCCAAATTGGCTCAACCCAGCGGCCTGACCACAGATGGCACCGCGATATATTTTGTAGATGCCGAAAGTTCGTCTCTCCGGATGTTGAAAGACGGGCAAGTCAAAACCCTGATCGGGACGGGACTATTCGATTATGGTCTGGTGGATGGAACATACCCCAAAGCTATGCTGCAACATGCCCAAGGGTTGGATTATGCGAACGGGAAAATCTATCTGGCGGATACTTATAATGATGCCATCCGGATTTATGATCTAAAGACTGGACAATTATCGACTTTGGTCAAGGGTAAGAATATTTCCGAACCCGGAGATATCCTGTTTTCAGGGGAAAAACTTTTGATTGTGAACACAGGTGGTAATTCCATAAAAGAGATATCACCTGATAGATCAAACCTGATTGATTTTCCTGTGAAATAGCAGTGCTTTTTACGAAAAACCCTTTGTCTTCAAGGGACGAAACCGCTAAAACCCACCTATGACCAGAAAATATTTCGGAACCGATGGGATCAGGGGGCGCGCCAATGCCTATCCCATGACGGCAGATGTTGCGCTTCGGGTGGCTATGGCCACAGCTCGCGTTATGAAACGTGAAGAAGACGATCAGTCTCATAATCGTGTGGTGATCGGGAAAGATACACGGCTGTCTTGCTATATGCTGGAACAGGCATTGACCTCAGGTTTTCTGGCGATGGGGATGGATGTTGTGCTCACAGGGCCTATTCCAACACCGGGCATTGCCATGTTGACCCGCTCTTTGCGGGCAGATATCGGGGTGATGATTTCCGCCTCCCATAACAAGTTCGAAGATAACGGGATCAAGTTATTTGGTCATGATGGCTATAAACTGCCCGATGATCTTGAACATCAGATCGAAAGCTGGATAGATAATCCGGATTTGACATCTGTCAATCTACCGGAACCCGCTGATGTTGGTCGTGCGTCGCGCATGGATGATGCTGTGGGACGCTATGTCGAGTATGTGAAACGTTGTATTCCGCGTGGCCAGAATTTGTCAGGATTGAAGATCGTGGTCGATTGTGCAAATGGCGCGGCTTACAAAGTTGCCCCATTGGCATTGTGGGAACTGGAAGCCGAGGTCATTGCAATTGGTGTTGCTCCGAACGGCAAAAATATCAATAAGGATTGCGGCGCTACTTCGACCGAATTCCTGCAGAAAAAAGTTATAGAAGAACAAGCCGATCTGGGGATTGCTCTGGACGGGGATGCCGATCGCCTGATTATGGTTGATGAAAATGGCCAAAGAATTGATGGGGATCAGTTGATTTGTTTACTGGCAACCAGAATGGCTGAAAAAGGATTTTTGACTAAGAATGCCGTTGTCACAACGGTCATGTCCAATCTGGGAATGGAACGTTATTTGAAATCCCGTAACATTGAACTGATCCGCACCTGCGTCGGGGATCGGTATGTGGTTGAAAAAATGCGCGAAGGCGACTATGCGCTGGGTGGAGAACAATCCGGTCATATCGTGATCTCTCATTTTGGAACCACGGGTGATGGGTTGATGGCAGCCTTGCAGGTTCTCTCGATTATCAAAGAACAGGGAAAGCCAGCTTCGGAAGTTTTGAAAGTCTTCGAACCTGTGCCGCAGATCCTGAAAAATGTGCGCTTTGAAAGAGATGCAAAGCCTCTGGAACAAAAAATTATTCAAGACGCAATAGGCGAAGCCGAAACAAAATTGAACGGGTCGGGTCGTCTGCTGGTCAGGCCTTCAGGAACCGAACCGTTAATCCGTATCATGGCCGAAGGGGATGACGCGGAGATGGTCGAAACTATCGTTGATGATTTATGTGCAGTTATTGGAAAGGCATCGTAGAAAATGGGAAATGTCGCAGTTATCGGGTCACAATGGGGTGATGAAGGTAAAGG
>DISK01000002.1 GCA_002421905.1 Micavibrio sp. UBA6212
TTCTGTCTTCGACCGCATAAAAAAGGCCGGATAATTTCCGGCCTTTCGAATATTTGTTAACGGGTATAGAGCCGATTAGAAGCCCATTCCACCCATGCCGCCCATAGAGTCTCCCGCACCGGCAGCGCCTGCGCTATCGTCTTTTGGCAGATCACAGATCATGGCCTCAGTGGTGATCATCAGGCCCGCAACGGATGCTGCGTTCTGCAGAGCAGTGCGCACAACTTTGACAGGGTCGATGATACCGGCTTCGATCAGATCGCAATAGATATCGCCTTGGGCGTCGTAACCGTAGGTCACGCTGTTTTGTTCCAACAGCTTGCCAACGATGATCGAGCCTTCTTTACCGGCATTTTCAACGATCTGACGGATAGGAGCCTGAATAGCGCGACGAACGATTTCAATACCGGCCTGTTGATCGGCATTTTCACCTTTAAGACCGTCCAGAGACTTGGATGCGTACAGCAGAGCTGTTCCACCACCCGGGACGATGCCTTCTTCGACAGCCGCACGGGTTGCATGCATCGCGTCATCAACGCGGTCTTTGCGTTCTTTCACTTCGACTTCTGTCGCACCACCAACGCGGATCACAGCAACACCGCCAGCCAATTTCGCCAGACGTTCCTGCAGTTTTTCACGATCATAGTCAGAAGAGGTTTCTTCGACTTGAGCGCGGATCTGGTTGCAACGTGCCTCGATATCTTCATGGGCGCCAGCACCATCAACGATAGTCGTTTCATCTTTGCTGATGCGGATTTTCTTGGCAGACCCGAGCATATCCAGTGTTACGTTTTCAAGTTTGATGCCGAGATCTTCGGAAATCACTTGACCTTTGGTCAGGATCGCCATGTCTTCCAACATCGCCTTACGACGATCACCAAAGCCAGGAGCCTTGACAGCCGCAACTTTCAGACCACCACGCAGTTTGTTCACCACGAGAGTTGCCAGAGCTTCGCCTTCAACGTCTTCAGCCACGATCAGCAATGGACGACCTGATTGCACAACAGCTTCGAGAACCGGCAAAATAGCCTGAAGGTTCGAGAGTTTTTTCTCGTTCAACAGGATATATGGGTTTTCCAGTTCGCAAACCATTTTTTCAGGATTGGTCACGAAGTATGGTGACAAATATCCACGGTCAAACTGCATGCCTTCTACGACTTCCAATTCGGTTTCCAAAGATTTGGCTTCTTCAACTGTGATGACGCCTTCTTTACCGACTTTTTCCATCGCTTCAGCCAATTTTTTGGCGATTTCAGCATCTCCGTTAGCAGACACAAAACCCACTTGTTCGATTTGCTGGTTGGTTTCAACTTTCTTTGCGGACGCTTTCAACGCCTCAACACAGGTTGCAACAGCTTTCTCGATCCCACGTTTCAGATCCATCGGGTTCATCCCTGCAGCCACAGATTTGATCCCTTCGCGGATAATCGCCTGAGCCAATACGGTCGCAGTGGTTGTTCCGTCGCCAGCCTGATCATTGGCTTTAGAAGCCACTTCACGAACCAGTTGGGCACCCATATTTTCGAAACGGTCTTGCAGTTCGATTTCCTTAGCAACGGAAACACCGTCTTTTGTGGAACGCGGTGCGCCGAATGAACGGTCGATAATCACGTTACGGCCTTTTGGCCCCAAAGTGACCTTTACAGCATCAGCAATGGTATCCACGCCACGCAACATTTTGCGACGGGCTTCAGTGGCAAATTTAATTTCTTTAGCAGCCATGTTTTTTCTCCTTAAAATTTTTCTATTAGTTTTGTTAGGTCAATTACGCGGCAATGACGCCCATAATATCGGACTCTTTCATCACCAGCATTTCCACGCCATTAATGGTGACTTCTGTTCCTGACCATTTTGAGAAAAGAACAACGTCGCCTTCTTGCACATCAAGAGGAACGACTTTACCGCTTTCATCACGGAGCCCATTTCCAACCGCAAGGATTTTACCTTTCATCGGCTTTTCTTTTGCCGAGTCAGGGATGATGATCCCACCTGAGGTTTTTGAATCCTCTTCAATGCGCTCTAACAAGACACGGTCATGTAAAGGACGAAATTTCATTTTGTACTTCCTTTTGTTTGTATGATTAAACCAAGCAGATTCTGCAAACCTGTAAGCCAGCCTTCACAGAACCCCTATTTTCTTGAGATCTGGTACCTTAGCACTCATTTCCCAAGAGTGCTAAACATATAAAAAGCTTGAGCTAAAAAATCAAGGATTTGAGTCAATTTTGCACGTTTTACCCCTCTCCTTGCAGTCCCTGCGTATTATGTTAAAAAGTCATTAACGGGTTTTGTGCTAGGATTGAGGGAATAAGGTCACCAGAAGAGTGATCCACCACACAGAAAAACAGGAGGTTTTTGACATATGGCCAACTTAATTACACAGCTGAATAATTATCGCCTGACCACGGCGCATATTATCTATCACCTGCCCGATCATCCGCAGCTTTTGCAAAGTTATGTCTGGCAAGAATATGACGTGGCACCAAGCTTTCCCGAGTTAAAGAGATTTCTCGATTTCTGGTCGCGCGAGCTGGATGGCAAGCTCCACTCTGTTTACATCGCAAGCAAGGAAATCATCACGACAAGTGATACGAAGTTTTATGATCTGGAAGTGACCATTCAGTAAATCAAAAATTCCGGTATTCGATTTCAAAACCTGATACTTCTTGAATCAAGTCAGGATTAAATTTCTTTACCTGTTCGATCATATCCCCCAGCGTTCCATCTTCCTTATGTTGGTAGTTCTGGAGATAATAGACACCTTTATAATTTTTTGTTTCGAGATCAGCGATAATACTGTTGATATCTGTTTCTTTTAACAGTTCGGTATGAATTGTGGTGCGCACTTCAAATTTATCTTGTTGATTGGCACAAAGATAATCCAGCGTTTCCTGAAATTTGTCCCACATACGCCGCCCCACACCTGTGACTTTCTGGAACTTGCAGGGAGATGCTTTGTAATCAAGAGCAAGGTAATCAATCAACTGGTTTTCAAACAATTCTTTTATAACCTCCGGATAGGTTCCATTGCTATCCAGCTTGATGGAAAATCCCATCTTCTTGATTTGTCTTAGCAGAAATGGCAGATTTTTGTAGAAAGTGGCTTCCCCCCCTGATATCACCACACCGTCAAGAAGGCCCTGACGCCGTATTAGAAATCCGAGGATATCATTTTCTCCCATCTTCCCCTGACCATCTACGATGTCAGGATTGTGGCAGTAGGCACAGCGCATGTTACATTTGGCGAACCAAATGATACACGCCGTTTTCTGCGGATAATCCAGCATCGTAAACGGGGTCAGGGCATAGACCGGACGAGGAAGATAATGATCAATCATCTTGAAAACAGATCCTTTGATTCAATCCTGTCCTCCAGAAAATGAACACGTTCGGCATGCTCACCTTTCTTACCAACATTAAAGCTGTCCACGGGCCGGAAATATCCCATGACCCTTGTCCAAACATTGGTTTTATCTCCGCAATGTGGGCAGGTTGGTTGTTCACCTTTCAGATATCCGTGCGTGGTGCAGGTCGAAAATACCGGTGTGACGGTAATGTAGGGAAGTTGATAATTTTCTATGACCTTCCTGACAAAGCGTTGGCAGGCTTCGGCATCTGAGAGTTTTTCCGACATATACATATGGAGAACTGTTCCCCCAGTATATTTGCATTGGAGTTTGTTCTGAAGTTCCAGCGCTTCAAACGGATCATCGGTGTGTCCTGCCGGAATTTGCGACGAGTTGGTGTAATAGATATTATCATTGTTTCCGGCCTGTAAAATATCAGGAAACTGTTTCTTGTCTTCTTTGGCAAAACGGTACGTCGTGCCTTCGGCTGGGGTAGCCTCCAGATTATACAGGTTCCCAGTTTTTTCCTGATACAAACGCATTTTATCGCGCATATGATCAAGAACAAACAGAGCCATTTCCATGCCACGTTCATCAGTGATATCGATCTTGTCATCCGTGAAGTTACGGATCATCTCGTTCATGCCATTGACCCCGATGGTACTGAAATGATTTCTAAGGAATGGCAAATACCGTGAGGTATAGGGATATAACCCACGATCATACATATGTTGGATAAAGACGCGTTTTTTCTCGAGCGTCGAGCTGGAAATATCCATCAAACGATCCAGTTCGGCGACCAACGCTTTCAAATTTCCCTTAAAGCGATATCCGAGGCGTGCCATATTGATGGTCACAACCCCAACTGATCCGGTCATTTCAGCAGAACCGAACAAGCCATTGCCACGACGCAGAAGTTCACGCAGATCCAACTGCAAACGGCAGCACATCGAGCGGACAGCTCCTGGAGAATAGGCTTCCGGATTACGAACACGTTCTCCTTTTTCATTGGTCATCCATTGGCTGCCAACAAAATTCTGAAAGTAGGATGATCCAACTTTGGCCGTGTTATCAAAAATAGCGGCAGCCACTTTACTGTCCCAATCAAAATCTTCGGTGATATTCACTGTCGGAATCGGGAAGGTGAAGGGTTGGCCTGTGCTGTCGCCTTCGGTCATGACTTCGTAATAGGCAATGTTGATCAATTCCATTTCATGGGCAAAATGCTGGAAGGTCAGATCTTCAAGAAAGCGAATACCCATATCACGTTGTTGCGCCTTGAGCAGCAATTCATCGTCTTTCATATTTTTGAACAGATGAATGTCATTTGCCGTTGGAAATTGATTTGCCAAATCTTCTGGAACCGTAATATCCAAGGTAATATTGGTAAAAGGAGATTGTCCCCAGCGGGCCGGAACATTGAGGTTATAGACAAACTGACGAATTGCTTTTTTAATCTCTTTGAATGAGAGATTATCCGCAAACACATACGGCGCAAGGTAGGTATCAAAGGAACTGAATGCCTGTGCGCCCGCCCATTCCGATTGCAAGATTCCAAGAAAGTTTGACATTTGTCCCAAGGCTTCACGGAAATGGCGTGGTGGACGTGACGAGACACGACCTCCTACTCCGTTGAATCCTTCATTGAGCAATGCCCGTAGAGACCATCCTGCGCAATATCCGGTCAGGCAATCCAGATCATGAATATGAACATCGGCATTGCGGTGAGCCAGACCTTCTTCCGGTGCATATACTTCATCCAGCCAATAATTGGCGATGATCTTGCCCGCCACATTATTAATCAGACCGGCATTGGAGTATCCGGTATTGGCATTGGCTTTGATTCTCCAGTCATGGCCAGAAATATATTCAGTCACAGCTTTGGTACAATCTACTGCGGTTCCTCCCTCTTTGAATGCGGAAAGATCATCCCCTGAAATAACGGAAAGTTGTGCGCCCAGTGTTGCGGCGTGCAGTGATTTGCCCATTGCGAATCTCCTTGTAATCGTTTTTGTCTGTAAAATCGGGCGGGTGGCCCGTTAGGCTGGAAACACAATATGTTGTGTTAGATTTATTGTAAAACGACAATAGGTTGATTTTTAACCGGCGTTTTGCCGCATGTTTTCCCGCATGACACCCGACCATGTTTTGAAAAATCATATATTAGAGAGGGAAAAAAAGTTTCAGTCTTTCAATGATCCGGGTGCCATGGTGACCTTCAAGCCATCCAGTTCGTCGGACATCAGAATTTGACATGACAGACGGGAATTATCCTCGACTCCTATGGCATCTTCCATAAGACGGTCCTCTTCATCGTCTGTTTTTGGGTAGAGTTTATCCAGCCATTCGGGAGCTACATAAACGTGGCAGGTTCCGCACAAACACGCCCCACCGCATTCGGCCTTGATTGGCAGGCCATAATCGCGAATGATTTCCATGACCCGCCAGCCTTCGATGGCTTCCAGCTCATGTTCTACACCTTCAAAATCAGTCACATAGAGTTTCATTCTTTATTTACTCCGATTAATTTCGCCGGGAAAATCATCCAGCGCGCCTTTGGCTTTGGGCAAGAAGGATCTCATGGCCCAAGAAAATGCCGCTGTTGTAACCAGCCCGACTGTGATTTCCGTACTAACACTGATGAGAACACTGATGAAGTGCCCCAGCATCTGTGCAGTTTCTCCCATAT
This sequence comes from Micavibrio sp. UBA6212, assembly GCA_002421905.1. GTDB lineage: Bacteria > Pseudomonadota > Alphaproteobacteria > Micavibrionales > Micavibrionaceae > UBA1573. Next base: position 6,037 of record DISK01000002.1, read on the forward strand.
CTTCCGTTGCCCCGTACACAACACGAACCAGCATGATCGCAACAAAGGTTGCAGGAAGCATGGAGGCCAGAAACAGAACAATGAGATAAACAGACGACATAAATCCAGACAAGGCCTTCATATAGTCTTTCACGGGCATCAAAACTGCGAACGGAATATAAAGCCACATAAAACGAAATGTCCAGATAACGCCAAGGAAAGCCAGTGTCATCGGGATCGTTGCCAGCAAACCAAGAACTCCGTTTATGGATCCTGAATTGGATTCTGTTGCTTTTACCTGTTCAGCAGCAGTGCGGGCACTATCAATTTCTTCGGAAGAAGGAAAGTACTCAAACATGACATAGCGTGTTACATAAGCCAGCATACCAAGCAAAACATAAACCAGAACAGAGGCAACAATCCCACGTGCCCTGTTAAGGAGTTGTCTGATAATATTCGGGTTGGGAACTTGCGGCAACATGATCGGCCAGCGTTCATTCATTAACAGGGTGCGCAGAAATTGCGCCAGAACCCAGCCTTCGGCAAAAGTGGCCGGTAACATCACCAGCCCCTGACGAAGCGGGTTTTCATCAAGATCAAGAGCAAAAATTGCAATGGTGCAGGCGAATTTAATAAATACAGGAATAAGAGCCAACCTAAGCAGGTAGGCGCGTTCTACCCAGACACGGTAATACCCGTATCCGGCGGCATCCATAATATTGAACTGGAACCCGGCTCTCGTCTGTTTCATGGGGGCACTATGCCACGCCGAGTTTGCTCTGTAAATCGCTGGACGAGGTTGTGTACTGAAATCTGAGTTTTTTATCGGGATAAATATAGCGAAAGGCCTGTTGCGCCATTAATGCCCCTTCATGAAATCCCGAGAGAATCAGTTTCAATTTGCCGGGGTAATGGTTGATATCCCCAATGGCGAAAACCCCAGAGGTTGAGGTTTCGAATTTTTCCGTATCTACAGGAATCAGATTCTCATGGAGGTTCAGGCCGAAATTGGCAATTGGCCCCAACTTCATAGTCAGTCCGTAGAAGGCCAGCAACGTATCACACGACACGATTTCTTCACCCAATTCCTTGGATTTGACTTTGAGACCAGACATATGAGGCGCCGCGCCTTCAATTCCTGCCAGATCACAAATCTTCAGGGTCATTTTCCCGTCAGCCACCAATTCACGCATTTTCTTGACCGAATCAGGGGCCGCCCGAAAATCATCGCGACGGTGAATCAAAGTGACATGTTTGGCCACCGGTTGCAGGTTCAATGACCAATCAAGAGCGGAATCTCCGCCGCCAGCGATTACCAGATTTTTGTCACGGAATTGTTCCATTTTGCGAACAGAATAAAAGACAGATTGTCCTTCGTAGGATTCAATATCCGGCAAGGCTGGTTTTTTCGGCATGAACGACCCGCCCCCTGCTGCGATAATCACAACAGTTGCCGTGATCGAGGTTCCCTGATCGGTGGTGACTTTCCATTTTCCGTCTTCGGTTCTGGTCATGGAGTCTGCCATTTGCTCCAAATGAAAGGTCGGGCCGAACGGTTCGATCTGTTTCATCAGATTATCGGTCAGTTCCTGACCCGAGATAACTGGATACGCAGGAATGTCATAGATGGGTTTTTCCGGATAAAGTTCGGTACATTGTCCACCCGGACGGTCAAGAATGTCAATCAGGTGGGCTTTGATATCCAGTAAGCCCAGCTCGAATACTGCGAATAATCCGACGGGGCCCGCCCCGATAATAATGGCATCTGTTGTGAATTCTGTCTGTTCAGTCATTGTCTTTTTTAACTCTGGTCGTCTTTTAGGTCGTCATCTGGAAGTTTTTGTTCCATGTTGTATATTATCAAAACCAACATTTTGAAAGTGCCCAACATGCCGCATTCCCGAATATTATCTATCTGGCTTCTGATTTGTGCCTTTATGGTGATGGTCATGACCGGAATCGGGGCCATCACCCGCCTCACAGAAAGCGGCTTATCCATAACCGAATGGAATGTCATTTCTGGTGTTATTCCCCCTCTTTCTGAGCAGGACTGGCAAGGAGAATTCGCGAAATATCAAGCCACACCGGAATTTTCGGCCAAGCATGGATGGATGACCCTCGCTGATTTCCAAGGCATCTATTTCTGGGAATGGTTTCACCGATTCTGGGGACGATTGATCGGGGTGGTTTTTGCTCTGCCCATGATTTTTTTCTTTGTAACGAATCGTATCCCCCGCGAAGACCGGATAAAATATCTTGGCCTTCTTATATTAGGAGGGTCTCAAGGATTTTTGGGATGGTTTATGGTTCAAAGCGGATTGGTTGATCGTCCGTCTGTATCACATTTCCGATTGGCAGCGCACCTTTCCCTTGCCCTCATCATTTATTGTTTCTTGTTGTGGATGGCGTGGCGTGTGCGTTCTCATGATAGCTCCCCCAATTATATTCCTGTCACGTTCCGCCCCCATGCCCTCATGGCTTTGGTCACGGTATTTATAACGATTATATGGGGAGCCTTTGTTGCAGGGCTGGATGCCGGTATGATTTACAATACGTTCCCGATGATGGGAGGTCATCTCTGGCCTGTGGAACTTGGCACAGAGCCTTTTCTTTATGACGCAGCAAGTATCCAGTTCACGCACCGTATTCTGGCGATTGTAACGGGCGTGGTTGTGATCTCACTGGCAGTGCGTCTTTGGAACGTAAGCCGTGCGCTTGCCCTCACATTGGGGGGATGGGTTATGGTTCAGATTTTGTTGGGTATTGCCACATTATTGAGCATTGTGATGATCCCACTTGCCGCAAGCCATCAGATCAGCGCCGTGATCCTGCTGTCAATTGTGCTTTACAGTGTTTATATCGCGCGTAAGGAATCGATCGCAAACTGATAGTAATCCAGATAGGCCTTGAGAGTTTTTTCCTTGCTGAATTCCTGTTCAAAGCGACTAAATCCTGCCTGCACCAATTTATGCCCCAAATCAGGATTGGTTCGCAGTTTCTCAAGACATTCTGTCAGTCCTGCCACATCATCAATATCAAACATCAGGGCATCTTCCCCATCGCGGATATATTGCATCGGGCCTTCCGATTTCGAGGAGACCAGAGGAGTTTTTTGCGCCCACGCCTGAATAAATGTATTACCGAACGGCTCAAACCGTGACGGAACAGCGCAAACATCTGCTGCTTCCAGCAATGCCGCCCGATCAGAACGCCAGCCCAGAAAATGAATACGATTTTCAATTTTCAAATCGGCAGCCAATTTCTTGAGGTCTTCTTCCAGTGGCCCCGTCCCCGCCAACCAGACATGACAATTTTCTATTTTTTCTGCAGCACGGATCAAAATATCCAGAGCCTTGACCGGATGATACCGGGCCAGTGCCAGAACAACAAAAGCGTCTTCCGGCGTTTGCAGATCTCTGCGATTCACGGGCGAAGTAACTTGTTCTGCCGTGGTGAAATTATTAATATGCCGGACGCGATCATCCGCTATCCCTTCCTTCACCAAATAGTTCCGGATATCTGGAGTATTGGCCACAAAGTAATCGGTGGTTTTATAATATTTCAAACTGTAGTACCCACCAAGACGCGAGAACTTCAGATAGCTATTTGCCTTGCCTGCGGATGGCGTTTTTTGTGAAGCCCTTGACATCCATGTCTGAACAATCTGCGGATTGAAATTCCTGATCAGTTGTTTCATCTTCCAAGGTGAATAAACATCGAAAGCGCCACCGAAAGGCACAGTATGAATTTTTATTCCAGCACTTGCCAGCTTCCCAAGACGTTCATCATTATTATCGCGAAGTACCGCGCATAACTCGACATCCTGATGTCCTGCCAGCGCCAAACATAAATCTTCGAACGCTGTTTCTGCTCCACCGACTGCAGCGCCGGCCATCACCTGCATGATCCGCATAATTTTATTCCAGAACGTCTTTAAGAGTCGGATGTTTTGATGGGCTCATCAAGGCCAAGAGTTTCATTCAAAAGTGAATTGAGTGATTTCTCGGTTTGATCCATATTCTTTTTCAGTTTCAGGCAGGCGTCCTTTTCGGTCACGGGAACCGCTTTAACCCCTGCATCGCGGTAATCGACCGCTTCGTCAAACATTTTCAAATATTTTCGCACCGAAGACGGTTGTGTGAATCCTTGTAACAGAATCATTTTATCCAGCTTCTTGCGGGCAGATTTCATCGTTGGGCGCAAAGCATCTTTCCATGTTCTTAGACGATCAGTCATATCATCAGCGATATCCGGATTGGCTTCTGAGCAGGAAGAAACAGCCTTTCCAACGGACATCTGGACGTCTTCGACTGCGCGGATTGTCCGATAGGTTTGTTCAATGGCGCGGAACTGGAGCAACTGGTTTTCATCAAGATCCTTGGTCATCAGATCGGTTGCGTCGTCCAGACGGGTGACAGGTGTCTCTTCCTTCTTCTTCGCTTGATCCTCATTCTTTGTCTCTGCCGCCCATGATACGGGGGACATCACGCCCAACACCAAAAAAGCTGTCAGTAGCGAGCAAAGACTATTTTGTCTGGTTATAAATCCTGTCATCTTTTTACACCTTTCCTATCTTGAATATAGAAAGAGGGGAGAAAAAGCGAAGCTTCTGTCTCCCCTGATTTTATTGGCTATTAGACGAAACGGTTCCACCAACCTTTTTTCTTGTCTTGCGAGTCTTGGGAGTCTTGCGATCCCTCTCGGTTCTCCCGCACCTCTTGATGTCCAACATCATTGGAAGGAGGAGATGCCGCCATTATAGCCGGAGAGTCCTGAGGCTCTGCAGGTTTTACTTCTGCGTCCTTATTCTTTGGAGAAGCACCGAAACGTTTCGCCTTGATTCCACTGCCCTGACGTTCGGGTTGTGGCTGAGGAGCATGTCCTTCTTCCCGATTGGATTTATGAGAAGATTTCGTAGGCTTTGCAGATGCGTCTTCTTCCACATTTCCGGCAGGCCTATCACTCCGAGGCTCTGATTGATGATTTTCATTTTCCTGATCGTTGTTCGGTCTGCGGTTACGTCCACGTCTGGGGCGTTTATTTTCTTGCCCATCATCATCCGATTTTGGGCGGCGGTTGTTGTTGCGGCGAGGTTTTTCCTGATCCTGATTTTCCGAATCCACTTCCAAATTTTCGGAAACTTCATCCTGATCTTCATCAGCATCCTGCTGCCCTTCGGCATTATTTCTCACAGGGTTCGATTTACGAGGTGTCCCCTCTTCATCATCCCCTTCTTCGTCTTCTTCCACAACGGCCTTGATGCTTTCAATACTGTGCCCCGTAGGTGCCAGTTCATCATCTACGCGGACAAAGACAGTAAAGCCGTAACGGCGTTCGATATCAGCCAGCATTTCGCGTTTCTGGTTCAGGATATAAAGCGCAATTTGATTCGGGACAGACAGGAAGACCTGTGATGCCCGATTGCGGATACCTTCTTCTTCCAAGCCACGAAGAGCCATGATTGTTGCCGAATCAACCGTGCGAATATTGCCAACACCTTTACAATGCGGACATTTTTCGAATTGGGCTTCGGTTAGACTTGGATTAAGGCGCTGGCGAGAAAGTTCAAGCAAGCCGAAAGACGAAATGCGTCCCACCTGAATTCTGGCACGATCGGTTGAGAGCGCTTCACGCAAACGACGTTCAACTTTGCCGTTATTTCGGCTTTCTTCCATATCAATAAAGTCGATGACAACAAGTCCACCCAAGTCACGCAAGCGCAACTGACGCGCCACTTCATCGGCGGCTTCAAGATTGGTTTTCAGCGCAGTTTCCTCAATATGACGTTCCTTGGTTGCACGTCCAGAGTTCACATCAATTGATACCAGAGCTTCTGTCGGATTAATGACCAGATAGCCCCCTGATTTCAGCTCAACAGTTGGTTCACCCATCGATGCAATCTGGTTTTCAACCTGATAGCGATGGAAGAGAGGAATCTTGTCTTCTTTATATTGTTTGACCTTTTTAACGCTCGACGGCATTAAAAGTTTCATAAATTCCTTGGCCTGTTTGTAGCCTTCGGCTCCAGAAACCAGAATTTCCTCGATCTCGCTGGCATAAATATCCCGCACAGCACGTTTGACCAAATCGCCTTCCTCGTACACCAAAGCTGGCGCAGATGATTGCAAAGTCAGGTCTCGGATGTTGTTCCACAGACGCATCAAATAATCGAGGTCACGTTTAATCTCGTCTTGCTTGCGTTCAACACCAGCAGTTCTGAGAATGACAGACATACCTTGAGGTGTTCCAAGTTCACGCAAAATATCGCGCATACGTTTGCGTTCAGCAAAGCTGGCAATCTTGCGGGAAACACCACCCCCACGAGAGGAGTTTGGCATCAAAACGCAATAGCGTCCTGGCAAAGACAGATAGGTTGTGACAGCCGCCCCTTTATTGCCACGCTCTTCCTTTTGAACCTGGATGAGCATGATCTGGCCGCGTTTAATCACTTCCTGAATTTTGTAGTTACGGTGGAGAGATGGGCGGAATGGTTGATCCGTATCAACACCTTCACCTCCAACCAGCTCGACCTGACGGTTCTGCATGGATTTACGACCATTATTATTGCGGTTATTGCGACCACGGAAACGTCCGGAACCACCACGGCCACGGCGGTTGTTCTGGCGTTTTTCTCTGGCTTCTTCTTCCTGAGCCAATGCCAATTCATGATCAACATCCTGATTATCAATCTGAAATGCCAACCAGACAGAGCGTTTTTTGACTCCGTTTTCGGAATGGCGGTAATGCAACCGCACCCGCACAACATCTTCACGCGTTTTCGCCAGCTCTTCAATTTTAAGAGCTAAATCCTGATCGAACGAAAAAGATTCCTTTTCGTCTGTTGCAATAACTTCCAATGTTTCAGGGTCAATCTCGGTGACACCACGATACACAAATTTATGACGGGCAACCGGCGCTTCACCTTCTTGAGTTCCGCTTTCAGCGGTTTCTACAGATTGTGTATTTTCTTGTTCTGATTCTCCGGCAGTGTCTTCCTCGCCTTCTTCAGCTTCTTCAGCCTCATCGACATCTTCGTCTTCTTCCGAACTTTCCTCTTCAGAAGTTTCTTCTGCCGATTCTTCTTCTACGGCTGGCTCTGCTTGTTCATCAGAGACCACTTCCGTTTCAGATTCGTCTGCGACATCTTCTGTTACGTCTTCAGGCAGGATTGCCAGATCTTCAGAATTTTCATCAGATTTTTCATCCTTGGATTTTTTGGCCTCTTGTGCTGCCAAAGAGGCTTCCTCTGCCGCGATAGCCGCTTCTTCGGCCGCCAGAGCTGCTTCATATTCAGCTTGTTGGGCGGCAATCAACGCTTCTCGGTCAGAGACAGGAATGCGGAAATAGTCAGGGTGGATTTCAGAGAAAGGGAGGAAACCATGGCGATTTCCGCCATAATTCACAAAGGCCGCCTGCAAGGATGGTTCCACCCTTGTGACCTTTGCTAGAAAGATGTTCCCTTTGATTTGTTTACGAACTTTACTTTCATAATCAAATTCGATCAGTTTGTTGCCATCTACAACAGAGACGCGCGTTTCCTCAACATGGGTCGCGTCAATCAGCATTCTTTTTGCCATTTATATATAAACTCCTGGTACGGAGCAGCGAACCTCATCTGGTCTTTAGTGCGACAGAAAAAGACGGTGTGGGCGCTGGCCGCACATCTTTTGAATAATAATAAAACTTTTTGGGTGTCCTGATTAGCCTTTAACTACAAACAATCTTACCCTGAGAACTTTGCGTTACTTATGTCCTTTGGTAGATCGTATGGGCCAGAAAGCCAAAATCAGGACTTTCCTACCTTGCGCCAGCGCTAGCGAAACCTTTCTCGATTCAAACGCGTGCTAAAACTCCGGCGGTCGCAGGATCGACATTATAGAGGTTCCAGATTTTTAACAATCAAAAAGTTTGAGGGCATGATTTCAGTCACTGAAATTGTAATTAGAATAGCGGATGGCAGCCATTACCTGCAGAGAGGCTGCACACTTTATGTAAATTTTCTCTCATTATGTGGCCGATTTCGCCGGCATGTTGGGTAAAAAGGCCAACCAAACCATCTACCGAAACATTTTCTGTGACATAGATCAAAAATGGGGCCACCCTTTCCGACCTTGGAGGCTCATATTTTAGCACACCCAGAAAATCCCGATCGCGCGTGACCAATGCCGCAAAATTTTGGTCTGTTGCGTATTCCCAAATCTGTATATCCGGCGTTTTCTTGCCCGCCAAGCCTTCTGCCTCGACATGGGTACTCCAGCCAAAAGCCTTCGATAAGGGCACGGTGGCCAGTGGCGGAGTGCATTCGTCCAACATCAGAACACGTTGACTTGGCTCCGGCAGATCAAGAGGATTAGCCAGATCCGACCCAAACCGATGAATATAAAGACGCGCGGCCTCTATATCAGCAGGCTTTAATCCACGTATTTGTATTACAGACAGAATATCTTTGTTCGACATGTCCGGATTATCATTGATGGCCTCAATCACCTGTGCCAAAGGAACATTTCGTTTTTGCTGATCCCCGACCATAAAATGGAGGCCATCTTCTATCCGGTGAATACGGCCCATTGTCTTGCGCGTCTGCCCTGCCATTTTTTTCGCCATCATATCATCTCCACAGCTTATCGCTTATGACAATAATATTATTCTGTCAATTCATTATTTTCCATTTCCTCTTTTCTTTTACCACGGCTCTATATTAGACTGGGGTTAACCTCTTTGATTTTCTTTTCCGTTCAGGATTGTTTGATTAGTCTGACCACCATGCTCGACAAGCTCGCCTATATTCTTTGCCTTCTTCTGTTTGTGATGATCTGGTCATCAGAAGCGATGGCGCTTGACGTTACGTCAATAAGATTTGGGGCTCATTCGGATAAAGAGCGTGCCGTCATTGATTTATCAGGCCCAACGGACTTCCGGACCTTTGTCCTGCAATCCCCCAGCCGCATCGTCATCGACATGGATGATTTCAAATGGCACACCGCCACCATCACCAAAGGCACCGGCGTGTCAGTCAATGATGTCCGGTTTGGATCCCTAGGAAGCGGCAAAGGACGATTGGTATTTGAAACACCATCCCCTGTTCTTATTCAATCCGCATTCCTTTTACCAAAAGGGAATGGATTACCTGACCGGTTGGTGGTCGATTTCAAAACAACCACCACAGATGTTGCCCCACAATTGAGCGGGCAAATTTTGGGGACGATGACGACTTCTGCCCCCCAGCAAGGATTTGATATCGCCTCGGCTGCACAAGGTGGAATTCCATTACCACCACGAAAAAATGTCCCCGATGCCCGCTCTCCTCACTATGCGGTGCCCCCTGCTGAAAAGCCGCTAATTATCATAGATGCAGGTCACGGAGGGCAAGACCCTGGTGCGCGTGGTGCCAACGGGATGTATGAAAAAACCATTGTGCTGGCCGTTGCCCACGAGTTGCGCAAACAACTGGAAGACAGTGGGAAATATCGCGTCAAGATGACCCGTGAAACGGACGTCTTTATTCCTTTAAGAGGACGGGTGAACTTCGCCCGCAAGAATAAGGGGGATTTGTTTGTTTCTTTGCACGCAGATTCGATCAGCAATTCCGGCGTGACGGGAGCCTCTGTCTATACTTTGTCAGATAAAGCATCAGATAAAGAAACCGAGAAACTGGCCGAACGTGAAAATAAATCCGACCTGATTGCCGGTGTTGATTTATCCAAACAAGAAGATGATGTCGCGGGCATTTTGATTGATCTGGCCGCGCGGGATACCATGAACCAATCCAAGTTTCTGGCCAATACGGTGGTCGGAAACTTTAACCATACGGGAATCAAGACTCTGGACTCGGCCCATCGTTCTGCCGGGTTTGCTGTTTTGAAGGCCATGGATATTCCGTCCATTCTGGTCGAGATGGGTTATCTGACAAATCGAGGAGAAGTCGAACGATTGAGTTCTGCGCCTTACCGCAAAAAAATTGCGAGTGCCCTCAAATCTTCTATAGACAACTATTTCCAGAAAATTTCAAAATAAGGTGTTTGCGTTGGCTTTCTGGGGCTTTCTGGGGTTTTCTGGCAAAAATGCCGCCTTCACCGCAAATCGGGGATTGTAACAACTAACTTTTTGATCTACCTTGTTTTCCTCTGTCTCTTGGAGGAGAAAAATTTTTTTAACGTTCAAATATGAGGATTTCAAAATGAAAGCACTTATCGCCACTGTTTGCCTGATCGGATCTACTGTTGCCTTGACCGCTTGTGACACCACAGGTGAAGGTTATGTTGATACACAACCACCTTATGCTGCTGAACGCACTGCCGGTGGAGCTCAAACTGCTCCTGCTCCAGTTATGAGCGCAGAACCAGTTTTCGAGAAAAAAGTTACCAAGTAGTTTTTAAGCTCTTGTAGCTTAACCAGATATCTGGTGCAAAAAGGCCACGTTCGTGTGGCCTTTTCTGTTATATTGCATTTTCCCACTTGCGGAATTACGGCGGCTCAAGTATTGGCTTGTTAAACGTCCCATAAATGGAGAATTTCAATGAAAAAAGCTGTTTTGTCTTTCTGCCTTCTGGCTTCTACACTGGCTCTGGCTGCTTGCAGCACTGCCCAGTCTTCTGATGTCAAAAGCGCAGAACCAGTTTTCGAGAAAAAAATTACCAAGTAGTTTTTTAATCGATAAACGTAAAAAAGCTGAACAATTTGTTCAGCTTTTTTTATGGGTTAGTTTCCAGTTTTTATATTTTGTGCTTCTCTTTGCCCTTCGGCCTTTTCAGCGATCTTGATCGGATATCCTCGCCGTTCTTTCACCACTTTGCGAATTTTCGGCCAGTCCAAGGTTTCTACTGAAGGTCCTGCGACACGCATAACATAGCTCAAATCTTTTTCCGAAAGCTGATAATCCGGAATGGCCCCTTCCCGTTCCATTAACGTGGCCTGCTCTTGAGTCGGGTGAACTTCCAGATAGAGCGCATTGCCAATCCATGCCGCCTTAATCGGTTGATCGACGACGGTTACTTTGGTGCCTACCGGAATCATCGAAAACATTTGAGTGATATCTTCAGGGAACATACGGATACATCCGCTGCTGACCCGACGACCAATCCCGTACGGCTTGTTGGTGCCGTGGATGGCTATTTGAGGAAATCCCAAATATAGCGCATGCGACCCCATTGGGTTTTCGGGACCAGGGGGAACAAATGACGGCAAGGTCGGGTCTTCTTTTCTCATCCGCGGGGTCGGCGTCCATGTCGGCCCGTCTTTCTTGCGTACCACTGTTGTACTTCCAGATGGAGTGCGCAATCCTTCCCGTCCAATTCCTATCGGAAATGTTGTGGGGGGGGCATAAGCTGATTTGTAATAATATAGACGCATTTCTGCCAAGTTAATGACCACACCATCATGAGGTGCATCAGGCAAAATATTCATGGTTGGAATAATTATATTTGCGCCGGAACCTGGGATCCAAGGATCAAGCGTCGGGTTAGCTGCCCGCATTTCAACAAAGCCCACCCCATATTGCCGACCAACATGCACCAGCGTATCTTCATAGCTGGCTGTTGTTTCCTGCATTTGCCCGATATAGGTATCGGTGAATTTCTTTTTCTGGATATCCTTATGCGGCTCGGCTTGTGCTTTGGTCGCCGCAAAGGATAAATCGCCCGTCGTGGAGATTAACACCGCCGACAGACACAGGAGGAACAAGGCTTTATTTCTTATCATCATTAACTCTATTTACTCTTTAGGGCTTTTTCCAGATTGGCAGCGACTTTGTCCATAAAGGCTTCGGTTGTCAAATATTTCTGATCTTTGCCGATCAATAATGCCAAATCTTTGGTCATATCACCTTGTTCGACCGTTTCAACACAGGCGCGTTCCAATTTTTCTGCAAAATCAACGACTGCTGGCGTACTGTCAAACTTTCCTCTGTATTTCAGTCCTTGCGTCCATGCAAAGATCGACGCAATCGGGTTGGTTGAAGTTGCTTCGCCCTTTTGGTACTGGCGATAATGCCGTGTCACCGTTCCGTGAGCTGCTTCGGCTTCAACAATCTGCCCATCCGGAGTCAATAAGACAGAAGTCATAAGCCCCAGCGAACCGAAACCTTGAGCGACAATATCGGACTGAACATCCCCGTCATAGTTCTTGCAGGCCCACACCATGCCACCATGGGATTTCACGGCAAAGGCCACCATATCATCAATTAGGCGATGCTCGTAAAACAACCCCTTTTTCTCAAAGTCAGTACGGAACTCTTCCTCATAAACCTTTGAAAATATTTCTATAAACCGCCCATCATAAGCCTTCAGAATTGTGTTCTTTGTGGACATGTATAGCGGCATGTTACGCGCCGTAGCGTAATTAAAGCATGCCCGCGCAAAGCCTTCAATCGAGGCGTCCACATTATACATTCCCATGGCCACGCCCGAGCTTTTGAAGTCAAATACTTCATATATCTGAGCCTCTCCACCCTCAGCAGGTTGATAAGTCAGGGTCAATTTTCCCGGCCCCGGAACTTTGAAGTCCGTCGCCTTATACTGATCGCCAAAAGCATGACGTCCGATAATGATCGGAGACGTCCAGCCCGGGACATAGCGTGGAATATTCTGACAAATAATGGGCTCTCGGAAAACTGTGCCATCCAGAATGTTACGGATCGTGCCGTTTGGTGATTTCCACATTTTTTTTAGGTTAAATTCTTTAACCCTCGCCTCATCAGGTGTAATGGTCGCACATTTGACCCCGACCCGATAAGTTTTGATCGCATTGGCGGCATCAATCGTGACCTGATCATCGGTCGCATCCCGGTTTTGAACCGACAAATCAAAATATTTCAGGTCAATATCAAGGTAAGGGGTGATAAAGCGATCCTTGATCCAAGCCCAGATAATACGGGTCATTTCATCGCCATCGATTTCAACGATCGGATTGGTTACCTTGATTTTAGACATGTGGATACCTCGATATTTTTGCTGATCTTTATTACTGATCTCTATTCAGGCACTTTACAGTAAAAGCTTGGGGAGCTAAAGAGGTCTAACTAAAACTATTTTTAGCCAAAACAATTTCTTTTGGAGTTTTTCTTATGAGTGACATTCTTCGTGAAGTCGATGAAATGATGCGGGCCGACCGGATGAACAGCCTGTGGCAACAGCATGGGAAGACCATTTTGCTTGGGATTGGTGCCATTATTCTGGGAACAGCCCTCAATTCAGGCTGGATGGCCTATAAATCCCATCAGGCACAAATCCAGACCACCGCGATCATAGATGCGATGAAAAGTGACAATCCGGTCTCCAGCCTTAAAGACCTGACAACCAGCCTCAAAGGATCAGGTCGCGCCTTTGCTGCGCTGGACGCGGCCTCTCTGGCTTTGGATAGCAAGAATTATGACGACGCCATCGCCATGTACACTATTGCACAACAAGACAAATCCGCCGCCCAAGATCTCCGCGATATAGCAACGCTCCAGAAAGTCTCGATTATGCTGGACCATTCTGAAGATGCGAAGGCAGAAGATTTGCTGGCAGAATTAAAACCCCTTCTGGCCAACACTAAATCCGCATGGAGATTGCGTGCCTTGCTGGTTTCTGCCATGGTCAAGGCGCATAAAAGCAAAGATTACCAAGGTGCGCTCGATGATCTTGCTGTCCTTTCGGCAGACCAGACCATTCCACCATCCATGGCGTCACAGGTTTCGGCCTTACAGGACGTTTATCAAAGCCGCCTTGGAAAATAGTATTTACAAACAACTACCGGATCACGTTATCAGCGGGAGATAAGGCCTATGGCTACATCAACTTTCAAAAAATCGCCACTTTTCGTGTCGGCATTGGCCTTGATCTCGGCAGCAACGCTGAGTTCTTGCAGCTGGTTCAAAGATGATGACAAGAAACAGCCTCTGCCCGGTGAGCGGATTTCCATTCTGCAAATGCAGACTGCGCTTGAGCCCAAAGACGCAGAACTGGCGGGAGAAGGCTTTATCGCACCAGCTCCGTGGGCCAATGAATTCTGGCCACAAGCGGGTGGATACCCAAATCACGCCATGCAAAATCCAGCCCTCACCGATCACGAGATGAAAAAAATCTGGAGTTCGGATGTTGGCGAAGGGGCAAGCGATGAAATTCCTTTGACTGCCCAGCCGGTTGTCTATAACGGCATTGTGTTTGCTCTTGATACAGAGTCCGAAGTCAGCGCGTTTGATATCAAGACCGGAAAACGCCTGTGGCAGACATCCGTCCAGCCCAAAAGTGAGGACGAACAAGTGATTAGCGGCGGGTTGGCCGTGTCCGGAAAAATTCTTTATGTTTCCAGCGGCTATAGCGAGTTGGTTGCCTTAAATATTGATAATGGAAAAACCGTCTGGATTGCCAAGGTTCCTTCCCCCTCGCGGGCCGCGCCCACAGTGATCGACAATTCCGTTTATCTGATGACCGTTGATAATCGTATCTTGTCTTTGGATGCACAAAATGGTTCCAAAAAATGGGAATATGAAGGCATCACCGAAACTGCTGGATTAATCGGCGCGGCCAGTCCTGCTGCTGATTCCGATATCGTTGTCGCCCCTCTTTCCTCGGGTGAGCTTACCGCTTTGCGGGTTGAAAATGGCTCGGTTGCGTGGAGCGAGAACCTATCCTCTCTGGTGCATCGTGGTGGATCTGCTACTCTACCAGACATGCCTGGACTTCCTGTCATCGACAAGGATCTGGTCATCGGCGTGAGTTATGGCGGAAAAATTGTGGCTGTTGAACAACGCACCGGACGACGCGTCTGGCAGCGTGAGATTGGCAGCGCAAAATCCCCATGGGTGGCGGGAAATACCATTTTCTTCCTATCCGCCGGAGCTGAATTAGTTGCTTTGGGGCGGGATACTGGCTCTTTGATGTGGGTTAAACCACTGAATTCCTACTATGACGGGGAGAATGTCGCCAACTCCTTACTCTGGAATGGGCCAATTATGGCTGGCGGACGTCTAATTGTAACCGCACCGGACGGCACTGTGATCGAAATTGATCCGAAAACCGGTCTTAAAGCACGACAATTTGACAGCGGGGGCCGTGTTGCTGTATCCCCTGTGGTCGCCAATGATACTTTGTTCCTGCTTCATCAGGATGGAAGCTTGTCGGCTTGGAAGTAAGTAATACATATATTTATAGTTAATCTGTCTCAAGAAAGTTTTGTTTATGTTGAGCGTTGCGATCGTCGGGCGCCCGAATGTCGGAAAATCCACTCTGTTTAACCGTCTAACGGGGAAGCAGCTTGCCCTTGTTGCCGATACGCCGGGTGTCACCCGCGATTGGCGTGAAGCCGAAGGAAAAATCCTCGACAAAAAAATTCGTGTCATTGATACCGCCGGACTCGAAGACAGGTTCGACGACAGTATGGAAGCGCGCATGCGCAAACAGACCGAGCTTGCTCTTGTCGATGCGGATGTTGTTGTCTTCGTTGTGGATGGTCGCACCGGCATGACCCCCATGGACGAACATTTTGCCAAATGGTTGCGCCGTCAGAAAAAACCTGTTTTGCTTTTGGTCAACAAATGCGAACAGGAAAAAACTCTGGATCGGGCGCGGATTGAAGCCTATGCGCTCGGACTTGGAGATCCCATTCCCTTTTCTGCGGCACACGGCATCGGCATTGATGAACTCTATACCCAGTTAATGCCCTATTTCCCCCCTGAAGAAGAAAAGATCGTTCAGGAAGATGATCTCAGAAAGTTCTTCAACGAAGAAGATCTTGATCGTCTGGAAGGTGATGAAGAGTTCGATTTTGCCCAGTTGGAAGCCGCAAAAGATTTATCAGAAGTTGGCGATGAAGTCTTATCTGAAAAACCGATCCGCATTGCTTTAGTTGGCCGTCCCAATGCCGGGAAATCAACTTTGATGAACGCCTTGTTACAGGAAGATCGTGTGATTACCGGCCCTGAAGCTGGGCTAACCCGCGATTCAATTGCTGTTGACTGGTTGTGGGAAGCCAAAGGTATCCGACAAAAATTCCGTTTGGTGGATACAGCCGGATTACGGCGCAAATCAAAAATCACCAAGCCATTAGAAAAAATGGCGATTGAGGACACTCTGCGCGCTATCCGTTTGTCGCAGATCGTTTTCCTGTTGATTGATGCCCAAGCCCCTCTCGAAAAACAGGACTTGCAGATTGCCGATCTGGTGATTCGTGAGGGCCGTATTCTTGTGATTGGAGTTAATAAGTGGGATACAGTTCAAGACCGCACTGCGAAAATTGAAGAGATTAAATTTATTCTGGCCGATTCCCTCGCCCAGATTCCCGATATTCCATTTGTAACCTTCTCGGCATTGCGTGAGCAAAATCTGGATCAGTTGATGGATGCGGGGATTAAATCCTATAGAATCTGGAACAAACGGGTTTCAACATGGAAAATTAATCGCTGGCTGGATACCAAAACGTCTCAATACCCTCCACCTCTAGTTGGCGGCCGCCCTAATAAGCTGCGTTACATGTCACAGATCAACACCCGCCCTCCGACTTTCGCCGTTTGGGCATCAAAGCCTGATGATCTGCCAGCCACTTACAAACGCTATCTGATCAACGCGTTGCGCGAAGATTACGGATTAAATGGAGTTCCAATCAGACTCTTGCTACGAAAAAGCAAGAACCCCTATGCCACTAAATAAATCCGGTTTTTTCCTGACCTAATGCACTTCATCATTTACAGGGGCGACACTGCCTAAGAGTACATAGAACACCTCGGTATTCTCGGCCCATGATTTGAAATCCTCGTCCCGCCCGATTGTCAAGAGGCGGATGAAGTAGTAGCGGCCAGAGGTTTCCAACGTCCCAATCCAATATTCATAGTCTGCAAGTTTTTGCTGGACACCCATCACTCTGGAGAACTTGTTAATCTTGAGCAATTCCGATTCCGGAGGAATAATGTGGTAAATTGCTATGCTGGCATTTTCTACTTTCTCATTCAATTGAGGCATAGGGACAGAGTCCATCTTGTCACTTAACAGCAAACCTTTATCTTTCAATGCCTGACCGATGATAGACATTTCATTCTGGACGGTGGTCTGGGAAAATCTAGAGACAACCGTCACATCAATACGACCGTTTAACTGCATATTCGACAGAATCTTTTTATCATCCGTATTCATTCCCTTGATGTTAATCACCGAGGCTTCCATTCTTTCAATGGTAATGATGCCGGGCGAATACAAAATCCAGTTTTGTGGGTAATCGAATTTTGCAATATCCACGAAAGAATATGTGTTCAACGCAACCGGTAACGAGGTATCAGGAGATAAAAGTTTGAATTTTTGTAAGCTGCGAATTTGTTGATCTTTTTCCGCTTGGTAATTTTCCTGATGCACCAGATATTCGGCCAGAATAATCTTGTTGCCACTTCTTTCGACGACCGCTCTTGTGACCATAGGCTCTCCGTATTCAAAAAGCGTATATTGAGCTTCGAGGCGGTTTGTCGAGACTTTGTTTACCCCCTCAGGAGAAAATCCCATTTGCAAAAGATATTCCACAAACCAATTATCCAATGAGATTAATGAATTGATCTCGATGCTTCTGACACGGAATTCGCTGCGGCGTTGAAGACGCGGAGGGGTTGAATACCGAACCAAAAGACGAAAAATATCTCCGTCCGCTTGCTCTATTCTTGGTTTTTCAAATGCTCCCTTGCCTGCTTTCGGGAGTGTCTGTTCCTGCTCGAACTCTGCCCGCACCCATCCGTTTGGCAAATATATTTGCATGGCCAGACTTTCTTCACCGGATGGAGTTTCTTTCTTAAGTTCCATTCCTTTATCCAGTTCAGCAGCAGGTGTTTCCATATCGTATGACAAAAGGGGGGAGTCATCCAAACCGAAAAACGCATCAGAGCTCTGGGGAAAACTTCCCAGAACGATAAAGAAACAAGCCAACACCAAAAGCTTTTGTCTATAATACGTCATTCCAACCTCTAGAATTATTGTCATTGTGAGCAATCTATGTTTTGATGGCGCTCCCAAATACATTATACCAGAATAGTAAAAAAATATGACTGATTTGTTTTCATCGGCCAAGAAAAAGGCCTCTCTCCCTACATATAGCGCCGAAGATATCGAGGTTCTCGAAGGGCTTGAACCTGTTCGCCGACGTCCGGGTATGTATATCGGCGGGACAGATGAGGCGGCCATGCACCATCTGGTGAACGAAATTCTCGACAACTCGATGGATGAGGCTGTCGCCGGATATGCCAACCTGATCGAAATTCATCTGAATAAGGATAATAGCGTTGTAATTTCCGATAATGGACGCGGAATTCCTGTTGATCCCCATCCCAAATATCCCAAAAAATCTGCGTTGGAAGTGATTCTGACCGTTTTACACTCAGGTGGGAAATTTTCTAACAAAGCCTATCAGACATCTGGTGGATTGCACGGGGTCGGGATTTCGGTTGTTAATGCCCTGTCCGACGATACGATCGTTGATGTTGTCAGGGACGGTACGTTATACCGCCAAACCTTTTCCAAAGGTCTGGTTACATCCAAGCTGGAAATTGTTGGCAAAGCGCCAAAGGGAAAGCGTGGAACATCTGTTCAATTCCATCCTGATCCGGAAATTTTTGGGGCACAGAAACTTTCAGCACGTCGAATTCATGACCTTGCCCGCTCAAAGGCCTACTTGTTCCGGGGAGTTGAAATCAAGTGGTCTTGTGATCCTGATATTCTGTTCGCAGACTCGCCTATTCCTGTAAAGGCCAGCTTTCATTTCCCAAACGGCCTGATGGATTATCTGGTAACTGTCACAGAAAAAGAAGAAACACTAATTCCCGATCCGTTCCATTGTACAGCAGATTTGCCGGATGGTGTGGGTCGCGTCGAATGCGCGATCGCATGGCTGGCAGACAGTGAAGGATTTACAAAATCCTATTGTAACACTGTTCCCACGCCTCAGGGGGGGACACACGAAGCCGGACTTAGAACCATGTTGGTGCGTGGCCTTAAAGGGTATGGCGATTTAACCGGAAATAAAAAAGCCGGACAAATCATGGCCGATGATGTGTTGAATGGTGCGGCCATCATGCTTTCGGTGTTTATCCGTGATCCACAATTCCAAGGGCAAACCAAAGACAAGCTAGCAACGACCGAAGTTACACGACAAGTTGATAATGCAATCAAGGATTATTTCGATCACTGGCTAACCTCTGACCCGGCACGCAGCACAGCGTTACTCGAAGCTTTTATAAATAAGGCCGAGGAGCGTAAGCGTCGTAAAGACGAAAAAGAAATGTCGCGTAAAACTCCGACACGTCGTTTGCGCCTACCCGGTAAACTTGCCGACTGTTCCCGCAACTCTGCCGAAGGAACAGAGCTGTTTATCGTGGAAGGTGACTCGGCTGGCGGATCAGCCAAGCAAGGACGTAACCGCGAGACGCAGGCCATTCTTCCTTTGCGTGGGAAAATTCTCAACGTGGTCAGTGCCACACGGGACAAAATTCGCGAAAATCAGGAAATTCAGGACTTGATTCAAGCGCTGGGTTGTGGCGCAGGATCGTCTTTTACTTTGAAAAATCTCAGATACGAACGCATCATCATCATGACTGATGCGGACGTGGATGGGGCTCACATTGCAGCCTTGCTGATGACCATGTTTTATTCGCAGATGCCTGAGCTGATTGCCAAAGGGCATCTTTATCTGGCTCAACCCCCTCTTTACCGCCTGACATCCGGAACGCTTAGTGCCTATGCCATGGATGACGACCACAAAGACCAGTTGTTAAAAACAACATTCAAAGGCAAAAGCAAGGTCGAGATTTCCCGTTTCAAAGGTCTGGGAGAAATGCCTGCCAGACAATTAAAAGAAACCACTATGTCACCGGACAGCCGGACATTGATCCGTGTTCATTTGCAAACGGCAGCAGAAGCCGCAGAAATGTTGACACCTGGTGCGCCTGGTAGCAACCCTGCCCTTGATGATCTGGTGAACAAGTTGATGGGCAAGAATGCCGAAGCCCGCTTTGACTTTATTCAACAGAACGCGACCTTTGTCGAAAATATCGATATCTAGTTTCGGAGAATTCTTATGAGCAAACGGGGACGACTGAGAAAATATGGTCTGATCCTGATTGGCGGGGGGCTTGTTGTGACAGGACTCTTACTCTCCTCCGGTTATGGCGCTCGCTATCTTATCCAGAACGAAATCCGCAATAACGGGTTTCCCCAAGCCTCTGTCCAGAATATCAGCCTCACGCCCGTTGGTCTTTACATTGATCATATTTCTCTGGATGGAAATGATTTTAGTACGGTTGATGAAATAAACGCGACCTTTAACTGGGTTGATCTGATTGGTTACAGAAAAATCGGATCAATAAGCGTTAAAAATATTTCTCTGATGGGTGAAATTGACAACAACGGGCAGTTTAAGCTGGCCGGCTGGGATGCAACACTTCCAGTTGGAGCGTCCGACTCTGCTCTTTTGCCAGTTGGAACTTTGTTTTTACAAGGTGTCGATTTGGATCTTGATACGCCACAGGGGAATTTTCGTATTCAGGGCAAGTTACATGTTGAAGATGCCAAAGACCAAACCCAGTCGATCAATTTATCGTTATGGAGCGAACAGAAACAACTTTCCTTTAACCTCGATGGACATGGCACATTAGGAGACAAGGGAGAGCAGAATTTCTCTCTGGATATTCTGGAAGGGCGGGGAGAATTTTCAGGTTTCCAGACCTCCCGTTTGTCAGGACAGATCAACCTTCTTAAGAAATCTGCTGCAGAACCGCGACAAATTTCCGGACAGATTACAGCCGGCAGCATCAAGACATTAAACGCCTTGTTGCAAAATGTTGCCATTATTTTTGATACAAATAAAACAGAACCATTATTTTTCAAAACTTCTCCTGCAGGACACCCTGATATTTCAGTTGTCGGAAGATGGAACCGCAAGCCACCCGAACAATTCGAGTTAAGCATTTCCAGTCCCGATGCCGCCGCCTTATATGGCTTGATGGATGAGAATCCTGATCCTTCTGTGACTGAGTGGGTTAAAAAAATATCTCCTCTCACCGTACAACTCGCGTTACCCATCACGATTTTTGACCAGCCGGTCAAACAGGCTGCCTGGGCCATTCTGGCAGGCAAAGCTCATACGCGTTTAAGGGGAACGGCAGCCCTTGTTCCTGAAAAAAATGCTATTGATCTGGACATTCTGGATACAAATCTGAAGGCTGCGGAGATTGCTGATCTCCTCCCCTTGGATGAAAAATATGATTTGCGATTAACGGACGGAGACATCAAGACTTCCGGTTCTTTATTGATTACAACCAACGAAGGACATCTGGATATATCCGGGCCATTAAATATTGAGATTAATAAGATTCAAGGGGATCGTGACGGCGTCTTGTTCCGTGATTTATCCGGCTCTTTGACCATAGATAAATTATATCCATGGTCGATCAATGGTAAATCGAAATTCAGCCTAACCCCCTATAATGACCAGACTGATATTGCCAAAGGCAGTGTCATGGTGTCCGGCAACCAAAAAGACGGCCTGAGACTTTCGGATATTTCATTTGCGATGGCTGGTGGGTCACTTTCCGCCACCGCGTTCACCATATCGCCGGAGAGCCTTGAGAGTACCACAACACTCCATTTTGACCAGATTGATATTGAAAAACTTTCTCAACTTTTAGGGAGTTCTTCTTTAAGTGCCCAAGGGCAATTAAGTGGAGATTTGCCGGTTAGCTTTGGCAGTTCCGGCCTGACGTTCAAAACCGGCAAGCTGAGCAGCGTAAAAAATGGATATTTCAAATATACCCCCGAGCAATTCCCAGCCTCACTACAGGGCGATGATCAGCGTATGCAAACTGTCCGACAAGCTTTGAGTGATTTCCAATTCTCTGCCCTATCTTTGGAGATGGACGGCCCCATGGATGGTCATATGACAACAAAACTAAGCGCCAGTGGCACAAGTCCTGTTTTGGGCAACCGCCCGATCGAGCTAAACCTCAATCTGGAAGGGGATTTGGGGCGTGTATTACAGCAAGCCTTGCAGGCGGGGGATTTAAGCTCTACACTCCGTTCTTATAAGGGAGATAAAAAATGATCAACTATCGCGCCTTATTTTCGGCTGTTTTATGCGGCTCTTTATTATGTGCTTGTACGCCAACGGTTAAAATCGAAGCGCCTGACAAGCCCATTGAAATCAATATGAATATTAAAATCGAACAAGAAGTCCGGATTCGGGTTGAAAAAGACCTTGATGCAGAGATGCTGAATAATCCTGACCTGTTCGGTGTTTCCAAATAAACAGAAGAAAGGATTCTTCCTATGAAAAAGACCCTATTCACTCTTTTTGCGTTATTTGCCCTGCTGACTGGCTTTGCGCCGTTATCCCATGCCGCAGACATGGATCTGTCCACGGCAAAGAATGTCGGGCTGGTTGGAGAAACTTCTAACGGATTGGTGGCAGCAACCTTGCCAAACCCTTCTCCTGAAATTACGTCTTTGGTTAATCGCACCAACAAGGGCCGATTGGTTGTTTACAAAGAAACGGCCGCCAAACAATCAATTCCTCTGGAAGAAGTCCAAAAAATTGCCGCACAGAAAATTTTCAATATGGCCGCCAAAGGAGAATTCCTGATGATTGACGGGCAATGGAAACAAAAATAACAGAGCTCTTTATCTAAGGATAATCACAACTGTCGAATGTCACTTTGACGAATGACTTTTCCCCTTCAGACAAGGTGAAGCGATACTCACGACCTGATGCGATCATAGAGTGCTGGAAAGGAAGAATGCCTTCTCTCACATCCTCTTCTCCATCTGCCGTTTTGAAGGTCACCGACACCTTCTGATTAGGATCATACCAAGCTTCTACCTGACCCGAGCGTCCACGGGCAGAGACTCCGTTTCCAGAGATTGTTACAACCCCCTCCCCGACTGTTACAACGCTGGATGGGCCATTATAGGCTGGGGTACGGGCTACAAATCTTTTACTGGATGGATCAGAACAATTGCGGGGAGGTCTTGCTGAACGAATAACAAAGGCCAGACGTTCCGGTGCCATACCATCTTCAATTTGTTTTCTGACCATTTCGAAAATTTCACGGGTTGGCCCACCTTGCGGCAAATCCTTTTCGTATTGGGCGCGCAGTAACTCAAGTCTTGAAGTTGCTGTTTGTGCATCTGCCCGCACCGTTGTCAATTCAGACTGAATGTCTTTCAACTGCTTGTCGCGCTGAATCATGTCCTGCTTTAATGTCGAGAGTTGTGCTGCTGCATTCTGGCGGCCAAACATAAAGCCGATAGCAATGCACCCGCCGATCAACAGAATGGCCACCACGATACGGTTAAATCTCCGGACTGATCTTTCCCGATAACGATTGCGCGGATTATATGATGAAAATGACATGCTCAATATCCCGACCCGTAATTCAAACCATTTTTACGGGCATTAGTTATTATTGCCAAGGGTTCCCAGATTTTTCAACCCCAACGACACAGTAATTTCAGTTGCGTTATCACCAGTATCATCAAATGTAAAATTCCGACGTGCGCGTGTTATCACGCTGACGCACTGTCCTGTATAGATGACCCCGAAATCAGCATAACGCAAACCTTCATCTTCGGTGCCGAAATCATAACGTGCGGCAGAATTCAAAGTCCATTCCGGATTAATCTGGTAAGAGGCATCCCCATATAACTGTTCACGACTACTGTTCAAATCAGTTCCTTCCAAGGCGCGGGCATAGAGGTAGGTCGCCGAGAGTCCCAGATTACCAATTCTGGTTGTTGCATCCAGTTCATGTCGTTCAGAACGCAAAGAATCTGCCCCTAGTTGAAACGCATAATTCAAAGTGAATCGGTCGCGGTAATTGGCAACCATTTGTCCAACGATATCGGATTTCTGTTCGGATAAACCTGATCCGTTGGGAAATGGGTTGTCCCCATTTTCAAACCGGAAGCTTTGTCCCAAGAAGACCTCCAGAGAATCGCCGTCATGCTGATATAATCCGGTACGCGCACCATAAGTGACATGGCTGCGATCTTCCACACGATCTATTCCAGGAAAGCGGTTCGAGTCAAAAATATTCAATGCATCAATCTGGACATCCTGAGAATCTTCGTTTGGGATTCCCGTATCGTTTTTGGCGTTGGTGGATAAAGTTACAGATACAGTTGGAGCAATGACCATTTGTGCTTCGTCAAAATCTTTTTCCAACGGATAGGATAAAGCATCGTGCATCAAAGGATAAAAACGCGCGGCGTTCGTAGTGCCGGATCCACCAACAAGCGAACTTTCGTCACGGTCAGAGATTGAATAATAGTCCCCTCGCGCACTGGCATTGAAAACATTTACAAATCCCCATGAAAAGATGTCCCGCCGTTGCCAGCCCAATGTTGTGGACATACGCGCCACATCCTGACCATTTCCCTTGCGCATCAGCCCGAGGCCGAAGAGGTCTGCGCTCCAGCGCCCCCCCAGAAGTGAATTGGGGTCACCAAGATAAGATGCTTCAAATTCTGGAAAAATATTCGGTTGATCAGTGGAACGGTCGCTGACGCGCACGTCCTGAAACGCCAATGCCCGAACTGCGAGATAGTCACGATGCTCGAAGCGTTCGGCGTAGATCTCGTTTTCAAGTACGTCCTTGCTGGTAATATCATATTGGCGTAGATATTGTTCGTCACTTGTGATTTGTGTCTTGAATCCAGCACGCCATTTGTCATCAATATCCCACAGACCATCCCCGAATAAATGTCCGCGCATTTCCTTGTCAGTTGTAATGGTCGTATTTCCCACTGATTCCTTGCGATCGGAATAGGTGGTACTGGCATCAAATTTTATTTTGGCTTTTTCAAAACGCTTGCGGTATTCACCAAGCAATTGCGGAGACGCCCCGGTAAAAACTCTTGCGCCGATTGTTGCATCCTCGGACGGAGAAATTGCCCAGTAATATTGCGATGTTACCCCAAGACCCAATTGCGAGTTCAAGGAAAATTTCGGAGGCAATACCCCGCTTTTTTGTTTAATCGTCCCATCCGGATGCGAGAAATATGGCGTGTATGCGACTGGAACACCATAGATTTCCAGCTTGGCATCTTCGTAGGAAATTGAATGATCCTGCTTATCATGTGTGACTTTATCTGCTGTGATCTGCCACAGAGGCGATTTTTCAGGGTGTTCCCGACAGGGTTCACACGGTGTATAAGTCGCATTCTTCATGACAATAATATTGCCATCTGTCCGACGACCTTCATCGGCAGAAATGCGTGACCCATCCGCCAGAATGGATCGTAATTTCTTGATATATCCGTTGCTGAGTTGTTTTTCCAACTCAACCCGTTCGGCGAAATGCACATCTCCGGAAGAATCCATCATGGCAACATCCCCGACAGCCTCGACTGTTTCCGTCTGCAAATGATAGACAACCTGATTGGCGCGAACGACCTTGTCATTCTGGGTAATTTCAACCGAGCCTTCGGCAGTAATCGTCTGAGTTACTTCGTCATATGAGACACTGTTTGCCAAAAGCCCAACCTGATCCTCAGCGGCAGGAGGTTGAGTTGTCTGTTCAACCGGATTTGGCGTGGTCGAACCATCCGTTACTGCTGCCCAAGCCGAAGGTAGAAACGAGATTGTCAGAGGAATGAGAGCCACGCCAGCCAGCAATAGCCCCACATATGCTCCGCGATGCATGGAGTGCTGGCGATGCCCCGATTTACGCAATCGGGGGAGAGACTGGTTTTTGAAGAAAATCTGGTTGGCCATGAACGAAATATGTCAAAGATAAATAATCAGGTCTATTGTCGAGAAAAGTGCTCTCCAAGTCAATCGGGGCTGTGGATAAAAATGTGGAAAAACTGAAGATTTCAAAAATATGTCAAACCAATGACGTCCATTGCTACTTGTGATATCTTACAAACGCAAAAAAGCTGGCAAGTTATCTTCTGTAAATGCATCTTCTTCCACAGAATCTTCATGATCGCGGTGATTGTGGAATGTTTTCTTTTCACCTTTTTTGGCAGAGGGCAGACTGGCCACTTTTTCCGGTCTCGCTGTTCTGGTCGTGTCTTTATGCTTGCTGGTACTGACGCGTTTTTCTTTAGGCTCATCGTCTCCGGCATGCGCTAACTCAGTCGGGATTTCGTCCCCAACCAATTTGCGGATGGCGGCGACCAGCTTTTCATCATCTTCGGTAATTAATGACCAAGCACATCCTTTTTGTCCGGCACGTCCTGTCCGGCCAATCCGGTGAACGTAATCCTCTGCATTAAAAGGAATATCAAAATTGAACACATGGGATACACCGGAAACATCCAACCCACGTGCCGCCACATCGGAGCAAACCAAAAGAACAATTTTTCCATCCTTGAAGGCTTGCAATGTTTCTGTCCGCTTAGTTTGAGCCATATCACCATGAAGGGCTTCTGCAGAAAACCCTTTTTCTCTTAGCCATTTCCCCAGTGAATCGACGTCTCTTTTACGGTTACAAAAGACGAAGGCGTTTTTAACTTCTTCGCGTTCGATCAATTTTTTCAATATTGTTTTTTTGGTACGAGGCGTTACCTCTATCATCCGGTGATCGACGGTTTTAGCCGGAGACGCCGGAGGGGCAACAGATACCATTTTCGGATTGGAAAGAAACTTTTCAGACAATCTTTTGATTTCATCAGGCATGGTTGCAGAAAACAGCAACGTCTGGCGGGTCATCGGAATCAGGGAAATAATTTTCTCAATATCCGGAATGAACCCCATATCCAACATACGATCTGCTTCGTCGATTACCAGAATTTTGATATCGCTCATAAGAATCTGTCCGCGCTCAAACAGGTCAAGCAAACGACCTGGAGTAGCAATCAGAACATCGACACCTTTTTCGAGTATTTTTATCTGGTCACCGACCGACTCGCCACCGACTAGCAGGGCTTTGGTCAATTTGTGGTATTTGCCGTAGAGATCAAAATTTTCACCCACCTGCGCCGCCAGTTCCCGCGTTGGTGCCAGCACCAATGAGCGTGGCATGCGTGATCTTGCGCGACCGCTTGAGAGCATTTCAATCATCGGCAATGTGAAGCTTGCAGTCTTACCGGTTCCGGTTTGCGCCAGACCTATCAGATCGCGCGCCATCAGGACAATCGGAATGGCCTTTTCCTGAATGGGTGTAGGGGTTGTATAGCCAATATCTTCGATGGCTTTTAATAGCTCGTCACCCAGTCCTAGTTCAGAAAAATTCATAAGATCCCATTATTGTTTGTAAATTTTGACATAGTATCCATGTGGAACCTTTGAAAGGTTCCCCCTTCTTTCCTGTTCTTAACCCAGAACAAGAAATGTCTTAGGTGTTTTTTCAGCAAAACCCCTGTCTTGTCAATGATTCAATTGAATTCCGGAAGGGTTTCGGGCATTTTTCAGCTGTTTTTCTGATCTTTTTCGCAAGGCTCAGGATATTTAGTGAGTATGATCGTGATGTTCAGCGTGTTGCTGGTCTGTTTCAAACATCTCCAGACCCAAGACATTCTGATGAATTCCAAAGTAAATCACGAGATTGAAGGCGAACAGCAAAGATGCAATCACTAATATACGGGAATTCCCTGTTTTGGTGCCGGAACAAGGCGGATGAACACATCCTGTATCGTGGCAATCCACTTCACGGCTCGCCAGATGGACTCCCCACCCCAAAACGACCATAAGGCCAGAGAAAACTATAATCTGGATTTCATAGGCGTGGATGGCCTCGTGAACCTCCATGATAAACCCCGGAGCAACACCGATCAGACCAATATTGGCCAACATTCCCAGAATCGTCACAATGGTTGGTAAAACACAGCAAAAGACGTGGCTCAGCTCAGATAACAAGACCGCCCAGCCGAAATGTTTACGCAAATTTGCCACTCTTTGAAATTCCTGATCTGCTTGAAAGTCCAAGCTATATAGCGTCCACCGCACAATAAGTCAAGATTTTAGCCATTTCCCAGATTTCATGCAGCCCGATTTATGAACCACAATAACGGTTGGTATAATGCCCCAAAAACATATGAGAGAAACTATTTCTGATAATGAGGCGGGATTTATAACTCAAAGTGGTGATATCAGAATAACAAGAATTCGTAATTCTGTTCATTTTGTTGATAAAGCTGAAGACCCTCTTGTTCAGGTAGCAGATGCTTGCGCTTATGGATTTAGAAGGTTCTTTGCTAAAGAAAAGTTTGGGGTCGAATTTGTTCGCTCAATACTACGGCACGTGGGGGATGCGAGTGTTATTGGCCGATACCAAAGAATAATATAATCATTTGATCAAAGCTCATACCTTTGGATACTGTTCTATTAATTTTTCAACCTGTCCTAAGATATAACATCCGTTCCAGTGAAATGCGGAAAGAACAGATGCAATAGGTGTGCGTATGTAATAGTCAGGAATATTTGGATCAATCTTGTCAAAATAAAGTTCTATAGAACACAAACCACCGTTTTCAATTTTCGCACGTCCACCATAAGGTATTGCGCAAATAACTCCGTTTGCGTCATCCCCTAGATTTATCGTATTACCTCTAAAAAAAATGGATTTTGTATCATTGGAATTATAAGTTTGAATATCCGGCAAATTAGCTGCACGAAGAACTGGAATAATCCGTCTATGTTTGTCCATGTTGTCTATAAAATTTAGCCAATAGTAAACTTCACCTAGCCCTTGGTAATATGCGTTACATCCCAAGAAAAAATCATTTATCCAAGTACTCGGTGTTTTGATTGCCGCACATACTCTTTGATAGTCAGCAATGTCCTTATGAGAAATAGGGAAATCTAAATTATGGCCCAATTTACCCCCATCCCATTCAACCAATGACCAAGTAATATGATCAAGTGCCACACGTATATTATGTATCGCATCTCCGATTGTAAGAAGAATATTTTCAGGAATTTCACGAGGTAAAGTAACTCTTAAAATCGTGCTATCTGTATTATTAAATGGTTTCGCAGAAATTAAACATTGGTTTATTTGTTCAGCAGAAATTCGACCAGGATGCTCGATAGAAAAATTCTCCAATTGCTTTTTAAATTCAGCAATATGATATTCTCCTCTAGCTAATTTTGATTTAGCACTTTCAAACATATTTCCCTTAAAGCTAAGTTTTAGCCTTTTGATGAGTTATTTTAAAATTTCTTTTCGCGCATTCACGGCTTTAAACCAATCAGACCCAAATTCTAGCATTAGGGCTGCTTCTAGATTTAAACCTTTTTGAATATACATTCAACGGATACGCAACCATTCGCCCGCAAGTGCTAGGGAAAGTTTTGTAGTGTATATAATGCTTTTACTCCGCACCCGATCAAACAGAGCTTCAATCTTTGGCAACTCTTTTATAAGGATCCTCTTCGCTTCCTTAGGATCTTTGGTCTTGAGTGATTGTTTAATTTCGCCTTTACCGACCACTGAGCGCAGCGCTTTGGGGACTCCTTTGCGGAGGTAATAAACGCCAGTCTGAGGATGTTTCCAAGGGGATGTCATAGCAACCAATTGTACCACCTCTTTGTACCTGTGCAAGAGGAGTAACCCATTGATCCATTGATATAATTAGAAAATTTAGTGAATTGGCGTCCCCTACGGGAGTCGAACCCGTGTTGCCGGAATGAAAATCCGGTGTCCTAGGCCTCTAGACGAAGGGGACAGCCTTGATGAACAGGCGATCTTATACATTTATTTTGCCCCCCTTTTCAAGAGGTTTTTTTGTTTTTTGTGAATTTCCTTAAAAATCGCAGAAAATCAAAAGAATTCGGAGCCAGATCATAATGAATCCGGCTCCGATTGTTTAATTTGTTCTTCTTAATTTCTAATCGTGGTCGTGGCTGTCCCGATGGAACATATTGGTATGAACCGTTTCTTTGAGGAACAGGCCACCAATAACCACGGTCATCAAGGCCACCCCGATCGGGTACCATAATCCGGCGTAGATGTTACCAGCCGTCGCGACCATGGCGGTTGCCACCAGCGGCAACATTCCACCAAACCAGCCATTCCCGATGTGATACGGCAAGGACATTGAGGTGTAGCGGATGTTGGCAGGGAACATTTCCACCAGATAGGCCGCGATTGGTCCATATACCATCGTGACATAGAGCACCATGACAGTCAGGATCAAAATGGTCACCGGATAGTTGATCTGGTCTTTATTTGCCGCTCCGACGTAGCCTGTCTCATCCAGCGCCGCCATGTACGGGTCTTTCGAGAAGGTTCCGGTTTCATCAACTTCTTCCAGAACATGGTCACCGATTGTGGTTACCACTGCCTTTCCCTCAACTCCGGGAATGGTGTCAAAATTCAAGCCGGATTTGGTCAGGGCGTCCTTGACCTTATCACATTTGGTGAATTTTGTGGTCGGCAGAACGAAGACATGAAATCCACAATCATTTGCGGCGACAGTGATCTTCACATTGTTCTGATAGGCTTCCAGTGCCGGATTGACGTAGTGGGTCAGCATCTGGAACATCGGGATATAGGTTAACGCCCCGAGCAAACATCCGAGCAGAATGATCCGCAGGCGCCCGATCTTGTCAGACAAGGTTCCGAAGACAATGAAGAACGGTGTTGCAATCAGCAAGGAGGTCCCGACCAGAATATAGGCCGTAATAAAGTCCACCTTCAGATTGATCGTCAGGAAGAACAGAGCGTAGAATTGCCCCGTGTACCAGATAACCCCCTGCCCAGCCGTCGCACCCAACAATGCCAGTAACACAAATTTATTGTTCGGGTAGCGACAAAAACTGTCATACAAAGGTGACTTGGATGCTTTCCCTTCGGATTTGATCCGTTTGAAAACAGGACTCTCGTTCAGTTTCATGCGGATATAAAGAGAGAATAACAGCAGGAAAACCGAAACCAGAAACGGCAGGCGCCAGCCCCAATCCTTGAATGTTGCATCATCCATGAATCCGCGACATCCTCCGATAACCAGCATGGACATAAAGAACCCCAGCGTGGCTGTGGTTTGAATCCAGCTGGTGGCTCTTCCGCGTTTTCCTTCTGGTGCGTGTTCCGCCACATAAGTTGCAGCACCACCATATTCTCCACCCAAGGCCAGACCTTGAAGCAGTCGTAACGTCACGAGGATAACCGGAGCCAACCACCCAATCGTTTCAAAGGTCGGTAAAACCCCCACAGCGGCCGTCGAAAGGCCCATCACAAGAATGGTGACAAGGAACGTATATTTCCGCCCCAACATATCGCCCAACCGCCCGAAGACCAATGCGCCAAACGGGCGTACTAGAAATCCTGCGGCGTAGGTCGCAAACGCCGAGAGCAGCGCTGCTGTCTCATTACCAGGGGGGAAAAATAGGGCCGCAAAAAATGGAGCCAGTGTGGCATAGAGATAAAAATCATACCATTCGAACACAGTTCCCAAGGACGAGGCAAAGATAACCCTTTTCTCCTCCTTTTTTATTTCGGCTTCACTCAATATTACTTCTGAAGTCGTGGCTCCCATTATGTGGCCTCCCGTGATTGTAAATTCATCTAATCTATTGTACGGGTTTACAACTCGAAATATCTATGCGCGGCGCAATATAAAATCGGACTTTTAGTTCAAATTTTATCTAGTTACTGGGTCATTACTCTTGAAAGCAAGTAATTCTGCCACTACTTGTCTTCGACAAAGAGGGATATTTTGTGCGCCTTTTACAAAACTTATTAGGCAGGACTGGCATCAGAGATCATAAATTCAACGTTATCAACCCCGTTCCAGTGATTGACTTTGAATTGACCAAGAAGATGAAGCAGCCTTCCGCCTTTGGATGATAATAACAAATCACCAAGCGGCATCCCCACAGCGCGAAAAGCCATTGCTTTCATTCTCGCCCCCCCTTCGGACTCAGTCATTTGAACCCGCACATGATGTTCACCAACGATATCAACCATGACCACCCGCATGTGCGGCAGGATAAATTTTGGTTCCGGATTCTCCTGTCCGAACGGCCCGACGTTTTCTTCCAGAATTTTTATAAAGTCAGGTTTAATCCCCCGAATACTCGCAATTCCATCAACATATTCTTCTGATACCAGATCAACACCGCCCAGAATTTTTTCAGCCTCGCTCATAAAGAAAGAATCAAGTTCTTCAATCTTTTCTGGCTCGACGGTAAAGCCCGCGGCCATAGCGTGCCCTCCACCTTTGATAAGAAGACCTGCCTCTTTTGCCGCCATAAAAAGCGCCGCCATATTAAATCCGGGAACCGAGCGACCAGAGCCACGCCCCTCAAGCTCGCCAGACATCCCCGGTGCAAAGGCTATACAACAAGCTGGCTTACCAAATCTTTCCTTGATTTGTCCCGCGACCAATCCGTTCAACCCGACATGCCATGACGTATCGGCAACCATAATAATTGGTCGATCTGCCAGATTTTTTTTCTCAATCTGGTCAATAGCTTCTCGCATCATGTCATTCTGGATTGTTTTGCGTTTGGCGTTACAGTCATTGAGTGTCCATGCCAGATTTTTTGATTCTTCCGGATCATTACAAGACAAGAGCCGTGCGCCAAGATCAGCCTGATGAACACGCGACCCTGCATTGATACGCGGCCCCAAGACAAACCCTGCATCCATCGGGGTCGGAGATTTTTTAAGCCCACCGACCTCACATAAAGCCTTTAACCCCACATTGGTATGTTTGGCCATTTGTTGAAACCCTACACGCACCAGCAATCTATTGGGGCCCGTCAGTGGCACCATATCGCACACGGTTCCCAACGCCACCAGATCAAGCCATTCTTTGAGCGGGGCTTCAGGAATATTTCTCTCCGCAAAATATCCGGATTCGCGAAGGGCACGATTGATCGCGACACAAGCCAGAAATGTCACCCCAACGGCCGCCAGCATATCAAACCCCGATATATCGTCCTCGCGCTTTGGATTAATAATCCATGTGCTCTCAGGCAGATGGTCGCCTTGTTCGTGGTGATCAAAGATACAAATATCCAGACCCAGTTCTCGTCCTGCGGCAATCACATCAAAAGCGGTCGTACCGCAGTCGGACATCAGAATAATTTCAGCGCCATCATCTTTGAGCTTTTTAAGGGCATTGATGTTGGGGCCATATCCTTCGGACATGCGATCAGGAATATAAATCGGTATATCTATTCCCAGATGATAAAAAAATTTCTTCCACACAGCGGCAGATGTTGATCCATCAACATCAAAATCACAAAATGCTGCGATCTTTCTGCCTTTGGTAATTGCGTTTGCCAACCATTTTGAAAATGGTTCCATATCTTTAAGTTCAAACGGATCAGGAAAGTCGGTGGACATACGGGGAAACAGAAATTTCTGAACGCCCTCGGGTTCAACGTTTCGCGCCACCAACAACCGCGCCACAATTTCCGGCACGGAAAAATCAGTCATCATGCGATGAATTTTATCGTTCCCGACTTCAGGAAAAACCCAACGCGCATCCATAACAGACCGGTCAATACGAAGAGGTGCGTTCATTTATGCTGGCTTTCTGGTGAAATCGTGGCGAGCTTCGATGCGGCGGACAGTTCCCGATTTCGAACGCATGACGATAGAATGAGTGGTTGCCCCATTCGGATAGCGGTGAACCCCAGGTAACATCGTGCCGTCTGTTACTCCCGTTGCGGCAAACATCACATTATTCGGTTTTGCCAATTCGTTCAGCGTATAAATTTTATCATAGTCGGTAATCCCAACTTTGGCAGCACGCACCCGCTCGCCATCATTACGGAAGATCAATTGCCCGAGCATTGAACCTCCAATACATTGCAAAGCGGCGGCGGCCAGTACACCTTCCGGTGCACCACCAATGCCAACATAAATATCAATGGTCGATGATGGGTCAGCCGCAGAAATAACTGCAGAGACATCCCCATCCTGAATCAGCGTAATCCGTGCACCGGTGGCTCTGACCTCCTCAATCAGGCTTTCATGCCTCGGGCGATCAAGAATGCACACCATCACATCCCGCACATCCCCTCCTTTGACTTTCGTGACACGCTCAACAATAGACTGCATAGGGCCATTCAAATCTTCGGGGTGCAGATCGATTCCTTTCCCGACAGCAATCTTCTTCATATACACATCAGGCGCGTTCAGGAAGCTGCCCTTATCCGCCATTGCCAGAACTGCCATGGCATTTTGTCCACCACATGCCGTGATGCTGGTTCCTTCCAATGGATCAAGCGCAATATCAACTTCCGGCCCGTCACCCGTTCCAACCTGTTCCCCGATATAGAGCATCGGAGCTTCATCACGCTCGCCTTCCCCTATGACAACGATTCCATTAATTTCCAGTTCGTTCAATGTATGCCGCATAGCATCGACTGCTGCGCGGTCTGCCTCATCTTCATCGCCGCGCCCCACTTGTCGCGAAGCCGCCAAAGCTGCCGCCTCGGTTACGCGGATAATCTCAAGAGTCAGGGAACGATCCATGTGGAACGGATCGGAGAAAGGGGATAGGTGATCTCTCATATGTGCCATAAAAAAATCATAGCGTACGAACTCAATAGGGGCAAATTATTCTCGCCCCCTATTCACATATTATTTGATTGTCATATTTTTAGAATTGGTAGAGTCAACGGATCATCCAGCACGGACGGAAGATCTGCAATTTCCTGACACGCCAAACGGATATTTTTACCAGTGGTCTGATGAGTGATAATCACAATAGTGACCGGTTGATCTGCCGAGCGTCCCCGCTGGATCAAGCTTTCAATCGAAATCTGATGGTCACGCAAAATCGGGGCAATTTCGGCAATCACGCCGGGGCGATCCTGCACCACCAGACGCATATAGAACTCACCTGTCCAATCATCGCGCGATGCGCTCGGCGATGATTGCAATTGGTCGGCAGGGATTCCAAAGACCGGGCCATTCACACCATTTGCCAAATCCATTAAGTCGGATACAATGGCAGACGCCGTTGGCCCTTCGCCCGCGCCACGCCCCTCGACAAAGCTTAGCCCCACAAAATCACCTTGGGAAAGAATTCCATTCAAGACGCCATCTACATGAGCAAGCGGAGAGGTTCGGGGAACAAGGCATGGCGATACCATTTGCAAAATCCGCCCATCTTCCAACTTCACGGTTTGTCCGATCAGTTTAATCCGCGAACCAAATTCACCGGCAATGAGGATGTCTTCTGCACTCAGGCGGTCAATGCCCTCTACGGAAAGATTTTGGTAATCCGGCTGGCAACCGAATGCCAAGGCCCCCAACAGCACCAGCTTATGACCGCTATCTCCTCCACCAACATCAAGAGTTGGATCAGCTTCGGCATACCCTAATTTTTGTGCCTCCTCCAAAACATCGGAAAAACTCTCTCCCGTACGTTCCATAGTGGTGAGGATATAGTTACAAGTTCCATTCATAATGCCATACAAACCGGATATATTATTGGCGGCCAGACCTTCGCGGATCATCTTGATGATCGGAATGCCTCCGGCGACGGCTGCCTCGAACATCAATGGTGCATTATGTTTTTCGGAAAGCCTTGACAGATCAACCCCATGATGAGCCAGTAGCGCCTTATTTGCAGTCACCACAGATTTTCCATTCTGCAAGGCCGTCTTGACCAAAGAAAGTGCAGGATCATTTTCTCCGCCCATTGCCTCAACCACGACATCCACATCAGGATGAGATGCCAAATCAATCGGGTTATCAACCCATTCGACTGAAGAGAGGTCAATTCCGCGATCCTTGCCCTTGTTGCGGGCATTAACCGCCGTCACAACAATTCTGACACCAGTCCGGCGCGTAATAAGATCTGCATTGGCCTGTAGAATTTTGAACGTTCCCGCCCCGACAGTCCCAAGACCAGCCAAACCAACACGTAAAGTCTTTTCTTGATTTTTGGCCATTCTACCCTCTCCTGGTTTTATTTAGACGCCCACCTAATACTGACTTAACGGAACAGGTACCGGCAAAGGCTCTGGTTCCTGAATCTCGAGATCATCCCCCGGACGCGTTAAAGCAAACATCGCGACGTCCGGATCGAGCGGCTGATAATTCGTATGTTTAGGAAAATCTCCTAAAATGAAGTCAGGCTTACGGGGTGGAAGAGGCATATTGGCAAAGCTTTTTGCATAAGGATCGTACAAATCAACCGCGCCGCCAGATAAAGCACGCCCCATGGCCAGAAATGAGAAATTATCCGGCATGATTCCTTTGTCAATAAAATCAAAGCTCTCTTCCTCAATTGGGCGTCCCGGCGCACAAGCAGAGAGAAGCAGTAAGGACGAGATCGCCCCCACAATGAACCAGCTTCTGTTTTTATTGTTAGACATTATTGAATCACCTTGGTCAGAACTTCCCCTATCGTGGAACAAAGAACTGTGTATGGCAAGGGGGAGATTCATTACCCGATATTGATTTTTATGGCATTCTGATGCAAATTCCTGAGTATCATGGCCAAAAAAGACACACCTCCCTCTTCTTCCCAGACGCCCTCCGACTCCCCTGAGGGCGACCAAGATAAACAAGCCGGTTTTGATCCTTTGGCTTTTTCAGCCCAGATGGGTAAAATCCTCGAGAAACTTCAGCCTCTCTTTACAGCTTATGTGCAAAAACACGGCGAAGATGATCTTTCGAGTCAGGGATTTTCCCCCGCCGCCATGCAAACCATGTTAATGGATTACTGGCAACATGTTGCCCATAACCCGCAAAAGCTTCTCGATATCAATCTGGAATATGCACAAAACATGTATTTGCTATGGAATGAGTCCATGCGCAAATTTCTAGGGGAAGACTCGGCCCCCGTTATCCAAAGCGAAAAAGGCGACCGCCGATTCCGTGACCCTATCTGGCAGGACAGTTTTGTTTATGATTTCATTCGGCAATCCTATCTGTTGACGTCGAAATGGTTACAAAGTGCCGTTCGCAATACAGACGCCTTACCTGAGAAAGAGCGGAACAAACTCGATTTTTATACGCGTTTATTTATTGATGCGATGGCCCCGACAAATTTTGCCATGACCAATCCGGAAGTATTACGCGAAACACTTAATTCCAATGGACAGAACTTATTGCGCGGACTGGAAAATCTGGCCGAAGATCTACAGCGCGGCCAAGGTGATCTTGAGATCAGCAAGACAACATACGAAGCATTTGAAGTGGGGAAAAATATCGCCACGACGAAAGGGTCAGTTGTTTTTGAGAATGAGTTAATGCAGTTGATCCAGTACGCACCCAGCACAAAAACCGTTTGCAAAACACCTTTGTTGATCTTACCTCCTTGGATCAACAAGTATTATATTCTGGACATGAGACCCGAGAACTCCTTTATCAAATGGGCCGTCGATCAAGGTCATACAGTCTTTGTCATTTCATGGGTCAATCCGGATGAGAAGCTCGCGCAAAAATCCTTCGAAGATTACATGGAAGAAGGCCTGATAACAGCCCTTGACCAAATTGAAATCCAGACCGGAGAAAAACAAACCAACGTGATTGGTTATTGCATAGGAGGCACATTACTTGCCACGTCGCTGGCCTATATGACAGCCCATAAACAGGATATGCGAATCGCCTCGGCAACTTTTCTTACCACGCTGATTGATTTCCATCATGCTGGCGATCTTTCTATATTCATTGATGATGATTATCTTAGAATGATTGACGATAAGATGGACAAGGTTGGTTATTTAGAGGGCAGTGATCTGCGCCAGACATTCAGTCTGCTGCGCGCCAATGATCTGATCTGGTCTTTTGTCGTCAATAATTACATGATGGGCAAGGAACCTTTCCCGTTTGATCTGTTATTCTGGAATGATGATTCCACCAATATGCCCGCCAATATGCATCGTTTTTATCTGCGTAATATGTACCGCGACAATAAACTATGCAAAGCCGGTGGTATCACCCTAAACAAGACCCCTATTGATGTCTCAAAAATCAAGGTTCCAAGTTATTTTATATCGACCAAGGAAGACCACATTGCCCCATGGGCCTCGACCTATGAAGGCATGATGTTGCTGAAAGGCAAAAAGCGTTTTGTTTTGGCAGCATCCGGTCATGTTGCCGGAGTCATCAACCCGCCATCGGCCAACAAATATCATTACTGGGTCAACGAGAAAATTGATGATCGCGAGCATGCGGAAGACTGGCTGGCTCAAGCCGAACAGCACGAGGGGTCATGGTGGTCAGATTGGGCAGAATGGATTAAAAACACCGCTGGAAAACAAATCCCTGCGCGCGACCCGAAAAAAGGCAAGCTCAAAGTCATTGAACCTGCCCCGGGACGCTATGTCAAAATGAAAGGGGATTAGCAATCTCAAGAACAAGCGGGTCTGTTTCCATTCACCTCATTTAACTCTTCCTATCAAGGTCGTAAGTGGTGTGCGGAAGACAATTTTCTCCTGCCCGTCCAGCCAAACGTCCATAATTTTATTGTCAGTCGCCTCTATAATATCTTTTCCTGTTTGGTCCAGAAACTTCTGGGACGCAGACCAACTCATCATATATTGAACGAAATCATCCCGTGTCCATTCGACTTTGATCTCCCATGGATCATGGCTTATTCTCTCAAACGGGAATGGAAGTTTTTCGTAGCCCCTCCAAATCTTAAATACATGCGGATCCCAATAATTCGAAAGAAGCTCTTTACCAATATACTCGAAGAATTTTTGAATATCCTTATTTTCCGCTTGGGCAAACCCATAGGCCCACGCCGCAAAAATGGCCCCTGGCCGCGCGACGCGCTGAACCTCTGTGTAGAACAGATTCAGATCAAACCAGTGCATGGCCTGAGCCACTGTTATGACATCAACGGAATGGTCTTTCAAACCGGACTGTTCAGCAGTAGCTGTACTGTATGTTATGCGTTCATGGGGGAATGCCCTAGAGATTTGTTCGGCACTTGCATCTGTTGCAAAAACATTCGAGAAAAAATCTGCCAATTGAATAGCGGCCTGCCCATTTCCTGTCGCGCAATCCCATGCATTTTGCGTGTCAGGGGCTTTTTCGGCCAAAAACCGGTATAGTTCCCGAGGGTATCCGGGTCGTGCTCTGGCATAGCTTTGCGTTTGCTTTGAGAATCTATCTACAAACACATTTTCTGACATGTTTTATCCCTTTTATTCTTGGCTGACCTTATATTCCTTCCCCAATGCCACATAGCGGTCGGCGGAGATCTGGAGATATTCGATTTCCTCTGGCGTTAGATCACGCATATATTTAGCGGGACGGCCTGCCCAGAGCTGATGTTTCGGAACTCGCTTTTTAGGGGGAACAAGAGATCCTGCCGCGACCATGGCTTCGTCCTCGACGACAGCTTCATCCATTACCAATGACTGCATGCCAATAAAGGCTTTATTTCCAATTGTACAGGCATGAAGTAACGCCATATGGCCAACGGTTACATCATCACCGATATAGGTTCCTTGAACCCCCAGCGAGGTATGAATAACTGTGCCGTCCTGAATATTGGTGCGTTTGCCGATTTTAATATCATTAACGTCACCGCGCATGGTGACACCGTACCAGATATTACTCTCGGCCCCAATCTCGACATCTCCGGTAAGCACCACATTATCCGCAACGAACGCGGTGTCATGGACTTTCGGAAGGATACCACGATAAGGTTTAAGCAGCATGACGTCCCAGCCACTTACCGAAGAAGCCTTGAATGACATTACCTTTTTGGGCTTGTTTGTTTTTCTTCACACGCGATTCTATGTAATCATAGATATGTTCGGGAACCGATATTCCGCAATAGGTTTCAAGGCCTTTGAAACCGGGTGCATTGTTTGCTTCACAGACCTTGAATCCGTCCTTGGTATAAAGCAGGTCAATCCCTGCAATCTCCAATTCCAATGCTTCGGCTGTACCTATAGCAATCCGTTCTATTTCAGGCGTGATTTCAACTGGAGTTCCGGCACCACCGCGGGTCAGGTTGGATTTGAAACTGCCATCCACTGATTTGCGTTCCATGCAGGCCAGAACTTTTTTCCCGACCACAAAGGCGCGAATGTCACGACCATGAGAGAATTCGATAAATTCCTGAAACAAAACTGGTGATTTATCGATACCCTGATGCACCATTAGTCCGGTAATATCACGAAGGTTATCTTTATTTTCGGACAAATAAACGCCACCACCTTGCGCGCCATTTAATGTTTTTACAACGACTGGAAAACCAATTTGTTGTTCAATCAATTCGGCATCCACCGGACATTTCGAGAACATGGTTTTTGGTACGGGGAGATTTTTTTCCGAGAGAATCTGCATACAGCGCAACTTGTCGAATGATTTCTCAATTGATGCAGCACGGTTAATGACGGCCACACCATTTCTAAGCATATGACGCAAAATGGCCAGAGAGAGGTAGGTCTGCGTTGCGATTAAACGAGTCATGATGGCGTCAGGTTGTTCTTCCGGTTTTCCATCAATAAATATTGTTCCTTTGGCACCGCCACCGCACATGATTTTGAATTGGGTTGGATCATAAACCCGAACATCATGGCCTCGTTTTTGTCCTACTTCGAGGAAACGACGGCATTCATAGCTTTCGGATTCTGGACCATCACGTTCGCGATCCCACAAAAACCATATCTTCATATTATATTCCTTTCGTAAGCCAACCCTGTTCGTGCATTGTTTTTATAATTTTCATAGCGCATCCTCATTCGGGCAAGCAAAATCTTTACCCGATTTAGGGGTAAAAATCAAATGCCAATGATTATGACAATATATGGCTGATATAGCGCCTTACAAGAGCTCTCATGCTTTTCAGGTTTTATCGTAGAATTTTATTCCTGTGCGTAACATCCCTTGCGACAGGTTCTCTCCTGCATCATCGGTCACATCAATGATCATAAAATTCAAGTCGTACCCTTCGGGCAACTCATCAAATGCGGCATTTAAGGCCATATTCAAAATGCCCCCATCGACTTCATCCTCTGTAGGCAGAATTCCAACCAGAATGGTTTTTTGTTCGGTCTGCACGTCTTGGGCCAATGCCATAAATCCTTGGGATATATTCTGATCTTTCGAGAAAAATTCAGTCAAAACATTTTTAATCTGCACAGGATCATCTTCAACAACACCGACGATTTTCAACGACTCTTCCTCAATATTTGTTAAACCAAAGTCGTTGAGAATATTGATAACGTCTTCGTGGCTAAAATGCAGCGGATGTTTTCCAAGCGGGTTGATCACCAGCTCCAGATCATCTTCTGCGACCAGAGAAAATACGTCCCATCCATCGATCGGCAATCCAGCATCCCCCTCTTCATCCCACAGCCCCATTTCTTTCAGTGATGTAAAAACAGGAACATAGCGTGTCCCATCATCAAGAACATGGACACTTAAGCCGATAGGATCATCTTCGCCAGTATCACCCTCCCCTTCATCATTTTCTCCCTCACATAGTGCAAGTAAAGTTGAGGACAGCAGCATCTGGATCATCTGAAAATCCAAAGATGGGTCTTTCCTTGCCAATCTTATTTGTTTCTCTAGTTCAGCGTTATCCATTTTTTCCTTCACCCAGACAGAGCTCTATTTTTAGTTCCGGAGGGGCTTGCCCTTGTCGAGCATGTGTTCGATACGAGCAAGCGTTTCAGGATTTCTCGCGAGTTTCATAAATTCTTCACGTTCCAGTTTCAAAAGATCGTCTTCCTTGATAGGATTTGTCCAGTCAGCTTTGTCGCCACCGGACAAGACTTTTGCCAATGCATCGCAGACGACCACATCATAAGGAGACGCCTTGCCGGATTTTCTGAGATCAGCTACAGCCATATCAAGTGCCATTTTTCCTGTTGGACCCGCCAACCGTATTTCATTTTGTGGTTCTGGGGCTTTATAATTTTCAACCAGCTCCAAGGATTTTTTCTTGGCATCGAAAAGCAGTCGGTCACGATTCATGGTGATCCCATCGCTCTTTCTGAAATATCCGATTGATTTGGCTTCACTCGCGGATTTGGCAATCTGTGCCGTTCCGATAACTTCAAAAGCTTTGCGCGTTGCGCCCATTGGTGTGTTCTTCGGAGAAAACCACATTTGCTGTGCAGTCTCACGTTCTTCGGCTTGGAATCGCAAAATCATTTCCTTGCATCCGCCCCATCCCGGAATAAATCCGACACCGACCTCAACCAGACCACAATAAGTTTCGGCATGCGCCTGAACATGATCGGAATGCAGCAAGATTTCACATCCACCACCCAGTGCCAGACCGCTTGGCGCGGAAACCACAGGGAATGGTGCAAATTTCAAGGATTTATAGGCCCGCTGCCCACCCGCGACCAATTCTTCGATTTGTGGCCAGAGCGCAATATTGGCGGCAAATAAAGCCAATCCCAAATTGGCACCAGCAGAGAAAACCGACCCTTCGTTATAAACGACCAAAGCCTTATAGGTTTTTTCAGGGCCTGTGTTTTTAACCACCCAATCAATTGCGGCAAAGACCTGATCGTCCAGAGCGTTCATTTTGGCGGTGAATTCCAGACACACAACACCATCGCCGATATCCCACACAGCAGCGCTGCCTGTTTTGAATGCGGGTTTAGAATTCAGTTTAATGTCTTTCAATAACAACACGCCATCAGCACGGGTCAGCTTGTGATAGTTGCCATCTGTACCAAAGAAGAATTGTTGTCCCTCTTCAATCTTATAGAATGATCCGTCACCAACCTGTTCAACCAATTTAGGAACGGAGATATTCATTTTCTTGAGTTCACCTGCAAACCAAGCAGCGCCCAGTTCATCGATCATCTCGAACGGCCCGCGTTTCCAGTTGTAGCCCAGCCGCATGGCTTCATCGACATCATTGATGTTTCCGGCAATTTCCGGTACCAAAGATGCCGCATAGGCCAATGTCGGAAGCAGAACTTCATATGCATATTGCCCGCCGATATCTTCTGCGGTTACAACGGCGCGCAACCCTTGTTTTCCAGCATCAACCGAAGCCAGACCTGATATTTTATCGGCCAGTCTATAATCACTTTCGGCAAATGTATCGGCAGAGAGTTTCAAAG
This sequence comes from Micavibrio sp. UBA6212, assembly GCA_002421905.1. Classification (GTDB taxonomy): domain Bacteria; phylum Pseudomonadota; class Alphaproteobacteria; order Micavibrionales; family Micavibrionaceae; genus UBA1573. The sequence goes on from DISK01000002.1 coordinate 48,928, forward strand.
CCTGTTTTTTACGTTTGTCATCAAGGCGATAAAAGCCGCCCTTGCCTTTGCGTCCTGTATAGCCTGCGGCGATCAGGCCATGAATAAAAGGGAAGTCCTTATAGATTTTCCGATATTCATCATTCTCCGGCAATGTCGAGAGCATTGAATCTGCCAGTTTCGGCATTAGATCGACACCAACCAGATCAATCAAACCAAAAATCCCGGTTTTGGGAATCCCAACCGGTTTTGACATGACAGCATCAGCGATTTCAATCGGCACATTTTTTTCAACGGCGACATTGACGCCCATCTGCATCCAGAATACGCCCAGACGGTTGGCGATAAATCCGGGTGTATCGTGGCATGTCACAACACCTTTGCCCAATTTCACGTCGCAGAAATTTGCAACTTCCCTGATAATTTCAGGACGCGTGTCTTTGCCCGTCACCAACTCCAAAAGACGCATATAACGCGGTGGATTAAAGAAGTGCGTGATTAGAAAGTCACTGGCAAATTCCTTACCAAATGGCTCAACCAGATTTTGCAGCGGAATGGTCGAGGTGTTGGATGAAATTATCGAACCTTTTTTACGCACAGCGTTCAGTTTTTCATAGGTTGCATGTTTGATCTTGATATCTTCCAGAACAACCTCAATGATCCAGTCAACGTCTTTCAATAAATCCAGATCATCATCAAGATTTCCTGTTGTGATAAGCTTGGCATTTTTAGGATGCATGAATGGGGCTGGGTCGGTTTTGAGCATTTTCTCAACCGCACCTTTGGCCAAGTCTTTATCCGGCAACTTGATATCGAGCAAGACAACAGGTACGCCCGCATTTGCCACTTGGGCGGCAATACCCGAGCCCATAACACCTGAACCAATCACGGCAATTTTATTGATGGTCATGCGTTACACTTTCTCCAAAATGATTGCTGTTCCTTGACCGCCGCCGATACACATGGTGGCTAGACCAAATTTTTTGTTTTCGCGTTGCATGAGCGTAGCCAGTTTTCCGGTGATCCGCGCACCAGATGCCCCCAGCGGATGGCCAAGTGCAATCGCACCACCATCAATATTGACTCGTGAAAGGTCGGCACCCAGCTCTTTGAGGACGGATAAAGACTGAGCGGCAAAAGCTTCGTTGAGTTCGATCAAATCAATATCAGCCAAGGACAAGCCTGCGCGTTCCAGTGCTTTCTTGGTGGCGGGAACTGGGCCAATGCCCATGATTTCTGCGGCACATCCGGATACAGCAACAGATTTAATCCGTGCCAAAATCGGCAAGCCATTTTTTCTGGCATAGTCTTCAGAGGCAACCAACACAGCGGATGCTCCATCGGTCAAGGGGGACGCGGTTCCTGCGGTCACCGTACCTTTTTCATCGAAGGCCAGTTTCAATCCTGCCAATGTTTCCAAAGTCGTTTCGGGGCGAATACACCCGTCTTCACTGACACCGTCAATTGTTACGATTTCATCTTTGAACTTTCCGCTTTGCGCTGCGACCGAAGCTTTTTGTTGGGAGCCGAGGGCAAACTCTTCCTGTTCAAGGCGCGAGATATTATATTTGTTGGCAAGATTTTCTGCTGTCTCCCCCATACCCATATAGGCTTGCGGATAAATATCCTTCATGGCCGGATTGGGCATTGGATTAAATCCACCCATCGGGATACGGGACATAGACTCAACACCAGCGCATAAGAACACATCTCCCGCCCCCATCTGGATATATCCAGCGGCCATTTGGATGGTGGTCATGGATGATCCGCAAAAGCGGTTTACTGTCGCACCTGCAATACGGTTTGGAAGACCCGCCAGATTAACGACAATACGGGCAATATTAAATCCCTGCTCTGCCTCAGGAAAAGCACATCCCATTAACAAATCCTCGATATGTTCGGGATTAACTCCAGTTTCTTTGACCAAAGCCTGAATAACCGTTGCCGCCATGTCGTCGGGTCTGGTTTTCGCCAAAGCGCCTTTATTGGCAAAGGTAAACGGGGAGCGCTTGTATCCGCAGATGACGACGGGTGTTTGCATAAGAGGGGTTCTCCTGAAATTGGGGAGGTGAAAAAGACAACACTATCATACTAAAAGTTAATAAACTTTCCTAGGGCTATCATCCCTTCCTTTCCACTATATTGCCTTGTCATCTGGGCATTTCTTCGTGCTCTGCGTTCTGATTGCACATCCATGAAACATAACTAAAACATTTTCTTATCCGTTCGAAAACCTTTGACAGAAGGAATAAAATCAGGCAATCAAGCCATAGAACTTTTCTTTATTTTAAGGAGTTAGCGGCATGAACGCCACTGTAGATGACCCACGCGGTCTGAAACGTATTTGTACGAGTTGCGGCACACGTTTTTTTGATTTGAACAAACGCCCGATTATATGCCCGTCTTGCGGTACAGAGTTTACCGGAGAGGTCAAAATAAAAGCCAGACGTGGTCGCGCAGTGGCTGATGACACGACGGAAGATACGCAAGTTTCCAAGGAAACCGAGGTCGATGAAGAAGATTTGATCGAAGAGGAAGTCGAGGAAGCCGAGACTGTCAGCCTCGAAGATGCTGCAGAAATCGAAGACTTGGACGATGACGACGACGATATAGAGGTCGATCTAGACGAGGATCTTGATGATGACGATCTGGATGTCGATCTGGATGATGATCTGGATGACGACGATGATCTGGATGTCGATCTGGAAGAAGACGAAAAATAGAGATGAAAGACAATACAAACCTGATTAGTCTGTATCTGTCTTTTGACGTCCCATTGGATGATAATATCGTTATGAAAATGGCCTCGCTTCTTGATGACGAGGCCATCTCTACATCTTGGGAAAAGCATATTGTAGATGGGCAGGATACTGGATGGACGGTTATGTGGGTTCTTCCTGCCCTACCTGATATCAAAAGCCTATCCAAATCCTTGAAGAAAATCTCTAAAATCGATATTTCGGAAGACCATTTTGCGTGGCAACCGGTTCCGGATGTCAATTGGCTCGAAGAATCCTACCGCTCTTTTCCTCCTTTCAAAGTGGGGCCTTTCTATATTTATGGCAGCCATCATAAAGACCCTGCCCCAAAAGGCCTTATCCCCTTGCAAATTGATGCGGCAACGGCTTTCGGGTCGGGAGAGCATGGAACAACACGCGGCTGCCTGGAAGCGTTGGTTAAGCTGCATAAATCAGGTTTCAAGCCAAAAACTATTCTGGATATGGGTGCGGGCTCTGGCATTCTGGCAATTGCCGCCTATAAACTCTGGAAAAAGCCGGTTCTGGCTGTTGATATTGATAAAGAGGCAACGGTCGTAGCCTGTCGCCATCGGCGAATCAATAAACTTCCCGCAGGGGAAAAAGGGATGACCTGTGTCACCGGAGATGGATATCATGCCCGCGCCGTTACCAGACAAACCAAAGGCTTTGATCTGATTATCGCTAATATTTTGGCAGGGCCTTTGGTTCATATGGCCCCCGACCTTACTGCCAGCCTTTCGAAAAATGGCAAGGCGATCCTGTCCGGCCTTTTGATCGAGCAAGAAGATGGCGTTCTCAAGGCACACAAAGCTTGTGGATTAGGTCGTCCGACACGCCTGCCTCGAGGAGAATGGCAAACTCTGATCCTGAATAAATCCCCAGTATAAATTTTACTACTTTCAATTTATCCGTGCATGCGTTGTTAAGCATATATTTACCGGAAATCTATTGAATAATAGTATGATTAACCCCGTTAGAACCATCTACGGGTCAAATTCTCTTGGCCCGGTTTTCTCTCTGAAGGAAATGATTCTTCTGACCGCTATGTTTATTGTGACGGGGTTTCTCTTTGTACGCTCCTTCCAGACTTATACTTATGAGCACAATCAGGTTCTGGATGATGTTTATGTTCTTGGAACACTTTATGATCAATATAGCATTTTGCTTGATACAATTTCAGAACACCATGACGTGGTGGTTACAAGTGAACAAATCACTTCGCAAAGACTCCGTTTGCAATCTCTCAATGATCGCTTGAAATTTGACTTTCATCAACTCAATGAAAAAACCGAAGAAAACCCCCTGTCCAATTTTCTGGAAGATATTTTCTTTCCCCAACAACACGACCAAAATCAATTGGACAGATTCTTCAAGAATTATCTGATTTATACAGACCAACTTGCAAAAATTGATTTTGAGACACAAAAAAAGGAAGCCTATCATTCCACATCCGAAGATATTCCTGCAATTTTGAAGGATCTCTACACCAGCACAAGATCACAACAAGAAGTATATATCAGGATAGCCATGGTCTATCAGACTTCGACTTACGCCATGATTATTTTGATTGTCACCACAATCAGTTTGTTTTTACTTCGCAAATATGCATTTCAGCGCTCCAATGCTCTCCGCTATTCTCAGGCCAAGTCGGAATTTCTAGCCAATATGAGCCATGAAATCCGCACCCCCTTAAACGGAATTGTTGGCATGGCTGATCTGTTACGAGAGACAAATTTGACAGATGAACAAAAAACATATGTTGAAGCCCTCAACTCTTCGGCCAACAGCTTAACTGATCTGGTCAATGATGTTCTTGATATCTCCAAAATTGAATCAGGAAAGATGCCGACCGAATTCACACATTTCCATTTACTGGAATTACTGCATTATACCTTACCCGTTGTTACTCTCGCAGCCAGCGAAAAGAATGTCGAAATTCAAACCGATATTCCAGAGGATTTTCACGCGGAGTATCTTGGGGATCCAACACATATCAAGCAAATTCTGGTAAACCTGATCGGCAATGCCATCAAGTTTACCGAGGAAGGACATGTCAAAATTTCTTTGATGGATGATAGTTCAGGTCATATCCGTTTCGAAATTGAAGATACCGGGATCGGAATCCCCGAAGAAAAACTATCCAGCCTATTTGAAAAATTTTCCCAAGGAGATGTCACCATCAACCGCAAATACGGGGGAACCGGTCTTGGTCTTGCTATTTGCAAGCGTCTTGCAGAATTGATGGGGGGACAAGTTGGATTTCAAACCAACACCTTTGGTGGATCAACATTCTGGTTCTCTGTTCCACTTGAAAAACTTCCGGCAGGCTCGGTTCCAAAGAAAGCCACAGCCCCATTGGACAAGAACGAGGAAATGATTTTTTCTGGACAGCATATTCTGCTGGTCGAAGACAACCTGGTGAACCAGATTTATGCCACAAAAATTCTACGTTCTATGGGGTGTATTACCAGCATTGCCAATAGCGGGTTAGAGGCTCTGAAGAAAATCACTGCAAATCACGAGAATTTTCAAGCAATTTTAATGGATTGCCGGATGCCGGAGATGGATGGATACGAAGCCTCCAGACGCATACGTGCCTTTGAATCCGAACATCACCTCCTCCCTATCCCTATTCTGGCTTTGACCGCAAACGCCATGAAAGGTGATGAGGACTTATGTTTTGATGCAGGTATGGACGATTATCTTAGCAAGCCGGTCAAGAAAGACCTCTTGAAAGAGAAGCTGACCCAGTGGCTTGGGGGACATACTGTTTCCATACCTGAAGAATTGCTAAAAGAGGCAAGCCTCTCTGATATTCCAAATAATATTTCACTTGAAGAATCCGACAAGAACCTGATCAACTGGGAAGACTTTTCCGAACTGGAATTGGTTATGGGCCCTGATTTTAATATTCTACTGTCACAATTTATATCCAGCATTCCAGAATATCTTGACCAGATGAAATCGGATATCTTGACTGGTAACACGCATAGCCTCTCTGACACGGCACACACCTTAAAATCTTCATCTGCCATGTTCGGAGCTCATGACTTAAGTCAAATGGCCTTTCTCATGGAGAAGCACGACCTTCATTTTGACACTGCGGAAAGGTTACTGTCTCATATGGATCAACTGGAGGTCACAGCCTATAAAACAAAACTTTCTTTAATGAGAAGAGATTCAAAATAGATGGAAAATGCAGCTCCTTATAAAATCCTTCATGTTGATGACGACCATGTCATGCGCCTGATGACCAAGACTGCCCTGTCCCGCAGTTCTATAGACTTCTCGGTTGAGAGTTGTGCTTCCGCCAAAGAAGCCCTCGAAAAAATCCCCTCATTCTCGCCTGATATCCTGCTGATTGATATGGTCATGCCCATTATGGATGGGATCATGCTTTTGCAGACCGTTCGTAACAAAGAGTGGCGTTTTCAAAAAATACCGGCGGTTTTTATTACCGGAAAAGAAATGGGGATTATCGATGAGAGAGAAAAACTGGAACCTATTCTTGGCATTATATTGAAACCATTCTCTCCGACTTTACTAGGAGAAGATCTTCTGAATTTGTGGAAAACATACCATAATGGTATTTAAGAAAAATAAGTCGCAATCTTTCCTGAAGAGCCGCGCATTTTTTCTTTGCCGCGCTTGATTAACGACCGGACTGCCAATTCTGAAATTTTCATATATTCTGCAATATCCGGAATATCCATTTCTTCACAGTAATAAAGAGAGATGGCCGATTTTTGCTGGCCTGGCAGCACGTCAAGCAATTCGTCCAGCTCTTTAAGCAGTTCACTTTGTTGCAGTATAACTTCTGCACTCATCGCTAAGTCAGGAATGTCATCATGCAGCTCCGTATGTTTCTTTCCAGATTTCGTTGTTTTCAGAATATCCAGACACCGATTGATGGTCACACGATACAGCCAAGAGGAAAATTTTGCCGGGCCCGATTTGTAAGAATTGCGATTCTGGTGCAAAGACAAGCTGATTTCCTGAAAGATATCTTCTGCGTCTTGCATGCTGCCCAGATATGTCTTGGTCACACGATAAACAAGGCCACGATAGCGGCGCATGATGCAATCCAAGGCCCGATCGTCCCCCAGTTGGATCAGACTAACGAGTTGATCGTCTGTCGCATCCTCATACCGAGAAAACCCCTTGATGGTTGCTGATGTTACCTGAATGACCATGTGAATCTTGCCTTTCTTCCTGAGGAAGAAGCAAGATTCAGGCCAAGTTTATCAGGGGATCAAAAAACAATGAAATTATTACGAATATTTATTATTGCTGCGTTTCTTCCTGAGTTTCTTCTTCAGCAGAAGGTGGCAGGCCATAAGCAATCGCATACCACCGGTCATGAACCTGTTGGATATATGCTATAATTTCGTCGAAATACTCCGCCGGATTGGGCTTCGCCGTAGCTTGGGACAAAGATGAAAAAATAACTGTGTAAAAGCGATTTAGAAATCTGGCATCTTCACCGCCATTTTCCAGATCCAGATTTCCCTGCAGTGCCTCAATAATATCGAATGTCTTGATGATATGGTTGCTCATGACATCCAGACGGCCCTCTTTCCAAGACTGTTTGGCTATTTTTGTATTCCGGAGCATCCCTTTATAGAGTTCAACCACGATCTGAAGCGGGGTCAAATTTTCGTCGCTCTTCTTCTGGTACGCTTGAGATGCTTTTTGATAAGGATTTACAGCCATATTTTAACCTCAATTCACTGTTCAGCCACTATTATTCATCATTGTTGATATTCAAGATCGCCCGAATTTGCGCCAAGACTGTTTGAGCGGCAGATATCTGGGCTTCAAATTTAGCATATTTATCAATCAATTTATTACGAAAGTCGTCTGCACGTTCCAATACACGGTCAGCGCGCGCCTGCAAAGTTGTATTTTGTTCATCCAGAGAAATTTTCTGGTTCTGGATCACCCCTGAGGTTACAGATGTATAACTCTCCAAAGTGCTGTTCATAAGATCAGCCAATCCCTGACTGATATTGACATTGATCGTTGTGCTGGTGGTTCCAACATATGCAAAGGATAATCCTTCATATGCCGTTCCCGCTTTGCCTTTTATCAAACTTCCGCTGATTTCGAACAAAGTATTGTCACCGCCAACCGATACATCTGTGATTGCACCTCCAGAATAGGTTACATCCAGAGCGAACGAGAATTCTTTGGTTTGCGACGTATTGGCAATGACTCTGGCTTCGGTATTATCAACTGAAGCCGTGGTTTCAAAAATATTCCGCACCTGATCAAAATTGGTGAGCAACATTTCATCCAGCGCAACCTCATCAACCGTCAGCTTTCCATCACTGCCTACAGTGATTCCAATTTCAGCCAAGGTTTCAACATTTCCTCCACCTGCCCCATAACTTCCACCGATCAGGCTTTGTAAGGAGGAACCCATCGTTTTCAGAATGGAATCCCCAAACAATACAGAATCTTCGGAGATTTCTCCATCTGTTACAGTTTGTTGCGTCAGAATAAAATCACGCAACGCATTGTATGAATCTACCAAATTCAAGATCTGATCTTTAACAGCCGTCGTATCGTTCGTCACTTGCAGTTGCAACGTGGTTCCCGGCTCTTGGTTCAGGACATTGATATTGATACCGTCAATAACGTCACTAAAATCATTGTCATCCCGATTGATTGTAACATTATCCACGACAAGAATGGCGCCTTGCGCAGGCTGCAACTCATCAACAAAGCTGCCCCCACCATCCAGAACCCCCAGATTTTGCAAGACATCATCGCCGGAAATATTTGAAACCTGAATTTGTTTGTTGGTATCAACCGCCGTCATAACGAGCGCATAACCGGTCTCGGAAGTTTTTACCACACTGGCGGAAACGCCTGTTGTATCTTTGAGTGCATTAATAGCCGTTGCCAATTCGGACAATGACATATCCGATGTTACATTGACTGTGGATGTTGCTCCACCTGCTACACCAATATCAAACGTCCCTGTATAAGCCAGATCCAGATCTTTATCGGTTGTCGTGCTGTTTCCAGCCACTTTATGAGCAAGGGCTTTTTGCTGAACTTCTATATTATAATTCCCCAGAGCCGTCCCTGAATCAATGCTAACAGAAATCAAACTGGTCGGATTGGTCGAACTGCTCGACGATAATGTTCCTGTCCGGGAGTCAAAGGAAGAGTTCGACGCCAGAACACTATAATTCTTTTGCAAAGCCTTTAGAGAACTCTGGATGGAGGTTCCCAGATCCTGCAATTGACTAAGCGCCGCACTTTTTGATGTGTTTCCCGTAATCTGGACATCAATCTTGTCCGCTTCGGATTTGCGTTGATTATAAGCTGCCTCGATCAGGGCTGACGTATCAATCCCCGAACTCCCACCGAACAGGAATGTCCTGTCTCCTAATGTTGTTATGCCGTTTGTTGCCATAACTATCTCCTAAAAACTCTACCCACTAAAACCACTACCGCTTTGGTGCAAACAGGGGGATAAGCAATTCTTGTGCCAATCCCCCTGCCTGTCCAAATTATTATTTTCTGATTACCTTAGCTATTATCTAACCAGAGACAGCAGTGAGGACTTCATCTGGTTTGCTTGTGCCAGAGCGGCAATCGAAGCTTCCGTCAGAACCTGTTTGCTAACAAGATTAGATTGTTCAGCCGCGATATCCACATCAGCGATAGCAGATGTAGCCGATTGCAAGTTCTCAATCGAACTGTCAATCACATCACCACGATATTCAAAACGAGACAGCAAGGCACCGATCGTTGCACGACCTGTGGAAACTG
>DISK01000010.1 GCA_002421905.1 Micavibrio sp. UBA6212
TTGCATGGGGTGCAAGGGGTCGCAAGTTCAAATCTTGTCACTCCGACCAATTTTCAAGACACCAATCATAAAGAAGTTGGCTATGATAAACATAAATGTGATTGAACGGCTTAAGCTTCTCCGGCACATGACCAAAGAACATCGTGCTATTATTTTCAGTCTTCAAAAAGGTCAGGTTGCGATTGATTGTGGAGCCAATATAGGGGTCGTTTCCCGTGCCATGGCTTCGCGTGGTGCCACGATATATGCATTTGAACCAAACCCGTATGCTTTCGAGGTTTGTCAAAAGAAATGTAAGATGTACAAAAGCATTAATCTGATTAACAAGGCCGTCAGTACGACTGTTGAGAAAGTGAAACTTTACCTGCATAGGGAAGCGGATCAGGATCAGGTGGCATATTCACAAGGATCGTCCCTTCTTAAAACAAAGACAAATGTTAATCCTGATACGTTTTGCGAAGTTGAGACTGTCGATCTATCGGAGTTTATTTTCGGGCTGAACACACGTATCAATCTTTTGAAGATGGATATTGAAGGCTTCGAAGTAGAAGTTATTCCCCATTTGATAAAAACCAAGGCCATTGATTTGATAGATATGTGTTTGGTGGAATTACACGAACGCAAAGCGCCCGAACTGCTGGAAAAAACTTTGGCGATGAGAGCCTTGATTGAAGAAAACGGTCTATCAAACAAGTTTGTTCTGGATTGGCATTAAACAAATCTTTTCGGTGGGGTATTGATCTAATGATTAAGAAAATCGTTCTCGTAACATTTTCCCTTGTTGTAATAGCTTTGGTTGGAGGGGTTATCTACGTCAAGACAAACCTGAATTCTATCGTCAAAAGCGCCATGGAAAAATATGGTGCTGAGATTACCCAGACAAATGTTTCCATCAAGGATGTCGATATATCGTTGGCAACAGGCGAGGGCACAGTTTCAGGATTTCATATTGGAAACCCAAAATCATTTTTTGCCGCCAGCGCAGTTGATATCGGGATTGTTTCTATGCAGCTTGATACCAGCAGCATCACTGGCAGTGGTCCTATAATTATCAAACAGATTGTAATTGATGCGCCTCAAATTACCTATGAAGGTAATATGAGCGGGAACAATAATCTTCAAACTATTCAAAAAAACGTCAATGGCTCTTCATCTTCTGGGGCAGATAAAAAGGATGTATCCCGTAAGGTGATCATTAAAAACCTTTATATCAGGAATGGGGAGGTGAGCGTTACGCACAATCTGTTGAATGGAAAAAAAGTACAAACAGCACTGCCAACAATACATTTGAAAAATATTGGCGAAGAGAATTCGGGAATATCGCCTCAGGAATTAGCGGCCAGAGTAATGGGAGCGATTATCCGTGGAGCCACCAAGGCCGGCGGATCCGTCCTGACAAAAGAGCTTACGTCTTTGAAAGGGCTGGGCAGCAATGCAGTCGATGGCGCTGCGAGCACTGTCAAAGACTCGGTTGGAAAATTATTCGGCAAATAATGAGCCTCTGTTAAGGGCAAGAATAAGCTTTGCCTTGTAGAGTGTATTTGTAACCCACCTCAACAGGTTCATCCAAAACCAGATATCCCGCCCCTAAACGCACGGCAGATTCTTTGGCCAGAGTGATAAGTTTATTCTCGGTTGTTTGGGTAAAGACACCGAAATAGGGAGCTTCACTGGAAACATTCCCCTTGAAATTGCATTGCCCCGTCACTTCTATGGGAATAAGTTTGACTTGGCCCACACGCTTATCATCTTGTGTGCTTGCACAAGCCGTCAATAAGAGTGGACTAAAGGCAAGAATGCCTACGGCTAAAATACGGTTCATAAAAAAATCCTCCATTAACTTGTGTAGATATAGCGGATAAATCCTACTCGGAACATCCCTGATCTTGAGTTGGCAAAAATTATATTGCCGGGTTTTTTGTGTCCAATAGTTGGATAATAGAATCCATTAATATAAACGTCCCCCGATCGGGACATCTTTGTCCGGAGAGATCAGGGTGACTTGGCCGCGTTCATCCGGAAATCCTAAAACCAGAATTTCCGACATAAATTTGCCGATCTGCTTGGGAGGGAAATTGACCACAGCAGCAACCAGTGTTCCCCGTAATGTCTCGGGCGTATAATTCTGAGTAATTTGCGCAGACGTTTTTTTGACCCCGATTTCAGGGCCAAAATCGACATGTAGCTTATAAGCAGGGCGGCTTGCTTCGGGGAATTCAAAAACATCGACAATACGCCCGACGCGTATATCAACTTTCAAGAAATCATCAAAACTAATGGTCATATAAAAATCTGCTGTTAGAGGGTTATGATGTTACCAGTATATGATGTATATTACACATATCGAAAGGGAATAGCGAATGTCTCAATTTTCAATGATCTATGTGACCTGCCCATCAAAGGAAGAAGCAGAAAAGATCCTTTTTGATCTGTTGGAGAAAAGATTGGTGGCCTGTGGGAATATAAGTTCTCCGATTACCTCTTATTATCATTGGCAGGGCGAAATAGAGAATTCAGAGGAATTTGTTCTGATTCTGAAAAGCAAATCGGGACTTTTCTCTGAAATAGAGCAACGGATAGCTGAGATTCATTCATATGAAGTCCCGTGCATTGTCGAAATTAACTTGGAAAAACTGCATCAGCCATATGCAAATTGGGTCAACGAAGAAACAAAATGATGGTATTCAAATACCATGACGGTATAACCCATTGAAAAATAATATAAAAATAAAAGATCATATTTATTATTTCTCTTGACGCCGCAGTATGGCTGGGATACAACCACACCCGAACAAGAACCAAAAGATAAGACTTAAAAGGACAAAGGGTATGAAAACCTATTCCGCCAAGCCTTCCGAAATCGAGAAGAAATGGATCGTCGTTGATGCTGAAGGGCTGGTATTGGGGCGTTTGGCGTCCGTACTGGCGATGCGTCTGCGCGGCAAACACAAACCATCATATACCCCGCACATGGATACGGGTGATTATGTTGTGGTCATTAACGCTGAAAAAGTTGTTTTGACCGGAAACAAACGCGAAGGAACAAAGTTCTATTGGCACACCGGATATCCGGGCGGTATCAAAGAACGCACCCGCGCACAAATTTTGGACGGCAAACATCCAGAACGCGTTATCATGAAGGCTGTGGAGCGTATGCTTCCAGAAGGCCCTATGGGACGTAAAGTTTTGGGCAACATGCGTGTTTATACAGGGTCTGAGCATCCTCATGCCGCGCAAAATCCGGAATTTTTGGATGTTGCATCGATGAACACCAAAAACAAAGTGAGAGGTTAATCGCCATGGCAAGTTTAGAAAATCTGGCAACTTCCGTTGAAGTTGAAGAAATCGTCAAACGCGAACCAAAAATTGATGCGCAAGGCCGCTCTTATGCGACAGGTCGTCGTAAAGAAGCAACTGCCCGCGTCTGGATCAAACCAGGTTCTGGTAAAGTGACCGTGAATGGTCGCGATCAGGAAATCTATTTTGGTCGTAAAACCCACTTGTTGGTGTTGAACCAGCCATTTCTGATCGTCAACCGCGTCAACCAGTTTGATGTTGTTTGTACAGTTGTTGGTGGTGGTTTGTCCGGTCAAGCTGGTGCTGTCCGTCACGGTATTTCCCGCGCTCTTCAATATTTCGAGCCGGATCTTCGTGGTGCGTTGAAAGCCGCAGGCATGCTGACGCGTGACTCTCGTGCTGTTGAACGTAAGAAAATCGGTCTCCATAAAGCACGTCGTGCGAAACAGTGGGTTAAGCGTTAAGCGTCCCAATATACAATTTCAAAAGGCCGGAAATTTTCCGGCCTTTTTATTTTCTACAAAAAGAAACCCCGCCATATGAAGGCGGGGTTTTGATTACGACGAATAATACATATCGTATTCGATTGGATGTGGCATGGTTTCGTACGCCAATACTTCTTCCATTTTGAGGTCGAAATATGCGTCGATCAAGTCCTTCGAAAAGACTCCACCAACAGTCAGGAAATCATGATTGGCCTTTAAGGCATTGAGTGCTTCACGCAATGATCCACAAACGGTTGGAACCTTTGCCAATTCATCGGCAGGAAGTTCATACAAGTTTTTGTCCATAGCATCGCCAGGATGGATTTTATTTTTAATTCCATCAAGCCCAGCCATCAGCATTGCCGCATAAGCCAGATAAGGGTTTGCTGTTGGATCAGGGAAACGAACTTCAACACGCTTGCCTTTTGGAGAGCTTGAGTGAGGAATCCGGCAAGATGCTGAACGGTTACGGGAAGAATAGGCTAGAAGAACCGGAGCCTCATAGCCCGGAACCAAACGTTTATAGCTATTGGTGCTAGGATTGGTAAAGGCATTCAGAGCCTTCGCGTGTTTGATAATGCCGCCGATATAGAAAAGGGCAGTTTCAGACAGGCCTGCATAACCGTCACCGGCAAAAGTTGGGGTCGAACCCTTCCAGATGGATTGGTGAACATGCATACCTGAACCATTATCGCCATAGATTGGTTTTGGCATAAAGGTTGCGGTTTGTCCGTAGGCAGCAGCAACATTGTGAACGACATGTTTGTAGATCTGCATGTTGTCGCCACAGTTCAAAAGAGTGTCAAACTTGATACCCAATTCATGTTGGCTAGGGGCAACTTCATGGTGGTGTTTTTCAACTTCAACACCTTGAGACGCGATGACAGAGAGCATTTCAGCGCGTAAGTTGACGCCTGAATCCATCGGTGAGTCAGGGAAATAACCACCTTTTACACGTGGACGGTGGGCAAGGTTGCCTTCCTCATAATGCGTATCTGTGTTGTTTGGGCCTTCATCACTATCGATTTCATAGGAAACCTTGTTCATGCTGACTTTATATTTAACGCTATCAAAAACAAAAAACTCGGCTTCAGGACCAAAAAATGCGGTATCGCCAATTCCCGTTGTTTTCAAGTAGTCTTCCGCGGCTTTTGCAACGGAGCGAGGGCAACGCTCATAATGCTTACGAGTTGAAGGCTCCAGAACAAAACAGAAAACCTTGACCGTTGGCTGAGCAGAGAAGGGATCAACGCAGACACGGGACAAGTCAGGGAGCAAAATCATGTCGGACTCGTTAATGGCTTTCCACCCTGCAATGGAAGACCCATCAAAATAAATGCCGTCGGTCAATAAATCCACATCGACGGTCGAAACGTGCTGGGTTGTGTGCTGCTGTTTGCCGCGCAAATCAGCAAAAACAAAGTCAACATACTGTTTTTCTTCGTCTTTTAGATATTTTACAAAGTCGGCAGGACTTTTGAATTTTAATGCGGTTGATGAAGTCATTTTCCACCCTCAATGAAAGTTAATATGCAAAAAATGCAGGACTGATATGTTAAGATGTTCGGGATTAGCACGTCTAAAATATTACGTCCATAAGAAAAATTTTTTCTATGGACAAAATCAACATTTTTTAGCATAAAGCTGCTTCCAACTAATTTGCTACCCATTTTTCTCTTGTGGCGGCCGTAGCTCAGTTGGTAGAGCCCTCGGTTGTGGTCCGAGTGGTCGTGGGTTCGAATCCCATCGGTCGCCCCATTAAATAAGCCCTCGTCAGAGGGTTTTTTTAATGGATAGGCGAGAAGGAGCGTATAGCCCCGCCCCAATCCCATCGGTCATCCATCATTTATAGACCCTATACAAAAGTCTTATTCTGGTTCATTATTTTGGCCATGAACACCGAGATTCTTTCCGTAGAACAAATGCGGCAAGCCGAGTCTCTCGCTATGGGCGGCAAGGCTTCAACTTATCCTTTAATGCAACGCGCGGGGCGCGCCGTGGCGGACATTGTCCGTGAACGTTATGAACGGCAACCAGTATTGGTTCTTTGCGGTGCAGGGAACAATGGTGGGGATGGCTTTATCGCGGCATGTGAGCTTAAACGTAAAAAATGGGATGTAACTGTTGCGTGCATCCATGAAGTTAAGCATCTGGATGGAAATGTAGCGCTGGCAGCTCAGGAATGGGGAGAGGATGTTATTCCTTTTGATAAACTTGATCTTCCGACCGAAGGCCTGATTATTGATGCGATCTATGGTGCTGGGCTAGAGCGTGAAATTACTGGCGATGCTCAGGAAATTTTGTTCCGGCTGCAACGCTCGATGTGTCCTGTGATCGCGGTAGATGTGCCAACCGGACTTTACTCTGACACGGGCGATTGCCAGCCCTGTACCCCCCAAGCAGAATTAACCGTTACATTCTTCCGCAAGAAAATGGGGCATGTTCTGATGCCGGGGCGCATCGCTTGTGGAGAAATCATAGTCACTGATATTGGCATCAAAGACAGCGTGATTGAAGATGTTGATGGGCCTTTGGTGCGGGAGAATGATCCGTCGTTAGGGTGGGGAGAGGATGCTTCCACCAAAGCTTTCTGGACACATAAATATCACCATGGACATGTTGTTGTGCTGGGTGGTCGCGTGATGACCGGAGCAGGAGCTTTAGCGTCTTTGTCTGCCCTGAGAACCGGAGCAGGTCTGGTCACCATTGTTGCCCACACAGATGTAATGAATGTTTATCGCCTGGCTAGCCCATCTCTGATGGTTGAGCCTTTGACTGAAATGGCCCGTTTCAAAGAGCATTTGAAAGACGAGCGCCGCAATGTGGTGCTGGTGGGGCCGGGGGCTGGGCTGGATCATCCTGCAGCGTTGAAGAAGGTCGTATTTGATGCAACCGGATATAATCCGCAGAAATACTGCATTCTGGATGCCGATGCCCTATCAGTCTTTGAAGATGATAACCGTAATTTCTATAAAACAATTGGCGAGTATTGTATTCTGACTCCGCATGAAGGGGAGTTCGAACGCATTTTCCCTGATTACCACGGAAGTAAAGTTGAGCGCGCACGCGCTGCCTCTATCAAAACAGGTGCAATTATCGTTCTGAAAGGGGCAGATACAGTGATTGCCGCCCCCGATGGACGGGCTGTTATCAACTCCACAGGGACAGGGTGGCTGGCCACCGCTGGAACAGGGGACGTTCTGGCGGGAATGATTGCAGGATTGGTCTGTCGTAAGGTTCTCAAGCCCTTTGACGCAGTCTGTGCAGCGGTTTGGATGCACGGAAAAGCGGCAGAGCTCGCAGGGCCGGGCATGATTTCCGATGACTTATCATCTGAAATACCGTCAGTCCTTTCTTTGTTAACTATTCTTCGGGAAAACGACGAAGAGATAGAAGACTCGGAATAATTTTCAAAATATTTGGAAACTCTACAGTTTTCCCTTGGCGGCAGGGGCGTTCTGCGCTAAAACGCTGTTCGCCGCCGAATTTAAGGTGCTGTATGTATGGCTATGCGGGTGTGGCGAAATTGGCAGACGCGCCAGATTTAGGTTCTGGTGTCTTCGGACGTGGGGGTTCAAGTCCCTTCACCCGCACCATAAATTTATTAAACCGGAAAGTGAAAAAAAGAATGCAAGTATCTGTATTGAAAGAAGAAGGACTGTCTCGTGAATTGGAAGTGACCATTCCGGCATCTCAAATTCAAAAACGGGTTGAAAAGGAATTGGTGGCCTACGGACAGCGCGCCAAGATTGATGGTTTCCGCAAGGGAAAAATTCCGATGCCAATCCTGAAAAAGAATTACGGCAAAATGGTATTGGGAGAGGTTCTTGATAAAGAGATTCAAGAATCTGCTGCAAATGCCATGAAAGAAAAAGAAATTCGCCCTGCCATGCAGCCGAAGATCGAGCTGAAAGACGGCGAAAATTTCGATGAAAACAAAGATCTGACCTACACCATGAAAATCGAGGTGCTGCCTGTTTTCGATGTCATGGATCTGTCAAAAATTGCGATTGAAAAACCAATTGCTAAAGTCGAAGACAAAGTCGTTGACGAAACTCTTGAGCGTATTGCTTCCAGTAACCGCTCTTTCGAAAAAGTTGAAGAAGATCGTCCTGCCGCAATGGGCGATGTTTGCGTCGTTGATTTTCACGGAAAAACCAAGGATGGCGTTGAGCTTCCTGGGATGTCCGGACATGATATGAATGTTGAATTGGGAGCTGGCCAATTAATTCCTGGCTTTGAAGACCAACTGGTTGGTAAAAAAGTTGGTGAGCATGTCCATGTTGATGTGACTTTCCCTGAAGATTATGGTGTTGCAGAGCTTGCTGGAAAACCAACGATCTTCCATGTGGATATCAAGGAACTTCGGACCGCCGCGCAAACTAAAATTGATGATGAGCTGGCCAAAAAACTGAATTTCGAAAATCTTGAAACCCTGAAAGATGCTGTCAGAAAAGAAGTTGGCAGAGATTACGATCAATTGTCACGCATGCGCCTGAAGCGCGCTTTGTTGGACGTTCTGGACGAAAATCACAGCTTTGATTTGCCTGCTACAATGGTAGAGATGGAGTTCGATTCTATCGTTCGCCAAATGGAACAGGAAAAGAAGCAAGCCGGTGAGGAAATCACTGATGCTGATAAGGACGAGCTGAAACCGATCTCTGAACGTCGTGTGCGTCTGGGGTTGGTTCTTGCTGAAATTGGCCGTGACGCTAATGTTGAAGTTTCTCAAGAGGAGCTTTATAAGGCGATTTATGCCGAGGCACGTAAATTCCCGGGACAAGAACAACAGGTTCTGGAATTTTACTCCAAGAATCCTCAGGTTATTGAGTCGTTCCGTGCACCGATCTACGAAGATAAAGTCGTTGATCACATCCTCACCAAGGCTAAAGTCACCGAGAAAGAAGTCTCTCTGGATGAATTAACCGCTGAAGAGGACGAGGGCGATACGTCAGCCAAAAAGCCAGCCAAGAAAAAAGCTCCGGCGAAGAAAAAAGAATAGATATTTAGTTAAGCCCCCGATCAAAAGTCGGGGGTTTATGTTAATATACATTTAGCAAGTCTGCGCTTGAAACATATCCCGTCACGAGCTAGTCTTGCTCTGTTCTATTTAACCCACCATTTGATTCGCAAATCCAAAAGGCTATTATGATTAAAGACCGCGACCCGATTGACGTATATAACAATTATCTCGTTCCGACTGTGATCGAGCAAACCAGCCGCGGAGAGCGTGCCTTTGATATTTATTCCCGCCTATTGAAAGAGCGTATTATCTTTCTCGTTGGTGGTGTAAACGACAATGTATCTTCACTGATTTGCGCTCAGTTATTGTTTCTGGAATCTGAAAATCCCAAGAAAGATATCTATTTCTACATTAACTCCCCGGGTGGAGTGGTGAGCTCAGGTTTGGCAATGTATGACACAATGCAATATATCAAGCCGGATGTGGCTACCGTTTGTATCGGTCAGGCGTGCTCAATGGGATCATTCCTGTTGATGGCTGGAGCTAAAGAAAAGCGGTTTTGCTTACCTAACTCCCGTATCATGATCCACCAACCATCAGGTGGAGCTCAGGGTATGGCTTCGGATATTGAAATTCAGGCTGCTGAAATCATTCGTTTGAAAAAGATCCTGACGGATGCCTATGTTACGCATACAGGCCAGAAATACAAAACTCTGGAAGAGTTGATGGATCGTGATAAGTGGTTGTCGGCTGATGAGGCTAAGAATCTTGGACTGGTTGACCATGTTGTTAAGTCCCGCGACGATGTGAAACCAAAAGAAACCAAAGATTAATAGCCCGTTTTAAGGGAACAAAAGGCGCTTTTTGCGCCTTTTTTCATACTTTTGAACGGGTTTTTCTGACTTTAGTCTGCCAGATAAGGTCATGACCGCTGGTATAGGTCAAAAAAACAGTAAAAAAACTATTGTTTTCTACAAAAGCTTAACCATTTCCTTAGAAGCAGCACCTAATCTGGTTGATATGCTGAAATTTATGAATTACCTTGGTAATTCAGATTGATAGAGGTTTCTTATGCTCGGTTTCAAATTAACGGATGCCCCCCAGACTTGCCCGGTTCTTCCTTTGCGTGACATTGTCGTGTTTCCGCATATGATCGTGCCGCTATTTGTTGGGCGCGAAAAGTCCGTAACGGCTCTTGAAAAAGTCATGGACGCTGGAAAGCAAATCCTGCTGTTGACCCAAAAATCGCCTTCGGTTGATGATCCTGTTCCGGATGATTTGTACGAAATAGGGACTATTGGTACGATTCTTCAACTTTTGAAATTGCCCGATGGAACGGTTAAGGTTCTGGTGGAGGGCGAGCGCCGTGCTCGTGTTGCCAAATTCACGAATGTAGATTCATTCTTGGAAGTTGAGGCCATCCCGTTTGAAGAAGAAAAAACAGTCTCGACCGAGCTGGAATCTTTAGCGCGTGCTGTGGTAACTCAGTTTGAAGAGTATGTGAAACTCAATAAAAAGATTCCTCCTGAGGTTATCGTCTCGATCGGTCAGATAGAAGACCCATCCAAACTAGCGGACACCATCGCATCCCACCTCACTCTCAAGATCGAAGAAAAGCAAAAACTTCTTGAAGTCGAAAAAATATCCGAACAGCTGGAACAGATTTTCTCATTAATGGAAGGAGAAATTGGTGTTCTGCAAGTTGAAAAGCGCATCCGTGGTCGCGTTAAACGCCAAATGGAAAAAACCCAGCGCGAATATTATCTGAACGAACAGATGAAGGCGATCCAGAAAGAGCTGGGCGATGGCGAAGGTGGAACTGGCGAACTGGAAGAACTGGAAAAGAAAATCAACCAGACCAAGTTCTCGAAAGAAGCCAAGGAAAAAGCATTAGCTGAACTCAAGAAATTAAAAATGATGTCGCCAATGTCAGCCGAAGCAACGGTCGTGCGGAACTATTTGGATTGGTTATTATCTGTGCCTTGGAAAAAAACGACCAAGGTTAAAAAAGATATTAGGGCAGCAGAAAAAGTTCTGAATACCGATCACTACTCATTGGAAAAAGTAAAAGATCGTATTCTCGAATATCTTGCTGTTCAACAGCGTGCCAATAAACTCAAAGGCCCAATTCTGTGTCTCGTTGGCCCACCTGGTGTTGGTAAAACATCTTTGGGGCAATCAATCGCCCGAGCAACCAACCGGAACTTTGTCCGCATTTCATTGGGTGGCGTACGCGATGAAAGTGAAATTCGTGGCCACCGCCGCACCTATATCGGGGCCATGCCGGGTAAGATTATTCAAGGCATGAAAAAAGCCAAGACATCCAACCCACTTTTCCTGTTGGATGAGATCGACAAGTTGGCTTCCGATTGGCGTGGCGATCCAAGTGCTGCGTTGCTCGAGGTTCTTGATCCCGAACAAAACTCGACATTCAACGATCACTATCTCGAAACAGATTATGATCTGTCTGATGTCATGTTTATTTGTACCGCCAACTCGCTGAACATGCCGCGACCATTGTTAGATCGCATGGAGATTATTCGGATTTCCGGATACACAGAGGACGAGAAGCTTCAGATTGTTAAACAGCATCTGCTGTCAAAACAGATGAAAAACGCAGGTCTGAAACGCAACGAGTTCTCTATTAGTGATGCTGCACTTCGTGATCTGATCCGTTATTACACTCGCGAAGCTGGGGTACGGAATTTGGAGCGTGAGCTGGCAAATCTTTGCCGGAAGGCAACCAAGGAAATTTTGCAAAACAAACGTAAGCAATTATCGGTTACGCCGAAAACTCTTGGCAAATATGCTGGCGTTCGTCGCTACAGCTTTGGTGAAGTTGAAGAAAATAACCGCATTGGTGTTGTCAATGGTTTGGCTTACACCGAAGTGGGTGGAGATCTTCTTTCGATCGAGGCAGTCACGATCCCGGGTAAAGATGGTAAGGTCTCTACAACAGGAAACCTGAAAGAAGTGATGAAAGAATCGATTACTGTTGCTGAAATGTTGGTGAAGTCCCGTTCGGCTCAACTGGGAATTTGCTATGATCGTTTGAAAGAGATGAATATCCACGTTCACGTTCCTGAAGGGGCAACGCCAAAAGACGGGCCCTCTGCCGGTGCGGCAATGGTCACCGCTATTGTCTCTGCATTGACTAGAATTGAAGTGCGCCGCGATATCGCGATGACTGGCGAGGTCAACTTGCGTGGCTACGTCACCGAAATCGGAGGCCTGAAAGAGAAGCTTCTGGCTGCTTTGCGCGGAGGGATCACCAAGGTTCTTATCCCTAAAGATAATGCCAAAGACCTTGAGGAGATTCCACAAAATGTCAAAAAAGGACTCGAAATTGTCCCTGTGGGAACCATTGAAGAAGTGTTGTCACATGCTCTTGTAAGCCTTCCGGAACCCATCATTTCCGAGGAAAATGGCGAAAAAAGTGGAAAAATTGAAAAAATATCCCCAAAAACCGCAGAAAATCAGGGTGAAGAGGTAATTCGTCATTGAGATTTTCTTCAAAAAGGCATAAAAATTGATTCTACGAACCGCAGCCACCCATTGAGAATCAAGGGACAGGAGCGGTAAGTGGAATCTTTTTTTAACTCAACTTTCGAACCCGAGGGGTTACTATGAACAAATCTGAATTGGTTGAAGCAGTTGCTAAGAAAACCGAAATGACCAAAGCTGCTTCTCAAGAAGCAATTGAAGCAATCATCGAGTGCATTTCTAAAGCACTGAAAAAAGGCGACGAAGTTCGTTTGGTTGGTTTTGGTACATTCTCTGTAGCAAAACGTGCCGCATCTACAGGTCGCAACCCACGTACCGGCGAAGCGATCAAGATTCCAGCTTCCAAACAGCCTAAATTCAAAGCTGGTAAAGAGCTGAAAGACACCGTTAACAACCGTTAGTTCTGGTGTCATAAAGTATTCAGGCAGCCCGGAAGAAATTCCAGGGCTGTTTTTTTTGTATTTCGGGCTGCTTTTTCCTCTTGCTATTCTTTTGAAATATAGGTAAAAAATGCTCCTCTAAAGCGCGCTTAGCTCAGCGGTAGAGCAACTCGTTTACACCGAGTGGGTCGGGAGTTCAATCCTCTCAGCGCGCACCATTCCTCAACATATTAGAATATAAGCGTTTTTTGCTTCTAATATGATTCTTTGAAAAACCCTCAAAAACTCTCTGGTCACATTCAGGTCACATAGAGTTGCGTGCACCTCAGCTATTGAGGTCGTTTTGAAAAAAGACATCAAAGAGCGTATTAGAAATTTTTCAGCTTGGAATAA
Organism: Micavibrio sp. UBA6212; assembly: GCA_002421905.1. Lineage (GTDB taxonomy): Bacteria > Pseudomonadota > Alphaproteobacteria > Micavibrionales > Micavibrionaceae > UBA1573. The sequence continues at coordinate 13,023 of DISK01000010.1, forward strand.
AGCGGGCGATTTTTTGAAGGTAACGGTAAAAAGATTTCCTCGGTATAGCTACTATTCAAAGGAATAACTGTCAAAACGCGCCCATACGGATCAACCACGGTGGAAATTCCAGTGTTGGCCGATCTCACAACCGGCAATCCTTCTTCAATAGCGCGATAAATGGCATGGGTCATGTGTTGGAACGGGCCAGCGGAAATACCATACCATGCATCATTGGTGACATTGACAATCCATTGCGGACGTTCAGGGTTATCAGTGGTCACCGCTCCCGGAAAAATGACTTCATAGCAAACCAACGGACTAAACGGAGGCAAGCCATCAATCTGGGCTGTATGCGGGCCGTCCCCTTCAACAAAGCCGGAGAAATTTACAATCGGGCCCAAAGGAATATATTTCTGGAATGGAAAATATTCACCAAAAGGCACCAGATGGAACTTGTCAAAACTATAGATGACGTTTCCATCCTTGTTCAAAGAAATCAAACTATTGTGATACCCTTGATCGGTCTTGAGCAAGGCCCCGGTCAATAAATAGGTGGTCTCGGTGAAATGTTGAACCGCACCCTTATATGCATCCATTGCGGCATCAGAGTTGAGATGATGATATGTTATGGCTGTTTCAGGAAGAACCAGAACACGGACTGGATGTGCCGCTTTTGATTCTATCATCCCGTCACGACGAAGGATATTCAGAATAGACCGATAATTATCCCATACCAAAGAGCTGTCCCATTTTTGGTCCTGTGGGATATTGGGCTGTACCAATTGGATTATAACGTCATCACGATATTCGGTTTGGTTATGGGCAAGTCGATTAGACCCAAATAAATAAAGACCAATCCCGATGACAAAGGCTAGCCCCAGTACGCCTATACGGATCATCGATGAAGATTTCCCCATCAGGGCAAAGGCAGGAGCGGTAAACATAAAAATTGTCAGGAACGACAGGATATAAATTCCTCCGACCGAGAGAATTTGGAGCATTTCAAGGTTTCCTGTCCAAGCCATACCAAACAGGTTCCATGGAAATCCGGTAAAGACATATCCGCGCGCATATTCAACAACCATGAAAGACACAAGGAAAACCAGATAGGCCCTGAAATCATTGCCCGGACGAAGGGTTCTGGTAATCCACGCGGCAATGGCGGGAAAGAAAGAAAGGAGAAACGGAATACCAACTACGGCAAAAGGATAGGCCCATGAAAAGGGATTGCCGTGAACCAGCAAAGCATTGCCTATCCAGTAAAGGCTATAAAGAAAGTACCCAAACCCGAATAACCATCCAGCCAGAAAAGACACCCACTTTTTGTTATTGGACAGTTTGGTAAATACACACCAGAACAGAGAAAGCGAGAGGATTAGATTGTACCATAAATACAATGGCCCCATGGCCGTTCCACCAACGCATCCAATCAAAAAACAAAACGCCAATCTTCCGGTTGTTGTAACGGGAAGTAATTTATAAAGAAATGAAGGCATACCTGACTATTCTTCGGTTTCTGGTTGCGGAGTTTCAGGGGGGCGAACGCGAATACGGGTAACCCGTCTGGGGTCGGCATCTATGATTTCAAAAACAAATCCTGTTTCATCATGGGAGATAACTTCTCCACGCGCCGGAACTCGTCCGGACAGAGTAAATATAAACCCGCCCAGAGTATCCGCGACATCCCGTTCATCTGCAGACAATATTTGGCCGAATTTCTCTTCAAAATCAGAAATTTCGATCCGCGCGTCAACGACAAAGCTACCGTCTTTTGTTTCAATGATGGAGGGCAGAACGCTTTTGTCAAACTCATCCTGAACTTCACCGACAATACTGCTGATGACATCACCGATGGTAATCAAACCGTCAATGCCACCATACTCATCAACGACAAAGACCATTTGCTGGCGGGTCTGGCGCATCATCAGCAGCAAGTCAAAAACCGGCATGGCAGGGGAAACAACCGGAGCCTCACGAATTAAAGATTTTATCTCAATGTTTTTCTTGGAAATCAACGCTTCGAAGACATCCTTGATATGCACAACGCCAATAATATCATCCAGAGTGTCACGATAAACCGGAATACGATTATGTTGCTTTTGAGACAACAGGGAAAGCAATTCATCGGCAGGGGTCGATATATCAATGGCGACAATGTCAATCCGCGGAACCAGCACATCTTCGGCAGTCATATCACGCAATTCGAGAATATTACTCAGCAACTGCAATTCATGAGAAGTCGAGCTTTCACTGGAATCGGGGTGGGATGACATCTCCTCGATATACTCTTCAAGGGCCTCGCGAAGGGATTCATCGCTTTCCGGCTTGATCTTAATCAGGTTTTTTAACCAGACGACAACACCGCCGCCGGTGTTTGTGCTGGTACTTTGTGCTTCGGCTGGCCTGCTTGGCGCAGCCTGTGTGGCGGGGGGAGGTGAGTCTTTGTCAGTGTCAGGCATTTTTATGAGCTCTCAAATACAACTTCTTATTTAATTGTAAGGATTGGGGATGTCCAGTTTTTTAAGAATTTTAACCTCCAAAGATTCCATTTCTTCGGCTTGGGGGTCTGAAATGTGGTCATATCCCAGCAAATGCAGAAAACCATGGACAATCATATGGGAAAAATGGTCTTTGAAGGGCTTTCCCTGTTCGATAGATTCGCGCTTCACCGTTTCAAACGCAACGATGATATCCCCGATTGGAACTTCGCCGATCCCGGAAGGAATTTCACTCATATGTTCAAAATTAGGAAAAGACAGCACATTCGTCGGCTTGTCCTTTGTGCGGTGGTCACGGTTGAGCTCTTGGATATAAGCATCGTCTGTTAAAGTAACCGTAACTTCTGGAATAATTCCCTTGGGCTTATCTGGAACATTTTTCCATGACAGGGCAATAAGCGAGGGGACCAACGCCCGACAGCCGAGCCTCGATTGTCCCCACAAGGGAGAGTCAAACAGCAAATCAACAATTGGAGCATTGGAAGTTTTAGGTGGCATTATTTTTCCGGATTTTTCTGGAATCATAAGCATTCAAAATCTTACCAACTAATTTGTGGCGCACCACATCCGCGTTTTCAAATTTGATAAAGGAAATTTCATCAATACTATTCAAAATTTCCATCGACTCTTTTAGTCCTGATACTTCGCCATTTATCAAATCTGTTTGGCTGGGATCACCAGTAATAATCATGCGGGAATTATCGCCCATACGACTGAGAAACATTTTCATTTGCGTCGAAGTCGTATTTTGAGCTTCGTCCAGAACGACGTAGGCATGGCTCAAAGTGCGCCCTCGCATGAAGGCAAGTGGGGCAATTTCGATTTCTCCACGTTCAAGCATTTTTTCAACACGTTCCCCACCAAGGAAATCATGAAGGGCGTCATAGATAGGGCGCAGATAGGGGTCAATTTTGTCGCGCATATCACCGGGAAGAAAACCGAGTTTTTCACCGGCTTCTACGGCAGGACGACAGAAAATCAGTCGCTCAACCATACCTTTTTCATACAGCTCAACACCGACAGCGACGGCAAGATAAGTCTTTCCGGTACCGGCAGGCCCGACACCATAAATCATTTCTTTTCTTCGCAAGGCCTCGACGTATGTCATTTGATTGGTTGTGCGCGGAACAACAGACTTGCGTTTGGTGACAATTGCATTTTGATCATTCAGAACAGGAGAGGCAGGAAGAATAGCGGCAGAATCATAATTGGGCATTTTCCGTTCACCGTCTTGTTTCGGGGTTTTTGAGGAAGGGTTTGCAAAATGGATCAGGGCATCAATATCTGCGGGGGAAACAACTTCGAGTTTTTTGCTGTGAGTAACGCGCCCCCATAAGGACTGTAAAATCTGTTCGGTTAAGGCAACATTTGCGGCATTGCCCGAAACGGACAAAGTGTTTCCACGATCCGCAATCTCGACGTTAAGTGTTTTCTCAAGATAGGAAATGTTTGAGTTATGCTCCCCATAGAGAAGTGGGAGTAAAGACAAGTCGTTGAATTCAAGAACAGATATGGCGCAACTCCTTTGCTGATAATCTATTGATTATAGCACGAACTAGGTAAATCAAAAAGTAAACAAAAACAGATGCGTTGCAACAAATTTGGCCCGACTAATTGGTCTAACTAAGCGGCCATGTCATCTTGGGCAAGTTCAACATTTCCGTGCAACGCCATTTGTCCTGCACTGGTGACAGTAACATCCAAAATCTGCCCTTCAAGTCTGTTATGGCCTAGTGGGCGATCCAGTTCGATATGGACGGCCTGATTATATTCGGTACGACCGTGCAAACGTTTACTTTGTAGGTCATGCGTGCGGTCAAACAGAACCGGAATAGTTTTTCCAATAAAGCTCTGGTTAATGGATATGGCTTGCTCGGTTAACAGGGCCTGTAGTCTTTGCAGGCGTTCGTTCTTGATTTCCTCTCGAACCAGTCCTGCCATGTTTGCTGCGGGGGTTCCGGGGCGAGGGGAGTATTTGAACGAATAGGCCGACCCATAACCAACCTTGGATATCAATTCCATCGTGGCTTCGAAATCCTCATCTGTTTCCCCTGGAAAACCGACAATAAAATCCGAAGACAAGGCAATGTCAGGACGCACATCACGAAAACGATTGAGCGTATCCAGATAGGATTGTGCTGTATGTTTGCGGTTCATAGCTTTTAGAATCTTGTCCGATCCACTTTGAACCGGCAGATGCAGATAGGGCATTACTTTTTCCAGATCACGATGCGCGGCGATCAGATCATCTTCAACATCACAAGGATGGGATGTCGTGTAACGAAGCCGTTTAACATCGTCATATCCGTTTAGTTCCTCTAGTAATCGGGCTAGCGACCATGTTTTGCCATCCGGCCCCGTACCGTGGAACGCATTGACATTTTGCCCCAAAAGTGTGATGTCCTTGACACCCGCCGCGATCAGTCGTTTGGCTTCGGCTAGAATCCCATCAACTGAACGGGAGTATTCAGAACCTCTGGTATAGGGAACTACACAGAAGGTGCAGAACTTATCGCAGCCTTCTTGAACGGATAAAAAGGCGCTTGGCCCTTCTGTGGCATTTTCTTCAGGAAGCTGGTCGAACTTTTCCTCAACAGGAAAATCTGTATTGATGATACGTTCTGCCCCATAGGCGCCGGTGATTTTGGCGACCATCTCGGGGAGTTGGTGATAAGTCTGGGGGCCGAATACCATATCGACATAACGGGCACGAGATAAAATAACATCGCCTTCAGCTTGAGCCACGCATCCGGCAACAGCCACAATCATTTGCTGTCCTTGTTTCTCTCTTTTCTCTTTATGAGGGCGGATACGTCCCAAATCGGAAAAAACCTTGTCTGTTGCCTTTTCACGAATATGGCAGGTGTTGAGGATTGCCATATCGGCATCTTCATAGCTTTCAACGGTCTCGTACCCCAGCGGGCGCAGAATATCCTGCATACGTTTGGCATCGTATGTGTTCATCTGGCAGCCGTAACTCTTGATATAAAGCTTCTTTTTCATCTGGTATCCATGGTGATTGACGGCCCGTTAAACCACGGCTACAGTCCAAAAATCAATGAAAAATGCACTGGAACCGACATGAAAAAGACAGTTTTAGCCCTTGGAACAATGTTGCCCCCCGAAATGGATGACCTTGAGAGCCGCTATAACCTTATAAGACTCTGGAAGGAGGTCGATCCGGAAGCCACCTTGCAAAAGAGCCGTCTGGATGTTGTGGCAATTCTTTCTGCCTTTAATGGCATGCCGGTTACCCGCAAAATTATAGAATCTCTGCCCAACCTCGAAATTATTGCCCAATATGGGGCCGGCGTAAATAATATTGATGTTGAGGCCGCCAAAGAACGTACGATCGCCGTAACCAGTACGCCGGACACGCCTATGAATGATACGGCAGACATAGCTCTTGCTTTGATTTTGGCTTCTTTGCGCCGTATTGTTGAGGCAGACATGTTTGTCCGTATTGGAAAATGGTCAACTGGTGCTTTTCCGCTGGCCACCTCTCTTACAGGCAAACGGGTTGGAATAATCGGCATGGGGCGAATTGGGCAAGCGATTGCCCGCAGATGTCATGCTTTTGAAATGGAAATTTCTTATTTTGGTCCTCGTAAAAAAGAGGATCTGAAGTATAGGTATTTTGACAATCTGGAAAAAATGGCAAGAGAAGTCGATATTCTGGTGTGTTCTTGCGTTGGCGGTGAAGAAACCCATCATATTGTGAATTTGCCAGTTCTGAAGGCTTTGGGTGCGAATGGTATTCTGGTAAACGTTGCCCGTGGAACCGTTGTTGATATTGAAAGCCTGTTGATTGCACTGTCCAACAAAGACATAGCAGGGGCAGGTCTAGATGTGTATGAAAGCGAGCCTTCTGTGCCGGAGGCATTAATTTCTATGGACAATGTTGTTCTGCTGCCCCATATAGGTGGCCATACACATGAAACCAAAACGGCCATGGGTAAACTTGCCATCGCAAATATTGATGCACATTTTGATGGCCTGCCCCTGATTACGCCGTATGCTGCATAGAGCTTAGAGGCTTAATTGAAAAATATAATTATATTTCTGTTGATTATGGCAGTTTCTTCACCTGCTTTCTCAAAATGTTACAGTATGAAAGAAGCCGAAGCGGAGCAAGGAATCCGCATCCACAGTGAATTGATGGTGATTGGCCTGAATTGCCAGCATTTATGGCCAAAGAGTGATAAAAATCTCTATACACAATATAAAAACTTCACCACTAAAAATGCTCATTTATTCTCGGGATATGAAAAAACGCTGCTCAAATTTTACCGAAGCGAAGGAATATCTAGTCCCGAGCAGCGTTTGCATCAGGTGAGAACCGATTTTGCGAATAAAATATCAAAAGACGCTGCGGTTATGAGGCCTGATTCATTTTGTGCCGCTTATGCACCACGAATTCCCAAAGCGAACAAAATGGATGTGGCTCAAATCAAGAAATGGGCCGCTACGATCTTCCCATCCCATCCGGTTTCCCATCCTATCTGTGCAAAAAACTAACTCCTGACTTTTTTGTCGCAGCTTTTTCCGTTATGGCTGGAATACAGGGAGCCAAATATAACGGAGTTAAGGCATGTCAATCGACGCGGATATTAATAATACCATCCAGAGTATTTCAAAATCTATACAGGAGGTGATATTCTGGGGGCCGGAAATCGCCGGAATGACCTTTCCATTGATTGTGATGTGGCTGGCGTTTGGAGCCTTGTTTTTCACCTTCTATCTGGGCTTTCCTAATATTCGCTATGCGCGGCACGCGTTCCAATGTCTTGGCAATAAATTTAACGAACCGGATGCCAAGGGTCAAACTAGCAACTTCGAGTCTCTTTCTGCCTGTCTGTCGGCAACCATTGGCTTGGGAAATATAGCGGGAGTGGCGGCGGCGATTTCCTTGGGGGGCCCGGGGGCCGCATTTTGGATGTTGGTGCTCGGGATTTTTGGCATGGGTTCAAAATTTGCCGAAGTCATGCTAGGCCATAAATATAGAGTGTTTCCCGACCCTGAACGTCCTGATGAAGTCTCAGGCGGCCCGATGTATTACCTGAAGGAAGCCTTTAATCGCTACAATTTGCCAAAAATCGGGGTTGTAATTGCCGCAATCTATGCTGTCGCTTGTATTGGTGGCGCGATTGGTGGTGGAAATATGTATCAGGCCAATCAGGTTTTTGAACAGGTTGTTCATGCCACGGGCGGAGAGCATAGCTTTTTTGAAGGAAGAGGTTGGCTGTTCGGGTTGATTTTTGCCGCAATTACTGGAGCGGTTACATTGGGTGGTATTCACTCTATTGCAACAGTAGCCTCAAAGCTTACGCCCCTCATGGCAGGGTTTTACACTCTTTGTGGTCTGATCGTCATTGCAGTAAATTACGAGCATATCCCCTCTGGAATTATGACCATTGTTACATCTTCCTTTTCGGCAGAAGCTGGGATGGGTGGGCTGGTCGGTGCAATTATTGCAGGGGTAAGGCGTTCTGCCTTCTCTAACGAGGCAGGGTTGGGAACGGCAGCAATTATCCAAGCTTCTGCAAAGACCAATTATCCTGTTCGTCAGGGGTTGGTCGGTGGCTTGGGGCCATTCTTTGATACGGTTATCGTTTGTATGGTTACGGCACTTGTGATTGTTATTTCAGGGGCTTACGACCCATCTCAAAGCCTTCAGGGTGTTGATCTGACTTCGCGTGCTTTTGAAACAGTCTTTCCGTGGTTCGATTATGCGCTGGCCGTATGTGTCGCTTTGTTCGCCTTTTCGACCATTATTGTTTACTCCTATTATGGGGAGAAATGCCTTGGCTATTTGCTGGGAGACAGAAAAATTGTGGCCATTAGCTTCCGGCTGGCATTTCTGGTTTTTGTCGTCCTTGGATCTTCGGTGAGTTTGGGAACAGTTATTGATATTGCCGATGCCACGTTCCTTTCCATGGCTGTACCGAACCTGATTGGTCTATATATGCTGGCTCCTGAAATCCGACGGGATCTTAATGCCTATCTCGTCCAGATGGGATTAAAGAAACAGAAGACATAATATTTTTGATATTAAACCGAAGAGGTTTGTGAAATATGGAAAAGTTTTTCCGATAAACCTCTTCGTATAAACTTGAGTAACTTTTTGCCTGAATAACTTTTGATACTGTCTTGAATTTATTCACAAACCATGTAACGGTCATCCTAATCCAACACAGATGAACTTATACGAACACGGGGCGACTGCTCATGAGTCTTTTCGCAGCAAAAGAACAGGATGATTCTGTTCAGAATGAATTTGTATCTGAATCCACACCAATCATTGAAAGTAAAATTTATGCAGGGGCTGGGCCCGTGTTAAAGAACTGGAAAATTTCAGTTCCTGAGGCTATGCCGGAGCAAACCCCAGAACAAGCCAGAGATGCGGAACAAAATCCTGATTCAGATTTATCAGAAAACTCTGAGTGGAAAGCCGACGGAATAGAGTTAATCGCGCCCCGTGGTTATACAGGTCGTCGTATCAAATCATCCGGCCCAAATACTCCATACTGGTTACAAATGGGACAAGCTGTGGCTGTCTTCTTGACAGTTGCATGGATAACCTATGCAGGCCTTTATATTCTTACTCTTCCTGGAAGTATCAAATCTATCGCAACGTCTCCATTGGCTTTGGGGCTGGTACTGGCATGTATCATGACGCCTGTTGCCATGTTGTGGTTGTGCATCTCCGCTTGGCAACGCCGTTCTGATGCCCATATTTACGCGCAAGCTTTGAAGCAGGAGCTGCGGGATATGTTATTCCCAAGTGAAGAACAATCTCGGCTGATTAGTGATGATATTCATCTTTTGATGAAACAGGCATCGGAAATGTCGGCATCATCGCGCGCGGCAGTAAAAGCCATCCAACGCGCTCGCTCTGGATTGCGCACCGAAATTCGAGATTTTTCCGGTGTGTCCCAAAAGGCGGAATTTCATATTGATCGTTTGGCAGATTCTTTAAGCAAGCGCGCCGAAGAATTATTGACACTGACTGAAACAATTGAGGCACAGACCGAAGTTATAACACATAAATCATCTAAAGGTGTGCAAGCTTGGGAAAATGTATCCTCGGAAATTACAGAGTTGGGTCAGGAAATTGATGAAATTTTCTCCAACGGAGCAAGAATTATCACCAAAGCCAGTGAAGATGTTCATCAGAAGGTCTCTAGTGTTGAGGATTCTCTGGCGTCTGCTGCTGAAAAATTCTCCGCACGCATTAGTGAGGTCGCAGGGCAGATCGAACAAACTCAAGGAAAAATTGATAATGACACATCGCGCTTGGAGAAAATGGCGGAAACCATTATCTCGGGTGCGGATCGTCTTGAGGTCAGCCTGAAAGGTGCCGAGAAAATTTCCAGCGCAGTTGAAGGCGTGATGGAGGTGATGTCCGGAAGTCTTGAAAAAGTTGAAAATACTTCAAATGAATTATTTGAACGCACAGCTCATATTGAAGTGAAGTTGAATGAGCGGGCAGAAAATCTTAAAAATTCGGCCGAACAATTGTTGAACAGCACAACCGAACTTGAAAAGGTTGGGGATATTGCAACCCATAAATTGGGAGAGGCTCTGTCTATGGCGGTCTCTGGAGCAGATAATATTACGTCTGCAGTTCGTCGCGCCAAAGAGTTGTTGGATAAAACAATTGCCGAGGCCTCCGGCCAGATTGAAAATTCTTCCAGACTGGCTGAACAGCGCATGGAAAACATCATGAATTCGGCGCGCATAAATCGTGACGGAATATCCGAAATTTTGAGTGTTATTGATGATAAGAACAAAGGCCTTGAAGCCATCACCGGAAAACTGGAAGCGCAGAAGGAAAAAACAGTAGAAGCAGTTACTCTGGTGACGGCTGCGCTCGAAAGATCTGCAGAACAGCTTTCAAAACGATCGGCAGAGCCTGTTACGTTGATTTCAAAATCAATCGAGCGTCTCGCAGAACAAACTGATGAACTGGATGACCGGTTATCTATCCGCATCGTTGAGCTGGAGCAAGGCAATAACAGAATGCGTACCACAGTTGAAGAAGTGGGCGCTATGATGAAAAACAGCCTGCAGGATACTGCGGCTGTTACGGGACAAATCGTTGCACATTCAAAACAAATCAACGAACAAATCCAATCCCAGAAATCCAGTCTTGATGATCTGGTTGATGAACTGGAACGCAGAACCGGTGACATTGCAATGTTGCTTCAAAGCCAAAGCCAAAGTCTGACAGATACGCTGAATATTTCAGAAAGCCAGATTGGTCTTTTGGGCCAAGCTCTCTTTGAACGGAGTGACAGCATGTTTGGCCGCGTGGCAGACGTAACGGATGAATTGTCTCAAATGGAAGTCCGCATTTCCGGAGCTCTGGATACGATCGGGCGTAAGGCGGCGGAGACGGGCAGCTCTATCCATGAGAATGTCGAGAAGATTTCACTGTTGGCAGATCAAGCAACGCCTGACTGTAATCGCATGATTGCCGCAGCGGAGGCGCTTGAGGCAAAATATGCCAGTTTGCGCGAAAGCTATATGGAATCCACAGAAACTGTTTCCGAATGTCTGACCGATATCGGGCAACAGCTGGACGATCGGTTAGAGAAATTGCGTGTCGGGGTTGTCGATGGGTCTCGTACTATGTTGAGCATGTCGGAAGATCTAGGCAATACGATGGTTGATATTCGTCAGGCTGCAGAAGATGCACAAGATAGCCTGACCCGCGTTCAGACCGGTGTTGCAGGACGTATTGATGATCTGCAACTGGTAACCGATCAGGTCAGATCAAAGGTCGAAATGCTTCAGAAAAATCTGGATGTTTATATTCAGGATATTTCCGTGGTGGTTAATCGTGCAACCAGTGACTTGCAAGAGGCAACCGATCTATTCGGCCAATCAACCGATATACTCGATCATAAAGTTGATAACGTAACTCGGAAAATTGCTGATGGGGCTAAGTCTTATCTGGAAGAAGGACAACGCATGTCCTTGCTGGCAGAACAGACAACCCACAAATCCGCGCGTATTGTGGCATCTGTAAGGGAAGAGGCCGGGGCCCTGGTGGACGCTGTCCAAGGGTCATTGTTGGAATTGCAAAAATCCGGAGAAACTTTGTCTGTTCGCGCCAAGGAAATAGAGACATATATGAATGCGTCTATGAACAGTGCGGAAACTTATGGTGAAGGATTGCGCCATCAAGCCAGCCAGATTTCTAACGTCTCGATGGAAGTGGTCGATCAGATTACAGATGCCACAGCCCGTCTGACCTCCAGAGTTGATGAGGTTCGTCAGGCAGGAAGTTCGGTCATGGATAATATCGAAATTTCACGTCAAAAACTGGTTGATGAATCTTCGCGCATGACAACGGTAACGCGGAAAGCCATTGAGGCTGCAGATGAAGCGGCCTCTGTCTTTAGCCGCAATTCGGCAAACCTGTATCGCTCAGTTCAGGAAATAGCAGATCAAGCCAAAAAACTGAAAGAAACGCAGCTTCGTTCCGAACGGGAAGCCTTCCTGTCGGCTTCGAAATTCGTGATTGAAAGTCTTTATTCTCTGGCTGTTGATGTTTCCCGTCATCTGGAAGAAGAAATTGATGCCCGTGTCTTGCGTGCGTACCAGCGTGGGGATGTCGCGGCCTTCACACGCCACCTTGTGGAATCCGCTGTCAAAATCCCGTTGGACAAAGGCCAGAAGAAATTTATCGAGGATAGTGAATTCCGCACCTATACACTGCGCTTTATCCGCCAGTACGAGGAAGTTCTCGAGCAAGCACACAATAATGACTATGGTGAGCTGTTGTCCTCTTTGTTCAATACATCGGATGTCGGCAAGCTCTATAAGATTTTGTGCGAAATCGCAGGGCGCAGTGCCAAGATTCACTAAATTCTTGCAATAAAGACAACGACTGCGTTACATAAAATGCAGCCATATGGAGAAGCCTTTGTTAAAGAAAAATGAACTGATAGCTGCCAAATCAATGCGCCTTTGGACAAACAAATTGCGCGTAGCTTTTGGAGGCGCAGCGGCGCTGCCAACAAATCCTGTCTGTGAGTCTTTACATTACTCCGATTTTACAAAAGGAGATAATTTTAAGGAGATCAGGGGGCCGGAACGCAAAGCCACGCTCTATTATCCTGATAACCGAAATTACACCAAGGGGTTTTCCCGCGAAGATATGGACAGTCTTCGTGATTATGTGGAAGACCAGTTTCGTAGGGCCGGAGTAGCAGGGGGCGGCGTAGAAGTTGAAATTCTCTCATATTGTCGGAATGCGGCATATGTGGACGTTCGGCTTTTTGTACCCCAAGTGGCGGATGTTAAGCCATTATCCTCTCCAGAAGATAAGATGAATCAAATTCTGCTTGATATAGAAAAAGTAGGGACTAAGTTAAGGCTCGAAAGCTTCAAAAGACGGGTTGAGGAGTTCAATCGTGTTTTTGGTATAAGATAGACATCTGAAAATTATCTCGCTTGCTAACGTTCCGTTTAGAATTGCCGACTAAACTGGGAAATGATCGATATTTTCCAAAGGTCAAGGACTCATGCCAAACACAAAATTTTGTCAAGGAATATCTGATATATCAGATAGTTACACGGGTTTTCTCATCGACACCTGGGGCGTTTTGCACGACTCGGAAAAGGTGTTCGAAGGGGCTATTGAATGTCTGAAGGAGCTTAAGAACCGTAAGAAATTCGTTCTTCTTATGTCAAATTCAGAGCTTCGAGCCCACGAAATGGCAGAAAATTTGAAAAAATTGGGATTACCAGACGGCCTGTATAGCGAGATATTGACCTCTGGAGAGCTTCTTTATAACGGAATAAATACACAAAAAGACGCTGTCTTTGAAGGGGTGGGGAAAAATTGCTACCTGATCGGGGGGGAGCGTGCCCGTAAATTCTTGGCTGGAACAGACGTACAGATTGTTAATAATCTCGAGGATGCGAGCTTCTTGCTAGTGTCCGGCTGGGATAATCTGGAAGGTGAATTATCATCCTATGAAGAGGTTTTGCGCGAAACCATTCGCCGCCGCCTGAAAATTTTGTGCATTAATCCTGATAGTCGTGCGCTGTTGGGGAATAATTATAAGACGGGAACTCTGCAACTCAGCCGCCGCATTCAGGAATTGGGCGGCGTGATCCAGATGATCGGAAAACCGTATAAGCCCATTTTCCACCAAGCCATTCATATTTTGCACAATAACGACATTTATCCCGGTCAAACGGTTATGATTGGGGATGCCATGGCTCATGATATTACAGGGGCAACCTTGGTAAACATGGATACCTGCCTGATTCGCAGCGGCATTCATGCCCCTGTCTTTAAGAATGCAGCCACCCCGGGCGACGTCAACAAGATTTTGAGCATGTTGATTAACCAGTTTAATAATATCAGGCCAACCTATCTGGTTGACCGCCTGAAATGGGGAAAGGCGCTCCCCGATAGAAAGCACCGTAAACGTCCAGCTTAACTCAGCCTCTTGTGTCCGGCGCAAATACCACTTATTTTGCCTCCATGGATACAAATATAGATACAAAACCCGTTAAGCATACCACTTTTTCTCTGCTTGTCCCTTTGGTAAAGAAATATCTTTCCCCTTATTCGGGACAGCTTGCTATCGCTGTTTTTTTCATGCTGGTGGCAGCGGCTGCAACGGCAGGCTTTGCAAAGCTCCTCCAGCCTGTTTTGGATAAAGCCATGATTGGTGTGCAGGATAATCCGGAAACGATTTCCGTTATCTTGCCTCTGGGCGGAATGATCTTTGCGTCTTTTGTTGTTCGGGGCATCGCAACATATATCCATACCATCAAGATGAATAAAATATCCCAGTCCATCGTGGCGGATATTCAACAAGATGTGTTCTCGCATTTTATGACCCTTGATCTTAAATTCTTTCACAAATACCCCAGTGGACAGCTAGTCTCTCGCGTGACCAACGATGTGAACGTGATGCGGACGGCAGTATCTGATTCTTTGACGGGAGTAGGGAGCAACCTTCTGACTCTGGTTTTCCTGATCGTCGTTATGGTGATGCAGGACTGGCGATTGTCACTTGTCACCTTTATAATTTTTCCGTTTGCATCGGGACTTGTTGCTTATCTGGGAAGACGGCTTCGTAAGGTGTCGAGATCAATTCAGGGCGAAACCGCGAATCTGATGGGTGTCTTAACCCAGATATTCCAAGGTATCAGACAGGTGCAGGCGTACGGCATGGAAGACCACGAGCGGGACCGCGCAGGGAAAGCTGTTGTCACCGTTCGGGATTTGAACATTAAGGCCGCAAGGATCAGCAACCTCTCAACGCCGATCAATGAAATTATGGTAGGGGGTGTTGTCTTTGGGGTGATTGTCTATGGTGGATTCCGTATCGCTCAAGGCGAGTTGACCCCGGGTGGATTGATATCCTTTATTGCGGCCTTTTCCTTGGCCTATGAGCCAATGAAAAAATTGGCCAAACTGAATAATGCGCTTCAGTTGGGGCTTGGGGCCGCTGAACGGGTTGATGAAATGATGAAACAAACATCTTCCATTTCAGAAAATCCCGATGCAAAGGATATTACAGTCCAGATGCCATCCATTGCATTCCGTGATGTCAATTTCGCGTATGATAATATGGAGGACAACAAACAGGCCCTCCACCATGTCAATCTTGATATAGAATCCGGAAAAGTAACCGCACTTGTCGGGCCATCAGGTGGAGGCAAAACAACCATCCTGTCTTTGGTGCTTAGATTTTATGATCCTGTGTCGGGTTCAATTATGATTGATGGGCATGACATCAGAGACATCACAATTGAGTCGTTGCGCCGGAATATGGCTCTGGTGTCTCAAGACGTAACGATCTTTGACGACACGATTTCAGGCAATATTGCCTATGGTCTGAAAAATGCAACGGAAGAACAGATTGTTGAGGCAGCCAAAGCTGCGGCAGCCGATGAGTTTATTCGTGCCCTGCCAAATGGATACCAAACACAAGTTGGTGAAAATGGGGTATTATTATCAGGGGGCCAGCGCCAGAGAATTTCACTGGCTCGGGCGATCTTGCGTGACGCTCCTATTTTATTGCTGGACGAGGCCACATCGGCTCTGGATAACCAGTCCGAACGTCTGATCCAGAAAACATTGGAAGGGCTGCAAAAGAACCGGACAACTTTGGTCATTGCCCACCGCCTTTCGACCATCCAGAATGCTGATAAAATTATTGTCATGGAAAATGGACGTATTGCAGAGCAAGGGACACATTTTGAACTTGTTGCACGGGATGGAACTTATGCGCGGATGTATAACTCTGCCATTATTGATTCTGCTGCCAGTTGACGGGAAACGATAAATGGTCAGGAAGAGTAAAAAAAGACGTATGGCAGAATTTCTAATCATTACGTTGGTCGTGTATATTTTTACAACGGGATTACTATACTTTTTTCAAAGGAAACTTATTTATTTTCCTCCCTCTGTTCCGATTGAACAAATGACCGGATTATTGACGGGGTATGAGCCTGTT
Source organism: Micavibrio sp. UBA6212 (assembly GCA_002421905.1). Lineage (GTDB taxonomy): Bacteria > Pseudomonadota > Alphaproteobacteria > Micavibrionales > Micavibrionaceae > UBA1573. The sequence continues at coordinate 28,996 of DISK01000010.1, forward strand.
CGGGTACTCACAGAAGATGGATTGAAATTAACTGGTTTTTTTACAGCACCTGTTGATCCAGGAAAACCAATAATTATTGCCTTTCATGGGAATGCTTCCCACCCCGCTTGGATGGCCCCGTTCTTCTCCGATATGGTGCAGGCAGGATACGGGGTTTTATTGGCTGAATATCGTGGCTATGGAGGAAATTCTGGCCATCCAACAGAAGATGGGCTGTATAAAGACGCTGAAGCTTTTTTTCAAAGTGATGTGCTAAATAAATATCGCGCAACAAACCCGATTATCATTTACGGACAATCTTTGGGCAGCGGGGTTGCTGTCAATTTGGCGCAAAAACATAATGCAGAAATCAGAGCGCTAATCCTTGAGGTTCCATTTGAAAATCTTTTGGCTGTGGTGGCTATGCATTATCCATTTGTCCCGTTCAAAAGTGTGTTGTTAAAAGACCAATTCAAATCTGATTTGAAAATTGCCGATGTAAAAGCCCCCAAACTTTTCATTCTTGCTGGTAAGGATAGGGTGGTTGGTTATAAAACGGGAAGAGCATTATTTGATTTATCCCCTGAGCCAAAACAGATGGTTGAATATAAAGAGGCAGATCATAACACTGTTGAAATGTACGAGGCATCGAAAGCTGTTCAGAATTTTATAGAAGGGATTTTGCATGAGAAATAAGATTTTATGGATGTCTCTGGTGATGGCGCTCGTACTGTGTTTGCAAAGCCATATGGCCTTGGCCGAAGACCTGACAATCACGAATGATGCAGGAAATCAGATCTCGTTAGATGTTGAAATTGCGGATGATTCGTCGTCACGCGCGAGGGGATTGATGTTTCGTCGGAGAATGCCTGAAACATCAGGAATGTTGTTTATATTTCCCGATATGCGCCAGCCATCGTTTTGGATGAAGAATACCCTGATTCCGCTTGATATGCTGTTTCTGGATGAAAAGGGACAGGTTGTTGATATTCACAACATGGCAATGCCACAGGATTTGACTACGATTACGTCATCGCACCCCACCAAAGCGGTGCTTGAAATTAACGGTGGAATGGCGAAAAAATGGGGAATTGGCCTAAAAAGTAAAATTTCTTCAAATTCCCTTGCGAAATCACTTGAATAATCCGTGACCTTTCGTGTAAAAGGAAGCCCTTACGTGACTCGCGTCACGATAAATATCTGAAAGTCGGGGCGTAGCGCAGCCTGGTAGCGCAACTGCTTTGGGAGCAGTGGGCCGGGGGTTCAAATCCTCTCGCCCCGACCATTCAGAATCTTCACAAAATTCTCAAGGATTTTATCCCCTCAAGACGGGGAAATATAGTCATTCATAGCGTTCTATACGTATGGAACCTTCTCTTTTAATTTCTAATACTTCTCTATATGATCGCCGGATGCCTTACGGGAATGAAAAACAGGAAAAAAGATGGCAGGCTTTGATTGTCAAAGCCCAAAGCGGGGATGCAGCATCATACCAGATCCTGCTGACTGAAATTGTGCCCGTCATTCGCCGTGTCGTTCTGCGTTCTCTTCCTTCTCCTGATATCGCGGATGATGTGGTGCAGGAAGTTTTGTTATCCGTGCATAAGGCGTTGCACACCTATGATTCTGAGCGACCATTTACCCCATGGCTTTTGGCGATTGTAAATTTTAGAAAGACAGACTTCTTGAGGCAGCATTACGCTTCACGGGGAAATAGGCAGGTTCCCCTTGAATCAGTTGAGATACCGGATTACCTCAGTAACAGCGATACGTCTTCAACCTTTCGGGATATTGAGAACGCGATCGGTGAATTGCCTGAAAAACAAAAAGAAGTTGTTGAGTTATTGAAAATTGAAGGATATAGCACGAAGGAAGTTTCCGAAAAAACCGGATTATCAGAATCTGCTGTTAAAGTAACAATGCATCGCGCCCTACAGAAACTTAAAGAGAAACTGGCATGAGTACCGAAGAAATAGACCAAACCATCCAAAAATTATGCGGTAACCTCAAACCTGTTTGTTGCACGAACCCGCTTCGCAGGGCTTTGCTGTGGATATTATTGGTCGTGACATATACGTCAGCCGTTGCGATGACGATTGGTTTGCGTGAAAATATCGTCGAGGCAATGAACCGTGGGGATTATATCTTTGAACTGCTTCTGGCTTTTGGAACCGGCATTACGGCGTCCCTAATGACATTCTGGCTCTCGACGCCGGATTGCGAAAGGTACAAAGGATTCTTTGCCGTTCCACTGACTTTGCTATCTGTTCAACTTGTCTGGATGCTTGATCGGCTTTTTTTCGAAGGGATGGGAAGTATCAGGGAAAACTGGCTGTCCCATTGCTGGATCAACACAGCGCTTCACACAACCCTGCCAGCCATAGCGGTTATTATTTTGGTCAGGAAGGGCGCAACGGTTATGCCGTGCGCTCTGGCATCGTTTGCGGTTCTGGCGGTCAGTGAGTTTGGCTGGATAGGGATGCGTCTGGTTTGCCCCAATGATAATGTTGGCGAAGCATATTTCCTCAATTTCTTGCCCTATGTCGTGATTGGGATTTTTGCCGGTTTTGCCGCAAAAAAACTGTTCCGCTGGTAGAGAACTTCTCTTTTTTGCTCTTTTAATTTTTTGGCAACTCCTATAGGGTAAGCTCGATTTTTACGAGGTAAGACGTATGGAAGTCAAAATTTACCGACCCAGCAAATCTGCCATGCAGTCCGGACGCGCAAAAGCACAGGACTGGGTGTTGGAATATGAGTTGAAATCTGCAAGAACACCGGAAAGCCTGATGGGCTGGACGAGTTCGTCAGATACGCTCAATCAGGTAAAATTGAAATTTCCAACTTTGGAAAAAGCATCGGCATTCGCTGAGGGGAAAGGGTGGGGATATACCGTCCTCCAGTCTCACGAACGCAAGATTGTTCCTAAGAACTATGTCGATAACTTCAAATATATTCCACCGGAAGAAGCGTCCGCTTAGTTCGATTGGTCCCGTAGCTCAACTGGATAGAGCATCTGCCTTCTAAGCAGAGGGTTGCAGGTTCGATTCCTGCCGGGATCGCCATTTTCTTCCCAGAATCATCGGTTTATGGCGTATCAGGTTGACATATCCCCTTATCAGCCGAATAAGAAACAATCCCACAGTCAAGAGTGCCAGAATCGGTAGGCCGTAGATCGCAATGGCTGCAATTGTTGTTGAGATGGCGCCCAATAATAACAAAACCCCGAATGCGACAACAGCCAAGGCCGAAAACAGGGCCAAATTCAGATAGCTTTGTGAAATCCAGACCAAATGGGATGCTGCCCACATATCTATGGGTTTTTTCCTGTATTTGGCGGCCCAAATTAGAAAAAGGACGGTCAGGGCAGCAAGTCCACCTGTTACCTCTAGAATCGTTCCAAATCCAATGGCGCGGGGCTTGTCTGTCAAAGATGTCTGGGCATAAAAGGCGTCCCATGCCAAGGCACCCGCCCAAAGCAACGGCGCAAGATAAAAGCAATGGATGATTATCACTTCATAACGTGTTGGTGGAGATTGTCCCGTTTTCTCGCCCATGTGGGTTAAAAGGGATTCAATTAGCTTTTGATACATGCGTCCTCCATGGGTAAAGGTTCGGGATAAAAAAAGGTCCGGAGACCTTTTCGGTGCTCCGGACAAACGGCGGTAATAGAGGGTGTGTAAGTTATTTATACTAGAGCCAAACTTTGGATGCAATAGAAAAATGCAAAATTTGAAAAAATTTTTTCCAAAAGTGAAACTATCAAAAATATTAAGTTATCATCTGTAGTAAAATTTGAAAATATATATAAGTAAAATGGATAAATACTGAGTATTTATTTGCAATTTACTTAATGCTCTAGAACTAATTAAAGTAATAATTGAAAATAATAATTTATAATACTTTATCTTTTCTAAATAGTTCTGGATTTGGTAGTCAGGTTTGACACAATCTAGCCACATTATTGGACGGAATAATTAATTTTAGATGAATTCGATTTTACAAATAGTGTATTTTGAGCTTGGAAAATTTGGGCTCGGCGATTTGACCCAGTGAAATTAAAGCGAAATAGGATTTTGAGACATAGTTAAATGTCCCATACAAATAGGAGGACGGCGAATCCGCTTGGGATGATTTTCTAGGGAGGGAGAGTAAATGGCTCCTCGAGCAGGATTCGAACCTGCGACCAATCGATTAACAGTCGATTGCTCTACCGCTGAGCTATCGAGGAACAAGCGAAACGCTTTCAGGTGGCTTTTCTATTTTTATTCGAGACTTTTGTCAACTGGGAATTTTGTTAAAAAAGCCAAATAAAATATAACCGCATTTTGCCCCTGCTGTACACTTTGGCTTAGTTTATAAGAGAGATGCGCAGAATTTTGGAAAATGCTTGGAATAAAGAAATCTGGAGGCACGAGCCGGAATCGAACCGGCGTGCAAGCTTTTGCAGAGCTCTGCCTAACCACTCGGCCATCGCGCCCCCACTGAATATAGTTTCAGAAGGCAGGGATTTAGCATTTTTCATCATGGAAATCCAGCACAAAATCCTGTATTAGATGTAAAGTTTTTATTTCTAGGGAATTTCTTATGTCACTCCAAAATTTTGAAAAAGCTAGGGAAGCTATGGTTGTTTCCCAATTGCAGCCGTCAGGTGTCGTGGACGAAAAGGTAAATTCTGCTTATTTGAGTATTCCGCGCGAGATGTTTGTATCTGAGGCCTTGCGTGGAGTGAGCTACCTTGATGATGATCTTCCTGTCGGAGAAGGGCGCTTTCTGTTGGAGCCTTTAATTCTGGCGAAAATGGTTCAGGATGCCAATTTGGAAAAGACGTCAAAAGTTCTGGATGTAGCCGGAGGAACAGGCTATTCCGCAGCAATTTTGTCGCAACTCGTGGGCGAAGTCTATGCGCTCGATCCGAGTGATAAGCTTCTTCACGCGGCACGTTTGAATTGGGAGAAACTTGGTTTGACCAATATCTCTGCGGTTCTTGGTCGCGCTCAGGACGGCTATGTCAAAGCCGCGAAGTATGATGCTATTTTTATAAATGGCGCTGTTGCAGAGCCCCCTAAAGAATTGATTGGCCAGCTTGCACTCCATGGAAAATTATATTGCGTTTTGGTCAAGGACGGCGATACAACTGGTGAAATTACCCGTTACAGTGTATCGGATTCTGGATCTTTGTTGCAGTTTGCACTGGGGGATGCTGCAACAGCCTATGTTCCAGGGCTTATGCCTCAAGGTAAGTTTGAATTTCAGAAATAGAAGTTCTGTAAAATAAAAACCCGACTTTGTGCATTAGGGTGTGGATAGGGATTAAATCGTGCTTTGACAATGCGTTAGCATTAAGACAAACTGCACAAGATGAAGTTATTTTAAGGAAAAGCTGAATGGCTGGCACAGAACCGGATCAGGAACCGTCAATCGAAGAGATACTCGCATCTATCCGACAAATTATTTCGGATGATGAAACACGCGAAGCTGAGGACATTGAAATTCCTCAGGAAGAAAATGTTGCCCGTAAAGCTGGGGACATCGAGATAACAAAAGACGATGAAAAATATGAAATTCCTGTCTATCAACCTGAGCCAGAACAGGAAGAAGAGCCAAGAGAAAGTTTTGCAGACGTTCTTGAGCTGACTAATGAAATTAAAGGTGGCAAGGAAGAAAAAGTCATCAATTACAGCGAAGAAAAATATACAATTCCGTTGGCCGAGCCCGATCCTGTCAAGGAAGAGGCGCCACGTAAATCCGATCTGGACTTGTCTATGAAAGAAGATGATGAAATGCGTGAATCCGATCTGGATTTATCAATGGGCAGTGATGATATTGATGCACTGTTTACTGCACCCGCGTTAGCGGCAACAGCAGATGCGTTTTCCAAGCTGATGGGAAATATCCCCGTCGAGCGTGAGGAAAATGAACGTCTTTATGCAGATGGTCGTATTACTCTGGAAGATATTGCCAAAGACCTGATGCGTCCGATGCTGCGCCAGTGGATTGATGACAATGTGCCCAAGATGGTTGAACGTTTGATCCAAAAAGAAATCGAAAAAATTACCAAACAGATAAAAGGTGCATAGGTTTCGCAATGGCACAGAAATGTGCCATTTTTTTTATTGTTGCATTCACTTGAAATGATTGAAATATGTCTTCTGGCAGGTTAAAACCGTATCCACAAACAAAAAATTATATGACGCACAAAGAATTGAGATTAGACAATGCTCGACAAAATTTTTGACCACAAACAGATTGAAAAAAACCATTACCAGAAATGGGAAGAGTCCGGACTGTTTGAATGTCATCCTCAAATGGACACGTCTCCTTTTACCATCATGATGCCACCACCCAATGTCACGGGAACCTTGCATATGGGGCATGCTTTTACCAACACTCTGCAAGACGTCATGACCCGGTACAACCGCATGAAAGGCAAAGATGCCTTATGGATGCCCGGGACTGACCACGCAGGGATCGCAACACAAATGGTGGTCGAGCGTAAACTTGCAGAAGAAGGTCAGCCTTCCCGCCGAGACATGGGTAGAGAAGCCTTTCTTGAAAAAGTATGGGAGTGGAAGGAATATTCCGGAGGAACCATTACCAACCAGTTACGCCGTTTGGGATCAACGCCGGATTGGAGCCGCGAACGATTTACAATGGATGATGGTCTGAATAAGGCAGTACGAAAAGCTTTCGTTGAACTCTACCGCAAAGGACTTATTTTCAAAGACAATCGTCTAGTGAACTGGGACCCTAAACTTTTGACCGCTATTTCGGATATCGAAGTTGTTCAGAAAGAAGTCAAAGGCCATATGTGGTATATCCGCTATCCTGTCGAGGGAGAAGAAGAGCGTTATATCACGATTGCCACCACACGTCCGGAAACCATGTTGGGGGATACCGCCATTGTTGTTAATCCTGAAGACGAACGTTACAAAGACCTGATTGGCAAAGTTGCTGTTCTGCCAATCGTTGGGCGTTTGATTAAAATTATCGCAGATGATTATGTCGATATAGAGCTCGGAACTGGTGCAATGAAAGTAACGCCAGCTCATGATTTCAACGACTTTGAAATTGGACGCCGCCATAATCTTGAGATGATCTCGATTATGGATGTGCATGCGAAGATCAACGAAAATGCTCCGGAAGAATATCAAGGACTTGATCGGTACGATGCCCGCAAAAAAATCCTGCAAGAACTTGAGGCGCAAGATCTTCTGGATCGCGTCGAGAATATAACACACATGATTCCATATGGCGATCGTTCCGATCTCGTGATCGAACCTTTCCTGACCGAGCAATGGTACTGTGATGCTAAGACTTTGGCTCAACCGGCTATTGAGGCCGTAGAAACCGGCAAGACTGTTTTCGTTCCAAAAACTTGGGAAAACACTTATTTCGAATGGATGCGGAATATTCAGCCTTGGTGTATTTCACGGCAATTATGGTGGGGGCATCAAATTCCGGCGTGGTACGATGAAGACGGCAAGGTCTATGTTGCTGAAACCGAAGAAGAAGCGCAAAGAGAAGCAGGAGCAGGGGTTAAGCTCACTCGTGATGACGATGTTCTCGACACATGGTTCTCATCGGCGCTCTGGCCTTTCTCGACTTTGGGGTGGCCGGATCAAACACCAGAACTTGAGAAATACTATCCGGGTGATGTGCTGTGTACCGGATTTGATATTATTTTCTTCTGGGTTGCCCGGATGATGATGATGGGTATCCATTTTATGGGAGATGTCCCATTCCATACCGTATATATGCATGCACTGGTCCGCGATGCCAAAGGGCAAAAAATGTCCAAGTCCAGAGGCAATGTTATTGATCCTCTGGATACAATCGAAAAATACGGAGCTGACGCTTTGCGGTTCTGCTTGACGGCGATGGCGGCACAAGGCCGTGATATTCGTCTATCTGATGAACGTATTGAAGGATATCGCAACTTCGCAACCAAAATCTGGAATGCCACCCGTTATTGCGAAATGAATGGCTGTATTCCGAATGCAGATTTCAAACCTGAAAATGCAAAACACACCATCAACCAATGGATTATTGGTCAAGTGATGGAGGTTCAGAAATCCATAGATAAAAATATGGAAGAATACCGCTTCAATGATGCGGCCGGAGCAATTTATCAATTTGTTTGGGGAACCTTCTGTGATTGGTATCTTGAATTCACCAAGCCATTGCTCGCGGAAAGTAATACAGACGATGTTTTGAAACAGGAAACGCGGGATACAACCGGATGGGTTCTGGATCAAATTCTGACTTTGCTCAATCCATTCATGCCCTATATCACGGAAGAATTGTATGAAAGCATAGCAGTTCGTCCAAAGGACTCTTTATTGATGGGGCAAGCTTGGCCGACCTATCCGGAGTCTTTATTTAGTGAAAAATCACTTGCGGAAATTGATTGGTTGACCCGCCTCGTCACGGAAATTCGCTCCGTTCGTTCGGACATGAATGTTCCGGCTGGTACCAAAATCAAGATGATGATTAAGGATGCCAGTGAACAAACCAAATCAAGAATTGCCGCATATGAAGAAATTATTGCGCGGATGGCAAGGATTGAAAATATCTCCATGACGGCAGAAGCGCCGAAAGGATCAATCCAGACAATTGTAGATGAAGCCACTATCATTCTGCCGATTGCCGAAATCATTGATCTTGATAAAGAGCGTGAGCGTCTCAAGAAGGAGATTGATAGGCTGGAAGCCAACATCAATCGCATTGATCAAAAATTGTCTGATGACAAGTTTGTGAATAACGCACCCGCCGAAATTATCGCCGAACAAAAGGCCCGTAAAGCCGAAAACGAAACGGTGATGAAAAAACTGTCACAGGCCTTAAAGCAATTGGAAGCGGCATAAGAAAATATTATGATTACAGCATACGCCAGAGAAAACGGAAAAACGCAGGTAATGGAGATCTTCGCTCCGACTGATTTTCCGTCTGGTGTTGCGTGGATTGATATGGCTTCACCATCTGCTGAAGAAATGGATATGGTGGAAAAGCATCTTCATATTGAGTTGCCGAATAAAAGCGAGATTTGGAAAAATCATGTTTTGAACAGACTCTATACAGAAGATGGGGTAGCTTATATGACTGCCGCCTTGATCAACAAAATAAAAACTCCGTATCCTGAAACTGTTGCTGTAACCTTTATCCTTGGGAAAAACTTTTTCCTGACCATGCGGGATATTGATCCAACATCATTCAAGATTTTTAGAGATCGGTTGCAAAAGCAAGGGGCTCTGTTTGAAACCCCTGCCAACCTGGCTGAAGGGCTGTTCGAGGAAATGATTGTTCGGGTTGCTTATAATTCGGAACAACTGGTTGATACCTTGGACGAGCTTTCGCACAATATTTTTGCAACGGATGTATTTGAGGACGATAAACCCAGAAATACAACGCAAATTATGAAGATTGCGCTGAAAAATTTGGGAAGTGCTGCAGATTTGAACTCCAAAATTAACGAAAGCCTGCATGCGATCAGCAGGATGCTGGTTTTCTTCAAACAATCAACCCATGCTCATCCGGCGATAGACAGTTGTATTGATATTTTAATAATGGATGTTCAGGCCCTGATTACACAGACAGCCTTCTTATCTGACAAGGTAACGTTCCAACTTGATGCAACATTGGGAATGATTAACGTCGAACAGAACTTGATTATCAAGATATTCTCGATTGTTACTGTGTTCTTTCTTCCTGCGACTCTAGTGTCCAGCATTTATGGTATGAATTTTGGGCATATGCCCGAACTCCATTGGGTATGGGGTTATCCATTTGCCCTGTCTCTGATGGTTCTTTGTGCGATCGTGCCGCATGTTTATTTCAAACGAAAAGGCTGGCTGTAATAGCCCCATATCAAAGGAAGGTATGGACACAAAAAGAACCCCGGATTGCTAGACAGCTTTCCGGGGCTAGTTCTACCTCATCAGGAGTTTTCCTGAACTTTGTTCGCTGCAGACCAAGCAGAAGACTAAGCTTCTTTTTTCTCTTCGTCTTGACGACCTGCAGTTTGAACGCCAGCAGACAAAAAGCTGCCAAAGCGTTTCTCGAATTTCGACAACTGACCTTTTTCAGTAATTTTGGCAACGCCGCCTTTCCACGCAGGGTGGGAGAGGCAATCAATATCCAGACGCATTGTGTCGCCTGATTTGCCCCAAGTGGTGCGGGTTGTGTATTCTGTGCCATCGGTCATAACGATGGTAACTTCGTGGTAATCCGGATGGATATTGGCTTTCATAACCAGCTACTCCTGAAACTCAAATTCTCTAATATTTTTCTTCTGTGGCAGGACTTATAGCAGTCCCACCGCCCAAAAATCAAGTCAAATATTTATTATTTTATTTGCTTAAAAAACAAAGGGTTACAATGCTCATCTTAGCGCACAGCCACCGATTTTCCGTTTGACTTGAGGTCAATAAAGGCCTCGGAGAGTCGCTCAATTAAGGCTTTCTCGCCAAGGCGCAGCCAAGTGCGTGGATCATATTGTTTTTTATAGGGTTTTCCTGATTCTGGATCAATCTGGTAGAAAAAGGCAGCTTCATTTTCCTTAACATATTTTCCAACACCATGAGCAAAGGCAAATTGTGTATCTGTATCAATATTCATTTTGAAAACGCCATATTGCAGACTTTCGTGAATTTTGGCCTTTTCAGAGCCGGAGCCACCATGAAACACCAGATCAAGTGGATTAGCACCCAATCCTTTTTTCTCTGCGACCAACGCTTGCGAGTTTTTGAGGATTTCAGGGCAGAGTTTGACATTCCCTGGCGCATAAACTCCGTGGACATTCCCGAAGGACGCTGCCACTGAGAAATTGCCAAGTGGAGCAAGAACCTCATAAGCATATAAAACATCTTCAGGCTGGGTATAAAGGCGGGCATTGTCGATATCGTCAGACCCGACACCATCTTCTTCGCCACCTGTGCAACCAAGCTCAATCTCAATGCTCATATCAATTGCCGCCATACGTTTGAGAAGGCGGGCGCATTCGTTGACATTTTCCTCCAAAGGTTCTTCGGACAGGTCAATCATATGAGACGAGAAAAGAGGACGTCCATGCTGTTTGAAATAGGTTTCTCCATGACCCAGCATACCCTCAACCCAAGGAATCAGCTTCTTGTTGGCATGGTCGGTATGTAGAACAACACATACACCGTAATATTTGGCCAGCAAATGTACATGATGTGCAGCCGATACTGCCCCTAAGACCTTGGCAGCAGCACTATCGGGAAACCCTTTTCCTGCGTAGAATTCAGCCCCTCCATTAGAAAGCTGGATAATTACGTCGGATTTATTTTCCGCAGCGGCTTCCAACACCGCATTCACCGTATTGGTTCCGGTAACATTAACAGCGGGAAGCGCATAGCATCCTTGCTTGCAAGCTTGAACAAGAGAGAGATAGTCATTACCGGTAACAACACCAGCCTTGATTTGGGAAGTCATCACAGACCCTTTAGGGGTTAGGGGTTAAAAATGAAAGCCAGCATACAGTGTGCTGGCCTTATGTTCAATTCTGCTTAAATGAAAAAAACTACTTATTTAGGAGCAACAGGAGGGATAGGAGGAGTGCCGCCTTTGCCTTTAGAACGATCATTATTGAAAGACCATGTCAGATCATGGTCAGACGACATAGCAGAACCACTCAAACCCAGAAAGGCCATTTCCAAGCCATTAATCGTTGTTTGTGCTGCTCTAAACTTCTGTACCATTCTTCAGCTTTCGCTATCTGTTTCAATAAGGCCTTGTTCGACTAACCCTTCAAGCGTTCTGACATTTGTTGTTAAGGGAGCTTTATAGGCTCTGGCAAACAACTCCTGCCTGGACGCGTCCCCTAACTCTGTCGCGGAAACTAATAGTTTCGCATCTCTGAGTGTGGGTTTTGGGTTAGCGAACACGGTTATAAGGCTTTCAATGAATTTTTGCAAGTTTTTATGCGAATGATCGGCGTAATCTAGTGCAAAACCCAAACTTTTCTTTGAATATCCGCAAGTTGTCATGTGGATAAGCCTCCCATCCTGCTGTCCTGCCTGACGGATGACGCACCCATGGTCATAAAGCCAGTCAATCTCACGGCTCATAGTGGATTTATTGATTTTAAGCCGATCCATAACCTCTGTTTGGGTGGTGTTGGGGTGAGCGTCAATATCAACCAAAATTTGTGCGCGACGTAAAGGCGAAGAAGAATCCTCACCCAACGCTGCAACGAGGTGATCAAGCACCAGCCCCATTCTTTGGATGGGGTTGGAACTGGCTGCATTATGCAGGCTTTTTAGGCCGGATTTCTGGGGCATATTCTTTGTCATCCCTTAATTGTAGGCATATAATAAGAATATTTTGTAAATTCGGCAATTCAAATGAAGATTGGTCTATTTCTGGTTAAAGACCAAAGATAGGGCTTTCATTCTTAGCTCAGGATTTTGCCCGACAACATCATTTATACTCATATCTGCAGAAGAAATACTCATTCCACCCGCATTCAAGGCAGCCAGAAGCTCTTGAGGGTCAGCATGGGTAACCTGAGCAACTACAGAAATGGGAGCGCTAGCAAGGCTATTCATAGCCGCGCCAGCAATCATTTTGCCGTTACTGCCACCTTTGTCCAGTGGGATAAAAGATAAGAGCAACAGGGTGACAAAAATACCAGCAATTCCGATAGATAATGGCTTCGCCATTTTCTTCTTAAATCCGGGAAAATTGGAGAAGATATGAAAGGCTGCCCCGATCACGAAAACCCAGCCGAGCCATTCATGCGCAGCCTTATTCAGCCCAGTATCCAGATGAAAAAACATTAATACACCAGTTGTTGCCATAAGCAAAAATGCTCCGGCAACTAAAGGGGTGGCCCATTTGTAGAGTGATAAAGACATGTTAAGCTCCTAAAAATATTTACAAAGAAAATACGTGATAAGAAGAAAAAATGCCCCGGTTTTTGAGGTGTGCAAAATGTCGCAGAAATATAATCAAGTGCTTAATTAGAAAAAAGACCGCTCGAGAGCGGCCTTAACTCCAAATCTATAAATACGGATTAATATCCGACATCATGCATCTTAACTGCGGTATCAAGCATACGGTTGGAAAAACCCCATTCATTGTCATACCAGCTCATAATTCGAACCATGGTTCCATCAATCACTTTGGTTCCCTCCAGAGAGAAGATCGAGGAATGGGGATCGTGGTTAAAGTCCGTCGAGACCAGTGGTTCTGAGTAATATCCGAGAATGCCTTTCAATTCGCCATCAGCCACAGCTTTAATTGCTGCGTTGATTTCTTCAACAGAGGTGGCCTTCTTGGCTACAAATTTCAGATCAACCAAAGACACGTTCGGGGTTGGAACACGAATAGCCACACCATCCAGTTTGCCTTTCAGCTCTGGCAAGACTTTGCCAACTGCTTTTGCTGCTCCCGTGGATGTTGGGATCATGTTAACAGCCGCAGCTCGTGCGCGGTGCAAGTCTTTGTGCATCGTATCAACAGTGTTCTGATCACCAGTATAAGAGTGGATAGTGGTCATAAACCCGTGTTCGATACCAATGGATTTTTGAATGGCGTAAGCAACAGGCGCCAAACAGTTGGTGGTACAAGACGCGTTGGACACAATTTTATGAGCGGATTCAAGTTTGTCTGAGTTCACACCAAAAACAACAGTGATATCCTCGTCGGTTGCAGGGGCAGAGATCAAAACTTTCTTCGCGCCACCTTTCAAATGAAGCTCGGCTTTTTCGCGTGAGGTAAACACGCCAGAACATTCCATGACGATATCGACATTATATTCACCCCAAGGAATCTGGGCCGGGTCACGTTGGCAGAATACTTTGACAGGTTTTCCTTTAATTTTGAGAATGTCTTCACCGTCAGCTTCAACATCAAATGGGAAGCGTCCGTGGACAGAGTCGTATTTCAAAAGATGTGCATTGGTTCCTGTGTCCGCCAAATCATTAATGGCCACCAGTTCGATGTCATTGCGACCTGATTCATAAAGGGCGCGGCATACCAAGCGACCAATCCGACCAAACCCGTTAATAGCTACTTTGACTGTCATGTTTTTCTCCTACAGTTGATTAAGTAATTTAGATTTTAGCTGACACGGCTTCAACAATTGCCTCGGCTGTAATGCCAAAATGCTTGTAGAGCACTTCGGCGGGGGCAGACTCACCAAATCCAGTCATACCGATGAATGCAGCGTCTGATCCAATGATTGCATCCCAACCTTGGCGGATACCGGCTTCACAAGCAACTTTTACAGCCGTTTGAGGGCCGCAAACTGATGCACGATAAGCGGCATCCTGTTTTGCAAACAATTCAAACGATGGAACCGAAACAACGCGAGTTGGAATGCCTTTGGCTTCCAGATCTTTTTGGGCTACAACTGCCAAAGACACTTCGGAACCGCTTGCAAACAATACGGCCTTAGGTTCTGCAGAGGCTTCAAATAAAATATAAGCGCCGCGCGTAGATTTGTTCTCGGACGCATCATCACGAAGTGCAGGCACACCCTGACGGGTTAGGGCCAGAATGGCGGGGCCAGTTGTATTGTTAAGTGCAATTTCCCAAGCTTCAATCGTTTCAATAGCATCGCAAGGGCGCAGAACCAGAAGATTTGGAATTGCACGAAGCGCAGCCAGATGTTCGACAGGCTGGTGAGTTGGCCCATCTTCACCAAGACCAATAGAGTCGTGGGTCATCACGAAAATAGAGCGTTGCTTCATCAGCGCTGCCAAACGAATGGCAGGGCGGCAATAATCGGTAAAGCTCATAAATGTTCCGCCGTACGGAATAAACCCGCCGTGCAAGGTCAGGCCATTCATAATCGTTGCCATCGCAAATTCACGTACACCATAGTGAATATACTGGCCTTGATAACCATTTTCTGCTGTCACAACATGAGAGGCCTTGGTCTGTGTATTGTTGGATGGGGTCAGGTCGGCAGAGCCACCAATCAGATTAGGCATCTTTGGAACCAGAGCTTCCAGAACTTTTCCTGAAGAAGCCCGTGTTGCAAGTTTTGGTTTGTCAGCGACAAAGGAGGCTCGTAGATCATTAAGCGCCGCAGCAACAACATCGGAACAATCTACTTGGTAGGATTTCTCAAATTCTGCTTTAGAGGAAGACGCAGCAAGACGTTTCTCCCAATCAACGCGAGCACCTTGATTGTGCGTTCCCACATTGCGCCATGCATGAAGAATTTCTGCTGGAACCTCGAAAGGTGCGGCAGTCCATCCAAGGTTGGCACGAGCGGCAGAAGTTTCTTCGGCACCAAGCGGGGAGCCATGGACGCCAGATGTCCCAGCTTTATTTGGAGAGCCAAAACCAATCTTGGTTTTACAGGCTATTATCGTTGGGCGATCACTGCTCTGAGCTTTGGTAAGGGCAGATTCAATCGCATCGAAATCATGTCCATCGACTTTATCGGTTGCCCAGCCATAAGCTGCAAAGCGTTCCATCGTATTATCAGTAAAGGAGAGGGAGGTCGGCCCATCAATCGAGATGTCATTATCATCATAAAGAACAACCAGATTGGAAAGTTTCATGTGACCTGCAAATGAACAGGCCTCATGTGAAATCCCTTCCATCAAATCACCATCGCCACACATGACATAGGTTTTGTGATCCACAAGTTCAGAGCCAAAGCGTGCTGCGTGCATACGCTCGGCCAGCGCGAAACCAACTGCCGTGGCAATTCCTTGACCCAATGGCCCGGTTGTCATTTCAATGCCAGCATCTTGCATCACTTCAGGATGTCCAGGGGTTAGAGAATGCAATTGACGAAAATTTTTGATCTCTTCAATGGTGATTTTATCGTATCCGGTCAGATAATTAACAGCGTAAAGCAACATGGATCCATGTCCGCCAGAGAGAATAAAACGGTCACGATCCGCCCATGTCGGCGCTTTTGGATCAAATTTCAAAAATTTTGACCACAACACAGTCGCCACATCTGCCATGCCCATCGGCATACCTGGGTGGCCTGAATTGGCTTTGTCCACTGCATCAGCCGCCAGAAAGCGAATGGCGTTAGCCATTTGGCGCATATCTGTATCTTGTGAGGCCATGTTTTGGGGAACTGTTGCTGTAGAGGTCATGTCTTTGTCCTTGATTAACTAGGGCGATTTAATAATTGAGTAAAATACACGATGTTTATAGCTTTTTTTTTGCACTTGGCGAGAGATTTTTGCTATATACTTACGTCAAATGTATGATTTTATCAAAAGGCAAGGTGGATAATGACACAGTTAGCTACTCCGCAAACAATAATTAAAATTGGAGAAAAACTTCGTCAGGGCGAATGGTCACCTGATTCATCAAACAATACCGTTTATAAGGCCTCTCTCAGGGGGTCAAAATTTTGTTACATCGTAACAGATGACCCAAATCTGGTTTTGGGAAGTAGCGTCAATATGAGTGACTATGACCTAAACCCTGTGGCAAGCTTCATGGTGTTCAAGAAAAACGGGCTTGGATCTGCATTTTCTGCTTCTGCTGGGGCTTCCAATGGAGCTATAAACGATGAAGATGATAAAAATAAAGGATATCAACCAGATAAACTTAAATCTTCAGATGAAATTTGGGATGTTACCCGCAGTTTATGTCGATAATTCTAATATAGCCCTCTAACCCATTGAATAAATATGGGTATAACTCCTTGAGTGAAAAATTCCTGTCTTGACGATTATTTTCGAGCTTTGCTAACAATGGTACAAAGCCGGAAAATTTGTAAAGCCAAATAACAAGGTATGGGAACAGGATGTCCGCAGAAAAATTATATGAGCATTTAAGCTATCTGAATGACGCCATCAATGATCTGGAAGATGTTCTGGCGCAAAAATCAGCAGAAGTTGAAACCCTCAATATCAAATTGGCGAATGCCGAGATGACGATTATAGCTGCTCGCAAAGAAAGTGAAGACTTCTCTAACCGCATTTCGCAAGATGCCCGCAAACATATAGAGTCCGAGGTTCATGCCCGTGTTGAGGCTACAATGGTTGCAGAACGCCTTGCTATGAAAGAAGAACTGGAGAAAACCAGAAAGCAATTGGCTGATGTCAAATCTAGCCAATCAAAAAAATCTGCCGATCCTCAGATCGACTTGTTCGGACAGATTTGGGGAGCCCCAGCTGCATCCAGTAAAGTGGCGAACGATCAATCAGCCCTTATATTGGCTGGAAAGCTGGACTCAACAATTGATAAGGTACAACGTCTCTTGCGTGAGGCAGGGGCTTAAGGGGAGAATAGAATGGCTGAAATTACCCTTCAAATTGATGGACGTAACTACCCTGTAGCTTGTGATGACGGTCAGGAAGACCGAGTGTGTCAACTTGGGGCCTATGTAGATCAACGAATCAAGGAAGTAACACATGCTGCAGCGGGTAGCCGTTCTCAGGCCATGATGCTGACCTCTCTTTTGTTGGCCGATGAAGTTTTTGACCTCCACGAAAAAGCCAATGCCGCTGGTCAAACAGCCGCAAAGCTGCAAAACGAGCCGAAAACAATAACTTATCAGGGACTTCCTCCGGCTGATGAGCAGGAAATCACCACTTTGATTTCCAAAATGACCGCGCGGGTTGAACAAATTCGCATTCGGGCACAAAAAGCATCATAAGCTATATAGAATTTTGTTTTTAGGACAAGATTAGTGTATAACCCCTTTCGGGATGCTGCGGAGTGCGTGATCGGCTATTATCCCACTGACCGATAAATCGTTCGCGAGGGAGCTGTCCCTGTCCATCGCCGTGGCTTTGGATATACGGTGCCCACCTGTTTTGCAGGGTCATCGCGGATATTTCGCTGACACGGCTTTCGTGGCTCCCACCTTGTTTTAAGGGAATTAAGAATGACATCCGACAAAGACAATATCCGACAATTTGCCAAGCGCCATCGTGACCAGATACAAGTGGGGGCAGATTGGGACGCACAAATCGCGGATAATTTTCTGCAGGCAATTCCGTCTTCTGAAGAAAGCATTATCTCGGTTTATTACCCGATTAGCTCTGAAGTCGATATTGCGCCATTAGTCGAAAAGCTATGGGCAAGAGGACAAACAGTCTGTTTACCGGTTATTCAGGGAAAGGCGCAGCCATTACTTTTCACCGAATGGCGCAGAGCAACACTAATGACCAAAGGTCAGATGGGAATCATGGAGCCTGTCGAGCGACATTATGTTGATCCGGACATTGTGGTTGTCCCGTTATTGGCCTTTGATCAGCAAGGCAATCGTATAGGATATGGTCAGGGTCATTATGACGCCACTCTGGCCGACCTGAGAGCGCGCAAACATGTCTGGGCAGTAGGCGCCGCATACGCAGAACAGGCTGTTTTACTGGCTTTGCCAAGAGAACCCCACGATCAAAAGCTTGATTTTGTTGTGACTGAGCAAAGAGTCTTTGATTTTCGAGGCTAGTCACCTTACTGTCGATCAACAAAAATACATCCTCCCCGCGATGGCTGGGATCTGTTGATGTGTCGCAAGGAGAATGCATGAAAATACTATTTATTGGCGATGTTGTGGCTCGCGCAGGACGCGATGCTTTAGCAAAATACTTGCCCGAAGTCAGAAAAGAACTCTCCCCCGATGTGGTCATTGTGAATGGTGAAAATGCAGCGCATGGCATCGGTATTAATGACAAAATTTGCAAAGAATTTTTTGATATGCATGTCGATGTGATTACGCTTGGCAATCATGCGTGGGATCAACGCGAGGTTATTCCATATATTGAGAAGGAAGGTCGTCTGGTTCGTCCCATCAATTATCCGGAAGGAACTCCGGGGAAGGGCGCCTATATTCATGAACTTTCGGGGGGCAGAAAAATTATGGTCATCAATGCAATGGCCCGTTTGTTTATGGATCCTTTGGATGACCCGTTCGCTGCCGTTGATAAGATTGTCCGCGCCCACCCAATGGGAAAGGCGGTTAATGCAATTTTTCTAGATTTTCATGGTGAAGCTACATCAGAGAAAATGGCGATGGCACATTATCTGGATGGTCGTGTTTCAGCGGTGATCGGAACCCATACACATATACCAACAGCAGATTCTCAGATTTTGTCTGGTGGAACCGCACTTCAATGTGATGCAGGCATGACGGGTGATTATAACTCTGTTATCGGGATGAAAATCGATACGCCGATCATACGGTTTACTCGCAAACTTAGCATGGAGAGATTATCTCCTGCTGATGGAGATGGAACTATGTGTGGCGTTTATATTGAAACCAATGACGCAAACGGTAAAGCCCAGAAAATCAGTGCTGTTCGAAGAGGTCCGCGTCTCCTGAATGCCTGACATCAGGAGTTATCTGGCCTATGAAGTCTTTTTTTCGGGATGCTTTTCAAAATATCTGTAACAGGCATCAACCAAAGCTTTCATAAGCTCGGATCCTCGTTGTCCTCCATCGCCCTTTATTTGCCCCAGTAAAATTGCTCTGATGGTGGTATGAAACGCCTGCATAATTTCTATTGCATCAGGATCAATTTCATCGATAACTTCAAGAAACTGGATTAGTCGATCTGAGATCTGTGTGACCAGATAATAATGGAACATTCCCCCATTGGCTTTTAATTGCATAGCTGGAAATAGAATAGCCGAGATCATAGATTCGTCATCGGTGGTGCTGTTTGGCAAGGCCTTCACGGCGGCAACCCCACGCATCATTGCGTCAAGATACATCTCACCTAGCGGCCTAAAATCCGCGGTATTATTTTCCAGCAAAGCTTGTGCCTTATCCAGAATGTTATCCGTCAAGCCGCCGTATCCCACTTTCATTTTTAAATGATTGGGCGGGATGTGGAAATCGGCTTTCCTTCTTGGCGCCATATTATAGTGATGATCGTTGTTGTCTGTCATTCAATACTCACGAGAAATCAATATCTGTAATGTCAAATTTATCGCCTTTGTTCAATCCAGCTTTATCTCTGATCTCGTCAAGGTGCCTGGATGCGGATTTCATTCTTTGTTTTTGTTTGATAGCCAACTCGCCATCACTTTCACGTTTTAAAGGGCCGTTATACTCGTTTACTGCTTTGCGACGGCGATCAGGGCCAAAAAAATCTTCTGACCTTACAAATTGGCGGGGCCGTTCAATAATTTGTGCAATACGTTTATAGAGATCACGCGCGGTAAAGGGTTTTACCAAGAATTCTGTAACCCCTGCATCACGAGCCTGAACAACACGTTTCTTTTCGCTAAACCCTGTCATTAGAATAACGGGAACATATGGGTTAGGACTTGCAGGGTCGTTTCTGGCACGTCTGGTTAACGAGATACCATCTGTTGGATGCATCATCCAGTCGGCCAAAATCATATCCGGATTTTCTTTACGAAAAATTTGGAATCCTTCCTCACCGTTTCTGGCAGACAAAACCTCACCGACCCCGAAAGTCAGTAAAAGTGACTTACAGATATCAAGCATCGGCGCATTGTCTTCGACAACTAGAATGCGAACCTTGTCAAATTTATAGCTCATTACGACAAAACGGCTCGGGCCAAGAAACCCGCCCCAAAGAAAATTCGAAAAATTACTAATATTATTATAGTAAATTTTTTCCATTCCGACCAGAGGCAAATACAGCTTAGATTTATGTGGTGAAATATAGAAAAAATCGCCCCGAGCTTGCTTTTATTGGGGCTGCATGCTAATCCCCAAATGGTCTCTGTAGATATTAACATAGTGGAGAGAAGTCATGGCTGGTCATTCCCAGTTTAAGAATATTATGCATAAAAAGGGGCGTGTGGATGCCAAACGCGCCAAAATTTTTACTAAATTAGGGCGCGAGATTCAAGTTGCTGCCAAAATAGGTGGTGGTGATCCGTCGGCTAATGCCCGTTTGAGAAATGCCATTGTCGCTGCGCGTGCAGAAAATATGCCAAATGACCGGATCAAAAAATCCATTGATGCAGGAACAGGGGCTGGCAGCACTGAAAATTATGAGGAAATCCGTTATGAAGGCTATGCATCAAATGGTGTGGCCGTCATCGTTGAGGCATTGACCGATAACAAAAACCGCACAGCCCCTTATGTGCGTTCCTGCTTTTCCAAATATGGTGGAAATCTAGGGGAAACCGGGTCGGTTGGCTTCATGTTCGATCATGTCGGGGTAATCACATATCCATTAAGTGTTTCGGATGCGGATACAATGTTCGAGGCAGCTCTTGAAGCCGGAGCCGAGAATGTTGAGACCTCTGAGGAGGGCCACGAAATTCTGACCACACCGGAAGGTTTTATTGGGGCACGAGATGCGTTGGAAGAAAAATTTGGTGAAGCAGAGAAGGCAGAACTCACATTCCGTCCAAACGTCATGACGGAAGTTGATGCATCTATTGCGCAAACAATCCTGAAAATGGTGGAGGCATTGGAAGACAGTGATGATGTTCAAAATGTAATTACAAATTTTGAGGTCAGCGAAGAAGACTTGGCCAAATTGGCCGCAGAAAGCTAGGAGAAAGCTTGGGTATGCGTATTCTAGGGATTGATCCGGGGTTGGAGAGAACGGGGTGGGGGATCATCGAATCCGAAGGCTCGCGCTTGTCTTTTCTTGCTGCAGGGGTGATCCTGTCAAAGCCATCAGAAGCTATGGCGGTTCGCCTCAATCGTATTGATTCCCAGCTTTCACAAATTGTTGAAAGTTGGAAACCAGACAGTGCAGCTATCGAAGAAACGTTCGTCAATAAAAATGCAGCCTCGTCCCTGAAGCTCGGCCAAGCCAGAGGGGTTGCAATTGTAGCTCCCGCACGGGCAGGATTGACGGTCGCGGAATATTCGGCAAATACCATCAAAAAATCTGTGGTAGGGGTTGGCCATGCAGGTAAAGACCAAATTGGTATGATGATTAAAGTCCTTCTTCCCACAGCAGGTCAATTGACTGCTGACGCAGCCGATGCATTGGCAGTTGCAATTTGCCACGCACATCATGCACAATCAGCGCTGAAAGCAGGGTAGATTCTATGTTTGCCAAATTAACCGGAAAAATTGATACCATGATGACAGACAGCCTTATTCTGGATGTTGGTGGTGTTGGTTACCATGTTTTTGCCAGTGGCAGAACATTGGGTATTATCGGTGGAATTGGTGATCCTGCTTCCTTGATGATTGAAACCCATGTTCGTGAAGATCATATTCACCTTTATGGTTTTTCATCTATTCAGGAACGCGATTGGTTTCGCCTCTTGACGGGAGTCCAAGGTGTGGGGGCTCGGTCTGCTTTGGCAATTCTAACTGTTTGTCCAGCCGAGCGGCTTGCTGTTGTCATCGCGTCTAACGATGTCAGTGCATTAAGGCAGGCAGACGGTGTGGGTCCAAAACTTGCTATGCGCATTGCCGCCGAACTTAAAGATAAAGTCCAGCACTTGGCATTAGGGGCTGTTGCTCACCAACCGGATGTCCCCGCATTGTCCAATAAAAAGCAAAAGAAATCCACAATCCCAATTGAAGCTCCGGCTATTGACCTTTCCGTTGACCAGGATGTGGTCTCTGCCCTTGTTAATTTAGGGTATGGGCGATCAGAGGCTTTTAGCGCCGTCATGTCTGCCCGCCAGAAATCAAATGATAATCAACTGACTTTTGATAATCTTCTGAAAAATGCCCTAAAGGATTTGGCGGGCTAAATCCGATCTTGCACTAGGCATTTGCTTATCGCAAACTAAGAAAATCACACGAATCGGACGTCCATAATGAGCCAAACCGCCAAGGAAAATGAGCTGTCCCCAAACGCCTTTGAAGAAGAAAAAGGTGATGATGGAACTTTGCGCCCGCAGACCCTTGAAGAGTTCATAGGGCAGAAGGACTTACGTGCAAATCTTAAAGTGTTTGTTGAAGCGGCTAGGGCTCGTAAAGATGCCCTTGATCATGTTTTGTTTTTTGGCCCGCCGGGCTTGGGAAAGACCACACTCGCACAAATTGTTGCCAGAGAGCTGGGCGTAGGTTTTAGGGCAACGTCTGGACCAGTGATCGCCCGTGCAGGAGATTTGGCAGCAATACTGACCAATCTCCAACCTTATGATGTTCTTTTT
Source organism: Micavibrio sp. UBA6212 (assembly GCA_002421905.1). Lineage (GTDB taxonomy): Bacteria > Pseudomonadota > Alphaproteobacteria > Micavibrionales > Micavibrionaceae > UBA1573. The sequence goes on from DISK01000010.1 coordinate 51,982, forward strand.
ATTGATGAGATTCACCGCTTGTCTCCGGTTGTTGAGGAAATCCTCTACCCCGCTATGGAAGACCGAAAGCTGGATCTGATCATCGGAGAGGGGCCTGCCGCCCGTTCGGTTCAGATTGATTTACCCCCGTTTACCTTGGTCGGAGCAACAACCCGTTCAGGACTTCTGACCAATCCATTGAGGGATCGTTTTGGCATACCAATGCGCCTTGAGTTTTATGAACATAATGAACTGGCAATCATTGTAAAACGCATCGCCAGATTACTGGATATCAAGATGACCGATGATGGTGCACTTGAGATTGCCAAAAGATGCCGTGGAACACCAAGGCTGGCGGGACGTTTGACAAGAAGGGTCCGGGATTTTTCTGATGTACTCGGCGGCGGGGTCATTGATGCCAAGGCGGCAGATGCGGCACTCAACCGTCTGGATGTTGATCATACAGGACTGGACAGCATGGATCGCCGTTACCTGAAAACTATTGCGGACAAATATGCTGGAGGCCCTGTCGGAATTGAAACCATGGCGGCTATTCTTGCCGAACAGCGGGACGTGATAGAGGATGTTGTCGAGCCTTACCTGCTCCAGCAAGGTTTAATCAATAGAACCCCGCGTGGCCGCATGCTCTCGAGTGCCGGATATGCTTATCTGGGAATAACCCCACCGAAGTCCGCCCTGGATCAGAATGGATTGTTTGAATAAAATGATGACACATGATTTTCCTGTACGGGTATATTATGACGACACCGATGCAGGGGGTGTGGTTTATCATGCCAATTATCTAAAATTCTGTGAACGGGCCAGAACCGAGTATCTTCGGTCTCTGGGCTTTGAAAATAGCGGAATTCGTGAGCAAACAGGCACGATTATCGTTGTCAAAAAAATTGAAGCCGAGTATCTTCAACCCGCCAGACTGGATGACTCCCTCATCGTTCAAACCCGACTTTTATCCATAAAAAATACAAGTTTCGTTATGGAACAAAAAGTTATTAAGGGCGAGGGGGATATTTTTGTGATGAACGTTCTACTTGTGTTTATTGATGACAAAGTTGGGCGTCCCGCAAAAATTCCGGAAGCAGTAAAAGAAATTTTTTTAAGAGAGATGGAATCCTAGAATGCCTGATGCATCCCTGACCGCGACAACGCCTGTTGCCTCCGATACAATTTCAACCGTGACACAAGGGGCAATTGCAGCCCCGATGCATGACCTTTCTGTTTTGGGACTGTTCATGAACGCCGATATGATTGTTAAATCGGTTATGATTTTGCTGATCTTTATGTCGATATGGTGCTGGACGATTATTATTTCCAAGCGCTTCACGCTTAAAAAACTCAACCGTCGTGCGGATCGTTTTGAAGACGCATTCTGGTCGGGAGAGGCATTAGATAAATTATATCAGCGCGTCAAAAAAAGCCCTCAGGATCCCCTGTTAACGACCTTTACAGCAGGGATGGAAGAGTGGCAGGCCGGTGTTTCGACAGGCATCCCTAAATCTGAAAGTTTGCAAGCCAGCTTGAAGCAACGCGTTGAGCGCGCTATGACTTTGGCCATTGGCCGTGAGATGCAAATTCTGGAGCGTGGTATGACCTTTCTGGCGACAACAGGTTCAACCGCAACTTTTATTGGCTTGTTTGGAACGGTCTGGGGGATCATGAACTCCTTTACCGCAATCGCCGCGATGAACAATACCTCACTGGCCGTTGTGGCTCCAGGTATTGCAGAAGCTTTATTTGCGACCGCGACCGGACTGGTCGCCGCTATTCCGGCAATGGTTGCCTATAACGTTTTTTCAACGTCGCTGGCTCGCTACGGAGATCGCCTCCATGCCTTTAGTGCAGAATTTTTTGCCATTATGGTACGTCATCTTGATGCTCAAGAATCCGGTACGCCGGGAAAATCTGATAAGCAACGGGTGGCATAAATGGGAATGAATGTCCAACCGCGCGGAGGCAGTCCATACGGCAGCCGCAGAACCTATCGACCGATGTCAGAAATTAATGTGACACCATTTATTGATGTGATGTTGGTCTTGTTGATTGTTTTTATGGTGACAGCTCCTTTGTTGAGTGCGGGTATTCAGGTCGATCTGCCAAGAACCGAGGCAGGCCCCGTTGCAGACAAGGATGAAAAACCTCTTGAGGTCGCTATAAACAAAAAGGGTGATATTTATATCGGTGAAACAAAAGTGAGCCGCGAGGAATTGCTGGTAAAGCTTTCTGCGATTACTGGTGATGATTTTGAGCGGCGTGTTTTTATCAAAGCTGATCAGGGGTTACCATATGGAGATGTCATGGGTGTTCTTGGGTCAATCAACAAGGCCGGATACCGTAAGGTAGCCCTGATTACCGAACCGGGCACTTCCAAAAAATAAAAATTTTGATCTATAAGGCTCAGCGTCATGGTCATTGATCCACGGCAGAAACACGAAGAATCTGAACAAGGTTCCATGAAAAAACCACTGATTATTTCGGTGCTGTTCCACGTTACGTTATTCATGATAGTGATATTTGGCTTTCCTCATTGGAAAAGTGATTTGGAGATTATTGAGCCTGTCCCCGTGGAGTTGGTGGATAATATTGGAGAATTGACCACAACCAATAAACCTCCGGTTAAAGCTCAGCCCAAAAAAGAAGAGAAAAAGCCTGAACCTCCTAAAAAGCAGGAAGAGAAGAAACCACCACCCAAGAAGGAAACGGTGACGCCTCCAGCCGAAGATGTCTTGCAACCTCCTCCTGAAAAGGAAAGGCCAGAAAAGAAACCTGAAAAAAAGCCGGAGAAGAAACCTGAAAAGAAACCCGAGCCCAAAAAAGAACCTGAAAAAAATCAGCAGTCTTTTGACTCTTTGTTGAATGATTTGACACCGGATGACAAATCACAACCCGACACGGATGCAACAGACACCAAAATGACGGAACCTTCACCTAGTCCAAATGCAAAATTTTCGACAGTTCTCAGTATGACTGAAATGGATGCTTTGCGGTATCAATTAAGCCAATGCTGGAATGTTATGGCAGGTGCAGCCAATGCAGAGGATCTAAGGGTTGAGGTTAAAGTCACGGTTAATCCTGATCGAACAGTCCGATCAGCCAAAATAATGGATCAATCGAGATATGGTAATGACCCATTTTTTCGTGCTGCGGCGGATTCTGCTGTTAGAGCATTAAATAATCCGAAATGTACCCCTTTAAATTTGCCGCCAGAGAAGTATGATCAATGGAGGGAAATGACAATCGTGTTTGACCCCAAAGATATGTTGTAAGGAAAATCATATGAAAAAGATTTTACTGTCCCTTTTTATTCTGCTGATGGGATATTGCTATTCAGCACCAGCACATGCAGAACTTCGTGTGGATGTGAATAAAGGCACAATGAATCCTATCCCGATTGCCATTACAAACTTTGTGGCAAAAGACTCCTCAGGACAAGAATTCGCAACGTCCGTACCCCAAGTTATTGCTGCCGATCTCAGTAGCACAGGGCTATTCCGTTTGGTTGATCCACGAGCCTTTATTCAGGATTCTGCATCAATGCAGACTGAAATTCGTTTCGCAGAATGGAAAGCCATCAATGCACAGGCTTTGGTTAATGGATCTGTAACCAAGACACCTGATGGACGTACCCGTGTTGAGTTTCGTTTGTTTGATGTCTATGGGCAACAACAGCTGACTGGTATGGCCTATATGACCACGCCGCAAAACTGGCGCCGTATTGCACATATTATTTCTGATGAAATTTATAAGAGGTTGACAGGTGAGGGCGGGTATTTTGACTCCCGTATCGTTTACATTGCAGAATCCGGCCCTGCGACAAAGCGTGTTAAGCGTTTGGCTATTATGGATCAGGATGGTGCCAACAACCGGTATTTGACTGATGGTAATAATCTGGTTCTGACACCACGTTTTTCACCAAACCAGCAGACCATTACTTACATGTCTTATGTAGGGAACAAACCACGGGTTTATATCTATGATCTGGAAACTGGACGTCAGGAAGTTGTCGGTGATTTCCAAGGTATGTCCTTTGCTCCAAGGTTCTCTCCTGATGGGTCAAAAGTTGTGATGAGCCTATCCAAAAACGGCAATAGTGATATTTATGCAATGGATCTCAGGTCAAAGAATGCCAACAAATTAACCAACAGTCCTGGAATTGATACCTCTCCAAGCTATGCTCCAGACGGGTCAAAAATTGCTTTTGAGTCCGATCGCGGAGGAACTCAGCAGATTTACGTCATGAATGGAGATGGTAGTAATGCTCACCGGATATCCTTTGGCGATGGGCGTTATGCTTCTCCGGTCTGGTCTCCTCGGGGAGATTTGATTGCGTTCGTTAAAATGCTGAAAGGCCAGTTCTATATTGGCGTGATCCGCCCAGACGGAACAGGGGAGAGGTTGCTTAGCAACGCTTATCATATGGAAGGCCCAACATGGGCTCCGAATGGTCGCGTACTTGCATTCTTCAAAGAGACACCAACCGGAAAAGGGCGTATTGCAAAACTCTATAGCATTGATCTCACCGGGCATAATGAACATCAGCTTAAAACACCCGGTGATGGGTCTGACCCTGCCTGGTCTCCCCTCAATAAGTAGGCGCCAGAGTTAAATATTACAAAGCCCACAGATTGAATTTGTGGGCTTTTGTATTTATTGGGAATTCTTATTTTTTAGCGGGAATCAAAATCACGAGACTTATTGTAGTCATGTGGTGGGAGCTTGAAACCCGGATTACGCGTCGGATCAATAGCCTTTTCAGACTTCGGTTGATTTGTTGCAGCTGCCAATTGTTGATTTGTAAGTGTGTCTGCCATTGAGCTCTCCTCTATATGTTATTTTCATAAGTATGATATGTCTTTCTTAAATTTTCAATAAAAAATCTATGTAAAATAAAAAAAAGACATAAAATAACCAAGAAAAGAAACAAAAGAAGTTTCGCATTTAGTGTTTGGGACTATCCCCAAGATCAGAAAATAGTGCAATAACTTGTGCGTAGGTTTCGCGCTTGAACGGCACAATCAGATCAACGGTAAGTGATAATGGAACCCATTGCCATTTGGAGAATTCAGGAACATCATGACCATCAAGGCAGATATCCTTGTCGTCACCGGTAAACCTCATAGCAACCCATGTCTGTTGCTGCCCACAGTATTTCCCACCCCAATGCTTTACCGATAGTTCGTGAGGAACATCATAACAAATTGTCTGATCTGCGATGCGGATCAATTCGGCTTTATTAGTCCCGACTTCTTCCATCAACTCCCGCTTGGCTGCAAGGAGTATATCTTCACCCTCATCTATGCCACCTTGTGGCATTTGCCATGCTCCGGGTGTATCAATGCGCTCTCCGACAAAAACTTCTCCACGGTCATTAAACAGGGCAATCCCGACACAGGGGCGATAAGGTAAAGAGGAAGACATATTGAAGATTTTACCTTTTCGGGATGTTAACGACTATGCCGGATTACAGCGGAGAGGGGAGCAAGTTGAATGGAATGAGAGGACAGTGATTTTTCCCATTCTTTCAGCAGTGGAAATAAATTTGGTTGAGGGCGAATAAACGCCACAGCAATATTCTTGTCCGAAGCTATTTTTTCCAAATCTGCCAACTGCCCCTTAACATTCACATTTCCTGCATCGCCATCAATCCACATCCCATTCCGAACAAAGGGAATAGATTTATGGCGATCCGCATGTCTAGGGGAAATACCATCTTGAGGATCCGCCACCACGATACCAACTCCACGCTTTTCAAGAACAGAGAAAATATTTTCCAGTCCGCCATCGGCCCCTGTAAACTCAGGGGTATTGGTGAAGGCAATCCCCGCATAGCCGTATCCTAAAGAAAAAATACGCAATAATCGTGAATAGTTTTGTTCATTATTCAAACCGGAAAGAAGGGTGAGGGGGCCTGTATCATCAAGCCCGAAGTTTTTAGATTGGATAGGGACATCCATCCAGATTTCATGATTATAGGATCTTGCTTTACTAATTTTTTCCTGCATGTTTCTGGTATAAGGAGAAACAACAAAAGAAATATAGGGAGGTAGGCTAGAAAGAGCTACTTCCTCAATTGAATCTGATAGTCCGTAATCAATCAAGACAAGTGCAATAATACCACGCGTTGTTTCTTGTGCGGTAAAAGGAATTGCGTACTCATCAAAAACAGTTTTTCCATCTGCTTCACGACGAACGGGAACTTGTCCGAACGGAGTGCTTTCAAACAGGCTGTCGTCCAATTTTGTATCTGGGCCCTTTTGTAGCAGCTCCTCAGTGGTTGGTGTTTCTGAATGTTTGGTGATTTCAGTATGTCCGCCATTCATAGTCTGCCCGTTCAGATCTATATCATCATGGCGAAGTGGCGCGGGTGACATACCTTCGATCCCGTATTGGATAGGGACGTCACTTTCAGGAGGTTCCAAATCCAGTTCGGCCATCACTTTACCGGATAAGGGTGAGCCAGTTGTTTCACCGTCTTGGATAGGGTCCACTTCCAAGGATCTAGACAGAGAAAAATTGGGGTTCACTTGATGGACAACAAAAACTGACGCGACAAGCAGCAGCCCAAAAGTCCAGACAAAAGATCTTGGGCTGATATAATAATGATAAAACTGCCCGACCTTTCCACCCGCATTTGGCAAAGGCAAATGTGGGAGTTTGATTTTTTTCAAAAAGGCGGGGACTGCTACCAAATGCAAGCTCCTACCTACCAGTATTTTTCATTAAAGACAGTCCATGCAAAAGATCAAGGGCGCGAGCCAACTGATAATCTTTATCAGAATCTTTTTCTGCTTCTTTTGTAGGGCCGTCCTTCTTGTTGTCGTTACTTGCCTTTACTGTCGTAGGATTACTCAGAGCACCTTTCAGATCCTCTTCATGGATTCCCATTTCGGCTAATTTTTCAATCTTCGCCTGATCGACGACAATATCAGGATCAATACCTTTCCCTTGAATCGAGCGCCCGGATGGGGTGAAGTAACGAGCCGTAGTCAAGCGCAGCGCCCCATCTCCCGAAACCGGAACAACTGTTTGAACTGACCCTTTGCCAAAGGAGCGGGTTCCCATCAGAATTGCGCGGTGATGATCTTGTAATGCGCCCGCAACAATTTCAGAAGCTGAAGCTGAGCCCCCATTAATCAGAACAACGATGGGCAATCCATTTGATAGGTCACCAGGCAGAGCATTGTCACGTTTGATATCAGTTTCTTTTCGCCCCCGTGTGGACACAATTTCCCCTTGATCAAGGAAGGCATCAGAGACAGCAATTGCTTGATCCAGTAATCCTCCCGGATTATTTCTCAAATCCAGAACATAGCCACTCAATTTGTCACCGACCTGCGCGTTGACCTTATCAATTGCATTCTTTACCCCGTCATAGGTATTTCGGTTGAATTGGTTGATCCGGATATATCCGATTGTATCATCTTCGACACGAAACTTGACGGGTTGAATTTTGATCACATCGCGCACGATAGAAAGTTCGATAGCTTCTTGAACACCTTCGCGACGAATGGTAATTGCAATCGAGGTTCCAACTTTTCCGCGCATCTGTTCAACAGCATCAGCCAAAGTCATCCCGATGATAGGTTTTTTATCAAGATGTGTAATGTAGTCACCAGCCTGAACACCAGCCTTGAATGCCGGGGTATCATCAATCGGAGAAATTACTTTAATAATACCCTCTTCCATAGTGACCTCGATACCCAATCCTCCAAACTCGCCCTTTGTTTGGACTTTCATGTCATCGAAATCTTTTGAAGTCAGATAGTCAGAGTGAGGGTCAAGATTAACCAACATTCCTTTAATGGCAAATTCAACGAGTTTTTCATCACTGATAGGTTCGACATATTTTTCGCGAACTTTCTCAAAAGCCTCCCCAAACAAAGAGAGTTGCCTGTATGTATCTTCATTTGTTTGCTGGTCAACCTGCTTGGCTTTGTCCTGATCGGCAGATGCATCTTGCGCTATCGAGCAGTTCGGTAAGGCAAACAGGGGAACTGCCAGAAGGAGGGAGAGGCGAAAAGAAGACATAAAAAACTCCGTAGTTAAACAAAAAATTTATATAACACATAGACCCACCGGAAAAATATTCCAGCAATTAGTTAAGCTTGGTAAATTGTTGTGCGGGGTTTACAGGATCCCCACGGTAACGCAGTTCATAATATAGACGGCCAGTATAATCCGGCAACCGACCAAGCGGTTCGCCAGCTTCGACGGACTGGCCTACAAATGTATCAATTTTCCCCAGTCCTGCAACCAGACTATGAAATTTATTCTTATGTTCCAACAGAATAATGCTGCCATATTTTTTGAAAGGGCCTGCATAGCGGACTATACCATCCACCGGAGCAACAACAACAGCCCCTGGACGGGCATCAATTGTTATTCCTTGCGATCTTGCCCCTATATCATCCATTTCACCATATCGGGTTTTAATAATTCCGGACGTAGGAAGTCTTAATGAACCAAGAGATTCCATCTCGGTACTGGTAGCAAGGCTGGTTTGTTGGGTAGAAGAGGATGCCTTGCCAGGAGAACGTGTATGACTTCCAGTTCTTTTTTCCAGATCACGGTTCTTTTGCTCAACCTTTGCGATAAGATCACTCAAATCCTTTGCAGATTGTGAAAGCTTGTTAATTGCGGCTTCTTTACTGGAGACATCCATTCGTGTTTTTCTCAAGGATCGCTCGCGTTGTTCCATCAGTTGATCAAGATGATTTTGACTGGATTTTAGCTTTTCTGAAGTTTGCTTCAATCTGGCTTGTTTATCTTGCAATTCTCTTTCAATCGAATCCAGTTCACTCAAATCCATTTTTAGTTTTTTTGAGCGACGATCCAGCTCGGGTAAAATTGCTCCTAATACGGTTGCGGCCTGAGCTGTTTCAAGAGGAGCATCTGGACGTGCCACTAATGCGTCGGGAGGAATTCTACGAATACGTTCCAGAGCAAGAACCAGATCGGCAATAGATTTCTTCTCTTTGGCTAGACTGTTTGTAATATTAGATCTGTCTTTTTTGAGTTGCGATAGGCGTTGCTCCAGTTCGTATAAATCGCTTTCCTGATTCTGAACTTTCTGAGCAATATTAATAAGGTCTGACTTCAATCCCTTCACATCTTTTTCGATAGTCTGGGCTTTTTTTTCTAACGCCTTTTGTTCCTGCTTTTTTGTTTCAATCTGGTTTTTTATAGTTTCAACAGATGTGCCTTTACGAGGAGGGATAGGGGGATCTCCAGCATATCCCTCCATAGAAAACAGGGACAGTAAAAGAAAAACCAGTAGAACTGAGAAGACCCTCATTAATTACGCCCTCTCACACTAACCTTCGCGATGGTACGGATGGCCGGCAATGATTTGCTGGGCACGATAAATCTGTTCCAACAACATCACTCGGACCATGACATGCGGCCATGTTTGTTGGCCGAAACTCATCAACATGTTGGCCTTGTCTCTGACATCATCGGTAAACCCTTCGGCTCCACCAATCAGAAAAGATATTTTTCCAACACCCGTGTCACGTATTTTTTCCAGAGTTTGTGAAAAATCAAGGCTTCTCAAGCCGTCCCCACGCTCATCCAGAACAATAACAAAGGAGTCTTCATCCAGTTTGGATAAAGCAAGTCTTTGCTCATGTTCTTGTTGGGTTTTTGAATCTGAATATTTGCTCTCGACCTCAATGATATTGACCGGCCATTTCAAGCGCTTGGTGTAATCTTCAATCAGATCGCTCCAAGGACTCTTTTTGACTTTGCCGACAACTATCAAATCAATTTTGAACATATCTCAAGTCATATACGATTCTGCGCCACTTAAGAAGGGCGCAGAGGATAAATTCAGGATAATATACGACTTTATATAGTCTGCACTCTTTCGTGTTTTGGAGTTTTGGGTAGCTCCTGACGCCACATTTTTTCGATACTATAAAATTCGCGTACTTCTGGACGAAATAGATGAACAATGACGTCACCTAAATCCACAACAACCCAGTCCGCGGTTGGCAAACCATCTACACGAAGGACAGGACACCCGACAGGGCCAAGCTTTTCATCCAGCTTACCAGCAAGGGCAGCAACCTGACGTGAGGATGAACCGCTGGCAATAACCATATAATCTGCGATTGAGGATTGGCCATTCAAATCAATGGCCTCGATTTCTTCGGCTTTATTATCATCAAGAACCTGAACAATCAGGTCTTTAAGATGTTCCGGAGATGTCTCTCCGTTGCTTATATGTGTACCCAAGGGCCGCACACTCCTTTCTGAGATTGAACAATAGAAAGCCGCCTGGCGCAAGCGTCCCCTGGCGGCTGGTATAGCAAGTCGCTATGATCTTTGTCACTTAAAATCTTTATTGGCATGAGCCTTCGACAAATTTCCATCTCTCTCATTTTACACCTTTGTTTCTTGTGGTGCAAATCCCGAGTTTTGCATACGCAGCAAAGTCGAAGAAAGAGGATTGCGGGACTCTGAGAAAATCCAGTAAATCTGCCGTTTTTCAAGAGGGGGACTTCCGCCATGGCGTAATACATGGTGACATAGATATTTTTTATTATGAAAAGAAGTGTTTCTTACAACGCCGTGATGAGTCGGTCGCCCTACAAAAGCAAATGGAACCATATTGACCAGATCTTCCCACCTGTACCATCTGTGAAATTCATGCGCAATTTCCGTACCTGCCAGCCATACAAATTGTGTATGGGGAAAATGTTCTTGAATAAGAGGTAATGTTTCTGCTGTGCGCGTTGTTCCCAGACGACTTTCCAGATCAGAAATTACAATGCGTGGATTTTGAACTAACGAACGACAGGCCTCAATTCGGGAAGATACATCTGGAAGACCAATTTTTGATTTAAGAGGATTTCCAGGAGTAACCAGCCACCATACTGCATCCAGACCCAAATATTTTATGGCTACTTCCGAGTTATGTACGTGGCCAGCATGAGGGGGATTAAAAGAACCACCCAATAAACCAACACGCATTCCACGCCAAACGCGCCCGTTTAATAAGGTCGGAGGTGAGAGAAAGGGGATCAGTTGAATTTCTCTGAAATCTGGCGAATACTATCATCTGCCAATCTTTGGGCGTCATTGACAGAAAGCTTTTGGGAAATAATCTCAGTTGTCGCGGAAACCGCAAGTTCAGCAGCATAGCGACGTATATCATCCATGGCAGTTCGTTCCATTTGCCCAATCCTGTTCTTGAGCATTTCTTCACGACGCATCATGGTCTCATTAAATTCTTTCTCGGACTGTTTGCGTAAGTCGGCAGCCTGAGCTTTTGCTTTGGCAATGATGGAGTCTGCTTCACTGGAGGCCCCAGCCAAATCAGCCTGATATTTTTTTAAGAGAGCCTCAGCTTCTGATTTCAGGTTTTCAGCAGAAGAAATTTGTTCGGCAATTTTGGCAATTTTGTCATCCAACATCCCCAAAACTGTTTTTTTGCCCAGAACATAGGCCATAATGGCAAACAGAACAAAAGAGAGGGAAAACCAGATCAGTGGTTCATGCAAAATCATTTCCATCATTCTTTATCCTTCTTTTTCGGGTCTTATATTGTTCAGGCGGCCTTACGGCCCTTATCACTTAATGACCTTACGACTGTTTCTGCTTGGGATGGGTCAGCTTTAATCCCCGCAATTTTTTCAGCCATTTTGGTCGCAATATCGGCAGCAATACTGTCCATGTCTGACATGGCATTCTGACATGCCTTGGCAATCCGGCCTTCCGCTGAGCTGATATCACTTTCAAAACGAGAGCGGAAAGAAGATAGGGCATCATGGTTGCGTGCCTTGGCTTCATTTTCTACGAGCTGAATTTCTTCAGAGGCTTTATGCCCTGCATTTCTTAATGCCTCTTTCAAAGCGGTCTCAATTTGTTCGGCTTCTGCGGACAAAATTTCTGCCGCTTTGACATGGCCTTCGATATGGGACTTTCTGGTTTCCAGAGTGTCACTGATGGCAGGCAACACGGCTTTTGAAAAAATCGTGTAAAGGATGATGAAAAAAACAACCATCCAGAAGATCTGTCCAGCCCAGCTTTCAAAATTGAATTGGGGCATTCCGCCGCCTTTATGTACTCCAGCTTCACCATGCGCAGCCACTTCTTCTGCCAACGCATACCCTGCGTGCAAAATCGCAAATGACATAGCTAATAAAACTGTTTTCATTTTAGACATACGGAATTTCCCCGTGCTCAATTTTGTTTTTGGGTTTCTAAACCTGAGTTCGACTTAGGCGAAAACTAGATAGAAAGAAACCAACAAGGCAAAAATACCCAAAGCTTCGGTCACAGCGAAGGTGAACATGAATTTCTTGTTCAACAGTTCTGCTGCGCCTGGGTTACGTCCAACAGCTTCGTTATAAGCAGCAAAGATCTTTCCCAGACCCAAAGCCACACCGGCCAATGGCAGAAGAGCAATCGCACCAGCCAAAATTTTTACAGCTTCAAGTTCCATTTTTTACGTTCCTTTTTCTTTGGTTGACGTGAGTTAAAATTATTTATCCTTCATTAGTGGGCAATCTCGACAGTATCTTTCAAATAGATACAGGTCAAAACAGCGAACACATAAGCCTGAATAAAGGCAATGAAGAATTCAAATCCGATAATGGCAACGTTAAAAATGACTGGCAAAAGAGAGCCCAGCCAGCCAAGACCGCCCATTGTGGCAAACATAATCCCGAAACCTGCCACAACTTTCATCAAAACGTGTCCTGCAACCATATTGGCGAACAAACGAACAGAAAGAGTAATAGGTCGGCTGATAAAAGAAACAATTTCGATCAACACGACTAAAGGCAACAACCATCCCGGTACTCCCGGTGGAATAAACAAATGGAGGAAATGAGTGCCGTGACGGGCAATACCAACCATCAAAACTGTGAAGAAAACCAGAAATGCCAATGCCCCCGTAACGGCTAGATGACTGGTATAGGTAAAGGAGTAGGGCAACATGCCCAACATACCACCCATAATAATAATCATGAACATTGTGAAAACTAGCGGGAAATACTCACGGCCCTTATGACCGATATTATCGGTGATAAGGTCTTCAACAAACCCGTATATTTCCTCACCAAGCAATTGGATACGTCCTGGAACGATTGATTTTCTACTTGCTGCTACACCCAGCAGGACAAGTGAAAGAACCGCTCCAATCAACATCCATAGGGAAGAGTTGGTAAAAGAAATGTCCCATCCGCCCACTTCAATTGGGATAATCGGGGAGATTTGGAACTGATGCATCGGATCGGCCAAGATCAAAATCCTCTTTGGTCAGGTCTGTTTCAGTCTTTAACTATTTTGTTCGAAATTTGCGCCTGTCTTAGCTTTTTTTTCGGCATCTTGCAACCGTTTTAAGTCAAGAGGGGTTGCGATATTTTGGCTCTGTTTGTAAATTCCCCAAAAACCTGCCAAAAGGCCTAGAATTGCAAGGCTTATAAAGAACATCGGGGAGGTTTCAAGAAGATGGTCAAGGCCCGCCCCGAAAGCCCCAGCAACCACAGGTGTGGCAATCAACTCATAGGCTTTGCCTAATTCATTTTTTTCTCTTTTGTCGTCATCGGGTTTCGATTCGGCAGGGGATACTTCGTTTTTGAAGTCCTTGAGGCGGTTTTGAAGATCTTTTAGGTCATCGGTCATAGGTTATGTCATCATTCCGCCGCATCGAGAAAATCCAACTGACCTTGCAGGTCAACTGATACCAACTGGGATACACCACGTTCGGACATTGTAACCCCGTAAAGGCGGTCCATCCGCGCCATGGTCAGACGATGGTGGGTAATAATCACAAAACGAGTTCTGCACTGTTTAACGATTTCTTCGAGCATTCCGCATACACGGTCAACGTTGGCATCATCAAGCGGCGCATCAATCTCGTCCAATACGCAGATTGGAGCAGGGTTGGTCAGGAACATGGCAAAAATCAAAGCGGTCGAGGCAAGAGTTTTCTCACCACCTGACAACAAAGACAGAGATTGCAATGATTTTCCGGGAGGCGATGCAAAAATTTCCAAAGAAGCTTCTAACGGATCATCTGAATCGACGAACGCAAGATGAGCTGACCCACCACCAAACAAACGTGTAAACAGAGTTTGGAAGTGGCCGTTTACTGTGTCAAAGGCTTGTTGCAAACGCTCACGGGCTTCCTTGTTCAGTCTGGAGATGCCCCCACGCAATTCTTCAATGGCCTGAGTAAGGTCCCCACGCTCTTGAGACAGCTTGGCAAGGTGTTGTTCAACTTCCTGTGATTCGACATCCGCACGCAGATTGACAGGTCCCATGCCATCACGTTCGCGGATTAAGCGATCACGTTTGCCACGGAGTTTATCAATAGGCTCGGAGTTGAGTTTTTCCAGATCCATCTCCGACGACTGCCACAATTCATCCGGTGTCATCGAGAATTGGTCTTCGATAGATTGACGGATAATCTCAATAGAACCTCCGGCAGCTTCCATGGTGGCCTGAGCTTTCGCACGAGATTCACGAACCTCCATCAATGCACCTTCCGCAACCTTCAGATTGTGACTGGTCTCACTCAAAGTTTTCTCAGCCGTAGCCAAAGCATCTGATGCTTCGTTTTTGGCATTTTCCATTGTTTTAAGATTGTCCAGCAATGCCATGCGTTGTCCCTTGATTTCCTCGGGACGAGATAGCACTTCATCAAGTTTGGCTTTCATGGAGGCTTCGCGGTCATTCAACTGGGACAGGCGATCCTTCGCGCGAATTGCACGATTATTTAGATTTACCCGCTCATCCGAAATTACCCGCAGGCGAGCCTCACGACGACGAATGCCCTGTTGGAAAACTTCCAATGTGGCAGATGCTTCGCTCAGCGCCCCTTGTGCCGCAGCCAGCGCTAATTTACGCTGCTCGACTTCCAGATTTTGTTGAGCCAATGCTTCATCGTCAAAAGATTGCATGGAGGTCTGGTGTGTAAAGACTTCACCGTCAAGACGGGTTTCATCTTCTGACGCAATACTTAAAGCTTCCTCTAGTTTGGCAATTTCCGATTCAGTATGAGAGCGTTTTTCAATAGCACGCTGCAAGTCTGTCCGTTTGTTGGCAAG
Organism: Micavibrio sp. UBA6212; assembly: GCA_002421905.1. Taxonomy (GTDB): domain Bacteria; phylum Pseudomonadota; class Alphaproteobacteria; order Micavibrionales; family Micavibrionaceae; genus UBA1573. The sequence continues at coordinate 67,035 of DISK01000010.1, forward strand.
ATTACGTTCGAGAGAACGAACTTCTTGTTCCAAAGACTGAACGGATTGACGGCAAGACTGAACAGATGTCTGAGCTGCTTGCAATTCTTGTTCAGCGGATTCAAAAGATGATTTTACATCCGGCAGCTGGGCTTGCAATTCTTCCAGGCGGTTTTTATTTTTTAGACGAATAGCGTTGCGATCCATCGCCTTGGCGCGAATACACAAACCATCCCAACGCCAGTAAGCACCACCACGTGATACAATCGACTGTCCGGCTTTAAGGGATGGTGCCGCAGCCTCACCCTGAACATCATCTTCGACAAATCCGATATAAGACAAAGCAACTTGCAAGGCATCAGGAGCTTTAATATGTGGACGCAAAGCCTGAACCCCATCGGGGAAAGACGGAGCATCAGTGGCGGTATTTGATTTCCCTGACCAGACCGCGGGAGCATCACTCTCGGTCGAAGCCATAATTGTGTCGCCCAATGCTTTTGAAAGAGCCGCTTCGAAACCTTCATCGGCCTTAATTTCATCCAGAACCGGTTTGAATCCAGACTGCGATTCAGATTTAAGAACACTTTCGAGCGCGCTAACTTCGGATTGGATTTTAGATAGAGCTTCGCGTGCAGACTGCTGCATTGTCCGTGCGCCATCCAGAGACTGTTGGGCATTTTCCAAAGTTTGACGGGCAGATTGATCGGCTTCGCGTTTAACGCTCAACTCAGCATCAAGCGTTTCGATTTCACTGTTCAACCCGTCAACTGGGGCCGCAGCTTCCTGCTGGGCACGTTTTTGTTCGATTTGTTGTTGAAGTGATACAATCCGGGACTTAACTGAATTGAGACGGTTCTGATCTTGAGCCAGTTGGCTTTCCAATGTGGCGCGGGTTGCTTTGAGGCTTGCTGCCTTTTCCAAAGTTGCCTGATAGTTTTCCTGCAACCTCATAACATCAAGTTCTTTTTCTCCACGCTCATTGGTTAGGCGTGTGATTTCTTCCTCGGTATTGGATTGAACTTGAAGTTCTCTTTCCTCTGCATCAAGTTTTTCAAGAGTAGATATACTCTCGTTGGCAGATTGTTCTTCGTGCGCGCGATCATTGGCAATATGAGCCAACCCTTGGCGTGCTTCTTCAATTTGTATGGTGACGCGTTGTTCTTCGTCATCCAGACGCCGTAATTCAAAATTTTGTACTTGCCACGCCGCCGCTGTTTCAGCCTGTTTTTCACGGAGAGGGGGCAGGGCTTCGCTTTGCTCAATTTGTATCCGGTTCAATTCGGCAACACGAGTCATGCGTTCAGCAACAAGACCTTCGGATTCATTAAATTCTTGCTCTGCTTCCGACTTCAAAGTCCGCGCAATCATCCATTCGGCCAAGGCCAGCTTTGTTTCAAGTTCCTTGATTTCGGCGCTGATATTCTTATAACGCGTCGCCTGACGGCTTTGGCGTTTTAGAGAGTCCAATTGGGTTTCCAAACCAGCAACAACATCTTGTAAGCGGGCAAGGTTGGCATCTGCCGCCTTCAAGCGAAGCTCTGCTTCATGACGACGAACATAGAGGCCAGAGACACCAGCAGACTCTTCAAGAACCTGACGACGTTCGGCTGGTTTGGCATTGATAATAGCTGCAATCCGCCCTTGGGACACAATCGCTGCCGAATGAGCGCCAATCGCCATGTCGGCAAACAGCATTTGGACATCACGAGCGCGAACGGGTTTGCTATTCACATAGTAACTCGAGCCCATATCACGTTCAATGCGACGAACGACTTCAATTTCATCTGTATTGTTGAATAGAGCAGGGGCAGTGCGTCCACGGTTATCCAGAACGACAGAAACTTCAGCAGAATTGCGTGCGGGGCGGCTGCTCGTTCCATTAAAAATGACATCGTCCATACCTGACCCACGCAAACGCTTGGCAGATGTTTCCCCCATCACCCAAGAAAGGGCTTCGACAAGATTCGATTTTCCACATCCGTTTGGCCCGACAATCCCAGTCAGACCCGGCCCAATATCCAGATCGGACTTCTCGACGAAAGATTTGAACCCATGAAGGCGGAGGCGGCTAAAATTCGACATCTATAATCAAAACCCTGTTCTGGTGTTTACTCTTCTTGTTTTGTAGCCTCTTCTCCAAGCAATTCATTAAAAGTTGCTTCAAAGAAAGAAACTGGCTGGTGTCCAACAATCATCTTCTCTCCACCATTCACAACGAAGCTTGGTGTAGATGATATACTGAATTTATCGTGAGCGGCTTGCATGTCACCAATAATGCGTTTTTCGAGACTTGTATTATTGATACAGGCGTTGATTTGATCTTCGCCTAGACCTGCAAACTTGGCATATTGAACCAGTTTGTCTTTGTAATCTGATTCATATGCCCATTTATCTTGCTGTTCCAGCAACAATCCCATAAAGCTGACAAACTTATCGGCAGGCATACAACGTAAAACTTGTGATGCGATGACCGCTGGCTGATTTAACGGATATTCCTTAAAGATGATCTGAACTTTTCCAGTATCAATAAATTTTTTCTGAATCTCTTTTAAGTCCGTATTGTGGAATGTGGCACAATGACCACAAGTCAAAGATGAATATTCAACAACTTTGATTGGGGCATCATCACTTCCCAGTTTACGATCTCCCATCATCTCTTGGGTGGCTTCATCACCAGCATCTTCTGCTATGGGATATCTTCCAGCGTCCACTATCGGAAGAGTTTTTGTTTCAACAACAATTTCATCTTTGGTAATTGCTTCTTCAGTAGCTTGAGGTTCTGGCTGAGGAGGGACAGAGCTGTCTGTACTCTCTTCTACCGAGGTTTGTTCAGCAGAAATGACCTCGGAATCAGGTGGTGTTGTTTTTACCCCCACAACGAGATAGAGAACGACCGCTATCACTGCAACAAGAACAGCAATCCCCAAAATTTTTGGTGTATTATTTTCTTTAGACATGAAACAACTCTCTCCTCACGCTTGCGTGATTTTCATAAACTTGGGGTATACCCCATTAAACACTAATGTTCCAAGAAATTAATTCGATTTTATGCCTTGTCAAACCCAAATTTTCAAACAAAACCAAGCTGTAGCACAGCCTTATCCACATACTTCTGATGTTTGCACAATGACTAAAGAGAAGATTTTTTTGCTCTTATTGACCTATAAATGCCAAATCAATGCGGTCTTTAGGCTCTTCGGTGGTTTTATCACTCAAGGCTCTGACATCAATTCGGGTAGGCTTAACCCCATTTTCCAGAAGATATGAGCGGGCTGATAACGCACGGGATAAAGAAATGCGTCTCGAAGAGCTCTCCGACCCATCGGTCCTGCTCGCATAAGCAAGAATTTCAAGACGAAGGTTCTGATTTTTCAAAAGACGGGCAACAACTTGATCTTTTAAGAGATCCTTTTGGTCCTGACCCAACACTGCAGTTCCAATCCCAAATGCCAGACTAAACTGGTTCATATCCTCTACAGGCAAGGGATTATCGGGAATATCTATCCCCATGGCCTGACGAACCTCATCCTTATCCTTAACCATATGACGAGTGAGCGCATCATCCATTAGGCGCTCTCCTATACTAGGTTTTTCAACTTTATCAAGTTGAAGGGGAGGTAGATTTACCATATCTGGAAGGGGATTTGCATCCACTTTAACAGAAGGCACTGCAGGCATTGTTTTGGAGGTTGAAGGCTTATAGGCCTTGCTCGGTGGAGACATAGTAACAGGGCCCACCTCCTTATGTGCAGCTCTCTCTATTGGTCGAGCCGCAACCGGCACATCCCTTACAGGAGGATTAACTTCCGAAAGTGCCAGTAGCCCTAAAGGTTTTTTGGGGGGGGTAGGAGGGGGCATTTCTCCTTCATTTGATGTCTCCACCTTATGATCTGGGAACGGCAGTAATTTATCGCTAGACTCGCTTTGAATAGTCTGTGCCGGAACGGGAACGGGTAAAGGGTTGCTGCTGGGCTCCGTTTTCATAGAAGGACGTTGCAATGTCAGTACATGGTGGTTTTCGACAGGGTGGTTGAGCAAGTCTTTGACATTAGGTTCTGTCAGTTTCGGCTGCTCAGGTGGTTTAATCTCCTGTGTAGCTTGCTTCAAAGTATGGGCAGGAGCGACTTTTTGTGCTGCAGTCCCACCAAACATAGGGGGAGGTTGGTAATTTTCCAGATTTTGTAGGACAGAACGATCAATTTCGACGGTAGCTTTGCCGTATTCTCCAAGATTCTCAGCATGTACAGCAAAGTTTGTACACAGCAGAAAAATCAAAGGGAAAATAGCAAAAAATACTTTCATCTAAACGCTCTCAAGGATTTTCTTAATAGGTTGCATTAAGTTGGCATTGGCGGCGAGAATACAGTCTCCATATACTGGATTTTTATCTCCTGTTAGGCTTATAACTGAACCACCAGCTTCTTTGACAATTAATGCCCCGGCGGCAACATCCCAAGGAGATAGCCCATTTTCCCAGAATCCATCAAGTCGTCCTGCTGCTACATAACATAAATCAAGAGCGGCGGCCCCCATGCGACGAAAACCACTGGTTTTTCCCATCAGGGCGGCGAATTGTTTAGTCATTAATGTCTGCGCATCCAATGACTTGGAAGCAGCATCTCCACCGCCGATAACAGCCATATCTAGGTCACGACGGGCGGAAACCCTTAAACGGCGTTTTTGCATAAATGCGCCCGAGCCTTTTTCTGCATGAAAGACTTCGTTTTTGATGGGATCCATTACCAATCCGGCAATCATTTCTCGCCCCATAGCAGTCTGACGTTCAATCCCGATTGAGATATTAAAATGTGGAATGCCATGAAGAAAGTTGGTTGTTCCATCCAAAGGATCAATGATAAAGCGGAATTCCTCTTGCCCGGCGATAGCCCCATCGGCTGCAATCTCGCCGCTTTCCTCCAAAAGAAACCCGAAAGTTGGACGTGATTTCTTAAGCTCTTCATACAGGATTTTTTCGGACCTTTTATCGGCGGCGGATACAAAATTTGCTGGCCCTTTACGAGAGACTTGAAGATGTTCAACTTCCCCGAAATCTCGCACAAGGGATTTGGCGGCTTTTTCTGCAGCACGCAGCATAATGGTCAAATTGGGCGATAAATTAGACATTCTCGGGGTTCTCTTCTATTTACAATGTGAATATTTTGGCTCAGCCAGAGGTTCGATTAAATTTCGAACGCTCCTTCCTTAGTACGCTTTGACCTAGTTTTTCAAGACGTTTCCTTATATCTTCATCTTCAATCTCTTCTAAAACCCCATCCAAACGTCTTAATTCTTCTTGGGAGGGGGGCTCATTTCGCGGTTTCTCATATCCATAATCTCCAGAATTGACACTATTGGTGGCTATATGGACAAAACGGATCGAAGTAATCCATTTTTCCCCGTAGAGTTGGTTCAGCCGCTCTAGAATCAAGTCTTTTTGATAATGAAGTGCCGCGGCATCGGCACTGCTGGCGCCAATATCAAGGGAGGCTTGAGGCTTTTCTCCTTTGGTTTTTGGCTTACGGTAGTGTATTTTGACTGGCTGGGTCTTGTTTGCCATCTCCATGCCGACAATGTCGGCCCATTGTGACAAGATACGACCCAATGCCACAAATTTCCGGCTGAATGCTTCAGACGTCAAACGGGAAACCGAAACGGCGAGGGGGCGTAAATCCGACATAACACATGTTGTAACTCTGTAATGAAAAAAAGTCACGTTTTTGAATGGAATAACTCTGCCTTTCAGCAAAAGGTTCTGGCGTGGTATGACCAAAACCGCAGAATTTTACCGTGGAGAGCCAAAAAAAATTCCAAACCCTCCCCATACCATGTCTGGCTTTCTGAAGTCATGTTGCAGCAAACAACGGTTCCTGCAGTAAAAAAATACTTCGAGAGGTTTACTTCCCTGTGGCCCACGATTCATGATCTGGCCAATAGCCCTCCTGATGCTGTTATGCAGGAATGGGCGGGGTTGGGCTACTATGCTCGCGCCCGAAATCTGATTAAATGTGCAGGAATTGTCTCCGCCGACCTAAATGGAAAATTCCCTGAAACTGAAAAAGATCTGAAGCTTTTGCCTGGTATTGGTCCCTATACGGCAGCAGCCATTTCGTCCATTGCGTTCGGAAATAATTCTGTGGTTGTTGATGGAAATGTTGAGCGTATTGCCTCTCGGGTATTCATGGTAGATAACCCGATGCCCTTGGCTAAAAAAGAAATTCACGCCTTGGCAAAACATTTTTATGAAGGTATTACAAGCAAAAGGGCTGGCGATATGCCGCAGGCTCTCATGGATATTGGAGCCACAGTCTGTACCCCAAAATCTCCTAAATGTGAAATATGCCCCATATCTGATCTGTGTACAGTGAAGCAACGTAACGAAAATCCAAATTTGTATCCGCGTAAACTGCCTAAAGCGAAAAAACCTCATAGGGAAGGAAAGGTATATTGGTTAGAGACCGAGGCAAAACAGATACTTATTGAAAAAAGATCCGACGAGCGGATGCTTGGTTGGATGTTTGGGTTTCCGGGGACCAGCTGGGATGGAGTCGGAAATGATTTCACCGCTCCTGATATTGACTGGGATATGGTAGGAGATGTTACGCATATCTTTACGCATTTCTCTTTGAAATTGGAAGTTTTGCGAGGTAGAATGCCTGTAGGTAAGGTAAAATTAAATAAAAATCAGTACCTTATTGATATAACTGAAGTAGAAAATGTTGGTTTTCCAAGTTTATACAAAAAGGTTCTTAAACTGGCCCTGCCAGCTCGGAATATGGATCCGGAATAGCAGGGCATAACACCTATAAGGTATTATAAAGATGTCTGTTACCAAGAAAGTTGGCTTGCTTTCTCCTTATTTTATTTTCGCACTGGCGATCATTTTCTTTGCTCAGGCTGTTTTTGCCCAAGATGGGCTGGAGACGAGCCCTAAGCCCCCAGAGTCGTCTCCAAAAGCTGAAGTCTCCAAATCAACAGAAGTCCTACAAAATATTCTCCAGAAACAAACAGGGGAAGAAGAAGCAAAAGATAAAAAATTAGCGGTAGTTCGCTATGTTCCTGCTACTCCTCAGAATATTGTTCGTCTAATGTGGGCGCTGGGCGCATATAATCTAAATGACACTGCTGCAGTTAACAATTATATTCATCGAACGGAATGCTATCTTTACGAAAAGTATTATAACGATGAATTTGAGTGGAGAAAAGTTCAAGTAGCAACTATCTCGTACTTGAAAAAATATGCGGAAGGTTTTTCCAACTACATTGAAATTATTCAACCCGTGCAAATTGGTCGTTATGACTTTGATTTACAAGGGTTCTCTATTAGAAATGAAAATGAATTATATAACATGACGGCAATTCAGATTTCTGATTCAAAGGGAGTTTACACAAATTGCAATTTCCCTGCTGAAGCCCCTAGGTTTACCACGGCAGCAATTGTTAAACTGAAAAATCCTATTAATATTGACTTTATTCGAGTTCCTCATGCGCTTGCAAAAGAATATATTCGCTTTTTAGAAGAAAAACATGGTCGCTTGATTGCAAATAAGGAGGTCTTTTTTAGGTATAGAATCCGTATCGACAGATTTTCAAACTATGAGTCGTTGAGAAATCTGGGGGATGCTCTGGTTTTTTCCGGTAAGGTCATGCAAATAGATGTCTATGCAGATCAGGAAATGTTCCTGCCTTTATTCTCTCAAAAATTTGATTAGCATATTATGCAGTTTATGCAGTTAAGTTGGATGCTGTTCTGATAATGCGTGCGCCTACAATTCCCTCAGTGTATATATCGAGTTTCTCAACAGCAACCTCGACGCAGAAAACTTTCACATCATTCAGGCAATATTGGGCAAGATGTTCGGCGAGAGTTTCTACCAGTTCATGGTGGACGTCTGCAAGACGTCTGATCTCCTTTACAACTCCCTCGTATGAGGCTGTATCCTCAATACAGTCATGAGGAACTCTAAAATGATCCAGTTCCATACTAATGGAGACGCAAATTCTTTGTGGAGAGAGGTGCTCACTTTCATAAATGCCAATCCGCGCGGGAAGTATAAAATCCCGCACGGTAACAAATGTTTTATTGGCTTCGCTGCGCATCTTTATTGCATGACCGTGTTGACGTTCATTTCTTCGCGCACACGTTGACGTAACCGATCAATGGGAAATGAGTTTTTTCCATCATTATAATGCCAGTATGTCCAGCCATTACAGCTAGGAGCACTCTGTATTGCTGCCCCAACTTTATGAATTGAACCGCGATATTGGTTAACCCCATCTGTTGTGACAACACTGCCATCTGCCGTTACTTTTGCTTCAATACTATTTTTGCTATCCGTAAGTGTTGCACCTGGTTTGATCAATCCTCGCTCAATCAACCATCCAAATGGCACACGAAGCTCTTCACGTTTAGCAACCATACCCTGCAAGGATTCTTCGGAAATTTGTTCGGCGGCAGCAATGCGCTTTTTAGCAAGTTTTATATAAGAATCTTCACGTTCAATTCCGATAAAATTTCTTCCAAGTTTCTTGGCAACAGCTCCGGTTGTTCCTGAGCCAAAAAATGGATCAAGGATAATATCGCCTGGTTGAGTGGATGCCGTCAGAACGCGGTATAACAAAGCCTCAGGCTTTTGAGTAGCATGTCCTTTTTCGCCATCGTCGGTTTTTAATCTTTCGGCACCATTGCATATTGGGATTGTCCAGTCACTACGCATTTGGACATCATCATTCATGGTTTTCATAGCTTCATAATTAAAGCGGTATTTGCTTTTCTCAGACTTAGCCGCCCAGATTAATGTTTCATGAGCATTGGTAAAGCGACGTCCACGGAAGTTCGGCATCGGGTTTGACTTACGCCAGATAACATCGTTCAAAATCCAGAAGCCAAGATCCTGCAAAATAGACCCAACGCGGAAGATATTGTGATATGAGCCAATCACCCACATTCCCCCATCTTCTGTTAGCAGGTCTCGTGCGGAAGAAAGCCATTCATGTGTAAATTTATCATATTCTTTATAAGATCCAAATTGATCCCAATGATCATCAACAGCATCAACTTTGGAGTTGTCAGGGCGGTGCAGGTCACCGCGAAGTTGAAGATTATAAGGGGGGTCAGCAAAAATCATATCAACCGACCCTTTAGGAAGGCTCCGCATAATCTCGACACAATCACCCTGGTAGATGTGATTCGTTTGGAATTCTATCTTTGAAGATGCTGATTTCTTCGTGGGTTTTCCTGTGGATTTATGTGGGGAAACAGTCTTTTTTGCTGGCATTTATTTTTTCCTTTGAATAAGCGACCAACGAATCATGAATCATTTGAGAGTTCCCGTCAAGGTTTTTTCGACAATAATCAGTTACGATTCATTTATGTGAATCAATAAGTTATTAACGATTCCTCACGTGTCGAATATGGATATAAAATAATAAAGATCGCGATATCAGATGCTTAGATTCTTGACATACGACTTTTGCGCCGGACAGCTGAGATAGTGGACTGGAGCAATATCAACAGCCCGAGCCCCATTAGGCCCTTGTAATATAAGCCCTGCCAAATACCTCTGTTCACAACAACCTCAGAAGGAGATGTTGGTAAATAATATACCTGTACCTTGTCCCCTGATGTAACAGAGAAAGAGGAGGGAAAAAACCGTGCAAACTCGTCCCGATAAGATAATTTCCTGTTACTTTCATCGCGGTAAATAATTTTATAGCCACCATTCCCTTTAACATATTTTCCGGTGGACATGTTGGCTCTTTCAATAAACTTGTTTTCCTTATCATATAAATAATATCCGCCCACAATAATGGCCATAGCCACTAATAAAACCAATGGGTACAAGCGTTGTTGCAAGAGGTCCTCTTTTTTAAGCAGGATAGCAACATCCTGAGCGCTAAGAAGTGGTAAGGTCTTTCTTTTATCGTTCCGCTGATGATTGAGCCGTATTTTGAAACTTTCCTTGGTCCCCCTGAGACCTTTGGGAATAATGATTTTACTTTTACGCACCTTGAGAGCTATTTGTAAAAAGAAAAGTCCCCAAACTCCAATTGTTATAAACGTTATTTTTGCAAAAGTAGCCGCCCCGAAAATCATACCCCCACCAACACCAACAAAGATAATGGATATAATCAGCCACACCAATCCAACCGGGGACACCCAATCCTGAGTATCCGCATCGACTTTAACTTTTACAAAACGTCCTGGAATTTTATCGCGAAGATATGATGATCCGGATAGGGACTCGGCTTGCGTGATTTGTCCATTGTCTCCGACATATTCGAAAACCGGATAGTACATATTTTCATTTGAACTTGTTGTTTTAGAATTTTCTACACGAACACCAATAATTTTCGCTTTGGCTATTCTTTGATCTTTTCCCATGAAAATCTCAGAATAGGTCATTAACAAACCAAGCCCAAGAAAGATAAGACCACCCAGTATAAACCCACCTTGAGCCAGCGAAATCAAGATGCTCTGAATCCAAAAAAACGGGTCACCTATGTCGTGTGAAGAAATAAAGAAATCCATGATATTATCCCGCTTTTCTTATTAGGGCGTCTCTCACTGGGGCAAATGTTTTTCTGTGGTATGGAGTAACCCCAAAAGACGAAAGTGCGTTCATGTGTGTGGATGTCCCATATCCCGCATTCGTGTCCCAACCATATTGAGGAAAGGTTTTTGCCAATTCCTCCATGAGGCTGTCGCGGGTAACTTTTGCGAGAATTGAAGCGGCCGCAATCGAAACTGATTTACTGTCTCCCTTAACAACAGTTTTGTGGTTCCAAGGCCAGTTTTTTGGTGACCTGTTCCCATCAATTAAAACCATTTGAGGTGATGGAGAACATGACTCCAAGGCGCGGTACATGGCAAGAAAAGTTGCCTGCAAAATATTGATCTGATCAATTTCCTCTACACTCGCCATGCCAATGCCAAATATGCATTGGGTTTTGATGGATGAAAAAAGTATATCCCGTTTGGCAGCAGATAGTTTTTTGCTATCGCGCACTTGCGACCACACTGGATGCAAACGGTTTTTCTGGGGAATATAGACGCAAGCTGAAACAACTGGCCCAGCCAAAGGCCCACGACCAACCTCATCAACCCCGAATATATGGGGGAATTCAAATTGGTCTTCAATGTCAAAATTAGGACGTGTCATATTGAGAGAATTAACTTTCTGACATTTTCGGCAATGGATAATTCTTCGTTGGTGGGTATCACTAACACCTCAAAATGTGGCAAAAAGCTGAGTTGTTGCGTAACGGCTTGACGAACCAATGCAGAGTTTTCTCCAATTCCTCCGGTAAAAACTAAAGCATCCATACCACCAAGAGTGGCCATCATTTGGCAAATATGTTGGGACGTTTTATGAACAAATACATCAATTGCAAATTTTGCGTCCGAATTGTGTTCGGCATTTTCTTCCAGAGTTTTCATGTCATTGGAAAGATTGCTTAGGCCCAATAACCCTGATTTGTGATAGAGAATTTTGGCTAGCTCCTCGAAACTTTTTCCCATGGCCATGCCAAGGTATAAAACAAGCCCCGGATCGACGCTCCCCGATCTAGTGCCCATAGGGAGTCCCTCAAGTGCAGTTAGGCCCATTGTTGTATCAATACTGCGCCCGTTTTTGACCGCGCACAAACTGGCCCCATTTCCTAAATGGGCAATAACGGTTTTGTTACTGTATAAATCTGGACGCTCACCTCTTAGTTTCGAGCAGATAGACTGGTAAGACAGGCCGTGGAATCCGAATTTGCGTAGGCCGCGTTGTCTGAGATCCTTGGGAAGGGCATAAGCATCCATGACAGGGTCGTGACCCGCGTGAAATGCAGTATCAAAATCAGCATACTGGGGCATATCCGGCGCCAAAGACCTTAAAACCGAAATTGCATCCAAATTGTGAGGCTGGTGCAACGGAGCAAAAACCGAAAGGCTTCGAAGATCATCCATGACCTCGTCTGTCACTAGAACTGGTGTATCGTAGAAATCTCCTCCATGTACTACTCTGTGGGCAGCAGCCTTGATATTGAATTTTTTTGTATCTTCTAGAAGTTGTTCAAATGCCTGTCTGTGAGTCTGGCAAAGGGATCCACTTTCACCAATTCTCTCAATCTTATCTCCATCAAGGGGGGACAGGCTATCCCAATCAAACACACGATACTTTACGCTCGAAGACCCTGCGTTTATAACGAGCAGTGATTCTGTATGTTGTTGTCCGGTCATTAGACAAAAGCTCCAGCTTGTCTTGCTGCAGCCATTTTAACAGCCAAAGCACATGACATTAGTCGTGTGTCTATACTATCTGCCCGTGATGTTAAAATGATAGGGACACGAGCTCCAAGGATTAACCCTGCTGCACGGGCATTGGCAAGAAATGTTAATTGCTTGGACATGATGTTCGCAGATTCAAGGTTAGGTGGGATAATAATGTCGGGATCACCAGCTACATCGGATAGAATATTTTTTGATGCTGCGGCCACCTTACTGATGGCGTTATCAAAGGCCAATGGGCCATCAAGTATGCCACCCAGGATCTGTCCACGATCGGACATTTTGCAAAGACAGGCGGCATCAATTGTTGCTTGCATCTTTGAGTTAACGGTTTCAACCGCCGCCAGCAGAGCCACTTTGGGTTTATGATCGAAGCCGAACAGAGAGCTCCAGAAATATATAGCATTCTGACAGATGTCGGCTTTGACATCTAAATCAGGTGTAATATTAACTGCCGCGTCACTAATAACCAAAGGTTTATGATAGGTTGGAATTTCCATTAGATATGCGTGGGATATTCTGCGCTCGGTCATTAAAGAGCGCGTCACGACAACAGAATGCAATATTTCATCACTGTGAAGGGCCCCCTTCATCAAGGCTTCGACTTCGGAGCTGGCAGCCATACGAGCCGCTCGTGAGGCTGCGTCATGGCTATGCTCCGCATCAACGATTTCCCATTGAGAAATATCAATCTTGGCTTCTTTTGCGGCAGCCTCAATGCGATCTTTTGGCCCTACCAGAACAGGCAGAATAAGATTTTTTTCAAATGCTTCATAGGCAACTTCAATATCTGAAGGTCTAACCGGATGAACAACTGCAGTCCGGAGAGGGGGGAGAACCTGACAAGATTCTATAGCTTTCTGAAAGCAGTCTGGACACTTATTCATAATACTACACCCCTATGATCTTGCTGGTGATCTCATAACTGTTAGGTGATAAACCATCTTGATTAATAATTTCTTTCATTACCTCTAAAATCATACTTTGCCGTTCAGAATTGAAGCGTTTCCAGTCCCTGAGCGACGTCAATAAGCGGGAAGCAATTTGTGGATTAACGGGATCGAGTATTTTAATAAATTCACCAAATAATTTATAACCACTTCCATCCATGGCATGGAATACCACGGGATTATGCATCGTCATGGCTCCAAAAACAGATCTAACTCGATTAGGATTTTTTATATTGAAATCAGGATGTTGTGCCAGATTTTTTATATCTTCTATGGCGTTTGGACGAACGGCTCTGGCTTGTGCCGAGAACCATTTGTCAATTACCAATGGGTACGTTTGATATTCTTTATAAAAATGTTCAAGTACATCGTCGCGATCAGAACTTTGTGTGTCAATCAAAGCATTTACGGCCATCATTCGGTCGGTCATATTGTTGGCATTGAAGTAATGTGCGCGCGCCAGCTTTGTTGCGTCTTCGTCACCACGACAAGTCAATAGAGAAAGAACAACAGACTTCAGGCTGCGCTCTGCCATTGATTGAGGATCGGGAGAAAAATCTTTGATAATACTTAAGCGATAATACAGCTCTTTCAACAAATCATGACATTCATCAAGAATATCAAACTTGATCCGATTGGTAACCAAATGGATGTGATCAGGATCAATGATCTGTCGCTCTTGAGAAATAATTGAGAAATGTGGAAGAGCCAGCATTCGGGCTATCAAAGCCAAATCATTTTGGTCTTCCATGGCTTGGCGAATCAGCATTGTAACAGTTTCAAGATACGCACGGTCGGTAACAACCATATGCCCTGACTCGACCATATCAATCATTCGGTTGATTAAACGTAGTGATAAAATCTGGGAAGACTCCCACCTATTAAACCCATCTGTATCGTGAACCATCAGGAAGCGCAGGTCGTCTTCTGATAAGTCTGTGGCTAGCCTGATAGGGGCAGAAAAGTTCCGGAGAATAGAAGGGGTGGGACGTGAAGATATATTTTCAAAAATAAAATCTTCCGATTTTTCTCTCAAATGGAGAATTTGCGTCGGAACAATCTCGTCGCCGTTATTATTCAGCAACCCGACAGCAACAGGAATATGCATAGGGGATTTTGAAGTCTGTCCTGGGCTGTCAGGAATATGTTGTGATAAAGAAAGCGTGAAACGTTTTTGTTTTTCATCATAATGCGTTTTTGCAGTTACTTCTGGAGTCCCCGCTTGTGAGTACCACAATTTGAACTGGGTCAAATCAAGGCCAGATGAATCCTCCATACATTTGACAAAATCATCACAAGTGACGGCTTGTCCGTCGAAACGATTAAAATAAAGATCTGTGGCCTCACGATATTTCTCGGCCCCCAATAAAGTGGCTTGCATACGAACAACTTCCGCACCCTTTTCATAGACGGTGGTGGTATAGAAATTATTGATTTCGATATACTGATCCGGGCGAACAGGATGTGCTAGAGGGCCGCTATCTTCAGGAAACTGCATACTGCGCAGCCCCTCCACATCATCAATACGTTGAACCGATCGAGAATTCATGTCCGCAGAGAATTCCTGATCCCTGAAGACAGTCAAACCTTCTTTCAAGGATAGTTGGAACCAATCACGACATGTAACACGGTTGCCAGTCCAGTTGTGGAAATACTCGTGGCCGATAACGCTTTCAACACGATAGAAGTCCATATCGGTAGCTGTTTCAGGGTGGGCAAGAACTAGGGCCGTATTGAAAATATTCAGGGAAGTATTTTCCATCGCCCCCATATTAAAATCACTGACTGCAACAATATTAAACCGATCTAGTTCATATTCGCGGCCATAAGTATCTTCATCCCATTTCATGGATTTTTTCAAAGAGTCGATGGCATGATAACATTGGGACTGATCCCCATCACGAACGTATATTCGCAAGTCAACCTTGCGGCCTGATCTGGTTATAAATTGATCACGAATAAATTGTAGCTTTCCTGCCACCAAAGCAAAAAGATAACAGGGTTTAGGGAAGGGGTCATGCCAGACAGCATAATGGCGGCCATTCCCCAGATCATCTTCTTCAACCAGATTGCCGTTGGAAAGGAGAACAGGAAAATCCTTTTTGGAGGCCTCAATTTTTGTTGTGAACACGGTCATAACATCGGGTCGATCCTGAAAATAGGTTATGCGCCGAAATCCTTGCGCCTCACATTGCGTACAGTAGCAATCCCCTGATTTATAGAGACCTTCCAGAGCCGTATTCTGAGCAGGATCAAATTTCGTAACAATTTCCAGTAAGAAAGATTCCGGAACATTGATCAATGTCAGAGTACTCTCACTTCGCACAAAATCAGGAACATCATCGCCGTTAATGCGAACAGCAGCGAGATCCATATGTTCTCCATCAAGGACAAGATTTTGTGCCGCCGGGTTTGAGCGTTGGTAATGTGTTTTGGAGGTGACTGTCGCTCCGTTTTCATCCAGAAAAACATCCAAATCTATCCGCCCGACCTTAAAATCCGGAGCTTTGTAATCTTTGAGAAAAACGGTTTCGGGGGCCATTTCTGTGCGCATTAAAGAGAATCCTTCCAATATAATTAGAAGCATCAATAGTATAGGTC
Source organism: Micavibrio sp. UBA6212 (assembly GCA_002421905.1). Taxonomy (GTDB): domain Bacteria; phylum Pseudomonadota; class Alphaproteobacteria; order Micavibrionales; family Micavibrionaceae; genus UBA1573. The sequence continues at coordinate 82,839 of DISK01000010.1, forward strand.
AGAAAACCCTTATTCAACTAGTTACTCCTTATAACTCAATTTTTCAGAGTTAGGGGGAGTTACGAAAAAGAGATGTTTGTGGCACCAGAATCAAGGCTCCAATGACTGTTACTCGATCTTCCCGTGGCAATATTTGAACTTTTTACCGGATCCACAAGGGCAAAGCGCGTTACGGGGAACGTTTCCCTCCCATGTGCTCGGATCGTCAGCATTAAAACGTTTGCGGAATTGAATAGTGTTATTCGAATCATTCTCCGATGATTGGCTTCCATTTTCTAAAGCAGGGTCGGAGCGGGTCAGTTTGGCCTGTTCTTCTTCCTTGGCGCGTTGCTGTTCTAGCATGCGTTGATATGTTTGCTCATCAATATTGATCTCAATAATGCTTAATTGTTGGACAATTGAGTTTCGCAGACGGGTCATCATGTCTGCAAACAGATTGAAAGCCTCGGATTTGTATTCGTTGAGTGGATCACGTTGAGCGAAGGCTCTCAAATTAATGCCTTGGCGTAAATGGTCAAGATGTAACAAATGCTCTTTCCAATGCTGATCCAACAAACGGAGTACAAAGGATTTTTCAATGTGATTAAAGAATGCATCCCCAGCTTGCTTACGTTTATCAGACATTTTCTCATTAGAAGCGGCGATGACGCGGTCAATGATTTCTTCGTCAGCAATCCCTTCTTCCTTTGCCCAGACATCCATTGGAAGATCAAGTCCCAGAATATTTTGCAATTCGACTTTTAGTCCCGAAACATTCCATTGTTCGGCATAGGCATGAGGAGGGATAGCCAAAGCGACTTGTTCACGAATGACATCATGGCGCATATCATCAATCATATCTGTAACGGTTTCAGACGCCATGATCTCATGGCGTTGCTCATAAATAACTTTCCGTTGGTCATTCATCACATTGTCAAATTTCAGCAAATTTTTACGAATTTCATAGTTATGCTGCTCAACACGCGTTTGTGCGCGTTCCAATGCTTTAGACAGCCACGGATGCGTAAGAGCCTCACCGTCCTTTAACCCTATGGATTTATTGGATAAGACTGCCTCTAATGCATCTGGAGAGAAAATTCTCATCAAATCATCTTGGGTAGAGAGGAAAAAGATCGAGGCCCCAGGGTCACCCTGACGTCCAGAACGCCCACGCAACTGATTATCAATCCGTCGTGACTCATGGCGTTCTGTTCCGACAACATACAACCCACCAGCTTGCAATACGATTTCTCTATCACGGGCAATTTCTTCATGGATTTTGATTTCCATTTCTTTGCGTTTTTCCGGGGAAGCATCTGCTGGAATTTCTTCCTCACAACGCATAGCGAAATTGCCACCGAGCTGAATATCCGTACCACGGCCAGCCATGTTGGTGGCAATTGTAACTGCACCGGGACGCCCCGCTTGTGCGATAATACCTGCTTCACTTTCATGATAGCGCGCGTTCAAAACCTTGTGCGGGATTTTCTCTTTTTTCAGACGAGCCGCCAAAGATTCCGATTTTTCAATCGATACTGTTCCCACCAGAACAGGTTGTTTGCGGGCGTGGCATTCGTGGATCAGGGAAATAATAGCAACTTCCTTATCGGCAATTGACTTATGAATCTTGTCATTATGGTCAATACGGGCAACAGGAACATTGGTTGGAACTTCAACTACACCCAATTTATAGATGTCCATAAATTCGGAAGCTTCGGTTAATGCCGTACCGGTCATGCCTGCCAATTTCGGATAAAGCCGAAAATAATTCTGGAAGGTGATGGAAGCAAGGGTTTGGTTTTCATTCTGGATCTTGACCTTTTCCTTGGCTTCCAGAGCTTGGTGTAGCCCTTCAGAATAGCGGCGGCCATCCATCATCCGGCCAGTGAACTCGTCAATAATAATAACTTTATCATCCTTGACGATGTAATCTGTGTCCCGAGAGAAAAGTTTGTGGGCGCGCAGCGCCTGATTTGTATGGTGAACCAGAGAGATGTTTTGGGCATCATACAACCCGCCTGAGGTCAAAAGCCCTGCCTCGACTAGCAGATTTTCAATATGCTCGACACCACTTTCAGTCAATATAACTGTCTTGGCTTTTTCATCCTTCTCAAAATCATTATCTTCGAGTTTGGGAATTAGATTATCTACCGAGATATACATGTCAGTGGCGCTCTCGGCGGGGCCGGAAATAATCAATGGGGTACGCGCCTCATCAATCAAAATAGAGTCAACTTCATCCACAATAGCAAAATTGAAAGGGCGTTGAGCCATATCGGACAGATTATATTTCATGTTGTCACGAAGGTAATCAAACCCGAACTCATTATTGGTTCCATAGGTGACATCTGCGGCATAGGCAGCCTTGCGGTCTTCATCTTTCATATTGGATAGGATGCATCCAACACTTAGTCCAAGCCACTTATAGAGTTGCCCCATCCATTCGGAGTCACGCTTGGCCAGATAATCATTCACTGTTACAACATGAACACCTTTGCCTGAAATAGCATTCAGATAGACGGGCAGGGTGGCCATCAATGTCTTACCCTCACCTGTACGCATCTCTGCAATTTTACCTTGATGCAAAACCAAGCCACCGATCAACTGCACATCGAAATGGCGCATTCCGAAGACGCGGCGCGAAGCCTCTCTAACGGTTGCAAAGGCATCATTAAGGATATCATCCAGCTTTGCTCCATTAGCCAACTGCTCACGAAATTCATTGGTCTTATTTTTCAGCTCATCATCACTTAAAGATGTGTATTGATCTTCCAGAGTATTTATTGCCATAACTGTTGGGCGGAGATTTTTGATAACGCGATCGTTGCTGGAGCCAAAAATTTTGGTGGCAAAGTTTAAGAGCATAATGAATCAATTCCTTTTCGTAACGCATCCATATAAGCATTTCAGGCGCTCAGGTCAATGAAATGGCTATAGTTTTGCGCTGGATTTTGATGGAGTTATTAGTGTGATTTAGGACAGAAGATTTTAAGCCAAAATAACGCCAAAAAAAGATAACTTACCCTCTTGCGTCTAGGGGGGATATGTGAGCAAATACGTCGCATATTAAGTGGGGGGCTTAGTTTCCCTAATATTTAATTTTTCAAAAGAGGTAGCAATGAACAAGACATTTCTCGGTTTGGCAATCGCCATACTCGTAGCCGCAGGTGCGGGATATGGTGTTTATTCAAATATGACAAGTGCAGGCAGTGCCGATATGGTTTCCGCTGCGCCTGAAACAACATCATCCACCGAAGCTCCAGCATCAACTGAAGAGGTTGTTGCCGCATCAGAAACAGCAGCTGCAACCGAGCCAGCATCGGCCTCGGCAACAGAGCCTGCAGATACAAATAAAGATAACCCTGTTGTGGCAATCGTTGATGGAAATAACATCAACCGTTCTGATGTTTTGGACTTCATGGCGACATTACCCCCACAAATGCAGAAAATTCCACCACAAAGTATATTCCCGATGGTGCTTCAACAAGTCGTCAATGCAAAAATCGTTGACGAGAAAGCTGCAAAAGCAAATATCGAGAGCGACCCTGAATATGCGAAGCAAATGGCTTTGGCAAAAACCCAGATCATTCGTGCGATTTATGCTGAACAGCAAATCGAAGCCAATTACAAAGAGGCTGATACCAAAAAGGCATATGATGAAATGGTTGCCGGTCTTCCAAAAGTTGATGAAGTTAAAGCTTCACATATTCTGGTTGATGATGAAGCAAAAGCAAAAGAAATCATCGCCAAGTTGGATCAAGGGGCAGATTTCTCTGCTTTGGCCAAAGAATATTCCAAGGATAAGTCCAATGCCGAAAATGGTGGTGATCTTGGGTATTTTGCGCAGGCTGATATGGTTAAGGAATTTGCAGATTCTGCATTTGCCTTGAAAAAAGGAGCCTACACAACTTCACCGGTGAAAACCCAATTTGGATATCACGTTATTCTGTCGGGAGACAAGCGCGCACGTCCAGCTCCAGCCTATGATGATGTAAAACAGGAGTTGCAGGCAAAAGTTAAACGCGATCTTCTGAATAAAATGATGGAAGAATGGCGCAATAGTGCCAAAGTCCAAGAGTTTGATTATAACGGTGAGCCAATAGCCGCAGTCAAAAGCCCGGATGATGAGAAAGCCTCTGAATAGGTATTTGGTATAGTAAGAGAATAGATTTCAAAAGCCTCTCTGCTATAGTAGAGAGGCTTTTTATATGGAGACACATAATAGAATTCAAAGCAGGAAAGTTTGAGATGAGCTATAAAATGAGCTGTGCGGAAGCTCTGGCCGCCCCACCACCGGATATGCCAACAAAAAAAATTATATTGGTAGCTGCTGCCGCTCTGATTGACCGAAAGAAAAGAGTTCTGGTTGCTCAAAGACCTGAAGGAAAATCCATGGCAGGTCTATGGGAATTTCCAGGCGGGAAACTGGAAGCGGGTGAAGTTCCAGAATATGCTCTGATGCGTGAATTACGGGAGGAACTTGGCATTGAAACACGCCCTTGCGGAATGTTTCCTGTGGGCTTTGCATCGCACAACTATCCGGAATTTCACTTGATAATGCCACTTTTTGCAATTCGTGTCTGGAGAGAGGAGCCCCAGCCAAAAGAAGGACAAGCCCTTCAATGGCTGCCGGTTCAGGACTTATATAGCCTCTCAATGCCTGAAGCTGACAAACCTCTAATTTCACAACTGGAAGCCAACATATAAAACGCATATACTATTTTCATGTACCGTTCGATTTATGACTTAAAAGATTTTTACAATTCTCCCAGTGGTATTTTGGTGAGACGTGTCGTGGGTCGCCAAATTCGTAACTGGTGGGACGATGTACAAGATATGCGTGTTATAGGAATTGGATATACCACACCCTATCTAAATATGTTTCTAGAGGAATCAGATCGGACGATTTCTATTTCTCCTGCCGGCCAAGGAATTTATCCGTGGCCGGAAAATGCAGATAATCTTGCAACTTTAGCAGAAGAGTCCGAACTTCCCCTTGAGACCAATTCAGTTGACCGTGTATTGCTGGTACATTCTTTGGAACATGCGGAATTGTTGAGATCGAACTTGCAGGAAATATGGCGTGTTCTTAAAAGTAATGGGCGCTTGATAGTCATTACCCCAAATCGACGAGGACTTTGGTCTCGCGCCGAATGGTCACCTTTTGGGCAAGGTACCCCGTATTCGCGTGAACAGCTGCGCTTTTTCCTGCGAGACAATTTGTTCGTTTATGAGCGCTCAACTTGCGTCCTTTATACTCCACCTTTAAGATGGAATATTGTTCGCAACAGCTCCGAAACTCTGGAAAAATACCTGCCGTGGATTTTACCCGGCATGGGAGGTCTTCATATGGTAGAGGCCAGCAAACAAATCTACTCTGGTTTAACTCAGGCAGTTGAAAACCGTGTAATTGTACGGGGACGCCATGGTATTATTCCAAACGCAGTCCCTGATATGCGTTCACATGTTTCTAAGAAAGTATAATTGAATGTATCAATCCTTGCCCCTTGATAAAATTCGTCAAAAAATCGACAGTCTTGATAACAATATCCATGATCTGCTTATGGAACGCGCAGACTTGATTATGGCGATTTCAGAGGAAAAGAAGAAAGCCGGAATCCAGATTGTCCAGCCAGCTCGTGAAGCAAGAATGATTCGGCGCCTGATGGAACGTCACCGTGGCCCTCTACCTGAAGAGACTATTGTGCGAATTTGGCGTGAGCTTGTAAGTTCGGTTTCATTACTACAAACTGGTTTAAGCGTTGCTGTGTATGTCCCTAAAGATACTCCGGAATATTGGGATATGGCGCGAGACTATTTCGGGAGCGTCCTTCCGATGCAACGAACGGACTCGGTTCAAAATGCCCTTTCTCTTGTGCATGAAGGAAAAGTAACCTTTGCGGTTTTGCCATACCCTGATATTGCAGATGTAGATGCATGGTGGGAAAAACTCATCGAAACCATTCGCAACGAAGAAGGGTTGTCTGTTATCCAAAGATTACCATATGGCGATAAAGAAAATTATGATTACGAACGACATCCTGCGTTGGTTATTGCCAATGCAAAATTCGGAGAGTCAGGTGATGACTACTCCTTGATTGGAATTGTCAGTGAAGATGATATATCGCGGAGCAAGATCATGGAGGAAGTTGAAAGATCGGGGTTTGAGAACTGCCTCCTTTTCGGGGCGTCCCGCCATTTTATTTTTTGTTGTCATGACTATCTTACACCAGAAGATGACAGACTGGAAAAACTGAGAGAAGATCTTTCGTCTTTGGGTAAAATTTATGTCAGCCCAATTGGGGGATATCCAGCCCCACTGGCTTATCACAATACTTCAGGAAAATAGTGTCCTCTATTCGGGAGGTAAAACCTTTCGTGTCAAATCTTCCTTTTTGGAAGGAGTACCTTGCCAGATGACGGGTGGGATTTGTCCGATTCTCATCGGGCCAATAAAAAGCCCGTTACTTTGGATGTAGAAGCCCGTTTCAAAATACTCCTCGCCACTTTGTTCATCCGTTTTAATAATCATTTTTAAGAATTTTTTGGCTATATCGAGACCTTTTTTCTCAATCTTTGTATTTTGTGCCAGGCGGTCAAATAGTTGATCCATCCCTTTAACTCGAGATTCAATTCTCAGATCTGGCTGTAAATCTTCGTCGAGTCCTAAAATCCCATGCCCATCAACTGATACATCCTGAGAAACTACAAATAATTTATCAATAATGAATGGATCGTCCAGCTCCTGCCACTTTTTGATCTCGGCATATCGTGCATTTTTAGGTGTATGATAGGGTAGAGTGAAATTCATCAGCGCGTAATTAATCACAAGGCCGTTTCCACTTTGACGTTCAGATATAACCAACCCTTTTGGGGCTTCAATATACATGGTCAATCCAGTTAAGGGGAAACCAACGACATCGAGTTGTGGAATTTCGATTGCCACATCCGGATTTGCACCATTTCCTATATCCAGACGCCCGACAATCATACCCGAAAAAGAAAATTTAGGCGGGGCAGGAAATCCGGAAACAACAGGTTTCTCACCTTGTATAAATACCTCCGGATGGTGAGGGAGATCATCCCAGATAGCATCAATTTGGGCCTGCATATTTTTGGCAACCATACTCCACCCAGCGCTATAGGCCGCACCAACCAGAATAATAGCCCCCGCAGAAATACCCAATAAAACTAATATAAGTTTTTTTATTTTTTGCATTGGCGGGCCTCCAGTTCTTCCTTAACCAATCTGGTGGATGTGGCTTCAATTCTATCTCTCATTATGCTCATGGCTTCTGCACCATCAAGACCGGGAGGAATGGGTGGAAGAAATTCAAAGACAACTGTGCCAGGATATTTGAAAAAAGCCTTCTTCTTCCAAAATAAACCACTATTCATGGCTAAGGGAACGATTGGGAGGCCCGTGGCTTCGTACATGCGGATGATCCCCCCTTTATAGGGCCTTGTCTCGGGAGTATCATCAATGGAAACACGAGTTCCTTGCGGGAAAATCATTAAAGGACGCCCTTGATCCTTAATTCGCTTTGCTCCTCTAATGATGGACTTCAAGGCGATATCACGAGAGCCCCTATCAATAAAAATCATTTCGGCCTTACTGGCCAGCAATCCCCATAGCGGAATAAATTTTAGTTCGCGCTTCATTATAATTGCAGGATCATAAAACAGGACATGCATTTTCATCGTTTCATAGGCCGAATAATGTTTTGCTCCAACCAGAAAAGCACCTTCTTTTGGAATATTCTCAGAGCCCCGCACGACAAAGTCCAAACCCAGAATGTATTTTTCCAGCAAATGAACCGATTTGAAGTATAGGGTCAGGTAAATAACAAATTGCTTTCTGGGGAGCAGTGTCAGGGGAGTGAGTAAAACACAACACACAGCAGTCCAGCCATAAAAGAGGATATTGAAAAGAATTTGACGGAGGAAAAGGATCATAATTATTTCTTCAGAATAAGAGAGGGAGGGATAGGTTGTTTCGCATTGGGATGGATCAAAACGCGGTATAGGCTGATAACCAGCTTATGAAACTCCAGAAATGCTGTTTTCCAGTACAAAGGTTGCGTCCATAGAAAATCTTCTGGTTGAACAGCATAGGGAACAAGGTGGGTTTGGGGCAACTCGTGACGAAACTCTAATAAAGAGCGAGGCATATGATAATTGGATGTAATAATATAAACCTCTTCGATATTGTTTTTCTTGATCCAGTCTGAGGCCTCGACAGCATTACCGATCGTATTCCCAGCTTCGCGGCCCAACGTAACAGCTTTTTGGTCAATCTGAGCTATATCACCGTTCCACAGCTTCAAAAGATCACTGAGAGTAACACCCGAATGAACACCACTGATGAGCAGATATTTGACTTTATGTTTGGCCAAAAGCTCAAATCCCTGACTGACTCGATTACTGCCCCCAGTCAGGACGATTGCTGCGTCCAATTCGGGGGTAGGAGGAGATGTCGGAATATAATTGATAGAGACGCAATAGATCAGAAAACCACACATCCAGCACAATAGGGGAAACCCCACCGTGACCAACAGTGTCCATATCATATATCTGAACATTTTGAACATAGCGGGCAGATTACGGCATTTCACGCAGGACACGCAAGGCTGTAATGCGTGCGGCCCACACCCCAATCAGGGATAAAAGAAGGGGAACAACTACAAAAAGCCCCCATTCAGAGCCGGAGAGGGATATATCGGGCAAAGTTCCCGGATTTTTATGAGACAAGAGCCCGAACGTGCCGATTGTAGCAAATCCCAGAAGAATCCCGATACAAACGCCCTTTAAGGATTGAACGAAGATATATCTTACGAACTGGTGGGTAATATAGGAGTCTGACGCCCCCATAATATGCAACAATTCCAATTCACGATGGTGAATTGCCATTCTTGAGCGCACAGCCCCCCCCACAACCGCTGCAGTGACCAGCATAATCAAACAAAATACTGAGAAAGATAGCAATCTTAATCCATTGGCAAGCTTTAATAAGTCATGAAGCCACTCTTCGTGGGCATCAACATTCGCGTCTGGCAATAATCGACGTGTGGTCGCAGTGATTTCACTGGTAATTAAAGTGCTGCGTTCACGGATATTCACAGTAATCAAAGCTGGAACCGGCAAATCATCCCACAATCCCGACACATCCCCCAGCCACGGAGAAAGCATATCTTGCATATCTTTTTGACTAAGACGCTGAGCCTGCTGCACCCCATCAATTTTTCGCAGTCCTTCTAGCAAGGATTTGATGTTGTCTTCAGAGATATTTGCGGCGGGAATCTCAATTGTGATGGAATTTTCCAGTCCTGACGTCCACGATTTGGTCATGTGACCCAGACTAACGACACCTATCAAAGCCAATATCGATAAAAAAGACATTAGTGTTATCAACAAGACCAGAAACTCTGTACCAAGCTTCAAATGCAGAGGTACGTCATATCCGACATTTTTTCTGGAAGACAGGGCAAAAATTCTAGACATCCAATCCTCCTTCTACATAAGTCTGAGGCGAGGGGATAGTCACCGGATCTGTCACTGTCGTCTTCGGATCAAAGACATGGAGATTTCCTGCCTCTAGAATAAGGCGAGGATGAGGCAATCTCTCGAGAATCTGCAAACTGTGTGTTGCAATAACAATTGTCGTCCCCATCTTATTGAGCTGTTCGAACAACCCCATAAGTTTCATGCCGATCTCGTCATCAAGGTTTCCGGTTGGTTCATCAGCTAGAAGTAATTTCGGATTGGCAATTACGGCGCGTGCAATGGCGATTCTTTGTTGCTGACCTCCTGACATAGTAGGTGGGAGGCGATGCATACAGTCCCCCAAACCTACCCAGTCTAGCAACTCTTCAACATGAGATTTTATTTTTTTCTCATTTAGTCCATTGATACGTAAGGGCAGAGCAACATTTTCGAATGCAGACATATGAGGTAAGAGACGAAAATCCTGAAAAATCACACCAATATTTTGTCGTAATCTTGCTAGCTCAGATCGATCAAGCACATTGGTGTTTTTATCAAAAGCATGGATAGACCCTCTGGTCGGACGACGGCCAAGATAAAGCAAGGACATCAGCGAAGTTTTACCTGCCCCGCTTGGCCCACACAGAAAATGGAACGATCCCGGCGAGAGTGTAAAGGATACATCACTCAAAACCTCGGGGCCGATTCCATAACGCAACCCAACATGCTCAAATTTAATCATCAGAACCACAAACCTTGCTTGCTCAAAGCGACTCAGCAACATATTATAAATACATGAGACTCCTTACGGATTGAAGGCATGATTTTAACCTGTCCCGCTTGTTCTGCACAATATATGGTGTCCGCCGAAACAATTGGCGAGCAGGGACGGGCTGTGCGTTGCGCTAAATGCAAGCATGAATGGGTACAAAAATCCGAAAAAGACTCTCTCGACGAACTCATTTCGCGCATACAATCCGTCGAAATTGATGAAATTGGTTTTGAAGAACACCTGACTTCAAATGTCAGGGAAGACGTACATGCAGGACTGTTTGCAAGACTTAAGGAGGCTATATCGGGGTATCGTTCACGCCTAAAATTTTGGCTGGATAGAAAGGCCATTAATTTTAAGTCCCGATTACACCTTGATAAAAAGACATTTGGCGGTATAGCGGCAGCTGCCATTGTCTTTTCCGTATTACTGAGCGTGATTTTACTGACCCATAATAAAATTTCGCATAATTTTCCACAAACAGAGCCTATATTTGAAGCACTCGGCTTAAAGAAAGCTGAAGAAGTTGCCTCTACTCCCAATCCAGAGGAGAATTTGGCTTTTGACCGCCTTGAAATTTCAAAGGGTGAGGGGACGACGAAACTCTCTGGCATGTTGCTGAATCTATCCAAACAAGAGGTACCAGTACCTATAATTTCTGTCGTGCTGCTTGATAAGGACTCACACGAAATATATAATCGTGATTTAGATCTGGGGCAGCCCATAATTGGAAGTGAAGACCGGATAGATTTTCAAATTGATCTGGGAATAGATATTCCTGACGCGGCACGAAAGCTTGCAATCAGATTCACGAACCTCCCTTTACCTGAGGAGAATCACGGGGAAGACGGATAAACGGCAGGGAATTGATCCTGTTTGTTATCTTCACTGCCGGACTGATCCGGAGGAGACAGATCACCTGGCTTGATACCACAGCCTGAAAGGATCAGGCAAGAACTCGCCAGAAGGCAAAATGTAACCAGAAGGCGCCAAGCACCAAAATCGAATAGGAAACTGCTCATGTTTCAAGGAATAGCACAGAATAAAGGTTATAAAAAGATGCTTTACATCCTCAATCCACGAGACATTTTTTTGTCTTTCTCGCCAACAATAAAATTAACAGCATATATTTTCCTTATTGCTTTTGCGGCCATCATATGGGCACACAAAGCCGTAATGGCATCTTCGGAGCCATCCACCAAAGAAAAACCTGCCCCTCACCATATTCATCTTGAAATTCCACAAGATATCCAAAAGCAGCTTGATGAGGACTTTTTCAAAGTCAAAAAATATGATGGAGATCAGCTGATCCGCAATCTGGAAGTTGAAACAATGAACAGAGATCCTGCCTTTTTGATTCAGGATAAGCACAAATTGACTATTATTAACTTTTGGGCGCCTTGGTGCGGTGTCTGTATGGTTGAACTACCCAGCCTGACCTTATTGCAAAAAAACCGTCCTGATGTTCATATTATCTATGTCGCGGAAAACCGTAATGGTTTTAATGACGTTGAAAAAGTTTATAAAGATATAGGTCTGCCCTTTAATAATAGTTTTTATGATAATCGTACTTACATTAAACGCTGGCTGGATGTGAAAACTTTTCCAACCTCAATCATCGTGAACCCAGAGGGACAAGTAATGTACAGGCTGGAAGGTGATGGTAGATGGAGTGATGCTTATATGCAGAAATTTCTGGATCTGTTAGAACAATCAGAGATAAAATCTGAATAAAATTGAAATCCTTTGATAAAGTTAAGAAAAGTTAACTTTTTTGCGTCATGTTAAACAGATAATCAAAATGGATATTTTGTAATGAATGACGCGGCCGTGACCGAATCAACAGAAAAATTTAGCCAAGACCAACTGGATGCATTGGTTAACTTGCATCAACGTTTTCTGGAAGGTCGCATAGGAGGGCGTCGCGCTACTCTGAAGCATATTGACCTTACGGGGCTTGACCTTAAGAATAAAAATCTCAAACAGGCAGACTTTTCCGGATGCATTATGCGTCGAATGGATCTTGGAGGAACAAATTTTCAGGAATCTACTCTTTATGCCTGTGACTTGAGCTTCTCCAACCTGAATAATACCAGCTTTGTTCGCGCCGATCTGCGCGGGACAAGAATTGAAAGTGCAAATCTGATAGGGGCCGACCTTGAACAGGCAGATCTGCGTGGGGGGGCAATCTCTCAGGATGGCGTTTACACCAAGCCACAAGCTGTAAATTTCCGTGGAGCCAATCTCTCAGGAGCCCGTCTTGTGGGGACTATGGCCAATAATGCGGATTTCTCGGATGCCATTATGTCCCGTATCAATGTTCAGCAAGCTGACTTGCGTGGAGCAAAATTGATGGGGGCAGATTTAACAGGCGCAGATTTGAATGGTGTCCAACTGGCAGGGGCGGATTTGAACAATGCTATTCTGACGGGTGCAAATATTGAAAAAGTCAAAGATGAATTCGATATGTCCCACGCAATTACAGATAAGAATGTAGGGCCTTCCGTAGCAGACCTCCAAATTCCACTTGTCAAATTAATAGAGGAACATCAGCTCTGGGTATCCAGCTCTGGAGTTGAAGGACGTCAACTTGACCTGTCAGATTATGATTTGCGCGAAATCGGAACCCTGAAAATGGAGAAGTTAACGGCACTCAAGGCAAAGCGCGCCAAATTTTTTGCGATGAATCTTTTTCGCGTTGAATTACAAAGTGCAATACTTGATGAATCAGATTTTCGTCGTTGTGATCTGGAAGAAGCCGATTTTCGTGGTTCGAGTTTACAACGCGCCAAGTTCTCTCATGCCCGTATGGCGCGCTCCAATTTCACAGCACTACTCTTCTCTAAAGGAAATAACCAGCGTATGGCACCATGCGATTTGAACTGGGCCGAATTCCGATATGCCGACCTGACTGAGGCAAAATTGAAAGGCTCAACATTGTGTCATGCTGATATGTCTTATGCCAATTTAACAGGGGCCGACCTGCGGGAGTGTGATTTTACCGGAGCAAATTTGGAAGGCGCTATCCTTGAAGATGCACTTACAGACGATGCAATCCTTGATATGAAACAAACCGGAAGGGCTTTTTCACTTTCCTCTCTCAAAGAGGAAGGGTATTAAAGTTTTTCTGTCAGTTCAGGAACAGCCTCAAACAGGTCCGCAACCAGACCATAATCAGCCACCTGAAAAATAGGGGCGTCAGGGTCTTTGTTAATTGCAACGATAACTTTGGAATCTTTCATCCCTGCCAGATGCTGGATTGCGCCGGAAATTCCAACGGCGATATAAAGCTGGGGCGCAACAATTTTCCCCGTTTGTCCAACCTGATAATCATTTGACACATACCCGGCATCTACCGCTGCGCGCGAGGCTCCAACTGCGGCTCCCAATTTATCTGCCAATCCATAAATAATAGAAAAATTCTCGCCCGATCCAACTCCACGCCCACCGGATACAACGATTTTTGCTGCGGGCAACTCAGGACGTTCGGATTTTGTTAATTCCTCCTTGACAAATTTGGTCCCTGCAAACTCCTGAACTGAGGAGATATCACCTTGTTCAACGGAGGAAGTTCCGCCTGAAACTTGTGCCGGATCAAAGGAAGTGGCACGAATGGTCATCAACTTAATCGCATCACTGCTGGTGACAATCGCAATAGCATTCCCAGCATAAACAGGACGCTTGAAAGTGTCCTCGGATACAATCTCGATTACATCAGAAATTTGTTGAACATCAAGGAGCCCGGCAACGCGTGGCAAAAGATTTTTTCCAAAATTTGTGGCAGGAGCAAGAACATGCGTATAATTTTTAGCCAGCGAAGCAATAAGGGGAGCCAGCACTTCCGGCAATTGATGGATGAGGGAAGGGGAATCAAGCGCAATAACCTTGGATACGCCTGAAATTTGGGAGGCTTGTTGAGCTATCCCTGATAGAGAATTTCCTGCCACCAGCAAATCAACGTCACCTGACAATTTTAGTGCCGCCGTCACGCAGTTTAATGTTGACGATTTGATCTGATCAGCTGAATGCTCGGAAATAACCAGAATAGCCATGATATGAAGTCCTCTTGATCTTTAGTTAGATAACTTTTGCTTCGTTTTTCAATTTGTCGATCAAGGCATCAACCGACTCGACTTTGATTCCGGCGCTACGAACAGGGGGCTCTTCCAAAGATACCAACTTCAAACGCGGGGAATAGTCCACCCCCAGATCTTCTGCAGAAAATGTTTCCATTGGCTTTTGCTTTGCCTTCATAATGTTGGGAAGAGCCGCATATCTAGGTTCATTCAATCTCAAATCGACTGTCATGACGGCTGGCAAAGAAATCTGCAAAGTTTCGAGGCCACCATCAATCTCACGCGTTACATGTGCTGAGCTTTCTGAATCAATAACAATCTCAGATGCAAATGTTGCTTGTGGCCATCCCATTATGGCGGCAAGCATTTGGCCTGTCTGGTTACTATCATCATCAATAGATTGTTTGCCCATAATCACAAGGCCCGGCCGCTCTTTGTCAATTATTGCCTTGAGAGTTTTTGCAACAGCTAAAGGCTCAACCCCACCAAGATCTGTCGGCACATCTGTTTTCACAAGAATGCCACGGTCAGCCCCAACCGCCATTGCTGTACGAATAACGTCTTGGGCTTTGTCGGGCCCAATAGACACTACAACAATTTCTGACACGATTCCTTTTTCTTTCAGACGCACAGCTTCTTCAACGGCAATCTCGTCAAATGGATTCATCGACATTTTGACGTTATTGAGTTCGATTCCTGATTTGTCAGATTTGATCCGAATTTTGACATTATAATCAACAACGCGCTTAACAGGTATAAGTACTTTCATATTCATTCTCTTATATTTTCTGGATTTTTATTGGGTCAATATCCACAAGGAAGCCAGTAGCGCCAAGCAAACAGCCTGTAAAATAACGCGCAAACGCATCAGTTTGTTGCCATATTTTTTGCTTAGCTCTCCACCTTTTAACAGAGTAACAAGGCCAAGCAATAAGACGCCGACAACAGCAAATAAAGTTAGAACAGTAAGAATCAGGATGATAGGTGTCATGCCAGAATGTAACCCTATTTGGACAAAGTGGCTACCATGAAATAATTGATATCCAGATCATGCGGATGCAATGCAAACTCTCCTTGCAGGGGTCGGTAAACCAGTCCACATGCGGATTCTACATCCATTCCAGAAGCGCCCACCATTCTGGAAAGCTCTGAGGGACGAATGAATTTATTCCACTGGTGGGTATTGGGAGGAGCCCAGCTTAAAACACGTTCAGCAAGAAAAATGCCCAATCCATATGATTTCCAGGTGCGGTTAAGTGTTGAAAAAATAACCTTTCCCTCTGGTTTCAGGAGTTGGGCACATAAATCAACAAAGGCCAGAGGAGACGAAACATGTTCGAGAATCTCAAGAGCTGTGATGGCATCGAATTTTTTCCGCTCTTCAACCAGAGTTTCTGCTGCACCGCAGAAATACGAGATATCCAACTTTTGCGCTTTGGCATGAGCCGTTGCAACCTTGATTGCGCTCTGGTCAGCATCAATGCCTGTAGCTTTTGCGCCAAGACGTGCCATAGGCTCGCATATCAGTCCGCCTCCACAACCAATATCCAAAATTGATTTACCAGTTAAATCACCACCCAAGGCATCCTTAATATAACTCATCCTTGCAGCCCCCATTTTGTGTAGCGGGGCATATGTTCCATATCTATCCCACCAATCCAAGGAATGTGAGGAAAAATGGGCAATCTCATCAGGATCAACAGTAGATACAAGTTTAAGTGATGTTTTGGCAGATTTCATGTCCGTACAATATAGAAATTTTTGTGGAAAGGCTATATATTTCCAACTTGCTTGCTTTAACGCAGGTAAAAAATAAGCAGGAAAGCATATTGAATGGCGCGTATCGTTGTAAAGTTCGGAGGAACCTCTGTCGCTGATCCGGCAAGGATAGAAAATGCTGCAGATAAAGTTCTGTCTGAAACAAAGCGCGGGAATCAAGTTGTTGTTGTCGTCTCTGCTATGGCTGGTGTAACCAACCAGCTTGTCGATTACTGCCAGCAAATTGATCCAGGATGCGACGCAAAAGAATATGACGCCGTTGTTGCCAGTGGAGAGCAAATCACCTGCGGATTAATGGCGTTGGCTTTACAAAAACTCGGACTAGAGTCTCGTTCTATGACCGGATGGCAAGTGCCAATTATTTGCAATGATCAGCATGGGCGCTCCCGCATTGATGATATACCACCGGAAAAACTTAATGACCTTCTTCAGAACGGGGTAACTCCGGTAGTAGCAGGATTTCAGGGGGTCTCAAAATCTGGACGTATTTCGACCTTGGGACGCGGTGGGTCAGATACAACGGCGGTTGCTTTGGCGGCAGCCATAAAATCGGACCGATGTGATATCTATACGGATGTGGACGGCGTTTATACAACTGATCCACGGCTTGTCCCTCTTGCCAAAAAGCTGGACAAGGTATCGTATGAAGAAATGCTGGAAATGGCTGCCCTGGGAGCAAAAGTGTTGCATCCCCGTTCAGTTGAGCTAGCCATGGCATGGAATGTTCCATTGCAGGTTTTATCAAGTTTTAACACCGGAATTGGAAGCGATCTTCCGGGAACAATTATCGTAGGAGAAAATGATATTGTGGAAAAACAAATTGTGAATGGCATTACCTATACTCGGAACGAATCCAAAATCACTCTGATTTCTGTGCCCGATATGCCGGGGGTTGCCGCATCAATTTTTGCTCCATTGGGAGGTGCGGGGATAAATGTTGACGTCATTGTCCAGAATGTATCACCAGACGGAAAAACTACCGATATGACATTTACGGTTCCCAAAATAGATTCAAGTAAAGTTAAAACGCTTCTGGAAAATCTTGATTTTCTTAAGAGTACTGAAATCAGGATTGCCAACGACATTGCCAAAGTTTCGATTATCGGTATTGGGATGAGCTCGCATACAGGTGTGGCTCAAACCATGTTTACTACTCTGGCGGAAAACAAAATCAATATTCAGGCAATTACAACGTCGGAAATCAAAGTGAGTGTTCTGATTGACGAAAAATTCACTGAACTGGCGGTAAGATCGCTGCATACAGCTTTTGGGCTGGATCAACAACAGGCATCCTGATAATCATTAATGGATGGAACAGGGCCCCTCACAGCAAAAGGAATATCTCCACAAAGATTCTCAAGATCTTTTGCACGATTTCCATACTGATTTAAGCGTCGGAGATATTCTTCAGCGGGCGCGTATGCGTGCAAATATTTCCATTGAGTCTGCCGCACAAGAAACAAAAATTCAGATCAACTACCTTGTGGCCATTGAAGAAGGTAAATTGAACAAATTACCAGGCCTTATCTATGCAATCGGTTTTATAAAAACCTATGCAGAATTTCTTGGCTTGGATGGGAATAAAATTGTCCAGTTGTTGAAAAAACAGTCAGGGGCAAAAGTTGAACCAAAACCATTAACTTCAACTTTGCCAGTTGATGAAGACCACTCAGTGCCAACGCTCAAAACTGTTATTATTGTCGTCGCTATGCTGTCTTGCGGACTTCTTTTATATTCTTTGTCTTTCGGCAAGGATCCTGCCCAACAGGTTATCCCGTCTGTCCCTGAAGATTTGAAAGAACAGGTTACGCTGCTAACCCGTCCTCAGATTGCTGCAAAACCAGAAGAAATCGCAGAAACCTTGCCAGAACCCAATGCGCAACTATCCTCAAATTTCGGAAACTCTGCTACGGAACCAGAGAAAATAGCCGAGACACCCCATCCGGTTGTACTTCGAGCCGTTGATAATGTTTGGCTTGAAATTCGCGCCAAGCAAGGAAAAGTTGTTCTTTCCCGTGTTCTGTCAGTGGGCGAGGAATATTGGGTTCCGGTAGATCAGACTGATCTGGTTATGACTTTGGGGAATGCTGGCGGGTTGCAAATTCTGGTGGATGGGCAAGCTCTTCCGGTTTTGGGTCGCAAAGGGCAGGTTATACGCGCTCTTCCACTTAATCCGGATTATCTGAAAGATTTGTTGAAAAAATTATCAAAAAAGTCCATGTAAATTACTATGAGCGCAAACAATGATCCATCATCCCACCGTCCTTGGCGGCAGGTAGTCCGCAGACCATCACGTAAAATTTGGGTTGGCAATGTTCCAGTGGGCGGAGATTCTCCAATAACTGTGCAGTCCATGACCAATACAGACACCAGAGATGTCAAGGCGACAGTCGAACAGATTCAGGCGATGGAACGAGCAGGGGCCGACATCGTCCGTGTTTCGTGCCCCGATGAAGAGTCCTCGGCAGCCTTAAAGCAAATTGTCAAAGAATGTGCGCTTCCCATTGTTGCAGATATACATTTTCACTATAAGCGTGCTATTGAATCCGCTGAAAACGGGGCGGCATGCCTGCGGATTAATCCGGGCAATATCGGGTCCGAAGATCGCATTCGTGACGTTATAAAAGCCGCCAAAGATCATAATTGTTCAATCCGCATTGGGGTTAATGCAGGCTCATTAGAGCGGGATTTACTCGAAAAATATGGAGAACCTTGCCCTGATGCGATGGTCGAGAGTGCCCAACGTCACATTAAAATCCTTGAAGACCACGATTTTTATAATTTCAAAATATCCTGTAAAGCTTCGGATGTCTTTTTGGCTGTGGCAGCTTATATGCAACTGGCTAGTGTTTGCGATTATCCACTTCATGTTGGTGTAACCGAGGCAGGTGGTTTGCGCTCTGGAACCATTAAATCGTCTGTCGGGATGGGAAACCTGCTCTGGGCGGGAATAGGGGACACAATCCGCGTCTCGCTTTCCGCCGACCCTGTTGAGGAAATCAAAGTTGGATTTGACCTGCTCAAATCCTTGGGGCTGCGCCATCGTGGGGTGAACGTCATTTCCTGCCCAAGCTGCGCTCGCCAGAATTTTAATGTGATTAAAACCGTCGAAGAGCTGGAAAAACGACTGGAACACATCACAACCCCCATGACCCTTTCGGTGATAGGTTGTGTGGTCAATGGACCTGGCGAAGCTTTAATGACGGATATAGGATTTACCGGCGGCGGACGTGGAACCCATCAGGTCTATATCGGCGGAGAAACGGCACACCGCTTGATGGAAGGGGATGCGAACATTGTAGATCATCTCGTCAAACTTGTTGAAGAAAAGGCAGACCAGATTGCATCTCAAGCAACTATAAACGAAGACGTTGCCTGAAAATCAAAGCAAGCCAATTTTGGAGTGAGGCAAGAAGGCCGTTTGCAAAAAAGCCCCCCAATGTAAAATCAAGCTTCAAAATAATTTTCCAATAAGGACACTCCCCATATGCACCCAATATTTGAAAAGAATCTGTTTTTGGTCAAGGAACAGATCGGTATATTCAAAGCCGCAAATAACTTCGATATCTTCGATCCAGAAACAGGATCAAAAGTTCTGGAATGTAGGGAACCAAATCTGGGGCTTTTCACAAAATTGCTCCGCTTCACAGATTTTAAGAGAATGACCCCGTTCGAGATTGTCATATCAACACCGGAAGGCCAGAAACTTCTGACTGTAAAACGCGGAATATCCATTCTTCACTCAAATGTTGAGGTTCTTGACGAAAACAATCGCAAAATTGGTTCTTTTAATCAGAAAATATTCTCGATTGGAGGAAGATTCGAAGTTTTGAGCCCCGCGGGCCAGCTTTTATGCATGCTTCAAGGCAATTTGATTGGCTGGAGCTTCAAATTTTTGAAAAAAGAACAACAAATTGCTGAAGTTTCCAAGAAATGGGCTGGAATTGGGAAGGAATTCTTCACGTCCTCGGATAATTATGTGCTCCAGATCGACGGAAATGTTGAAAGTGCCGATCCGCTTCGCCCACTTATTTTTGCTGCAGTAATGTGCATAGATATGTGCTTGAAGGAATAAGCATTGAATTTCGGTTTGCAAAAACTCCCCTATTAACGCTATATAACTTCCACCATGGAATTACTTAAAAAACTTGCCCCGATTGAGGCTAGATACTCAGAACTAAGTGCTTTGCTGTCCGAAGGGACTGCAACAGGGGATAAATTCGTCAAAATGACGAAGGAATATTCTGATCTTACGCCTGTTATAGAGACCATAACGGCTTATAAAAAAGCCCTCACTGATAAAGATGATCTGGAAGCTATGATTGATGACCCTGAAATGGGAGAAATCGCGCGGGAAGAACTTTACGAGTTGAATGGCCAAATTCCTGAACTCGAACATAAAATCAAGTTAACCTTGATCCCAAAAGACACGGATGATGACAAAAATGCTATTCTTGAAATCCGTGCAGGGACTGGTGGGGACGAAGCAGCTTTATTTGCAGGAAACTTGCTGGTGATGTACAAAGCGTACGCCCTTGAGAGAGGTTGGCGCTTTGAAATTGTTGAGGCGACAGAAAACGATATTGGTGGCATAAAAGATGTCGTGGTTGAAATCACGGGTTCTGATGTCTTCTCCCGCTTGAAGTACGAGTCAGGCGTGCACCGCGTACAACGTGTACCTGAAACCGAGGCCTCTGGCCGTGTTCACACTTCGGCAGCTACAGTCGCCGTTTTACCAGAAGCAGAGGATGTTGATGTAGGCATTAACGAGGGAGATCTCCGGATTGATGTCTATCGTTCTCGGGGAGCTGGCGGACAGTCAGTTAACACGACTGACTCAGCTGTACGTATTACCCACTTGCCAACGGGATTGGTGGTGGCCATGCAGGATGAGCGATCCCAGATCAAAAACCGCGCCAAGGCCATGAAAATTCTAAAATCCCGTTTGTATGATCTGAGACGACAAGAAATTGCCAATGAACGTGCAGCAGATCGGAAATCTCAAGTCGGAAGTGGAGACAGATCGGAACGGATCAGAACCTACAACTACCCACAAAGTCGCGTAACCGATCACCGGATCAACCTAACTCTATATAAAATCCACGAAATTATGGCTGGCAAGGGGCTAGACGAGATTATTGACGCCCTGACCACCGAAGAGCAAGCCGAAAAACTTGCTGCTCTCGGGATGTAAAAAAGGGGACAAACGGCCCCTTATGTTCATGTCCATAATAGACTATTTCGAAATAACTTCATGTAGTTGTTGCATTTCCTTAATGTATTTGTCGAGCATGTTTTTCAGTGCATCCCGCAAATACGGCTCCATATCTTCGTCGCCACGTGGAGAGATAGAAATAATCTTGTCGTAAAGAGACCTTGTTTCAGGGCTAACGTTCAGAATGATGTTACTCTCGCTCAAACGATCATCAATCATATCACGGACAAAGCCGGAAACGTTCACCTTCATTTCCTGAAGCATTTCATATTGATCCTTACGAATCATCAAACATACGCTTTTCAAGTCCTTGGCCATGATCGTCCTTTTTGTCTTGGTAATTATATTTGCTTATATTGGTACTTCATCGAAAACGAAATAACCATATGTGAATTCAAAGTTACCGGAAAACTATATAAATTCTATTAAAATCTTCATTGGTAGAATGCTTATATCATACAGTATGTCAGCATATGGCTTTTTTTATGGTTTTTTCCACTTAATATCTGGAAAATAATGGATAATGCAGGCATATATTGTTCCCTAATGGAAGATATGCCCGCCCTTCAACTTTATAATGAACTCAAATCCCTGTTGCAGACAGCAAATAGGGAGATGGCAGCATTAGAGGCGCGAATTTTGTTCGAGGATATTGCTAAAATCTCCATGAAATCTCTTCACCTTGATAAAGACATAACTATTTCACGTGAAGTTACGGAAAGACTCGAAAAAATTGCCTTCCGCAGATGTGAGGGAGAGCCTCTTGGAAGAATTTTGGGGTATCGAGACTTTTGGAAAGATAGATTTTATTTGTCTCCAGATACGCTTGAACCGCGACCAGATACTGAAACTCTTATTGAATCGGTTCTGGAGAGCTATTCCAAAAGCTTTCCACCCTTAAAGATTCTGGATTTGGGGACAGGTACAGGCTGTATCCTCTTAAGTTTGCTTAGGGAGTTTGGCGATGCCAGAGGGGTTGGTATTGATATATCAAAAGGAGCTGTATTGATGGCACGCCAAAATTCCGAAAGGCTTGGATTAGCTGACCGCGCAGGGTTTTTACAGGGTAATTGGACAGATCGACTCGAAAAAGACAGAAAATTTGATCTCATTGTTTCGAATCCTCCCTATATTCCGAGTGCAGATATCCCGAATCTACAAAAAGAAGTCCGGAATCATGACCCGATTCTCGCTTTGGATGGAGGAAATGATGGACTTACCCCATACAAGAATCTGTTGCCAACCCTAAAAAACCATTTGGAGCCACAGGGGCGGATTTTTTTTGAATTTGGAATAAATCAAGAAGAAGATATTAAGCGACTCGCCGAAGACTCTGGGGCGACTCTGATTCGTGTAACCAATGATTTGGGCGGGATTCCGAGGGTTGTGGAAATCTCCTATGGGGATAAGTAAAAAAACTTTTGACAGGGGGGATTGCTTGAATCGGGATGTCTGTGCATTCTGACCCCAGTTCACGTGAAACAACTAAAAACTAGATGTTGTGACGGAACTCGGTTCAAAAAACTACCGTTAGTAGTCCTTGACTTTGAAAGGACTTTTCAACTTATCCACATTAGGGTAAGCTGAAGGTGAGTTTTACCGAATCAAGGGGAAACAAGTTAGGAGAGCACATGAGATACGGATCCGGAGCGAGAAGACCGCGGAATAATAGTAATAATAGCAACAATCGTGGTGGGAATGGAAACCAGCGCCGTGGAGTGCAGAATAAGAACAAGGTTTTTGACAGCAATGGCCCGGATGTTCGTATTCGCGGAACAGCTTTTCAGATCGTTGAAAAATATATGGCTCTGGCCAAAGACGCTAACGCTGCCAGTGATCGTGTAATGGCGGAAAGCTATTTGCAGTATGCTGAGCACTATCAGCGCATTATAAACAGCTGGGAAGAAGAAGATGCTTCTTTTGATGCGTACGACAACAGTACGTATGACAGGTACAGCAAGAACAATTCTCAGAATGCAGGTACTTCAGATGAAAATGTGGATACAAATGTAGAAGATCTCTCCCTTCCGTCCAGCATTATCGGTAAGCCAGCAGCACAGCAATCTATTGCAACCCCTGAAATGGCTGAAGCCTAGCTTTTATTGCCTGAAGTATTTTAGAAGCAGCCCTTAATGAATTTAGGGCTGTTTTTTCATATATATGGATTATTAAAATCTAATGTGGTATATCTATATCTATGAGTTTAGGACAAGGACTTCGCAAATTATTTGCAGGAATTGCTGGCAATTCCAGACAAACGGTTGTTGACCGCGCTATCTATGCAGTGGGAGATATTCATGGGTATGACGATGCCCTTGAACCAATGCTGCTTGCAATCAAAAAAGATATCAAAGATAGACAGCGGATCAATCCTAATTATAAGGCTGAAATAGTTTTTACCGGAGACTATGTTTGTCGTGGGCCTAACTCGAAGAGAGTTATTGACCTTTTAAGTAAAGAAACAGCTCTTCAAGGAGAAGACGGGATCAAACGGACTTTTCTTGCAGGAAATCATGATTATTTACTCTTGCAACTTCTTGAATCCAAGATGCCTTCCATAACCACAGAAATTGCTCGTGACATGTTGGATTATGGTGGATTGCAAACAGCCGCCAGTTATGGCGTTTACTTGAAAAATAACACCGAGGCGCACAATACCAAAAAAATAAAAGGCGTCAATCTATGCTTGAACCAATCTGACCTTCTTGATTTCCAAGAGAGAATGCAAGGCGCGGTTCCCGAGCATCATGTTTCATTTCTAAAAAATATGAAAACATCCTACCACACAGAAGAATTTCCTGAATTTTTCTTTTGTCATGCTGGTGTAGATTGGACAAAACCCTACACAGAGCAAAAAACCAATATTCTGATTGGAATGGGGAGCAGTATAGAGCAAAAAACCTCTCGTGAGTTTGCTCGGTGTACCGATGGGGCAAAGGATATTATTGTTGTCCACGGGCATACAATCAAAGACAAGATCGAATGCAAAAGCGGAAGAATATCAATTGATACCGGCGTCTTTGAAAAAGGGGGGCGTTTAAGCTGCTCTATCCTTGCTAACGGTCAAATGATCGATAGCATTCAAATCAAGCCAAAAGCGTCTGCTTATAATCCCAAATACCTTCCTGAACCAAAAATAACATCAATAATGTCGCAACCACTGGACGTTCGCCCTCAATAGGTCTAAATTCCTTTTTATAGAGATAACCATCTGTAATTTCGAGGACACACATCATGGATTTCGAACGGTTTAGCGAAAAGCTGCGGGCACTGCTGCAAAAGGCCCAAACTCTGGCCATGCGTTCCAACCACCAATCTTTGGAACCAGAGCATATACTCAAAGTCATGCTGGAAGACGAAGACGGACAAGTCCAGCGTTTGGTTAAAAACGCCGGAGGGGATACGTCTCGCCTTAAAAAAGATATAGAGCAGTCTTTAGCAAAACTTCCTTCAGTGACAGGGGCTGGGGCAGGTGGTTTACGCCTTTCAAATGATCTGGCAAAAATTCTCGATTCCGCAATGCAGCTGGCAGAAAAAGCAGGAGACAAATTTCTGACATCCGAACGCCTTTTGCAGGCCATGACGCTGTCTCCTAAAACAATGGAAATATCTGGACACTTGCAAGATTCAGGTGTTTCAGCTTCTGAAATGAATACCGCAATCAATGATTTACGCAAGGGCCGAACCGCTGATAGCGCAAGCGCGGAAGATACATTCGATAGCCTCAACAAATACGCTCGTGATATGACTGCACTGGCACGAGAAGGAAAGCTTGATCCAGTAATTGGTCGTGATGAGGAAATTCGCCGAACAATTCAGGTACTCTCACGCCGGTCAAAAAATAATCCTGTTTTAATCGGGGAACCAGGCGTTGGTAAGACAGCCATCATCGAAGGACTTGCCCAACGTATTGTAAATGGCGATGTGCCTGAATCTTTACGTGATAAAAAGCTAATGTCACTTGATCTGGGAAGTCTGATCGCAGGGGCAAAGTTTCGTGGCGAATTTGAAGAACGCCTGAAAGCTGTTCTTGATGAAATCCGGAATGCTTCGGGCGAAATTATTTTGTTTCTTGATGAATTGCACACCCTCGTTGGAGCAGGGAAGGCCGATGGCGCCATGGATGCTTCCAATATGCTCAAACCAGCGCTGGCACGTGGTGAGCTCCATATGGTTGGAGCAACAACACTTGATGAATACCGCAAACATATTGAAAAGGATGCCGCACTTGCTCGCCGTTTCCAGCCCGTTTTTGTCAGTGAGCCAACAGTGGAAGATACCATCTCGATCTTACGTGGCCTTAAAGAAAAATATGAAGTTCACCACGGGGTAAGAATTACCGATGCAGCAATTGTAGCGGCCTCCCAACTTTCAAATCGTTATATCACCGATCGTTTCTTGCCGGATAAGGCGATTGACTTGGTGGATGAAGCATCATCCCGTTTGCGGATGCAAGTGGATAGTAAACCGGAAGAAATCGACGAACTTGATCGTCGTATTATTCAATTGAAAATCGAACGTGAGGCTTTAAAAAAGGAGTCGGACGAAGCATCAAAGGATCGTTTGAAAAAACTTGAAATCGAATTAAAAGATTTGGAAGAAAAATCAGCAGGGATGACCGCACAATGGCAAGCTGAAAAAGACAAAGTCAATAAAGGTCAAAAACTTGCCGAGGAATTGGACAAGGCACGTATCGAACTTGAGCAGTCTGAGCGCTCGGGAGATTGGGCGAAAGCTGGAGAATTAAAGTATGGTAAGATTCCTCAACTGGAGGCAGAGTTAAAAAATTCTGCCGAAACTTCTGCAAAACACATGATTAACGAAGAAGTCACACCGGACGATATAGCCAGTATTGTCAGTCGTTGGACAGGAATCCCTATTGATAAAATGATGGAAAGCGAGAATAAAAAACTTCTCGAAATGGAAACCAAGCTTGAAGAAAGGGTTGTTGGACAAACTGAGGCTGTTCGCGCCGTGGCTTCTGCAATTCGCCGATCTCGCGCAGGTTTGCAAGACCCCAACCGACCTATTGGTTCCTTTCTCTTTTTAGGGCCGACCGGCGTCGGAAAGACTGAGCTGACCAAAGCCTTGGCAGAATTTATGTTTGATGATGACACAGCTCTGATCCGTCTTGATATGTCTGAATATATGGAGAAACATTCTGTATCACGGATGATCGGAGCCCCTCCCGGATATGTTGGATATGATGAAGGAGGAGCCCTGACCGAAGCCGTACGTCGTCGCCCTTATCAGGTCATATTGTTCGACGAAATTGAAAAAGCTCACCCTGATGTATTTAACGTCCTGCTTCAGGTTCTTGATGATGGACGCTTGACTGACGGACAGGGCCGCACCGTTGATTTTAGCAATACGGTTCTGATTATGACATCCAATTTGGGGGCAGAACATCTTTCAACTCAGGAGGATGGAGCTGACGTTGAGCAGGTTCGCGGAGCCGTCATGGAGATGGTTCGTAAATTCTTCCGTCCAGAGTTTCTGAATCGTGTGGATGAAATTCTACTATTCCGCCGCTTGGGCCGCGCCCAGATGGCAGGAATTGTAGAAATCCAACTTGGGTACTTGCGAAAACTTCTGGCGGCCCGCCGCATGGATTTGGAACTCGATGACAAGTCCAAACTTTGGCTGGCCGAAAGGGGGTATGATCCCGTTTATGGAGCACGTCCATTGAAGCGCACAATCCAGACTAATTTGCAAAATCATCTGGCTGAAATGATCCTGCGTGGAGAAATTCCTGATGGGTCATCTATTCATGTTACAACAACCGATGGAGGACTCTCCTTCAAAATTAGCCAAGGTGACAAAAAAGGCAATAAATCCGCCGCCTAGTTATTTTACCTAATCGTTAAAAGGGGCAAATTGACGTTTGTCCTCCTTTTCCAACTGCGATAGACTACAATAAATATCGACTCAACGTACTTACCATCTCTCGACAAAGAAATTATCATGACCCGTACCCTGAAACTTATTCCCGCGACAGCATTGCTTCTAACCTTATCAGCCTGTGCCACATATTTTGAAGGAGCCCAACAACAAATCACCTTTGAAACACCAGGAGCAGAAAACTCAATCTGTATTATTCAAACGGGAGCCACCGGAATGAAATATCAGGTTCGCCCCCCACAAACTATCTGGATCAAAAAATCCAGAGATGACATGAACGTTACCTGTGAAGCTCCGGGAAATAGAATTGCAACAACTCATGCTGAATCGACAACTTCCGGTAAAACCTTCTGGAATATTTTTAATGTTGGTCTGGGGGCTGCCTATGATGGTGAGGCAGGTACAATATTCAAATACCCTGAAAAAATTGTGATCGATTTTGCTGGGATAATGCCACAGCCGGAAGCAATGCCCGCATACCACAATATGGATGCCCTTGATCCGGCTCATGAAGCTACGATTGAAGATTTCGGCCCTGATGAGCCAGCGTTAAAGAGTGATGCTGCAACAAAATTCCGTCATAAAATGGCTGAAATAGATGCTCAGCGCGAAGAAGCTGCCGCAGCCGCATTTGAAGCAGAAAAACAATCCCGCATCGACTCGGTCGAGGGTGGATTCTATGGCGACAAAGACAACACCAAATAGGTATTCAGATCATGGGGCCATATTTTTTCTGTGGCATAGGGGGCAGCGGAATGCTGCCCTTGGCTTTAATTCTTAGAGGACAATCTATAAAAATAGTTGGATCGGATCGCTCATTTGATCAAGGGCGCACACCTGAAAAATTTTCATGGATAAAATCCCAAGGGATAGACATAGTTCCACAAGATGGCGAGGGGCTAACAAAAGACTTCACAGCCCTTGTGATTTCTTCTGCTGTCGAAGATACAATTCCCGAAGTCAGAAAAGCAAAAGAACTCGGAATACCCATACTAAAACGCGCCGAGTTATTGGCAAAATTATTCAATCAATCTCAAACCAGTATTGCAATCGGCGGAACAAGCGGTAAATCAACAACAACAGGAATGTTGGCTTGGATACTTTCTCAAGCAGATAAGAACCCGACAGTGATGAATGGGGCAAGTTTTCTAAATTTTGCAACACCCGATAGCCCATATTCTTCGGCAATATGTGGTGATCCGGATTTGTTTGTTGCGGAATGTGATGAAAGTGATGGCTCAATCGTGCTCTACCATCCTGCCATTGCAATTCTGAATAACATAGCTCTCGACCATAAGCCGGTGGAGGAACTGGTTCCCATTTTCAGGACATATTTGGAACAATCAAAACAGCAAGTCATCAACCTGAGTAATAATGCCGCTGCAAATTTGTATCGGGAATTCATCTCTACCTCCCTTACAACAGGGATAAATCATCCAACAGCAGACATTAATGCAACAAATTATACAACATTACCTTTGGGATCAAAATCGTGGATAGAAAACCGACGAACAGGCGAAAAGGGTGATCTGCACTTATCGGTGCCTGGAAAACACAATGTGGAAAATGCATTGTCAGCAATCGGAGCGGGGCTATTGAACGGACTACCTTTTTCCCAATGCCTGGACGCGCTTTCGACATTCAAGGGCGTCGCACGTAGATTAGAGAACATAGGAGAATATAATAATATCAAAGTAATAGACGATTTTGCTCACAATCCAGATAAAATAAAAGCTGCATTATCTTCACTTAATGAACATTTTGGACGATTGCTGATTATATTCCAGATGCATGGCTATGGGCCATTCAAGCTCATGAAAGACGAATTGCGCGATGCCTTTCTGGGGGGAATGAAGAGGGGGGACATCCTCATTATGCCGGATGTTCTATATCTTGGGGGCACTGCAAATATGACCCCTACCGCAGCCGAATTTATCAATGAAATCAATGAAAGGGGGGGCATAAGAGGGATAAAAGGGCAGTGGTTCAAGCATCGTGACGACATTATCACGGCCATTCCACAGATAGCCCAACCCGAGGATCGAATTATTGTGATGGGAGCCCGAGACGACACACTACCAATATTTGCTCGTAAATTACTTGAGGAATTACAATCTCAGAAGGGAGCCCCATGAAAGGGGAGAATGCTCTTCATCAATACGATCTATTCCTGCTCAGCTCGCGCCATATTATTTTTTATAGATATAGAATTGCGGTGGAATCGCCCCTTCGTCAAGAGAAAAATATGCATCTAGCCAACCCTTTGGGGATTTTATATAGAATAGAAATGCAACATTAGAAAAACTTAAGTTTTGCCAGATATTGTCCTATCCACACCATGCCCCAAAATGAGATGTTAGAAATAAAAACAATAAAATTTCCCCGATTTTCTGATCACAGAGGATGGTTTCAACAACTATGGACAAAATCAGAGGAGGTGGACGACCCTGATTTTGTGCAGGAAAATCTGGTTTTTTCTAAAGAAAAAGGGACATTAAGAGGCCTTCATTTCCAAAACCCTCCCCATGCCCAAAGCAAGCTGGTGACTGTCCTTCAAGGAAGCATTCTGGATATTGCTGTAGATTTGAGACGTAACTCCCCACATTACGGAACATATTACGCGAACGTCCTTTCTTCAGATGAGGAAAGTCCAGCGCTGATTATCCCCAAAGGCTTTGCCCACGGATACATAACAACATCAGAAAGCACTTTGGTACTATACAAAGTTGATGCTCTCTACGCACCAAATGCCGAAGGAGGGCTAATGTGGGATGACCCTGATCTGGCTATTGATTGGCAACTCCAAAAAGGCGATAAAGTGACACTATCCGAACGGGATTCTGTTTGGCCTCCCTTCAAAACATTCAAAACGCCGTTTACATTTTAATTAGGATACCAAAAATATGAATATTTTACTGCTGGGCGCACACGGGCAACTTGGGCAATCTATACAAAACGAAGAAAAGGCTCCTGATTTTTTTGTATATGCACCAACGCATGAAGAATGCGACATCACGAATTACAAGTCCTTAAATGATTACATTTCCGCTCAGGAAAAGATTGATTTGATAATTAATGCTGCCGCGCATACTGATGTTACAGGGGCAGAAAAAGACACTCAGGAATCCAATCAAGTTAATATAGAAGGGGTCGGGAATATCGTTCGCCAGTGTAAAACCCGCGATATTCCGCTCATCCACATTTCAACCGATTATATTTTTGACGGAAAAAAACCGTACGGCCAGTTTTATACAGAGCAAGATAAACCAAACCCCATAAATGAATACGGATTATCAAAATTATCTGGGGAGGAAATCATTACCTCCGGCTTGGAACAATATATTATCATTCGCACCAGTTGGTTATTCAGCCCATACAGACAGAATTTCTACAAAACTGTCTTGCATCTTTCGCGGGAAAAACAGGAACTGGAAATCATTGCCGATCAATTCGGAACGCCAACTTCTTCCAAAGATCTTGCTCGGGCAATTCTAAAAATTTCAGAACAAATAAACGCGGATGCCAGCGCAAAATGGGGAATCTACAATTACGCCGGACAACCAGCCGTCTCGTGGTATGATTTTGCTCTTAAAATTGTTGATACAGCAAAAAAACTGGAACTTTGCCCACCTTCAGTGAAACTTAAGAAAGTTAACTCGGCAAACTTCCCATCAATAGTCAAGCGCCCCGCAAACTCGGCTTTGAAAACGGGAAAGATTATTGAAGCCTTTGGTGTATCCACTTGCGATTGGGAAGCCGAGATCGAACGGATAATGGAGAAGAAATAACCAGTTATATTTTCTCTTTAGACTTCTGGTGCTCCCAATACGTCTCCCACTCTTGCAGGCTTAAATCAGACATAACCCGTTTATCCTCTTTGATATCGGCCTCCATACCGCTAAAACGACGATAAAATTTGGCATTACAGGCACGCATAGCCTCTTCGCATTGGATGTCTAGCCGTCGTCCTAAATTGACCAAAGTAAAAAAGACATCCCCCAGCTCCTCAGCCTGCTTTTCCTTATCTCCGGAATGAATTTCGGCACGAAACTCGTTCAACTCCTCGATGATTTTATCAATAACATCTTCTGTGACCTGCCACTCGAAACCTGCCTTGGCAGCTTTCTTCGATATCTTTTGTGCCCTTAACAAAGCCGGAAAATTGTTGGGTATCTCATCCAGAATAGATTTATTCTCTCCATCTGATTTTGCGGCACGTTCTTGATCCTTGGCACTTTGCCAGATATTCAGAACGTCTTCGGAGTTGCGTGCAGCCTCATCGCCGAACACATGAGGATGACGAGAAACAAGTTTGCGGTTCAAACCATTCACCACATCCGAAAAAGAAAAAATATTTTCTTCGCTAGCCATCTGTGAATGAAAGACAACTTGTAACAACAAATCCCCTAATTCTTCCCTCAAATCATCCATATTACCGCGCTCAATAGCATCAACAACTTCATAGGCTTCCTCAAGAGTGTAGGGGGCTATCGTCTCGAAATTTTGTTCAATATCCCAAGGGCAACCGTTTTCCTTATCACGCAAACGCGCCATGATGGACAAAAGTTCGGAAATTTCTCCGTTGCTACTCATTACAAATCTTCCTTTATAAATTCCATTGCAGATACCAAGTCCCAACAAAGGTCCCGCCGTCACGATCATGAAAACAATTATCCTCGCCCATAATTCTTTGGGCCATAAAGAATAAAATTCAAGCGAGAGGTTTTTTTAGTCTTACGCCTCGTCCCATTGATACGCTATGGGCATTGTCACCAATCAACTCAACACCTGCGTCATCAAGCGCCTTAACAATTTTTACCAGAGTATCAATATTCCCACGCACTGGACCTCTGGAAGTTTCCATGCGCTGAATGGTTGGCAAAGACACGCCAGACATAGCTGAAAGTTGGCGTTGATCTATATTTAGGAGTGCACGAGCTGCGCACATTTGACTACAATCTACAATTTATCATGCTCAAGAGCCATCCTATATGTTATAAGCATTAAATATGATGTCTATAACATATATTTACACACATTATAAATGGACATAATATATTCTTAGAATAAATTTTCGGGTGAAGAACACACACGCAAGGGGATTACCATGGTTGTAGCAAATGTACTTAAAGACAGGATTTCATTCGTAGAGGTTGATGCTGATATAGAAGAAACGTTGCACGAGTATGTGCCTGAACTTCTTAAAGTTCTGCCGGGAGTTCTTGAGCTTTTCTACAAACATATCTCGAAATGGCCAACTCTAGTTGAATTTTTCAAAGACCCAACGCGAATGGATTATGCTCGAAAGGCACCGCAGGATCACTGGGTTCGCTTGTTTAGCGCTAAGTTTGATGACGAATATGCTCAATCTGTAAGGCGAATAGGGCTTGTTCATAGTAAGATTGGTCTTGAGCCAACGTGGTATATCGGGGCTTACGCCTTTACCTTAAATCACATCTACACCCATGCAGCAGAGCAATATAAATCTCGTTTTCACCCAAAAGTGGCTCAGGAAAAGACTGCCAAATTGCTTCGTGCCTTGAATCAATGTGTCATGATTGACATGGATATGGCGATTTCCATCTATCTGGAAGAAAACAAGCGTTCTTATGATTTGAAGCTAAATGAACTTGCCGAAACATTTGAATCAACTGTTGGGGCAATTGTTGAAGGGGTTTCCGCTGCATCAACTGAGCTTGAGGCGAGTGCGGAATCCTTGTCGGCAATGGCTGCGCAGACAGCACAAGGTTCTTCAGCTGTATCATCAGCATCAGAAGAGGCGTCCAATAATGTTACGACGGTATCCTCTGCGACAGAAGAAATGTCCGCATCTATTGCACACGTTGCCGATATGGCCAATAGATCATCCGAAGCCTCACAACGTGCCGTGATTGAGGCCGACCAATCCGTTAGAATGATGATGGAATTGAAAGAGGCAATTGACAAAGTTAATGCGGTGACAGATCTCATCACGGGGATAGCTGAGCAGACTAATTTGCTTGCTCTGAACGCAACGATTGAGGCTGCAAGGGCGGGTGAATCGGGCAAAGGGTTTGCCGTTGTTGCATCTGAGGTAAAGTCTCTCGCAAGTGAGACATCTCAAGCAACGGAGGATATCAGGTCCCAAGTGGCAGAGATTTTAACCCGTAGTGATGCTTCTGTGAAATCAATCGAGGCCATGAAAGGCATTATTGAGGAAGTTAGAGAAGTGTCAGGAAATACCGCTGATGCTGTCGAACAACAAAAGGATGCTATATTTGAGATCGCAAGAAACGTTGAAAGAGCGTCTGCAGGAACGCACCAGATATCAGAAAGTATTTCAATGATTAGTCAGGCAGCTCAAGAAACGGGACATTCGTCTGAACAAGTTCTTGAGGCAGTGACGGAGTTAGCTATACAGGGAAGCAATTTACGTGATTCTGTAACGAAATTCATTTCTGACATAAAGAGCAGTTAGTGGATAAATAATCCATACAAATTTTCCTTAATGTGATAATGTATATTATGGAAATGAGATGTTATTTAGGAATAGGGCGCCCATACAGTAAAACTTCACGAATAACGCGAGCAACAACGTCACGTGCTATATATTGGCGTCCATGATGTCCGTGTTCCTGAAAAAACTCTTTGCCATTTGCATCTGTATGGATGGCTTGAGCTATTCTTGCCAAAGCAACATCTTCGGTAATATCTTGAACTTCTTCAAGTGCGGCATCAGGCAAATTTACCTTTGCAAAAGCATGTGTAAGAGTTTTGTATGGTGACCAGCTTGAAGAAACGTTTTCTGAACGAATGGATGCTCTTACAGCGTCAACTAGTTTTTGCCTGTCAAAACCATCTCCTGAATATTCACCTAAACGTGACTCAATGGCATGTGGTGCATCTGGTGCATCATAGGCAAATTGGCTTACGCCATTCAGAAAATTTTGAACATTACCAGGGTAGTTATTATAAGCCACTCGTACCCAGTCGTAACTCATTGGATTGTTCATTATAATTCACTTGCCCATCCACCCTATTCCCTGAATAACAAACAACTGTCACCGTAAGAATAAAACCTGAATTCATGATCTATAGCATGTTGGTATGCTTTCTTCATCGTGTCCAATCCACAGAATGCACTTACCAGCATAAATAATGTCGATTTAGGTAGATGAAAATTGCTCATCAGAATATCTACACTTTTGAATTGGTGGCCAGGGGTAATAAAGATTGATGTATCGCCAGAATAATATTGCACACGACCATCTTGGCGGCATGCACTTTCAAGTATCCTAAGAACCGTAGTCCCCACGGCAACAACACGTCCACCATTGGCACGAGTTTCATTAATCATTTTCGCGGCATCAAGTGAAACTTCCCCCCATTCGGCATGCATTCTATGATCCTTGGTGTCATCCACCTTGACTGGCAGAAATGTTCCCGCACCAACATGCAAAGTCACAGATGCGGTTCTTATACCGAGGTCAACAATTTTCTGCATAAGTTCAGGCGTAAAATGTAATGATGCTGTAGGGGCGGCGACAGCCCCATCCCGGCGCGCAAACATGGTCTGGTAATCTCTAATATCTTCATCATCTACATCGCGCTTACTGGCAATATATGGAGGCAGTGGCATCAAACCAACCTCGGTCAAACGGTGCTCTACAGTGCCAGACTCAATGTCAAAATTTAGAAGAATCTCGCCGCCGTCATGTTTTTCTGCAACGACAGCACTTAAACGCCCCTCACCAAAAGACAAAACATCGCCAACATTCATCCGTTTGGTTTTTTTTGCAAAAGCCAACCAGGAAATAGCCGACACGCGTTTGTGCAAATTGACTTCCGTTATCATATCACCACGCTTGGCGAATAAATAAGATGGAATAACTTTGGTATCATTAAAGACAATCAAATCTTTGCTGGTCAAATGATCGGGAAAGTCCCAGACCCGTTGCTCGGACAATTTACCTCTATCAACGACCAATTGTCTGGCATGGTGTTTCGGATTGATAGGCCTCAACGCTATTAGATTTTCAGGAAGATTAAAATCAAACTCTTCAACACGCATGATTACAAAACCGACCCATCAGATTTAATTTTTAATCCATCATATGCAGGACTGTATCCATCCGGACACTCGGATAAAACTTTTTTGTAGTCCATATGTATGCCCATATGAATCAGAAAAAGTTTTTCAGCACCAATCTTTTCATTCAATTTCTTAAGATTCGAAAAACTCGCGTGAAAATATCCGCTTGGTTTGTGGTAATCGGCACAATCAACAATCCATGTTTTTATACCCCTTAGAGAATCAATAGCGCGCTCATCCAGATCAACCATATCAGTTGAATACCCTACCATATCAAATCTATAACCCAATGACTTGACACCATCTCCATGATCTTGAACGAATGGAACAAATGAGATGTCATTTATATGGTGCTCAATTCCCATGTCGGAGTCTTTCAAAACATGAATTTCCGCAACTGCTGGATAGTAAGCAGACTTCTGTTCAAATACATAGGAAAAGCGATGCAACAACTCTTGTCGGGTAATTTCGTCTGTATAAATGGGCATGTGTTTTTTATTGCGTCGATGATATGAACGCAATTCGTCAATACCGTTTACATGATCGGAGTGTCCGTGCGTAAAAAGAACCCCGTCCAAATCAAGAATTTTTTCTTTGGTTAACTGGGTACGAAAGTCTGGCCCTGTATCAATGGCAATTGCAGAAGTGCTACTTTGAACCAGCAATGAAGGACGTGAGCGCAAATTCTTCTGTTCAAGTGGATCACAAGCCCCCCACTCTCCGCCAATACGGGGAACTCCAGCGCTATCCCCACAGCCCAAAATCGTGATAATATTATTGTAGAATGGATTGTTCATACAGTGTATTTATCATCAACTACTCACATGACCAAGCCCTATTCTTAACTGTTCAGGTCAATCAAAATGCCTTTTTCGGCCATTTTATTTTCAATCTCTTCCTTCATCATGTCTTTTATTTTTTCTTCGATTTTGGCACGTTCCTCCGGTGAAAGCGCCGCAATGTCCTCTTCGGTCATACCAAGTTTCTTCAAGATGGCATCACGC
This sequence comes from Micavibrio sp. UBA6212, assembly GCA_002421905.1. Classification (GTDB taxonomy): domain Bacteria; phylum Pseudomonadota; class Alphaproteobacteria; order Micavibrionales; family Micavibrionaceae; genus UBA1573. Next base: position 119,119 of record DISK01000010.1, read on the forward strand.
AGTTTCTCTTCCGGTGTCATTTTCTGGTACTCCAGAAACTGCGTTATTGCATCATCTATTTGAGAGGAAGGTTTTGGTAGACTTGTAGCTGCGGTCTTCGTAGTAGGAACGCCGACACTACTAGTGCCATACGAAGGATACGGGTTAATGGTTGTCATAACAATACTCCTTGCAAGAAAATACAGACAGGCACCATGCAAGGAATAGGCCAAATGGAATTGGCTAAAAACAAAGAAAACTAGACGGTCAATTTTGCCTTGTTAAATAATGAGAAAAAATTTTCCGAGGTAATTTTTGCCATTTCATGGACAGGAACAGATTTCAGATCTGCCAAAACCTCTCCTGTACAGACAACCAAGGCTGGGTGGTTCATCTTCCCTCTAAAAGGTTCTGGGGCAAGGTACGGAGAATCTGTTTCCACCAATAATCGATCCAGAGGCACATCCTTGGCAAAGTTACGAAGATCTTCCGATTTTTTGAAGGTCAAAATACCAGAAAAAGAAATATGAAACCCGAGATCAAGGGCTTCATGCCCCATCTTGGTCGAACTCGAGAAGCAGTGCATAACGCCACGCATTCCTTTGCCCGAAGTCTCTTCACGAATGATGCGAATAATGTCATCATCTGCATCTCGCGCATGAACGATCATTGGCATATCAGTCTCAAGGCAAGCTTTGATATGCTTTCTAAAGCACCACTGCTGATCTTCGATAGAAGACATATTGTAATAATAATCAAGCCCACATTCACCAATCCCGACAACCTTGTCATCGGACCTTGCCAGAGAGATCAGTTCTTCCAAAGAAACCGTTTTCTCATCGTCTCGTCCGGCATCATGCGGATGGGTACCAACCGTGCACCAAACATTTTCCAAAGGCTTAACAAGCTTCAATAATCCTTCAAATTCCTCGCGGATCAAACAATCAATCGACAGCATGCCACCAACACCAACAGCATGTGCTGCAGCAAGAGCTTCCCCTACTCCACCTTCTGGTGTGAATTTTGAATGGTTCAAATGGCAATGACTATCAATCCACATGCCCTACCCCTTGATATAAATCACAGCAATGCCACCCAAAATGAGTAATCCCCCAACACCAGAATATACATTCAAATGGAACTGTTTGAAAAACAGCCATGTAAAAAGGATCGTAAAAATAGGGTAGGAAACTTCAATCAATCCTGCGAGGGTTGCATTCTTGGCCTGAATGGAGTGAAATATAAAGAATGTTGCAGTTAAAAACGAAACCGAGACAGCAAGCACTAGATAGATAACTTCCGTGCTATCCTTCATCATATCAATGCCTTGCTTTGCTGTCCCCTTAAGGTAGGACAGTCCCAAAAACAATGGCAACGCCATGCAACTTTCAAGCGCCATCAACAAAGAAACAGGAAACCCTTTTTCCAACAGCTTTTCAAGAAAAGCACAGTTCATTCCCCAAAAAACAGTCGCTGCAAATGCATAATACAGCCATAGACTTTCCATGACTATGCCGCCTTTTCTTCCAATTGCAGCCTCGGGAAAACGCCTTGTGGCTGAGGGATTTCTTCTCCACCTTTAAGTGCAGCATCTCGGCTAATCGATTGGAAACAACGTTTTTCTTCGGGAAGAACAAACAAATCCAAAAGCGCCTTGCCTGATTTTGGCATCACAGGCTGCACGATGATCGACAGGCAGCGAATAGCTTCACACAAAACATACAAAACCGTTCCCATGCGGACAGTATCGGTTTTCTTAAGCGCCCAAGGTGCCTCTATATCAATATAAACATTGGCGGCATTCACAACTTCCCAAATGGCATCAAGGGCTTTGTGAAAACGTTGTTGATCCAATTCACGCCGGACAGTGGGCAACATCTCATCATAAACTTTGGCAAGTAAAGCCGTATCATTTGCAGTCAATTCCGCAGGCGCAGGGATTTTCCCCTCACAATTTTTGTATATGAATGACAAGGTTCGCTGTGCCAAATTTCCAAGACCATTCGCCAGATCATTGTTGATCCGGTTTACTGCGTTGGCATGAACAAAATCCCCATCATTGCCGAATGGAACCTCACGCAATACAAAATAACGCGTTGCATCAACACCATATCTCTCAATCAAGTCAGCCGGAGCAATAACATTGCCAATAGATTTGGACATTTTTTCACCCTCGATCAGCCACCAACCATGCGCGAACACACGTTTTGGAGGTTGAATACCGGCAGCCATCAAGAATGCGGGCCAATAAACGGCGTGGAAACGCAAAATATCTTTTCCGACCATATGAAGGTCAGCAGGCCAATACCCCCCCATTTCAGGATCAACACCATATCCCGCCGCGGTAATATAATTGGTCAAGGCATCAATCCACACATACATGACATGTTTATCATTTCCGGGAACAGGGACCCCCCAATCAAAGGTGGTACGCGAAACGGACAGGTCTTTCAAACCACTCCTGACGAAACTTTTCACTTCATTAAAGCGGGTTTCCGGCAGACAGAAATCAGGATGAGATTCATAAAACTCCAACAGCTTGTCTTGCCAGGCAGATAAACGGAAGAAATAACTTTCCTCCTCCATCCACTCGACTTCTGCACCGCTTGGGGCAATTTTTTTGCCATTTGGACCTTCGCGCAATTCATCTTCCTGATAATAGGCCTCATCCCGAACAGCGTACCATCCGGCATATTTATCAAGATAAATTTCCCCCCGCTCTTCCAAAACCTTCCAAAGATGCTGGCACGCCTTAATGTGGCGTTCTTCAGTCGTACGAATAAAATCATCGTTAGAGAAATTCATTAAACCGCAAAGATCACGAAAATTCTGAGATACCTGATCGGTAAATTCCTGCGGAGAAATACCCGCTTTTTCAGCCGATTGTTTGACTTTCAAACCATGCTCATCTGTGCCGGTCAAAAACTTGACATCGTACCCGTCCAACCGCTTGAAACGTGCTAATACATCACAGGCAATCGTTGTATATGTATGCCCCAAATGGGGTTTATCATTAACATAGTATATAGGCGTTGTGACGTAATATTTATCTTTTGATTTAGGCATAATTTTCTCATTTATCTAGGAATAGTCTTACATAAACTTGTAACACAAAATCAAAGAACATAAAGTTCAAAAAGACACCGGATCCCGCAGAAATCAGGGGGAAGAGGTTAAATTAGACTTCGAAAGCCATAAACGCGCCCAGAATCATAAAGCGCTTATCGAGATTGCCGTAAACGCAGCGGTCGAAATGGGCCGATAATTGGTCATAGATCGCCAATTTTGTCTCGACATCCAAACGGGCATTCATAACCTCAAGCCAAGGAATTTCAAAGGCCTCTCCCCTGATAAGGGAGGAAGCCACCCAAAGCAAAGTCTCTCTGAATACCCTTTGGGCATCATCATTTCCCTTATTTCCAAATACTTCGGAAAAGGATTGAATATCCGTCCATCTGAAACTCGTCCAGTCTTCAAAATAGGCCAAAGCATCCCGCATCATCTCCAGATGCTCCGCCCGCCCATACTCCAAAGCACGTCCCAAAGACCCATCCGCCATGGCAACAACCAAAGGAATGTCTGCGGCATTAACCCTGCCCTCAAGAACTTTGGCGATATCATCATCTTGCAAAGGCTGAAACGGCAAATGAACACATCTTGAATAGACAGTCGGCAGCAAAGCTCCTGCCCTGTGCGTAATCAAAATCAGTAGTGCCTTCTCAGGGGGTTCTTCCAAAATCTTAAGCAATGAGTTTTGTGAGGATCTTGTCATCGTATCAGCATCATCTACAATCACAATTCGCCAGCCCCCTTCAACAGAAGCTGTTCGACGCATGAACGGAGCGATCTTGCGTATTTCTTCAACTGGCACACTGGCCTTAATGCGACCAGTTCCCTCATCAATAGGCCGGCCAAGCGTCAATAAATCGGGATGCCCACCACCAAAAACTTTTCCAAAAATTGAGTGACCCTGCCCGACATACAAAGAGGTCGCAGGCTCAGGCTCCCCAAACATATCCGGAGCACGATCTTTCTCGGAAAATAAGAACCGTGTCAGACGATATGCCATCACACTCTTGCCGATTCCGGATGGCCCAGAGAAAATCAAGCCATGGGGAAATCTCCCCATATCAAGCATCTGCAATAATTTCTTTTCAACAAACTCATGTCCGATTAAATTTTCAGTCCCGCGTGGGGAAGGAATATCTGGCATCCCGGGAACAGTAGGTTCCTCATCAACCAATCCTGCCTCGAATTCGTCGAACAGTCCATCATCCTGATCAATATCGTCAAATAACATTCCGACCCACTTTCTCCATCTTCTCTTGAAGGTGAATTTTAATTTGGGCAAAAACATTATCTGGATCAATCGACGCATCAATAACTTTGACGCGCACGGGGGACTCTCTAGCAATGGTTAGAAACCCTTGACGCAATTTTTCGTGAAAAGATTTATCCAGTTTTTCAAAACGGTCTTCAGTACTTTCATCTCCGACCGCTATATCTTTTTGTTTCAAAGAACGGCGCAATCCGTCTTCAACTGGCAAATCCAGCAGAAAAGTTAAATCAGGCTTGAAGCCAGCTAACGCGATTTGTTCTACCTGCCGGATTGTATCCAGATCAAACCCGTGCCCATACCCTTGATAGGCAATAGTTGAGTCTGTGAAACGATCAGAAATAACCACTTTTCCTGCGGCAATAGCTGGTTTGATCAATGTTTCGACATGCATCTGGCGAGCAGCAAAGAACAACAAACATTCCGCAGTTGGAGTCCAGTTTCCACCATCACGCTGTACCAAAAGATTCCTAATTTTTTCAGCTTCCGGTGTTCCTCCCGGCTCGCGCGTCAAAACAACTTCATACCCAGTGGATTCAAAAAACTCTTTGATCTTACGGCATTGGGTGGTTTTACCGGCCCCTTCACCGCCTTCTAGGGTAATGAATAATCCATGCATGACCTTATTCGGGAACTCCCACCGCCAAAATCATCAATTTTTCAAATAGTCTCTTGAAGAAAGAGGATTGCTCGGCATCATTCGCAGCAATCAAAGGAACTTCCTTCATACTTCCATCAGGCAGAGCAAAGCTGGCAGTGCCCAATACATCCCCCTGCTTAATCGGGGCAACCAACGGCGATTTATAGGTTACAATCACCTTGCCCGCATCCTTGCTGAAAGAAGGTACTGTCGCAAGATAGCTTTCCGAAGACAGTAATTTCATTTTCCGTGTATCGCTCAGCACGACAGAGGCCTCAGCCATCATTGCCCCCTTATCAATCAGATTAATATTTTTGAAAGAGGTCAATGCCCATTCTGTCAATTTAGCAGATTCATCTGCACGCACTTGCATAGAGCTTGTTCCATTAATCACAACAATAACGCGACGATCTCCTGCCACCGCAGAACCGATCATGCCATATCCACCAACTTCGGTATGTCCGGTTTTAACCCCATCAGCACCAATGTTTCTGTATAAAAGAGGATTACGGTTCCCTTGCTTAATATTGTTATAGGTGAATTCTTTTTGGGAATATAATTTATATTCTTCCGGATAGGTTTTAATCAGGTAGGAGGCCATCAAAGCCAAATCCTGCGCAGTTGAATAATGTTCAGGATCAGGCAAGCCATCTACGTTCATAAAATGGGAATTCTTCATTCCAATCTCTGCAGCCTTTTTATTCATCATAATGACAAAATTAGCAGTAGAACCAGCAATACCCTCTGCTAAAGCCACACAAGCATCATTACCTGACTGAATAATAATTCCATGCATCAAATCATCAATACTGACTTGTGAATTAATATCCAGAAACATGCGTGACCCTTCGGTCTTCCATGCTTTTTCACTAACTGTCACCATTTGCTCTTTGGTAACCGTTCCATCCCGCAGGGCGTCATCTGCCACAATGGCAGTCAGAACCTTTGACATGGATGATGTGGGCGTGCGCTCTTCGCCATTTTTGTCGTACAAAGTTGCCCCAGTCTGGAAATCCATGACATAAGCTTGCTTTGCCGATATTTCAGGCTTAGGTACGTCCTGAGCAAAAACAGAAAAAGGCATCAAAGATAAAAGAATAAGGGGTAGCAGAAATTTCATGGCAAAAGCCTTTTGGTATTAGAAGTTGGAACAATTATTGAACGACTATGATGGCATCGGACTGGCCGCTGGCCAAAACCTTGGAAAGAACACTATCTGCTGAGCGGACGCTGTCAAGGGGGCCTAGCCGTACTTTATATAAAGTACGACCATTAAATGTTACAGGCTCGACCTTGCTTGGCGCAATAGAGGCCATTCTAACCGCCAAACTCTGAGCATTACTCTCGACTCCAAACGCGCCCGCCTGAATATAGATATTGCTGGCAACGACAGGTTGTTGTTTAACAACAGGGTTAGGGTAGAAATGCCCATCCTTAACATGTCCGGCAACAGATTCTGCTTGTGCTGTCTGTGCAATATCTGTCTCGGTCATAGGAATATCCGATATAGCTGGCCCATGCAAAACCTGACTATATCCATTTGGTAAATGTCCGGTCGCATTATATGCGACTTCTACCCCCTGAGTAGATTTCCCACTTCTGGCCACCTGAGCCAGAGCGCGACTTTCATCTGCCAAAAGCTCCAAACGCACCTTGGCTGTCCCTGCCCCCTTCATGTTCAAAAGACCTGCTGCCCTTTCGGACACATCAATAATGCGTCCTTTCGCAAAGGGGCCACGGTCATTGACACGAACCACAACTGATTTTCCGTTGGATAGATTCGTAACACGGACCAAGGACGGCATTTGCAAAGTTCTGTGTGCCGCAGTCATTTCATATTGGGAATAAGTTTCCCCACTCGCAGTTTTCTTTCCATGAAAACCAGGGCCATACCATGACGCAATGCCGCTCTCCGTATAATTATAGGTCTCTTTGGGATAATAGGTACGCCCTGCTATGGTGTATGGTTTACCTACTTTGAATGTCCCACTGGATCTCGAAGCGGCTGCCTCAACTGGTTGAGGAGTGTCACTGCCCCATGTCTTATATAAATGTGACCCCAGCTCGATCTCAGTACAAGCTGACAGCAGAAAAGGCACTGCCAAAAGAAATAAAATAGTTTTCAAATTTTGTTTCATCATTTTCTTTAATTTTAGTTGTTGAATTGCGGGGCGTCTTCCGCAGATTTTTTGGCGACAAAATCGGATAATAACCCGACTGTCAAGGCAAAGTAATCCGATCTATTCCACGATAGAATAGTATCGTAATTACTCGTTACAAGATAAGCACGTCCTTCTCCACCATCAGGAACAACCAGACGCGCCAAAGTTCTGGTCTGATTGCTGGGGATATGTCCACTTTGAAAATGAACACCAAGCCTGATCCATTCAGCCAAAGGCTTCTTCGTTTTGTTTGTAACAAGGGAAAACGGTACGTTCTTTGGAACTCTTACTGCCCATCCCCATGGAAAGTTGGAATTCCACCCATTTTCTTTCAGATAGTTTGCCGATGATGCAAAAACATCTGCCTTTGTCGTCCAAATATCCTTATGGCCATCGCCATTGGCATCAACAGCATACCGTTTCCAACTGGTCGGCATAAACTGGTTTTGCCCCATAGCACCAGCCCAAGATCCTTTGAAATTCTGACGGGAAACATGACCTCCTTGCAAAATGCCCAAAGCAGCAATTAACTCTTTTTCAAAAAAATCACGTCTGCGACCTTCCCATGCCAATGTCGCCAAAGACTGAATCATATCAAAACCACCGGTATTGCGACCATAGCTGGTCTCGATCCCCCAAAGTGAAACAATCACTTCGGCGGGAACCCCGTACAAAGACTCCGTCTTATTCAAGAGACTTCTGTTTTCCTGAAAATTGATACGCCCCTGATCAATGCGGGTCTGGGACATCACATTATGCAGATAATTTCCAAATCCGATTTTTTTTCGCTCCGGTTGCTTACCATCCAACTCAATCACGCGAGGGTGAGGAGACACATTTTGAAAAGCTGAGTGCAAGGTTGATGGAGAAATCCCTTGCACCACAGCTTGTCTTTTGAAACCTTCCAACCACAACTCAAAACTACTAGCTTCAACAGGCCCGCTGGCCCACAAGAAAACAAGCAGCAGACAACCCGGCAGCATTGATATCCTAGACATCATTGACATTAGTTCTGATTCTTTCCGTTAGCGTATATGCGATGATACCTACGATTTCTTTGGCGGCAACCTGTAACTTGTAATAATTCCCAAGAACATCAAGATTTGGCATAATTCTATATTTTCCGTCAGTGATAAATCCTGCAGGATATGGGATTATGCTCCATCCATTGGACATAAATATGGCACTCGCACGAGGTAGGTGAAACGCAGAAGTTACCAACACCCACTTTTCCCCAGCCTGTGGATGAACAAGCCGCACCGAATACAAATAATTCTCATATGTGTTACGGGATTGATCTTCATAAATGATACGACCCGTATTAAAACCTATATTTTTCAATAAAGTATTCATAATAGTTGATTCTGCACTTGAAGAATGACCCAATGCCCCATCACCACCAGTAAACACAATTTTAGCCTTGGGATAAAATCGGGATAACCTCACCATTTCGGTTATGCGCTCGGCATTCTCATTCAGTTGAACCTGAGCATGGGAAAAAGTCAAAACCGTATCAATTGCTCCGCCCAGAACAATAATTCCGTCCACATCCTCCGGAAGCATCGGGTTTGCCGGATAAGTATTTTCCAGATAACATAAGACATTATGCCCAAGCGGCAAAAAACCAAAGATAATAAAAAGAAAACAACTCAACCCAAGCAAAAACCGTCCGATCCGAAACTTCATAAAAACAACACCCGCCGTCACCATTAACAAAACAAGTGTCAGCGGCTGAAAGATCATCCATAAGATTTTTGATAGGGGGAAAAACATTTATCCTCTCACTCCGAACCTGTTTCCTGACTCATAGTGTTTCAGTCCCAAATGAAAAAAAGAAACGGCCAAGACAGCATATCCAACGACACCTAATACTGCAAAGATAAGAACCTTCCAGTGATGTTCAAAAACAAATTGAACAGGAATATGCGTCATCAAACTAACCGGTATAAGGGTTAGAGCCAATATTTTAATCACTCCACTAAAAATCGGAGCAGGTCGTGATGCCATCAAATTAAAATTAAAATAAATCTCTTCGGCTGATGCATAAAACTGTTTTAACCAGAACCCGATTGTTGCAAAAAATAAAATGCCACTGGCAAAAACCACACTCCCCATTATTAGAAATAAAGGAAGAAGAACCAGAGAAACCCCAAAATGTAGTCCGCAGAATATCAACAAACCAAGTCCGAATAGCACTTCCCCCAACCCCGTATTTCGTGATGAGCTGATCGCCGCCGATAACAAAACTGGTTTGGGTAATGTCAAATATGCATCCAACTCGCCATGATCTATTTGTTCGGGAATAGTCCGCAACCCGAACGCAAATAATGAGACAATTCCCCAACAACAGATAGAAAGACCATACGCAAATAAAGCGTGTTCAATTCTCCACCCCTGAATATCGGGAGCCACTGAAAAAATAACCAGCCAAATCGGGATATAAATCAAATGGGTCGTGATGCTGAATATGGCACGGATCAACATTGCACCGCGCTGCATAGTGGCCGACCTGAATGTCATCCGGATCAGAGAAAGAAGAAAAGCAAGATTACCCACCATTGACCTCAACCCTTCTCAAACAAATATTATACAAAAAGTGCAAACCAATGCCGACCGCACCTATCCAGAAGAGTTGCAAAAGAATAACCTCTCCAAGCAATCCCCAGTTAACGTTGAAAATCAAACCGACGGGATTGCCGATCAAGGACGCGAAAGGGAGAAACTTCAATAAATCGGCCTGCATCAAATCGGGATACAAAAACAGTGGCACATAAATACCCCCCAGCAACAAACAGAATTTTTGATAGGAATGATAAATAAAGATCGCATCATTAGTCCAGAAGGTACTCAATCCTGCACAAACCTGAAACATCAAATGTAAGACTGATGACAGAACCAAGGTTGCCATCACGGCAGCAATGCAGATAAAACCACCTGAGGGCCACCCTCCTACCATCCAGTAAAAAAATGGCAGAGATATAATATAATAAACCCAGAGATTGGCGCACAAAGCCCCACCCCTTCGGCAAATCTCATCCATAAGTACGGCATAGGCCGATTGAGAAAATATCCGATATTTCCCGATCTCACATCATCATCAATGACAACAAATAGTCGTGGCGAAAGGAAAAACATCATTTGTGCAAAGGCCATATACCACCCCATATCAACAACCGATATAGATGCAGGGCCATATCCTGAATGATAGATTAGCTGCCACATGGCAATCATTACCCAACACAGAAGTAAAAAAATTAGATAACGCGAAAACATGCGCAATCTGTTTTTCAAATGATCCCCAAATGCAATCCGGGCAAAATGGAAATATTTAATCATCTATACGGCCCCGTTGGCGTATATGGCCTTGATGATCTCTTCCATCGGAGGATCTTCAACAGTAATATCAATCAAAGAGCTTTTTTGCATCGCATGTTGTAATAAAAATTCGACAGATGTTTGGCTGGTATCCACTAGTAACTGCAAATGATGCGGAGACTTTTCGACGATGTTGACCCCACCCATAGACAACTCGATTGAAGATTCCTTCATGGCTAGGGTTACTATTTTCTCTTTAATAAATCCCGACCTTAAATCCCGAACAGGCTTATCCGTAACTATTCTTCCATGGTCGATCACAATCACACGGTCACAAACCCGTTCCATATCCCCTGTATCATGAGAAGTCAGTAAAACGGTTGTCCCATCTTCATCTGATGCCTGTTTGACCAGATCGCGTATAATCCCCTTGGAAACAACATCCAGACCAACCGTTGGTTCGTCCAAAAACAAGATTTTGGGCCGATGGAGCAAGCTGGCGATAATTTCACACCGCATACGCTCCCCCAAGGACAACTGGCGTACCGGCTTTTCAACAATGCNNTCATAAGCATAGGAAAGCAGCTCGAACGTATCTTTTGCCGGTAAATGGTACCACAACTGGGATCTTTGCCCGAAAACCGTCCCGATTTGATAGGCCATCTGCCTGCGCTCGCTCCACGGGACAAAGCCGCCAATCTCGACATGGCCAGATTCTGGATGAAGAATTCCAGATAATATCTTGATAGTAGTAGATTTTCCGGCTCCATTTGGCCCAACAAAAGCAACCCTTTCTCCCTCATTCAGACAAAAGGATATACCATCCAATGCCTGAACAATCTGATATTCAGGGCGAAACAAGGATTTGAAAAAACCCTCTTTCTTTCTCACCTTAAAACTTTTGTTTAAGGACTCTACAAAAACAGAAATACTCATATTAGATTTATACAATTCGGCTGGGCAGAACGCAAAGCCGAACATATGAAAATGCAGAAAATAAACAAAATAGCCCTTAAAATAGCCGTATTGGTTTCTATAGAAATAAGCTATACTGATATTGTAATAACATCATTTGGAGAAACACCATGGCTAAATCCCAAGACACCAAAAAAGACGCAAAGAAAAAACCGCTTAAGACAGCAAAAGAGAAAAAATTGGCCAAACAAGAGAAGAAAAACAAATAGGCCTCTAAAAACTCTGGACGAACGTCCACTAAAAATGTAAAAGACCCAATATTCAACCTGAATACTCAAACAGCGGGTGAGTGGCAGAGCGGTTGAATGCACCAGTCTTGAAAACTGGCGTGGGTGCGAGCCCATCGTGAGTTCGAATCTCACCTCACCCGCCATTTCCTTACATGACGACTCTTGAACATTACACATCTTTTTCAAGACAATTTTAGGTCAGGTTCACGTATCGTTCCTGACATCCGTATGTCTTGTGAGCATAGCCAGAGCCATTTGCGCCTACTCTCGTTTTCCCATCAGGCCCAGCCCCGAATATATCCCTCAACCAACTTGCTTTCCGAGCCTCTTGGGGAGCCACCACGATGGTTTCAACATCAATAACAGTTTGGGCAGCCTGATTTTTTCTTTGAATCACAACATCGGCCCCTCCACTCGCTGACTGCATAGCTATAAAGGCCTGCCATTGAGCCTTCTCGAAAAGAGACATACCTTCCGTAATTTCATCCCGTACGTCTTTTGATAAATCTGCTGCTATATTTATATTTGGCAAAATGCCTCGAACATCATCTCTATCCAAAATTCTGAAGAAATCTCCTAAGGCCAAAACACCCTTCTTCACTTCGACAAGGTACTGCGTATTCTGACCACTATTATGAAGCTCTTCGATTTTCTCTCCTGTGACACGGCCAAAAGATAAGGCAACATCTTCACCACGCATCGCCGCCCTAAAAACATCATATATGATGCCACCAAGCATTTTCTGCTCTTCTGGGGATGGGTCCTGCAGCGCCATGGCACCCGTATCGTAGATGCCAGCCCTATTTGCTTTTGTGTCCACAGATAATTGTGCGCCATGCCTATCATGATCAAACTTTCTTCCTGACAATATATTGGTCATCTCGAACAGAATATATGCTTTTGCGAATTGTTTTTTATACTCGATTTGTTCTAGAGTATCTTCAGGTAAAGCATTGAATGTGGGTCCATTGGCCCTATCCATGATAATCCAATTTTCACCTTTTGCTCTCCAATCCATAACTTTAAGAGAGAATGTTTCGGAACCGCTGATCAGGGTTACATTATCATAAATATCTTTAGCATATTCATATTGTTGCTGCCCCAGATCGTGATCTGTTTCTATTTCCGACATTCTGGCAGCCTGGATAACCATCTCTTGGACTGCATGTGTCAGTTCTTGGTAACTTAATTTTGATGAGTCTTCATTTTCTCTCAGGTCATCAACCGTGGAGCGAATAACCCTGAAGCCTTTTGTTGCCTTTTCTCGCGCTTCGGGTTGCAACATTCTTAGAACTTCATCTTCGCCAAGAGCGATCGTTATATAGTAAGAAGCGGATCCCATGATCTCTCCGACATATTCATTCTTCCAGAATTCTTCAGGGATATTCTCTGCTCTGATCCAGTCGTAAACAGTCCAACGCGCAGGCATGTTTGCTGTACCCTTAAGATGTTGTAGTTCTTTCCGAATAGATTCAGGGGTATCAGGATGTGATGCAATCGCCTGCCCCAATTTAATTTCTGCCGGCCCCATATTTTCAAGAAACAGCTTCAAAGCCTTGCCAACATTCCCTATATTCTCACCAATGTTTCTGTTGGCAACCATCATGGCGGAGAGAATCAGTACACGTTCATAATCGCTCCGCGACTTGATATAGGAATGCATAATATCACGAGCATATTTTGCCTCGACTGAATCATCATCAGGACGAATAATATTGTCCATGACAACATCGAACACTTGTTCCCAAGAATGTGCCTCCTCGTTTTGATCCACTTCCTTATTAACTGCACTTTTTAGCACTCTGGCAATGACAACAGCCCTTGCCTCCAAAGGAGCTGACCAGAAATTCTCATACAATATTTTACACTTGCTAGCGTCGGTTTGCTTCAGAATTTCAGATAATTGGTCTTGATTGTCCTTATAATCTTGTCGCAAAGTAGCTTCAGTATAGCTACTTATTACCTCGCAACAATCTTGTCGCAAAGTAGCTTCAGTATAGCTACTTATTACCTCGCAATCTGCCTTTTCACCCTTTGAGTTTAGGAACCTGACAAATCTATTTGCCATCTCAGGATCTTTATCCATCCTCTCGGTCAAATAATCAACACCGATGCCATAGAGATAGCTGTAGAGCATATCATCCGAATTCAGAGAAACCTGCTGACACGCCTGCTTTAACATTTGAGATGTTTGTTCCTGAGATACGATCAGATCAGATACCCTGCGCAATAAAAGATATTTATCGGCCGCAGAAATTAAATTGGAAAGCATCGCCCCTTGCTGTCCATGCTTTTTGCCAATATCCCATTCTTTTTCAGTACTATCATCCAGAGCATTTAGATAAACAGACAAACGCCGTTGATATTTTCGTGAGCTATCATCCTTGCCAAGTCTAGCAGACACATCCTGCGCGTAGATATCAAAGAGTCTATCCCGCGTTTCTGGATATGCGGCTCTTATCTTTTTATCAAGCAGGATATAGAGACACTCGCTTTTCTTGCGACCGGATGGAATTATTTCGACTTTATTGAGGATGTCGTTTAGGATCTTATCTTCAAATTGCTTATCATCAAGGAAAACATTCTTCGCCAGTACAAAGGCTTTTACATGATCTAGAGCATCTTGCGGCCAGAAAGAAGAATCCATCGACATAGATGAAAGTTTCTTTAAATTATCCCCTTCTTTAATCATCGTTCTCATATAGTAATATCTGGATGGATCAGATGAATACGATTTAGCTTTATAATGGTATAGTGAATATAATTTTACCATCTTCTCTAGGGCTTTATCTTCCCCTAAAGCCAATGACTCCGCTTCTCTAAAGAGGTTTTTTATATTTTTGTCCAAAAGATCCAGAAATTTCTGGTGTTCCGGCTCTACCGATATCTTTTCTTCACTGGAAGAATATCCGCTAGTATATATATGTACGAGTATCCCTGCCATTTTATTGCGGACAGAAAACATTAAATCCATTGTCTCTGTAGCATTTTCAAATGACAGACCTTCATAATTCCATTCACAGCCAACCGCTTTTGATACCAGTGGAAGCAAAGTACTTTCTGTTATAAGCCTCTTATAGTTAGCATATCGCGCGCGAACAATTTCTCCAGAATCTTGACCGTTAGAGCTTCTGTCAACCTCAACTATTCTTGTTAAACTTACCAATAGGCTCCGTATATCTATACTGGAGCTGTTCTCCAGATATTTCATGGTGTCAAAAACATGCAGATACCAAGCATATTTATTATAATCTCTATTGCCTCCCTTATTCTTGTTTTCTTGAACAAAGGCTCTTAAAGATTCTTGTGTATTCACAGAACAATAACCATAGTTATTGGCAACAACTTTCATGGCGTCTGTTAACTCATAATTTCCAGAGACGACCTGCGCCGTTTGTTCTTCAAGAATACCAAGATAATCGCAGTAATATTCATATTGACTGGAATTAAATATCCGGAGGATAGCCCCTTTCTCGTCTTTGACAGCAAAATCAGCAAAAATACGTTCTTGTTCAGGCGTCAATCGTTGTAAATGATACCAATATTTATCTTTTTCAAAAATGCTGAAAAGAAAATTGAAAATTAACTGCTCCGCCAGATCTTTTTTTGACGAATAAAAGTTAAGCTTTCTTTCAATAGGCTTTAGTTTTTTTTCCTTCTCTTCCCTTTCTTCTCTTGGCGCCTTCCACATTTCTTTTTGCAGCGCGCTACTTTTCTCCTTTAATGCCGCGTGTTCAGGGCTAACATCGAGCCATATATCGACCGCTCTTTTAAGAATAGCAAAAGAGGCCTCAAACATTATTTGTTGTTGTGTATTTTTTCTTGCGACCAATCTGTCCTTGAAGTCTTCCCCAAAATAGTCCTGAAATATAGGATTATCAAACTCGAAAAGTTCACGACTTACTGTGGGACGCCCCTCTTCAGAGCGCCCAGGGAGAGGGTTTTCTACACGAAAACTATTTGGTATTAGCGAAAGAGAGTCTCTCTGCTTGCCGAAATATTTATCTCCTCTTTCTTCCTCTGGAAGAGCATTAAACATGGAAACAAAGTCATAAACTTTCTTTTGTACGATTGTATCAAAAGCATTTTTCAGTGTTTCATGCTTTCTGAAGTCTTGATCATCAATATTAACGGCTTCTGAACAGATTCTTTCAATGAGAGCTTCTTCATTATCAAAATAATTTCTGATGTAATCATAAGCGGCTAACACCACGTCACGGTTTATTGCGAAATCAACCTCATATCCGGGGACTTCCTCTGTGAAAACATGCAGCAATTCATCAACGCCATAACAGCTGTAATTCCCAATACGGATATAAGGTAAATTATGTGTAATTCTAAAATCTTCAATTCGTTCCCCAGCCAGAAACTTAACAACATGATCTTTAGCTCCAGCATCTATCTTTGCAACTTCAACCAGATTATTCCACAGAATGGCTTTTCCTACAGTTGGTTCACCGTAAGCACGCGCTTCGCGTGGGGCAGTACGAGATCTATGTGTACTAATCCCTGATAAATTATCGAGTTTTGCGGTATGGGTATTATATCCCAGTGTCCTTATATCGCGCTGGATTCTGCTCAGCCTCTTAAACTCTTCGGTAGAAGATATAAATTGATCAGCGTTTGTCGCTGATTCTATTTCCTTTCTTGCCTTGTCAATATCAAGTTCAATTTGGGGGCGACAAGCCGGAACTTCCTCTTCGTCTCTTCTTTTATTCCAGCGGATAGTATGTTCACTCAATAGAGCAAAAAAATAGCTGTATAATATTCCGCTCGCCTCTAAATAGTTGATATCCCTTGGCATGGGATAACCGTGGCGCTCAATATGCTGATAGGCTCTGTTTTGTAGATAGACATTTAAATCTATTGCATTGATTTCGGCTGTATTGCTTTGATTTCCTTTCCTTTCTCTTCCTTTCCTTGCCTCATTGATAACGGCTTCGGCAAGATTTGCAATTTTCTGCTGATATTTTTTTTCTATCAAAGGGCCTCTAAAATAGTCAGTACCATCAGGATCTTCTTCATCCAATGAATCCATTCGGTTTCGAAAATAATCCTCAGGCGGGATATAGACTGATATATGCTCAATGCAATCCACAAGTAATTTGAGCTGCCCGAGAGGCTTCCTTCTTTTGTAATTATGAGCTGCAAGGAACTTATCAATTGGATCGTCGTAACGTGCCTCAAAAGCTATTTTATCAATTTCCGTTGGTGTTCTCTCGTCAATGAGGTGCGATAACCTGGTAAGTGACGCTTCGATTCCGGATTTTCTATTGCTATCACTCATATGAACATCAAGAATTGATGACCAGTCAACGCCTTCCTCTTTTCCATTTCTACTGGATTTTCGTTCATATCTCTCCTCTTCGTCCCTTTTTGCTTTCGCATGGGAAGCAATTTTCCCTGACATTATGAGAGCTTGTTTGGGGTCTCCTCCTGCATCATAAATGAGGTCAACAGCATGTAAGTCCGCAATTTCTTCCTCTCCCTTTGAATTATGTCTGATACCAAAATCTCGCATTAGCATGTGCGTCAACTCATGGCCCAGAATGAAATCAAGTTGGTCAAGATTATCAACCATTTCTACCAAGCCCCGTGTAATACAGATTACGGGTGTAGGTAGTGGATTTTTTATGTACCGGATTGTTTCATCACTGTGTCTTCTTGGTTTATTCTTGGGATGAAAGACATGTGCAAAAAATGCGTTTGGCGCATCAGTGTCAGAGAGAACAAATGTGACTGGTGTCTTTTTAAAATCAATATACCTGCCTGCCAAGGCTTCTGCTCTGGCAAGTAAAAATTCATGAATTTTCTGACCTTCGGGAAGTTTATTATCAACGATACTGTATTTGACGAATAAATCTTCTTCTATAAGTATTCCGCCCATGAGCCCACCCTTTATTTTGATTATAGAAAATACAAGAATGTGAGCCTGCCCACAAGAAAAATATTATGTCAATGATTGGCCCGTCCTAAGTTTAGATTGGAGCATATTATTATCTAATTGAAATAATTATAAAAAATAACCAATTTTAAGAAGCTCAAGCAACTGCACTGATCCCCCTTGTTTATACATATCTATCCAGAAGGCCTATCTTCTAGCACCTTACGGGCTCATCCGTTATTTGGATTGTGACGGTTACTTCATTCCAAAATCATGCAAGGGAATCCCTTGACGATCGATTGATTGCCTGAAGACGGAGGCGTATTTGCTTTTCCGTTTCAATTATGGCGAACAGTGCCATGCCAATCGCAATAATAAGCACACCATCCCAGAACGGAATGGATTCAGTGGAAAACACGGCCTGCAGCGGTGGTAAATAGGTGATGGCAAATTGCGCCACAGTAACCACACTGACAGTCAACCATACCATTTTTGTACCACGCACGGATTTCCATGTCAGTGATGTACTGTAAATATTGCGGATAAAGAACAACTGGAAAATTTCCATCACCACCAGTGTATTAAGCGCAATGGTGCGTGCAAGTTCCAATGAATATCCGCGATCTAAGGCGTAAGAATAAATGCCGTAGACACCACAAAGAAACAACGTGGAAACCAGCGCAATATGCCACACCAGCTCCCCATTGAGCAACGGCTCATCACGCGGGCGCGGTGGACGGCACATCGTGTTCTCCTCGGTTGGCTCAAAAGCCAATGCCAAACCAAGCGTCACAGCAGTTATCAGGTTAACCCAAAGAATCTGAATGGGTGTAACTGGCAAAGTCATGCCAAAGAGTAGCGCCACAATGATGGTCATCGCTTCGCCTGTGCTCGTAGGGATTGTCCAACTGATAACTTTCTTGATGTTATCATAGACAGTCCGGCCTTCTCGCACAGCGGCAACAATAGAGGCAAAATTATCATCAGCCAGTACCAGTTCTGCGGCTTCCTTGGCGGCTTCCGAACCTTTTCTGCCCATAGCGATTCCTGCATCAGCCCGCTTAAGGGCTGGGGCATCATTGACCCCGTCTCCAGTCATCGCAACCGTCATACCATGGGATTGTAATGCCATGACAAGGCGCAACTTATGTTCTGGACTGGTTCGGGCAAAAATATCACAATCCAGAACCGCTTGACGCAACGAAGCATCATTCATGACATCAAGATCGGCACCGGTCATTACTTTATCGGAATTTTGCAGCCCTATTTGCTTGCCAATGGCAATGGCAGTTTTAGCGTGATCACCAGTAATCATCTTTACTCGAATACCTGCACTATGACACTCGGCGACTGCCACAATCGCCTCGCTACGTGGAGGGTCAATCATCCCCACCATGCCGATCAACGTTAGAGTATATTCTACATCGGAATGCTCCAGCACGGAATGCTCAGATTTCACTGACTTGACAGCAAAAGCCAAAACGCGCTGACCAAATGCGGCAATTTCTTCTGCCTTCTCATTCCAGTATCCTGTATTAAGAGGTTCTGTATTTCCATTCGCACTGCGCTGGTTAAGACACATGGAAATAATCCGCTCAGGGGCTCCTTTGATATACGCAAAGGCATGCCTCTCGTGATCATGATTTAGTGTCGCCATAAAACGGTGTTTGGCATCAAAAGGGATCGCATCGGTGCGGGCCCATATCGATCGTTCGTTGCGAATATCTATATCCATTTTGGCTGCGAAGGCCAAAAGGGCCCCTTCCATCGGATCACCTTCCACTGCCCACACACCGTCCTGATGGCGCAACTCGGCATCGTTGCAAAGCGTTGCTGCCCGCGCAAGCTCTTCCAAGACACTATGCTCTGAAGGAGAAACTCTGGCATCTTCCAGCATCAACGCACCTTTAGGCACGTAACCATCCCCCCCTAATGTAAACATATGCTGGTGTGTAAGCACCGATGCCACCATCATCTCATTGTGAGTTAGAGTTCCCGTTTTATCAGTGCAAATCACCGAGACAGCCCCCAAAGTCTCAATGGCGGGAAGTCTGCGTACGATGGCGTTACGTTGAGCCATGGACTGCACACCGATGGCGAGTGTAATTGTCAATACGGCAGGCAATCCTTCTGGGATGGCAGCAACTGACAACCCAACCACCGCCATAAAAATTTCGGTAAAATCACGATGTCCAACAAAGTATCCATAGGTCAAAAGCAATGCTGCAATCAGCACAATCAAAATCGTCAACCACTTGGCAAACACCCCCATTTGCGTCACGAGGGGCGTGGTGAGAGTTTCGACTTTGGAAAGTAAACCGCTGATGTGACCAATCTCGGTCTGGCCCCCCGTTGAAACCACGACACCTTTGCCCTGACCTCTGGCCACCAATGTACCAGAAAATGCCATGCACGCGCGATCACCAAGAGGGGCGTGTTCATCTACTGGTTCAGCATGTTTTTCCACGGGCACAGATTCTCCCGTGAGAATTGCTTCCTGCACTAACAGGCTATGCGCATCAAGAAGACGAAGATCTGCGGGAACCTTATCTCCTGCTTCCAGTAAAACGATATCTCCCGGGACTAACTTCTCACCTTCAATGTTTATGCGTTTGCCATCACGAATGACATTGGCATGAAGAGACAGCATATGGCGGATGGCATCCATCGCTCTTTCCGCCTTGCCTTCCTGAATAAAGCCGATGATAGCGTTGACAATCACTACCGCCATAATCACGCCGCTATCAATCCAATGATCGAGCGCTGCCGTCACCACCGCACATCCGAGTAAAACATAAATAAGGATATTGTGAAATTGCAAGAGGAAGCGCAAGAATGCGCTGCGCTTGGCTGCTTCCGGAAGACGGTTTGCGCCGTATCTATCTAGTCGAGTAAGCGCCTCAACATTGGATAGACCAGAAGCTGAAGCTCCGAATTTTTGGATGACATCTTCTTTTGATATACTGTGCCACGCGGGATGGATCTCTTCCGGCTGCTTGTTATTCATGATCACCCCATATTTTTAGTTATTATGCGCGTCTTAGCACCTATCCCCAAAGAGGAGAAGAACAGATTATAGTTGAAAAAAATCTTGGAGCAATTTCTTTGTGGAAAAACGGGGAGAGAAAGTCCTCTCTCTGAACAATACACTGAACACGTCAACTATTAACGTCCCAAAACCCAAGAAAAAGGCAAAAAAGACGCCTAAATAAGGAATGAGCGCTTTTCTCTTGAAATGAACAAATATCCCCTTTATAAACGCTCTGATCTGCGGGCAGGTGGCAGAGTGGTTGAATGCGCCGCTCTCGAAATGCAATTACCCCCTATTTATAAACAAAAATATACAACAATATCAATTAGTTAACATTGTTAACTTTTTCATATTATACTTACACATATCTTACACAGTTTTGCGCGTGCAAGGAGGTAAGTAGTGATGCATGGCATAACACACACAATAATGGACGGGAAAATCCATATCTACAAACGTGATAACAGCCGTTTCTGGCAATGTTCTACCTATATGAACGGATCCAACCACCGTTCTTCAACAAAGGAAGAAAGCCTGACCTTTGCGAAGGAATTTGCTAAACAATGGTATATGGCCATATACCTTCATTCTCAGCAAACAAAACAAGTAAGTCGCATTTCCGAGATGCTCAAGAAATTCGGGAATAAAGAAATTGTCACCACATCCTCATCTGAATCTAGTCCAAGAAAGGTGAAGAGGCCAACAGGCGCAACCTTTCGTGAGGCTATGGAAAAATTTTTGCATGAATACCTTATCATTACAAAAGGACAGCGCAGCGAGAAATACGTCAAAGGCCAAGAGCTGCGTATCAGAGCGCACCTTCTCCCCTATTTCGGAGATATGCCTGTTGCGGATATAACTGCCGGAGTTGTCCAAGAATACAGAGTGCATCGTCAAACTCATGGACATAAAGGCATCATTCCCAGCAGAGCCTCACTCCATGCGGAAACCGTGGCTCTCCGCTTAATATTAAAAACTGCCCATCGTTATCAATGGATAGATTCTGTGCCGGATATATCTCCCCCCTACAAGACATCGGGAAAGATAAAGCATAGAGCGTGGTTTTCTCCGGATGAATACAAAATGCTCTACAATGCCTCCAGAGAAAAGACACTGAAAAATTCTCGCTACACCTCTGCGTGGGAAGACTTCCACGACTACATATTATTCATGGCCAATACTGGCCTAAGACCCGATGAAGCCGCACGGCTGGAATATCGGGACGTTACAATCGTAACGGATGAAGATAGTGGCGAACGCCTGCTAGAAATTGAAGTGCGCGGCAAGCGCGGTGTCGGGTATTGTAAAAGTATGACAGGTGCCATTCTCCCTTTCCAGAGAATGCAAGGACGTCATAATCCCAAACCAACAGATAAGATATTTGGAAAAACACCACGTGGTTTAATGAATATTATTCTAGGAGAACTTAACCTTAAAAAGGATCGGGATGGAAACCCACGAACGGCTTACAGCCTGAGGCATACTTACATCTGCCTTCGATTGATGGAAGGAGCGGACATATACCAGATAGCCAAGAACTGCCGGACGAGTGTCGAAATGATCGAAAAGTTCTATGCCGCTCATCTGAAAAATACGCTTGATGCCTCTGCTATTAACGTACGGAAACCCAAGAAAAAGGCAAAAAAGACGCTTAAATAGGGAATGAGCGCTTTTCTCTTGAAATGAACAAATATCCCCTTTATAAACGCTCTGATCTACGGGCAGGTGGCAGAGTGGTTGAATGCGTCGGTCTCGAAAACCGATATAGGTGCGAGCCTATCGAGGGTTCGAATCCCTCCCTGCCCGCCATTTAATAATTACATCTACTAACCTCTAGGCTTGCCATTCCGACGATATTGCTTCTTTCATCTTATCTATCTCCGAAGGCAAGAACGCATAGAACGGTATGGACAAATAATCACACAGACTTTGTGCTAACAGAAATGATCTATCCTGTTGCTTAGCAAGCTCTTCTGAGCTTCTTTCTGGACGAGTCCTTGTAACATCCCTCTGCCGTCTAGCGACTATAGTCTCGACCTCATCAAACAAGAATATCAAACGACTCGGGGCAATCATCTTAAAAATAGAAAAAGGAATATCTATGAGCTCTTCATCATTATCAACCAGCATATGAGCGTCAAGAAAAATCCGGCAGTCTTTGTCAATATCGACAAGGTCACAATTAAACTGTTCTGCCATCAAAAACTGATTTTTGAGAATGACCTCCTTATTCAGCACACGCAAGCTGTCGCGCTCGATGTTAGTCAGCTTCTTCTTTATTAAACTACCCGCAGAAAGATGGATGCATATCCCCTCTTCAGATAACAATCGATTTATTACAAATGTCTTCCCAACCCCTGAAAGACCCACAAAAAGGGTAATATCTCTCTGATTAGACATTCATATGAATCCTTGGTTCCAATTCTATAAATTGCTCATTATCAATTAATCTAATAGATTGGTAAGGGCCCAAAATCCCGACACCCTCCATTTCCTCATATGAGATAGGCGGCGATATATGACCCGCTAAAAGAAAGTTTATAACCTTTACTTTCTTTGTTTCTCCATTAGTAAATCCCTCAAGTTCACTTTGACTAAAAACAGACCGTTTAGCAGTAAGCCTTAACAATTCGTCATTCCTGCTAGTTATATCAAAACCATCGACAATTCCAACCGTTACCAATGACTGAGAGTCTAATGAACCAATATCTTTTAGAAGAAAAAACAAAAGCACATCACCTATTCGTACCGAATTTGTTTGAGCATGAGAAACATATACTTTTCTAATGGTATTTCCTGCTATCTTATTTCCACTAATCCCTCCCGTATGCGCAAACAGTTCTGCCTGATGGCGATTAACATTCTCAGGAAAAAGTGTTGCATAATAATCCGAGTGAATAGGAACTAAAAATTTCCTTATATTTTTTCCACTAAGAAATGCTGGATAATATTGACGATGATACCCAAGAGGATCAGTGCAAGGTATGGTTTTCAAGAGATTAGCGCCAAATGATTTTGCCAAATAAAGCTCTCCACCAGCACGACCTATATTTTCAAATCCATATTGAAGAAGCAAGTCAACAAGACTCTTATGTTTTGGATATACTGTAAGATAAACAAGATCATAGCTATTTTTATGCGCCCACCAAAGAATTTGCTTAAGAAGCTGTTCACCCAGCTTTTCCCCTCGGTACTTCTCTTTAATTTTAAATGTACAGACCTTAAGAATTTTCTGAGGGGTTTGACTAAAGGCTTCTGTCGCAGAAGAAACAGCATCAATCATATCCGCAAAAGTTTCATCTTTGCGTATAGCAATACCTGCAATTTCATTGTTAAAATTTATTGTCCAACATGGCCTATGGTTTCTGGCACAACTTTTATCGAACCACTCTCCGAACCCGTCATAGTCCTCCTGTAGGGATAAAAAAATATCGTCTCGGCGATTTATTTGATGACATTGTTTTTCTTCAATAAAAGGTAGCTCAACCGATAGACTATCGTATTTATTCCTAAGCCAAACCAATGCGTCTTCTACTGTGAAAACACGGTTGGCTATTCCTAGCCTCAGGGCACGTTTATGCAATCCACGATCTTGCGTAATTAGAAAATCTACCGCGCCTACTTCATGCAATGTGTACAAAAGAATGACATCAACATAATCATTTGGATTCTTTATTTCACCATAAACATCTTCAAGCGCTTCTTCATTAGGAATCGGAATTCCATTCAACTCAGGAAATTTGGCAATTTTTGAAGTAATAACCGCCTTGCGATTAAGATCATTATCTCTATTAATATCCGATCGTGATGCTTCATGTACAAAAATCTGAACACTATTTAACTGGCATCTCTGTAGGAGCTCAGAAAACCCCTCATCAATCTCTTTACTGTCCTCTAGACCAATGAGGATGTTCGTATCAATGAGTAGCTTCTCACCCATTTATGCCCCTATTGCCTTTAATATTTTTTTTGAGGCATAACAGTAAGATTGGGGAGCAGAAATTTTATATTTCTTCTCTAAACTTTTAACATCTATAGGAAGTTCAAGTTTAACAGGATGGGACAAAGATACCGCATACCCCTCCTCAACCCCATCGAAGTATGTATAAAAGAATTCTTTTTCAACACACGCCCCCTTATTATATTTCTTCCATAGCTTTGCCACAGACAATTTTTCTACGCCCTCAATAACAGCGTATCCGATAATTTCCTTTATTGGACTTGAGGCATAAACGATAACCTTTCCACCCTTGATATTGTCGACTGGAAACCTCCTCCGTAACTCTACCGTTTTTACCCCATCAATAATCTTTAGCGCATAATTTGGTTTTATGCTGATGATAAAGTTTTTTGGTTCTTCATCAAACAAATCTTCCATCACTCCACCTTACTCAAAGTATAAAAAATTTATGCAATCAACTCTTCTTCAACCAAAAAATCAAAAAATCTGTCTAATATAGATTTTTCCCGTTCAATGATCTGTTGCTCTCCAAATTCATTATAACCAATAATTTTCTCAATTTCAGAAATCTTACTTTTATCTTTATTTTTCCCTCGACGAACCTGCCCACTATATGTTTTTTTCTTATCTTCAAAACGATAATCTGACGCTTTGATATTAATACTCGCTTCTAAAAGGACCTTATTGCCGAGGGAATCAATTCTCGCATCATCATTAAGCCCCATTTCCATTTCTTGACGCTTCTTAGGATAAATATGCTCCAAATGAAGAATTTCATTAATATCAATTAGCTCTTGGTTCGGAAAAGTATAAGCATACCACGTCACTATAGAGCGCGTTACATTACGCTGATTAGTAAATATATAATTCTCAAAAGATGCACGCGTCTGGTTCTGAGTGAATTTATATTCCGAAAATGTAGCATCATCACCATTTACAATACTTACCATTTCGTCGTATACGGGCGTACGCAGCGCATTAACTCCTGGATCAGTTATTGCACGGGTGAAAATAAATGCGGTTATTCTATCTAAGAAATTACTAAACTTTCCGTCGTCTAAAAGGCCCTCGCTATTTTTGTTATGTAGAAAAAAAACAGAAGTAATGTTTTGCCACATACCATTTGGAGCATAATTCAACACAAACAGCTTTTTTAGAACACTATCAGAAAATCGCCCCTTGTCTTGCAACTGAACGCTTCTCCAGAACGCGGCAAGAGCTTTTATTTCGTTAATAGTATTATCTTGCCTTAAATAACGATACTTATCCCTCTCGTAGAACTTACGAAGAGCTTCTGTAGTAGAGCTTTTATTCCCCTCTTTAGCTCTCAAAAAATACATATAACGCGTAAAAAGCTCATCCATTGGCGTGCCTGAAATTGGATTAAACACTGATCCCGTTATCTCTTCCAAATTTTTCCATTCACCAATAAAATCATCTTTCTTATTTTGTTCGCTATAATATTTATAAAACTGAGCTTTTAAAATATCCGCATCAGACAAAGGCAAACCACGATCATTAAGCGTAGAGAATATTCGAAGCGCCGTGTCTTGAGATTCCGCCTCAATAGGCAAAAGAATACAATTATTTAATATTCTGGCAGGCAAATAAGGAAAGTAACTCGGAAATCCTTGTAAAAATTCATCAATCTTTTTCTGAAAAAATTTGTAGTTATTTACGTACTGACTTTTACTGCCTGCCCGCACATCCCCAACTCTCAACAATTCGAGAAACTCCCCTTTATCGTTATCTGTTGCAACTTCAGAGTCAATCTTTAAACTGGATCTATCAATTTTTCCCAGCTCATCCGCCTTCCAGATGCACATCTCAATATTATTGCGCATTTGCTTGGAGTCATCATCCTGCATATTAGAAAACTTGTCGTAGAATGCTCGCAGCATTAACATCAAAGTTGTTAATCTCTGTTGCCCATCAATAACCTCTGACTTACCACTATCATTTCTATACGTTACAATTGATCCCAAAAAATATTCTTCGTTCTTGTTAAATGCGCTAGAATTATTATTTGGAAAGGAGAATGCAAAAATATCATCCCAAAGAGTTTGACATTGATCCTCATCCCAAGCATAAGGCCTTTGGTAATCTGGAATTAAGAAATCTGCTTTCGGATCAGATAGAAGTAAAAATATTGTTTTTTGATCTACACTTAACTTTGACATTCTAACCTCTTCTTTCCACAAAATTATTTGAAATCAATAGGCTTTCAGCCTGATGAATTACATCATCTGGGATATTCCTAGAAACAA
The DNA here is from genome assembly GCA_002421905.1 of Micavibrio sp. UBA6212. Taxonomy (GTDB): domain Bacteria; phylum Pseudomonadota; class Alphaproteobacteria; order Micavibrionales; family Micavibrionaceae; genus UBA1573. The sequence continues at coordinate 145,899 of DISK01000010.1, forward strand.
CGACTATTTCGAGTACTTTCCTAGTCATGCCTTGAGAGATTATACACCTAGCTTGAGTTACACGAGTTTTGCATCCGCTCTCAACCCAAGCCTCATTTTTCATTAAAAAATCAACAAGCTCTTCATTACTAATTGTAAAGTCTGAAAAATGCTCAAAGTATTTAACAAAGCACTTCATTCCCACTGACTGAATTGATCTTTTTAGCTGAGTATCGTTCATAATATTTCCCTCTTAATCACGCCACCTTATTCAAAGCACCGAGAATTTCACGAAAGCTGTTTAATCCAGCTTCAAGATTCTCGATAATATCTTGAGCCAATTCATCAGGTTCCGGAAGATTATCCAGATCACTCAGACTTTTGTCTTTCAGCCAGAAAATGTCGAGGCTTGTCTTGTCGCGAGAAATCAGTTCATCATAGCTAAATTTCCGCCAGCGTCCTTCTAGGTTTTTCTCTGCATCCCACGCCTCTTTTCGTGCATGGCGATTTTCAGGATTATAACAGACGATAAAATCCGATAGATCATCCGCCCGCATGGTTTTCTTTTTAAGCGTATGGTGAATATTTGTCCGGTAATCATAGTACCAAACTTCTTTTGTCCACGGCTCCTTACTTGCCTCACGGTTATCAAAGAACAGAACATTCGCCTTTACACCGTTGGCATAAAAGATACCCGTTGGAAGGCGCAGGATTGTATGAAGTTCTGTTGTTTCAAGAAGCTTTTTGCGAACTGTTTCGCCTGCCCCGCCCTCAAAGAGGACGTTATCAGGCACAACGACAGCCGCCCGTCCCGTGGTTTTGAGCATAGAGCGGATATGCTGAACAAAGTTGAGCTGTTTGTTTGATGTTGTAGCCCAGAAATCCTGACGGTTATAAGTCAGATCGTCAGTTTCCTGCTCGCCTTCTTCATTGGTAAAACTCATACTGCTTTTCTTACCGAACGGAGGGTTCGCCAGAACATAATCAAAAGTACGCGGGCTTGGAGCAACCAACGCATCATTCGGGGAGACAGCCGACTCCCCATCCATTTCCCCAATATTGTGAAGAAACATATTCATGAGGCACAGGCGGCGGGTATTTGCCACAATCTCATTCCCGAAGAATGTTTCATGTTTTAAGAATGCCTTTTGGTTCTTATCAAGTTTATGATTGTTCACCAAAAAATCATAAGCCGACAGGAAAAATCCGCCAGTCCCACAGGCAGGGTCGGCAATGGTTTTATTGGGTTCAGGGCGGACGCACTCCACCATTGCCTTAATCAGCGCACGCGGCGTAAAATATTGTCCGGCACCGGACTTAGTATCTTCAGCATTCTTTTCCAAAAGGCCTTCGTAAATATCGCCCTTGGTATCCGCGCCCATGGTCACCCATTCGGTATCATCCACCATGTCAATGAGACGATAGAGCTTCGCAGGGTCTTGGATTTTATTCTGCGCCTTGGTAAAAATTTGCCCCAACATCCCTGATTTATTGCCAAGCTCCCTCAGCAGCGTAACATAATGAACTTCTAACTCTGCTCCCTTCTTAGATTTCAAGCTTTGCCAGTTATAGGCCGCAGGAATACCCACATCACGGTTGTAAGGAGGCTTGGAATATTCATCCGCCATCTTGAGGAAGATCAGATAAGTTAGTTGTTCCAGATAGTCCCCGTACCCCACCCCGTCATCACGCAGGGTCGTACAAAAACTCCAGACTTTAGAAACGATTGTTGATGTGTTCATATAATTTTATTCCTCATAATATTCATCGCTAAAATCTGGCCTAATAAAGCCAAAATCTACACTGTCAGGTGTATTTATAAGCTCTACATTTGTAATCTCGATTTCAGGAGAGCCATCAGTCGGCTCCCATTCTAGGGTCACCAACGCAGAGCACAAAAAATCTGTATCAGCTACACAAGTATTACTTCCTATACCTACATAATCTTTATCAATAGAGTCTCGTATAGAAAATGAGAAGTCCGCTTCAGCAGTAGCCTCTACAAACATAGGAAGGTCAATGACAATCTTATTAGATCCAATTTGAACAACATTAAAATCACAACTACCATCATCATCAATCAAATTAAAAGATTTCAACTCAAGCCGAACTTCCTCTTCTTCATAGTACATATCCGAGTCTGCCTCTGCATATAAACCATATAAATCAGCAACTCCCTCTGCAACTCCAGCATTCAATAACTCTTTTTGGCTGTCTGGAATATTAGATAGAAAACTTTCTGCCATACTTTGAGCTTCTTTTAATTGTAATTGCAGCTCCGAAAGTGCCTTAGAGAAATCAGAATTAACATCTATCCACTTTGATGAGGCCGCAAAATCGATCCATCCCTTGTCTTTTGAGACGGCTAAAATCTTTATATTATTTTCCTTTGCATACTTTTCTAAAGTCAGCAAAGCAATTGCATCAGGAAATTCTTTCCTTTTTTCATTATTGTTTTCAAAAGGCGGTTTATAATTAAAATATCGTTTTATTAATTCGGATATATCAGCCCCATCAGCTTTAATTGCCTGAAATCCAGTATTCTTCCTGAATGTGTTAATACGCTCTAATGCAAGTTTTTTAGGTGTTGGCTCGCCTTCCGTCAGCTTCAAAAGTTTATCTGCCGTTTTTTCTGCCAGAAGTTTTTTATTTTTTGCTCGATTGATAGCCTTATCAAGATTGCTACGAATTTCCGTATTTTCTTTTTCAAGATGTCTAAAAACTTCCCTTACAACTATCTCTGATAAGACAAATTTAACGGACCCTCGCTTAAATTGCTCAAGTTGCTTCAAAAGACCATGCTCAAGAGCATAACCATTATTTGTAAAAATATTTGTATCAAGAGTTATCGCGTCATACTTCATACTATACTCCTGTCACGCAAGGTCGTGCAAAAACTCCGGAGTTTAGAAACGATTGTTGATGTGTTCATTTCTTATCAGAACCACCTTTGTCACTTGATGAGCCCGTTCCATCACCAGATTTTGCTGGTTTCATAGATGTAATCCCAGCAAGGCTATTCTCCTTTATTTCCACGCGCTGTGGCTGAGTTTTATTTTCATCCTTGGAACCGTTATTGTTGCTGTTCGACATGAGGAACCTCCTTCTCAATTTTAATATGAACAAAGTTTGAAAGCGAAATTGTAAGAATAAGCGTTAATATAATTCCTAAAACGAAAGAGACATCAGAAAATCTTGACGCACAATTCAACAATTTCTCGTAATGAGCAGCTTTTTCATTATCTTCTTTCGTAACACACTCCAGATAAGGCGCATTTTTTGCCAAAATAATAAGATTGCCAATAATACAAAGAAGGAAAGTGACGGCGGATATTACCCACAAATAGAAATCGATATTATCAAACAGCTTGTCATGAAAAACTACAAGCAGCCCAATTGCCAAAGATGATAACGTTACAAGATGTCGTCCCTTTTCCATTCGGGTGTTAATCCACGCCTCCATACAGGCAGCATAAAAAGCCACTTCCTTCTGATTATGAACATCATCTGGGGTTGAATTATTTTGACTTGTCATTTCCGGACTCTTTTCTTTACGTTCATTTGATTATTTTTTTCGGCGCGAATGCGTTCGAGGAGGACGCTTGCAGGTTCATCATTCGGGTCTTGCGCAACCAATTCACCTGAGAATGCCTTTTTCAATATGGATTGACGCAGCGCTTCCGATTTCTTGAGCTGTTCGTCAATTTCAAATTCCGTTTTGTCAACGGAAGGTAATATCCTCTCAAGACGGGTGATAATTTCATTTTGCTCTGGAAGAGAGGGGAGCAAAAATTGGAAACCAGAAACGTGATATTGGTTGATCTTGTATATTCCTGCGGTGGTTCTCGCAGATGCTTCAATTTGGGACCGCAATATGCGTGAATTCCAAATCAATGCAAAGAATGCAGAATTAACAATCCCAGCATTAAGCTTAAGTCGGATCATCGTATCTGGAAACGCCACTTGAGAGTTTACGTTAACTGCAAGCCTCCCGATTCCCACCAAATGCTTACTTCCGTTCCCCCGTGCCAAGAAAAAATCATTCTCTGTCACAAAATAAGGTTCAGCATCATGATGTTCCCAATCCCCTTCCTTAAACTCACTCAGGTCAAGTGTGTTTGCGTGCAAAGCAGTAAGCCTCAAAACAGGGAAACCTCCCGCCCGATCCTTTACTGATCTACCATTCGTTAAGGGGGCAGAGAGTAAATCTGATACAGCAACAGCCCTCCATTCTTCCTTTACGTTCTGTTCCTCACGCCAGTCGGCGGTGAGTTTGCCTTCGAAGGCGTGTTTGAGGACAGCTTGTCGATAGACCTTTAATTGTTCTCTGGCAGTTTTGAGGTTTTCGATGCCCTTATCCAACTCTGAAAACAATTCCTCAATCTTCGCCACAATCCTCTTTTGTTCGTTTGTGGGTGGGATCGGGATGTTACTTTTCTCAATATATGATGTAGGCACACGCTTCTGCCCAACTGCACCAGTCATATTATGCTCGGCATCATAGCGATAGGCCTTGGATGAAACAAAATAGTACAGGTAATGAGGTACTATACCTTCATATGCACGCAACACATGAAATTCTGTTGAGCCGAAACCAATATCATTACGTAGCTCTGGAGCCACAGCCACTTTTCCATTTTCCATGCATGGCGTTATTTTAGCAAAAAGCACATCATGCTGTAAAAACGGAGTGTATCCTTTCTTTACTTCTCCAAACCTCTTAATTTGGCTAACGTCAATCTTTCCTGTTTCTGCTTCAACCGCAGGCATCGGAACAAAAGAAACGTCAAGATCATCCACATAAGTAGATTTATCAATAGTGGGATTTATTCTAGCAACCTCGATTAGAGTGACATCAACCCAATTATCCGGCAGAACCTTACTCGTCATCTTCCCTCGCTACCAGTTCCAAAGGGGCTTGATTGGGAATGAAGGCAATAGAAGCTGTATACCCTTTCATACTTTGTATGCGCGTAAAAACGCTATTCAGATTGACTTTACTAAAAAGTGGAATATCCGTCTTGTCTGGCTTGGCAATAATCCCAAATACAACGTTATAACCCTCTATCTCACCGAATTCATAATTTGAATTACTCACTTCTAGGATTTTGCTTTCCACTTTTTCTTTGAAATTATGGTCATTCCGCAAAAGCTGAGCAGACACATAACCTTGTGAGAAAAGGTGGCTCAGAACGCTAGAGCCGGAATACTTTTTGATATGGATGATATTTTTGTTGTCTCTGTCAAAAATGTCGCAAAATTCAATTTTACTATGCTTTCCACCATGCTGAATATTCTTTGCATCCAGACAAACAGCGTTGGCAATCAACGCTGACATATTACTGTTATAACCATTCTCATTTTCGTCTGTGCCCACATAGTCTTTGAACCTAATCTGTGCTGTATGATTGGTTAGAATGCTCTCATATCGGGCATTGGTATCGGCCACGAAATCACCTTTCAGCTTGTACCATTCAGAATTAATAAGGATATACGAGTCATTATCCAGCTCTATTTCTGCATAAAGACAATCGTACGCTGACCATTGATAGGCGTTCTTTGTTCCCGTAGAATGAAGGGCATTAACCTTAATGGACTTTAGCTTTTCGACACTTAAATCCTCTGTATAGACTTGCCTTAAAGCCTCAAAAGTTACATCTCCGAAAAGTTTATCCCTACTGTTGCCAAAATAAAATCCCGTTATATTCTGCCACTCTACAAGCTCTGGCACGGCAAGCCATATTTTTGGACTTTGGGTATTATCCAGCAGCTTTTCATCCAGCTTAGCTGTTAATTGCGATTGTATTCGAGTGTTCTTCTTTACCAACTCAATTTTGTCGATCCAGCCAAAGCCTTTATCTTCATATCGCTTTGTTCTCGAAGCCCGATACGAAATCTTCAAAAGACGGTCTATATCGTCAATATCAAATTTGGCACTAACACTCAGATTGGATTTTCCGGATAGGGTTGTCCCAAAAATCTTTTGTAGATTTTTCTCCGCTTTTACGTCCTTGTCTAAGGTTCCAGTTACACCTAGTAGAATATCCAGCTCAAAATCTAGACCAAAGTCAATCTGACTTCCTTTCTTAGAGAGCTGTTCAGCAGTAAATTTTGGTGTTCCTGATATGTCGTGTTTATCAATCTTTCTAAGGCTGTTTTCTTCAACGACATTAAGGACAGTAAGCAAGCCAAAACGAGGTTCATAAGAGTCCTTTTTCAGCATATGGTAGCCTGTACCAAAGCAGATCGCAAAAGTAATCGTTTTTTGGGCTAATGTAAGCGTCCGAATTAAAACTGCCTGCGAAGATGCGGCATTAAAAACGTGGTATTCTTTCCCATCTCTAGTTTCTGTAATTTCAGTCTTAAAGAAGTCTCTCACCCACGCAGCAGGGGCAGTCACTCTCTTATTGAAAAAAAGATCATACCCTTCTCTGATCGTAATCTTATCTAATGTGTTCGGATCATCCTTAAAAATATCGACTAATCCAAGAGCATCTTTTATTAGATAAAAATTTATTTTATTGACTTTATCACTCATGCCGCCAATGCCTCATTAAGTTCATCGAGGATGGTGTCCATTTTATCCCCGAAGAGTTGATACATTTTACCAAGGCCGCCTTGGGCATCGAATGGCGCGGTTTCAAGGTCATCTTTTTCCACATGGAATGAACTGATGATATGGTCACGGATCATGTGGAGCCATGCCATTTGGGATTCATTGAATTTATCCCCGCTGCCGCTGTGGCGTTTCATAATCCAATTCTGGAAGTTGCGGCGCACTTGAGCTTCGTAATCATTGATTGTTTTATCAATCCCGCACGCACGGCGGATAAGGGCCACCAATGCCGTCAGATCATTGGACGGATTATTCCCCTTCACATCATCAAGAAGTGCATAAGCCCGCCAGACACGAAGCGGCGCAAGTTTCGGTTTATCTCCCCGCAATTTATCCATCACCTGTTTAATCATATCAAAGGTAATTTCACGGCGGCGTGCGGGCTGAGAATAGAAAATATGGAGAGCCTCAATCTCGTCCCTGTTTTCCTCTAAATACGTCTGAAAATCCTGTGTTAGCGCGAGGGCATTTTCTTTAGCATCTCCGTCCCATTCCGCACGGATAACATTATCCAGATTTTCATGGTCGATAATTTGTTCCTTATCACGGCGGATGGTGTCAATCAGCTCAATCAATTCGCCGTTGAACATTCGGGAGGCCTGTTTTACCAATTCATCTTGAGCGGATTTCAAATCTTGCTCGCTTGGCTCAATAGATTCAGGGAGCTTTGCAAGTTCACGCGCCTTGACCTCCACCCTATCCGGATCAATCGCAGAAATCAGACCACTGACAATATCAGAGAGATGTATTCCCCCCGATTTTTCCTGAATGCGTTTATGATCTTTCTCATCAAGCTGTTTATTAAGACGCGCCAGACGCCCCGCCAAGGAACTGACCGTATCTTCATCCCTTGCACCCATCATCACGCCCATTGCCAAATCTTTAAGCGGTACACTTGGCTTGGTAATCAATGGCTGACTTGCAGTTTTGAGAGATTTTGTGACCCCGATAGCATCCACAATCACATAGTGGGTTTTGGCACTGGTCGCCGATGGTGTCACCTTTTTCAGGTCATCCATATCGAGTGTCCGTGTCCCACGCCCCTTCATCTGTTCAAAATAATTGCGGCTTTTGACATCCCTCATAAAGAGCAAACATTCGAGCGGCTTAACATCCGTTCCTGTTGCAATCATATCCACCGTCACGGCAATACGGGGATTATAGCTGTTGCGGAACGCGCTCAGCTCCCCTTTGGGGTCTTTGGCTTGGTGGGTAATTTTGCGGCAGAAATCATTCCCTTCACCAAATTCCTGACGGACGGTCTGGATAATATCATCGGCATGACTGTCTGTTTTGGCAAAAATAAGTGTTTTTGGGACTTCTTTACGGTTCGGGAATATATCTGGCAGCTTTTCTTTGAAAGTCCGAATGACTGTTCTGATTTGGTCAGGGTTTACAATATCGCGGTCAAGTTGGCTCGCGCTATAGGCTTCATCTTCGTCCAGTCTCTCCCAGCGTTTCTTGCGGGTCATACGCTCACGCAGTTCAACTTGTGTTTCTGCCTTGATAATGCCGCCCTTTGATGTGCGCTCTGTCTCAATCACATAAATTTCATTGCCCACATTCACGCCATCTGCAACAGCTTTTTCGTGAGTATATTCGCTCACGACATTCTTATGAAAGAAACCGTATGTACGGTTATCCGGTGTTGCTGTCAGACCAATCAGACTTGCATCAAAATAATCAAGAACCTGTCGCCACAGATTATAAATCGAGCGGTGACATTCATCGATAAAGATAAAATCAAAAAATTCTGGCGATATTTTGGGGTTATAGCCGACAGGCAAAGGCTCTCTCGGCTTTGTGTATTGTTCGGCGGGATTGGTTTCCTCAAGGAATTCATCCAACTCCTCGTCTTTCAGAAGTGAGTAAAGACGCTGGATGGTCGTGATAATGACCTGATTGCCAGCGACAGGGCGCGGGCTTCTGGAGGACAAAAGCTGGACGTTATAAAGCTCAGTAAATTTACGGTTATCATCATTTGAGAAATAAGTCTGAAACTCACCATCGGCCTGAGTTCCAAGGTTTTTGGTATCAACCAGAAACAAAATGCGCTTGGCATCCGCATATTTAATCAGGCGATAGATAGACGTTATCGCCGTAAAGGTCTTCCCTGCCCCTGTTGCCATTTGAACCAAGGCACGGGGCTTATCTTCTTTGAATGACTGCTCAAGATTGGTAATCGCCTTAATCTGGCAGTCCCGCAGCCCTTCCGGATTGAGAGGCGGCAGGTCTTGGAGACGAGCGCGAAGAGATTGGGTTTGACCTTTCCACTCCCCGAGCGTTTCGGGACGATGGAATGAGAATACTTCTCTGGAACGGGGCTTTGGGTCACGCCCGTCGGTAAACCTTGTAATTGCCCCCGTGCTTTCGTACACGAACGGCAAAGGCTCATTGTTATTCACCCATTTGAGTTTAGCCGTGGCATATCCGCCTGACTGTTCCTCAACAGTCGTAATTTTATAGCCCCAATCTTCAGGCTTCGCCTCAATAACACCGACAGCCTTTTGATTAACAAATAAGGCATAATCAACTGGCCCCACGTCAGTTTGATATTCGCGGAGGGCTATACCCATTCCAGCACTGAAATCGAATTTTTTGGCATGCTGAACAACCCAGCCTGACTCTCTGAGCAGGTCGTCAATTTTATCACGAGCTTTTTGCTCTGGATTCTGGTTCAACTCCGGCATAAACAGCAAATATTCTTCTTAAAATCGGATTTGTTAAGAAATTATAGGAAATTGACATTCTGGGCAACTAACGATTGCACCTATCTTCTTGTTTATTCATATTTATTTCTGAGTTTTCCTCATAATTCGATAAAAACCTGCCAATTTTGTGAGTACAACAGCATTCAAGGGTCTGTGCCAAGGGATTGGCAAATTGGTCCCCTTTTCTTTTTGTTCCTTTCTGGTATGTAGGTGGAGCGGCGCCTGAAGTTGGCAAAAGCCGTATCCCCTGTGATAAACTGATAGAAAGAGCTTAAGAGCGCACTTACGCAAACTCTGTTTGCAGTGCTTTTTAAGGCTCATAAGAAGCGCTGATCGTCCTTAAATTGGGCCGAATCAGCGCCATAAATCGGGTACTGGATCACAAAAACAGGGTGTGTGATCGTTGGCGATTTATCATTGTTCCTTGCGTGTTTTCTCACGAGCAGAAAATCATTCTGCTGTGGCTGCTGCTGCCTATCGGTCGGGGCAAAAACTTGTCGATGAGCGCACAGGAACCATTCACCGCTATTCGATGCGCCATGGCGTGGTGAATGCCTTTATCCTGATGCCACTCTGTGCCCCTGAGCGGTTCCAAGACAGGTTTGTTCTTTGGAACGCTGCCGAAGAAGCTGAAACACGCAAGAACTCCCGTGTGGCCCGAGAGGTCATTATAGCTCTCCCTTATGAACTGACCACGCAGCAACGGGAGAGCCTCACACGGGACATGGCGGCTTACTTGGTCGAGAAATACCGCGTTGCGGTGGATGTTGCCATCCATAGCCCTTGTGAGGGAGACGGGCACGACCCCAGAAACCACCATGCACATCTTCTCTTTACCACGCGGGAGCTGACCCCTGAGGGGTTTGGAGCCAAAACCCGTATTTTGGATGACAAAATAACGGGTCCCCAGCAAATCGAGATCATTCGGGAAGTCTGGGAGACTTTGGCGAATGACGCTCTCAGCCGCGCTGAACGCTCAGATGTGAGCATAGATAGAAGAACGCTAGAGGCCCAAGGGATAGAGCGTATCCCTCAAATCCATGAGGGAAAGGCCTCTACCTACGCTGAAGAGCTGGGTAGAGCCAATCGTGATAATGAAGACGGTGAAGACGGTGAAGACGATGATGGAGAAGACGGGGACGAGGGAAAAACAGATGGCAAGAAATCCGGATCAGGCGACACGGGCCGCCGTTCACCGGATATGTCCCCGAGGGAAGAAACAGTAACAGACAAACCAGTTTCAGAAGATAAGCTTGAGACACGGGAAAAATCCCGTTCGGAGTTTAATGCAGAGATCAAAGCACTGAATGAACAAAGGGCCGAATTTTCCGATAAACCTCTGAATGAGCAGATCAAAGAGATCGAGCTGGAAATCGAGCATCTCGACAGACGTGTGGAACGACTTGAAACCCTGCTTGATAAAACATCTCTTCCCCAGAAGCTCCAAAAACTGATTGGTGACATCGCGGCCAAAGCCAAGGGGTTTCTTGTCCTACGAACAGAAGGCCAGATTAAACGGGCTTTATCGGAATCAGAGAGAACGGAAAGGCATGAACGTCAGCTCGCACGGTACGGCAGAACTTACCGCGAAAGCATTCATTCCCAAATCAGGGATATGAAAGACAAGATCGAAACCCTTCAATCGAGAGGAATAGAATATAACAAATACCGCTCATTCGTGACCATGATCGAAACCGAGGTGATGAAACTCAGGGCAACCCAAACTTTTGCTCTCAATACACCGCAAAAGCCGGATATAAGCAATCCACTGGTAACATCAACGGCAAAAGCACCGGAACAGGCAAAGCCACCGAGCAAGGGAGACGGGCAGATTCAAGAGGCCAAAGGCAAAGTGCCTGAAAAACATAAACCATCTCCGAAGACTGAAAAGCTCCAAGAAGTCTTTGGTAAGGCTCAAAATGAAAAGCAGCCAACCGCCACAACGCAGGCAGATACAAAGCAGGAAAAAACAAAAGCACCGCCAGATTCCAAGTCTCAAACTGCCACGGGGCAAGCCGATCCAAAGGATTATAAGATTGAGGCTAATGCCCAAACCAAGAAAATGCTGGATAAAATTCATACAGAATTAAAACATCAAAAGGCGCAAGAGGCAGCTCAAAAACAAGATCAACCAAAGACGGCTGAAAAAGAGGAAGGCCTCAAAGGTCAATTCCGCAAACCAGAACCACCACCCGTCAGACAAGAAGATATTATCCGAAAAACCAAGGCCGAGGCCGAAAAGAAGCGTCAGGACATCCCGCCTGAATATCGCGCCCCGCCTTACACCAAGGAAGAGCTTAATCCTAGACCACAATCAGAGCCGAAAGCTGCACCATCACAGCAAGGAGAAAGTGTCTTGGATAAATTCAAGAAGATGTGGCAACAGGAATCAGCAAAACCACAGTCAAATTCAGATCAACCAAAACAGGCCATGCCACGCAGGCCCATGTCCTCATCATTCAATCAGGCCGCTGCAAAGGCAAAGGAACAGGACTTTGGTAAAGATATTGAGCAAAGGCCGGATTTAAACTAAAGGAATAATTTTTCTGTTCTCTAAACCTTAAACCAGAGTTTAAGAATCTGTCCAAGGATAATAGGACAGGTTTTGTAGTGATCAAAGGCAATCGCCATCTCGATCCCGTAGGAACGCGGATGGATTGTCCATTTTGGGCTTACCTCTATGCCTTTTCTTTCCGCCAGTAGAAGCATCATCATCCGGCTAATATGACCGTTTCCGTCAAGATAGGGATGTATTTTACTAAACATCCCGAATACTCTCACCATCCGCGTGAAATATGTCTCCTTGTCGAAACTTCCAGCCTCCAGAAATGTCTCTCGGATAAATTCCTCTAAAGTCGCCATGTAGGGGATAACTTCCACTGGATTAAGAGCAGGATACCGCTCCTTAAGTCCCTCGATATTCTTATAGTGGATTGCAGCTCTACGGTGTTCGAGAATACTTCCCTCCTCGCCGCGATAAGTTCCAGCATAGGCCTCATATCCCTTGGGTGTTAGTAATATGAAGAGTTCACGGTGCACATCGCGCGTATTGCTCAGAAACTCAAGCTGTGCTTGAGCTGATGACGATCTTAGCCTTGCCAGAACCTCCGGCGAGGTTCTGGCAAGGTGATCCGGCGCAAGAGGATGTTCCTTGATATTCCACGCAGGAGAATCCATATCTTCCACGCGTTCTAAACCGTAATCTTGAGCTGCTCGTTATCCAACATGCTCTGGATATTAACTCCTGTGACCCCATCAAGAGAAATCGCATCAACGCTTGCGTACTGCACTCCTGCTCCATCACGGTCAATGCTAATGATTGTATTCCCACCAACATGCCGTGAGGCCACAAAATCGGCAATAGCACTTGTTACAGGATCATAATCTATCAAAATCGACTGTAGTTCGATATAATCCCCTTGTGAGATGTTGAAATCCTTCACATGGTCGATTGCATCCGTCTCTTTGAAAACAAAGGCATCAAGACCGTTTCCTCCATACAGGTTATCCCAGCCATACCCACCCAGAAGGGTATCATTGCCATCACCTCCGTAGAGATTATCGGCCCCTGAGTCTCCGTACAATGTATCGTCACCGTTTTCACCATAGAGCGTATCATTGTCATACTCGCCGTGGAGAATATCATTGCCTATCCCGCCATAGAGTGTGTCATTTGAAAATCCACCAAAGAGCTGATCCGCTCCATCATCTCCAAAGAGATAGTCATCACCTGTCTCCCCATAAAGCATGTCATCATCTGCCCCACCGGAAACATAATCTTGGCCATCTCCACCATTCAAAATGTCCACTCCAGCATCACCAAAGAGCATATCGTTTCCAGCCTCTCCAAATATATGGTCAGACCCGTCTCCACCATTGAGGAGATCATCGCCCGTATCTCCCATCAGGATATCGTCTCCTTCCTCACCAAAGAGATAGTCAGCATCTCCTCCACCATTCAATGTATCGTTTCCATCTCCTCCATAGAGAGTATCATTGCCCATATCTCCACTCAGATCATCGTTTCCAGCGCGACCAATGATCGTATCACTAGAGGGTGATCCATAAATAACATCCGATCCATCGCTTCCCCATAGCCATGATCCTGCACTCTTTAGGTCAAGCGAATACCCATCAGCAAAAGCTATCCACTCAACGCCATACCCTGCACTAGATTGATTTAGAACGTGGATAGAACCAGCACTATTGCCAAAAGTTATCGTCATCGTTCCTTCGGCATCGCTAGTGATTGAGTCAACATCATTGATGCTATGATTCCCGACATATAATAGGTCGTAATCTTCACCTTCATCCAGAATCGTGTCTATTCCATCTCCTGCATTATAAATATAGGTGTCACTTCCAGCTCCCCCCTCAAGCCTGTCATTCCCTGCACCTCCTCCCAGCTCATCATTCTCGCCATTGCCGATCAGAATGTTGTCCAGAGCGTCTCCATACAGGTAATCATCAGCATCAGAACCAACAAGATTTTCAATGCCAATCAGAGTGTCAACTCCTGCCCCTGAAGTGTCCTGAGCTCCTGTCGTACCGAGATTAACAGTAACGCCATATAGCGATGTTGCATAACTGACAGTATCTATGCCTTCTCCGCCATCCAGAACATCATCTCCATCTTCCCCCGAGAGCACATCATCCCCAGATCCACCGGAAATACTGTTGTTTAGATCATCTCCGGTCAATGTATCGTTATAAGACGAGCCGATAATGTTTTCAAAGTTTATCAGTGTATCAACACCTGCCCCACCTGTGTTCTGGGCTGAACTGTTGCCGATGTCTACTGTTACACCAGAGCTTATATTCGCATAAGAAACCGTGTCGTTGCCAGCTGCTCCATCAAGGGTATCGTTACCACCTCCCCCTTCAATCGTGTTGGCATTAGCATCTCCTGTCAGGGTGTCATTATAGGTAGAGCCGATTAGATTTTCGATTTGTGTCAAAGTATCTGTACCTGCGCTAACAGTATTCTGCGAAGATGTGATTGCCAAAGACACGGTAACGGCGGACACAGCATCCTGATAGGATGCTGTGTCATACCCAGCTCCACCATTCAGAGTATCATTGCCTATCCCGCCAATAAGGATATCATCTCCGCCATGTCCATAAATGATATCGTTTCCAGCCTCTCCATGAAGTGTATCAGATGCCCCATCATCATTTGCGTTATATTGATTTTGCCCATATAGATAATCATCTCCATCCCCGCCATAAAGCGTATCGGATCCAGCTCCACCACTGATAATATCAGTTCCAGCATATCCATATATAAGATCATTAGCTTGATAACCAACAATCGTATTATTTGCTGATGTCCCGAAGATCGCTGCAGAGGTTCCCCAACCAACCTGATTCAGAGCAAACGTCATAGTCGATAAATCAAGAGTTACATCATTGAACTGGATATATTCCACATCGTTGTATAGCCTATCACTTCCGTATCCAGTCACTGTTGAAGTGTCTCCTGTATCCCTGATAGTGAAATAATTTTCATTATCCCTGTACACAATAAAATTTGTACTGTCTGTATCATACACAACAGTATCTGCACCATCACCACCATAGATATAATCTGTTCCAAGCCCCCCAATTAAAGTATCGTTACCCACTCCACCATAGAGAGTATCATTACCTGATCCACCATAGAGGGTATCATCACCATAACTGGCTGTAATTGTATCAGCCCCTTCCTGCCCATAGATTATATCGTTTCCTCTGGTGTCTAATAAACTATCATTTGCCGATGTTCCATAGATCGAAGCCGGAGTCCCCCAGCTTTCCCCATTTAAGACAAATGTCATCGTCCGCAAATCAAACGTTACATCATTGAACTGCACAAGTTCCACATCGTTATATAGCTTATCACTTCCGTATCCAGTTGAAGTAGACGTATCTCCCGTGTCCTGAACCGTGATGAAGGATGTATTGTTCCTATAAATGATGAAGTTTGTGCTATCTGTATCATACACAACAGTGTCTACACCATCACCGCCCTGAATGGTGTCTGTTCCAAGCCCTCCTTCGAGCGTATCGTCTCCTGCATCACCCCAAATTTGATCATTCCCGTCTCCTCCGGTAAGGCTATCATTTCCATCCCCACCGCGCAGAGAGTCACTCCCAGAATCTCCGTACACAACATCGTCCCCTGCATCTCCGTAAACCGTGTCGTTGCCGGATCCTCCGTAAATCTGATCATCTTGCCCTTGGCCATAAACTATATCAGACCCTTCCCCTGCGTATATAATGTCCCGACCTATAAAACCATAAATGGTGTCATTGCCAAGTGTCCCATTGATCGTGGTATATCCCCAGACAGATCCAATATCATCAAAAGATCCATCTTTCAGATCAAGGATCATATCGTTAAAGGTAATGGTTTCAACATCGTTATAGATTTTATCCGTTCCATATCCATATGATGTCGTGTCTCCTGTATTCAGGATTGTAAGATAATTTTCATTATCCCGATAAATAATAAAATTGGAGCTATTGGAGCTAAAAAGAACAGTGTCTTCTCCATCTCCTCCATAAATGGAGTCATTTCCAGTCCCTCCATCCAATTGGTCATCTCCATCATCTCCATAAAGGAAATCACGGTCACTGCCGCCAATCAGAATGTCGCTTCCATCTCCTCCATTAAGCGTGTCATTATTCGCCCCACCATCCAGAGTATCATTTCCCGAATTCCCGTCTAAGACATTAGCAGCATTAGTTCCAATTAGAGTGTCATCAAAAATAGACCCTTCTAAATTCTCAATAGAGATAAAAGTATCATACCCCATATCAATATTATCAGCATATCCTAGAGAAAGATTGATCACTACACCGCTTAAAGCGTCTCGGTAACTTGCCGTATCAATCCCCCCTTGCCCATCCAAGATATCATCACCAGTGCCACCGATTAGTATATCATTTGCGATGGACCCATAAATTTCATCATTACCATCTCCTCCATAAGAAATGTCATTGTCTTGCATGTATATGATGTCGTCTCCACCCTCACCATAGAGCTGATCTGTCCCCTCATTCCCATACAATGTGTCGTTGCCATCCCCCCCATAAATAATATCGTCTCCTATACCTCCCTGAAGCCAATCATCTCCTTGATCACCATAAATAATATCATTACCAGATTGTCCACGTAACTTATCATCTTCGATTCCCCCATGGATTTCGTCATCTCCATCTCCGCCATAGATATAATCGACCCCTTCATCTCCATATATGACATCATTACCGCCCAACGCATAAATCACATCATCTGGGCTTCCGACTCTTATGCCATGTATCTCATCATTGGCATCGGATCCATTTGTTTGAATTTTCTCTGTATAATTTGCGAGATAGTCCTTAAAATCATAAGTCATTCCGCTCCGGAAAAATTCTATATATTCAATACCTTTATCTTCGGAGGGGTCGGCCAACTGATCAATCAGATATGTATTCTGGAATAATGATCCTATGCTCGTAATTCCATCAATATGTATTTTAATTGTACTGTTTCCTATGCGCATAAGCTGCAAGTCACTTAAGCTGTCGCCCAAACGAACAAAAACCGTATCGTTTCCTCCGTCATCAGAGATATAATCTTCTCCAGCTACAGTGCCTGAAGAAAAGAAAGTGGTCTCATACCGATCATCTCCTAGCCCTCCCTCAAGCAGATTCTGGTTATACGTAGTTCCGGCTCCACCAACCAAAATATCGTTCCCATTGCCACCAAAAAGTGAGTCATTTCCCTCCTCACCATAAAGTTTATCGTTCCCGTCTCCGCCAAATAAACTGTCATTCCCTACACCCCCATATAAAATATCATCGGCACCATCATCACCAGACCCGTCAATATTATGACCATAGATAAAATCATTTCCGGCAACCCCACGAATAGTGTCGGCCCCATCCATTCCAAATATAATATCATCAAATACAGTGCCCAATAGTGCTGCATCGTCCAATGATGTTCCAGTGATTGTTTCACCCAAGGGATTAGCATACCTGTACTCGATAGAGGTCAATCCAGCCAACGTATCATGGTCTTCTGTATACCATCCCAAAGAGGGATCACTCGTGTGAATAGCATTATCCAGCAACTCCTCATCAAGAGCATTAAGGTTTTGGGAAGATGTTAACTTAACTGCACTTATAAAATCAGCCACCCCCAACCAAAATTCCACTCTAGAATCCGTATCAGTAAGAGAAAATGCATATTGGGACAAATCATCTAAATTATCATCTGATAAATGTAGGGAAGATAGAACAATACGATCCCCCTCAAGGTTATAGCTTCCAGCATCTTCAAAAAGCCCCATAATAGCAGTTTGTCCAAAAAAATTACCCATTAATCTATCTGTTATTTGGTCAAATAGCTGATTGATATCCGCCCCCTGACGCATGCCAGGCTCATCAAGAATACCAGAGTTCCCACTAATAAAAGTTGTTCCCAAATATCCTTCCAGAAAAGCCAATTCGCGAGCATCAACATAAATCCCTCTCGATTCAGGAGCTACGTTTTCAACACCAGCCCATGTGTACATAAACTCCACGAACTCTTCTCTAACATCAGACCAATTCTCGAAAGTTTCTTCAACATTTCGAGACAACAATCCTATGGCCTGTGACATTAAGCTATCGGACTCACCTCCATTGTCTAACGATAAGGCGACATGTAAATCCGGCAACTCACCATACCCTCGAAGTGTTGGAAGAAACAATGCTCTCATATCCAGATCATAATCCTGCATATAATGGGTGTTCTGTTGATTTGTTCTGAATACAACGTTTGCAATTTGGATATTTTCTTCAGAAGATGTCAGTGCCGTGCTTACATGAGATACGCCATTCCCCCAGTATTGAGAGACCTTATAATTGGCGATATCAATACTGGTAATACCGACCTCATTTAACGACAGCAGCTCTCCGGATTCTGAAACCCCATTCTGGTTTATATCTTTCCAAATCAGCAAAGAGGAAAAATCGGCATCTTCCATACTAATTTTTCCATCTACATTCGTGTCAAGTCCAGCAAGTGCGTCAAAGCCATTAACCACAGCATCCCCGAATAATTCAGACCCGTTGTCAATTTTACCATTGCCATTCAGATCACGGGCAAGAATTCCATCATCGGCCGAAATCCAGTTAATAGCCTCAGCCATGCCATCTGCGTCCAGATCAAAATAAACTTTAAGATTTGATGATATATCGACACTAACACCATCCCCGTCTAGATCTACAACCAAAGGATCCCATTTTCTACTCAGGTCCACATTCAACAATCTGACAGCATTACTATGCCATGAGGGGAGAGATAGCATTTCACCTAAAATCGAACTGGGATTGTCAATGGCCCAACCATAATCATCAATCAATCGCTGCAGCAGGCGATGGGAATTAAAGTCTTGCTCTCCCGAATTAATTTCCTGTAGTTTTTCTATGAAAGCTTGGTATCCTAGCTCTAAAACACCCTCATTCTGTAATCTATATTCATCCGCATATATTACGGGCCCATTGGGAACCACGCCATTTTGAATATCTATCTCAGCTTGCCTCATCAACTGTGCAATCGTATCCGCTAAATCTCCATCATCACCATACCGATGCCCTAAAGGCGGACCAAACCTGTTATTGTACAAATCTTTCTTCATCTGGTCAACGATGTCAGAGCCACTGCCCGTTAGAAAAAAAGTGGTATTAGTAAACCATGATAATTCCCTTGTTCCCCCCATCAGTTCGGTTAAATCTTCAGCTCCCTGCTCAGACATACCGCACTGTTCTAATGTCCTCGAGACAACAGCAGCAGTATATATATGTCTAAAAGTATCCCAATGTGGGTCCTGTCCAGTTTCGTCTGCATATTCTGGAAAAGCTTGGTCAAAATGAACTCTAGCCTCTTGTCCAATCTCTTCCGCCCACAAGCTTAATAAGCTTGCACTAATAATTGTGCCACCGACAGTCACAGCTCCATAAAAAACCAATGCCATATTTTCATATTCCTCCTAAAGTTATTCTTCCTGCACGAAAATCAACTTTCAAGCGCGCCCGTTCATAAGAAAAACAGGGTAAGTATACTCCGTCTCTAAAATTTGATTTATATTCAACAAAAGGACGATGGGCATAACTCAAACTATAATTTCTGCTATCAACACTTAGGGTATAAAACCTTCCAAATTGAAAAACTTTTACGGGCTTTTCCTCAAAAATAAATACAAATGCTGTAAAAAACTTTGGGTCAGATGTATTTATATGGGTAATGTTTGATTCTCGATATCTTTTGCCCAAATAATCAGTATTAACATCCACCTTCGTCCCTAACAGATATATGTCGTCTGCTACCCAGCACACTCTGTCCCATGAAAAATCTGTTACTTTATTCAGTATAATTTCATCCTCGTAAGGAGATATTTTATCTGCACGGACTGCAAACTCGTTTTCAATACTCTCTAGAAAATTTCGCTCCGCCTCAGGTACATATAAGAGGTAAGATATTAAGATAAAAAATGCAGTTACCAGACCAATAGAAACCTTCATTAATAGCCATAAAAAACCTTTTGTCTTACTACTAGAAAGAAAAGCTGAAGATTTGATATTTGTCATTAATAACTCCGAATCAAACAAAAAATATACTATCAATGTACTTATTTATAAAAGGGGCCGCGCAAGGAACATTGGGCAATATATTTCTTCCCGTTGTGCAGTTATATCTGAGACAATTCCGACAAGGCTCTTGCGCCAAGCTCAGTGTTGGGTGTCCCCGACCCAAATAACGCAATAATTGTGTTTGCATCAAGAAACAATACCGGTTTAGTCATATCGTAATCCTCGCCTGTAGTGGAATTTCACACAATTTTTCAAGTCTTGCCGCAGCATCCCAGTTAAGAATAGAAATCAAAGCATTAATGTGCGTGTTAAACCTTTTGCTATCAAGCAACTGGGGAAAATACTCCTGATTAGCTGGGCATAAAATTGGAGGGTTTAATGGCAAGCGGAGACGCAACTCTTCCGCCATAACGTACCACCATTCGGGATAATCTGCATAATATTTTTCAAGTATACGATCAACTTCTTTCTGCTTGAACCCAAGCTCCTCCATACTCTTTTGAATTTTTCCATCAGGTAATGCAGGAAATGGCCCAGTCGGACTAGGAGCTAATGGTTTCCCAAGAGGCATTTCTTGTCCCTCTTGCCCATAGGCTCTGTGAACTCGACGACGAATCTCATGGACTAAATAAATACACATCAAAGGATCGGCATGAAGAGCGAGTTCTTCCAAATTGTCCCTTACTCTGGCCTTAATGTCCGACAAATACATTTGCTCGCCTGCACCCGGATGGGGATAGTGGCTGAGGTTCATTAATTGATTTGGAAATCTTTTTATAAACTCATCAACTACCCTATCCACAACTTCTTGCGAACATATATCTTTCCTAATTACTGGGAGACACGGTATTGGTTTTAGTTGAACATCATCACTTTTATGCATACAATTTTAACTCCATACTTAATCTTACTTATTTCAAACCCTACCCAAAAGATTAGGCACAGGTCAAAACAATTATTCGCATTTGCACAGCAACTTTTACTTGCATCATGAATTTACTGTCTGTAGAATTTTCTGTCATACGCATTGAACGTTGCCTGCGGGCAATCCCAAAGCAGGCTCTCCTGCTCGTATCTTTATTGCGAAGAGGCCTTCAAGACAGTCAGAACCAAGAATATATTCAATTACTCTCCATCCCGAATCCCAAGAACCAAATGAATAAAAACCTCTACGAATTCGCATAGAAACTTGCCAAATAGTATACAACCCTTGATAAGGGTTTTCTTATATATTATTATGCTCAAGTTTGTTTATGCACTGACCGACCTTTCCTCGTGCTGTTACCGTTATAGACCGCCTTTATGGGCAGGAGCGCTGCTTCTGCAATGGTGCTGCCCGCGCCACTCAGCCTGAAGGCTTCCCGTGTTGACCATGCAAAAGAAGCTTGATCCCCTGCCTGATTTTTCGGCGTTCGAAACAGACACGAGAAAGGAAGAACATCATGCAAAAACAAAATATCCCATCCTGTGAATTTCAGCTTCAAATCCAGACCCAAGAGCCTTTGCTCTACGCTCAGCCCTATGACATTTCAGCTTGCGGTTTTTACTTTCGTAGTGCCCAAGAATTTACGGATAAATCATCTCGCCTTTTGAACCACTACGGGCATCCGGTAGAAGAATTCGAAATCCAGTTTATCGACGGTGACGATCTCGACTGTGAGTTGTTCAAGTCTCTCTCCATCCACCAAGGCACGATAGGTGATTATTTCAACGCTTGCGAATATTTCTCTGACGACCAGAAAATCAAGGTTATCCTTGCCACTGGCGAATGTGGCTACAGCTTCGATTATCAATCAGATGATCCGGACGGATACGACATCGACATCTACGAGCTGGACAGTCTGCGTGATCTGGCAGAGCAATTTATCGAAGACGGTTTGTTTGGTGATATTCCAGAAAACATTCGGGACTACCTTGACCTTGATGCTATCGCCCGAGACCTCGGCATGGGTTATTCCGAAACCACCATCGCAGGTAAAAACTACATCTTCAGATGCGCGTGAAACCGCGCATCTCTCCTCTAACCTCTTGACCACATACAGTCAAAAGGAATTGCCCACAGGTTTTTACCAAACGGTAAAATTTCATCTCCAGCATATAGGATTATGCCGATGACTGCTTTCTTCTTGGCCAGATTATCCCTGAAGAATTCTATATGCTTGAAATCCGAATTTTTAATAGTAATCCCTGATTTGACTTCAATCGCCAAAATTGATCGGTCATCACTTTCAATGATGAAATCAATTTCTCTCTTCACGCGATCCCGATATTGATAAAGATGATGTACATCTTCTGCCGCATCAATCTGTGCCGCCAGCTCATTATACGCAAAAGTTTCAAAAGCCTTGCCAGCTTTATCTGGATCACTTGTCAAATCCGAAGGCTTCCAACCAAGAAGCGCCGTCATCATTCCCGTATCTGCCATGAAGATTTTATCTTGTTTGCCTACACGGTCATAATCAGTCTTGTGCCAAGCAGGAACAGATTCAACAATATAAAAAGATTGAAGTGCGCTAATATAGCTGGATAAGGTTCGCCGATCTGATGAAAAGACAGAGCCTATGGCAGATACATCCATAAATTTCGATGACCACGCAGCCAAAACCCTGACCAAATCTTTCATCACATCAACTTGCCGGATATTTGCAATATCGTTTAGATCATGCTCAATCAGCGCATCGACATAATCAATATGCCAGTTTCTCCGTGCTTTCCCTTCCAGCCTTATGGCTTCAGGAAAGCCTCCCCTGAATATCATTTCGATAAGATCATTTCTGCTATAACGATTTTTAGGCCGTTTGAAATTCTGAGCCAATGCTCTCTCCAAAAAAGTCGGGGAGGAACCTGCAATTTCCCCTTGGGATAAAGGTCGCAAACGGACTTTGCCAATTCTGCCCGCCAGAGACTCCGTTACCGTTGGCAAATTCAAGATATTAGCCGATCCGGTAATAAGGAATTGTCCTGCTCTGTTGTTTTGATCAACTGCCTTTTTAATTGCTGGAATTAAATCTGGAACTTTCTGGATTTCATCAATGATAAGAGTTCCCTCTTCGGGCGCATAATCTACAAACAAGTGCGGGTCTGCCTCTGCCGCCTGCCGCGCAGCCGCATCATCCAATGTTCTATAAGTCACACTCTCCGATACAAATTTGCGGGCAAGGGTCGTTTTCCCGCATTGACGAGGCCCCGTTAGCATCACGACGCGTCGCGTCGCCAACGCTTGTTCTAGACTGGGTTCTTGCCAGCGTGAATAATCGGACATACCAAACGTCTCCCTGACTGAAAATATCACTCAAGTCAGCATATCAGCCACCCGACAAAATGTACATTAGAATTTTGGCGATTTATACATTAGAAATGTTGCTATTTATACATTATAAATATGGCTAATTGTGCATTAAATTTGCTTTGGAAGAAAAAATATCTTGAAAACTTACACATTTTCTTACACACTTTTGGACAAGTAAATTTTTTATTAAATAAAATCAACAGGTTATAGTGATGTCGCCGCTCTCGAAAAGCGGTATGGGTGCGAGCCCATCGAGGGTTCGAATCCCTCCCTGCCCGCCATTTTATTTCATCTTGCAGCTGTCGTATTTCCACTTCGAGCATTAAATATCAAAGTAATATCTTCGGCGCAAAAAGCCGCCCGATTGCGCAGGCGGCTTTTACCATATACAGATAGAGCCTAAGCTGCTTTCATGAAATCCTTGAGGGTCTTCATGTAATCATGGTTCTTTTGAAGGGCCTGCAACTCATTTTGCAAAACGGTCTTTGTTTCTGGACGGATATTCCCGTCCCTCAAGGCATCTTCAACGCTATGCAGGCAACGATCCTCAGCCTCTTCCAGATGCGTAACAAGTGTTTCATCAACATCATTGCTAATGCGAGCCATCAACTGGCCCCAAAATAGTGCCGCCTGCCCGACAAGGGTTTCTTCAGCTTCGGGATTGCCCTCATTCTGGCGAATGCATTGCTGTAAATCAATGACAACGCCATTATGGACGCTTTCCAAATTCCGAAAAGTGTTCTTCAGTTGAGGGTCTTCAACCTGTTCGCACGCGCTATTATAAAAATCACAGGCATCTTTGTTGATGCTGATAAGTTTATGAAGCTCTTTGTTTTCCTTCTGTAAGGACATAATGGATCTCCTTTCAAATTGAGTTGCCCCTAACCAACGCTTTTTCTTTGCATTTGTTCCCCTGAAGAAAAAAAGGAACTTTGATGAAAGTTTAACTATTTGGAGAAGAACAACAGCAACTTTGCAACGTATAAAAAGGAGAATTACTATGAATACCGTTAAAACCTTGACAGCGGTTTCAGCCGCCATGCTTCTCGCTCTGGGTTCTACAGCTCCGGTTGTCCATGCACAGCAAAACGATGCTCCCCCTGTGGGCACTGGCAACATGGGCGAAGATGCTGAAAAAGCATGGAAAAAAACCAAAGAAGATATTTCCGAGGCTTATAAAGACGTCAAGTCTGTTTTTACGGACGAAAACGGAAACACAAAACTCCAGCCAGTCATGATAAATCCCAGTAGAACAGCCGTCGGTATAATAGATCAACCCGTCTATAACCGAGGAGGTGAACGTGTAGCCACCGTCAAAGATATTATTCTTGATGCCAATGGTAAAGCATCAATGATCGTTCTTGCAGATGGAGAATTTCCCGGTGTAGATATGAAATTGACCGCATTTAATTACAGCCTCCTTACGCAGCAAAATACTGACGGTGATATCATCATGCCTTTGACTGAAGACATGATAGATCAAGCCGCCGCATTTTCCTATGACAAGAAAGATGAGAGTGACAAGGTGCGCGTTACTCCAAACAATGGCTATAGCGTAGCTGAGCTTCTAAAGGCCGATCTGATCAATGAAAAGAAAGAAGAGATTGCGCAGATTGACAACATTTCCTTAAAAAGTGGTCAGGCCGATCAACTTATTGTCGATTTCAACCGGGTACTCGGCCTTGGCGGAGAGAAAGCAGCCATAGGCTATAAAGAAGCAAAGATAGTGCGTGATGATAAAGGCAATTTGGACTTTCAGTTGAACGCAAACCAAACTGCCCAATTCGAAAACTTTAAAAAGAACACTGCCAAAACAAACTAAAAATATTCTTTTTCAATAAAAATGCCACTGGCTCAAACCAGTGGCATTTTTATTATAGATTTTAAAAAAATAAAATTGGCAAACATGAAACTTTTTTAGAAGGAAACTGTTTGCAAGAAACTGCAATTGAATCAAACCAATCAAAGGAGAAAATTATGTATACAAACGAGCAAAAAAACCCTGCAAAAAAACCATCAGTAAAACCGGATAAACACGAGCAAAAGAACAAAAAACAGAGAACCCAGCAAGCACAAAATCGTCAACAAGACGATGAGGATCGAAATCAAAACTGGTAGGGGCATTCGGACACACCGCTCTATATTTCGGCTCAAAAACAGCCGGAATATAGAAGCGCTTCTGCATCTAGGAGGAGAATATGGAATTTCATGTCAAGTATGAACCGGAAACACAGGAGTTGCCATGGAGGGTTTATGAGATTTCCGGCAAAGAAACGTCGTATAAAAAGGGATTTTTAAGCGAACGGGAGGCTCGTCGCTGGGTCAAAAGAAATGGACAAAGTATGGATAAAGTTGAGGAAGCCTCTCTTGAATCTTTCCCAGCCAGCGATCCTCCGGCATGGATAAAAACAACGGCAAGGCCAAGCATTACCAACCAGTGTACAAAGGGCAGTCCCCATGGATGAATCTGAACTTACAATCTCAAACACTGTTGAAAAATCCAGACAACAGGGAAAATTTCAGCACAATCGACATGTAATTGCTCCAATCTTCGAAGGGTCTGGGTGTTATGCCCCAAGCACAATTTTTGCCTCCCCTATCCGCTTGAAAAAACACTTTTTCTTGCGCAGCTTGTGATTGTTGAGCTATACAATCCTATAATGAAGTTATTTCATCATTTACACATCAATTTACCAAAAAGGGCGAGCAGGGTTTTTACACATAACTCTACATTCTTTTTCTTGGGTCTTGCTCTTTGTGCAGGCATTCTGGTTTTTATCCTCATCCTAGGGGAACAAAGAATTAAGAAAATTGATGATCAGGTTATCCATACCTACAGCGTTATTAATAATGCACAAGAATTATCAATGCTGGTTGAAGGCATGCTTGCAGCGCAAAGGGCGTTTATCCTAACCAATGAAGAAAAATTTATTATAAAATTGCATAACAGAAGAGATGAAGGCTCCAAACTGATTGCCCATCTTTCTGAATTAATTGGCGAAAATAAATCACAGTCCAGTCGTCTGGATGAACTCAGGCATCATTTCAATGAATTTTCGATCAAGCTGGAGCAACGGGCACAAACAATTACGATATCCTCCCCAACAAAATTTATTCTGGATGATCTGGAAACGGTTGATGGCATCAAGGACAATATCCTGCGTATCAATAGCGATATACTAAGGGAAGAATACGATCTTTTGAATACGCGCATTGATGAAATAGAAGCTCAAAAATCAAAATATTTTGCCATCCTTCTGATCGGGATCATCATCACCTCGGCAGGGCTGTTTTTCTTTAATGGTTTTCTCTTACGGACACAGAAAAGGCAAAGTCGCACCGAGGCATCTCTTAAAAACACACAAGAACGGCTAGAGCTCGCCATTGAAGGTACGCAAGACGGTATTTTTGACTGGGATCTAAAAACCGGCCAAGTCTTCTATTCAGGGCAATTTTTCAAAATGCTGGGCTATGATCGAGAATCCTCTACAAGCAAGATTGATGATTTCAAACAATTATTGCACCCGGAAGATGCGGCAAGAACCCAGAATTATATTGAACAGTATCTGGATGGAAAAATCTCCGAATACGTACAAGAGTTTCGGTTAAAAGGTGCCAACGGGAGCTGGGTCTGGATCAATGCCCACGCCAAGGCCATTTTCGGCGTCGATGGCAAACCTTTGCGTATGGTTGGCGCCCATACCAATGTTACACTTGCTAAAGAGGCTGAAGAGCGCCTAAAGGCAGAAAAAACACAAGCCGAAAAAGAGAACCGCGCCAAAAGTGATTTTCTGGCTCATATGAGCCATGAAATCCGCACCCCGCTGACAAGCATCAGCGGCATTGCAGAAATTTTCGAAAAAAACCAGGATATCCTGAACACCAAACAAAAAAAGCTTATTCGCACATTGCATTCAAGTGTCACAATCTTAAAAGACCTGATCAACGACATTTTGGATTTTTCAAAAATTGCCAGCGGAGAATTGGAACTGCAAGAGGAATCGTTCAGGCTTTGCGGCCTGTTTGAAGAAATTGTTAGCATGATAGCCCTGCGCGCAAATCAAAAGGGGGTGAGTTTTGTATTCGATTACAAGGACGTCAAGGACATAAACTTCTATGGGGATTCACAACGGTTGCGCCAAATTCTGATCAATCTGATTGGCAATGCTCTGAAATTTACAGAGGAAGGTGGAATTACGATTAAAGCATATACGGAAAAACGAAAAGACAATAATATTCTCCGTATTGATGTTACCGATACAGGCATAGGTATTGCACCAGAAAACTTCGATCTGGTGTTTGAACGCTTCAAACAGGCTGACTCCTCGGTTTCCCGCAAATATGGCGGCACGGGACTGGGTTTATCTATCTCAAAAAATCTGGCAAAGTTGATGAATGGCGATATTATCCTGACCAGTCAGCTCGGCAAAGGTTCAACTTTTTCCGTTCTTCTTCCAATGAAGCTAGATCGGCCCGAAGAGAGTAAGAAAGGTTCCGAAAAAATAAATGATCAAATCAAAGGTGCTTTAAGTAAAAATAAAAAAATTCTGGTTGTTGAAGATTATGAGGGCAATGTCGTTGTTTTAAGCCACATTTTGGAGGAAATGGGATTTGTTGGCTGCGATATTGCCCGATCTGGGATAGAAGCCCTTGCTCTCTGGGAAGAAAAAAACTATGACCTCATCCTGATGGACGTCCAAATGCCGGAAATGGATGGACTGACAGCAACCGGACTTATCCGTAAGAAGGAGAAGACAGAGGCCATCCCCTATACACCCATTATAGGGATGACCGCCCACGCCTTGGTCGAAGACAAGGAAAAATGCATCACGTCCGGTATGGACGCCTACCTGCCCAAACCGCTTGTAGTAGCTGACCTAAAAAAAGAAATTCTAAAATACGTAAACAAGAAACAAGAGGCAGCCTAACTTAGGCATGCAAATCCTTCATAATTCTGCGACCCAAAAGGCAGCATAAACGGTGATTTGGGAGTTTCCAACACAATGCGCAGATTTTCGCGCGCACGGAACAGACGTGATCGAACTGTTCCCACCGGAAGATCAAGGGCCTCGGACACTTCCCCATATTGCATACCCAGCACACAGATCATTTCAAGAACTTGACGATGATCGTCAGAAAGATCCTCCATTGCCTCCTCAACCTCCAGAAATTCCATCACAATGTCCTGTGAGGCCGGAACGCTTTGATACTCAATATAATTTTCCGGATCATATTGTGTTTCGAATCTTACCTTACGCCGATAACCAGACACAAACAGATTGTACATAATTTTGGATGTCCATTTGAAAAGATCGGTATCTTTCTGGAACAGATGCTTCTTTTCCATTGCGCGCAAAACTGTCGATTGAAGAAGGTCGTCCGCGTCATGCACATCGCGTGTGAGCTTCATGGCAAACCGTCTCAAACTGTCCATTTCATGGATTAAAGAGTTTTCGGTAAACATTTAAGGCCCCTTTTCGTTGTTGAATGAGCCTGAGAGCCTAAACAAGCTCTGTAACTTCAGTTTTCCAAAGATGTTTCATCTTTGAAAAACTTTGTTTCATCCCTGTAACAAAAACGGTATAATATTCCAATATAAGGAATTTGAGAGGACACATCGTGCAAAAAAGCACAATTCTGATTATAGAAGATGACGAAAACCTTCAGACCGTGGTTGGACAATATCTGGAAGATGACGGTTATAAGGTTATCACAATTGGAAGTTTTGCGGAGGCTGTGGAAAAAGCAGCAATCACGGATTTCCATGCTATTCTGCTTGATCTTGTTCTGCCCGATGGAGAAGGCATCAATCTGATTTCAAAAATTCGTATCTCGAATACAACTCCAATTATTGTCGTGTCCGGAAAAAACGATACGATGGAAAAGATAATATGTCTGGAAATGGGTGCGGATGACTATATCACCAAACCATTTGAGATGCGCGAACTTTCCGCCCGTATCAAGGCTGTTTTAAGACGCACAAACGACCATCAGAACTCTGAAGAAACGTCAGGCGAAAAGGTCGAAAAAATTCTGTTCAAGGGCTGGTGTCTTGATCGTCAGCAATACGAACTCTTTGATCCGGATCAAAAAGCGGCATCGCTGACAACTGGTGAATTCAAGTTGCTGGAAGCTTTGGCGCTTGCTCCCAAACGTGCCTTAAGCAGAGAACATCTGTTTGAACTGACACATGAGGGGAAATATGATGTTTATGACCGTGCCATTGATATCCAGATAGCCCGGCTGCGCAAAAAACTTCGGAAAGATGCGAAGCTGATCAAAACCGTTCGTGGCGTCGGCTATATGTTCATCAATGATACTGAGGCGGCATAACTTTCATTTTTTAAGGCTATATATATTAATCTTCATTTTTATATGATCCTCTGCTGACAAGGTTTCTCTTAAAACTTCTAGAGTCTTCAGGACCTCTTGTATTTCAGGGTCAAAAAGATAATCACTGTCCCTACAGTTCTCAAAAACATAACGCATCCTGTTATCATACCATCCCCTCAGCAAGGACTTTTTTTGATGGAGAAACAGCGCAGGAGTGCAAAGCAGCTCATGCGGGGTATTATAAAACTTCTTTAACTTCAATATATCTTGATACGCAGACAATTCCCTAAAAATAAAGGGGCCGATAAAGTAATTCACGTAAAATCTCCTTGCAAGAAATTCCCATCAGAAATTGGGCTTTTAATTGTAACGTTCTGGCTCGTTATGCGGTAAAACCGTGGACAGATACTCTTCTTTCCATTCCTCAAGTTCGATGACACTGCTTTTATCATCATCAAGAGCGAGAAAACTCATTTTAATGAAATCAGCCGGAGATAACCCGTCCATGTTTTCATCAAATCGCATGAGCATTGATTGCTCGATAAATTCCTCATAAGTATAGCTTGACTGGTCTGTTCGTCCGTCATCATCATAATCAACAAACTTAAAAACCCGTTTTTCCATTGGAATAATGGTCATGACTTGCTTATGGTTGAATTCAATATTGTCGATAACTTCATTTCCATCAGTATCGAAGGTATAAAATAGCTTCTCTCCGACTTCAGACATTGAAAGAATATCGTCGCCGTTAAGGTCAAAGGCAGAAAAATCTATTTTCTCCACATCCGGAAGTTCTTTCTGTGTAACAACTGTTTTTTCTACAACAGTGTCTGCGTTGGCAGTTACTCCGACGACGGACATAAAAAAGACGGCAGAAGCTAGTAAAAACGTATGGTGCATAGTTTCCATGGTTGATCTCCTTGTCCATTGGTACGCACTGCGTACGAACCAACGCCGATAAAAGTTCCCAACCATGAATGTTGCTAAATTTTACGTTACAAATTTGAAACAAACATTTTCAAACATGAAACAATCTTGGCATTCCGTTGTTACAAAATTAGGTCATCCTGAATCTATGAATTCATAAAAAAAAGGAGAGGAACTATGCTACATGCGCCAGAAAAACTACACACGATTACCCATCCCCTTGTGTCTTCCATATATCTGAGGAAAGATTTTGACAGAAGAAACGGTCATCCAGAGGATGTTCTGGTCATTAAAACCAGTTTTTCTGATCCAGATTATGACTATGAAACTTTTGATTCCTATCTGGTGGATCTTTTGCTTGATCTGGAAACCCTAAAAAAACAGGCAGAAACCTGTATCGGACCATTCGACAGAATTGACATCTGCACTACATAATTGACTCAACCCGCTTAAGAATTCCCACTACCTTAAAATCGGCCGCAAGAGCCGGTTTCTTTTTTGATAGATTTTTGACGGAACGGTTTTCCCCGCCAAATATGTTACGATCCTTGCCTAGAAAACCACGATCTCTTCATGTGCTTTGCCATCATCAACCAGATGAATTTCAGTTGAGCGTGAAGACCCACCCGCACCCCGCTCCAACCGGATGGTGTAGTTCGTTGATTTATATTTATAAGACAACGTACAGGCGTTCCAGCCTTTGGGAAGGCAAGGAGTAAAGATGAGTTTATTGTTTTCAAGTTTCATACCAATAATAGATTCCAAAATCAGGCGGTAAAGCCAGCCAGACGAACCGGTGTACCAACTCCACCCTCCGCGTCCGATATGAGTCCCCGCACCGTACACGTCCGCAGTTACAACATAAGGCTCGACTTTGTAGAGCATTGCCTCTTCTTTGTTCCGCGAATGGTTCAAAGGATTAATCATCTGCAAAAGTTCAAACGCTTTCTCATTATCTCCCAGTTTTGCAAATGCCATGGCTGTCCAGACGGCCGCATGTGTATATTGCCCACCATTCTCTCGAACCCCAGGAACATAGCCCCGAATATAGCCTGGATTAAGGCTTGATTTATCAAAAGGTGGGTCAAGCAACTGGATCAATCGACTATCACGGCGGACCAGATAATGATCGACCGCTTCCATTGCCGTTTTTGAACGTTCCACATCGCCTGCACCTGATAGGATCGACCAGCTTTGCGAGAGGGAGTCAATCCGACACTCCTCGGCCTGTGCCGTTCCAAGCGGGGTTCCATCATCGAAATATGCCCTGCGATACCACGCACCATCCCATGCATGCTCTTCAATATTTTTCTGAAGCCGTTTAGCTTCTAATTCGCACCGTATAGCAAAAGTATCATCGTTTTGTTGTCGTGCAATCGGGGCGAATTTAAGAAGAATATCATAGAGGAAGAAGCCAAGCCAGACGCTCTCGCCCTTGCCTTGATGCCCGACCTTATCCATACCGTCGTTCCAATCGCATGATCCAATTAGAGGCAATCCATGTTCGCCGAACCTCAAACCATGTTCGAGGGCACGGACGCAATGCTGATAGAGGCTTGCCCGCTCATGAGAATGTATGGGTAGATCGTAATAGGAATCTTCATCAGGATTGAGTTTTCGTCCTTCGATAAAATGAACCACCTCATCCAGAACGCCTGTGTCACCTGTTGATTCAACATATCGCGAGGTTGCCAAGGGCAGCCATAGATAGTCATCTGAGCATTTCGTGCGCACTCCACGATCCGAAGGTGGATGCCACCAATGCTGGACATCTCCCTCAACGAATTGGTGTGCCGCGTGGAGAAGAATTTGTGCACGGAGTAAGCCCGGTTTTGTATAGACGACAGCCATTGCATCTTGTAGCTGGTCACGATATCCGTACGCCCCACCAGATTGGTAGTATCCGCTACGCGCCCACATACGACATGCAATCGTTTGGTACATTAACCATCCGTTGGTGAGCAGGTTAAGCGACTGGTCTGGTGTCTCAATCTTAACAGCATCCAGAATTTCTCTCCATTGAGAATGAACTGCCGCCAAAGACGCGCGTGCAATTTCGGGGCCGCGCAGGCGTCGAACTGTCTTGGCTACTTCTTCTGAATTTCTTCCACCCATGCCAAGCCGGAACGTAATTTGATGTGTCTGACCACTCGCTAAATCTATCGGCACTTGGATTGCCGCACAGGGATCAAGCGCAGCCCCTACTCTTCCAGACAAGCTTGAACGCTCCATACAGGATGGACGTCGCAAGGACCCATTCCTGCCAATAAATTCACGACGATCGCCCGTGATGGTTTTCTTGAGATCATCTACATCATAGAATGCAATTCTATCCGTGAATTCGGTGTTGTATGAGTTGCGCGCAATCAAAGCACCGGTCTGCTCATCTATCTCGGTGATGACATGCATTTTTGATTTCGAGCGCAAGTCCGCCAAAATTAACTCAACATATCCCGTCGCAGAGATATGGCGCATGCGGCCGGAAAGATTGGTTATTTTCAAAACCGAGAATTTGACTGACTCAACCGTATCCACATAGACAGTTAGCTCGGTTTTTATACCACTTTCAATGTGTTCGAATACACTATAACCAAAGCCGTGGCGAGTTATGAATGGTGTATCACTTTCACAAGGCCCGGGTGTAGGTGACCAGAATTTTCCTGTAACCTCATCACGAATATAATAGGCCTCCCCGCTCTGATCGCTGACAGGGTCATTGTTCCAAGGGCTAAGGCGGTATTCATGGGCATTCTCGCTCCAGGTATAGGATTGTCCACGTTCAGAAATTACAGTTCCAAATTTGGGGTTGGCCAATACATTTGACCATGGTGCTGGTGTTTTTCCCCCGGGGTTAGTAACGATCACATACTCTCGGCCATCCTGTGAAAACCCGCCGATACCATTATGAAGCAAAAGATTTTCATGCAGGGAAGAGACAATCCCATTCTCTGCAATAACCGGAACAGGTGTCAATGACAGGCGTGGCACGCGCGCTGTTTTAACGGGTGTACGGCTTATTTGATCTTCCAGACTACCCTTGTCATCTGCAATAATTATGCAGGCCACAGATTCCAGCAAAATACGATCTTCATAAGAAATCTGGTCGCCTGGACGAACAAAAATTCCGCCCGGATGATCAATCACATTTGCCTCAACACCAGCCGCGATCATACCGTAGATCTGGTCTTGCAAGGACTGCCTGTATCCAGCATTATCCTCATTCCAAATAACCAGATCGACCGCCAAACCTTTTATACGCCAATAAGCATGAGCCTGAACCATTTGGCGTACCAAATCTATGTTAGAGATGTCCTTGATCTGTAAAAGTACGATCGGTATATCTCCCGAAATTGCATAGCTCCACAATCCAGATTGTCCTCGGTAATTTCTGGCGATTACGTTTGCATCCGCACGGAGTAAGGCGTTGGGGTAAATAATTGAACCTGCCATGCGTTCATAAAGCTGCGCATCGGCTTCGCTGGCGTTTAATTGTCGCAAAATAACTTGTGAATGTGTCCATGCTAATTCGAGGGCACGGTCAGCCATGTGGAAGTCCTGATATTTATCAATCATCGCATCACATGTTTCACGATTATCCGCAGCACCTATAACAACATCTATAATTGCACTTTGTTCTGGTTCTAACGTGATGCAATATCGAATTGCGACTATCGGATCAAGTACCGGCCCTTCTGTATCAGACAGTAATCCTGATTCAACAACCGCCTTAGGTGCCATTGTCGTGCTACTGCGGCCTATAAACTTCAACCGGTCAGTTTCATATGATACCTGATGCACATCAGCCCCATGAACTACCATGAGGTGAAACATCAAAGGAGGCTCTTCACCATAAGAGCGAGGGCGCCTTGTGCATATAATGGCATGACGTTTATGAAGGATTTCCGTCTGCACGAATAAATTACTGAACGCGGGGTGAGCTGCATCAGCCATTGGTGGTGCGAGGACTGCCTCAGCATAGCTGGTGATCTCGATCGTACGTTTCACAGAAGAATTGTTGGTGATGCGCGTACGCCGCATCTCTATATCATCTTCAGGTGAGACAACAATTTCAGTTTGAGTATCGATCAACTGGTCCCGTCTGCGGAACTCCGCACGACCTTCTGAGAAAATGACTTCGTACATGTCTGGCACAGTCAAGGTCGGCTGGTATGTCGTGGACCAGAACATCCCACTTGACAGATCCTTGATATAACAAAAAGCGCCCCAATTGTCGCGCGTGCTATCTTCGCGCCATCTTGTGACAGATAAATCATGCCAACGGCTATAACTTCCGCCTGCACTGGATATCATTACATTGTAACGACCATTCGAAAGAAGGTTGACCTCTGGGCTCGACATCATGGCAGTATTGAAAACACGAACCGACGATCCATAAGTATACGTCTTCAATAAAGATATCTCGTCGAATTTCGGTTCATTAGAATAGATAGCAACACTGCGCGGAATTTTTTCGTGGAGCAAAAGCATCGTTGACTGGAACATCGGTTCACTGGAAAACCGCTTTTGCATTGGCTGGTCAAGCAAACTATAGGCAAGCGATAGAAAAATCATCCCTTGATGGTGAGCCATAAACGATTGCACCATAGCGTGGCGTTTTCCGCGCGGAAGGCGTAATGGCGTATAATCGATTGCTTCGTAGAGCCCATATCTCCCTTCAAAACCCTCTTTCGAAAGTCGCTGAAGGTTGGTGCAAGATTCTTTAGGCATCACCATCAAACCCATTGCGCTGGCATAGGGTGCTATCACCAAATCATCTGCCAGATCGCGCTTCATACCAATTCCCGGTACGCCGAAAGCCCGGTACTGGTAATTCAACGCCGCATCGAACGCGTAATAGCCGGATTCAGAGATACCCCATGGAACATCGCGCTGCGCACCATAATTAATCTGGCGCATAACAACACTTTTGTATGTCTGATCCAGCAATGTCTTATCATAAGTTGGCATAACAAGAAGAGGCATAAGATACTCGAACATGGAACCACTCCATGATACGAGGATTTTTTTGTGACCAATATTACGAAGCTGCCGCCCCAATGCAAACCAGCTTTCCTGTGGCAGCCGTCCTTGAGAGATCGCGACAAAGCAACCTAATCGCGCTTCGGAGGCAAGAAGATCGTAGTACCCGGGGTCTAAACGACGATCGTTCACATGATAGCCGATTCTAAGAAGGCGTTTGTTCTTTTCATAGAGGAAATCATAATCCATTTTGGACATATCGCCCGCCATGGCCGCAAGTTTTTCGACCTTGTTTACAAAATCTGTCAGACCTGAATTTTTGTGTTGCAACACAAGATCATGCAGCGTTGGAATAGTATCGTTCTGAGAGAAACCAGAAAACGCTGATATCTCTTCAAAGGCTTTGCGTGATTGGACGGCAAGCGCAGAAGCCCACCATGCTTCTTCCGAAGATTTTATCGCATCTATTCCGGCAAGATAATCAGCCGCTAACCCGGAAATTTCTTTCAATTGAGTGATTACAGATGATAGCAATTCTGGTTTGTTTTTGCAGGCATTGAGGAGCATGTCTTCCATCACTGCAAGCTTATCATCATTCTCAACGGCGCTATCACGCAAAATATAGTATGTATCGAGCAAGCCTTCGAATAATCTTGCATTGACGACAGGTTTTCCAAGAACTTCCAATAGGCCTACTCGCAAGACCAGCAAATGACCAGCAAGATTTCCGCTATCCACCGTCGAAATATAAAGTGGGTTCAGTGGCACAAGACTCTGCGTATCATACCAGTTGTAGAAATGGCCTCGATACCTCTCTAGTTCCGCCATACTGAGCAATGTATTTTCCGTTCGCTCAATCATCGTGCCGAGCGTGATATAACCGAAATCGAACGCTGACAGGTTTGCCAGAAGCGCCATCCCCATATTCGTTGGTGAAGTTCTATGTGCCACAACGGCAATAGGCCTTTCTTGAACATTATCTACTGGTAACCAGTGATCTTCGGGCCCTACATAGGTTTCGAAGAAAGCCCATGTCTTGCGCGAAAGTTTACGCAGATAAAGTGCTTGCTCATTTGATATTTCATCTTTTTTCTTTTTGAGTGGAAGACTAAGCCTCCACACGATAACTGGTGAGAGCATCCACAAAGCGAGGACAGGGGCGGCATGATAGATTGTTGGTAAGGATTGAGCGATAAGAATACTTCCGATAACAACCACAAAGGCGGGAGCAAACCACATACGTAAAGCAACACTGTGCAAGTCTGTTCCATTTTTGCATCCTGCCTCACTCGAAGTCGTCCATTCCAGCAATTTCTTCTTGCTAATCAGCATCCGCCAAACCGTTCGAAGAATTGCATCAATACTATAAAAAGCTTCATAGGGCAGACAAAGAAATGAAAATCCTGTATTACCTAAATGTCGCCCCATTGTGTACGCAGATGCCATCAAATGCTGACCGATTGTAACGTCCTTCGATTTTTGCGACAGGTCAAAAATAGATGCATAAAGGGATGGTAAGAACAAAAGTGTTGCGATTAATAACATCCACAATGTCGGCGAATCTGAAGCCAGCCATGCATTGACAAGTAGTACAACAAATGCAAGAGCCACAAGACTACGCCGCAAATTGTCGAATATCTTCCATCGCGAAAGAATCGAGAGAGGATTCTTTCTGAATTTTCCGTCAGGCCCCACCACCTTGCCCAAGATCCACCCGGACAATTGCCAGTCGCCTCGTATCCAACGATGCCTGCGGCTTGCATCGTCGCTGTATTTTGACGGGTACGCTTCATAAAGCTGTACATCACTTAAAAGTCCTGATCGAACCAAACATCCTTCCAGAAGGTCATGGCTTAAAATTCGGTTTTCCGCGAAACGTCCATTCAGAACACGCTCGAACGTTTCGACATCATAGATCCCCTTACCAATAAAGGATCCTTCACCAAATGCATCTTGATAAACGTCAGACACCGCGCGAGTGTACGGGTCAATTCCTGGCTCACCTCCGCTCAACTGCGCATAAAGTGAAGCATTATTTCCCGGAAGGCTCGCGGCAATACGCGGCTGTAAAATACCATACCCAGCTATAATGCGTTGAGAGTCCTCGTCGTAAACAGGCTGATTTAGAGGATGGGACATGGCCGCTGCTAACTGCCATGCTGTATCACGCGGCAACTGTGTGTCGGTGTCAAGCGTAATGATGTATTTAATGTGTCTCAGAGCCTCAGTGTTTCCCACGATTCGAGAAAAATTCTTCTTTTCACCCTCTATCAGGAATGTATTCAGGTTACATAGCTTGCCACGCTTTCTTTCCCACCCCATCCATACGCCTTCAGACTCATTCCAAACGCGCGGACGGTGGAACAAGAAAAACGGGCCACTTCCCTCTTGTAAGTATTTCTGATTAAGGCTGATAATCTTGTTTTCTGCATGGGTTAAGAGCTCCTCATCGTTCTCAGCCACTTCTTGCATAGCATCAGTGAAATCAGTCAGAAGGCAGAAATATAAATTATTTCCCGGGTTGGCAAGGTAACGAACCTCCAACGCCTCGCACAGATCATCGACACCTTGTAAGCTAGTCAGCAGAGTTGGG
The DNA here is from genome assembly GCA_002421905.1 of Micavibrio sp. UBA6212. Lineage (GTDB taxonomy): Bacteria > Pseudomonadota > Alphaproteobacteria > Micavibrionales > Micavibrionaceae > UBA1573. Next base: position 183,932 of record DISK01000010.1, read on the forward strand.
ACAACGACCATTGTTCTCGCTGTCTCAGGGATCCCTTCAGAAAAATCAAGCCGAGCCAAAGGCTTAGGCTTGGCAATAATCGTTGCCAGAAAGTTTACCATTGAGATGGCGAGGTGGCTGGACGCAATAATCGCAAACAAACCAATAATAAATATCAACCCATTATTGATCCCATCACTATACGTTAGACGGGTAAGGGCATAGGCGATGCCTCCCACTATCAGAAAAACAAGTCCCAGATAGATGCTCAAAGGGTGCTGCCCCACAAAACGATAGCATTTCTCCAGAAACTTTGGTTTGTAAGTGACTTCACGTTCCAGCAGAGCCACCCCCTCATCAATCAGGTAGTAACCCACATGCCCTTGCCTGTGGTCGAAGTTGTTCGCTTGTGCGAGATCTAAAACTGTCTGGGCAATGAACTCCTCGCTGTGGCCGGTCTTCTTGGCGATCCCCTCAACACAGTGCCGATACCGATCACGCGTGGTGAAATCCATCAAATGGTACACACCGACGGGATCTTTCTTTAAGATACCCTCTACAACGCTAGAATCCTCAACAAATTCTTGCCAGTTCATATCATCAAGGAATCTCAAACTTCCAACAGAGTTACTGACTGATACTTGATCAATTGCCTGCTGCTGGACTTCAGCATGAACCAATTGTTCAATCGTCATGCCTGTTTCTTCTAACCGCTGCTCCATCCATGTAAGTGGCATTGCGAGTGCTGGCCCATGCCCTTGAAGCCTGCGAGCCATCTCCGCAATAAATGAAGACTCCATTGGCGGGTTCGACCTCGCCATATCAGCAATGACAAGAATGAGGTTGGTTGGGTCGCTTTCTGTAACACTAATCATTTTATCGGCCCAGAAATCAGCCAGATTTTTGTTGATACGACTGGCATATATACGTGCAGCTACGCGGCGAAGATTTTCAATCAAGGCAAGACGAAGCATAATAGGGATAGCCCAAAGTTCGCCGAGCTTCAGAGACGTTACACTCTGATAAGACCCGATAAACATGTTTAAGGATTCTATCTCTATGCGGGCGTCAGTGTGAGAAATGGTTTCGAGTGCAAGTTCATAAACACGCGGATTACCGATAGTGTTGCTGTCTTTTAGGCGTGGCAAACCTCGGCTATATCCTTTGGGCAAGTGTTTCCTTGCAATACCAATATGCTGGGCAATTAAAGGATGGTTATCCAGAAGCCATTCAGAGGCAGGAGTAATTTGTCTCTTGTCCATAACGGAATGGGCAAGTAAATCGCAAGCTTCATTTATAATTTTTTCATTATCGTCCAACCTATAGAGAAGCTGATCAATTGCAACACCCTCAATGACCTTATGAGACTGCGCCAAATGCTCTCCATGCAGCCCCATTTGATAGACGCTAAACAGTTCAGAACGAATAGGATGCTCGCTCTGAATTTGCTCGATGGAAATTCCGGATGTTGAATTCGGCACAATCAACGCCGAGACCAACTTTTCATACCTTTTAAGAATATTTGAATACAGAATAAATCTTTCTGGCACTCATACCGATGATTAAATTAGCTTTTAATGGATATTCAGGACAAACGAAGGATGAATGAAAGATTAAAAAGATCTATTTAATCAATAACACAACATCCAGCGGATGTAGAACCATTCCTATAAAACTAGCTATACCATACAAGGCCATCTAGCACCAGACTGCATCATCCCCCTTCCAGTCTCCACATTTCCTCCTCCAACAGCTAGGACTGTATCAAGAATTAGAATACCCTATCAAAATATCTTTGTTGTATATCTCACCATTATTTCTTGCATCACAGCATAAAAAGATGGCATATTTCTAATATAATAAAAAAAGCATAACAGGGAAAAAATATGATCAAGACGAAATCAGCCTTTAGCGCTGTGGCAATTGGTATTGCCTGCGCGTTTTCCACACAAACAAGCACAGCTTCCCCGACCGATGACGTCGCGGAAATGTATAACCGGATCAGTGGACTTTCCTATCTGAAAGACCCACGCGCACAATGTGTTTCCATACGCCATCCCGAAAGCTCGGGCACACCCGACATACAAAATAAAGCCAAAAATATTTTCGCCATTATGCAAAAAACCCCGATGAGTGCCGAACTTCTTCATGGTTTTTCTGAGGTCAACGGGGCTTTATGTTTTGTTGATCCAAAGAATGAATCCGGGACAGCCGACCTCACCTACGCAATGAACTTCACAGAATATGACACCATCATTATAAACGACTCCCCCAAAGCCGATATGGGATGCGTCATAGCGGCCAGCGTGCATGAAATGCAACATACTGCCCAGAAATATGCCGGGTTTGCTTCCCCAATACGTGAACTGGATATTCCATCACAAGAAAATCTGGTACTGACAATCGAGGCAGATGCACATACAGTTCAAATTATAGGATCAGAAATGCTCTCCCGTGCAGGATATAAAGATGCAAAAGCCTGCAATGAAAACAAATTTGCTCAAAACATGCCCCACGTGAAGGATGCTCTGGACACATTGGAGAATACGCTTAAATCTGACCCGAACGCATTGACCAATGGCAATGCAGCCACCAAAGTATATAATCAACTCGTACATCATAACGGTCTGATCGAACGCTATGGTTTAGCCGTTAGATTTTACTATGATTGTTTTTCCTATCCTGCAGAATGCTTTCGCGGAAACAAAACATTGGGACAATTGGGGCTAGACCTGTCAGATTTATCAAAAATACATTATGATTCCGGATATACTGTAACTCCTTTCAGTAACACCGCGGATAATAAACTGGCACTTTCACCCGTCCGCTAAAGCATATCTTTCTTTAAGGCCAGAGATTGGGACAACAATTGGTACCGCTGATAAATAATATAAAAGACAGTCAATTTGAATACCAGATTGATGGCTATACAACTTATGCCCGCTACCGTCTGGACAAAAACATCCTGTATATCGACTATGTTTTTGCCCCACCCGAACTGCGTGGAACGGGAGCCGCAGGAAAGTTGATGGAACTGCTTGTCCAATATGCCAAAGAGAAGCATCTGGACATTATTCCAATCTGCGGCTACGCTGCTGCTTGGCTTTCCCGTCATAAAAAATAATCGTAAAATCCAGATGGCTCTCTCTATAGATATTCTCAGACTGCCGAATTTCAGGCTGCTGGTTATGGCCCGCATGTTCGGGCACATGGCATTACAAGCCATGGCTGTTATTGTGGGCTGGCAAATATATTCCCTGACCAAATCCGAATTTCTTTTGGGGCTAATTGGACTAACCGAGGCTATTCCGGCAATTTTATCTGCCTTCTTTTCCGGTTATGTTGTAGATATATCAACGCCACAACGTGTCTATATGTACTGTGTTGCCATGCTGGTTCTCAATATGGGGGCGATGCTAATTCTGGGTGGGGGATATACCTCCCTCTCACACGATCATCTCGTTCCTATGCTCTTTGTCGGAGTATTTATATCTGGAATAGCCCGCAGCTTTATGATGCCATCATATTTTTCCCTGACACCCCAGATTGTTGAGCGCAAGGATTATTCATCTGCAAGCGCATGGAGTAATACAGCCGTCCAGATAGCAGTAATGACCGGCCCCGTTTTTGCGGGCCTCACCTACGGCTTTGCCGGGGCCCATGCAGCATGGATACTCCCTGTCACTTTCATGTCACTGGCTTTTCTGTGTATAATCAACATCAAAAATATCCGGCTATACGACAAAATCCAGGCCGGACAGCCGGCCATGAAAAATATTATCGAAGGATGGAAATTTATCATCACCCACCGCATGCTACTAACCGTCATGACAGTTGACATGTTTGCGGTTCTGTTTGGCGGAGCGGTGGCCATGCTCCCCGCCTATGCCAGCGAAGTTCTTCATGTCGGGCCGGAGGGGTTAGGGCTTCTCAGAACCGCCCCTGCCTTTGGCGCAATTCTCGCTGCTCTATATTTTGCTGTACGTCCGATGCAAACATTCCCACTAGTTCGGATGCTCTGGACTGTTGGTGCTTTCGGAGTATGCATGATCGGGTTTGGCCTAAGCACATCTTTTATCTTGTCTATTTTGTTTCTGGCAATCAGTGGACTATTCGATACAATCAGCGTGGTAATCCGCACCACTCTCAAACAAATCCTAACACCGGATAATATGCGTGGACGCGTTTCGGCTATCAGCTCAATGTTTGTTATTTCATCCAATGAAATCGGAGCATTTGAATCAGGAACCGCCGCACGTCTAATGGGACTGGTTCCTTCCGTTGTCTTTGGTGGTGCAATAACACTGATGATTGTGACAATGACCTATATACTCACTCCTAATCTTAGAAAAAAAATTATCGACAACAACACATCCATCCCCTCCTAACCGTCAAAATAATGACATAACATTCCTCTTTTCGTTTTTACCTAAACGCTCTATATTCAGCTTATGACGAGAACTGGCACAAAAGATATTCAGGATATTATTCTTGAGACGGAACATGCTGAAATACTGGCATCCGATCAAACGATGGATTCTGAGTCAAAAGCAATCTCTTTATCAGATTTTATTCGCAACAACGCAGTGGATATTATCAGTCTTTTGAACGAACTGAAAACATGGCGAACATACTCCGGAACGGAAGAGTCCGGCAGCCACATTTTTGACAAACAGTCCCGCGTGATTGTTGAAGGTTTCTCTGATAACAGTGCCGCAGCAGCCCTGTCAGACGCCCTGAATAAAGCCAGCCGCTATTTCTCCGAAAAAATGGATATCAATATTACATTACGCCAACTTAATGAAATAAAAGGCGGAGGACACCGCGCAGTATTGGAACTGCACATTATCCCGATGAATTTGGGAACCCACTCCCACATCCAATCACTGGATGTTGAAAACAAAAAATTTCATGATCTTGAATTCCACCATATGCTGAAGAAGGAAGAGACAGAACGCCGCCATCTGGTATTTGACCACTATGTTGGAAAAATAGGATCTGGAGCAGATAGCATTCCAGACTATTTCCTGATTAATCTCGGAGACGCATATCTGATGAATTACATGATTGAAAAGGAATTCTTCAAGGCCGGCCACGCCCCATCTGCGCACCCGACACGGGTTCTGGTAAAAACCGTAAAAGAAGATCCTGAACCGTAAAAAGGCCTAACCTTTCTTGATAACGGAATCAATCGACTTTGCGATGAAATAGCTGATTGGCAACGATAATAGTAAACCAATCCCTGCCGCTGCTGAAATCCATTTGGCTCCATCATTCATCAAGGACGGAGTCGCCATAACAGCCACTGCCAGAATTCCCATTAAGGTGGGCGCGGCTATTACAAAAACTACTGCTGAAATTTTGAACATAGAAAATCTCCTCGTGATAAGAACCTCAGCTTGGTACAGATAGCAGTTCTGTTCAAGGTGCATGATGTCGCAACTTTATATTGCGCCGCACTAATAAACAGTCCGGATGAATTATTAAAAAAAGCCCCGCTCCACACGAATGTGAAAACGGGGCAAGGGATGGACTCACAGTAAAAACTCTTAACCTTAAAAAACGAGTTTCGAATTATCTCAATACGAAAGCACGTTCTCCATGCTGGGAGGCATCAAGGCCAGACTTTTCTTCCGTCTCGCTCACGCGCACCTTCATAAATATAGAGACAACCTTGAACACAACAAAAGTCATAATCATGGTGTAAACAATAACCGCCATGGAGCCGATGACATTCGCTGTAAATAATTGAGTTTCACCAGACAGTAGCCCATTGGCTCCGGCAGGGTTAATTTCGGTTGTAGCAAAAACAGCAGTGAGAATAGCCCCCATCGTTCCGCCAACACCATGGCATGCAAAAACGTCAACGGTATCATCCGTATGTAGCTTTTCTTTGACCAGTCGGGTTGCATAGTTACATACGATTGCAGTCACCAAGCCAATTAACATAGCCGATTGTAAGGACACAAAACCGGCAGCAGGCGTAATGGCAACCAACCCTGCCACCGCCCCGACTGCAGACCCGATCGCCGTCGGACGTCCATGAACCATCCAGTCACAAATCATCCATGCCGACATTGCAGCTGCAGCAGCCAGAATTGTGGTCGCCGCAGCATGAGCTGCCAATCCGTTAGCCGCTAAAGCCGACCCTGCATTAAAACCAATCCATCCGAACCATAATAAAGTCCCCCCCAAAAGAACCATCAAAGCAGAAAAACTATTGTGCTCGTCAGGTTTGAAATTACGACGGTTCCCCAACATCACGGCAGCCACCAACGCAGCATAACCGGAGGTCATATGAACAACCATCCCACCTGCGAAATCCAGCCCACCCATTCCGGCAATCCATCCACCAGGCCCCCAAACCCAATGGGCAACAGGCACATAAACCATCAAAGACCACAAAGCCATAATGACCAACCACGCTTTGAACCGGACACGCTCAGCAACAGCTCCGGTAATCAGGGCTGGGGTAATAATAGCAAAAGTACATTGAAACAACATAAACAGAACATGGGGAATGGTTGAACCATAATCAGGGTTAGGTTCCATCCCTACCCCATTCAACATGAAATAATCGAAATTCCCGATCAGACCACCCTTATCACCAGAGAACACCAAAGAGTATCCACATATAGCCCAGAGCAGGGTAACAAAACCCATAGCGGCAAAACTCTGCAATTTCGTAGAAACCACGCTTCTAAGTGGGACCATGCCACCGTAGAAAAACGCAACCCCGGGGGTCATCAACAAAACCAAAGCTGTCGCAACCAGCATCCATGCAATATCCGCAGCAACCACGATCGATTCTCCTCACTAAAAATGACAGTGCAGTGCGGAATATACAAAAGCTATGTGGTTTATGCAATATATTTATGCACTTTATGCAATGCAGATATATATAAAATGAAAACAAATAGTTACGCATCATCAAGGTGAAGATTATGGCTTAATAAGAATAGGAGTTCCGACCTCGACCAAGGAATAAACCTCTTCGATATCCTTATTCCGGATAGCCAGACATCCATCTGTCCAGTTTTTATCATAGCGTTGAAAAAAACCCGCCATTCCCCCACGATCTCCATGGATACCCACATCGCCTCCCGGAGGAACACCAAAACGCTTCGCCAGCTGTATATCCTGCTTGTTTGGGTATGATATCCTTAAAAATTTCTGGAAGTTCTGGCTGACATGCTTCTCATCAATATAATATTGCCCTTCCGGAGTGCGCTCATCCCCTTCATAGACTTTTGATCCGACAGGATTTTCCCCCATCGCCATAATCGAATAGGTTCTGAGAACACGGCCGTCTTTCCACAAGGACAGCAACCGGGCCTGTTTCTGGACAACGATATAATCGACTTTACTACTGGCCGCTTTTGAAGTGTTGACGGGTGTTGGCGGTACATGGAGAGCCACCGCCTGCGTACTTTCATTTTTGTTCGTGGAATATCCTCCGGACAACTCACAACCGGACAAACAAAGAATTATAATTCCCAAAAAAGGAATGAGAAAAGGGCGTACACCTGAAAGCGCAGAATTCATAAATACAAGAACTCAAGAAGCAAAAACTTTGGCAATTGTATCTGCCAATTTGTCGAGATTAACCGGCTTTTCAAGATAAGCAGTCGGATTCAAGTGATCAACAGAATGCCTGTCTCGCGGATCAGTCAAAGCTGTCAAAAATATAATCGGCAAATTTTTATATTGAGGGTATGACCCACGAATACGCTCCAACATTTGGTATCCCGACATCACCGGCATAGCACGATCACAAATAACAATATCCGGCTCAATCGTCTGGAGTTTTTCAAGCCCCTCCTGACCGTTCCTAGCCAGCTCGACTTCATAGCCACGGCTGGTCAGATCTGCATAGAGAATGCTGCACAATTCACGCTCATCCTCAACAACCAGAATTTTTCTATTTTCTGCCATATGGCTTCTCCGCTTCACTTAATAACTATGATTCAAATAGAGTCTATAGATTTGCAGCGTCTTGCTCAAGAGAGAACTCATAAGGGAAATTCAGGATAAAAGAACTCCCCTGTCCGACAGCGCTCTCCACCTTGATCTCCCCTTTGTGCAAACGCACCAAATCGCGCACCAATGACAGACCGACACCCGATCCGGGACGACCACTGGAAGTTGATGCACGAAAGAATCTGTTAAAGATCTCCTCCATCTCCTCCTCAGGTATTCCAACTCCGTTATCAGAAACTGCCAACTGCAATCCCCGAGGCCCAGTCATGAGAGTAAGATCAACTTCTCCTTTTTCCGGATCGGTAAACTTGACAGCATTGGATAATAAATTGGTCAAAATGATGGTAACAAACTTCTTGTCCATGACAACATTCGTCTGTTCCAATTTGATATGGGTGCGGATTTTATGTCCGCGCGCCAGATTGGCCTGTTCTTCAGAAAGAAGCATAACCAGTTCCGCAATATCGAATTTCTCGACATTCAGATCAAGTTTTCCGGTTTTAAGAAGGTTGGAAGACAAGACAGCCTCCATCATATTCACCGTGCGGGAAACTGCCGATCTGATCGTCCTCAACCGGACTTTCATCTCATCATCCGACATACACTTGCCTAAACGCTCCAGAATCTGGGCGTTTCCATCGACAATCGCCAACGGGGTGCGGAATTCATGACTAACCATGCTGATAAATTGTTTTTGCAAAGAACTTGCTTCCTGCTCGGCGGTCAACGCCTTTTCCAACAAAGCCTGCTGTTTGGCCAAAGCATATTCCTGCTCTTTATAGGTCGTAATATTGGTGGTCGAAACAATAGTCCCCTGCTCATGAGGCAAATCAACCGCAGTCATCCTCAAATGTGTCCCATTATCGAGACGGAATTCAAACTGGCCTTGCAGCTTGATCCAGAAATCCAGAGCATCCTGATATCTAGGGTCATGCTGTCCTACACCCATTTCTCTGGCGATGGCCTCGAATACTTTTTGAACAGGCGTGCCACGCACAAACAATTCACGGCTTTTGGGGTATAATTTCAAATAATGCTGACTGACATAAAAGATACGTTTCTGGCGGTCAAACACGATAAACGCATCAGCAGACACTGACAAAAACCCCAGAAAGGCATTATATTCGTCTTCCTGCAGGCGTGCATTCAGACGCATAATTCCTTTTTTCAGCTTATGATTAAAAATATTTGTGAACTCCGGCAGCCCCAATATTTCCATATTATAAATGGCATCATATTTAGCCGACAGAATATGCAACCTCTTCCGGATATCCGGCTCACGCGTAATCGCGATAATATCGGCAACAACTCCTGAAATCCGGCTTAATTGTTCTGCAATCTCAAGATTGGCCTCGGAAGCTTCATCCACAAGGACAAACACAACGGCACTGTCATAGGCCTCAGCAAACAGCTCTTCCTTCGTTTGGGGGGTGGATACAACAACGTCAAAGCCTGGAATAAGATCCCAGATCAGCTTGGTAAGCTCAAATTCCCCCGAATCTCCATAAATAGAGATAATCGGGGACGACCTTTTACGTAAGTCAACGGATGTGGGGAACTCATGGGACACGATTAAAATACTCCAAGCAACAGTTTCTTGACATTGGGTAAATAAATCGTTTATAAGCGCCAAACTAAGTTAATATTTATACCAACCAAAAAGACCCCTTTTCAAAGGGGATTTGTCGAAAGAAGCAAAGGTAAAACCATGTTTGCAGTAATCCGTACAGGTGGAAAGCAATATAAAGTTGCCCAAGACACCTATCTACAAGTCGAAAAAATTGACGCCGAAGTTGGCGCAAAAATCGACATCACCGACGTTCTGATGATCTCGAACGGCGATCAAACCACAGTTGGCGCACCAATTATCGAAGGCGCAAAAGTTGTGGCAGAAATTCTTGAACAAGGGCGTGGAGACAAAGTTATCATCTTCAAAAAACGCCGTCGTCAGAACTATCGTCGTAAAAACGGTCACCGTCAGTTGCTGACCACCATCAAAATCACGGAAATCAAAGCCGCCTAATTGATTTGGCAGGCACGCAAACGAAAGGAATTATATTATGGCACACAAGAAGGCAGGCGGTAGCTCGAGAAACGGACGCGACACAGCGGGTCGTCGTTTGGGCGTGAAATGTTTTGGCGGAGAATCTGTTATTCCCGGAAACATCATCATCCGTCAACGCGGAACAAAGTATAAACAAGGTAAAAATGTTGGTATCGGTAAAGACCATACCCTGTTTGCTTTGATTGATGGACAAGTTTTGTTCACTCGTGACGAAAATGACCGTCCGATTGTTCATGTTGTACCAAGCAATGACGCACAACAGCCCCAAGCGGCGGAATAATCCGACATACAAGGATTTGAGAACCCGCCCTCCCAGGCGGGTTTTTGTTTAGGAAAAGCAAAAATGAAATTTCTCGACGAAGCAAAAATTTATTTCAAAAGCGGAGACGGCGGTGCCGGATGCGTATCATTCCACCGCGAGAAATTCGTTGAATTCGGTGGCCCTGATGGGGGTAACGGAGGCCGTGGCGGTGATGTCATTGTCGAGTGTGTTAAAGATCTCAATACCCTCGTTGATTTCCGCTATACCCAGCACTTCAAGGCTGAAAAAGGCCATCATGGTATGGGGCGCAACCGGACAGGATCAGACGGAAAAGACGTCATTGTACGCGTTCCAGTCGGCACTGAACTTCTTGATGAAGACAAAGAAGAAATCCTCATGGACTTCACGGAACCGGGCCAACGCAAAGTTTTTCTGCGCGGTGGTGACGGTGGATTCGGTAATGCCCATTATAAAAGCCCGACCAATCAGGCTCCCCGCAAATGCACCCCCGGCTGGCCCGGCCAGGAAATGGGCATTTGGTTACGCTTGAAACTGATTGCCGATGTTGGTCTGGTCGGAATGCCTAACGCAGGAAAATCAACCTTTCTGGCCGCCAACTCAGCCGCCAAGCCAAAAATTGCAGATTATCCCTTTACGACCCTTCATCCAAATCTCGGCGTCGTGAAGGTCGAAAGCTATGATTTTGTTTTGGCGGACATTCCCGGGCTTATTGAGGGAGCCAATGAAGGCGTCGGCCTAGGCACACGTTTTCTGGGTCATATAGAAAGAACAGCAGTTTTACTGCATCTTATAGACATTACTTCAGAAGATCCTTTAGAAAGTTATCATATCATACGGCATGAACTGGAAGAATATGGCGCTGACCTCTCGGATAAGCACGAAATTATCGCTCTGAATAAAATTGATTCCGTTGACAAAGAAATTATGGTAAATATAGCCGATCAGTTTGAAAACGAACTTGGCGTGCGACCGTGGCTCATCTCGGGTGTGACCAAAGAAGGCATCCGCCCTCTTCTGTTCAAACTGGTGGAAATTATAAAAGAAGAAAAAAACGAACGTGATAGAGATGACAACCCAACAGATGACAGCTACCAAGGACCAGACGCAACTGCATGAACGTATTGCGGCAACCCGACGCTTCATGGCCAAAATTGGCTCCAACAAGATAGCCTGTACTGAAAAAAATATTGTCCATTACAACTGGGTCAGAAAGTTCATATCGAACATCAATACTCTTGATCGGGAATTTTCGTTGACTAGTTCAGGAGCAATTGCACTGGAACGCGTATTGGGCGACAGACCTGCCCCAAAAACAACCGCAGAAAAACAGGCCTATGCGGCCTTTGGTCAAATCAAATTGATGGGACTATACCAGCAAGCCTCAATTCCACACGGCATAGCTCCAGCGCAAGTCCTGGTCACCAAAAAAAGTCTATCAACAACAGAAGGGTTTGCAAATATTCAAGGAACCATGAAAACCATACGTGATCTGGGTGGAATGGTTGTTGCAAATGAAAACGATACCGTTGCAACCGAGGAAATCAGGTTTGGTGACAATGACACCCTCTCTGCCTTTGCTGCCGCGGCAGATGGGGCAGACACGCTTATTTTGATTACAGATGTCGATGGATTTTATACAGCCAATCCTAAGAAAAATCCTGATGCAAAACATCTCCCTATCATCGAACATGTCGATACAAACATAATTCTCGCGGCAACAGGCCCGATTGGCGATCACTCGCGGGGTGGTATGGAAACAAAACTCGAAGCAGCAAGAATCGCTGCAAGCTATGGGATAGATACCTTTATCATTGATGGAACATCACCAGACTGCATCACAGAGTTCTTTAACGGAAATGCGCAATGCACTCTTATCAAATCAACAGCCTTTGACCATTATAAGGGCGATCACCGCAAGCTGATTGATATTGCAAAGGAAGACTATCTAAGCGCAAGGATACCATCGTAGGAATTAAATCCTTTACTTTTTCCAAAGTTTGTGCAAAGATAAACCCACGTACAAACAGCACACTTCGCCCTGTCACGCATGCGACAGGGATTTTTGCTGAATAAAAAAACGTTTTTTGATGATAAAAGATGCAAAAAGTCGCAAACGAACTATTATGAATGACCATGGAAACACATACACTCGACACGTACACGCCATCAAAAAAAGCTTACAAACTCCATTACAAAATATGGGGCGAAAACAACCCGCCTGAAAACACGCTGGTTTGTGTTCACGGCCTCACCGGAAATTCCGGTGATTTCAAATATGTTGGCGAATATCTTTCGACCCGCAACAATATGCGCGTTGTCGCCATCGACATGGCGGGCCGCAACGACAGCGATTATTTCGATGATCCGCTTGATTATAACTTTACCCAATATCTCGCCGACCTTGACGCATTACTAAAAGAGATTGGTTGCACAGCCCCCTCTTCTTGCGACTGGCTTGGGACTTCAATGGGTGGTTTGCTTGGCTTTTATGTCGCCGCACGCGAAAATTCACCGATACGCCGGCTGATCCTTGATGATGTGGGCATTGAAGTCCCACAGGCCGATCTGCAATTTATCGCGCAATATATTACTGTGACGGCTGAATACGAAAAAATTGAAGACCTTGTCCCCCTACTCAAAATGGCATTGGGAAGCCCCTATTCTCGCGGAAACATGAACGAAGACCAATGGCTGCATTTCGCAACGACCTACCTCCGTAAGAACGCTGCTGGAAAATACGCCCGCAATATGGATGATAAAATTGCCGTAATGTTTCAAAAAGAGCCGCTGGGGAAAATTGATTTGATACAGCTTTGGGAACATATCCCACAACCCACGTTAGCGCTGCGCGGGGGACTATCAACACTCTTCCCTGCAAAGGTCGCAGAAAAAATGCAATCCACCAAAGTTGGAGACCCCATGGATCTGGTTGTCCTGCCTGACTGTGGACACGTCCCGTCCCTATACAGAGACGACCAGATTGAAATTATTGCGAACTGGCTTCTGCGGACACAGCCAGTTGCGGCGGCGTAATACGGACAAGTGTAATCTGGTTACGTTGGCGTCTGATAACTTCCAACTGAAATCCGTGGAATTTGAATTTCTGTCCGGCTTTGGGAATTTGTCTGGTTTCATACAATAATAAACCGGCCACAGTGCAATAATCGTCGTCCGGCAACTCCCAATCAAGTTCTCGACGCAGATCACGAATGGTCACATCTCCATTCACCATGTACGACCCGTTAGGCTGAACACGAACACCATTGATGTGATTGTCATGCTCGTCGGTAATCTCCCCGACAATTTCTTCCAGAATATCTTCGAGCGTAACAATCCCTTCAAAGGAGCCGTATTCATCAACTATAAAGGCGAAATGCTCTCCCCTATCACGGAATGCCTGCAACTGGTCATACAAAATCGTGGTGTCCGGAATAAACCACGGATCATTGGCAATTTCTTCCAGATCAATCTGCGAGAAATCACCACGGACACTTTTCAACTCACGCAGCAACCACTTGGTATGGATAACACCGACAATATTGTCAGGGCTTTCACGGTATAGCGGGATCCGGGAATATGGACACTTCATAATCTCATCAACCAGAACCTCGATCTGCTCATCCAGATCAAGCATTACAACATTCTTACGGTGGATCATAACCTCATCGACAGACACATCGGCCAGATCAAGAATAGAACGCAACATGGCGCGCTGCTTCTGGACATCCTCTTCAGGGCCGGTATGCATATCAATGACACCGCGCAACATCTCAAGGTGGGCTCCGGCTTGAACTTTCGAGATATCAACTCCGAACACCGCCAAAGAGAGCCGGACAATTTTGGTAATAACCGCCGTAACTGGAGCAAAAATATAGATGACCGCATAGACAATTGGCGAAACAAAACGCGCCATAGTATTGGCGTGATGCAATGCATAGGTCTTGGGAAGAACTTCCGAGAAAATAACGACAAGTACCGTCATGATAGCGGATGCATAAACGACCCCGCTATCCCCGAACAAGGCAATCAACATTCCGGCAGCCAACGATGAGGCCGTAATATTGACGATATTATTTCCCAATAACAATCCGCCGATCATGCGCTCTTTATTGGAAAGAATTTTATTGACCAACTTCGCACGTTTATCTCCATTCTTTTCTGCTGAATGCATCCGCGCCGGCGATACTGCGGTCAAGGCTGTCTCAGAACCAGAAAAGAAAGCTGATAAAACAAGAAGTATAAAAATACCGATAAGAGAGATAATCAACCCTATTGTCATTTACTACATAGACCCTTCAAGAATACTTGCGACCAAAGCTTCATCGACACTTGATTCAAGATCAGCCACTCCGATACGCTTTAGAACAACAAATTTCAAACCATGCACATCGGTTTTCTTGTCTTTTTTCATCGCAGAGATCAGATCATTGACCGTAACGGGTGTTTTGAATTCAACATCACGAATTTCTGTCTTAAGCCCCAAAAAATGGAGATGGTTATAAATCTTGTCCACATCATCTTGAGCAAGATATCCCAAACGTTGGGACAATCGCGCAGCCAGAACCATTCCGATGGATACAGCCTCACCATGAAGCAATGTCCCATCATATCCGGCGTTAGCCTCAAGAGCATGGGCAAAAGTATGCCCAAAATTAAGCAAGGCCCGCTCTCCGCTTTTTTCTTTTTCGTCTTTGGCTACGATCTCGGCCTTCTTGTGACATCCGGTTTCAATGGCGCGCATGGTCTGGCTCAAATTCCCGTCCAGCATCAACGCCCCATTTTCTCCCAACCACTCAAAAAAAGCCTCATCACCGATCAACCCGTACTTGACGATCTCGGCATAACCCGACAGCCACTCACGACGCGGTAATGTCATCAAGGTGTCCAAATCAATAACAACTGTGCGGGGCTGATAGAATGTCCCGACGATATTTTTAGCCGACTTGGAATTGATTGCGGCTTTGCCCCCGACAGAGCTGTCAACTTGAGACAGTAAAGTGGTCGGCACCTGAATAAAATCAACTCCACGCATAATAGTCGCAGCTGCAAATCCGGCCAGATCCCCAATCACACCCCCACCAACAGCAAACACAACCGAGTCACGCTTGACTCCATTATCAATCATCCACTCCAAAACAGCCTGATACCGTTCGAATGATTTGGTTTGTTCCCCCGGGGCCAATTCCATCATAGATACAGACTTCATCAAGGGCTTTAGTGTTTTCACAAAAGAATCTGTTATCCGCTCGCGGACATTATAATCGGTTATAATAAAAGCATCTCTACCCTGTAACTCATGCGCCAGCCACAATTCCGGCTGCTTGATCAGACCGCTTCCGATAAAAATCGGATAACTGCGATCTGTCACCGTGACTGTCATACACATCGCATCAGGAACAAAGGATTCTTTTTCCTGATCCGAAGCACGGTCATATAAATACTCCCGTATTTGCAACAGCACCCGATTGGCCATTTCGTCAGGGGTCAGACCATCATCCAGAACGTGAACATGGGCCTGTGCATAATAGACCCGTCGTCGATCAAGAAGATTTTGCAGCACATCCTCGGGGTTTCCATGCTTTAACAATGGACGATCTCCACTCTTGGTGCGATCTACCAAAAGGTGGATAGGCGCATCCATCCATAGAGCAAGACTGCGTTCCTTGATTGCCTGCGTCGTTTCAGGCACAGTAAACCCACCCCCGCCGCAGGAAATTATACATGGCCCCTGAGATAGCAGATGTTTAATCGTCGTGCGCTCCAGCTCACGGAACGCTGGCTCTCCATCTTCGGAGAAAATATCCGAAATGGATTTTCCAACCAGCCTGACAATTTCATCATCCGTATCATAGAACGCCCACCCGAGGCGCGAAGCCAATAAGCGTCCAACGGTTGTTTTTCCTACACCCATCATCCCGACCAGGACAATCGGGCGCTCCAAAAGTTTTTTAACGTCTTCCTGACAATGCTCAATTTCAATCATGTGCAATAAATAAATGAAAAACCACTATTCATAAAGGGAATTTAAGCATTATATAGAACAAATCATTCATTTCACTCGAATCTCAAAATGCATCACGAATCAGGAGACGCTATGAAATTTATTAAAACTGTGCTTGCTTTACTTATTTTGGCCCTAATTGCTGGCGGTATCTATCTGGGCGTAGCAGATATTACGGTTCCCCAGCAAACCGTCACCAAAGAAGTTTCACCTACCGCCAACAATTCTTAACAACAACCCGACAAGGCGCATTTTTCCTATGATGCAACACCGACCTTCCTCCCGCAAATATGTCCTTAAGCTGCCCTTGACTGGATTAATCCTGCTGTCAGGATTACTTATTCTTCCCGTTTCAGGCTCACACGCCGAAGAAAGCGTAACAACGCCCCAAACCGGGACAACACAAACCCCTCCTATTATGCCTAGCAAGATAACCCCTCTACATGACAACAAGAATAATGAGGGATTATCGAAAGCAGCCCCTGACATCCAGACAATCAAGTCATCTGAAAATCTGGCAGCCCTTGAGAAATTAACCCTCACCCCTGATAGCGATGATTTTAACGCCGGGGAGGACTGGAAGAACCTGTCCAGAAAGTCTCTGCTACAGAAATTCTCCACCCTGTCCGCCAAAGATCAAAAATCAGAGGATCGCCACCTGAACATCAACAGATTGGTGAGTGTCATAGCCAATGAAGGTGACGACCCCACTATTAGTAAAGAATTTCCTCTGGATATCTACTCCTTACGCCTCAAAAAACTGCAGGAGTATGGCTCAATGGATCAGATTCTTAAGCTATATACTGCCAATCAAGACAGTCCACCAACATCGGAAGCAGCGGAAGCAGGCGTCACCGCCATGCTTTGGGCGCAAGAATCAGGTCTGGCCTGTCTGGAGCAAAAAGCCCTCCCTGAGAATATCAGAATCAGCAATAACGCCCTTTGGGATAAAGTTGATCTATTCTGTAAAGGGCTGCTTGGCCCGGCATCTGGGCAAGACGAGACTCAAAAATTCATTAACGCCTCCCGAATCTATGTCACCGCCACAGATTTAGCTCCCCCCGAATCCATTGAGGATTTGAATAAAACAGATCAAATTTCCATTATAGCTTTGGCCAGCATTGGCAAGCTCCCGTCCTCACTCAAAGACAAGGAAGAGCTGAAGAAAATTAACGACCTCCCCTTGGCTCTTCTCCTAAAACTTGGGCCTCAGGAGGGTGAAATCAGAGACAATCTGATAGCCCAGGCCCGCGATCGTGCCATGATCTTGCCAGAGATCAAGGAGGTAGGGCTACCAGAAGTCCCTGTTCTTCCAAATGAAGACGACGATACGGATACCATAGAGGAAGAAAAGAAAGAGCCAGAACAACCGTCACAACCAAGCGAATCTGACTCAGAAGATGAACCTTCAGAAACACTTGAGCCCGAAAATGAATAGAATCGATTTTCCTGAACTTTATACGAATCATTCACTGGCAATCGGATTTTTTGCGATATTTTCTATAGATGATTAACAAGTTACCCACATACATATGGATTTTTTTCACCAAAGGTTAAATGTTTTTCGCAACGCAGAAAAAAATAGGCTTACAAAACAACATACTGATATATATACGAAAATTTACTTGCCTCTAATAAAGCACTGCGCAAAACACCACCCAAAATGTTTTTATGACAATCTTTTTGTCTTGACAGCATCTTGCAATTATGTAATGCCTTTGTGTGACATTCTGAGTAGCCTGAAAAAGGACAACCGAAGAAACGTTCGTTCAGGTGGTTTTTGAAAGGTTGAATAAGCTGATTTGTGATAGATTTCGAATATCCGAAACTTGTCACAACAACAGAAATGTTCAATACTCTCAATTCTGTGGGGTTGAGTGTTAAACAAGAATAATCCGAAAATAATTCGGAAAATATACTGGAGAATATAAGGAGAAAAAAGCTATGGCTCGTCCAGGTCGTCCGGCAATGCCGAAACCCGTTCTGTCTAAAACGGTAGACTCATTTTTAGATATGCTTACCACTGAACGTGGTGCAGCGCTCAATACACGTCACGCCTATTGGCGCGACTTGGCTGATGTCAGCCTGTATTTGCGAAGCACACGCAGCAAAGAAATCGATGCTGCTACAACCGAAGATCTCAAATCCTATTTGCAAGATCTCGGGACTAAAATCCACGTCAAAGGTCAAAATAAGAACCAGATTGCTGTAAGAACTGTGGCACGCCGCCTATCGGCTTTGCGTCAGTTTTACCGTTACCTTGTTTCTGAAAATATTCGTTCCGAAGATCCGACATCTGGAATCGAAAGCCCGAAACAAACCCGCACTCTGCCAAAAACATTGAGCGAAGGTGAAGTTGACACTTTGATCAAAGTTGCCGGAGAACAAGGTGGCGCGGAAAGCCTGCGTCTGGTTTGCTTGTTGGAATTGCTTTATGCAACTGGTCTGCGCGTTTCAGAACTCGTTGGCCTTCCAATGTCTGCCATCGCCGAAGGCAATCAGTTCATTATGGTTGAAGGAAAAGGCGGACGTGAACGCATGGTTCCTTTAAGCGAATCTGCGCAAAAAGCTCTGGGACACTACACGGATGTTCGCGCTCAATTCATCTCTGGTGAAGAAGCAGCCCGTCAATCCAAATGGTTGTTCCCATCCAGAACTTCTGATAGCGGACACCTGACCCGTCAACGCTTTGCCCAGCTCCTGAAAGACTTGGCTCGCGCGGCAAAAATCGAAGAAGATCACGTATCTCCGCATATTCTTCGCCACGCTTTTGCAACCCACCTGCTCAGCAATGGCGCTGACCTTCGTGCGGTTCAGAAAATGCTGGGTCATGCCGACATTGCGACAACGCAAATTTATACGCATATTATCGGTAAAAAGCTTAAGAAAACCGTCGAAGAGGCTCACCCTCTGGCACAAGAAGCTTAATCTTATAAACAACTATTATTGAAATCAGGCAGGTCGCATTTGTGTTGATCTGCCTGATTTGCTATGGTGCGGGACGAAAACAAAAATAAGAAGGAAATTCATCAACTATGATCGCTTTGGAATTTGAAAAACCGATTGCAGAACTTGAGGGTAAAATTGCCGAACTGCGAAATATGACCAGCAGCAAGGATTTCAGCATCGCAGAAGAAATCAGCCGCCTTGAAACCAAGGCAGAAAAGCTGATGATGAATACCTACGGCAAATTGACTGCCGCTCAAAAAATGCAAGTCGCACGTCATTCGGAACGTCCACATTTTTCCGACTACGTCAAAGGACTGATTACAGATTTTACTCCTTTGGCTGGAGACCGTAACTTTGGCGAAGACCACGCCATGATCGGTGGTCTGGGTAGATTTAATGGTCGCTCCGTTGTTGTCATGGGACAAGAAAAAGGAAGCGACACGACATCCCGCATTCAACATAATTTTGGCATGGCCCGTCCCGAAGGATACCGCAAAGCCATTCGCCTCATGGAAATGGCCAGCCAGTTCCAACTTCCAGTCCTTACACTGGTTGACACTGCAGGCGCCTATCCGGGCGTAGATGCCGAAGCCCGCGGACAGGCAGAAGCCATCGCACAATCCATAGACTCCTGCTTACGTCTTCGCACCCCTATGATTTCAGTTGTGATTGGTGAGGGAGGTTCCGGAGGAGCGATCGCTATTGCAACAGCAGACCGTGTTTATATGCTTGAGCATTCAATTTATTCCGTAATTTCTCCAGAAGGCTGCGCCTCAATCCTCTGGCGCTCGTCTCAACATGCAGAAGAAGCTGCTGCCGCATTAAAACTAACAGCGCAAGATCTTCTTTCTCTTAAACTAATCGACGCAATTATCCCTGAACCATTGGGGGGAGCCCACCGTCAAAGAGCAGAAGCCATTGCAACAGTTGGTCAACAAATTGAAAAAGGTCTGACAGAACTCAGCCCATGGGATTCTGAACGCCTGCTTAAACGTCGTCGCCAGAAATATCTGTCTATGGGCAGAGCATAACAATAAAAACGGAGGCAGGGTTTTCTATTTCCTGCCTCTTTTATCTCCTCATCCCACACTATAAAGACGCCGACCACCTCTTAATGGACAGAGCATCTCATCAGTCACCCTGACACGCGCTTTCATATTTTCAAAATCTCCATGACGTGCCCTCATATGCCCTTCAGATGTCGCCGCCGCGCGAAAATACAGTAAAAGAAAAACACGAATCGCCGCAGTCAAAGTACTTTCCTGAACTTTCCGCAGATGGATTAAGGAGCAAATATTATGGATGGTGGCCTCTTCACGCTTTGCAACGTCATAAAGGGCGTCCCACATCTCTGGTTCCAACCGGACAGATGTCCTTCGACCAAGGATGGTTATATTTTTGCTAATCAATGTTGATTGGTGCTTTTGATGCTCAACGTCATCACTCTCTCCGACAAAATACTGTCCTTGCTGCCCCAGACGCAGCCCGTATCCATTTTCCCTGTATGTCATAGTCAATTCTCCCCAATAAGTTACATCCTAAAGTTTATATTAATGGGAATAAAAAATCAACTAATGGTTAGATCAGGATAACATTTTTCGCATTTTTGCTTCTGCAACAGTCAAAGTCTTCAACTTAAGTGCATGCAACCCTGCCTTAATCTCGGTATCAAGAAGCGTATAAATTATCCGATGACGCTCGGTCAGGCTCTTATTTTCAAAGGCATCAGCCACAATCAACACATCAAAATGGCTTCCTCCCCCTTCACGATATCCGCTATGTCCAGCATGTCTTTCACTAAAATCCTCGACACGCAGGAAAAAAGGGGTTAACGCATCTTCCAAAGTCTTGATAATACGGTCACGAACTGACATTTATTTTGATCCTTTATACTATTTTACATTATCATAAGAAGAAGATGCCAAAGATATTTTTAAAACCCAATTCTCCAGAATTTGCCGACGCAACCCAGAAAGCGCGTCCGGGACAGCGCACCTGCGATATGCCGGAATGTCGGGAATGCGCGGAACACCGTGCCCCCAAAGACCGGGCCTTGAGTGATTATTACTGGTTTTGCCTGCCTCATGTCCAAGAATATAACAAAGCATGGGACTTTTTTTCCGGCATGTCCCCTGTCGATATAGAACACCATATCAATAAAAGCACTATATGGGATAGACCAACGCGCCGCTATGACAACATGGCCAATGAAAAACTGCATCAAAGGGCTTGGCAAACCTATAATTTTACAGACGAAGCGCCCCCTAACAGGGAACAACCGCGGAATACCCCGGAACTTGAAGCTATGGCAATTATGGGGATTGAACCCCCTGTCACGCCCGAAAAACTTAAAGAACGATACAAGACACTGGTCAAAAAATACCATCCGGATCACGTTGGGCCCGATCCACAGGCAGAAGACCTCTTGAAGAAAATCAATATGGCCTATACCATTCTGAAAATGGCATATCAAAAATACGAAGTCCTGCCCGAACGATAAAAAGAAAAAGATAAGAACACATTATGGCCGAAGCAAAACAAGAGCCCATGGCGATGGCATTCGACGTCACATCCTTGACTCCGAATAATCCACGCCACACCTCCATTCCGGATAAAATGTACAATATCCGCGAAACATTCGGACTTGATACAGACTGGGAAGTTCCGGGTTTCAGTCACGATCTGCCTAACGTCCCGTTAAAAGATGAAACCTATCAATTTGACCACGATACCACCCTTGCCCTGCTCGCCGGATTTGCATTTAACCGTCGCGTGATGATTCAAGGGTTTCACGGCACGGGAAAATCGACCCATATCGAACAGGTTGCAGCCCGTCTGAACTGGCCCTGTGTCCGGATCAACCTCGACAGCCACGTCAGCCGGATCGACTTACTGGGTAAGGACATGATTGTCCTCAAAGAAGGAAAGCAAATCACCGAGTGGAAAGAAGGTCTTCTCCCATGGGCTATCCAGAACCCTGTGGCTTTGACTTTTGACGAATATGATGCTGGACGTCCAGACGTGATGTTTGTAATCCAGCGCATTCTGGAATCTGAAGGCCGCCTGACCTTGCTCGACCAAAATCAGGTCATCCGCCCGCATCCGGCATTCCGTCTATTCGCCACCGCCAATACTATTGGTCTGGGGGATGCCACCGGACTTTACCACGGAACACACCAGCTCAACCAAGGGCAACTTGACCGCTGGAATATTGTAACCATTCTGAACTATCTCCCCCATCAAGACGAAATGGCAATCATCGAAGCCAAAATGCCAGATTTCAAAAGGGAAGAAATTGATAAAATGGTAAGGCTCGCCAGCCTGACACGAGAGGGTTTCAAAAACGGGGATCTCTCAACTCTGATGTCTCCACGGACAGTCATTAGCTGGGCAGAGAACACCAAAATTTTCAAAGACCGTGAAATGGCTTTCCGTCTGAGCTTCTATAACAAATGTGATGAGTTGGAGCGCCCAATTCTAGGCGAATACTATCAACGCTGCTTTGGCACTGAAATCGAAGGATAGAAATTACTTTAACAACGGTTTGACGCCATCATCTAAACCATCTTCGGGCGGCTTTTTATTTTCAGCCAAAAGAGACACTTCTCCAAGAACCATCACCAGATAATCATCAGCTTCAGCCTCCTTCTTGGCCTCACCCATATGCCTCTCAATATAATCAGCCACCCTGCCCTTGGAATTTTCAAGATTCTCTAATGACTTGATAAGCATAAAATCTACTACGGCAGCCCCCTTGGAACCTTTTCGTGCCCCCTGAAATAGTTCAATATCAGTAGCCGAAATATTTTTTTTGATAAAATCCATTTTCGCGTAAAGAAAACTCAATGCAACATACAGGTACTTGTCCCGCAAATCATTTTTGCCGCCCTTGTCGGGGGCGTATTGCGTCAGAGCATTGGCTGCACCCATAATATTGGCACGAACCGAACTGGATGGCACAAAACCATAAATTCCACCAGTATGATCAATCAAAGTTCTAAGCAACATAACCTGATCGGCGTCCGGATTATCTTCGCAACCCTGCCCTGCAAGCCCGTAGGCTTTTTTCACATCTCCGGATTTTTTTGGCTTATCACTCACGATATATCCTATAAATTCTGATATATAATAATATATATCATCATTTTTTGTCAAATTTGGCTTTCCTGAACCCCTGAAATACCAATATCATAGCATCATGACTCCGAACGAACCCACCATTGAAAATTTTAAGGATGCTCAGGCCGCAACAGTGCGCGCACTATCGGGTAGAAAAATGGTTGAGGTTGTCTATAGCCCTGCCGAAACCGTCTCCAAAAAGCTCTCGAACCAATCCGAAAATAAAGCGAGATTGTCCATCCCGCCGATCAAATTGACCAAAGCGGAAAAATCAGCCGCCAGAGGCGAAGCCGATGCCGAAGGACTACGCCTGAAATATCACAATGCAAAACTGCATCAACAGCTTGCACCAAAAGATGAGCGCGCCCGTGCAGCTTTTGACGCACTTGAGGCAGCTCGCATTGAATCAATCGGGGCACAAGGCTACGACGGAATTTCTAAAAACCTTGATGCTGTTTTTGAAAAGAAATGCTTCCTGTTGGGATACCACCAGCTCCAGACACGCCGCAACGATACGCTTCCTGATGCACTTCATGCCCTCGTCCGCTCACGCCTGTCCGGCTCACCCATTCCAGAACAGGCAAGCCATTTGGTTGATCTGTGGAAAAGCTGGATAGATGAAAAACTGGGAGATAATTGGGAACGACGTCTGCGCGATACTTTGGGCAACCAAAAAGAGTTTACGACGGAAAGTCGGAAATTAATGCGTCGTATGGAATTGTTGTCAGCAGATGAAAACGGGGAAGACTCCGCCGAAGACGAAGATGACACCACATCAGATCAAGACGAACAAAACCAATCCGATGATGATTGCGATATTGATTCCGATCAGGAAGACTCAACTGAGGATCAGGACAATACCGATCAAACCGAAGAAACACCATCTGACGAACAAGATACGGACGACGAAGATCAAGCCGCCAGCGAAGACCCAAGCGAACAACACGCCGAGCAGGATAACGGCGATAATTTCGAAGATATGGCCGAAATCAAATCGGACTCCCTTTCAAACCAGACCTCTCCGGGGACAAGCTACGCTATCTATACCAAGGAATATGACGAAGTGGTCAAAGCGGAAGACCTCGCGGATTTTGAAGAGCTTTACCGACTGCGAGAACTTTTGGATAAGCAACTAACCCATATGCAACCACTTGTCGCCAAACTTGCCAACCGCCTGCAAAGAAAACTTTTAGCGCGACAACAACGCTCGTGGCAATTTGATCTGGAGGAAGGGTACCTCGACACAGCCCGTCTCGCCCGTGTGATTGCCAACCCATCGGTTCCCCTGACTTTCAAGCAGGAAAAAGAAACTGAATTCAAAGATACCATCGTAACTCTTTTGCTGGATAATTCCGGATCAATGCGCGGGCGTCCCATTACCATCGCCGCTATGTGTGCTGATATTCTGGCCAGAACGTTGGAGAGATGCGGCATCAAAGTAGAAATTCTCGGCTTTACCACCCGCACATGGAAAGGTGGAAAATCACGGGACTTGTGGATTGCTAATGGCCGCCCCGAAATCCCCGGACGTCTTAATGATTTAAGACACATCATCTATAAATCTGCAGATCTTCCGATGCGCCGCGCCCGTAAAAATCTGGGTCTGATGCTTAAAGAAGGCCTCCTCAAAGAAAATATCGATGGAGAAGCCCTCGTCTGGGCCTATAACCGTTTGGCCGCTCGCGGTGAAGAACGGAAAATTCTAATGGTGATTTCGGACGGAGCCCCTGTCGATGACTCAACCCTTTCCGTCAATCCCGCGAACATTCTCGAAAAAGACCTCCGCCAGGTCATCAACTGGATCGAAACCATCGGCAAAGTTGATTTAACTGCCATTGGCATAGGCCATGATGTCACCAGATATTATGAACGCGCTATTACCATATCAGACGCCTCCGACCTCGGTGAGGCCCTCATCTCAAACCTTTCGGAATTGTTTGATAAGTAAGAAATTTCAGCTATAAAGATTGAAACCTTCAAAGACAGATAAAAAATTATGACCAAGCAGATTTACAAACCTCGCCCGATTACAGGATTTCCCGAATGGCTACCCGAAGTGCGCCTTGTCGAACAAAGCTGGATGGATCATATCCGCCGCGTATTTGAATCTTATGGTTTCTGTTCTATTGAAACTCCATCCGTCGAAGAAATCGACGTCTTACGAGCAAAGGGCGAAGTCGATAAGGAGATTTATGTCATTGAACGCCTCCACAAAGACGAAAATGACAACGGAGAATCTCGACTAGCACTCCATTTTGACCAAACAGTTCCCCTCGCCCGTTATGTGGCTCAACATTTCAATGAACTGGATTTTCCGTTCAAACGATACCAGATGCAAAAAGTCTGGCGCGGAGAACGTCCCCAAGCTGGCCGCTTCCGAGAATTCTATCAATGCGACATCGACGTGATCGGTGTCGATAATGTGCCGATCCATTTTGATTCAGAACTCGCGGCCATTATGGTTGATATTTTGCGCGGCCTCAACATCGGCCCGTTCCAGATGCAAATCAGTAACCGAAAAATCCTGATGGGGTTATGTGCTGGAATGGGAATTGCCGACCCAGCCCCAATAACCCGCGCCGTCGATAAACTTGAGAAAATCGGCAAAGATGAGACAAAAAAGCTTCTTATTGAAGCTGGTTTGTCAAACGACAATGCCGACATCATTTTGAAATTCGCGGCCATCAAAACTCCGGACTCATCCTTCGTTGAGCAGGTTCTAGAACTTGGTGTCTCGCACGAAATGCTGGCGCAAGGCTTGGCCGAGCTGGCATCAGTGATGGACCAGTTAAAGCATGTCGAAACCGGATTTGTTATAGCAGACCTCTCCATCGTGCGTGGTCTGGATTACTACACCGGAACCGTTTATGAAACCAAGCTGTTGGAAAATATCTCCTTTGGCTCGATCTGTTCCGGTGGACGTTATGATGATCTGGCAGGTAGCTATATCAACAAACATTTGCCCGGCGTCGGAATCTCGATTGGCCTTTCACGCCTGTTTGAATATATGCGCCTGAACAACAGACTAGACATTGGCGCAAAATGCCCGACCGATATTCTGGTGTGTCTGCCAAGTGAAGATAACCGAACCGAAGCGGCAGCGACCGCACGAACCTTGCGTGAGCGCGGCTTGAATGTCGAACTGTACCACGCCGATCAGAAAGTCAAAAAACAACTGGCCTACGCCGAAAAGAAAAAAATTCCGTTTGTCTGGTTCCCCCCATTCGAAGAGGGACAACCTCACGAAGTTAAAAACATGACCACCGGCGACCAAACCACTGCCGACCCCGCCACATGGGAGAAACCAGAATGAAAAATTTATTTCTTATCCTCTTTGCCTTGGCACTGATTCCGTCTCTCGCAAAGGCCGAGCCATATACTTACGCGCCGGATAACTGCGATATGCAGATCACCTTTCCAGAAAAACCCTTTATCGAGAAAAAATGCCTGACCAGCGGTGAGAAAAAAGACTGCACCGATATTGTCACCTATAAAAAAATTATCCCCCCCGATGCCTCGGTCAATTTCCGCGTGACCTGTGTCGGATATGATAAAAAGGAACTCGACACCTACACCAACGAAGTTGTCGAAAAAACGCTTAATAAACTCATGAAGGATCAAGGGATGGAAGCCTATGACGTCTCCTCTGATGATGCGGACGGTATTCGCCGCGCAACATCCATGAGTGTCGGCACGAAAGATGATGTTCCTTATATTTATTCAGGACAAATCTGGATTGGTGAGAAATCGATGTTTACTCTGGAAGCACAGATGAAGGGCGCCAAAAATGACGAAATTGATAAGACTTTTGCAAGCATCCTTCGTGACACTTACCCAAAAAAGCTTAAAGTCGAAAAACCGGATCAGAAGGAAAAGTAGGCCTGCTTAAATTCTTAAGCAGCATAACTCCTGATTTTCTCCACCATCGAGAAAAAACCGTTGCGGCGATTTGGAGAGAGATTCTGTTCCAATCCCAGTTTTGAAAAAATTGCTGGCATGTCTTTGGACTCAATCTCACCGACTGGAGTATTATTGAAAATAATATAAAGCAAAGCAACAAGGCCTTTGACGATATGGGCATCACTATCCGCCTGAAATGTAAAAACCCCGTCCCTGACTTCGGGAATCATCCAGACCTTCGAAGTACATCCCTTAACCAGAAACTCATCCCGATGCAGCGCAGCAGGAAGCTCGGGAAGCTTTTTTCCCAAATCAATCAATAAACTATAACGATCTTCCCAATCATCCATCAACTCGAATGATTCGATAATTTCCTCAAGAGTTATCATATTACCTCAAACAAAATCCCATGATTTCCTTGCCTTTGGGGCTGGACTTGACAAAAGGCTTATAATATCTTTTCTAACGCTATGCAAATCACGCCTCTCCTCGTCCATCTTTCATTAACAAATAGTGAATAGGATAATCAAAAGAAGGGCTTGCGGAGTTCGCTCCGCCTTGGCAAAGTACACTATATGAGTCTTAAAACAAATTTGTCGTGAGGATCACGC
This sequence comes from Micavibrio sp. UBA6212, assembly GCA_002421905.1. GTDB lineage: Bacteria > Pseudomonadota > Alphaproteobacteria > Micavibrionales > Micavibrionaceae > UBA1573. Next base: position 211,819 of record DISK01000010.1, read on the forward strand.
GGTAATGTCTAAAACGTCTGGAACAGAATCTAAAAATACCTTGTATTGCTCTTTCTGCGGAAAGAGCCAGCACGAGGTAAAAAAACTTATCGCAGGCCCAAATGTGTTCATTTGCAATGAGTGTGTTGAGCTTTGCATGGATATTATTCGTGAAGAGGATAAAACCCAACTGGTCAAATCCGGTGAAGGTGTCCCGACACCAAGCGAAATCCGCAACGTGCTTGATGATTATGTGATCGGTCAGGATCGCGCCAAGCGCGTTCTGTCGGTTGCTGTTCACAACCACTACAAACGTCTGCAAATTGGCCAAAAAGGCGCAGATATCGAAATTAACAAGTCAAACATTCTGTTGGTTGGCCCAACCGGTTCCGGTAAAACCTTACTGGCTCAAACTCTGGCGCGCATTCTGGATGTTCCGTTTACCATGGCAGATGCCACCACACTAACCGAAGCGGGTTATGTGGGTGAAGATGTTGAGAACATTGTCCTTAAACTTCTTCAAAATTGTGACTACAACGTCGAACGTGCCCAACGTGGTATTGTCTATATTGACGAGATCGACAAGATCAGCCGCAAATCCGACAATCCATCCATAACGCGCGACGTATCGGGTGAAGGTGTTCAGCAAGCCTTGCTGAAACTGATGGAAGGCACAATCGCCTCCGTTCCACCACAAGGCGGACGCAAACACCCTCAGCAGGAATTCTTGCAGGTTGATACCTCTAACATCCTCTTTATCTGCGGTGGTGCCTTTGCCGGTATTGATAAAGTTATTGGGATGAGAACCAAAGGAGCCACATCAATTGGTTTTGGTGCCGATGTATCTTCTTCGGAAGAAAAACGCCCGGGCGAAATGATGCGCCAACTGGAAACAGAGGACTTGCTGAAATTTGGGCTTATTCCTGAATTCATCGGACGTCTGCCAGTTCTTGCTACCCTTGACGATCTGGATGAACCAGCTTTGGTGTCAATCCTGACCGAACCTAAAAACGCTCTGGTTAAACAGTTCCAACGTCTGTTTGAAATGGAAAGTACCAAACTGACCTTTACAGACGACTCCCTGTTGGCCATTGCCAAGAAAGCAATCGAGCGCAAGACAGGTGCCCGTGGGTTACGTTCCATCATGGAAAGCATGCTTCTTGACACCATGTATGAAATCCCGGATATGGATGAAGTCGAAGAAGTTATCATCAATGAAAAAACTGTATTGGAAAACGAAAAGCCAGTCTATGTTCTCTCTGATTCTAAAAAGAAGAGAAAGAAAAGCAAAGACAAAGCTGATGATAATGAAGCAGAAGCTGAATCAGCCTAAAATCAGAATAAAAAAAGACCCCGCCAACGGCGGGGTTTTTCTTTGCTTTCACCATGAGCTATTTCTTGCTGGCAATCAACTCTGTGCGCTCACGGGCAATTCGCACACCATCCTGATAGTCTACAGAAAACATAAAATCCTGCCCCTCCTGATCTAACAACCCCATATGCTTCAAAATTCTGCGGGGTTGGGACTGCAAGTTGCTAAAAATCACAAAGATACCTTTTTTCTTACAGCTATCCAGAAAAGCCCTCAACGCAGCTTCACCACTGGCATCTATCATTGGTACCAATCCCAACCGTAAAATAAAGACTTTTGGAGCTGGATTTAGCTGTTCGACGACATCCAGTAACCGTGGCCCAACCCCAAAGAATAGCGGCCCTCGCAAACGATAGGAAACAATATTCTCCGGCAATGCCTCCTCGGGCTTTTGCTTGGGCTTTCCAAAATCATCGACATCTTCTTCGATAAAATTCGTATGCTCTGCCATCTGATGCATAAACAAGATTGCAGCCAGAACAACGCCGACTTCAATCGCCACAGTCAGATCCACGGCAACCGTTAAAACAAAGGTCAGAACCAGCACCAGCCGTTCACCAAAAGGAGCCCTCATCAAATGCCTAATTCTTTCATGTTCCGACATGTTCCATGCCACAACTATGAGGATGGATGCCAGAACAGCCAAAGGAATATAGGAGGCCAAAGGTGCCAGAAAATACATCGCAATCATAATAAAGACCGCATGCATCATACCAGCGACGGGGGTTTTCCCGCCTGAGCGAATATTGGTAACAGTACGGGCAATAGCACCAGTTGCAGGAAGCCCCCCGAACAAAGGAGATATGAAGTTAGAAACCCCTTGCCCGACCAGTTCACAATTCGAACGATGGCGACTATTGATCATTCCATCTGCAACAACAGCAGATAATAAAGACTCAACCCCTGCCAAAAAGGCAATCGTAAAGGCCGACGGAAATAATTCGATTATCCGGGCAACCGTAATACCTTCGGGAAGTCGGGGCATTGGCAGACTATGTGGCAATTCACCAAAGGCAGAACCAATCGTCACCACGGGAAGATTAAAAGCGACCACCGCAAACGATGCTAGAACAACGGCCAACAGAAATGCCGGAAGATGAGGAAAATATTTTCTCAGCACCACAATAAAAACAAGGGCAACCGAAGAGATTCCAAAAGCATCTATATTGAGACTATCTCGTGCCCCCCAATATACTTGCCATTTCTCTAGAAAAAGTCCAGGAACCTTCTCAATTTCAAGTCCAAAGAAATCTTTTACCTGCGAAGAAAAAATAATAACCGCAATACCCGCCGTAAAACCGGTAATAACTGGCTGCGGAATGTACTTGATCCATGTCCCTAAACGAGCGGCACCTGCAATCAACAATAAAATGCCCGCCATCATCGTGGCAATCAATAAACCATCATACCCATGTTGTCCGATCACATTATAGACAACCACCACAAAGGCCCCTGTCGGCCCACCGATCTGGATACGACTTCCTCCTAGGGCAGAAATCAGAAAACCTGCAACAACCGCTGTAATAATACCTTTATCCGGCGTTGCCCCCGATGCAATTCCCAACGCCATCGCCAGTGGAATCGCCACAATAGCAACCGTCAAACCTGCCAAAGCATCCGATCGGAATAGCGAGGGGGAATAGCCTCCTCTTAAAACTGTATATAATTTAGGTACGTAAAGATGCCACCAAGGTGTTCGGGAAGACTGACGACTCATGAAAATCTACTTTTGAAATGTCTGTGAATAGGTTAAAGATTATGTAGATTAGACCTCTAAACCACTAGTAAACAACAAGAATCTAAAAATTATCCCTTAAATACCCAAGAAAATTTATGAAAAAAGGAAATTAAGTTTTTCTAATTCATTATTTTCAATTCATTAATCATGCGTTATTATTTTCCGCCTATCCTTGTCATTAAACTTTAATTTCATCAACTCGTCGATCTTTCAAATCCGGAGTTTTCAAAATGTCCCAAAGTGCAAAACTAATGCCTGCAGAAAATAAACGCTATCGACTGATTACCCGCAGCGACATGGATGGCCTTGTTTGCGGCGTCTTGCTTAAAGAGCTTGGACTGATTGACGACATTACTTTTGCTCACCCAAAAGACATGCAAGACGGCCTGATTGAAGTCGGCCAAGACGATATTACGACGAACCTCCCTTATGTTGAGGGCGTGTTTATGGCGTTCGACCACCACGCCAGTGAAGTTACTCGAGTGGGTGGAAAAAAAGAAAACCATATTATTGATGATAAGGCCCCATCAGCAGCACGGGTTGTCTATGATTATTTCGGTGGAAAGGAACGGTTTCCCCGCGTACCGGACTCCATGATGCACGCCGTTGACAAGGCCGACTCTGCTGCCTTTACAAAAGAAGATATTCTCAATCCTGAAGGATGGGAGCTTTTATCATTCCTGATGGACGCCAGAACAGGCTTGGGCCGTTTCCGCGATTTCAGCATTTCCAACTACCAACTCATGATGCAACTGATTGATTACTGCCGTCAACATGACGATATCGGCGCTATTCTTCAACTTCCTGACGTCAAGGAACGTGTAGAACTTTTCAAAGAACAGCAGCCAAAATTCCGCGAACAAATCGAACGCTGCGCCCGGATTAAAAAGAATACGATCGTCCTTGATCTGCGTAATGAAGACACGATCTATGCCGGTAACCGCTTCATGATTTACGCACTGTTCCCACAATGTAATATTTCAATTCACGTTCTTTGGGGGAAAAACAAACAAAATACTGTATTTGCAATCGGCAAATCGATTCTCAACAAAACCAGTCAAACAGACATCGGAGCCTTATGTCTGGGTTATGGCGGTGGTGGACATCACGCCGCCGGAACCTGTCAGGTTGACAATTTGAAAGCAGATGAAATTCTCGATGAAATCGTGAAGACCATCAACAAGGACGGTTAGGCAGTAAAAATATGCCTTCCCCTGTTATCTGTTGGTTCAGACAAGACCTTCGGTTACATGATAACCCAGCTTGGAGCGCCGCGTGCAAAACCGGCGCTCAAGTTATTCCGTTATATATTCTGGATGATAAAAATTCCGCCCAATGGAAGATGGGAAGTTCCAGTCGAGTGTGGCTTCATCACTCTCTTGAAATGCTAAACAAGTCTCTTGAGGGAAATCTTGTAATGATGTCAGGGGATGCCAAGACCATTCTGTCCGAGCTGGCTGAGAAGTCTCATTCCGATAAAATTTTTTGGAACAGATGTTATGAACCATGGCGCAGCTCCAGAGATAAAGACATCAAAGAAAAACTCACATCAAAAAACATAAAGATCGATCACTTTAACGGCTCTCTTCTGTGGGAACCATGGGAGATAAAAAAGCAGGATGGGACACCCTACCGTGTTTTTACACCATATTTTCGCAAAGGCTGCCTTGGCGCTCCACCACCCCGCCCCCCTATTCCATGTCCACCGCTTCCATCCTTTCACCGTAACATAAAATCAAAATCCCTTGATGAATTAAACCTCCTGCCCAAACATCCGTCATGGGATATCCCGATGATTTCCTATTGGAAAGTCGGGGAACAAGCAGCACATAAGCAACTGGATAGATTTCTTGAAACAAAGCTTGATGGGTATAAGGAGAAACGGAACTATCCCTCATTGGATCAAACCTCGAAACTATCCCCCCATCTCCATTTTGGAGAAATTTCGCCGCATCAGGTCTGGCATAGATCAACCGAATACGGGATTAAATCCTCAGCAGGTCCTGACCTTGATTGCTTTCAGTCTGAATTGGCATGGCGGGAATTTTCCTATTCTCTTCTCCATTACAATCCTGACCTGCCCGAAAAACCATTGAATAAAAAATTTGAACAATTCGACTGGGTCGCTCCGGATAATGAAACGCTGGAACGCTGGCAAAAAGGCGAAACAGGATACCCTATTGTGGATGCAGGTATGCGTGAACTTTGGGCAACCGGATATATGCATAACCGCGTCAGGATGATTACAGCCTCCTTTCTGATCAAAGATTTACGCTACCACTGGCGGATCGGCGAAGATTGGTTTTGGGACACTCTGGTTGACGCAAACCTTGCGAATAATGCGGCATCATGGCAATGGGTTGCGGGATGCGGGGCAGATGCAGCTCCCTATTTCCGCATTTTCAATCCGACCACACAGGGTGAAAAATTTGATCCAGAAAACGAATATATAAATAAATGGGCACCAGACTCCCATAAAATAAAACCGCTGGTCGATCACAAAAAAGCCAGAGAGAAGGCGCTTGAGGCCTTCAAGGCAATCAAGTAATATTGGACAACGAAACTACCCAAAAAACACTTTTATTTAGGAATAGCGGCTCCCAAATCTAAAAATTTTACATTCAAATTCAAGCTGCGAGCAGTCTTAATAGCTCTCGCAAGAAGAGCGCCCGTAAAGTATGTCCTTAAGTCAACTGAGGAGACACAAAAACCGCCTCCAGTACTCTCCTCATCTTTTATACTCCCTAGAACCTCTAAAGGAGCATCCAATGTTTCCTCTTGCCAGGTACACAAATCACATACAAGAGCATAAGCTCTTTGGTTAAAAAGATCCTTTTGGCTAGGGAAATGACCACCCTCGCTTATCTCAAGTCTAACGCTTTTGCGATTTGCATCTGCAAATGGGCCTTCTATTTTTCTCATAAGACATCCTCCGTTTCCATAAATTATGCCCCTATAAAAACTATGTCAATCATAAAAAAAGCAAGAGAGAGGGAGCTTGAGGCCTTCAAGGCAATCAAGTAATATCCGGACATGACTCAAGGTAAAACCATTGGTGTTTTCTCACCTTCCAGCGCAATCCTCCGCGATAGATTCGACATCGGGGCAAATATCCTTGAACAACATGGCTATAAACTGGTGATTCATCCACAGACCTATAGCGGAGCAGACACCGGCACCCAGCTTGCAGGAACAACAGAAGACAAAATTAAGGCCTACGCCGATCTGGCGAGTGACCAATCTATTGACTTCATCATGGCAGCGACAGGCGGCAACCGTGCTTGCTTTCTACTGCCAGAGTTAGAAAAACTCCCTTCCCATAAACCAATTATGGGATTTAGTGATATAACAGCCCTGCTGGCTGCCCATTATAAAATGGGGATCAAGGGCTGGTTTGGCCCGACCGTACAAACCTTTGCGCGAATGGACCAACACCATATCGACCTAACCTTTAACCTGCTTTCCGGCGATCATCCCTCCATCAGTTTCAAAAATGCTGAAACCATTAAGAATGGAACTGTAACCGCTCCGATATTCGCTGCAACATTATCAAATCTATGCGCGCTGATCGGGACACCACATTTTCCGGACCTAAGCGGACATATCCTGATTTTAGAAGATATTGGTGACGAACTGAACCGCTATGATCGAATGCTGTGGCAAATTTTTGCGACGATAAAACCAGCAGGACTGGTTTTCGGGCAATTTATAGATAATAAGGATACTGGCCGACCATATGGAGAGTTCTTAAATCAAATTATCAAGAAACACTCACAACATATTGATACTCCTATAATATCAAATGCAGACATTGGCCACGATGGCAGAATTTTCCCCATTCCGGTGGGACAAAACGTCACCCTGAACGCAACAAACCGTGCCTTGATTTTCTAGGCAAAATTGCCTAAAAATGCGGCGAAATATTGCGTCCGCTCTTTTATTACATACAAAGGTGTTAAAATGACATTTGTAGTGACCGACATCTGCATTAAATGCAAATACACAGACTGCGTCGAAGTCTGCCCAGTTGATTGCTTTTATGAAGGTGAAAACACACTGGTCATCCACCCTGACGAGTGTATTGATTGCGGCGTATGTGAGCCCGAATGCCCTATTGAAGCCATTGTTCCCGATTCCCACCCTGCTGGGCAGGAATATCTGGAAATGAACACCAAGTATGCGTCGATCTGGCCAAACATCACCCGTAAGAAGGCAGCCATGCCTGAGGCCGAGAAGTTCAAAACTATGAAAAACAAATTCAAGGAATGGTTTTCTCCCGAACCTGGCGAGGGGGATTAACCTCATCCGCGCCACAAAAAATCGCTACGCAACCGCACAAAGCTGCGATATTAACGAATCGTAAAGAAAAATTTGAAAAATCCTGAAATTCTGTTATACTCCCCCACATGCTTCAGCGATGAGCCGGATACAGGAGTGCGTAATTATTACTTAAACACTCCTTTAGTCAGCGTCAATGACAATTTTTCAAATTGTCACCATCTGACATCGTAAGCTTAAAAAGACGGGCGAACCAGTCAAGGATCGGCAGAAGAGTTGATACAACTGGTCACCAAAATTGAACCGATATGCAAACAAAAGGGCGTAAAGGCATGAAAAAGAACGAAAAGTCTAAAAAAGCAACTACTAAGAAAACTGTCTCCGTAAGCAAGGCAGCAAAGAAGCCTGCCAAAACCACCGCCAAAATAACAACCAAAATAACAACCAAAACCACCAAGGCTCCAGTTAAAACTGTGTCTAAAGCCGTAAAAACACCTGTCAGCAAAAAAGCTGCTCCTGTAAAAGCTCCGGCAAAAGCCGTAGCCACCAAAGCCGTGCCAGCTAAAAAAGCTGTAAAAGTAGCCACTCCAACAAAAAAGGTCGCAAAAATCACATCCCCCGCTCCAGTCAAAAAGGCCGCAGTGAAAGCTGCTCCAGCAAAAAAAGCTGAAATAAAAGCAACAAAAGTGGCCGCTCCTGCCAAAACATCCAAAAAAGCTGCGGTAAAAACAACCACAAAAACGACCGCTCAGGCTCCAACGCCTTCAAACAATAAAAGCCCTATTTTTGTTAAGTCGCCGCTGAACCAGAATATGCCGACCGTATCAACCGGAACGGCAAAACCTGTTATCTCCATCGCTCCACAAAAAGCGTCGGCTACTCCTGCAACTGGAACAACCGCTAGACCGGTCTATCGCCCTATTCAGGTTATTAACAAGCCGTTAGCTCCTCTTCAACCAACTCGCCAGATGGCACCGATTGAAAAAGAGGAAGAAAAAGTCGAATTCAAAAAAGGCGACTATGTTTGCTACCCTGCTCATGGAGTTGGTGAAATCGAGGCTGTTGAAACACAGATCATCGGTGGCATGGAAATTAAACTCTATGCTATCGCCTTCGAAAAAGACCGTATGCGCCTGAAAGTCCCTGTGGCTAAAGCCCATGCATCTGGCCTCCGCCGTCTGTCTTCGGCTGGTCGTATGGAAGATGCACTAAAAACCCTTCAAGGACGCGCTCATGTGCGTCGTGCGATGTGGTCACGCCGTGCTCAGGAATACGAAACCAAGATCAATTCCGGTGATCCGGTCTCGATCGCCGAGGTTTTGCGCGATTTGAAACGTAGCAATGACGAAACCGAGCAATCCTACTCCGAACGCCAGATTTATCAATCTGCTCTGGAACGCTTGGCCCGTGAAGTTGCCGCCGTTGAAAAAATCTCTGAAGCCGACGCCGCCGAACGTCTGGAAAATATGATTAAAGGCCGTAAAGCTCGCGCTGCAGCAGAAAAAACAGAGAAAAAAGAGCAAGCAGCTTAATCTATAGAAAAGTTATTCTGGAAACAGGCCGTCTCTCCGATGGCCTGTTTTTCTTTATGCTATACATAGAAGAACATATCAGCTATACTGCCGGCGTATAAGTTTCTGCGGTGAATTTTTATCACAGCCACGCTTGAATAAAGCTAACTGTATCTAAGGCATCCCTGAGACTGGAATACAATTACACTTCTAACTTAAACTAAGGATGCAAGACTATGGCTACCGGTACAGTAAAATGGTTCAATGGACAAAAAGGTTTCGGATTTATCGTTCCTGATGATGGCGGAAAAGATATATTCGTACATATTTCTGCTGTTGAAAAATCAGGCATGAGAACCCTGAACGAAGGACAAAAAGTGTCCTACGAACTCGAAAACAGCCGTGGCAAAACTGCCGCTGTAAATCTTCAGGACGCCGCATAATTTATACGCTTACTGACTGAAAAAAAAACGAAAGGGCCGCAATAACTGGGGCCCTTTTTGTTTGATCTGAACAGATAAAATAAATCTGTGGGATTAGAGCCCGAATTTATCCAACTGCGCCGCAGCGCGCGCATAAATCCCCTGATTCCTGTCAGAGAAGAGTCCCTTCATTTCTCCGTTTACCAGAGAATCCAACGCAGGATGTTTGGACCCCTCTGCCGCAACCGATACTGCCTGAGTATTTTCAACAAAAGCTTGATGTTTTGGTAAAGGGGAAGAATCCTGCTGACCAATCGGCCCCAGCTCCCGAACTTCGATCTCTGGCGAACGCACAGGGAAGGTCTGAACCCCAGCATCATAATTACCAGGAACAATAATAGACTGGCTGTTCTCTCTCAGAACAGTCTGTGCTACTGGCCCACCAGCCGACGCATGATCGTGCGCTCCATACTGACGAGTTGGCACTGCCTCATTAACACGACCCGTCCGGTATCCATTATGTTCATTTGAGGATGGGATGTGACGAGATGGGTAAAATTCATGAGCTAGACGATCAGCAGCTTGCCACGCATTTTCGCCGCGATACACAACACCACCGGCAGAATGACCGCCACCACCATAACCTGCATGTCCACGAGAATACTGGTTACCCGGAATATGTGATTGGATTTCTCCTTCATAATGGCGAATACCTCTCAAAACAGGATCAAACAACTGGCGAATACCATCCGCGATAACACCACGCGCTTGACGCTCGGCGACATCCGGCATATGCCTGAACTGGAAATTCATGCGACGCTGATAATCCTCCCATTGATACCGCATCAATGTTCCGGGGCTAGGATTGCTTCTATGAACGTCAGACATTACACACCTCCGAAATTTTGTGACCTGAAATATAGTCACCATTATCTCTTATTGTTTATTATACTACATTATATATATGAAAATCTGCAAGAAAAAATCGTCCGAAATACACCGGACGATTCCTCATTATAACAAAATCTGAAGTTTTTTAGCCGACCGTCGGAACATCAAGCTTGGCTGACGCAGCCACCTGAACAGCAGTTCCCTGCGCAGACGTCGCCGGATTCTGTATTCCTTGCAGATTATCAGCAAATAGACTGGCTGGCTTTCCACCAGCAGCCCCCTCGGACGACCCAAGATAATCGTTTCCTTTCGGAGGAGGATCATCCTTATGTTTCTCATGATTTTCCTTCAAGAAGTTCCAGACTTTACCTGCCCCGTCTTTTACAGCGTCAACACCGGCACCAACAGCTTGCCCAGCTTTTTCTGCGCCATCTTTAACTGCCTTTTCAGGATCCTGAACAACTTTCTCTGCATGCCCTTTCGCTGCGGCTCCAACCTCTTTGGCTTTCCTTTCCGCAGGTTTCACAGCCTCTCTCACAACCCCTTCAACACCTTGTCTGGCAGCCCTTTCGGCATCATGAACAACTTTATTGCCCAAGCCTTTAGCTTTTTTCTGCAAATCATCAAGAAACCCCATGTTAAACCCTCCAAATTCGAAACCTAAAGAGCATAATATATGTAAAACATTAACGGGGCATAAATTTTCCCAAATCATCAGTGAAATCACTTGTTCCAAACAAAAAAGCACGTATCCTGAACTAATAGATCACCCTTCTGCAATGACTGCGAAAAATCATGACTGATACAATTTTTGACTTCCTCGCCCTTCCCGATGTGCTCGTCCACAAAAGCAAGGATCTGGAAACACCACCGATACCCGTTCATTTTGTAAAAACATCCCAGTTTGATAAATGGGTATCCAGACAGAGCACCACTCAACAAAATCAGTTCAAGCAGAGTGGGTGGAACGCAAAAGACGGAGCCTTTACCCAAACCGTCTCGGACACAGGAACCATCGATGCGGTCTTTATCGGATACGAGAACAAGGTCGGAATTTTTACCATCTGTGCCGCCGCCGAGAAACTGTCCAATACAATCTATGAAATAGACGCATCAAATTTAAAACCAGAAGACCTTGAAAATGCCTGCATCGGATGGCTTCTTTCCTGTTACCGCTTCGACCATTTCAAGAAAAACAGCAAACCATTTCCAGTTTTGATACTTCCTCCAAAACTGAACGTCACCCGAATCGAATCCACCGCCCGTGCCAGTTATCTGGTCAGAAACCTGATTAACCTGCCTCCAAATGCCTTGGGGCCACAAACATTGGCGACTGCCGTTGCTACAGTGGCACAGAATTTTGATGCCATGTACCGCATCATCGCGGATGAGGATTTACTGGAAGAAAATCTTCCCCTTATCTACGCTGTTGGACATGGCAGTGAACGCCGCCCTTGCCTCGCAGAACTGGCTTGGGGAAACCCAAACCACCCAATGGTAACATTGGTTGGCAAAGGTGTCTGCTTTGATACAGGCGGCTATGACATCAAGCCAAGCGCAGGCATGCTGCTCATGAAAAAAGATATGGGCGGAGCAGCGATGGCCTTGGCAACCGCCCTGATGATTATGAGCGCCAAACTTCCCATCTATTTACGTGTCTTTGTCCCTTGCGTTGAAAATTCAGTATCGGGTCGCGCTTTCCGCCCCAGTGATATTCTGACCTCCCGTTCAGGACAAACCGTCGAGATTGGCAATACCGATGCCGAAGGGCGTCTGGTACTGGCAGATTGCCTGACCATGGCCTGCGAAGAATCTCCCGACCTGTTGATTGATTTTGCAACGCTCACCGGTGCAGCCCATTACGCCGTCGGGTATGATATGGGGATTGTCTATTCCAACGATGACAAGCTGGGCAGCGATATTCAAAAACTCTCATTGCAACTTGATGATCCTTTGTGGAATCTCCCCCTATGGCAGGATTACAAGAAAGATATTCTCTCACCCATTGCCGATATCAATAACGCCGGATCGGGAAACCCTGCAGGGTCAATTACAGCGGCATTGTTTTTACAACATTTCGTCACGCCAGAAACCACATGGGTTCATATTGATGAACGCGCATGGCAAAACTCGCCACAACCCGGAAAATCACAAGGTGGAAGAGAAATGGGCGTTCGCACCATCTTCACCCTGATCGAACAACGATACACAAAAGCTAAAAAGAAAACGGCATCAAAGAGCAGTGCCAAATAACCCGATATATTTCTGATACTCATTATCTGAAATAGATACTTTGATATGGACTTTTTCGCCGTCATCCTGACGATCAAGAACGGAAGCATGACGGTGCAACCACGAAAAGGCCTTGCCGTTTGAGGCATCCAGCGTAATGGTCATCTCTTGATGAGTCCCTGCCATAGTTTTCTCGACAGTCTCTAATAAGACATCGAGACCTTCACCACTTACAGCAGAAACCGGAATCTGGCGTCCACGCATTTCAGGGTCCCGTAACCAGATGTTTTTCTCTTCCACTAAATCTATTTTATTAAAGACTTCGATAATGCGGGTATCAGAATCATAATCGACCCCGAGGTCTTTCAGAATGGCGATGACATCTTCACGCTGAGCTTCAGTTTCCGGAGATGCAATATCGCGTACATGAAGAATAACATCCGCATATTGAACCTGTTCCAATGTCGCACGAAAAGCAGCAATCAAATGGGTTGGCAGATCAGAAATAAATCCAACTGTATCAGACAAAATCGCATCCCGCCCACCGGGCAGTTTCAAGCGCCGCATGGTGGGGTCAAGTGTGGCAAACAATAAATCCTGAGCAAAAACATCCGCCCCCGTCAATTTATTGAACAAGGTTGATTTGCCCGCATTGGTGTATCCCACCAAAGCCACAACCGGAAAGGGTACCCTCTCACGACTTTTACGCTGAAGATCACGATTTTTACGAACCTGTTCCAACTGGAGTTTAAGTGACGAAATTTTGTCATCAATCATCCTTCGGTCAAGCTCGATCTGCGTTTCCCCCGGCCCACCGGTAGATCCCGTTCCACCACGTTGGCGTTCAAGGTGTGTCCACGACCTTACAAGGCGCGAACGTTGATAACTCAACGCCGCCAATTCAACTTGCATTTTCCCTTCACGGGTTTGTGCCCGCGCACCAAAAATTTCAAGGATCAAACCTGTCCGGTCGATGACTTTCGATTTCCATTCAAGCTCAAGATTTCGTTGTTGGACTGGGGACAATGCCGCATTGACTATAATAACATCAGGCTCTTGCTCTGCGGCTAATTCCGCAATGGTCTCGCGAATACCCTTCCCCAGAAAATGCCCAGCAGAGATTTTGCGGACATTCGCACTGACGACTTCAATAATTTCGAGATTAATTGCCTCCGCCAAACCGGATATCTCGGCAACCATGGATGCCGTATTACGTCCGGAAGAAATCTGTGAAGTTCCTTTGTGATCCGATAGCAATACAGGGTGAACTATAAAACAAGTTCCCCCTGTGTTAGACCCTGAAATTTGGGACATTAATCTCTCGATTATTCTGCTTTTACATCTGCAGAAGATGTATCAGCGTCGTCGCCATCATACAAAGACAATGGGCCAGATGGCATGATTGTAGAAATTGCGTGTTTGTATACCAACTGAATATGGGAATCGCGCTTCAACAATAAGCAAAAATTATCAAACCAGGTTACAATCCCCTGCAATTTTACACCATTTACTAGAAACACAGTCACCGTATGTTTATCCTTGCGGATACGGTTCAAAAACACATCCTGAATGTTCTGGCTTTTTTCGTTCATCTCTATTAACTCCACCATCATTGTAGCCACGACTAAAATATGGTCGCAACATAATCGACATACTTCCTCTTATCAAGTGATATGTTGAAAATAAATAACTAATATTCAACCAAATGTAGAAGAAATGAAAAACTTTTTGCAGAATACGGATAAATATTGAAATTATGACAATCTTTAAGTTGTCGTAATCCATGTTCTATAAAAACAGGGACCATTCCTGCTGCCAAAGCCGCTTGCATATCCGTTTCACTATCCCCTACATACCAGATGCAGGACTCAGTTGAAATATTCATCCGTCTGGCCGCCAACAATAGCGGATCAGGAGCCGGCTTATCTTTTTCTGCCTCACCTGCACCAATCAGACAGGTTAAATACTTATCCCATTCCAGATATGGAATCTCTCCCACCAATAGCTCATGTTTTCTGTTGCTGACCACGCCCATTGGAATGGATCGTGAAGAGATCAACGATAAAAATTCCTGTGCATCTTTCATGGGCTCAAGATAATCAAGATGATGTTTGGCTGCGAATCCATAGAAAACTTTGAAAGCTTCATCTGCTTTGTCTCCAAAAATTTCGGGGAACAGATCACGCGCTGAACGACGCATATTCGCGCCAATCTGGTAATCGGAAATTTCTGGCAAACCAAAATGGTTGGTCATGTGTGCGTAACACGCCTTAATCATCGGAAATGTATCAACCAACGTCCCGTCCCAATCAAATAACACAGCATCCGGACGCGGAGGAATAGAATTAGGCGGTAGCGGTTTTGAGTGGTCGATCATCGTCAACAATCTCTTCTCTTTCAGAAGTGGTAATGTGCAGAGATTTCAACTTACGGTGCAGAGCAGACCTCTCCATCCCGACAAACTGCGCTGTGCGGGAGATATTACCATTGAAACGTGTAATTTGAGCCAACAAATACTCACGTTCAAAAACCTCTCTTGCCTCACGCAACGGCAGGGAAATCATGTCAGTTTGCCAATCCGCCTTCAATGAGGCATGAACAAATTGTGTAATTTCTTGAGGCAACTCACTCGATTGAATAGGCTGAATAGCAGCTTCCTCTGCATTAAACTTCGGTGAAGTCACAACCAGCCACTCGACAAGATTTTTCAACTGGCGAATATTCCCTGGCCAGACATAGCCCTGCAGAGCGACCAAAGCCCCTTCAGACAATGGGCGCAAGGATAGCAAGGCATCAGACAGGTTTTGTTCCATAAAATAATTGACCAAAACCGGAATATCTTCTTTGCGATCTTGCAATCTGGGAACATGAATAGGAACAACATTCAATCGATAAAATAAATCTTCACGGAATTCGCCATTGGCGATCCGATCTTCCAAAGATTGTGCCGTCGAGGCCATCACACGGACATCCACCTTAACCGGCATCTGCCCGCCAATGCGTATGAACGACTGGTCTTGTAGAACCCGCAGAATTTTTCCCTGCGTTTCCAATGACAGGTCGGCAATTTCATCCAACAACAAGCTACCACCATTGGCGCGTTCCAGAACGCCGGGGATAGTCTGCCCCTTTTCTTCACGGCCAAATAATTTTTCATCCAGCGTTTCTGACGTCAAAGACGCACAATTAATTGCAATGAATGGCATCTTGGTACGTTGGGAGTTCTTGTGGATATAACGTGCGACAGCTTCCTTCCCTGCCCCCGATGCTCCGGTAATCAGAACACGACTATTTGTCGGCGCGATCTTGTCCAGTGTCACCACCATGTTCTGAAACAATTGGGATTCACCAACCAGATCAGCTGCAATGTCTTCCTGAACCCGCAAAACGGCATTCTCGCGCCGCAGCGCAGCCGCTTCCAAAGCACGATCAATCATCAACAGCAAACGATCAGTCTTAAAAGGCTTCTCGATAAAGTCATAAGCCCCGACCTTGATCGCTTTGACGGCTGTCTCAATGGTTCCATGACCACTAATCATCACAACAGGCAATTCTGGATAATCTTTTTTGATTTTCTCAAGAATGCTCAAACCATCATACTCGCTGTTCTTAAGCCAGATATCGAGAACGACCAGACTATAGGGACGCTTACTCAAGGCATCATAAACCTGTGCAGCACTTTCAGCCTGTCCGGTTCCATACCCTTCGTCTTCCAGAATCCCCACGATCAACGAACGAATATCCGCTTCATCATCAACAATCAGAATATCAGATTTGGTTTTTGACATGTACGAACCAACTAACTCCAGAATTAAACTTGTCTATCGCCCAACACACACACCATATAAGGCAACGTCAGGCACACAGTTGCTCCGCCGAGATCGACCCAACCGTGAATCGATTTTACCCGATCATTGGCCCCAAAGGAAAGCTGTCCGTTATGGTCTTCCATAATTTTTTTAACAATGGCCAATCCCAACCCCGTCCCTTTTTCTTTATAGGTAACGTAGGGCTCTGTCAAAGATTCAGGACTGGTCTCCGCAGGGAACCCCGGGCCATTATCATTGACAACCACCATAACAACGCCCCCTTCCCCTTCGGACACAAGATTAACCCAAAGACCAATCTTCGGCAGGAAGTCATCCTGTTCCTTTTTATGTTCCTCGAGGGATTCCACGGCATTCTGAAGGATATTCAGTAATGCCTGACGAATCTGCTGTTCATCGCAATGCACAATAATCTCTTGCTTATGTGAGAAATCGGTACCGGAAAATTTAATGGACGAATGCGCCTGCTTTGAAAAGAACAGGCAATCTGTGACAAGGCCGAACAGATTAACATCATGCATTTTTGGTTCCGGCATACGGGCAAAGGCGGAAAATTCGCTCACCATATGCCCAATATCCCCGACATGGCGAATGATCGTATCAATACACTGACTGAAAATACGTTGATCTTCTTCCCCCAACTGGGACATGTATTTGCGTTTCAACCGCTCTGCCGACAACTGGATCGGGGTCAAAGGATTTTTGATCTCATGAGCAATGCGGCGCGCCACATCTGCCCAAGCTACTTTACGCTGGGCTGCCTGCACATCCGTAATATCATCGAACGTAATAACCGCACCAATATCCTTATCACCCAACAACTCAATCCCGACGCGCGCCAACAATGCTCTGCGTCCCTTCTCAAGGGTCTGCACATAAACTTCCCTCTGATGCACCTTATCAGGTCGGTCATAAGCAGACTCAATCAATGACACCAGATCAGGTAATAAATCGCTGATGTTGGAATTCAAAATAGCGTCAGCTTTTTTACCAAGAATGGCCACCGCCGATGCATTAGCCAAGGTCACTTGTCCATTTTTATCAAGACTAAGAACTCCCGACGTCACCCCCGCCAGAATAGTTTCGGTAAATTGACGGCGTTCATCAATCCGGTGGTTGGCCTGAATTAGCTCCGTCCGCTGATCCTGAATTTGCCGTGTCATTCGGTTAAAAGAACGCGCCAAATGGTCAAATTCCTCAAAACCACTATGATCAGGAACCATAGCAGTTAAATCACCCTTCCTCACCTGATCCGAGGCCTCGATCAAAGAAATAATTGGCGCGGCCAAGCGACGGGCAAAAGACAAGGCAAAAAAGATTGCAGAAAACAGTAAAATCAAGGCCACCACAATATAGATCATGGTTACCGTCCGCCGTAACCCTATATAACGATCCGCCATTTCATCATATTTCTTGACTGCCTCGCGGGTTGTTTGCAGATGCTTCAAAACATTGGCCTCAACAGACCTTCCTACAAACAAATACCCATCCGGAATATTATTGAGGCGCACCAAAGCCTGAACACGGTCATCATCAACGGCAGTCAAAAGTACGACATCACCACTTTCTGCGGTATCCATGGCATATTTTGGGATAGCCCCCTCGACAAATTCGGAAATATCCCCAACCTTGGTGAAAATAAATTTACTTTTGTTAAATACAACAACTTCAGACAGCCCTCGCAAAACCGATTGCGTTTCAACAAAGCGCGAGAAAGCCTGCGGGTTGGTATAAACAAGTGTGGCCTCATGATCCAAATCTTTGGCCATCGCCATAATGTCGGCGCGGATCACCTGATGATGTTCACGCAAATAAGACTCGGCGACCTCTTGAGATTCATTAACGGCTGTCCGCACACGGTCACTGAACCATGTCTGCACCCCATAATGAAAAAAGAATAACGAGAAAATCGTCATAATGACAGCGGGAGCCATCGCCAAAAGGCCGAAAATATAAACCAGCCTGATGTGAAGGCGAGCCCCGGGAATACCTTTCCGCCATGTGGTGAATAATGACACCACGCGCCGCGCAATCAAGATCCCTAAAACACATAAAATAATCAGATCAAGATTAAGCAGCCAAATCACAGCATCTGGATCGTCCCCAAATGGCGGCGCAGAACGCAAAGCCGCATAGGTGGCAATTCCCGCAATAGTGGCTAGAAATATAAACAAGACGGCCAGACGCCCATCCCAAGAAGAGCGCATACGGCTCCGTATCCATAGCAAACGGACAGGTACGCGCATCGAACCCAAAAAGCCTTGCGAAGGGGCAGATTTCATCATAAGGCGAAATATCCCTGTTCACGGACAAAAAAGCAAGCTAAACCATACTGTTATGAGCATTATTGACACAAAAAACAGGGAATTTTCAGTGATTATCGTAGCCGCAGGAACCGGCACGCGTATGAACTCGGATATTCCCAAGCAATTCCTTCCCCTGCACGGAAAAACCGTGCTGCGCCATACAATCGAGACTTTCTTAAGATGCCCGGGAATTCGGAATATTCAGGTGGTCATCAACCCTGACCATCATCCCTTATACGACAAAGTAACAAAAGGTCTGGATATACTCCCCCCCATATATGGCGGGGCTACCCGGCAAGCATCAGTATTTAACGCCCTACAATCCCTTCCACTGGAAGACCACGATATAATATTGGTGCATGACGCGGCGCGTCCCTGCACATCCCACAATAAAATTTGCGAACTGGTGTCCGCCCTTGCCACACATCAAGCCGCCACACTCGCAGCCCCCATCACCGAAACCATTCGCCTGAAACAAGATAATCTTTATCTTGGTGAGACACTGGATCGCGATCAGCTCTTGTCCATGCAAACGCCGCAAGGGTTTCACTTTGGTATTCTGAAATCCTCACACGAAAAACATAGGCACGAAAATTTTACCGACGACACAGCAATTGTTGCGGCAGATAACATCAAAGTCCTGACTATTTTATCAGGCAAGGACAATATAAAAATCACCACGGCAGAAGATCTGGACATGGCAGAATATATTCTTTCAAAATCATACTCAGAACAACAAAACCACATCATCAAAACAGGAAGCGGATTTGACGTCCACGCCTTTGGTGACCCTGCTCCTTCCATCCGCATTGGTGGACTGGATGTTCCCCATACCCACCGTGCCGAAGGTCATTCAGATGCCGATGTTGTTTTACATGCCATCACTGACGCTTTATTTGGAACAATCGCGGATGGCGACATTGGCAGTCACTTCCCGCCCCATGATCCTGCCAACAAGGGAAAAGACAGTGCCTATTTTTTACAAGAAGCCCAAAAAGCCGTTACCGCAAAAGGTGGCATCATCAACCATATTGATACCACAATCATCTGCGAAGCCCCCAAGATAGGCCCTCACCGTGAAGCGATGAGAAACAGGATTGCCGAGATTCTCGACCTCCCTGTTTCCCGCATTTCAATCAAAGCCACGACAACCGAACAGTTGGGCTTTACTGGCCGCCGCGAAGGGATCGCCGCTCAATCAATAGCAACGATCTCAATCCCCGAAACAGAAACCAAATAGGACAGAAATTTCCGAATGAGTACACTCAAAGAAAAGTTGAAGCAAAAAATTTCCGAAAAGAGCGAGCAAAGGCGTCACTTCATCAAGGGGACACGTCCCACCTCTATCGAATTTCAAATTGCAACATGGTTTGGATCTGGTCTGATTATTCCAGCCCCTGGAACATGGGGAACTGTCGGAGGATTCATTTTCGGATGTCTGTTAATGGCAGCCACAACCCCGATCATCACTTTTTTGATGGCGGTTGCCCTGACTATTATAGGATATTTTGCTATCCGGAAAATCGAAAGTCGGTTTCAAGAACATGACAGTTCTTTTATAGTTATCGATGAAGTTATTGCCATATTGTTTGTTCTTTCGCTCCTGCCGACATTCACTCCCCTCTTTTCTCTGCTGGGACTTATTCTATTTAGAATATTCGATGCCGCAAAACCGTGGCCTATCAACTGGCTCGACAAACAAATTGGCGGAGCCACCGGAGTAATCGTGGACGATTTGATGGCAGGATTATATACTTTGCTCATATTATGGGGAATATACGGTTATGGACTTATCTGATCTGGTTAGAACTCTCAGCGATGTTCTAAGAACAAAAACACTAAAGCTTGTGACAGCAGAATCCTGCACAGGCGGATTAATCTCGTCTCTTATTACCGACCTCGCAGGATCATCAGACATTCTGGATCGCGGCTTTGTTACCTATTCCAACCAATCTAAATCTGACATGCTGGGCGTATCCCCTCTCACCCTCGATAAATTCGGCGCTGTTAGCCAAGAAACAGCCACAGAAATGGCAAGGGGAGCTCTGGAAAGATCACAAGCCGATCTTGCTATATCCGTAACAGGAATCGCAGGTCCAAGCGGTGGAACCGATGAAAAGCCCGTAGGGTTGGTCTATATCGGATTCGCACGCCGCGATGGTGAATCGATTGCCACCAAACATCTGTTCCATGGCGACCGCCAAACCATTCGCTTTGTAACAGCAAAAACCGCCCTTGAAACTGTTCTAGGCAAAATCGGCGAGTAGGAATAAAACAAACCCATGAACGATATTCTGAAATTCATTTCCAAATCCCTAATTCCGTTCGGTTACCACTTGCGCCCCTATCAAGGCATAAATTTCATGCGCATTCCACAGTTGGAAAAAGAACTGGAACAATCAGAAAACATCACCAACAGCAGAAAATCCTGCCAACTCTTCCCTCTCAAAAATCAGCAGATTGCCCCTGCCTCTCTCGATCATTTGACCGTATTCTTAAGAACTTGCGTCAGGGACAACCGCAATACCAACAAAACTCCACGCCTATCCGGTGCAGATGATTTGGAAAATGTATTACGGTGCTCATGGTCATTAATCAAAAGCCTCAACAATGCAAAAATAGAAAGACCCAAGCTCAAGATCCGCTTAGTTGTTCTGGACGACAGATCCTCAGACACCACAAAACAGACCCTGCAGAACCTTTTGAATAAATGTTTGTACCCCGCAGAGTTTCAAACCACCCAAACAACTGGACAAGGATATTCTCTCCACCAACAATTTGAAATGTGCAAATCCGAACCCGGACTGGTCTATTGTGTTGAAGATGATTATCTTCATGAGCCGGACGCCATTGAGCGAATGCTGGATTTTTACAAGAAAACCGCCTTGGGTATAAACAGCCATCTGGTGATATACCCGCAAGAACATGGCCTTCTCTACAGCAATCACTACCCATCCTATATTCTTGCTGAACCTGATGGCCATTGGCGTAGCATGCGGCACGCCACACACACCTTTCTGACCCATTCGCAGATTGTCAAAGATAACTGGGATTGTTTTGAAAACACAAAATTTGTCGGCATTAAAAAGAAACGGCGATTAGGATCGGAGGCCAGAACAACAAACCGCCTTTTTAACCTATATCCGGGGTTCAGCCCCTTAAAACCTTGTGCGGTTCATCTACAATATGAAAGCCTCTTACCCCCATATTACAACTGGCGTCCACTATGGGACGCCAGCCAGTATCCTGAAAAAGAAAATCAGAAAAATATATCTATGGCTTCAAGATAACGCGCGCACTCACCGACATAGAAACCGTAGATTTACCCGGCTCGGCAACGGGTACCGACATGTTATCAGATGCAACAGACGTCATTTCCATTTTGGCCATGCCCCGCATCATGGGCATGGGCGACGGCATATAGGAACCATTGACATTCACCTCGATAATATCAAATCCGGATTTCCCCAAAGATTTGGTCACCAACGCAGCCTTGTCCTGAATTTTCTTTAACGCACCTTGCAACAAACTATCTTGGTAATCTTCGGCTACATCTTCTGATAAACTATAATTCAGACCATTCATCACAAACCCCTGACTTTGAATTGACGCCACAAGATCGAGAACGGCTTGAGAATCTTTTGACTTCAAATCAATGGTCTGGCTACCGCGCCATTCCATTATTTTTTCTCCGCCCATTGAAATGATTTTAGGTTGAGGGTTAGGATCATAAGAATACACATAATATTGTCCGGTTGTTACCGTGACTTTGTCATTCTTTTTGGCCAGATCAACAGCAGACCTCATCGCCTTGTTAATCTTATCCTGCACAACGCGCGCATCCTTGTCCTCGATCTCAATGCGCAAACTTGCATTCAATTCATCCTGATCGACTTCCTTTTGGTCGTTTGCAGAAAGCGTCACGAGCGTTTGTCCCTTTTCAAGAACAGCGCCCCCCATATCTTGTGCAAACGAAACAAATGGCATTAATGCTAAACAACTAACGCAGAATATCGATAAAAACTTCCTCATGCTTTTTCTCCTATTACACTTGGCATACCATACAAATCTTCAGCTCGCTTTACAAAAGCAGAAACCATACGCTTTACAATTTCACTAAAGAAGACACCCATCAACTTCTCGAACACAACGCTTTTGAATTCAAAATCAACATAGAAATCAATTGTGCAAGTTCCATCTTCATGAGGGATAAATTTCCATGTATTTGACAGATAGCGCAAAGGCCCGTTGACATACTCGACGCTAATGCTCCTGTCATCATTAATATGGATTTTTGAAAGAAACCATTCACGGAACAATTTATACCCTATCACCAGATTGGCATAAATCCAGCCATCCTTTTTATTGATAATCCGGCAGTCAATGCACCATGGAAGAAATTCTGGATATTTTTCAATATCAATGACCAGATCAAACATCTGGTCTGCACTGTAGGGGAGAGTCTTCTTTTCTGAGTAGGTGGGCATAATCAAGTGGCACTCTTCGCGGGTTCTCGTCAAATATATTTTGAACGGGAATGATATTGTTCAATTGTGGGATTGTAGCAGCAAAAGTAGAAACTGCAACTTTATGATCTTCTTTTGACTGCTCTTTGATTTTCAGGAAATCTTTTCTGGAACAAATCCCCCGCAACGCAACAAAGTCATCGATCCCCATGGCAGATTTAGGGTTACAAATCTTATAAAGAAGAAAATTGGCCACAATCGGATAAACGTAGGCTTGCTTAAAACTAGGGCGCTCCGCATCCACATCGGATGAGTTATGATAAATATCACATAATTTCACTAAAGCTGCCAAACGATTATGTCCACACTTGCCATCAATGTAATCATCGAAATAGTCTTCTGAGTCCTCTTTGTGAAGACGTCCAACCAGCTGACGCAAATCATCGCGCACAATTTTAGGCAGATCATCCTTCATTACAAAATTGGATTTTTCACCAATATCATGATTGAGGGCCGCTTTAACCGCCAGCAAAACCTCTTCTTCAGAAAAACCAAACATAGTCGCAAAATCAATGACCAAACCAGCCACCGCCATGGGGTGACTGATATAGCTTTCTTTCGAATTTCTCCGCCGTTCACGCGAATGGTAATTGATACAGTTAATCAGACTGACCTGTTCGTCTGTGATTTTGCCCTGTTGAAAAAGAACCTCCAACAAAGGGAACAAAACCTTTTTAGGAAAAGCAGAATATGTCTTTTGAACTTTTTTTCCATCTGCACTCAACTCTGTGCGTGTCCCTCTTTCACCTCGAAGACGCTCATGTTTTTTGTATATTTTGAAGCTATCATGAATCTCTTCGGCGGTCAGCTTACCTCTGGTACCAAATTCTATATCCCTGATCAGGCAATCAATTTTGGCAGCCTCAAGACCCTCATGCCGAAAAATATCCAGAATTCTTTTTCGCTCTTCACTTCCCTGATGAGCCGACTCAGCATTACAAATATCAAGAATATTTTTTGCATTATAAAGCTTAACAACCCTGAACAGGTAATCTGCGCGGTTAAATTTGGAATCTTCGTGGCGTGAACACATCGCGGACGTCATCAGGGAAAAGTGAAGAGGATCTATATTTCCCTTCGCTAACTCAATAGAACCGTTACGCAACCACCAATCCTTACGGGCTGCGAAATCTTTTAGCTGCCCCGTAGCAGACATAAAACGGATTATCAAAGAATCCTGACGCCCTTTGGGGACACCGAATGCAGACCCGCCAACCCCTACAATGGCCTTGAAAGGGGGCAACAAGCGTCTAGATATCTTTTTATTAAAAGAAGGCATGAGGACATATAATATCCTAACGAAAAAATATCAAGAAATTATTGAATTATGTAATATGAATATAGTTAAATTGCCTGCTTGGCAGCTCTGGCCGCCTTAAGTTTCTCAAAATCATCCCCCGCGTGGTGGCTGGAACGTGTCAACGGGGACGACGAAACCATAAGAAATCCCTTGGCTCTCGCCATTTTCTCAAGGGAGGCAAACTCCTCAGGTGTCCAAAAACGATCAACAGGTGCATGCTTGGGTGTGGGTTGCAAATATTGCCCCACAGTAAGAAAATCAACGCCAGCAGCTCTTAAATCATCCAGAACCTGCCCGACTTCTTCGATTGATTCGCCCAAACCAACCATCAATCCCGATTTGGTATAGATTTCAGAATCGACTTCCTTAACCCGATCCAAAAGCCTCAGGGACGTATAATAACGGGCTCCCGGACGCACAGTCGGGTATAAACGCGGAATAGTTTCCAAATTGTGGTTGAAGACATCAGGGCCAGATTTCGCAACAATATCAACAGCTCCAGTCTTTTTCTTAAAGTCAGGAGTAAGGATTTCAATCGTGGTTTCAGGTGCTTTGAAGCGGATGGCCTCAATCGTTTTAACGAAATGCTCGGCGCCACCATCTGCCAGATCATCCCTGTCCACCGAAGTAATCACAACATGTTTTAACCCCATCTTCTCGACTGCAACGCCAATACGCAAAGGCTCCATCTTATCAAGTTCATCGGGCTTACCAGTCGCGACATTGCAAAACGCGCAAGCGCGGGTGCAGACTTCGCCCATAATCATGAACGTTGCATGTTTTTTGTTCCAGCACTCCCCGATATTGGGGCATCCGGCCTCTTCACAAACGGTCGTCAACTTGAAATTTTTAACAATGGCGTGCGTTTCGCCATATCCCGGCCCCTGAGGCGCACGGACACGGATCCATTCGGGTTTTTGTCCCATCGGACGGTCAGGATTCTTTTGCTTTTCAGGATGGCGCTTGGCCTTATCCAATAAATCTGGGTTATAGGTCATGATCCCTTATATCTAGGCCTTCCACCTTAAAAAATCAAAATAAATTAACTACATTCCGCCATAACCGGAAACCATTTGGCTCAACTGATACAGTTTCTCGCTGCGGATGGAGGCAATTTGAACCCGCTGGGCAACCAACTCGACACCTTCCTCTTCCCATGCAATATCACATGCAGGAAGGGTCAAATCACCCAGAGCCTGAGATCTGACAGATTCCAAAGCTTTCCTCCAATGATACAATCCTCTAATTTGATTAGACAACAAGTCCAGACTTCTTTCACAAAAGACTAGATTTTTATTGGCAACATCCAAAGTATGAAACTCAAACTCACTTGATAATCTTTCCTGCTCATCTGCTTCATACTTATCATTCAAATTAATAAGCAGACTCTCATCATCATCCAAATTTTCAGATTTATATGCATACAAATCTGCATAGAAAGAATGCACTCTCGTTACATACTTCTCATGACTTTTTGAACTTTCATCTGCAAATATAGCGGCATTTTTCAATGCAGAATCGCTCAATGAAAACATAATGCTCACGTCCAAATCCTGCGAGTGAATATCTTGCCGTGCTTTATATATATCTCCTCCCAGAATGTCCCGTGCATAAAAGTTAAACATTTTATGCAATGAACGAACCCTTACCATTCCTGCCTGAGCCAGATCGCATTGAGCATCAATCAATTTATAGTACATTGAGCCACGTTCATTGGAGATCATGCGAGTTAAGTTATGAAATGGCTGAGATTTAAATTCAGAGTTAGGATATAGAAGACCTAAAAATTTCTCGGTTTTTTCTTCATCAAAACCACTCGTCCGAGACAAATCAAACGCTTCCTTAAGAAACGCCAACCTTTCAATACATCTACTTAATGCTGGGATATTAGTTTGTTCCATCACAATCTCCAAACTTATTACTATGGGTTCAATGGGTTATTATAAGCAATCTTAGCCAAAAGCTCTGATATAGACTTCCCATCGACCTGAACATGATCCAACTGCTCAGCTTCAAATGTATCCTCATTATGCTCTGCACGCTCATCAAACCGGCCTATGACATATGGGTAAGCATCTACTGACAGCCATTCCCGCGCCGAAAAAATAACAGGTGTCATGGCCAGAAATTCTTCATCAACGCCAATCGTACTGTTAAGGTGATTTTTATACTCTGTAACCTGATGCAGTATAAAAGATAGATGAGAAATTGCCATTTGCGCTGGGTCATCAAGATGCTGAAGCAAAGATGGGTACGGCGTGTTGTCCCCCAACAAAGACAATTCATATCGGCTATGCTGTTCTTCAGAATCCTTCAGTTCAGCGAAAGCATTAAAATCGAGGCCAAAAATCTCGTTATTGCTCTTAAAAAGAGAGGCAAATGGATCGGGATCACCGACCAAAAACTCTGCGGAGTCCCTCACAAAACTATAAAGCGGCTGGACAAAATTTGCTTCCACCGCAGCTTCATGCCCCTCTGCCTCAAAAAGATAGTCCCGAAGTCCTTGAACAATAAAGGACAGGGAATCGTTATAGGCCGTCCAGAACTCCGGTTCATATCCGGAAAAATCAACTTCAAGAAAAATTCTTCCTTCTTCCAGTGGATCTTCAACAAGCTTGGCGCGTGGGTTACCATTAATCAACCCCGCATAACTTTCGCAAATCGAGACCAGAAGAGCCTTCCGCGCAACAGAAGGTTCCCTATCGCCATAGAAGATTTCCGAACTGGACATCAAAGGAAATGACAGAGTCTTTGTATCATCATCAACAAATGGTTTTGCCAATTCATCAAACATACTGGCAATAGGCTTTGTTTTTTTATTCTGTTCGCTCATATTTTACATTCCCTATTATAAAGCTTCTTTTCTTCAATTGACTTTTACTTACACTCTGGACTTGGCCCACTCAACATTTTCTGGATCGCTTCATCTGCGATCTGTTTACTTGCGCGATCAGATGCGCGATCTGAATAGCCCTGTAGAACACTAAGTCCTTTTAACCCATCATTTTTTAACCACCAGAAGTAATCCATTAAATCACCGAGATCTGCTGTGTAGCCTATGGTATTTTCAACGTTTTTCTTTTGATACTGATGATATTCAATGGCCTCTCCGACAGCAAATGTTACAAGAGCATGAGCCATAACTTCAGGTTCAACGCAAGAGTCCATAACTGGAAGAAAAGCACCTGACATCAATCTTTGATAATAAAATCCGATACCACCCAATGGGGCAGTCACATCAAAATATTTGTCCCGTTCCACAGACCATTTGCCCTGCAAACCTCCATTATCATTGTACATTTCGACTTCAAACATGGCATCAAAGGGATTTGTTATCCTTTTTAGGACATCGATCAAATCAAGAATATATTTCGCAGATGGATCTCGCTCAGGATCTCCATAATAACGAATATGATTTTCAGATTGCTCATTTCTCAATCTTTCGTGATCATCTAGGTCATCATCTTCGAAACTGATTTCTGGATCATCAAGAGGGCCTGAACTTTGCATCCGGCGATCATATTGAATCCAGAATTCATTAATATTATCCCTTAATAAGTCTAAAGCATCCTCATATGTTTCCCAGAAAGATTCAGTGTTACCCTGCAAATCAACAACACAACTGATAGCCGCCTCATTCTCTATATGCGATAACAAAGATGCTCCGGGAATTTGTTCGGTATAAAATTCATATTGTCTATAAATTGCTTCTGCCTGAATCTCCTCAACAGGACTACGTCCCTCTGGGACAGGAAAAATGACTGGAAACATGACCTGACGATCTTGGCTTTCCACAGCGCGGATAAAATCAGTCCCCGGAGTGGGTATTGATGAAAAAGATGGGCCATCAGACATATATGCTACCTGTTCAATGTAAAATCATATCAACTCTGGCAATCTAACAAATTTCTAACGCTTACTGGCTTGCGCGTTAAAATATTCGACATTGCTCTTATATCCGTGAATTTTTGGATCAAGTCGGAAGAATGTCCGGATCTGCCCCTTGTAACTCACAACAGCAAACCAATTTTTTGACGGATTGTAAAAAACTTCATCTCCATCCTGCTGACGTACCGTCAAAGTCCCCTCAGGAGGATCTCTCACAAAATCATTGGCTGCCTGAACATAGACTTTTTCGTTATGAAAATCAAATTCTTTTCCATGTTTCTCAAAATGATACTGCGCATTCTCCTCCGAGCTCATATCCCGTGTCGAAGACCACTCCAAAACCACCTGTTTTGGGAGGACGACCGCAGGATCTCTGCTCTTCTCAAGCCAGAATGACCCCGCCATCAAAAGCAAAAAGATCAGGAGTGCGGCAACACCCCTGACCTTCACTTTATCTCTCTTGGAAAGAGTCATCCCTGCTCCTCTAGAAATGTACAGCCTTACCGTAGGCCGACAATACGGACTCATGCATCATCTCGGACAATGTCGGATGCGGGAAGACGGTATGCATCAACTCGGCTTCGGTTGTCTCAAGTGTCATGCCGATCGCAAACCCTTGAATCATTTCCGTTACTTCTGCACCAATCATATGGGCGCCGAGTAACGCCCCTGTTTTTGCATCAAAAATAGTTTTAACCAGACCTTCGGGTTCACCCAAAGCAATCGCCTTGCCATTCCCGACAAAGGGGAAACGCCCGACTTTAACATCGTGACCAGCTTCTTTGGCTTTAACTTCAGTTAAACCAATAGACGCGACTTGCGGATGGGCATAAGTACACCCCGGAATTTCGTTTTTCTTGAGAGGATGAACGTCTTTCAATCCTGCAATCTTCTCGATACAAATAATTCCCTCGTGAGAGGCTTTATGAGCCAACCACGGCGCACCGGCCACATCACCAATTGCGTAAACGCCTGACTCGTCCGTTTCGGAATAGGGCCCCGTAACAATGTGACCGCGATCTGTCTTAACCTTGGTTTTATCCAAACCGATATCCTCGATATTGGCAACAATACCAACAGCCGAGATCACACGATCAACAGTAATTTTCTCAACCTTGCCACCGACATCAACATGGCAAACAACATTGTCTTTACCTTTTTCAAGCTTGGTTACTTTTGCGCCAGTCATAATTTTCATGCCCTGCTTTTCAAAAGATTTGCGTGCCAGATCAGAAATCTCCTCGTCTTCAACAGGCATAATACGGTCCATCAACTCAACGACAGTAACCTCTGCACCCAAAGTCCGATAGAAAGACGCAAATTCAATTCCAATTGCCCCGGATCCGACAACTAGCAAAGATTTAGGCATCATGTCAGGAACCATTGCTTCACGATATGTCCAAACCAGCTTCCCGTCAGGCTCCAAACCAGGAAGGACACGCGCACGCGCACCGGTTGCCACAATAATATGCTTACCTATCAAAACATCCTTTGCCTTGTCTTTGGTCATCTCGATCTCGATCTGACCTTTGCCTTTCAAGCGCCCATAGGCATCAAAAACAGTGACTTTGTTTTTCTTGAGCAAATGGCCTATCCCTCCAGACAATTGTTTGGAGACTCCGCGAGACCGTTCGACAATTTTTTTCAAATCAAAAGATGGCTTCTCACAAGACAAACCAAACGCATCTGCATGATTCATTAAATGAAACACTTCTGCAGAACGTAGTAAGGCCTTGGTTGGAATACATCCCCAGTTGAGGCAAATCCCACCCAGATGATTGGCTTCAACCACTGCAGTTTTCATTCCCAACTGCGCTGCACGGATCGCCGCCACATAACCACCGGGGCCACCACCAATAACAATCACGTCAAATATTTTATCACTCACTTGAAAATCTCCTGACCACCGCAAAATGGGTGGTTCATATCTTGATAAAAATTAAAAGGCTAACTGGAATTCTTTGTAATATTTTTTTGAAGCGGCGATAGCATTCGCAGCCGGCCAATCATTTGCAGTATATGGCTTCTCGCACATCTCGCGCCAAACTGCAGACAAAGCGGCTTCCGTCTGCGTTCCGATCATATTTAACATTGAATCTCTGATTTCGACCACACGACCAGCCGCCTCTTCTCCGAAAAGCTCGACCAGATATTCATTACGATAAAAATCATCCTGACCAATCTGCACAGGAACAAACTCTTTTAACATACTCACCTCTATGAAATTTAGATTAACAACTCTATATATAAACACCGGCAACATCTTGGCCTACAGCCTTAATATATTGATCTACATTCTCATCACTTTCAGCCAAATCCTGAACTCTTTTGCGTCCTGTATCACGATCAAACTTGCAACAGAAGACTTCCCAAATTCCCTTCAAGCTCTCGGCATCATTTTCGCATACGCTGACAACATATTCCCGTGCCTTAGTAATACGCCCCTGCACAGCTTCACCAAAAGCCTGAAGCAAGAAATCATCCGAGTAAAGCTGATCCTGCGTAAGGTTGGCGAGATCGACTTTTTGTTGAGAAGACATGTTTTTCTCTTTTCTGCGTTATGCCAGCATCAATACTGGGTTTTCTATAAACCGCTTGAAGTGTTGCATGAACTCGGCACCAACAGCACCATCAACAGACCTGTGATCGGTTGAAAGCGTAACCGTCATCACAGTACGGACAACCATCTGGCCGTTCTCGACAACAACACGTTCTTCACCGGCGCCAACTGCCATAATACAGCTTTGCGGTGGATTGACGATCGCTTGGAAATTCTTCACACCAAACATCCCCAGATTGGAAATCGAGAACGATCCCCCTTGGAATTCTGTTGGCTTCAACTTTCCTTCCTTGGCACGTTTGGCAAGATCCTTCATCTCGTTGGATATTTCGCGCAGTGATTTGGTTTCTGCCGCTTTGATAATCGGTGTAATCAATCCATTGGGGGTTGCAACAGCAACCGAAATATCTGCGTGTTTATATTGAATAACAGCATCATCCGTCCATGATGTATTTGCTGCAGGATAGGCTTTAAGCGCCATCGCATTGGCCTTGATGATAAAGTCATTCACGGAAAGTTTGAAGGCACCATCGGCAGCATTGTTAATCTCGGCGCGCGCCTTAAGCAAATTATCCAGAACACAATCTACAGAGAGATAGAAATGCGGGATAACCTGTTTGGCTTCGGTTAAACGACGCGCGGTCACTTTTTTGATGTTATTGTTTGGAATAGCTTCATATTCCATGCCCAGCATATCGGCCAACTGTCTGGCGTCAGGCCCTGATGAAACAGGAGCAGATGAAGACACAGCAGCCTTAGGAGCAACAGCACCAGCTTTAGAACTTTCGACATCCGCCTTCACGATACGACCATGAGGGCCAGTTCCCTGCACAGATTTCAAATCAATGCCTTTTTGCTCCGCTACACGACGAGCCAAAGGCGATGCAAACACACGATCACCCTTTGCCTGAGACGTTGCCGCAGGCGCCACAGAGGGAGTCGCAGGCGTTGAAGATACTGCCGCCGCAGGCGCAACAGGTGGATTGGTATTAGCAGCTTCACCCAACTTAATTGCAGAAGCATCTTCTCCATCTTCCAACAAAACGGCAATCGGCGTATTCACCGCAACACCAGCCGTCCCAGAGGAAACCAGAATCCTGCCTAGTTTACCTTCATCAACGGCTTCAACCTCCATCGTTGCCTTATCTGTTTCAATTTCGGCAATAACTTCACCAGCCTTAATTTCATCACCTTCATTTTTTAACCACTTGGACAACGTCCCTTCGGTCATGGTGGGTGATAAAGCTGGCATTAAAATATTAACTGGCATTTTGAGAACCTCTTATCTGTAACAAACTTTTTTGGCGGCATGAACAATCTCATCAACCTGCGGCACAGACAATGTCTCCAGATTGGTTGCATAAGGCGTTGGGACATCGGCTGCACAAACGCGGACGACAGGTGCATCCAGATAATCGAACGCATGTTCATTCACCATGGCACAAATTTCTGCACCAATACCGGCGAATGGCCAGCCTTCTTCAACTGAGACAATCCGGTTGGTTTTCTTGACACTTTCAAGAATGGTATAACGGTCAATCGGACGAATAGTGCGCAGGTTAATAACCTCGGCACTAATGCCTTGTTCTTCCAGCTTTTTGGCCGCTTCCATACATTTTCCAACCATGATCGAGAAAGACACCAAGGTGACATCTGTTCCCTCGCGTTCAATTTTCGCGCGCCCCAAAGGAATAACATAGTCCTCAGACACAGGCGTCTCGAATATCTGACCATACATCAATTCATGTTCCAGAAAGATAACAGGGTTAGGATCACGAATAGCAGCCTTCAAAAGACCTTTGGCATCCGCACCCGACCAAGGTGCCACAACTTTCAAACCCGGAACATGCGCATACCATGACGCATAACAACCCGAATGCTGCGCACCGACTTTACCGGGCGCACCGTTTTGACCACGGAACACGACCGGACAACCAAGTTTTCCACCAGCCATATATAATGTCTTGGCCGCAGAGTTGATGATCTGATCCATCGCCTGCATTCCGAAATCCCAGCTCATAAATTCGATAATCGGACGAAGGCCGTTCATCGCAGCACCAACACCAAGTCCCGTAAACGCATGTTCGGTAATTGGACTGTCAATCACACGATCTGGGCCAAATTCATCGAGCATCCCTTGGGAAACCTTATACGCCCCGTTATATTCGGCAACTTCCTCACCCAACAAAAATACTGTTTCATCACGGCGCATTTCCTCGCTCATTGCCGCACGCAAAGCCTCACGCACTTGCATCGGTTCGGTCTTTTCAAGGAAATGGGTTTCATCAAACGGGGGAGGCTCCACAACAACGCCTTGTGCATATAAAACATCACGATTCGCAATCGCCTTACCAGCTGGCTGAGACGCCACAGATGTCGTCATAATTTCACTTGAGACAGGAGCAGTATTCGGTACGCATGGAATATCGACCAAGGCAGCGGGAGCATCAGACACTTCACTCTCACCATCTTCAAGCAACATCGCAATCGGTGTATTCACTGCCACACCCTGAGCACCCTCGGACACCAGAATTTTTCCCAAAATCCCTTCATCAACGGCTTCAACTTCCATAGTGGCTTTATCGGTTTCAATCTCGGCGATCACATCACCTGCTTTGACGACATCGCCTTCTTTTTTGAGCCAACGCGCCAAATTCCCTTCGGTCATAGTCGGAGACAACGCAGGCATTAAAACTTGTACAGACATTTATAAATTTCCTTCTATAAAACTATTCTTCAACCGGAACCAGAACATCAGTCCACAAATCGGAGTCATCCGGCAATGGAGAGGCTTGCGCAAAATCAGCAGCTTCCTTGACGACATCTTTGATTTCTTTGTCGATTGGCTTCAGATCTTCTTCCGTTACGCCATATTCAGCTTCGAGAAGTTTCTTAACATGCTCAATCGGATCGCGGTGCTTGTACCCTTCCACCTCATCTTTGGTGCGATATTTCTGAGGGTCAGACATAGAGTGCCCACGGTAACGATAAGTTACGATCTCCAGAATATACGGGCCATTACCGGAACGTATATCATCCATCGCACGGCTGGCAGCTTCACGAACGGCAAGAATATCCATCCCGTCAACTTTCTCACCCTT
The DNA here is from genome assembly GCA_002421905.1 of Micavibrio sp. UBA6212. GTDB lineage: Bacteria > Pseudomonadota > Alphaproteobacteria > Micavibrionales > Micavibrionaceae > UBA1573. The sequence goes on from DISK01000010.1 coordinate 245,750, forward strand.
AATTCCAAATCCTTCACCACGACGATAAAATTCACCTGCGGCATGGCGTGGTACAGAGGTGCCCATACTGTATTGGTTGTTCTCGATAATAAAAAGAGCCGGCAACTTCCACAACGCGGCCATATTATAACTTTCGGCGACCTGCCCTTGGTTGGCGGCACCATCCCCCATATAAACAACACTAACCCCGCCATCATTTTTATATTTGTGCGAGAATGCTAAACCAAGGCCAATAGATACTTGTGCACCAACGATGCCGTGACCACCAAAGAAACCGTTCTCGATTGAGAACATGTGCATTGACCCACCTTTACCGCGAGAGCATCCTCCCGCACGTCCTGTAAGCTCTGCCATCACTTCATTGGCACCAATGCCACTGACCAACATATGTCCATGATTGCGATACGCTGTGACTGCTGTATCCAGTCCCTTTTTCATCACCGATTGAAGACCGGTTACAACGGCTTCTTCACCAATATAGAGGTGGCAAAAACCACCGATCAAACCCATGCCATAAAGCTGACCCGCCTTTTCTTCAAAGCGTCGTATTAACAACATATCACGGTAGAATTTCTTGAGCTCGTCTTCAGTTGGCAGTTTTGCGCTGTTGGACAAATCGGCTGGCGCAGGCACAGCTTTCAAATTTGCTTTTTTCATTTGATCCTTCTTTTGGCCCTTTTCGGATTTCGATGACACGGAATAACCTCACTTAACTTTTTTCAAGTGAACAGCTACACGATTTTCACATTCCAGCCAAGAAAAAACCGCGCAGTTGTGCGGCGCAACATACTGAAAAGAAAGAGGAATCTTTTCAAGACAAAGGGCAAAAGCTCAAAAATAAACATGGAAAAGCACGACAAATAATTATGTATTATCTGGAATACAAAATATCCATCTCATCCTTCTGGCGGAAACCAAGGACAATTCTCGCCCGCTCTTCCAAAAGATCCTTATTAATCGAAGCAGGGCGTAACATAGCCACGCGGGTTTCAAGGGCCTCACGCTCTTCTCTCAATTTGTGATTTTCCACCTGCAAAGTCTGGATATTCTGTTGCAAAGCGAGATAGCGAATATAGCTTCTTTGACCTGCAACAAGATGATATGAAAAATAAAAACACAGCCCTATCCCCAGAATTGTCAGGAGATTCTTACGAACAAGATAACGATGTTCAAGTAACTGCTTCATATACATAGAGAATCACAGACGACTCACCGCCGTCAAGCGAATTCACCCAAAAAAATTAGATTAAAAACAATAGGAGCCTATTTCTCTGCATACTGAACTGATTCAGGAAGCTTGTAAACATAACCAGTTCAAAAATTTAACTTTTTTGACGCTCAAGAATGTGGGGTTTCTTTTTATCGTCAGAATATTTCAAAACCTCATCCCACAAATCATTCGGAGATAATTTATTATCAAAGATAAACGACAAGTAAGGAGCCACTTTCCAGCCACCAGATTCCTTTTCAGTTTCAAACTGCAAGAATCCCCATCCTGTATATCCGACAAAAACACGGTAACGTTCCGGATTTTTTTCGACTTGCTGCAAAATATCAGGATTTTCTTTAACAATCTCATCAAATTTGAGAACGATTGGGATGTCCCATTCCTCCGGTATCAGATCAAGAATAAAAACACGGTCTTTATCCTCGACAGGTCCTCCCCAATAAACAGGAAAATGTCGCCCTCTCAAATAGGCAGGAATATTTTCAATATCCTTATATCCACGATTAACCACCAAGGCCTTAGCCGAATACCATTGGTGATCAAACATATATAATACCGTCTTTGAAAAATTCTGATCGCTCATCTCAGGATCAGCAATAACAATTCGACCCTGCACTCCGTGATAAAACCCAAGAACCGTCGGCAATAGAATAAAAAAAGCAGCCAGAACCATCTGCCAGTTCAGGGCTGCTTTCAAATTTTTAACAACGGACATCGTCCGAACGCCTTTACGCTGCGCTTTTCTTGGCAATCTTTCCGACAGGAAGAGACCGCAAGATTGATGCGCCAGCATACTTTGCCACAGGCCCCAACTCTTCTTCGATACGGATCAACTGATTGTATTTGGCAATCCGGTCAGAACGGGACAAAGAACCGGTTTTGATTTGTCCGGCATTGGTAGCAACCGCCAAATCGGCGATGGTGGAGTCTTCTGTTTCACCGGAACGGTGGGACAGAATCACGCCCATACCTGCTTTTTGTGCCATCTGGATAGCCTCCAGAGTCTCACTCAAGGTGCCAATCTGGTTAACCTTGACCAGAATAGCATTAGCAGCCTTCAATTCAATGCCTTTAGCCAAACGCACAGGATTGGTCACAAACAAATCGTCACCGACCAACTGGACTTTATCACCCAGACGTTTGTTCAATTCAACCCAACCATCCCAATCATCTTCGGCCAAGCCGTCTTCAATGGATACGATAGGGTATTTTGCACAAAGCTCTTCATAGTAAGCGATCAATTCGTTGGTAGAAAGAACACGTCCCTCACCTTCAAGATGATATTTCCCGTCTTTGAAGAATTCGGTCGATGCCACGTCCAGAGCAATCATAATATCTTCGCCTGGTTTATATCCCGCACTCTCGATTGACTTCATAATAAAGTCCAAAGCTTCGGTTGCAGAATTAACCGCAGGAGCAAATCCGCCTTCATCTCCAACATTGGTGTTCATTCCTGCCGCAGAGAGATTCTTTTTCAACGCATGGAACACTTCTGCACCATAGCGAATGGCTTCCGCCACAGATGGAGCAGAAACAGGCATAATCATGAATTCCTGAAAATCAACAGGATTGTCCGCGTGCTTTCCACCATTGATAATATTCATCAAAGGAACAGGCAAAAGATGAGCATGAATACCGCCAACATAACGGTAAACAGGTTGATCCAGTTCTTCAGCCATCGCACGGGCACACGCCAAAGACACGCCCAAAATAGCATTCGCTCCAAGCTTACCTTTGTTGTCGGTTCCATCAAGGTCAATCAATTCCTGATCGATATATCCCTGAACTTCTGCATCCAGACCACACATAGCCTCTGCAATAATGTTGTTCACATTATCAACGGCCTTTTGAACACCTTTGCCGCCATAAATGGATTTGTCGCCATCACGCAACTCGACAGCCTCATGTGCACCGGTCGATGCACCTGACGGAACCATCGCACGGCCCGTTGCGCCGCTCTCTAGAATGACATCAACTTCAACCGTTGGGTTCCCACGACTATCCAAAATCTGCCGTGCAAAAATATCAATAATAGCTGTCATTTTCTTTCTCCTAAAATTAACTCTAACTTACTTGAACCAAACTCATGGACTTCACCAAATCATCAATAGCTTTGGCCTGAGCAATAAATTCTTCCAACTTGGCAAAAGGAAGCGCCGAAGGCCCATCACATTTGGCCTTATCAGGATCTTCATATGCTTCAATGAAGATACCGGCAATACCGATCGCCAGAACTGCACGGGTCAGATCAGGAACCAAAGCACGACGCCCTCCAGAAGCTTCACTCCCCGGCAAACGCATTTGAGAAGCATGAACTGTATCACAAATGATAGGGGTTCCACCCGAAGCCTCTTTCATCACGCCGAATGCCATAGGATCAACAACCAGATTATCATATCCAAAGCAATGGCCGCGCTCACACAGAATAACTTGATCATTTCCACATTCGGAAAATTTATCAACGATATTCTCGACCTGATACGGGGACATGAATTGTGGTTTCTTCACATTAATCACAGCACCAGTTTTGGCCATAGCTTCAACCAAATCTGTTTGGCGCGCAAGGAAAGCAGGCAACTGGATTACATCGACCACATCGGCCACAGGCTGACATTGGTGAATTTCATGAACGTCTGTGATAATTGGAACATTATCGAACTCTTCCTTAACCTTACGGAAGATATCCAACCCTTTCTCAAGACCCGCTCCCCGATAGCTATATACGGAAGAGCGATTGGCTTTATCAAAGCTGGCCTTAAAAACATATGGAACATTCAGCTTATCAGTAATGGTTTTATAAACCTCGACAGCTTTTAACGTCGTATCAAGATCTTCAAGAACATTAAGCCCTCCGAAAAGTACAAAGGGCTTATTATTTGCAACGTCAATCGACTGAATTTTAACTGTTTTCATGCGCTATATGTAGCGCATGAACTGGAACCTATCAAGAGGATAACTAACGGGTGCTATAAGCAGGATAAACAAGTTGTTGTACCCCTTCTTTTCCCTTAACTTTTTCAGGGGTAGCAGTATGGCTTGCCGCTTTAGCCTCATTGGTAAAATAAGAAGCCAACTGCCCACGCACTTGCTTAATCTCCTCCTTAAACCCGAAATGAGCTGTCAAAGCAATCACTACGGCTGCAGTCAGGGGCCAGACACTTTGTCCTCCTCGTGTATAATTCGAAACCTTTTCTTCGTTCGGATGTACTTCATAATCGCCTTCCATGGCCGTCTCCCTTGTTTTGTTTTATCTTGTTTTGACATGTTTAGCTTAAACAGAACATATCATCAAAAATGAAAATCGGAGCCGTTTTATCATACGGCCCCGCAAAAATCAAGTTTATGGAAAGAGGCTAAACCAGACGGCTTTTATCTATTGCAGCCTTGATAAAGGACACAAACAACGGATGCGGATCAAGCGGCTTGGATTTCAGCTCCGGATGAAATTGAACCCCAACAAACCATGGGTGATTTGGAATCTCAACAATTTCTGGCAATTCTCCATCTGGTGACATTCCCGAGAAAACCACACCAGCCTGTTCCAACTGCGGAATATATGACGTGTTCACTTCATAACGGTGGCGGTGGCGTTCTTGGATCAGATTGGTGCCATATATTTCGGCAACATGTGACCCCTTTTTCAAAGAGGCCGGATAAGCCCCCAGACGCATCGTCCCACCCAGATCACCATTTTGATCCCGTGCGACGGTAGAATTATCCTTAACCCATTCAGTCATCAATCCCACAACAGGCTCTACCGTTGCCCCGAACTCGGTCGAGCTGGCTTTTTCCAATCCCAACAAGTGGCGGCAAGTTTCAATCACAGCCATTTGCATTCCGAAACAAATCCCGAAATACGGAATCTTGTGTTCACGCGCAAACTGCACGGCACGGATTTTCCCCTCAGTTCCACGAGCACCAAAGCCTCCCGGAACCAGAATAGCATGCACCCCTTCCAATTCATGAAGAGCGCCGTCATTTTCAAAAATTTCTGATTCAACAAATTCCAACTTAACCTTGACCCGATTGGCAATCCCGCCATGGATCAGGGCTTCATTCAAGGATTTATAACTGTCAGACAATTCCGTATATTTTCCAACAATAGCAACTCGTACTTCGCTTTCCGGATTTTTGATCCGGTCAACAATATCTAGCCACTGTGTAAGATTAGGAGCCTTATCAACAGGCATTCCAAAACATTTCAAAACCTCGTTATCAAGCCCCTCGGCATGATAGGTCAATGGCACTTCATAAATAGAAGATACATCCAGTGCCGGAATAACCCGCTCAAACGGAATGTTACAGAACAAGCTGATTTTCCTGCGCTCGCCCTCGTCAATCGGACGATCGGCACGACACAGAAGAATATTCGGACGGATACCCGCCGACATCAATTCTTTCACAGAATGCTGGGTTGGCTTGGTTTTTAACTCTCCAGCCGCCGGAATATAGGGCAGCCATGTCGCATGAATAAAAAGCGCACGCTCCGTTCCCACTTCATTGCTAAACTGACGGATTGCTTCCAGATACGGGTGAGCCTCAATATCTCCGACAGTCCCGCCGGTTTCAACCAGAACGAAATCGGCGCTGCCTTCTTTCTCACGAATGAAAGCTTTAATCTCGTCTGTAATATGCGGGATAACCTGAATAGTTGCCCCAAGATATTCACCCCGCCGCTCACGCTGCAAAACATTCATGTAAATGCGGCCTGTTGTGATGTTGTCGGTCTGCGACGCCGGACGTCCTGTAAAGCGTTCATAATGCCCTAGATCAAGGTCAGTTTCCGCTCCGTCATCCGTGACATAGACTTCCCCATGCTGGGTCGGACTCATTGTTCCCGGGTCAATGTTCAGATAAGGGTCCATCTTGCAAAGACGAACAGAATAGCCACGTGCTTGCAACAACGCGCCCAAAGCTGCGGAGGCGAGGCCTTTTCCTAAAGAGGAAACCACACCGCCGGTAATAAATACAAATTTGGTCATTTTATTTTGCTATCGGAACAGTTGGGGGTTCAGAAGATTCGGGTTTTGCTCCTTCTACCTTGCCGGTAGGGTGAGCACCATCGACGGGGACTTCAGGAACATCCGAAGTCGGTGCCGTCGTTGTCACAGCTGCCGGATTATCGGCAACCGCATCAAGAATACTTGTGGAAGATCCATTCTGTGAAGCCAGAATAGCCAGAATCAAACTGGTACTGAAGAATCCGATCGCAACAAAAGTTGTGGCTCTTGTCAAAACATTGGCTGTTGACTGTGCAGAGGCAAAATTACCTAAGCCGCCGCCAGTACCAAGGCCCAGCCCCCCACCTTCTGATCTTTGCAACAAGATCAATATGATGAGAGCCAATGTTAAAATCAAATGGATGACCAGAACAACATGTTCCATTCAGAACTCTTCTTTTCTTTGTATATTAGTTTTCAAACGTCTTTTATTTCGCCGCCGCGATAATTGCAAGGAATTGATCGGCCTTGAGGCTTGCTCCGCCCACCAAAGCACCATCTACATTCTTGATCGCAAGAAGTTCGGCAGCATTTTCGGGTTTAACAGAACCGCCGTACAAAATACGGATTGAATCCGGATTGTCCAGCTTTTCCTGCAAATAGTTACGAATAACCCCATGCATATTTGCCACATCTTCAGCAGTTGCGCTCTTTCCGGTTCCAATCGCCCAGACTGGTTCATAGGCAATAACTATGTTTTTACCGTTGGCTTTCGGGGGAATGGACTCTATAAGTTGCAATATGACAACTGAATTCTCCAGCCCCTGTTCGCGCTCGGCTTCAGTCTCCCCGACACAAATAATAGTGGTCAAACCAACCGCATGGGCATATTCGGCCTTTTTGGCAATAACATTATTTCCTTCGCAATGATGTTGGCGACGCTCAGAATGCCCCAATATGACATAATCACACCCAGAATCTTTCAACATTTTTGCGGAAACTTCTCCGGTATAGGCCCCTGACTCCCCGTGATAGGAGCAATCTTGCCCCCCCACACCAAAATGCGCCGGCAAATTTTCCGCGCGTACAACAGGAATATAGACGTCTGGCGGACAAAGGCACACATCCACACCGTCTTGCCCTTTTGTTCCTTCGATCAAAGCACTAACAAGTGCTTTGGCCTCAGCAACACTTCCATTCATCTTCCAGTTTCCAGCAATCAGTTTTTTCATGGCAGTCCTCTTTCAAACTTGTTTCCTTCATATCCCAAGAAGGCTTGGCATGTCCAGACGAGATGTTTATAGTGTCCCGATTCAAGTCTTAATATTTCAAGGAATTTAACGCCATGATCCTTCGTTCAATGCGTAACGGTTTTTTCTCTGCCTTCTTTCTCGGCCTGTTGGTGATTGGCGGGTTTAGTCTGGTTCTAACAGACTGGAACGGCATGTTCCGTGGTGGCGGAAACACAAAGACAGACGTCGCAACAGTGGATGGGGATCCGATCAAAATCAGTGAATTCAACAACATTGCAGAACGAATCCTCAGAAACCAGAGCATTGAACTGAATAAAGCCTATGAAATGGGGGCCATTGACAATATTCTTCAAAGTGAAATTCTCGCACGCATTCTGACTCTCGCGGCCAAAGACTTTGGCATTCAGGTTGAAGACAAGATTGTTGCCAAACAAGTCCAATCTCTGGTTTCCCCTCTGATTACCGAACAAACCAATGCAAAACAGGCCTTGCAACAATTCCTGCAAATGCAGGGTTTGACTGAAAAAACCTTGGTTACAATGTTGCGCGGAGAAATCGAAACAGAATTATTAAAAACAACGATCGCCTCTGCCAACTATGTCCCTCAAGCTCTGGAGCAAGATATCACGGCCTTCAAAGGCACAACACGGAACCTGCAATTTGTCGAATTGAAAAACAGCGACATCAAACTGGATAAAGACGCTGACGACAAAATGCTGGAAGATTATTATGAGGGCATCAAGACCCAATATATGATTCCCGAAAAACGGAATGTCACCATTGCCATTCTCGATGTCTCTTCGATTTTGAAAAACACAAAACTCTCCGATGAAGAAATCAAAGATTTTTATGATGCCCATCAAGAAGATTTCCAAGTTGAAGAAAAACGCATATTAGATCAAGCCATCATCCCAAACGAAGCTGATGCGCAAACCATACTGGAACAAGCGCAAAAATCAGGTGACCTTGAAGCTGCCGTAAAAGATGTGACCGGAAATGTTAAAGCCTTTGCCCGCGACATCTCTTTTGCACAAAAAGATCTTGATGGTGAGATGGCCACACAAATCTTTGAGGCAAAGAAAGGCGCTATTATAGGGCCTTTGAAATCTGCCTTGGGATATCACGTCATTAAGATCGCAGACATTACGCCAGAGCACATCAAACCTCTGGCTGAACTGAAAGACCAGATTTCACAACAACTCACCGAAGAAAAATCCGGCGATGAAATCTATAAACTTACCAGTGAATTCGAAGACCGCCTTGCTGCCGGTGAAGATTACGCTGCGCTCAAGGGCGAATATAATCTTCAAATTATCCCCGTTGAAAATCTAAAATCCTCTGACAAAGATTTTCAGACCGACGCAAAGCTGGATGAAAACCAAAAAGCCAATATTATCAATAAGACGTTCCAGATGAATGAAGGTGAACCAAGCTCACTTCTTGATCTGACCGCGACCAGCTTCTATTCGACCAAGGTCGATCGCGTGACGCCAGCCACCCCCAAACCATTTGATCAGGTTAAATCCCTGATTGCCAAACGCTGGAAAGAAGAAAATCAGGCCCGTCAGAATTTAATCAAGGCACAAGATCTGACCGAGGCATTAAATGCAGGCACCACAACTTTGGAAAAATCAGGCTATAAAATTCAGACGATCAACGCTCTGTCCAGAGACGCTCTTCAGAAGAAAGCCGAACTTCCCGCTTCGATCAAAGATGTACGGATCATCGGCAGATTTATGGATGCCAAAGAGGGAAAATACATAATGTCTATCCCGATGGATGCCAATTCAATTCTGGTCGGGGCTACATCCAATACAAAACTTGGAAAATCCGATGCCGGACTGCAGGAACAACAGGCGAAGTCACTAAAATCTGATCTTTCAACGGCTAATTTGATGTTGTTTATCTCGAATCTTGAGAAAAAATATCCTGTTGAAATCAACAATGACCTCCTTCAAAGAGTATATGGTAAAACGCAAGATCAGGAATAACCGGAAAACATGAGGAAGACCGACTGGTCAAAGTTCTCTGATAAGACTATATTTTTAACTGGAGCTTAACCAAGTCAGGTTATGGTTCATCAATTAGTCATTCCGAACTTCAACTGGGGATATTCCATGTCAGACAATAACGATACTACAAACCCAAAGACCTTCACACTCACCAATAACCAGACCGGTGATAAATGGGACTTTCCTGTTGTCGAAGGAACATTAGGGCCTGAGACAATCGACATCCGCTCCCTTTATGAAGATACAGGTGTTTTCACCCTCGATCCAAGCTTCACATCGACCGCCAGCTGTAAATCCCGCATTACCTTTATTGATGGGGATAAGGGTATTCTGTTGCACCGTGGATACAATATCAAAGATCTGGCAGAGAAAAGTAACTTTATGGAAGTGGCGTTCCTCCTTTTATACGGAGATTTGCCAAACCGTGAACAATTTGAAGATTTCCGCAAAAACATCACCTACCACACCATGGTACATGAACAGCTGCAATTCTTCTTCCGTGGATTCCGTCGCGATGCCCACCCTATGGCCGTTATGTGCGGTGTTGTTGGTGCTCTGGCTTCGTTCTATCACGACTCTCTGGATATTTCAGACCCTAGACAACGTGAAATTTCGGCTCACCGCCTGATTGCCAAACTACCAACTCTGGCGGCGATGGCTTTCAAATATTCGATCGGACAACCTTTCGTCTATCCACGCAATGACCTCAGCTTTGCCGAGAACTTCCTGCATATGTGTTTTGCTGTTCCGGCAGAACCCTACAAGGTTTCTCCAATTCTGGCCGATGCCATGGATAAAATTCTAATTTTGCACGCCGACCACGAACAAAACGCATCCACGTCAACTGTTCGTCTGGCCGGATCATCACAAGCCAACCCATTCGCCTGCATTGCCGCTGGTATAGCATCCCTCTGGGGCCCTGCTCATGGCGGCGCAAATCAGGCCGTACTCGAGATGCTGGAAGAAATCGGCTCCAAAGACCGTGTTCCTGAATTCATCCAAGGCGTCAAAGATAAGAAATACCGCCTGATGGGCTTTGGTCACCGCGTCTATAAAAACTTTGACCCTCGCGCCACAGTGATGAAAGAAGCTTGCGACAAAGTTCTGGCAGAACTCGGTGTTAAAGACCCCTTGTTGGAAATTGCGATCGAACTGGAAAAAATTGCCCTTTCCGATCCATATTTTGCCGAACGTAAACTCTATCCAAACGTGGACTTCTATTCAGGAATTATCCTGAAAGCAATGGGATTCCCTGTTTCGATGTTCACCGTTCTTTTTGCTGTTGCCCGTACCGTTGGTTGGGTTTCCCAGTGGAAAGAGATGATGGAAGAACAAACCAACCGGATTGGTCGCCCTCGCCAGCTCTATACAGGCGCAGCAGAACGCGATTATCCACTTATCGAAAAAAGATAATAAAAGAATTCCCGAGCATAGGAATATCGAAGGCCGCACCCCAAAAGGGTGCGGTTTCCATTTAACGCAAAAAAATAATTTTTCAGCGACGGAATTACCGATCTACGACGTTATGAATATAAGGATAAATTCCCCTTTTAAGATACTCAGGAAAGATTATAACGTGCAGGCATTACAAACCCGCGGAACAACAGGATTTGCAACCATGCACGCAGAAGATGATCTGATCCTGATGTCACAGATTGCCGGAGGCAATATGGATGCGTATCGAACAGTTTTGGGTCTTTATATGACCCCCATCTACAAATTTTCATACAGCATCCTGCAAGATCAAGGGATGGCCGAAGACGTTACGCAAGAAACCTGTATCCGCTTGTGGAACAATGCATCGAAATGGAATCCTTCAGGACGAATAAAAAGCTGGCTGTTCAGAATAGCTCATAATCTTTGCATTGACGAAATCAGACGCAGCAGACCACATAGTGACATCAACGAATTAAGTGAGGTCATTGCATCAAATGAAAAAAGTGCTTTTGACGAGATGCATGAATCTGATGTGTCAAAAACCATCCGCGAAGCACTCATGAAAATTCCTGTCCGCCAGAGAACGGCCCTGATGTTGGTACATTATACAGACTGCTCGAACATCGAAGCCGCCAACATCATGGAAATCAGCGTTGATGCCGTTGAATCCCTGCTGGCTCGAGGACGTCAGGCTCTTAAAAACAGCCTTAAAGATCAAAAAGAGAAAATTTGGGAATAATCTTAAGAAAGATATAGAGACTATAAAAGGTGAGTAAAATGAAGACAACAAATAACAATCATCCTGAATTCGGTTATTTACTGAACAAAATCGACTGGCCTATCCCTAATGCCGGACTACCCGACAGGATTTGCATGCAGGTTTTGTCTGGTCAATGCCAGAATATTATCGAGACCGCACGGCGCTCGCCGATGCTGACCATAATGTCCGTTCTACTGGCATTATTTTTAGGGATATCGTCCGGATTTGCTTTTGACAAAAAAGCACAGGCAACAGACACGCCAATAGCTGTCAATCCCTATACAATGTCGATGACGGGTGTGTATTATGCCCATATATCGAAACAACAATAGAGAGGATGAGACATGACAAATAAACTCTCGGTTATTCTGGCCATATCCATTCTAATGAATGTTTTTTTACTGGGATTTGTTTTCTCGTCCGCACTAAAGCCGGACATAAGGAAGCTCAATTACGACATGCGTCCTCCATTTGCTATGAATAATGATCATGACATGGATCGGGATCATTTTAGCCCCCCTCCAGAACGTCCGGAAAATATGATGGCCAGAGTTTTTGAGGAAAAAGCCAGAAATCTTCCTCCCGAAGAACGCGCTCAGGTTCTCGATGTTATCAAAAAATATAAAAATGATACGGGAAATGATTTTGAGGAATTGGCTCCAATCTTCGAATCCCTTCAAAAGGAATATATCGCAGATCAATTGGATGAGAATAAAATAACATCCCTGCGCCAGCAACTTGGCGAGCTGGATTTGGAAAACAAACAAAAAATGGGAGACATGATTACCGAAATTGCCAAAAAAATGTCCCCACAAGGCCGCAAGGAGTTTTTCAAAGATCTGCTTCCTCCACCCCATAGACGTCCTGAGAAAAATTAAATTTTCTTCGACGGAAAATAAATAGACCAGTCGTTATGTGAGTGTATGAAGAATTCAAATCCGGGATCCCCGGATACAACACAGAACTTTGAGAAACAAGGGGAATAGAAATGGTTTCATCCATTACGAGTTCAAATAGCTTGCTAAGCGCAATCATGTCCAAGCTGGGACAATCCGCTTCGGCAAGTTCAGTGAACAGCAATTTTTCAACTGCAGACACCAATGGAGATAAACTTCTCTCGCTGGATGAACTTTCAAGCATGGCACCACAGGATGGCAAAGGCCCGTCCGCAAAATCCGTTATGGCTGCCGCCGACACCGATGGCGACAACGCTCTCAGCGAAGAAGAGCTTTCAACTTTCCTCTCTCAAATGACCCAAGGTGGATTATCAGGGAGCAGCAATACACAACTCGCACAATCCAGATCTGATGATATACTTTCTGCCGGCGATACAAATGGCGATGGCGTTTTAAGTTACGATGAATTTGCAGCCATGAAACCGGCGAACGCTCCTGCCGATAGCTCGGAAGAACTTTTTGCCCAAGCAGACACTGACGGAGACGGCTCCCTGACCTCTTCCGAACTGGAACAATTTGCACAAAATGCACCAATGAAAGGTGCGGGTGGCCCACCACCTCCCCCATCCTCTTCGTCAGAAGAAGATGATGATGAATTGACGCTTTTGGAAAAACTGATGGAGGCCCTCACATCAACAGATTCAACAACCTCAACAACAGATAGTACATCGACATCCGACACTCAAACGACGGCAGAAAAGCTCTTCTCGTTCTTTGATCAGGATTCAGATGGGACTGTCAGCGAAACAGAATTGGGAACAGGTATCTCCTCATTGCAAAGCGCCATGAAAAGCTACCTACTCTCCCTACAAGAGCAACAATCGGCGGCATAATCCCTAGGCAACACACAGCCAAACCCTTACCCCGACTGCTGCAATACACATAACGAAGTAAAAGTAAAAGGCTGCTCTTTCCCAAAAGAGCAGCCTTCTCTATGATCTGGAGATAATATTTGGAAAGACTATATAGTCAAACCAAATAAGTTTGTGACTAGAAACAAACGACAACGCGTAGAAGAACTACGTTAGGAGCGCAGTGACAATGTCACAGAGTTATTTGGAAAGACTATAAATCGGGCAGCCTGTACACTGGCTTCTTCATTGGGGTTTGGAGACAGCAAATCTTTCAATTCACCAGAAAGTCGCCGCGCACTAACCGCCCGTTCTGGATCCGATAGCATTACCTGCAACCGATCAACAATGGTTTCGACATTGACATCATCCTGAAGGAATTCCTGATATTCTTTCCGGTTTAACAAAATATTTCCCAAATGGGCATACTTGCTTTTGACCAACCGCCGGACGATTTCCCAAGTCATTTTATTCATCTTATAAAACAAAACATGGGGAATTCCAGCCAGAGCAATTTCCAACGCTGCAGTCCCAGAAACCACAGCCGCTGCATCACAGGCGCGAAAGGCATGATACTTTTCATCAGAAACACTGGTCACGACCACATCGGGAATACCTGCGAAAAAAGAGGTCACCCGATCATGCCATTTCGGCAAAGTTGGCACGATAAAAGCGGTGTCAGGACACTTATCGCGCAGCAAGACGATCATCTCGCGCATAATTGGCAAACTCATATCCAATTCCGAGCCACGCGATCCGCACAGCAACCCAACGAGCTTATGATCAGATGAAAAATCATATTTCTGCCGGAATATTTTTCCGTCCCCTTCTAACAAACCTGATGTCACCATGGGATGCCCAACTGAAATGGCTTGCAACCCTTCCCGTTCAAAATATGGGGGCTCAAACGGAAACAAACAGATCAAACCATCAAGAAACTGTGAAATTTTTTGCGCGCGTCCCGGACGCCAGGCCCAGACAGTCGGCGCAACATAATGAATTTGACGGGCGCTAATATTTTCTTCCCTGACTTTCTTTTGCACGCGAAAAGAAAAGTCAGGACTATCAATCGTCACGACGACATCCGGATTAAACCCACGGATCGCTGCAACTGTTTTGTGGATTAACCCGATAAATTTTGGGATGCGGGGTAATATTTCGGCAATCCCCATGACAGAAAGCTCCTCCATCGGAAAGAAACTTTCTTTTAATCCTGCCGCCAACATCTGCGGCCCACCAATTCCGCGTAATTCCAGATCAGGACGTTGCACGCGCAATGCTTCAATCAAGGAAGCCCCCAGAACATCACCGGAACTTTCCCCTGCAATGATAAAGACCTTAAATGTCATCTGCGCTCACTCCTTTGAAAAATATTTCATAACGATTACACAGATCAATAATTTTATCCTGCTCGGGAACAAGAGTAGCGCCAGCCTCGGCAACAATACCAATAAATCCGGATTTTCTGGCCTCTTCAATCGTTCGCGTTCCGATCGTTGGCATATCCAGCGCCATATCCTGTTGCGGTTTACTCATCTTAACCAGAATTTTTGGGACATCGGACTCGCGGACGGACCGGATCAAAGCATCCGTCCCCGAACGGGTCTCTTTCGCAATCACTCGGCCAGACCGCACATCAACAACGACCGCTTGCCCCAAATCATCCTGCCCGTGTTGTTTTGCAGCACGAATACCATGGACAATCGCTTGCTCTGCATTTTTGTCCGGTTGCAAACGTCCCAGAACACCTGCAGGGCAAAGAAGTTCAGGCATAAATTCATGGACTCCGCAAATTTCAAACCCTTCGGATTCCAGTTCACGACGAATAACCTTCAACAGCGCATCATCTCCAACCGATTTAAGAATAAGTTTGGAAATAATCTTTAAGCCACGGAAATCTGCCCGCACCGTCCACCAATTAGGACGTGACAAACTTCCAACCAAAACCAGACGCGATACATGTTGTGATTTGAAAAAAGAAATGATTTTACCGGCCTGACCAACAGAGAAGTCCGCTCCCAATCGACCGATAAGCGGCTCATAACCCTGATGAGAAAGAGCTTCCCCCAATCGCGCGGGCAGATCACCGCCCCCTGCGATTATGCCGACTTTCTGGCTGGCGCACATAAAGGAAACCGTCCTTTGTTGCGGGCAAATTCAATGATTTGCATGACCGCACCTGCTTCCGAGAAATCATTAGCAACCATATCAATCCGCTGTTCCATGGTTCCTTCGTCACCGAACAACTCATTGAAGGCCCGCTGCAGATTACGAATTGCATCTTTGTCAAATCCATTACGTTCCAGACCGACAATATTTAATCCGGCCAAAGACGCCCGCTCACCTTTAACCCGTCCATAAGGGATAACGTCACTTTCAACACCGGACATTCCACCGATCACGGCAAAATCACCAATGCGAATAAATTGATGAACTGCGGCCAGCCCCCCAATCAAAACATGATTGCCGACAACCACATGACCACCCAACGTCGCATTATTCGCCATGATGACATGATCGCCAATCACACAATCATGCGCGACATGGGTGCTCATCATAAACAACCCATGATTACCAACCACCGTTTTCATGGCCCCTGTTTCCGTTCCCGGATTCATGGTACAATGTTCGCGGATCGTATTATGATGTCCAATAATCAGTTCAGACGGCTCACCGTGATATTTCAAATCTTGCGGGGCATGACCGATCGATGCAAAAGGATAAATAACACTATCCTCGCCAACCGTCGTGCGCCCCTCAACAACCACATGGGACTTCAACTCGACCCGATCTCCAAGACAAACATGCGCGCCAACAATAGAATATGGGCCGATGACGACATCGGTACCCAATTTGGCATTCGGATCAACAACAGCGGTAGGGTGTATTTGAGTACTCATTCTTTATACATGACCCATCATGGGGTTAATGGCAAATCACAGAATTTTTCCGGATGTTACACGGTTTCCGGATCAATAATCATAGCCGAAAACTCAGCCTCCGCACAAAGCTGACCGTCAACCATGGCCTCCCCCTTGAACTTCCACACAGGGCCACGTGATTTCAAAACCTCAACATGGATATGAAGAGAGTCTCCCGGCGTCACCGGCTTACGGAACTTGGCATTATCAATGGTCATGAAATAAACCAGCTTGCCTTCGCCTTCGACACCCATGGTATGCACTACCAGAACTCCGGCAGTCTGAGCCATTGACTCAACAATCAGAACACCCGGCATAACCGGAGCCCCAGGAAAATGCCCCTGAAAAAAGGGTTCATTGATCGTAACATTTTTAAGACCTGTGGCTCTCTTCCCCTGTTCGAAAGACAGAATACGATCCACCAGCAACAACGGATAGCGGTGAGGTATTTTGTTCATAATACCGCGGATATCAATGATCTCTTGTGTCACTTTTATTGCCCTTCTCTTCTCTTATCAATCACTTTGCTCAAATACACGGACTGGCGCAAATAACGCTTCATTGGCATCGCAGGATACCCCATCCATTCTTCGCGTGCAGGAATGTCTTTTGTCACACCAGACTGTGCCGCGACCTTGGCCATCGACCCTATTTTCAAATGTCCGGCAACGCCGACCTGTCCGGCAAGAACAACGAAGTCTCCCAACTCCGTACTCCCAGCAACACCAACCTGAGCCACAAGAATGCACCCACGTCCAATTTTAACATTATGACCAATTTGAACCAGATTATCGATCCAGCTTCCAGACCCGATCACCGTATCCCCAGAGGCTCCGCGATCAATCGTGGTATTGGCTCCGATCTCGACATGATCGCCAATCATAACGCGCCCTAACTGCGGAACCTTTACAAAGCCACTCGGGTCAATCGCGAATCCAAAACCATCTTGTCCAATTCTGACCCCAGGATAAATGCGCGTCCCGTTACCAATAATACAATGGGACAAAGTAGCGTGATTACCAACCCGCACACCATCGCCCAAAATAACACCAGAACCAACCGCAACATGGCTCTCGATCCATACTCCGTTACCAATCTCGACATTTGCCCCAATAGTTACAAAATCACCGATAGAAACATCTTGTCCGATTTTAGCATCCGGATGGATAGTGGAAAATTTAGAAATTGAAGGTTCAGGGCGTTGCTCAGGATAAAAAGCCTGAGCCGCCAAAGCATATGCCTTATAAGGAGATAAAGACAAAAGAAGGCGAACACCTTCCGGAGCATAGCCGACCATATCCGGATGCACGATACAAGCAGCAGCCTTCGTCTGGGTGAATTGATCTTTGTATTTCTTGTTATCAAGAAAAGATAGCTGTGCGTCTCCGGCAACGTCCAGCGCTGCAACATCATGAACAAGATATTCTCCATCCTCCGGCGCACGCAACTCAGCCCCGATGCGCCCCGCAATCTGAGCCAAAGTCAAAGGATGTGGTTTTAGAAAAAAACGCGGATCAGCCATTCAAATATCCAATGGTCTTTTTATTATTTTAACGGAATTGACGTGACGGACGCATTCAAACGCTTGAGAACCTCGTCAGTAATATCGATTTTTTGTTCAGCGATTACAACAAACTTGCGATCAACTACAATCTGCAACTTACGCTCATCCGCAACATCCGCGCTGATTTTGGCAATTCTGCTTTGAATATCTTTAAGTGCCGCAAGCTTGCTTTTTTCAAGAGAAGTGTTCTTCTCAATCATTGCCTTTTGGGATTTATTAATTTCGGCCTCGAAAGCTTTCTTTGCTTCTTCAAAAGCCTTGTCATCCTGACCTGCCTTACGATCCTTAATCAGCTTCTGCTCTTTCTCGCGCAGCACCTTCTTAAAGCCATTGGCATCTGCAACCATTGCCTGCTCGCGCTTTTCAATAGCAGCCTGAACTGATTTACCAGCCTCGGATTGCTGAACAACCATTTCCAAATCAAGAACTGCGATATTGGAATCACCTGTGTCAGCCGCAAAAACCGGAGCCACTCCAAAAAGGATAATCAAGGATAACGCCAGAACGGCGAATTTGTAATTCACAATAAACCTCACTATTTTAATACACTAAAAAACTAGAACCGCGTTCCGAAACTAAACCGGAAGACTTGCTCAACATCATAGTCCTTTTTCAGATATGGCTTGGACAAGTCAACACGCACCGGCCCCATCGGGGAAATCCATGTCACGCCAACACCAGCAGCACCACGAAGAGCTGTTTCATCCACAATATCCGTCCCACTTTCATCAAGTCCCCACAAAGAACCGACATCGGTAAAGGCATGCCCTGAAACACCCAAATCATCTGGAAGTCCGAGCGGGAAAGTCAACTCTGCCGTACCACGATAGAATTGTTTTCCACCAAGAGAGTCGTCAGTCGTCAAATCACGAGGCCCAACTCCGTATTTTTCAAATCCCCGGAAAGTATTTCCACCAAGGAAATACCGTTCGTTAATTTGAATATCGCTATCGCCATAACCGCTAATCATGCCGGTTTCACCCAAGGCATTGAAAACCCAGTTTTTCGCAATTGGCACATAGTAAGAACCACCGAGCTTCCCTGATATATACTGGGCATCACCACCAAGACCTGCCGCTTCCAAGTCCAACCAGCTGGTAAATCCATCGGTTGGATACAAACGGCTATCCAAATCCGAATAAGTCAGACGTTGAGAGATAGCAGATGTAATCCGGTCGCCCTCCTGATCCTTCACAAATCTGGATGCATCGGCATCAACATTGGTAATCTCGTTACTTTCAATACGGTATCCCCACGATTGACGCCATCTTTTCGACAACGGGTAGCCGAGATTAACCGAGGTTCCTGTACGGCGCTGATCGAACGAGCTCTGATCCTGCTGGTCGCGTGTTGTATGGAACGCATTAACACCAATCAACAAATCGCGATCAAGGAAATATGGCTCTGTCCATGAAACATCGAACTCGGTTCTGGCTCCGGCAATAGTCGCGGACAATCCCAAACCTTGACCAGTTCCCAACAAATTACGTTCCTTGATATGGAAGTCAGCCAAAGGCCCATCCGCTGTCGAGAAACCTGCCCCCAAAGAGACCTCACCAGTTGATTGCTCTTCGACACTCACATCAATCACGGTTTTATCCGGCGCACTGCCCGGCGTAGGTTTGACATCCACTTTCGAGAAATATCCCAAATTGCGGATATTTTTCTCGGACTCATTCAACAAGCTGCGATTAAAGGCATCGCCCTCAACCAATTCAAGTTGACGACGTACAACCTTATCAAGAGTGCGAACATTCCCATCAATATTGATCCGCTCAACAAACACGCGCGGACTCTCATTAACGTTAAACACCAGATCAATAGTTTTGTTCTCACGATTACGAACAACATCAGGAACAACGTCAGCGAAAGCATACTGCATATCACCCAGTGTCCCCGTCATGGCCTCAATCGAAGTCTTTACTTCTTCCGCGTCATACCATTGATCTTTCTTCAACGTGACATCCTTCATCAAGGCTGTTGGGTCAAGATTTCTCAATTGTGAATTAACACGGATATCTCCGACCTTATACCGTTCGCCCTCACTCACCGTAACCGTCACATAAAAATTTTCACGATCTTGTGATAATTCGGACAAAGAAGACGACACACGGAAATCAGCATATCCTTCCTTCAGGTAGAACTGACGCAACAATTCCATGTCATATGCCAGACGATCCTGATCGTAACGATCGGCAGAAGACAAAATATTGTACCAACGCGACTCACGGGAAGAGATAACAGTGCGCAACTCGTTATCGCTGAAACGTTCATTCCCAACAAAGCGAATTGAGCTGATTTCGGTCAAAGGCCCTTCCTGAATTTCAAAAACAAGATTAACCCGGTTTTGATCCAGCTTGATAACCTTGGGCTGAACATCTGCAGAAAAACGGCCATTGCGTTGGTAAATATCATACAAACGGGAAACGTCGTTTTGTGCCGCAGTTCTTGTAAAAACCTGACGCGGACGCGCGGTAATCTCGGCCAGCAACTGCTCGTCATCCAATTCGTCATTACCTTCGAACGCCACCTGATTGATAACAGGATTCTCGACGATCTTGACGGTGACAACACCTGCGGTTTCCGATATCTGCACATCGGCAAACAGTCCGGTGGCAAACAGGCTCTTCAGCGCGGTGTCCAATGCATCTTGAGTTACCTCATCGCCTTTATGCAATCCCATATAGGTCAAAACGGTTGCAGGTTCGACCCGCTCCGATCCTTCCACACGGATATCTTTGACACTCCCTGCAAAGGCAGGTGCAGCTAAAATCAGGCTGGCCAAAGTAGTAAGAAAATATATTTGAAATCCAGATCGCATAAATGAACACCGGTGATTAAAGTAAGAGACTGTAAAACCAGAGAAAACTATCCTCTGTAGATCAACTAATCAAGCAAAACTATCAGGGATTCGCATTCTATCACCCCATCATATGAAGAAAAAGACCCGACAAAGCAATGTCGGGCCTTAACAACTGAAAATTAATAGAATTAGGAGTTTGAATTAAACACAAACATTTGAAGAACATCATTCAAATTGGAAAACGCCATCAAACTGACCAGCACCACCAACCCGAAACGGAAAGCATACTCTTGTACCCGTTCGGAAATCGGTTTGCCGCGGATTGCTTCAACTCCATAAAACAATAGATGCCCGCCATCCAACATAGGAATAGGAAACAGATTGATAAGACCGAGATTTATGGAAAGAAGGGCGGTAAAAACCACAATAGAGATAAAGCCCTGCTGAGCCATATCCCCTGCTATAGCGCCAATCCTGATTATCCCGCCCAATTCCTTGGCACTACGGGTTCCAGTCACCATCTGTCCAACAGCTTTAAGGGTTTCGGTCGTGATCGACCATGTCTCGGATATAGCAACTCCCAACGCCCCGACAGGGCCATAGCTGATAATCTCGTTACCCGGACGAACCCCTAAAAACAGGGCATTATAATATTCACTCTCCGGCTTCGAGATTTGTTCGTTCATCTCAGCCGGTGGCTTAATCAGCAATTCGGATTCATGCGTATCAATCGAGGTCTTGATACGGATATCCTGGCCCAGATTTTTTGCGATCAGGTCATGCGCCAAAGTCAGGTTCCCCTTGGTATCTTGGCCATTTACAGCCGAAATATGGGACATATCAATACCATTGGCAGGGCCAATAACCCCAAGATATCCGCGCTCATGGACAAAACCGAACCGATCCGTGTCCGTCATTTTAATTGGCGTTACGGAAACATCCATCAAATTACCATCACGTTCGATCTGGAAAATCATTTCCTGATCCAAACGCAACATTACAAAGCGCCGCACCTCGTCAAAACTTACTATTTTTTGCCCGTCAATTGACTTGATAATATCCTGAGGCAGCAGTCCTGCCTTCTCGGCAGCTCCGCCAATCTCGACGCCCGTCACTTGTGGCGGAGTCACCGGGCGGCCAATCGCCATATAAAGGATAGACAAAATGGCAATTGCAAAAAGGAAATTGATGGCAGGGCCTGCAAACACGATCAATGCACGTTTCCAAACTGATTTGGAAAAGAACGCGACTGAACGCTCATCTTGTGTCATTTCGCGGACTTGACCGGAACCATCTTCAATTTCTTCGCTATGTCCCGCACTGGCAGGATCAAGATCACCGAACATTTTAACATAGCCGCCGAGGGGAAACAGCGAGACTTTCCATCTGGTACCTGATTTTGCCGTCCAGCCCCAGATTTCCTTTCCAAAACCAATCGAGAAAACCTCAACTCTTACGCCGCATAACCGCGCAACGATATAATGACCCCATTCATGGACAAATACGAGAATACCCAGAACAGCCAGAAACGTAGCCCCGTAAGTCCAGATATTACCCAAAACCAACTGAACCAGTTCAAATAACGAATCCATACAAATTTTTCCTGTATATAAGCAAACCGTGGGACGATGAGTGATTGTACCACATAAAAAACGAACCTGTAGTTAATATAGAAAGAACGAAATAAATACAAAGGGGAATCAAATCAAATTCAATAAAATATCTCCAAAATATCCCTGAAATTAACCAGAATCACAAAAGCAAACACAAATCCCAAACTTCCCGCCATAATATAAGCTTTTGTTTTAGGATGAGGAGCCTTGCCCCTGACCGCTTCATACAAATTGAAAACCAGATGCCCCCCATCCAGCATAGGAAGTGGCAACAAATTCAGGAAACCAATATTAACCGACAAAACAGCAAGTAATTTCAACAAAACAGCATATCCCCAGATATCAACCTGACGGGCAGCACCTCCTGTCATCTCCCCAATTTTAACGACACCGCCCAGATCGCCAGCATCCTTTTGCCCGACACCCATCTGGTAAATCACACCGATTGTCTTGCGAATAGCCTTCCACGAAAAAATCAGACTCTCAACGGCACTTTGCCCGATCCCGATCTTTTTGGTCTGCATTTTGATGTGATCTCCATAAAAAATGGAATCATATTGTGCACTTTTTGGATCAAACAAACCGTGATTAAGATCCTTGGACAGACGGAGACGATAGTTTTTCTGAAGATCTCCCGGTTTTTTAATCAAACCAAAATTGACCACCATGTCCCGCCCCAGACGATCCAGAATCAGTTTGCGGGCCAAATCAGGTTGTCCGAATGTATCAACATCATCCACCCTGTTAACAGCCTCCAGCAACCATGACCCATTACCTAGTACAATTCCCATGATTTTACGACTGGCATCCTCGCCAAAATCTCCATCTTCCTTCATCACAATAAGGTTCACATGAAAATCCAGAATATCTTCGCCGCGCTTTACTTCTATATCCAGAGCATCGCCGCTTTCCTGTGTCATCCGTACCACATCATCAAATTGCTCCGGAACAGACTGACCATCTATAGAAAGAATTTCATCACCAACTTTTATTCCGGCGCGGTCGGCCCCCGCTCCGATCTCAACAGCGCTGATCACAGGACTTACAACGCCCTTTCCC
The DNA here is from genome assembly GCA_002421905.1 of Micavibrio sp. UBA6212. Classification (GTDB taxonomy): domain Bacteria; phylum Pseudomonadota; class Alphaproteobacteria; order Micavibrionales; family Micavibrionaceae; genus UBA1573. The sequence continues at coordinate 269,147 of DISK01000010.1, forward strand.
CAAAAGGAAAAGACAAACAGCATTAAAAGCAAAGTGAAAATAAAATTTGCCAAAGGCCCGCCAAAAGACACCAAAGATCTTTGCCAATTGGGCCGCGTCCATAACGCTCCATCACGTTCAGCCGCGTCGAACATTTGATCTGTATTATGGTATGGTGGATTTTCACCATGCAAAACAACGAATCCACCGAATGGAAACAAACAAATTTTCCAACGCATCCCGCGTTTATCCGTAAACCCTACCAACTCACGACCAAAGCCGATGGAAAACGCATCGACTTTAATCCCGAACCGACGGGCCATCAGGTAATGCCCCATTTCATGGACAAAAACGACGATGGTAAGAACCAGAGCCGTCAAAATCCCGTAATAGAAAACCATCTCCAGATAATGCATCATCTCTCACTTAAAGATTTAAGACCCGGCACGCGGTAAAGATTATCTCTCAGTTCGGACGTAAAATTATAAAATTCGGGCAAACAAAGCCGCACCACTTTCCCAACAGCAGGAGAGAACACCTGCACAACAAAGCGCGATTTCCCTTTTCCTGCCTTTTCCAAGGCTTCTTTCAATTTCTCGATCTGATCGGTTTTATCCATGCACAACTCAACCTCATGCACACGATCAATCAGAATTTCATCAAGCGGCTTGATATCATGAACAGTAAGCCGGATTTGATCTTCTTTTTGCTCGGCATCGGCCGTCAACAATAACGACTTGCCAACTTCGAGAAAATCCCGTGACCGCGCCAAGACTTCCGAAAACAACACAACTTCATAAACACCGGAACTATCCGATAAGGATAAGAATGCAAACTTATTTCCGGATTTTGCAGAAATCTTCTCGGATTTTCTAAGCAATACCCCTGCCATCTGAACTCGCATGATCGGCCGATCCAGTAACCCACTTTGAACCTTGGCATAATTAACGATCCTCATTCGCTCCAACTGCGCGGCTTTGGAGTCAAGCGGATGGGCGGACAGAAAAAATCCAATCGAGGAAAACTCATAAGAAAGCTTATCAAGAGGTGACCACTCAGGAATTTGCGGCAAATGCTGGGCAATCAAATCCGTGGACGCTGTATCTTCCATGGCAAACAAACTATTTTGCGAACTATTCCGCTCTTCGGCAAGCGCCGCCGCATAATGAACCAGTTTTTCTGATCCAACATAAAGCTGTGCCCGATTGGGATGAATGGAGTCCAAAGCCCCTGCTGCCACAAGATTTTCAAATTGTTTTTTATTAAGAGATCTGGCATCCATTCGTTTCAAGAAATCTTCCAGATCCTTGAACGGGCCGTTCTTGTCTCGCTCAGCAATCAAAGACAACATCGCTTGTGTGCCAACCCCCTTGACCGCTGCAAGGGCATAACGCACGCAATTATTTTCAACCAGAAACTCGGCGCCCGACTTATTGACATCCGGCAACAGCAACGGAATATCCATCTGTTGCAATGCCTGACGGAACACAGCCAGCTTGTCCGTATTCCCCATATCAAGCGTCATGATCGCCGCCATAAACTCAACCGGATAATTGGCCTTAAGCCATGCCGTTTGATAGGCCACCAACGCATATGCCGCCGCATGGGATTTATTAAAACCATATCCGGCAAATTTCTCGATCTGGACAAATATCTCTGCGGCACGTTCGGGCTTCACGTTGGAATGAATTCCAGCACCCTCGACAAACATTGCCCGTTGCTGGTCCATTTCTTCCTTGATTTTTTTACCCATCGCACGACGAAGCAAATCCGCCCCGCCAAGCGTATAACCGGAAAGTATCTGCGCAGCTTGCATCACCTGTTCCTGATACACCATGATGCCGTATGTTTCTTCCAGAATGGTCTGCAATTTCGGGTGTAGATAATCGGGCTTTTCCCGCCCTTCCTTAACATCAATATATTTCGGGATATTATCCATCGGCCCCGGACGATAGAGCGCCACCAAAGCGATAATATCCTCGAACCGGTTAGGTTTCATTTTGCGCAGCGTGTCGCGCATACCAGAACTTTCCAACTGGAACACACCCGTCGAATTGCCTGACGAAATCATGTCATAGGATTTTTTGTCATCCAGAGGGATTTTCAAGATCTCGATTTCAATCCCTTGCGACGTTTTTATATATTCAATCGCTTTTTGAATAACTGTAAGGGTTTTTAGACCCAAAAAGTCGAACTTGACCAATCCGGCCTGCTCGACATATTTCATATTGAACTGGGTTGCCGGAATATCCGACCGTGGGTCACGATAAAGCGGAACCAGTTTTTGCAGTGGCCGATCACCAATAACCACACCCGCCGCATGGGTCGAGGCATGGCGATATAAACCTTCCAATTTCAATGCAATTGAAAGCAGCCGATCAACCTGTTCGTCTTCACGCTTGGCACGAAGTTCCGGATCGCCATCCAACGCCTCTTCCAATGTCACAGGATTAGCAGGATTGGCGGGGATCATTTTGGCAATTTTATCAATCTGCCCATAAGGCATCTGAAGAACGCGCCCAACATCACGCACCACAGCGCGAGCCTGCAACTTACCGAATGTAATAATCTGCGCCACATGGTCATGACCGTAACGATTCTGCACATAGCTAATCACTTCATCCCGTCGATCCTGACAAAAATCTACGTCAAAGTCAGGCATCGACACCCGTTCCGGATTGAGAAACCTCTCGAACAGCAAATTAAACTGTAACGGGTCAAGGTCAGTAATCTGGAGAGACCATGCAACCAAAGACCCAGCCCCCGATCCACGGCCTGGCCCGACCGGAATATTATGGGCTTTCGCCCATTTGATAAAATCAGACACGATCAGGAAATATCCGGGAAATCCCATTCCCTTGATAATATCCAGCTCGAATCTCAAGCGATCTTCATATGTTTTGGTGATCTGCGCTTTTTCTTCTGCACTTTGTCCGTCTTCAAAAACAAAGTTCTCCAATCGCCATTTTAGACCTTCAACGGCCTGCACCGACATCTCGTCAATTTCATTAAGGCCACTCTCCGTCTGGAACGGCGGCAAAATCGGCTTCACAACAGACAGGAAATAAGAACATCTTTGTGCAATAACAATCGTATTGTGCGTGGCCTCTGGCAAATCGCTGAACAGCTCAACCATCTCGGTTGCAGATTTCAAGAAATGATGCGGGCTGACTTTGCGCCGATCCTCTTCGGAAATATAACGGCCTTCGGCAATACATAACAATGCATCATGCGCCGAATAAAAATCAGCCGTCGGGAAATAACAATCATTGGTCGCAACCAATGGGATATTAAATTCATACGCCAGATCAATCAGCCCATCTTCAATCGCATCTTCATCCGGTTGATGATGGCGCTGCAACTCAATATATAAACGATCACCAAAAATGGAGTGCAAATGTCTGGTTTTTTCAATTGCGGCATCGCGCTGTTTGTGCAAAAGATTTTGACCGATAGGCCCCTTCACACCACCCGTCAGGCAAATCAACCCGTCCGAACAGGTTTCCAGCCAATCCCATTCAACACGCGGTTTGGACTGTCCATCAGATTCAACAAAAGACCGTGAAATCAATTCTGATAAATTCAAGTATCCGGATTCATTTTGAACCAATAAAACCAGATGATGCTCTTCCTCACCGACCAATAATCGTGACCCGATGATTGGCTGAATACCGGACTTAGAGGCTTCCAGAGAAAATTCCATTGCGCCAAACAAATTACCCGAATCTGTAATAGCAACAGCGGGCATTTTCATGCCCTTAACTTTTTTGACCAGCGATTTGACAGGGATAGCCCCCTCGGCCAGAGAATAAGCCGAATGCACATGAAGATGAATAAATTTGTGATTTACTTCTTCACTCATGCCTCTTTCAACTGTCCTTGATCCATAATCAACACACGATCCATTTTGCGTGCCAAATCCATATTATGCGTGGCAATCAATGCACCGATCCCTGCTCCGCGCACGCGATCGATCAACATCGCGAAAACCTCCTCGGAAGTTTTAGGGTCGAGATTTCCTGTCGGTTCATCAGCAAGCAGAATAGACGGGTTATTAGCCAAAGCCCGCGCAATCGCAACACGCTGCTGCTCTCCGCCAGACAATCTCGCAGGACGATGCTCCAACCTATGACCCAACCCCATTTTCTCAAGAAGTTTTCGCGCATGTTCTTTCGCTTTATCCGCAGGGATATCCGCGATCATTTGCGGGATCATCACATTTTCCAACGCTGAAAATTCCGGCTGCAAAAAGTGAAACTGATAAACAAATCCGATTTTTGAACGCCGCAGCAAAGTTCTTGAATGGTCATTCAGCTTGGAGGCATTTTTTCCATTGATCAGAACCTCACCGGATGTCGGCTTGTCTAGCAGACCAACCATTTGCAGTAAAGTTGACTTCCCCGCGCCGGACGGCCCTACCAACGCAACAATCTCGCCCTTACACAAAGACATAGAGATATCTTTGAAGATCGTCAGAGAGACATCCCCCTGATGATGTGTTTTCTCCAACCCTCTAGCTTCTAACAAAACAAACATTTTTCAACCACCAAGACACAAAGACACCAAGAGTTTGGCTCCTATAATGCCCTCCTGAAAATGCCATCCTTAATTAAAGGGACATTAAAATTTACGAGATAACCTAACCGACAATTGGCCAATTTCATATAACTAAGCAATTGAGCTTCATGTACCGGTAAAATTCTTTCAACACTTTTAAGCTCAACAATAATTTTATCATCAATCAAAAAATCAAGGCGTAATGGATTTTCTACTACTTCTCCTAAAAAGGTAAGAGGAACAGCTTTCTGGCTTTGAAAAAATATATTTTTCTTTCTTAAGGATATAGAGAAACAATCTTCATACACAGACTCAAGAAGTCCCGGCCCCATTTCTTTATGAACCTGAAACATACAATCAACAATAACACGCCCCAAAGAATCCAGATCCTGAGATATATTCGGAATATATCTTGGTGTCTTGGTGTCTTGGTGGTTAACTTTTATTGGATTACTCATAGCGTAGCGCCTCCACAGGGTCGAGCTTGGCAGCACGCCGCGCCGGATAAATCGTCGCCAAAATGGAAACAACAACCGCAATCGCAATAATAAAGGTTACCTCGACCCAATCCACATCGGCAGGGAGTTTAGACAGAAAATAAACTTCCCCCGGGAATAGATTGCTATCTGTCAACCGCTCAAAAAAACGCCTGATACTCTCAATATTCACCGCAAACAAAATCCCGAGCACCGCCCCCATAGCCGTCCCAGAAATACCTACACTCGCCCCCGTCAGGATAAATATTTTTAAAATACTCGACTGGAACGCACCCATCGTGCGCATGATGGCAATACCGCGCGCCTTGTCATTAACCAACATAATCATGCTCGAAATGATATTAAATGCGGCAATCAGGATAATTAACATCAGAATAATAAACATGACATTGCGCTCAACCTCAACAGCCGAGAAAAAGCTCTTATTGGAATCGCGCCAATCATAAACCCCCGCACGGCCATTGGTGACCACTGACAACGCCGTCTTGATTTTATCAATCTTTTCGGGGTGATCAGACATAATTTCCAGCAAATTGGCCGAAGTTTCGGGAAGCTGAAAAAAACGCTGCGCGCTATCAAGCGGCATAAACACATATCCTGAATTATATTCATACATTCCGACATCAAAGATCATCACGACTTTATACTGCGCAGTGCGCGGGATCGTCCCGAAGGGAGACGCCTTTCCATTTGGAGACATCAAGGTAATCATATCGCCAACTTGCACCTCGAACCGTTCGGCCATTTTGGTACCGATAGCAACAACGTTACCCGAAAAATCATCCATCGAACCGGCCTCAATCGACGAGGAGAGCAAAGGTTTATGACTAAAATAGTCCTGTGTAAATCCGCGAGCCATAGCTCCAGTTGCCTGACCATGAGATGTCACCAACACCTGACCTTCAACAACAGGCGCGGCAGAGACAACGCCGTCAACGCGTTCCAGATCATTCAACAAAGACTGATAATTCTGGATCGGCCCGCCCGTCACGAAAACATTCAAATGACCATTCAGCCCGACAATCCTGTCAACCAACTGGATATGAAATCCGTTCATCACCGACATGACAATAATCAAAGTTGCCACGCCAATCATAATGCCGATAAAGGAAAATGCAGCAATGACCGACACAAAGCCTTCGGCCTTTCGCGCCCGCAAATACCGCATTGCCATCATGATTTCAAATTGGGAATACATGGAATTAATAAGCCTTCCCGACCAGAACCATCCGGCCCTCATCTTCAAATGGCATACAACGCGTCGTCAATGCATTTTCCTTGCGATATGCATTCAACGCCTCGTCTTGCAACAACTCGACTGGCATTTTTGCAAATCCGACATCTTGCGCTGTTTCAAAATATTCTTTCACCGCGGCAGAACTTTGACATTCAACAATCCGCGACCGTGAAAAATCATGTGACGCCTGATACATCCGTCCATGAATATCATCCAGTATGAATTTTACAGACCCGACAAACTCGGCAACAGTACAGGATGTTTTTGAATCGCGGCCCAAATCACGACATGTATGGGTCAGCTTGCCCTCTTCGACTTCACGACCACCAACCTCGACACGCAAAGGAATACCCTTCTTGATCGCCGACCACATTTTATCCGGAGCCCGTTGATCGGACAGATCAATCGACACGCGAACGCCAATGGCTTTAAGCTGTGCTGCAATTTTTTGGGCATATTCAATCACAGCAGCCGCGCCGTCATCATTCTTGGTAATCGGCAAAATCATCACTTGAATTGGCGCGATACGCGGCGGCATCCTCAACCCGTCATCATCACCGTGGGTCATAATCAATCCACCTATTGAGCGCGTGGAAAGCCCCCAAGACGTTGTATGCGCAAAATGTTCGTTTCCGTCACGCCCTTGGAATTTAATCTGGCAGGACTTGGCAAAATTCTGCCCCAGATTATGCGACGTTGCCGCCTGCAAAGACTTGCCATCCTGCATCATTGATTCAATCGTATAGGTATGAACCGCACCGGGGAACCGCTCATCAGCCGTTTTCTCGCCACAAAATGCAGACATCGCCAGAAAATCCACGTAAAGCGAACGGTAAACTTCCAACATCTTGCGTGCATCAGCTTCGGCCTGCTCTGCCGTTTCAAAAGCGTTATGACCCTCCTGCCATAAAAATTCGGAAGTCCGCAGGAAAAGACGGGTACGCATTTCCCAGCGCATCACGTTACACCATTGGTTCAACAGTAACGGCAAATCACGATAGGACTGCACCCATTTGGACATGGAATCACCAATAATGGTTTCAGACGTCGGGCGTATTACAAACGGTTCTTCCAACTCTGCTGATGGGGACGGTACAAGCTTACCCTCACTGCCCATTTCCAAACGGTGATGAGTAACAACCGCGCATTCCTTGGCGAAACCATCGACATGTTCAGCTTCACGCGAGATAAAGCTCAACGGAATAAGAAGTGGGAAATAAGCATTCTGTACTCCCTCCTCCTTGATTTTATCATCGAGAGCCCGTTGGATTTGCTCCCAAACCCCATAACCATAGGGTTTAATGACCATTGCTCCGCGTACCGGTGAATTTTCCGCCATATCCGCAGCCTTGACGACTGACTGATACCATTCGGGAAAATTTTCAGCACGGGTAGGGGTAATTGCCGTACGTTGTGGGGCCGCCTTCGCCGCCTGTTGTGCCTGAGACATCATGAAACCTCTAAATAAATTTAGTAATTATGCGGTCACAAACCTATTGGCCTGTTATACCCATATTGACGGTACTGCGTGGAATACCAAATGCTGCCTTTGGCTTTGGTGGCTCTACAGTACTGGACGCCGCAACAGAACCGGCAACCGGTTTTTGATCTTCTATAACACGCGGCGCGGCAACAGGTTGAGGATCAGGATTACTGCGCGTATCAACACCACAGAATGTTGTAATCTTATCAGAGATGTCCTGACCGTTATATTCAACATGGCCATCTTTATAGAGCTTCAAATTCCCCAAAACAGGTTTCATTTCGATAGTATCAGCCATAGGAATTTTTATCACCTGAGCAAGATCAATGCTCAAAGGGACTTCCAGATATTCGGGAACATCAATCGGAGGAGCAGCTATATCAGCCGGAGCAACATGATTCCCATCCACATCCACACCGGGTTTATAATTCACATCATCTGCCACAAAATGTTTTTCACAGATAACCTTGGCAACAGCCATCGAAGAGCTTAGCCCATCAGTTTGATCAGCAGCATATGCACCTTGCCCTATCAACAAAACAGATAACACAGGCATAAAAAACAGGGTCTTATTCATTTACTTGATCTCCATCAATTTATCTTGTTCAGCCATTTGGGCAGCCATGTCATGAAAACTTATGACATTTGAAGCAATCAGTCCATAAACAACCACCCATAATAGACAGGAAATAACAGTTGTAATGATTACCTTTTTCCCTAATCTCGGAAAATCAGGAACTCCGTGGGCATTACCAACCTGCGGAGTCTCTTCAGACCTAGGGCCAAACGGCAAAACCGCAAACAATGTTGTCCACCAAATCATCAGAAAAACAACGATTCCACTGATCCACCCCATGACAGCCTCTTATTGATCTAGATTCTTAACAAATGGATAGAAACCTTTGGCTTAAAACCAAAAACATTCATTAGATAACGGCGGCAAGCCACACGGACATCCTCTTCAATCCGCACGTCGTCTGCTACACCATCATCCATCAGATCGACCAGAGTATCCTCGATCTCTTGCAACAGATCTCCCAGAATATCCTGTTCGCCCTCGTCCTTTTCGTCAATCAGACCAATCAGAGTCATATGCGGATCAAATGCCAGACGCCCCGAACTATCCAAAGCCAATGTGATATGTGCCGCTCCGGAAAATTGCAATTTTCTCCGTTCGGTAATCGCTGCATGATTGGATTTGATAATCCGCTGTGGCTCAACCGCCAGAACCCCACTTGGAACATGGTCGATCAATTTAGGCTCACCTGGGCCCAAACGTATAACCGATCCATTCTGCGGGATGATGGTATGTTTAATGCCACATTCCTGCGCCAAAGACGCTTGGGCAGCCAACATCATATATTCACCATGAACTGGAATGACCCACTCTGGTTTTACCCAGTCATACATATCCCTGATTTCATCCCGATACGGGTGACCGGACACATGGATACGGCATCCAGCATTACTGGTGTCAATAATCCTGACCCCACCTGCGCTCAGATGGTTTTTAACATTATTGATTTCTTTTTCGTTTCCCGGAATGGCTTTGGATGAAAAAACGGCAACATCCTTGCGTCCCATTTTCAACCCTTTCCAGTCGCCACGGGAAATCCGCGCCAAAGCTGCGCGCGCTTCACCTTGTGATCCGGTCGCGATAATCAGCGTTTTATCGGCAGGCAAGGACGGTAAATCCGCTTCTGGGACGAAATCATGAATATCCGTTAGAAACCCGCATTCTCCGGCATTGGAAACCATGCGGTGCAAAGACCGTCCCAGCAAACACACACTGCGCCCGACCTTTTCAGCCGCACGGCAAATACTTTGGATGCGCCCGACATTGGACGCAAAAATAGTAACCAGAATACGCCCGTCTATTCCTTCGAAAACCGTAGCCAGCCCCTGCTCGACTTCTGACTCAGATCCGGCACGACCGGGAATCGGTGCATTTGTTGAATCTCCGATATAAGCCAATACGCCGCGCTCTCCAACAGCGCGAAAAGCAGCTTCATCGGTTTTAGCACCAAGGACAGGAGCAGGGTCAAGATTCCAGTCTCCCGAATGAACCACTCGACCATAATGCGTTGAAATAACCGTTGATACGGCTTGCGGGATAGAATGCGCCACATGAATAAATTCAAGTGAAAATGGGCCAACCTCGATCGCATCACCTTGTGAGTCAATCTCGATAATTTTAGCATCTTTGCAATTCGGAAAATCACGAAACTTGGCGCGCAGAACAGCTGCCGTAAATTTCGTTGCATAAATCGGACATTTCAAACGTGGCCACAAATAAGGCACCGCCCCGATATGATCTTCGTGAGCATGGGTTATCACCAGACCGGCAATATCTTTTTTATATGGCTCAATAAATTCCGGATCAGGCAGGAAAATATCAACATTGGGAAAACGTTCATCGGCAAACCCTATCCCGCAATCGAGGATCAACCACTTGCCATCGCAACAATACAGGTTAAAATTGACGCCAAACTGCTCACTCCCGCCCAAAGGCAGGAAATAAAATCCCGATGCAAAATCCGATTGATTAACTTTTTTCATGATGGGCAGACACTATAGGTTTTTCACAGAGTGGTAAATGCTCAAAAGTCCCTTCAGGGTTAATTCCTCGTCAATCGTAGATATGACAGGCAGGATCTCCCTGAACAAAGGCGCCAAACCACCCGTGGCAATCACTTTCGGGCTTGATCCAAATTCCCCACATATGCGGGTAATCAATCCATCCACCAATCCGGCATAGCCGTAAAATACACCAGACTGCATGGCTTCAACCGTATTCGTCCCGATAACCTTGGGTGGGCGCGCCACATTGATCTTGGGAAGTTTTGCCGCCGCAGCGTGAAGCGCCGCCATCGACAAATTGACCCCCGGGGCAATAATCCCACCACGAAACGCCCCATCCCCACCGATAACATCAATCGTGGTTGCCGTTCCAAAATCAACGACAATCGCATCATGCTTGTAATAATCCCGAATAGCTACAGCATTGACAATCCGGTCTGCTCCCAACTCCTGCGGGCGATCAATCAGTACCTTGATACCAATCTGGTCTGCCGAAATATCAGGGCCTATAAATAACGGCTTGATACCAAATCCTTTTTGGCAAAATCCAGTCAGGGAAAAGTTAGTGTCCGGTACCACGGAAGAAATGATAACATCCGCCACATCCCGCAAAGAAACAGCCGTTAATTGGAAATGTTGAGAGATAAACGCCAGATATTCATCGGCAGTCCGCGCAGCATCGGTTTTACAACGCCATACTCCCCTTAAGGCCTGCCCGTCATAAAGAGCAAAAACGACATTTGTATTGCCGCAATCAATCGTCAAAAGCATAATCTTTATTCCTTTCCGAAAAAGACATCCGCTGCATAAATAATGCGTGGCTCTGGTTCCCCTTGAACCACAACGCGCAAAGCTCCGTTTGGTTCCAGACCATCGAAAACTCCGTGGAATTCTTCTTTTAATGTCCGGACACGAATAACTTCACCCAACCCACGCGCTTTTTCCAACCATTTATCCAAAACCATGCCAAATCCATGATGATCCATTAATTGGCGCACATCATCCATACTTGCAGTAAACATATTCAGAAATGCCCCGACATCAACAGGTGTGTCTGACAATTCATTGATCGAAACCGCATCCTGTGGAGCTTCGCCAATATTGACGCCGGTTCCAATCAAAAGAAATTTCTTATGAATCTCCAACAAAATGCCAGCAATCTTTTTGCCATCCACCCAGATATCGTTCGGCCATTTATGTTCGATCTTCCCTCTGTCACCGATCATCTTTTCAATCGCAGATGACAGCGCAACCGCCGTTAAAAAAGAATAATTAGCGGCGACCGACACATCGAACGTCATCGGCATGACCAACGTCGATTGCAGATTCCCTGTCAGAGATGTCCATGATCTCCCGGATCTTCCCCGCCCCGATGTTTGATGGTCAGCCCTAATGGCAAAATATCCCGTCTCACCTTCTGCAATCATCTGTCTGGCGACATCCTGCGTGCTGGTGACTTCGGGGATATGATGTATGGCCCAATGATGTGTCATTATTACTGGAACAACGAGCTGGCCGCCAGTTGTGCCTGATCCAACAAATAGTTTGGCACAAAGGTGAAGATGATAATAAAGGCAACCGCACCCACCATGACAACTTTACGGGAATAAGAGCAATCATGGTCGAACTCGCCAATCGGTTCATCAAACAACATGACTTTGATAACCCGCAGGTAATAATAAGACGCCACAACAGAAGCCAGAACACCAATAACGGCCACCGTAAAAAATCCACCGGCAACAGCAGCTTGGAAAATAAACAGCTTGGCAAAGAAACCAGCCAACGGAGGAATTCCACTCATCGAAAACAGTAATGCGACCAGTGAATACGCCATGAGCGGAGAAGATTTCCCCAATCCCGCAAAATCAGAAATATTCTCGATTGCATGGCCTTGGCGTTTTAATCCCATCAAAACGGCAAACACACCCGCCACCATCACCATGTAAACCATCAGGTATAAAATAACTGCCGCCACACCTTCTGGCTGACCTGATAACAATCCCAACAAGGCATAGCCCATATTGGAAATCGACGAATAAGCCATCAACCGCTTAAAGTTTTCTTGAGCCAATCCGGCATACGCCCCGACAACCATCGACGCCACAGATACAAAAATCAAAATCTGTGCGGCTTGCTCATGCAAGGATAGAAATGGCCCGGTCAAAAGACGGATAATCAACCCGAATGCCGCAACCTTTGGCACAATCGCAAACAACGCCGTCACCGGAGTTGGCGCACCCTGATACACATCTGGTGTCCACATATGAAATGGGACACCGGAAATTTTGAATATCAATCCGGCCAGAACAAACGCCATTCCGACCATGGCCCCTGCGGGCATTTCCATCTGGGACAAAATACCGCCGACCTCCGCAAAAGAAAGCGATCCGGTAAACCCATAGATCAAAGAAATTCCAAATAACAAAAGACCGGAAGACAGAGCGCCGAGAATAAAATATTTCAAACCTGCTTCAGTCGAATCCAGACGATCGCGGTTAATCGCCGCCAAGACATAAAGGCTCAAAGATGACAACTCGAGCGAAACATACAAGGCCAGAAAGTTATTGGCAGACACCATAAACAGCATCCCGACACCCGATAGTAAATAAAGAATCGGAATCTCGAATTTATACATCTGGCTGTCTTTAAGCCATGTCACCAACAACAAGGTTGAAACAATCAACCCGTCAAAAATAATCAGGCGCATCCATTTTGAAAATCCGTCAACAACGACCATTCCGCCCATCGTATCGAGGGGACGGACATCGCTGTAACCAAAAAACAGAAAACAGCTTGCCACAAAAAACGTGACCAGAACTGCGGAAAGAATAAATGGGACGCTTGATTTTCCCCGCAAGGCACCCACCAGCAACAGCAAGAGTCCCGCAACTGCCGTAAAAATTTCAGGCATCAAAGGACTAATCGTGACCCAATTCAAAGCTGTCATCTTATTCACCCATTCCATGTTCTTGAGCATGATCTTGCAAAGGCATCTGGTCTTGTTCCTTTATCTGGACATGCTCTTGCGAATGTTCTGGAACATTTGCAATATTTGATTCAACTTCTGTGGCCAATTTGGCGTGGTACTGCACCAACAAACTCTCGATAGCAGGAGCCGTCCGGTCAAGCACATAAGACGGAGCCACACCCAACCACAAAACCAACAGGATCAACGGAAGGAAATAAGCCTTTTCGACGACCGTCATATCGGACATAGCGGCAGCATCTTCATTGACCTTTGGCCCAAAAACCAACTTACGGGTCAAAAGCAACATATAAGCCGCGCCAAAAACAACGCCGGTAGCGGCAAAAGTCGCGGTAATCGTATCAACCTTATATGCCCCGAGAAGAGCCAAAAACTCCCCGACAAACCCCGACGTTCCGGGAAGTCCAACCGATCCAAGCATCAAGATGACAAAGACAGTGGCATAAATCGGCATATTCTTGGACAAATTGCCGTACCGGTTAATGTCGCGCGTGTGCAAACGGTCATAGACTACACCAATGGCAAGGAACAACGCAGCAGAGATGACGCCGTGACTTATCATCTGGAACACAGCCCCCTGTACCCCTTGAATATTCAAGGTAAAAATACCCAAAGTTACAAACCCCATATGCGCAACAGAAGAATAAGCAATCATCTTCTTCATATCCTGCTGCACCAACGCCACCAAGGATGTGTAAATGATCGCAACCACGCTCAACCCGAATACCATCGGCGCAAAATACGCCGTTGCATCCGGCAACATCGGCAAAGAGAATCTCAAGAATCCATAGCCGCCCATCTTAAGCAGAACACCGGCCAGAATGACCGAACCTGCGGTTGGGGCCTCAACGTGGGCATCTGGCAACCAGGTATGAACCGGCCACATTGGCATTTTTACAGCAAAGCTCGAGAAAAACGCCAACCACAACCACAGTTGCATATGAGGAGGAAAATCAGCCCCCATCAAAGTCGGAATATCTGCAGTGCCGGTCTGAACGATCATGGCCAGCAACGCCACCAGCATCAAAACAGAACCCAGCAATGTATAAAGGAAAAACTTGAAGGCCGAATAAACGCGGCGCGGCCCGCCCCAAACACCGATAATAACAAACATCGGTATCAAGACACCCTCAAAGAACAGGTAGAACAAAATCGCATCCAAAGCGCAGAACGTTCCGATCATGAAAGTCTCGAGCATCAGAAAAGAAATCAGATATTCACGAATACGCTTGGATACCGATTTCCAACTGGCCAAAATACAGATCGGTGTCAGAAACGCGGACAGCACAACAAAGAATAACGATATCCCGTCAACACCCATATGATAAGAAATGCCGATATTTTCAAACCAGATTCTCTTTTCAACAAACTGAAAGTCAGCCTCCGCCGGATCAAAATTAAGCAACATGACAACGGAAAGAATGAAGGTCAGACCACTCATCAGCAAAGCCAGCATCTTGGCACGAAACTGGACAGCTTCCCCCTCACCTCGTAAAAGCAGCAACAGCGCGGCTCCCACCAGAGGAAGGAAAGTCATAAGAGAAAGAATTGGAAATTCGTTCATAATCTCAAGGTCTCTTAATTAAAATTCAAAATTCCGGTGACATACGCAATCCATGACACCAAAGCCAACAGACCAATCATCATCACGAAAGCATATTGATAGACGTAACCGGACTGAAATTTGGAAACAATCTGACCAATCTTGCGGCTAAGCGCGGCAAACCCATCAGGCCCCAAACCATCAATCAACGCCTTGTCTCCACCAATCCACAACCCTTTGCCCAGCGCAACAGTAGGCTTGACGATCAGAGCATCATAAATCTCGTCAAAGAACCATTTGTGGAAAAACAAAGTGTGCAGCGGCCGGAATACCCGAACAAAAAATGCCGGAATTGCGGGTATTTTGCTGTAAGCCAGCCACGCGAGGAAAATCCCGATCACACCCATCGCCGTTGGCAGGTTTTTAACCCACGCTTCGACATGGTGAGCATGGGCAACAGAATCATTTTGCGGCATCACAAAAATACTTTTACCAAAGAACGCCGCCTTATCAATCAACGGGGAACTTTCAACAGGAACTGCGGTGACTTCCGTAGGAACGCCGGCAAAACCACCATACAAAAGAGCCCCCGAGAACAAAGCACCAACAGCGAGAATAGCCAAAGGCACAGTCATCACCGGTGGAGATTCATGTACATGATCCATCACATGATGATCTGCGCGCGGCTTACCATGGAACGTCATAATCAGCAAACGCCAGGAATAAAAAGCCGTCATAATCGCGGCAGCAATCCCCATCCAATAGGCAAAATGCGCAACCGGACTATGTGAAGCCCAAGCAGATTCCAAGATCAGGTCTTTGGAATAATATCCGGCAAAAAACGGAATACCCGCCAACGCCAATGACCCGATCCACATCACGACATAAGTGAACGGAATAAGTTTCCAGATCCCACCCATCTTGCGCATATCCTGTTCATTGGACATCGCATGGATGACAGATCCCGCGCCAAGGAATAACAGAGCCTTAAAGAAAGCATGCGTTACAAGATGGAACATCGCCGCTGAATACGCCGAAACCCCCAAGGCAAAAAACATATATCCCAATTGCGACATGGTGGAATACGCAATGACCCGCTTGATATCAAACTGGGTCATACCGATGGTCGCCGCAACAAATGCCGTGACCGCACCGAACAGGCAAACCACCATCAGGGCATCCGGCGCAAATTCGAAAACAGGAGAGAACCGCGCGACCAGAAAAACACCAGCCGTAACCATCGTTGCCGCATGGATCAAAGCAGACACAGGGGTAGGCCCTTCCATCGCGTCCGGCAACCATGTATGCAACCCCAATTGGGCAGATTTACCAACAGCGCCCACAAACAACAACAGACACAACACAGTCAAAGCATGAAACTGATACCCAAAGAAAGTAAACATCTCGGTTGATTTCGACGCCGCGGCTCCGAAAATATCGTCAAACTGGATCGACCCAAAAATCACAAAAGCAGTCATAATCCCAAGCGTCAAGCCTAAATCACCAACACGGTTGACCAGAAACGCTTTAACAGACGCCGCATTAGCAGAAGGCTTGTGATACCAGAACCCGATCAACAAGTAGGACGCCAGACCGACCCCTTCCCAACCGAAGAAAAGCTGGAGCAGATTGTCAGACGTCACCAGCATCAACATGGCAAAAGTAAAGAGCGACAAATACGCCATAAATCGCGACTTTGCTTCGTCATGGTGCATATATCCAACCGAGTACACATGAACACAAGCCGAAACAATATTGACCACACACATCATAATGACAGCAAGCTGATCCAGCCTGAGCACCCATGCGGCCTCAAAATCACCCGATGAAATCCAGTCTGTCACCGGAAGGGTAACAGGCGACATTCCCAATACGACCGAGAAAAACAATTTGACCGAAATCATCGCCGCCAGAATAACACCGGCGCACGTCACCACTTGGGAAAATGCATCGCCAAGCTTCTTACCCAGCAAACCTGCCAGCAGAAAAGCAATCAGAGGCGCAAAAACTGCCATATAATAGATCATGCAAAACACCTAAAAAATCTTTTAAGACTAACCCTTAAGCGACGAAATATCCTCGACAGCAATCGATCCTTTATTCCGGAAAAATGATACCAGAATAGCAAGACCAATCGCAGCTTCAGCCGCGGCAACAGTTAAAATAAACATGGTAAAAACCTGCCCGCCGAGATCGTGCAGAAACGACGAAAACGCCACAAAATTAATATTGACGGCCAATAACATCAATTCGATCGACATCAGGATCACGATCACATTCTTACGGTTCAGAAAAATTCCGAACACGCCCATTGTGAACAAAATGGCTGCCAATGTCAGATAATGGAAAAGACTGATTTCAAGCATGATCCACACCAGCTCCTTTCAAAACTTTTTCAATTTTCATCACGTCCCCGGATTTGCGTGCGACCTGATCTCCGACTTTTTGGCGCAAGACAGAGGAACGAACGCGCAATGTCAAAACAATCGCGCCGATCATCGCAACCAGCAAAATCAAACCAGAGACCTGAAACGGAAACACATAATCTGTATAAAGCACCGCACCCAAAGCCCTTGTATTGTCCACAGCCATCGCAACATCTGCAGGCTCGGGGACATGCGGCACAGGCCACGCACGATACAAAAGAACCAATTCAGCCAACAACCCGCCACCCATCAACAGACCAAACGGGACATATTGCATTGCTCCTTTACGAAGATCCGAGAAATTAACATCGAGCATCATAACAACGAACAGGAATAAAACAGCCACCGCCCCGACATAAACAATCACCAAAATCATGGCGATAAACTCAGCTCCCAACAGAACAAAAAGGCCGGCAGCATTAAAAAATGCCAGAATCAGGAACAGCACCGAGTAAACAGGGTTTCGTGACGTAATCACAAAAAATGCACTCAAGAGCAAAACAAAAGAAAATAGATAAAAAGCTATAACCCCGATCATGGGACGACACTCGCATTGATGGTTGCAAAAAGCACCACATTTCTAATGCGTTACGCCCGATTCCGCAAGCGCATAGACGAAAAAAATCTACTTTTCTCGGCCATCTGTGTACAAACGGGGGAAAATATAAGGAAAACAGGAAATAAGGGAAAAACTAGTCGAAAAGAGCGTCAATATCCCTTTGAGAGGCGGAATGGTTTTCGACAGATTCACGAATTCCACCTTCCATCGCATCCGGCGTGATATCTACGCCCAGCTTGCCCAAAGTCGTGCTGATATGGTCTTCAATCGTCTGGATCGACTCGAGTATTTTACGTATGCGCTGCCCCGTCAAATCCTGAAAACTACACGCCAACAATATTGATTCAACGTCATTACGTGTTTCCTCAAGAAATTTCTGACGGGCAACATCCCCAGTCAAGGTCTTGTCACTTCCTATCCGGTGAGAAATCCGCTCTGCCGCATCCATAATCTGGGTGGCTGCATCCTCGGTCGTTTTGATAACCGCTTCCAACTCGACGCCGGTATTTGCCGCAGTTTCGCCATCACCACGAAAATTGATTGCTGCCAACGCGTTCAGAATTTCGGAAAATCTACCGGTCAACCCCTCTTCTGCCATATCAAGCTGTTGCGAGGTGGCATTAATTTCCATAGAAAGCTCATCGAAGCGCCGACTCACAAAACGCTCCATGGAATCAAGTTGCTCTTTCATGGTTTCAACTAGCAACAGGACAGACTCAATGGTGCGCTCTTCGCCCATATCCGCCTTCATCATTGCCTTTGTGTTATCCATAGAAAAACCCCTGCAAAAGTGGAACAGTAAACCATCTCTGAGTATATAGCGCAGTGGTTAACAAGAAAATAAATATCGGGTGAAATTATTTGTACGGGGCCGTGTTGGCCAAATTGCGGGCGATCTGCGCTTCCCAACGATCTCCGTTTTCCAAAAGACGTTGCTTGTTATAAAATAACTCGTCCCGCGTCTCTGTTGCAAACTCGAAATTCGGCCCTTCGACGATCGCATCGACCGGACAAGCTTCCTGACACAGGCCGCAATATATACATTTGGTCATATCAATATCGTAACGTGTCGTGCGGCGTGATCCATCTTCGCGAGGTTCCGCTTCAATTGTGATGGCCAATGCCGGACAAATTGCCTCACATAATTTGCAAGCAATACAACGCTCTTCCCCATTCGGATAGCGACGCAACACATGCTCGCCACGGAACCGCGGACTAAGAGGCCCTTTCTCGAAAGGATAGTTGATCGTCGCTCTGGGCACAAAAAACATATACTTCAAAGTAAGCAACATCCCCTTGAGGATCTCAATCAATAAAAAGGAATGGGCAATTCTTAACATCGACATATTAAACTCTCTCTATTGAGGCACAGCATTCATATAAATCAGCGCACCGGCCACGACAACAACCCAGACCATCGAGAACGGCAGAAATACTTTCCAGCCTAAACGCATCAACTGGTCATAACGATAACGCGGGAATGTCGCGCGTGTCCAAAAGAAGAAGAACAACACGGCACAAACCTTGAGCACAAACCAGATCGGCCCCGGAACAAATGCCAAAGCCTCGATCCCGAACGGTGGCAACCAGCCCCCCAGAAACAGAACTGTTGTAATGGCACTCATCAGTACCATATTCATGTATTCGCCAAGGAAGAACAGCACAAAGGTTCCGGCAGAATACTCCACCATAAACCCACCCGAAAGCTCTGACTCACCTTCTGGCAAGTCAAACGGTGCACGGTTGGTCTCAGCCAGAATAGACACAAGAAAGATGACCAGCATCGGCAACAACATCACTTGCATCCACCATGGACGGTCTGCCATCACGATTTCGGATAAATTCATGGAACCAGTGCACAAAATAACGGTAACAATCACCAGCCCCATTGATACTTCATAAGACACCATCTGCGATGCAGAACGAAGTCCACCAAGGAAAGCATATTTCGAATTGGACGCCCATCCGGCCATAATCACGCCGTAAACCCCGAGAGAAGATACAGCGAATAAAAACAAAACCCCGACATTGATATTGGCCAGAACCAACTGCGCCCCGATTGGAATCACCGACCACGCCACCAACGCCAGAGTCAAAATCAAAATCGGCGCCATAAAGAAGACAGGACGGTTAGCCTGCGTCGGGATAATTGTTTCTTTGGATAAAAGTTTGAATGCATCGGCAAAAGGTTGAAGCAACCCGAATGGCCCGACCGTCATCGGCCCCTGACGACGCTGCATCGCGCCCAAAACTTTACGTTCGGCATAGGTCACGAAAGCAACAAACACCATAATGCACAGCGCAAACACAAGGATCGTGGCAACAACAGCCAAAGACTGCATCCAGAAATTATCACTCAAACCCAGTAACTGTTCTAACATTTTCAATCCTTAGTGCCAGAATCTTTTGTTTATTCTTGTACTACTCCGCAGCCTCTGCAAGTTCGTCATGACCAACAAAAACCTGCGTACATTTGGCCATCGTCGGCGACAAACGGCTGATTGCATTGGTCATGTAATAATTATCAACCGCGCCATGGAACATGTGCTTGCGCACGTCTCCCTTAACCCCGAATGATTTCCAGTTGGCGGGGACAACCGCGCCAATCTTGCCAAACTGTGGGTAATCCTTCACCAGACGCGCGCGCAACTGGTGCAGATTATCATAGGAAAGAACACGTCCGGTTTTTTCGGACAATGCTCGCAGGATTCTCCAATCCTCGCGTGCCTCTCCCGGTGCAGATACGGCCTTTTTCGCCATCTGGACACGACCTTCTGTATTCACATACAGCCCGTCTTTTTCGGTATAGGCAGCCCCTGGCAAAATCACATCGGCCCGAACCGCCCCCTGATCGCCATGATGACCTTGATAAATCACAAAGGTTTTATTGCCCAAAGATGCCTCGACATTGAACTCATCAACACCAAGTAAATAAAGGACATCCATCTGGTCATTTTGTGATGCGGTCAAAATGCCATACGCATTCAACCCATGTGCCTGCGGTACAAAACCGATATCCAGAGCACCAACTCGGGACGCAGCAGTTTGAAGAACATTGAACCCGTTCCAATCGTCCCGAACCACTCCCATTTTGGTTGCAAATTCATAAAGTGCGGCATGAATAGCCTCACCATCCGGACGCAGGAAAGTCCCCTGCCCGACAATAATCACAGGATTTTTGGCAGACTTCAAAATCTCGAAGAAACTGTGATCCGACGCCAAAGACTCAGGGCCACTGCCGATATGTGTGTAGGGATAGGTCAAATCTTTTTGTTCACCGATCAACCCAACCTTGACGCGCTTGGCCAACCAGTTCTTGCGGATGCGAGCGTTAACCAACGGGGCTTCCCAACGTGGATTTGTACCCACCAACAAAATCGCATCGGCCTGTTCCAGACCGGCAATCGTCGTATTCATCACATAGCCGCAACGCTGGGTCGGATCAAACAACGTTCCATCCGTCCGGCAATCAATGTTGCGAACACCAAGTGACAACATCAAATCTTTCAAGGCCAACATGGACTCGGTATCACACAAAGACCCGACCATCGCGGCAACCCGATCCGCAGAAACTCCGGTCAGTTTTTTAGCCACCAAAGAAAGGGCTTCGTCCCAACTGGCTTCACGCAATTCGTCGCTTGCCTCATCACGAATATAAGGACGATCAAGGCGCGCGCGTTTTAATCCGTCAATCGCATAGCGCGATTTATCGGCCATCCATTCCTCGTTCACGTCTTCATTCAAACGAGGAAGAACACGCATCACCTCATTGCCGCGCGCATCAATACGAATATTGGTTCCAACGGCGTCATGCACATCAATGGATTCAGTTTTACGCAACTCCCAAGGGCGCGCCGTAAAAGCATAAGGCTTGTTGGTGAGTGCGCCCACAGGACAAACATCAACCAGATTACCTGACAACTCGGAATTAATCGCTTTTTCAACAAAAGTTGTAATCTCGGCATCCTCACCGCGATTCATCATACCAATATCGGAGACACCGGCGATCTCTTCGGAAAAACGGACGCAGCGCGTACATTGAATACAACGAGTCATAACAGTCTTAATCAATGGCCCCATATCGGGATCAGATTTTGCGCGTTTGTCTTCGGTATAGCGGGAACGGTCAAAACCATAACCAAAGGCTTGATCCTGCAAATCGCATTCGCCACCCTGATCGCAAATAGGGCAATCCAGCGGGTGGTTTATCAACATCATTTCCATGACACCGTGACGGGCCTTGGTCACCATCGCAGACTCGGTCAGGACTTCCATGTTCTCACCACACGCCATTGCACAAGACGCAACAGGTTTTGGGGCCCCTTTGACCTCGACAAGGCACATACGGCAGTTAGCCGGAACGCTCAATTTATCGTGGTAACAAAAACGCGGAACTTCATATCCCAACAATTCGGCAGCCTGTAGAATAGACGTTCCGGCTGGGACTTCGATTTCGGTATTATTAATTTTTAACTTTGGCATGACAAATGACTCGGACTTCCGATTAAATTCAGACAAGAACTCCTAGCATATTGAACAACCAGATAAAATGCCCAATTAACGGACAAACCCACATTTTTTTCTCGAAGCCTCATCCGCCGTATAGGTGGCAACATGATTGAAACTTTCAGAAGAGAAATAGGCGCGCCGGTCGGGGGTCATTTTCGGGGTTCCGGCCTGATACCCGTACAACATTTTCACATAACTTATGATTTCATCAGGTGTTGCGACTTTAACAACGCCCTTTGTATAGCATTCGCAAGCTTTGACATATTGGGCATATAATTCTGGATTGGATTGCTGGGTAAAACGTGAATGATCCTTGGACATATACATCTGACTATATTTGATACAACTGGATAAGAACATGCTCTCGGCATAGATTTCCGATAGCTTGGCAGATTGCTCTTTCTCTTTATCCGTCATGGGACGAGTGCCCTGCTCTGCCGCCATGGATGCAGTTGATACACAGATAAATGCAATAGAAAACAATAAGATACGAATCATACTTAAAGTCATATATCAACACCCTGCGCGGCCCGGACCCAAAGAACTCCTAGGCAGCTTCCTTCCTGTATTCCATTATACGCTTTTCTACCTCGGGACGGAAATGTCTAAACAGGCCCTGAATTGGCCAGGCCGATGCATCCCCGTGGGCGCAGATCGTATGACCTTCGATTTCTTTGGTCAGATCAAGGAGCATATCAATTTCATCCAGAGTGGCATTGCCAACCGCCATACGCTGCATAATCCGGTAAAGCCAGCCTGTTCCTTCGCGACAAGGGGTACATTGACCACAACTTTCATGCATATAAAAATGGCTTAACCGCGCGATAGCACCAACGATGTCGGTGCTTTTATCCATAACAATAACACCAGCAGTTCCCAGACCTGATTGAACAGCCCGCAGAGAATCAAAGTCCATCGTGACGGTATCGCAAATATGCTTTGGTAAAAGCGGCGTCGATGACCCACCCGGAATGATAGCGAGAAGATTGTCCCAGCCACCGCGCACACCACCAGCATGTTTTTCAATAAGATCTTTAAGCGGAATCCCCATCTCTTCTTCAACATTGCATCGGTTATTCACATGACCGGAAATGCAGAAAAGCTTGGTTCCTGTGTTTTTCTCGTCTTTGCCAAGGCCAGCAAACCATGCCCCGCCACGACGTAAAATGCTTGGTGCCACAGCAATGGTTTCCACATTATTGACCGTCGTCGGGCAGGCATAAAGCCCTGCTCCGGCTGGAAATGGCGGTTTATTGCGGGGTTGCCCTTTTTTACCCTCGATACTTTCGATCAAAGCAGTTTCTTCACCACAAATATAAGCCCCTGCTCCACGGTGCAGAACGACATCAAAATCCCATCCCGATCCGGCGGCATTTTTACCCAGCAACCCGGCGTCGTAAGCTTCCCTAATGGCGCGATTGATCGTTGATCCTTCATTGCAGAATTCACCGCGCATATAAATATAGGCCCGATGAGCACCCATCGCAAAACCGGCAATTAAAGCCCCTTCCAGAAGCTTATGCGGCTCATGGCGCAAAATATCGCGATCTTTACAGGTTCCGGGCTCCGATTCGTCGGCATTAATGACCAGATAGTGGGGACGACCATCCGATTCTTTAGGCATAAAGGACCATTTCATACCGGTTGGAAAACCCGCTCCACCCCGCCCACGCAAACCGGAAGCCTTCATTTCGGCAATAATCGCATCACGACCCTTGGCCAGAATATCCTTGGTATTATCCCAGTCTCCGCGTTTTTTCGCAGCATCCAGCGAAAATGGCTCCCAGCCATAGATATTGGTAAAAATACGATCTTTATCGGCAAGCATAGGTGGCGTCTCCAGAATCTGGCCAGAATTTAAGCTGTTTCAGGTATAAAACAATGCGCAAAACCCTGCAATCCATAAAGAAAAATTTCTCACCTCATTGCTCCGCAACCACAAAACCCTTGGCGACCATGGCGGCATCTTCGCGCCCTTCGCGTGAACGGCTTCCCTCGTAAGGAATATATTCCCCTTAACGATATCAAAAACACATACGCTGGGGACGCACAGTCCTTAATCACAATTCCCTGATTGACACGCCGCACAAATGTGGAAAAATACTCGAAAATCAGGTCTTAATGGGGAGATTTGCCACTATGCTCATAACCTTTGTTGCACTTTATATGATCGTGTCTGTTGCTGTGGGTCTTTATGCGGCCCGCAAAGTGCATTCCTCTTCCGATTATGTGGTCGCGGGACGTTCCCTACCCCTTTATATTACCATGGCAACTGTCTTTGCCACATGGTTCGGCTCGGAAACCGTATTGGGAATCTCCTCGACCTTTATTGATGAAGGCTTGGGCG
This sequence comes from Micavibrio sp. UBA6212, assembly GCA_002421905.1. Classification (GTDB taxonomy): domain Bacteria; phylum Pseudomonadota; class Alphaproteobacteria; order Micavibrionales; family Micavibrionaceae; genus UBA1573. The sequence goes on from DISK01000010.1 coordinate 293,850, forward strand.
GGATCATTGCCGATCCGTTCGGTGCGGGGATGTGCCTGATTCTGGTTGGTCTCTTTTTTGCCAAACCGCTTTACCGCATGAAACTTCTGACCATTTCCGACTTTTATAAACGTAGATATGGCCGCCCGACCGAACTCGCCGTCTCGATCTTTATCTGCATTTCCTATCTGGGGTGGGTTTCGGCGCAAATCGTTGCCTTGGGGCTGGTATTCAATATCGTCACGCATGATGCCATCTCTCAAGATTTGGGCATGGTGCTGGGACTGGCAATTGTTCTTTTTTATACATTCTTTGGCGGAATGTTCTCGGTCGCGATGACCGACTTCATGCAAATGACCATTATCCTGATTGGTATGGGCATTGTGGCCTACTTTATCTCCAACGAAGTGGGCGGAGCTGGTGCGGTCATCAACCACGCGGTTGAACAAAATAAATTTTCAGGCTTCTGGCCGGAACTGACACTATCAGGTGTTCTCGCCTTTATTGCGGCATGGGTCACAATGGGTTTTGGTTCGATCCCCCAACAAGACGTTTTTCAACGCGTCATGTCGGCAAAAGATGAAAAGACTGCTGTCCGTGGCTCTGTCCTCGGTGGCTCCTTCTATATCCTGTTTGCCTTCGTGCCGATCTTTCTGGGCTATTCTGCATTGATGATTGATCCAGAAACAACTGCAAAACTGATGGAAGAAGACTCACAACAAATTCTGCCCACCATGATTCTTAATCACACCCCGATCTGGGTTCAGGTCATGTTCTTTGGTGCTTTGCTCTCGGCGATCATGTCAACAGCGTCCGGTACTTTGCTCGCCCCCTCCGTGGTGTTTGCTGAAAACATCGTCAAATCTTTGCTGCCACATATGACCGATAAAAAACTTTTGCACCTGATCCGCGGAACGGTTGTCGGATTTTCTGGCCTTGTTCTGGTTTATGCGTTCAATTCCGAACGCGATATTTTCTCGATGGTCGAAGATGCCTATAAAATCACGCTCGCGGGGGCCTTCGTCCCCCTCGCAGCAGGCGTCTATTGGAAACGCGCCAATACAGCAGGCGCCACACTTTCAATTATCTTCGGAGTTGGAACATGGCTCTTGATGGAAAAATTCTCTCCCGAGGGTGATGGTGTTTGCCCACCGCAACTCGCAGGGTTACTGGCCGCAACATTCGGGATGATTTTGGGTGGCTATATCGGAAAACCTGCCGGAACCGAACAACATCACCACCAATTCCAGCATGAGGAAAAAATCAGTTAGTCAGTTTGTTAGTTACTTGGCTTTTTGTACGGCCCGATAAACTTCCAGAAACTGCTTTGTCTGTTTGACGTCATGGACACGAACGATATCCGCTCCACGATCACAGGCGACGGCGACGGCTGCCAAAGAACCTCCGAGCCTGTCCAGCGGTGCAATGTCATGACCGCACAAGGCCGGAATAAAACGCTTGCGGGATGCGCCAAGCAAAACCCGCACGCCCAATTCCTTAAACTGATCCAAATGGGCCATCAACTCGACATTATGCCCTGTTGATTTTCCAAACCCGATCCCGGGATCGACAATAATCCGGTCAGATGTAATTCCTGCATCCATACAAATCCGGACACGCAAGGACAGATAATCCAGAACTTCGTGCACCACATCATCATAGACAGGAAGGTTTTGCATCGTGCGGGGGTCGCCCTTCATATGCATCAAACATACATGGGCGCGTGAATGGGCAACCACAGATAAAGACTCCGCATCACCTTCCAATGCGCTGACATCATTTATAATGTGGGCGCCGGCATCAATGGCAACACGCATCACATCGGCGCGGCGCGTATCAACAGAAAGCCATGCGCCACATTGCTGCAACCCTTCCAGAACGGGAAGCACACGCGAAATCTCGTCTGCCACATCAACAGGATCGGCACCCGGTCTGGTGGACTCTCCACCAATATCCAGAACAGACGCTCCATCCGCAATTAATTGTTTTCCATGACGTATGGCGGCCTCATGGGACATAAACTTTCCACCGTCTGAAAAACTGTCCGGCGTAACATTGATAATCCCCATAATAGCAGGCAGGGAATCGTTTTTGATGTCCTGCCCTTTGGGAAGATTTTGAATAAGAGATGATACCGCCTCACGAGAGACAGGATGACGCCAGTCAGGGGCAATATCGCGCAAGGGATACAACACAAAAGCGCGATCTGTCATACGCGGATGCGGTAATTCCAGACCCTGTTCAAAAACCTGCTTGCCCTGATAATCCAGAATATCCAGATCAAGGACACGCGGGGCATTCCTGACTGTGCGAATTCGCCCGAAATCAATTTCAATTTCTTGTAACAGCTTAAGAAGATCTTGCGGCAACAAATGCGTTTTAATCAAAGCCACAGCATTGTGATACCAAGGCTGATTTGAAATCGGTACGGGAGCCGTCAAATATACCGGAGACACAGCCAGAACTTTAATACTTCTGCTGCGTAACGTCTCCAAAGCTTTCAGAAGGGTTTGCTTCGGAGTTCCATGTTGAGAAGGTAAGTTTGCCCCGAGCGCAATTAAAATCATCAATTATCCGGCTTTTTTAATCCCAAGCCGATCGGCTTGCTCTACCAAGGTCGTAGTTCCCGATTCAGACATCGACGCCACACGACCATTTTGTGGCCCGACAGAAACTTCACGCCCCTCTTTCAGATCAGACAGGATTTGCTTCATGCTTTCCGGCGTCAAATCTTCGAAATAATCGTCATTGATCTGAACCATCGGCGCATTGACACAAGCCCCAAGACACTCAACTTCCATCAAGGTGAACATTCCGTCTCTTGTTGTCTCGCCCGTGTGAATTCCCAAATGACTTTCGCATGTTTTAACCACATCGCCTGATCCACATAACATGCAAGGTGTCGTCGTACACATCTGCACCAGATATTTGCCAACTGGCTCCAGATTATACATGGAATAGAATGTCGCCACTTCATAAACCTTGACTGGCGGCACATCGACAATTTCGGCAATTTTGTCCATTGCGGCACGGGGAATCCATCCACCATAAGGTGGCTTGGCCTGTGCTCCGTCTTCGCCGACCTGACGCTGTGCCAGATCCAGCAACGGCATAGTTGCAGAACGTTGCTTGCCTTGCGGATAACGGGAAATAATTTCTTTGACCTTCTCCATATCCCGAAAAGCGAAGTCTTTCGGTTGGTATGCAGCATTCAAATCGACTGGTTTTTTCATGTACGGAAATCCCTATAAAAACTCCTACCTGTTTAGCGGCAAAGCCAAAGCAGATCAAGAGGAGGATTAAACAGGGGTGAAATCGTTATGCTTGGCAGCTTTATCAGGGTCCATAGACGCCATTTTCTGATAACGAGATAAAATCTCTTGTGGCACACGAAGCTGCACAGGGCCGTTCGAGGTAATTCCCAAATCAAGGAGTCTGTACTCGGCCTGCTTCAGGGCTTCGGCCCGAAAATTATCCCCCAAAGGAACATGCAATATATCCAGATGCTCCTCAGGCAACGCATTTTTTGGTACGCCACTGACATGACGTCCTGCTAAATACGTAATATCATACCCCTTTACAGGATGCGTATCTGTTCCCAAGTGATGGAATGCAGAGGAATGGCTTTCCACTTCAACGCCCAATTCTTCGCGAATTTCACGAACACAGGCTTCAGGAACAGTTTCTCCAATTTTTTTCTTTCCACCGACAGGCTCGACAGACACCACACCATCCGGATGTTGACGCAAAACAAGCACCATGGCTCCTTCATATGTCAAGAAAACGCAGACTTTATGATTTTCGTCCTGATCAGGATTAAGCTGGGCAGCCGAAAAAGGCAGTTTAGGATGATTTTTTGTCATAATGAATATACTAACAATTTGATTCTAAAAAATCCACCATCAAATAGTTAACGGTCAATTTCCCCAAAAACAATATCCAACGATCCGATATTGGCCACAACATCCGCGAGCATATGCCCCCGAGACATAAAATCCAGCCCTTGCAAATGAGCAAACCCCGGAGCCCGGATATGGCAACGATACGGACGGTTGGTTCCATCTGAAACCAGATAAACCCCGAATTCACCCTTTGGTGCCTCAACCGCAGTATAAGTCTCGCCCGCAGGAACATGATACCCCTCGGTAAAGAGCTTGAAATGGTGGATCAAAGCCTCCATCGAACTTTTCATCTCTGCGCGAGGCGGTGGGCAAATTTTATAATCATTAGCCTTTACAATACCTTGTGGCATATCTTTAATGCATTGCTTCATGATTTTCAGGGACTGGCGCATCTCTTCCATCCGCACCAGATAACGGGCATAACAATCCCCTGTCGTCCCCACCGGCACATCAAATTCCATCCGGCTATACACCTCATAAGGTTGAGATTTTCTCAAATCCCAAGCCAGACCCGAGGCACGGATCACAGGGCCGGTAAAACCCCAATCCAACGCCTGCTGCGCAGTCACGACACCAATATCAACCGTCCGTTGTTTGAAAATACGATTCTCAGTCAAAAGACTATCCAGATCATCTAGAACTTTGGGGAAACTTTCGACCCAAGCATCCATGTCCTCAAGAAGCCCCGCGGGCAAATCCATCGACACCCCGCCCGGACGAATATAGTTCGCGTGCAGCCGTGCCCCACAAACACGGTCATAAAATTCCATGCCCTTTTCGCGCTCTTCAAAGCCCCAGAGAGCAGGCGTAATCGCACCAACATCCAGAGCAAAAGTCGTAATGTTAAGGACATGATTCAAGATACGGGTCAGTTCACAAAACAGCACACGGATATATTGTGCGCGTTCTGGCACTTCCAGCCCCAGCAATTTTTCAACGGACAGAGCAAAAGCATGCTCTTGATTCATCGGGGACACATAATCCAGCCGATCAAAATACGGCAGAGCTTGCATATAGGTTTTATATTCGATCAGCTTTTCTGTGCCACGGTGCAACAACCCGATATGCGGATCAGCACGTTCGACGACCTCACCATCCATCTCCAGAACCAGACGAAGAACGCCGTGCGCCGCAGGGTGCTGCGGCCCGAAATTCATTGTGTAAGGCTTGATGTGATGTTCCTGATCAACATCTTCATTAAGCAATGGCATTTGCGCGACCTGACTCATAGAGATTCACCTATTCAGAAACTTTACTGACGGGCTTCCACCCGATTTTCGGCATATGTGGATTTTCTCCTGCCTTCTCATCCCCCGGAAGCTGGACATCGGTCAACGCTTCCCAAGGGCTCATATTATCAAACACACGGAAATCTTGTGGCAAGGACACAGGCCCATAAACCACGCGTTTTTGTTCGTCGTCATAACGCACCTCGACATGGCCAGAAAGAGGAAAATCCTTCCGCAAAGGATGCCCGTCAAACCCATAATCGGTCAAAATGCGGCGATGGTCGGAAAGCCCGTCAAACATCACGCCGTACAAATCCCAAATCTCGCGCTCCATCCAGGGAGCCGAGCTGAATAACGCCGACACAGACGGCACAGGAGTTTCTTCATCAGTGGTAATCTTGACCCGAATTCGTTTGTTATGTTTCAAAGAGAGCAATTGGTAAACAATCTCGAACCGTTCGGCGCGTTCCGGATAATCAACACCGCACACATCAATTAACTGGGCATAACGGTGAGAATCCGCATCCCGCAGATACGCAATAACCGCCAGCAAGCCACCCCGAGTGACATTCAAAATCAACTGCTCACAAACAATCTCGTAAGACAGGACAGCCCCCGAAAGGACAACTTTCAAATCTTCACCTTCGATTACCAAAGGGTGCTTGAAAGCTTCTGGTTCTTGCGCTGGATCTTCTTGAACGTCATTTGTCATTTGCACATAACCCTATCTGACAATCCGTGTATCTTCACGGCGAATTTTTTTCTGAAGCTGAAGCAAACCATAAACCAGAGCTTCAGCCGTTGGCGGGCAACCGGGAACATAGATATCAACCGGCACGATGCGATCACATCCGCGAACAACAGAATAGGAATAATGGTAATACCCACCTCCATTGGCGCAAGACCCCATCGAAATCACCCAACGTGGTTCGGCCATCTGGTCATAGACACGACGCAAAGCAGGCGCCATCTTATTGGTCAGCGTTCCCGCCACGATCATCACATCGGACTGACGCGGGGATGGACGTGGAATAATCCCGAACCGGTCGAGGTCATAACGGGACATATAGGAATGGATCATCTCCACAGCACAGCAGGCCAGACCGAACGTCATAGGCCACATGGAACCTTGACGCGCCCAGTCAAACAACTTGTCGGCTTGCGTTAAAACAAAACCTTTATCTGTAACTTCTTGTGCCAACATAGCGACGGCCTGATCCTGACTCGCGGCAGGAATCATTGGAACATCGGTTTGCAAGGAGGCTTTCGGAGCCTGAAAAATTTCGCGGTGAGACATAGTAAAACTCTTACTCCCAGTCGAGAGCCCCTTTATTCCATTCGTAAACCAGCCCGACCGTCAAGACGCCGAGAAAAACAACCATCGACCAAAAACCAAACATCCCAATCTCCCCCAAAGACACTGCCCAAGGGAACAAAAACGCAACTTCCAGATCGAAAATAATAAAAAGAATAGCCACCAGATAAAACCGGACATCAAACTTGTGGCGCGCATCATCAAATGCATCAAAACCACATTCATAAGCAGAAAGTTT
>DISK01000003.1:0-134850 GCA_002421905.1 Micavibrio sp. UBA6212
GGTACGTGAGCTGGGTTCAAAACGTCGTGAGACAGTTTGGTCCCTATCTGCCGTGGGTGTAGGATACTTGAGAGGAGCTGTCCTTAGTACGAGAGGACCGGGATGGACACACCTCTGGTGTACCAGTTGTTCCGCCAGGAGCAGTGCTGGGTAGCTATGTGTGGACGGGATAAACGCTGAAAGCATCTAAGCGTGAAGCCTCCCTCAAAACTAGGTATCCCTATCAGAGCCGTGGAAGACCACCACGTTGATAGGCCGGATGTGGAAGAGTGGTAACACTTGAAGCTAACCGGTACTAATTGCTCGATCGGCTTGATTTCCACGCCATGGCCTTTTGGCCAAAAGTGTGAAAAAATCACGCGCAGCGGTAAGTTCGTTGTGTTCGTGTTTTAGCAGTTTTTAATTTTGACAAAAAAGAAATATCTTCCTGTTCTGTGTTTAGATGACCTGGTGGCTATACCAAGTGTGAAACACGCCATCCCATCTCGAACTGGATTGTGAAAAACCTTCGGGCCGATTGTACTATGTCTTAAGGCATGGGAGAGTAGGTCGTTGCCAGGTCTTCCAAGCACAGAGTGCGAGGATAAATGTTATTCAATTATCACAAAGTTTCAAAACCCACCTTACGGTGGGTTTTTGTTTTTTAGTGCTATAATGTGCCACCTTTGAGGAATGAAAATGAAGGTGCTGTTTTGCAACTTGAATTTTTTGAAGTTGTCTATTCATCGTTGGCTCATTCTTAGGAGGCTTATTTTGTCTGAATTATCCTTTTGCCTTCTGGTTTGAGTTCTGTTAGAAAAAGCCTCAATGCGCCCGTAGCTCAGCTGGATAGAGCGTTGCCCTCCGAAGGCAAAGGCCGGACGTTCGAATCGTCTCGGGCGCGCCATTAGTTTCTCAAGCCTTTTCAATGGCTTGGATAGGGTGTATCCCCAATCAAAAAATCTGAATGGAAACAACTTGCTGCAAATCTGCTGCAATGAGGTTGTTTTTCTATGGCTACAATTCAAAAACGGGGAGGTAAGTATCAGGTTTTGGTAAGACGTAAAGGTTTTCCGACTGCTTGCCGTACATTCCATCTCAAATCGGATGCTGACCAATGGGCGCGGTACATGGAAACCAAAGCGGACAGGGGAGATTTACCTGCCTCTATCAAGATTTTGGATAGTTATCGGCTTAGGGACATTTTGGAACGCTACAGAGATGAAGTCACTGTCAAAAAGCGGGGCGCAAAATTTGAACGATGTGTCATCAATGCTTTTCTGAGATTACCAATAGCTGGCCTGACTTTGGCACAGGTCGGGACAACACATTTTGCAAAATACCGTGAAATGCGCCTGAAAACGGTAAGCCCCGCCACTGTTAATAGGCAACTTGGAATTATACGCCATGCGTTTGAGGTGGCAATAAAAGAATGGGGAATCCCGATGCGCGAAAATCCATTGGTATGTCTCAAGAGGTTATCGGTAAATAATTCCAGAAAACGCCGTTTGTACGCTGGAGAATATGAAGCAATAGAACAGGCGACATCCTCATGCCGTAACCATTTTATTTTGCCGATTATAAAAATGGCTTTGCATACGGGTATGAGGCGCGGGGAATTATTAAATCTGCGCTGGGGTGATATTGATACCGACAAAAGAACCTTGTTTATTCCGTTGGCCAAAAACGGGCATAGCCGAAAGATACCTCTTTCTAGAGATGCTTTGTCTGTTCTTGAAGATGTAAAGCTGACAAGTCAGAGCGATATTGTGTTCCCAATCAGTGCAAATTCAGTGCGCCTTTCGTGGGAAAGGTTAATCAAGAGGGCAGGTATCAATGATCTGCATTTTCATGATCTGCGCCACGAAGCTATAAGCCGTTTCTTTGAAAAGGGGCTTTCTGTGCCTGAGGTAGCCTTGATAAGCGGCCATAGGGATTTCAGAATGCTCTTTCGTTACACCCACTTAAAAGCGGAGGATATAGCCAAGAAAATCAGTAATTAGCGGGAAGGGGTATATGCTTTTATTAGGAGCATAATCCAAAGGCGGCTCTATAGTGTCTAAGAGGGCGCTTATCTATTTTTATTTTTAGTTACTATTTCATAGTACCGTTTACTTCTTTGCCTCTTCTTTTTTCCAATTACAGGCGGTTGCTAGAGGTGCGATGAAATCAGATAACCCTGTAATGTTGAATTCTGTCATGAGATTATTGCCATTATATGATGCAACACGAACCAGTAGCTTTTCATGTTGCATCATGGTTTTTATAAAAGGAATTGGATTTGGCTTGAATATTGCCTCACTATCATTGGAAACACTCCATCTGGCTGTTTTTGCTTCTTCCTTATCTAATCGGTGTAAAACAGGGATGTCATCGCGGCTACCCAGAAATATATCAAAAATTATAAAAAGGTTTGTCTCGTTTTCCTTACATCTTATGGCTAATTTAGGTGTAGTCTCTTTGTTGCGTTTGCTTACAATAGGTCTATCAGATTCTAGAAATAAGTAGATGTCTTTTTTATCATTAATAGGAGACGTTTCTTCTTCAAGAATCCATTTGTTGGCTTTATCCTGAGCAGTGGAGATTGTCTCATCAAGAGAAGTTTCTTCTTTCTTATATGAGGGAGAAGAAGAAAACCCCTCTGGATACAATTCTTTTTCCGCATATTTTTTCATTATCAAACACTTAGATTTATCTAAGTGTTTCTTTCCAACAATAGCTAGGGCAGCTTCATATCCTCCAAAAAAAGTACCTTCTAACAAGCCATCTACCTCCGCCTCATTAATAATATTGTCGAGGTTTATATTATCTATGTTTTTTATATTGATAGCAGTGTTGGCGAAGAGTATTTTATCATTATATTCTTTATCAAGTTCCTTGAAGCCACAGGCCTTGAGGGTTGCGCTGACAGTTAGTTTTTTAGCTTTATGGTCATTATAAAAGGAAAGAATAGTTTTCACATCTGGGGGCAACATTTTTTCATTTCTGGTGTCCTTATAATAAAGGTAAGAACATAGCCCTAAAAAAATTACTAAAATAAGAAAAATGTATATTCTTTTATTTTGTAGTAGTTTCATTTTTTCCTCATTCTTGGTTAATTTCTCTTATGTACCAAACATTTTGAAAGTCATTGAGATCTTTAATCTCTGCAGAAAAAACTCCTATTAGCCCTCCAGACCAAGTAGGGTAGGCCTCACTATCATCTAACTTTAGCAAATGTTGGGGAAAAGTTCTTAATGTATAAACAGGATTTTGAGTATTATATTCATTCCCTAATGTCTTAAAATAGGCTCCCTGAATATAGAACTTTTTATTTCCCCTAAAAGAAAGATAAATTTTTGAGAAATTTCTTTCTTTTAATGTTTCGGAGAATTGTAAAAAGACTCTCATAACATCTGCTGGAGAGTTATTTACAGAGACATCCCATAGATCAAAAATGATAGAGTCTGGGATTATGAGTGTGTCGTAGTAGGCTATGACTTTTATGCCATCGTTTCTTTGGTCTTCACTTAATACATGAAGTAGAGGAATTCCCATTCTTATAAAATTAGCAGTCAGAATGAAGAGAACTCCTACCGCAAGAAAGCTGATCTTATATATTTTAGATTTGTTCATCTGCACAATTTGTCCCATAGCAATAGTGGCATTCGTTGAGCTCTTCGATTCTCTTGCGTCTATCTTATGCACTCCGATACCACATAAAGCGGTGTGCCATCCTTAATAACTCTTGAAGTTAATATGCCACGTTCTGAAACAGATACTTTTCCTTGAACAAGCTGGCACTTCCCAGATACAAGATATCGTGACATAGATTTTTCGTCTTTCTCAGATATAAATAGGGTTATATCATCAAGATAAGTTTCACTAGTACATGCCCAGCAACTAGATATATAGGCTGAGTTTTGAGCGAAGGCTAAATTGGGAAGCAAGAGGATTGAGGTGGCTATAATAGATACAATATGTTTCATGATATTCTCCGGTTGTATAAATATTACTTCTTAATTTTAGTATTGTTGAATTTTATATGCTTTGTATAATTTGTTGTAATGCAACTTCAGCCCTTCACAAACATAAGTTCCAGATGTTGTCTCTATCGCAAATGTGCAAGGGCGAGAAAGGCCACCAAGGCTGGCTCCTGCAGCTGCACCTATAGGGCCACCCAGCAAAGCACCTACAATACCAAAAGTAATGGAATCTGTTTTCTTAACAATTTTTGATTCGATTAGTTCTAGACTGGAAATGTCCCTTACTTTAAAGGTAAGAACTGGATGATTGGTTTTCTTTGTTTGAATCTCAAGTATATTACTTCTCTCATTAAAGAAAACTTGTCTGCCAGCATGACCACCACTGATTATATCAAATGTGTTGTAAGCCATATTAAAGAATTTCTCCCTTTATCAAAACGTAGTCACAGCAGGGCTAGCTGGTGACTGGGAGTTGATAACCGAATACGAAGATACGGCGCGACAGTCTTTAGCCGCAAAGCCTGAACATACACTGCCGCCTCCCAGCCATAGCTGAGAAAGCGACATGTTTATGCGGTACATGTGAACCGCTTCGTATTGAGGTTATCAAGCCTCAAACCAGTGCCCTTTGACTGATCTAATGAGGACAATATAGGGGCTGGTTTCACCCGTCAAATTAAAAAACACCCACTATGTATGTGGGTGTTTGGGATGGAGATATTTGGATAATTTCTATTTGGTGTCTGGTATTACTCTGGTTGGGTTGCCGTAAATAACCAATATTTTTTGCTTCTTGCTGAGGCTTGGTGTAAGGCCTTGAACAACCGTTATCAGGTTGTCATTCTCTGTCTCAATAACGTATTCCAAGCCCTTTTGACTGGTTGTACCCTCTTCAATAACTGCCCCTGCAATGCCACCAATAACAGCTCCGCCAATTGCGCCCAGCGCATTGGATCTGCCGCCATTGCCAATAGCTGAACCTGCCACAGCGCCCCCGGCAGCTCCTGATAGGCCTCCAATGCCCGTCTGGTTGCCTTGAATATTCACTTCTCGAACATTGACAATAGTACCCCTCATAGTTCTATTGGCTTGACCAACGGCACCAACAGAATATGTGTCAGGGGAAAGGTCTCTTGTGCATGCCGTAAAAGGGAATGCCAATAAGAGAACTAGGATATATTTAATCATTTCTTTCTCCCAGAGAATAGAGGGCGATTGACGTTGGTGGTTTCAACTGACATGAGGAATTTAGCAATATTGTTTTGAACGGATCTATTGATGGATTCTCTAGATCGAGCAACGCCCATAAATGCAAAATCCATAGGTGTTTCTCCCGTTGATTCAATTATCTCACTATAAATAATTGCGCCAGTTCCCCTGTCGAGGAGCTCATACTGAGCCTTTGCTGTTGTAGGAAAAGTTATTCCTGCTGATGGAGCATCAATGGCGAGAATTTTTACAGATATAGACACTTTTTTGGAAGCATCATCATTAAATAAAGCCATTCTATTTAAAGCTTCTTCTAAAGACTCTTTCCACATAGGAGTAATGGTTTCAATGCCAAATGGCAAATCACCCTTCGCTTCATCGGGACGGGCAAGGGTGACAGTAAGCGATTTTAATTCTGCATTGATTTTATGTTTTGATGGGCCAACATTGGGTACTGAAAAATTAAGAGGAGGTATGCTCCCACAACCAGTAAGGAGAAGAGCTGTTAATATCATAATGCCAAAGAGTTTCATAAAATTTTCCTAATATATGGGCTTGTGGCCTGTAAAAAATTTGAATGTCTTATTTTCTAGCCCAATTCTTTAAGTTGTAAAGAGGGGATGTCATTTTAATACATAGGGATTTGAGACCTTTCCACATTCAGGGCTTTATGGGCATTTTTTACCAGATATTCGGCTTGTTGCAGGGTTTCTATCCCTTCAATTAAATATTCATGAACCCAGCACCAATGTATTTCGGGTTCTGGCCTATTTTCCAACCATGAGCGAATTGAGCTAATTCTAAAATAATTTTTATTCCCTCGTAATGTGCGGTCAGTTACAGGGGAGGGGAGAATGCCTCTTATTTTCCAGTTATTTATTGTTTGCAGATGCACATTCAGAACCTGAGCCAATTCGGCTGAGGTAACCACTGACCATGTTGGGCGGCGTTCAAAGATTTGCCAATTAGCTTTTATTTCTTCCTTTTTGACCATTACTAAATGTATGTAGCCCTCTCAAGAAAATTTATAAAAAATATTATTATCTAATATATTTTACCAAATTTCTTGAGAGGGCTACACAGTTATTCTTTAGTGTAATTTGACCCTTACGCCAGACCAGTATCGACTTGACCCATTCCTAGATTGCTCCATGAGAGTCTCTTTTTCAAACAACTCTTTAAAACGATCCCTTCTGTATGGCTTATAATCATCCATCCAGCTCCAACCCTGATAAGCTGAGTATAATTCCTCAGCAGTAACTTTATAGGAATCAGAAAATTCTAGTCGTTCCTTAATAAATCGTTTTATTATGTTCCTATTCTCTATAAAGGCCTTTGTTTTCTCCGTAACACGATAGGGGATGCTTAATCCATTGGCTTGATAATCTGCCAATCCTTCTAGGATGATATTGAATATACCAGATTTCTCATTTTTTAATTTGTCACCAAGAGTTAGATCAACATTTTCTATGATCTTGTCAAATGTAAGCAAACAAATTCGACGCTCAATTGCAAAATCTGATCCATCAATAACTGGTAAATAATTAGTAATAAGCATAGGTACACCTATTGGAACAAATTGGAAAAACTCTTTGTAAAGCTTCCTTACCGCCATAGTGTCTTGCCCAGTAAGTTGCTTTATTAAGGCTGCATCAAGAGGGCTTCCAGCGCGCGTTTCATTAGTGAATATAATTCGCTTATTTGGAAGGCGAGCAAGGTCATCTCTGATTTGTCCGTCCTTCAGTCCATTTAAACTATCCGCTTGAACGGTGATTACAAGCTGACTAAGTACATTTTCTATGGATTGTATTAATGTGGACTTGCCGTTCTTTCCTCCCCCATAGATAATGAAGAACTTTTGTTCATTTCCTCTGCCAAGTATCGAGTAACCAATCATTCTTAAGAAGAAGTATCCATTTTCAATACCTAATACATCACGTAGAAGTTTATCGAAGTGGGGCGCCTCGGCATTTTTATTATAATCAAAGTCTAAGATATGGCTTAATTTGTCTTGGTGTCGATGTTTATAGAATTCACCTGTCTCAAGATTATATGTACCATTTTGAAGGTTGATAAGGTTCTTATTCTTATCAAAAACATCTAAGCTTGCATGGATGCTAGGATCTGCCTTTAACAGTTCGATACTTTGGCGCATAAAAGATGCAGATTTTGTCCTCTTGGTTGCTGATAATAGCTTGCTGTACTGCTGAGCATCTTGGCATTGATCGCGCATTAATAGAACATCACTACAAATTTTATCAGAAAGCTCTCTAGCTTTCTTAAGAACGTAAAGGCCTTCTTTGTCTTCCGTCCATCGCTTCCCATCAAAGAAATGAAAACCCGAGCCTGCACAATACAGAGCTTTCCCTTCAATTTCTCCTGCCATAAGACTGGCAAAGCTATCATTGCTAAACCCATCTGGGCTAATATCATAGCGACATATACTTTTTGCAATACTTTGAACTTCAGACTCTGGAAGGGGCTCTGCTATAGTTTTGTTTACGGCAGATATAGCGGCATAAATGGTGTTTTCATCATCACCATTTCTACGCATATTACCTGCCAATGATGTTAAGCGTGTGTTGCGCCCGCCCACTGCAAATGAATTACTTCTGGTTTGAATAGCATTGATTGAATTGGCTGCTACTTTGCCTACACAAAGGTTAATCAGCCAGTTCGGCATTACTGCGTTTGGATTAATAATATTATAGTTCATTGTTACTCTCCTGCTTTAAATTATTTTTGAATAGACTTAGACATAGTTTTTGGATTTCCTCAGTCCTTGGAGGAGTAGGGAAAAGCTTAGATATTGTGCTTAATATCAAAGAAATCTGCGGTTCACTGAAACGTGCTTTTTTAAGAGATAAGCCAATTCTGACTAAGATCGCGCCTGTGCCAGTTATATGAGGGGTGTTTAGAAGATTAGGCATTATTATAGGCCTCCTCAAAATTGATAAATTTGTAACTGTTGCCATCAGATTTGACAGAGCCTGCAAAAATGACGTAGCCGCCTGTACTTCTTATGTCCCAGCCTTGGCCAATTTTACTTGCACTGTTCCTAATATTGATTCCTTCAGGTGCTGGAAAGAATAGGTGAAGGCCTTTGGAACCAGTTTCCGTGCAAAAAGCAGGATTGAACTTTTTGCCGTGAAGATTTTCAAAAGCTTTTAGTTTCTGGAATGCGGATTCGCCCCCTTTGACATCGATGTCGATCGCAACCCAACCTGATTGAATACCGGTAACAGCTCCTATCATTGCGTTTGGGAATTGTATCCAGAATTTCTTGATTTGTTCTGGATCTCGTGTCGCCACATTGGGCCAGTCTTTGACAAGAGGTCTTTTAGTTGTTGGGTCTGCTGGAAATACAGGAAAACCCATTTCTGAAGCTTCTAATGCAGCTTTTAGAATATTAGTCATTTTTATTACTCCTATGCTTTTTAATAAATAAGCAACTCACAACGAGTGCTGTATATATTTCAAATATACGACTCACTGGTAGAACAGAGCACAGGGTTGATGGAGGGTTCCAGCGACCCCAGTTTTTAATCCATAAATTGCCTGTAATTGTTTTTTGCTATCTTACTTATTTGCTTCATTGTTTCGTCCCATTTTTGAACAGAACCTTGAGAAGCGGCAGGAAAGATCTTAAGTGCGGCATCTGCTCTTTTTATACCAGCAGTCTTTGCATCAAGGCATTGCAGATAAATAATCCAGAGTTTTTGATCTTTAAGGCTAACCTTTTCTGATCTAAAGGTGACCAGATCTGGCCGATCTGTGCGTAATTGGGTTTGAAGATCTAGTGCCTCTTTATAAATTTTATTGATTTGAGCTGTTATGGGTTTCTTCAAATCAATAATGAAAGTCACAGTATGCTCATCGGCGGCGACAGATAAGCTATCGGGAGATTCTTTTTGGTCAAACTCTCCAACATGATGCGACTTTATAAAATAAAAATTTTCAGGATTTAACTTTTTAGTCTCAGGACTTTGATAATACCTTAATCCCCACTTCATAGCTCCATTAGATGGAATGATGAATGTGTCGATATTGCTAGGATCAATTAAATTTATGCCACAAGGAGGGCTAGTAGAATATTGAGACACATCTGGGGCAAGTAGGTAGGGCATCAGAACTTGGTTAGTGGGCGTTTTTTTAAACTTCTCAAATGCCTTGTTCCATTCGTTTTTATATCGAGAATTTCGTCTAATAAATTCCCATCCCCACTCTCTGACAGAATGATTATTGGTATAACTATATGATTTTAAATTATCCCATTGCATATTTATGCCTATTTCTTTGATTGTTCCTAAAGTTAGAATGAAACCTTTTTCTGTCACTCTCTCGTCAGATTTATAACTTAAAAAACTAGAAAAATCCTTGTTATCTCTTTATCGCTATTAGTTGCTGCAAATCTGCTGCACTTTGCTACAAAAAACCTTGGTGTAGGGGAAAAGCTATGATAGCGTCATATTGTGAAACAGGTTGATTTCATTGGTTTTTTGATAGCTTTTTCTTGTTGCGCCCGTAGCTCAGCTGGATAGAGCGTTGCCCTCCGAAGGCAAAGGCCGGACGTTCGAATCGTCTCGGGCGCGCCATTTTTCAAATGGCGAGAACGGCGATAAGAACGATACGTTCGACGACAAGCCACGAAGTGGCGTAGGCGCGGGAAGCGTAGCGAACCCAATCGTCTCGAATGCTTGGTTGCCAGTGTCCGCCCTCGGTTTTTTTATTATCGCTTCGCTCTAGGGGCGCGCCATTTTTCAAATGGCGAGAACGGCGATAAGAACGATACGTTCGACGACAAGCCTCAACCGCCCCATCATTTTGATATCTAGATGCTATAAGTTCTCTCGGGCCTGCGCGGTATTTGTACCGGCGAGCGAGGCAGAAGGGGCGCAGATTCTTTTGTTGCCGATTCTTTTTCTGCCGGAGCCTTTGGCATGGCGTGTGTCTTATAATAGTCATAGAGTTTTTCTATGCGTTGGCTTAGTCGTGCAGCTTCACTAAAATCAAGAGGCAAATTATAGTGTCTCGAGAATTTTATCGCTGTCTCAACGCAATATTTTGCAGGGCCATAAGCTGTGGTGTGGGAAAAGTTTAAAGCCTGAGTTGGATCATGGATGTTTGAACTTAAGATATTATAACAGGGTGTGTGGTAACCTTTAACGGTTAGAATATCTTGATATTGATCCGGTGTTTCTGGGGATATTTTAAGAGCCCATCTTTTGACCATATCGGGATAATATCCTGCTTCTGCAGCAAGGCCGACGGCAGGAAATAAGCTGGCATGAAAACTTTCCGCCAATTTCCAGCTTTGACCTGAAATTTCCTGAACGCATTGTTTGTTGCCTGCAAAAGTTTTCAGATTTTCCGGAGAGCAGAACTTGTCCAAAGCCGCATTGGCCTGTTCCGGTGTCTGGTAGTCAGGTTCTGTTGTGGCGTGCGCCTGCCCGCTTAGGGTTAGTGCTAAAGCTCCCGCGCCCAACAAGGCTCCCCAATGTGATTTTTTGTTCATGTCAGCTCCCGTTCTTATAGTTATATTCTTTGTTTTACCTCATTAGCATATAAATATTACGTTATGCAAATGCTTACTTATTTTTTCATTAGAAAAAGAAAGGGCCCCATAGAGGGGGGCCTTTTCTTCCAGTTTTTTAAGGGGCTGTTAAGCCACTTTTTTGATCTGGAGTTTTTCAGGTTTTAGCATGGCCTCGGCTTTTTTGGGAATGTCGATGGTCAAGACTCCATTCCTGAAGCTGGCCTCTGCCTTTTTATAATCTGCGGCTTCCGGCAGCGCGACCGAGCGGAAGAAAGACCCGTAGGAAATTTCCTGATGAAGATAATTTTCGTCTTCCTCTTTTTTCTCGTCTTCCTTTTCGCCTTTGACGGTCAGGCAGGCTGATGTGATTTCAACATCCAGATCATCAGGATTCATGCCAGCGACTTCCATTCTGACTTTATAGCCAGATGCGGTTTCGGTCATATTCAGAGATGGTGCAGCAGGTGTGTTCTTGTCCCAATCGGTCAAGCGAACCTGTGCTCCGGAGTAGAAATGATCGAACAGCCTATTCATATCTTCCTGCAATGACGCAAGAGACTGGCCAATTGCACCTTGGCGGATTGAAATGTCAGTCGGGCGATCCCAACGAATTAAATCACGGATGGACATAGTGTTTTCACCTCCTTCCTTGCATGATTGATTTAGATGTTTTCTTGTGAAAGAAAAGTCTCTGATTTTCAGAAATTCTGTGTCGGGATGACGCAGTTGATCTGATTATAAAAAAGCCCCCGAAATCGGGGGCTTTTTGCATTCTATGACCAACTGATTAGCTGGCGATTTTACCAGCAGATTTTTTCGCTTTTTCGCGTTCGTTTGGTGTCAAATAGCGTTTGCGCAAACGGATGGTTTTTGGTGTGATTTCCACCAACTCGTCGTCATTGATGTAAGACATCATGGATTCAAGAGTTAATTTACGCGGTGTCACCAGAGTACACGCTTCGTCCGTACCGGAGGAGCGAACGTTGGTTAACTGTTTGGTGCGGGTGACGTTGATATCAAGGTCGGTATCGCGGGAATTTTCGCCCACAATCATGCCTTGGTACACGTCATCGTTATGGGTGATGAACATTGTTCCACGGTCTTGCAGTTTCCAAATCGCGTAAGCAACGGCTTTGCCTGTTTCGGTTGAAATCAAAGCACCGTTGCGGCGGCCTGTGATGTCGCCTTTATAGGGGCCGTATTCTTTGAACAAACGGTTCAGAACACCTGTTCCGCGTGTATCGGTCAGGAACTGGCTTTGATAACCGATCATGCCGCGTGATGGACACGAGAAAATGATACGGGTCTTGCCATGGCCTGCCGGACGCATATCAACAAGGTCGGCTTTGCGTTCGGTCAGTTTTTCAACAACAGCACCGGTATATTCATCATCAATATCGACAATGATCTCTTCGTATGGCTCGATGACTTGACCATTTTCATCCTGTTTTAAGAGAACGCGCGGACGAGAGACAGAGAGTTCGAAGCCCTCACGACGCATGGTCTCGAGCAGAACACCGATCTGGAGTTCCCCACGACCTGCGAGTTCGAATGAGTCACGGTCTTCAGATTCAGTTACGCGGATCGCGACGTTGGTTTCGCCTTCAGTCATCAAGCGATCGCGGATCATGTTGGAGGTCAGTTTTTTACCTTCTTTCCCAGCCAATGGAGAGTCATTGACGGTAATGGTAACCGCCATGGTTGGTGGGTCGATTGGTGTTGCTGGAACAGGCTCGGTCACAGACACGTCACAAATTGTGTCCGCCACGGATGCTTCGGCCATACCCGCGATACAGATAATGTCACCACATTGAACGGTTTCGGCTGGGATCTTGTTGATGCCAGCAAAGGTCAACAGTTTTGACAGACGGAATTGTTCAACAGTTTTTCCGTCAAGGCTCATCGCTTTGACAGGCATATTGATTTTTGCCGTTCCGGAGACAACGCGACCAACCAGAATACGTCCCAGATAGGGGTCGGCGTTCAGGATGGTTGCCAGCATTTTGAATTTTCCGCCGACTTCAACTTTCGGTGCAGGGACGTGCGCCAAGATCAGATCAAGCATCGGGTGCAGGTTCTCGCGTGGGCCATCCAGATCAGGACAGCACCAGCCGTCACGACCAGATGCATAGAGAACTGGGAAATCAAGTTGTTCTTCGGTCGCATCCAAAGAGGCAAACAGGTCAAACACTTCATTCAGAACTTCGGTTGGGCGGGCGTCAGAACGGTCAATCTTGTTGACCACAACGATCGGACGGATACCTTGCGCCAAGGCTTTACCAAGCACGAATTTTGTTTGTGGCAGAGGGCCTTCAGCCGCATCAATCAAAAGAATAACACCATCAGCCATATTCAAGATACGTTCAACTTCACCACCAAAATCGGCGTGGCCGGGGGTGTCGATGATGTTGATCTTTGTGTCTTCCCACAAGATAGAGGTACATTTTGCCAGAATGGTAATTCCGCGCTCTTTTTCCAAGTCGTTGCTGTCCATGACGCGTTCGTCAACGGACTGGTTGTCACGGAAGGTGCCAGATTGGCGCAGAATGGAGTCGATCAGGGTGGTTTTTCCGTGGTCAACGTGGGCGATAATGGCGATATTTCTCAAATTTTGTACAGTCACGGGCTTAATCTTTCCTTGGTCTTTCTAATAAATCTTTTGATCGCCGCCTTCCTATCGGAAAATAGTTGGAAAAGCTATAAAAAAGTAGGTTTTTGCTTATATTTTGGTATCTTTTGAGGAATGCTTATCAATAGTATGAAAAATAAACCCCTCATTTTGTCTGGCTTTCTTTGGTGCGGGGATAAAATAGGATCGTTTTTTTGACTCTTCGGGTAATTTTATGTATCTTTAGACGTCAATTTTAACAGAAGAGGAGTGTAAAATGACAAAACTTGATAATAAATTTGCCAATGCGGTCGAGAATGAAGTTGAAACAAAACAGGACGTAGCAGCCGTTGATGTTGTTGTTGGCCCCGATATTGCGCCCAAGATTTAGTTTTAGCCCGAGGCTCATAAATATCTCGATTGCTGCCCCTTAAGGGCAGCTTTTTTGTACCCGACATGTGACATTATGTTTTCCAATAGTCTTTGATTATTATTGGATTATGGAGTATCACGTCCGCGTAAAGTTAGTTTGCTGCGTTAAGGAGAACTTTTATGATTATTGATGGACGGCGTTTTCCGGATAGTTTGGCTGGTCACTTGAGCAAAACTTTGGGATTATGTTCCAATTTTCGAAATCAGGCTTGGGGGACGGACACTAACCCGCTATCCAGCCCGTTATTGAGTGAAGATTTTGGAGTGATTGTTTCTCATTGCGCGGCATTGCAGGATGAAGTGCAGGCACTGGAACAACAAAAAGAGCTTTCTGCGGAGCAGGCATATTTTGTACGCAAGGTTCTGCGTATCAGTATTCAAAACGTTTTGCGCTATATCCCTACATAATTATATTGCTTTGCACTCAACGAGTGTGGCAAAGTTTATCATAGTATTTTTCAGAGGAAACGAACATGCAAAATTTTGCAGGTCTGTATGTCGTCGTTTCCGGATCTAAGGGTCTAATTTTTTAGGACTCTGATCCGGCTGGATTTGAAGTGTGCCGGACTCCAGAGATTCTATCAGACCCTTTCCTCTCCTCGTTTTAATCTCATCGAATGGAATGTGTCTTCTGGACTCTCTTATGTCCTCCGGCTTTGTTGAGCAGGAGTTATAATTGTGATTGATGCAACCTATATCCCCAAAGCCACGCGCGGCGATATTAAGCGCTTTGCTTTTCACTACTGGTCTGGCGATGGCATGTGGCGTGGCGTGGTGGCATTTGCCCTGCTCGGGATTTCGGTGGGTGTCGATATTTTTTATCCTATATTCTCCGGTCGGTTGGTGGATCGAATCAGTAAACTTGACCCACAGGCCGATGGCAGTGTGCGTGCGGTCTTAATGGCGTTTTCTGCTTTGATGGCCATTCAGGTCACGCATAGCTGGTGCTGGGCGGCGGCCTTCTGGTATTGGAACAAATTTGCGGTGCGTGTGTTGTACCGGATTTTGACGGATGCCATGTATAAGGCGCAACGGTTCTCGACCGATTGGCATGTGAATAGTTTTGCCGGTGCGACGGTGCGGAAAATCACACGGGGCATGTGGTCGTTCGATATGTTTGAAGATACAATTTTCATGGGATTTTTCCCGTCCGCCATTATCGGAATCGGCATGGTGGTGATGTTGATTATTCAAGTGCCAATCGTCGGGTGGTTTGCGCTTCCGGTGGTGGTGACCTTTGTCGCGGTCAGTATTTTTCTGGCTGTTAAAATTGCGCGCCCGAAATTCCAGAAATCTGCTGAACAGGATACCTTGGTCGGGGCAACGCTGGCTGATATCATGACGGCAATCTCGACGGTGAAAAGTTTTGCCGGAGAACGTCGTGAAGATTTTCATTTTGGCAGGGTCGCGGGGGAATGGCGCAAACGGGCAGAAGACGCATGGCTGACCATGGTTGTGATTGATTTCCTGCGAACCCATATCCGAATTGCCCTGATGACCGGTATGCTCTTGCTGGTGATTTGGTTGTGGTATAAAGGCGAAGCTACTCCAGGGGATGTCACACTCTCGATCACGGCCTTTTTTATTATTGGTGGATACTTGCGCGATATCGGACGCCAGACAACCGAGTTGATGAAAGCTGCAAGCGAGATTTCCGATGTGGTCGGGTTCTGGATGCGTGAAGACGATATTCTGGATGTTCCGGATGCGGTGCCCTTGAAAATTGCGACGGGACAAAAAGGTGCCGCCATTACATTCGATCAGGTTGGCTTCCGGTATAAGCAGGGAGATCGTCCCATCTATCAATCTTTATCGGTTGATATCAAGGCGGGTGAAAAAGTTGCGCTGGTCGGGGCGTCCGGCTCGGGTAAATCGACTTTTGTTAAGTTGATCCAGCGGCTTTACGATATTCAATCAGGAGAGATTCGCATTGACGGATTGAATATCGCCACAGTTACACAAGAGTCATTGCGTCAGGCGATTGCGCTGGTGCCTCAAGATCCTGTTTTGTTTCACCGATCACTGGCTGAAAATATTGCCTATGGGAAACCTGATACGACGATTGATCAGGTGAGAGGTGCTGCGCGCGAAGCTTATGCTGCCGAGTTCATCGAAGGGTTGTCGTTGGGATATCAGACTCTGGTTGGAGAACGCGGGGTCAAACTCTCCGGTGGGGAACGTCAACGGGTAGCCATTGCGCGGGCTCTGCTGGCTGATTGCCCAATCCTCATTCTGGATGAAGCAACCTCGTCCCTTGACTCGGTGTCCGAACATTATATCCAAAAAGCGTTAGAGCGTTTGATGGAGGGGCGAACGACGATTACGATTGCCCACCGTCTGGCGACAATCCAGAAAGCAGACCGTATTCTGGTGTTTGATCGTGGGGCGATTGTCGAACAGGGAACGCACACTGAATTGCTTGCCAATCCGGACTCTCTTTATCGGCGTTTATACGATATTCAGGCGCTCGATCTGGTGCAATAAAATATATGGTATGACCTGTTATATTCCTATATACATTCGGGTATGAAAGATGTAGGTCGTGCCACTTATCGTATTGTCTTTGATTGTGTTGTGTTTTCGGTTTTGAAAAGTACACTGATTGTTTCTTTTATTTTTGCTTTCCTTGTCGTTCTTGTCTCTCCAAGTGGAGGGGCGTTTTTTTTATTTGTTGGTATATTTTCGGCACTGTTTGCTCCAATCATTGTTCTGCCAGCTATTATCCTGGGATCTTTTCTGATTAAAAGTTACCTGAAGAATAACATATTGAATATGTTCAGATGGATGTTTGCGTCATTGGTTATCGGTACCATGTATGTGGTGTTTTTTTCGATATTGGACCAAATGTTTTTCCGAATTATGGTTCCACATTTTGTTCCGATCTCACTATTGACTGGGTATTTTTGTTGGAAAAAATTTGTAGATGAGCCCAAGCGCGCTTTGCCGGAGTAATAATAAAAAAACAGGGCAATATTTTTATTGCTTTCCGGTTTTAAGGCTTGTTATGTTGCGAGCTAGTAGTAATAAAGGTAATAATCAACATAAAAACAGGGAAATATAGAATGAATTCTTTCGCGAAATATAGTGTTGCAGGGCTGTTTGCTGCTGCCGTTATGGGTAGTGTCGTCTATCAAAAAGAAATTGGCAATGCGCTTCTCACCGATGAAGTCAATGCCAAACAAACTCTTCAAAGTGACCCACGTTTTAAGAATGCCGAAATTAACTTTACAGGTTACGAGCCCCTTGGCTGTCTGAAACACGAGTGGATCAACACAGGGTTTGTGGCCAAGCAACAAGACGGCACTCAAACATCTGGTGCGGTCTGCCGGCCTTTGTTTGGAACAACGTCTTCTATCCGTATTGGCTAGGAATGCCTAAGAATTTTCTAAATTAAGCGAAGACCGCAGCGGTATTAAGACTGCTGCGGTGCGGGATTAAAAATCCACGCATTTGCCGTTATTTTCCCAATCGCCATATCTTGTGGCCTCTAGCCCTTTGCGTCCGCCATATTCGCGCTTCATATGGGGCAGGGGGACATGACCAAGGACAGGCTTATCCTCGTGGTTTTGGCCCGTGTTTTCCGGTTTCGCTGGACTTTCCGATTGCGTCTTCATAAAACTAATTTAGCCGCTTTTTTTTGAAGAGGGAAGGTTTATATATGTCTAGGACTCAGGAAATAATGAAACCCTATCGGGATCGCATCGACGCTCTGGATGACCAGATTGTGGATTTAATGATCGAACGTTTCAAGCTTATCCGTGAAGTATCGGTTGTGAAACACGAGAACAAAATTCCGGCGATCATCGAAGAACGGATTGCACAGGTGATTGATCGTGCCGGAGATCGGGTCGAGGCAGCTCTTCCGGACGAGCAAGGGCAAGACGATGCGGATCGTATCCGCGAGATTTACGCCCTGATGGTGGTGATTTCCTGTGATCTGGAAGAAGAAATATTGAAGGAATCCTCAGGTCGAAAATGATAGGTTACTTAAAGACGACGATTTTAATGGCGGGGCTGACGTCTTTGGTTGGCGGCCTTGGGTATTTGGTTGCCGGACAAAACGGATTGATGTTTGCACTGGTGGCGGCAGGCGGCATGAATCTCTGGGCGTGGTATAACAGTGATAGGGCTGTGTTGTCCCATTATGGCGCGCGCGAGGTCAGTCTCGAAGATTCCCCAAAACTGGTGTCGTTGATCCATCAGCTTGCAGATAATGCAGGTCTCCCCCATCCAAAAGTTTTTGTGATTGATAATCCGCAACCCAATGCTTTTGCAACAGGGCGCAACCCCGATCATGCGGCGGTAGCGATTACCACCGGATTGATACAACGTCTTGATACCGATGAAATTGCTGGCGTCATGGCGCATGAACTCGCGCATATCAAACATCGCGATACCTTGATTATGACGGTGACCGCAACTTTGGCCGGGGCTTTGTCGATGCTGGCCAATTTTGCTTTCTTTTTTGGAGGGGCGCGGGATCGCCAAGTGTCGCCGATTGTAACAATTCTGGTTATGGTTTTGGCACCCCTCGCGGCGTCGATTGTCCAGATGGCAATCTCGCGTTCGCGCGAATATGAAGCAGATCGTCTGGGGGCCGAGATTTCAGGTAAGCCACGATCTTTGGCAACCGCTTTGGAAAAAATATCTGATATGGCGGGGCAGATTGTCAACAGGCAGGCCGAAACCAATCCGGCTTCTGCCCACTTGTTTATTATTAATCCGCTTCATGTCCATGCGATAGACGGGCTGTTTTCAACCCACCCCTCGACGGAAAGCCGGATCAGGCGCTTGTTGGAGATCGAGCGGGCCATGGGCGGGCGAGGAATGGCTGCTATTTCCAGAAATCCCTGGTCTTGAGTATTTATGAAGATTTCGGGTGGTGCAGAGGCGCTGAATGAGATAGAGTGTCCGCTTGTATTAACCCGTTTTTCAAGCACATGACCCAAGAACATTCCCCATCCCCTGACCTGTTTGATCCGGCCTCGCCGTCTGAAATGCTGACCGCACGCCGTGTGGCTCTCAAGCTCTTGCAACAACTTTTTGTCAAACATCACACACTCGATCAGGTTTTCGATGACAGCCGTGAATTTTCGGCGCTGTCCCAGCGGGATCGAGCTTTTGTCCGGATGCTGGTGACAACGGTTATTCGACGTCTGGGGCAGATTGATGATCTGATCCGTCGTTCCTTGTCCAAACCCGACCAACCGCTTAATCCACCCTTGCTGGAATATATCTTGCGCTTAGGTGTGGCCCAGTTGGTCTTTATGAATATTCCCGATCATGCTGCGGTTAATACGTCTGTTCTATTGGCCGAAGCCGAAGGGCATGTCCGGTTAAAAGGTTTTGTGAATGCAATTTTGCGGCGCATTGCTGCCGAAGGGCAGAATTGGACTGCACGTCAGGATGTTCCGCGCCTTAGTACTCCCGAATGGATGTTGAAAATCTGGATCGCGGATTATGGTCTGCGGCCCGCGCTTGATATTGCCATGGCCAATTTGAATGAAGCCCCACTTGATATCACCCTTAAACATGACGGGGAAGCCGATCATTGGGCCACTACTCTGGGGGGGCAGGTATTGCCCACGGGAAGTATCCGTTTGCAAAATGCCAGAATGGTTCAGGATCTTCCCGGTTTTGAAGACGGGATGTGGTGGGTTCAGGATGCGGCGGCTGCCCTGCCGGCGCGATTGTTTGGCTCAAGCATTCAAGGCCAGACCGTTCTGGATTTATGTGCGGCACCGGGTGGAAAGACTGCTCAATTGGCAAGTGCTGGCGCCAATGTTATCGCGGTTGACCGGTCTGCCAAGCGGATTCAACGGTTACAGGAAAATATGAAGCGTATGCGCCTCGGGGCGAATGTCCGAACCGAAGTTGCTGACGCTGCGGTGTGGCGTTCCCGTGAGCCTTTGCCTTATATTTTGCTTGATGCGCCTTGTTCTGCCACGGGAACCATTCGGCGTAATCCGGATGTGTTGTGGATGAAGAGCGAAACTGATCTGTCCAGCCTGATTGATCTGCAAGCACGGCTGCTTGATAATGCGCTCAACCAGTTGGAAGTGGGCGGCATACTGGTTTATTGCACATGCTCTTTACAAAAAGATGAAGGGGAACATCAGATCGAGCGCACTCTGGCCCAACGTACCGATGTTGAACGTGTGCCGGTGCAAGCGTCCGAGATCGGCGATTTGCGTGATTTTCTAACTCCTCGCGGGGATATCCGGATTTTGCCGAATTACCTGGATGAGTATGGCGGGATTGACGGGTTCTTTATCGCGCGATTGACCAGAACCGCATAGGTTGAAGTAAGACTTACGGATTATCTTTGTTCCAAGACCTGATAATAAACGTATTTCCCCAAGGCTGTGGAGTAGTAGCAATAGGCATCTTTACCGTCCAGCGCTGCATCGGTGAGGGTTGAGGCGTATCCGAATGCTCCGGTAAATTTATTGGTTTCCCCAGTCAGAGTGAGGGAAGGTGGTGTTTGCAAGCTGTTCGAAACACCATAATTCAGATATTTGCAAACCTCCAGCTTAACGCCGGGCAGCAAGGCTATCAATTCGGTTGATCCACTGTCCCCGTTGGTTTTTCCTAAGTCTTTGACTTCCAGATCACCGTTAAAAATCCATTCGGATCCGTCATTCAAATTCGTTGGGGGGAGTTGGTATGGTGTGGCGCCCCCTAGTGGGTGAAAGACTTCCTGCTCCGGTGTGGTGCCGAAGGTGCCGTAATCGGTTGTTCCGGGGTGGGCGAAGCTGATATCTTCCGCAGTCAGGCTTTTGGACACTTCCATTCGCAGAATTGCCTGACGGATAGATGTCGGGAATTGGTGAAGATAAGCTCCGTTGATCCGTGATGTTTCTTCGGCGGCTCCTGTTCCGCCACCACTTCGCATGGACTGGCCGACGGCAAAGGAAAGTGCCGCGAATAAAGCGACGGCGATAAGAATAAGGAATAGAACATTTCCAGATTGTGAATTGGATTGGTGGAATGACATCCTGATTTTCATGGAAAAAATTTATATGAGTGTTAGAGTCGGTGCAAGATGGAAAGTTTTATTGTTTTGGTTGGGAATAGGCAAGACAGGGCTCTGAAAGGAGTTATTCCTGTATTGCTGCCTGTTTTGGCGGCGGCGGGGAATGCTATGGGGCGTTGGCTGCATGATGGAATCGCTTATGAATTCGGGCCGTCCGACGGAATAGATGAGGATATTTTACGGGAAGTCCGCCATATTTGTTTTGAAAACCGGATTGATGTGTTCGTCATTCCCGAACCAGACAGGCGTAAAAAACTCTTGCTGGCCGATATGGATGCCACAATTGTGTGCGGGGAAACTCTGGATGATCTTGCTGAACTGGCAGGTTTGGGAGAAGAGATTTCTGATATTACCGCGCAGGCCATGCGTGGCGAGCTTGATTTTGAGGAAGCTTTGCGGGCGCGGGTTGCAATGCTTAAAGGTGTGTCGGAGAGCTTATTGTTCGAGGCTTTTTCACGGATGGAGCTGAGTGCAGGGGCTGAGGTTATGGTCAGGGTAATGCGTCAGGCGGGGGCAGAATGTGTTCTGGTGTCCGGCGGGTTTACCTTCTTTACCTCGCGTATTGCCGAGCGGTGCGGGTTTTCCTTGCATCATGGGAATGAGCTTGATGTGTTTGACGGAGTTCTGACGGGGGAAGTTATTCCCCCTATTTTGGATAAGGGGGCAAAGCTGTCTTACCTTCATAAATATGCGTCGCGGCTGGGCCTTGATTTGTCAGAGACCGCAGCGGTCGGTGACGGAGCCAATGATCTTCCGATGTTGGAAGCGGCGGGGATCGGTGTCGGGTATCGTCCCAAACCTCTGGTGTTGGAGAAAGTTTCTAATTCCATAATTTTTAGTGATTTAATATCTCTTCTTTATATGCAAGGGTATGGTGAAGCGGATTTGCTCCCCTTCTTGTCTGATGCCTCTTGATTTACATGAAAAATTAACCGTTTTGACGATAAACTCTGACCCATGAGTGAAGCACATACAAAATTCAAAATTCCTGATGATGAGCTCGAAGAGCTGATCCACAAATATTGTCGAGATTTTACCGAATGGGCGCGGTTGGATCGTTTTGATCCGATCACCGGACGGGATGAAGAGATTGATCAGGTTATTCTGATCCTGCTTCAAAAGGGTCGTAAGAACGCTGCGCTTCTGGCACCTGCCGGTGTTGGTAAAACGGCGCTATGTGCTGGTTTGGCACAAAAAATTGTTGCGAATGAAGTGCCTGAATATCTGAAAGATGCACGTATTCTCGAACTTGATCTGGCGGCGATGTCGGCTGGTACAATGGGGCCTGCAGAATTTCAAGGGCGGTTCCTGCCGATTTGTAAAGGAATTGCCGAACGATATCATGATCCGTCCTACCCGAAAGTTGTTTTGTTTATCGACGAGATGCACCAGATTATGCCGTCTTGCGAGGGAAGTGCCTATAAAGGTCTTTCAGAAGTTATGAAACCCTATCTGACAGTGGGGGATTTGCACATTATTGGTGCGACGACATTGGACGAATTCCGGATTTATGTGTCGATTGATCCGGCGATGGATCGTCGTTTCCAAAAAGTATTTCTGGCCGTGCCGAATGTCGAGCAGACAATTCAGATCATGCATAATCTAAAAAAAGGGTACGAGAAACACCATAAGATTACGGTATCGGACGAGGCGATTGATATTATCGTGAATTGTACCGATGTGCATATGCGGAAAAGAAACCAACCGGATAAATCAATCATTATGATGGATGCCGCGATGGCGCACCATGTAAAGCTGCGCGGGACGGGAGGAGAGCTCGATCTATCCTCGGTCTATTACATGATCGGAAAAGAAACCGGAATCCATCCGGATGCGTTGAAGAAATAACGCGCATCTAATTCCTGATTTTTCTAACCAGACCTTAATCGCTTGATTTTTTATTTTTCGGTCATTGTTGTTGTGACCTTTACGGTTGCGATGGGTGTATCTGAATATTTCAAGACAGGTATGTTTTTTTGTGATGTTTGTTCTGGTGGGAGTGGTGCGTAAATCCCGATTGTGCGGGGCTCCACTTTTGAATCTGGTGCTTCTGGTATAAATGTGGCGTAGTCTTCCCCCATATTAGTTTTCAGCAGGGATTGATCCCAGAAGAATTGCAAATGTACATAGGGTGGGTTGAGCCGAATCACTGCTGCGATGTTTTTATTTGTGCCGCTCTCTAACTGTACGGGCATCATAAACGTACAAGGCATTGTCTCAAAGCTACAAGTTTGTAAAAATATCTTGGGGTTGTTGATGTCGGTTTGCTCGATTTTAAGCCAATATGTTTCGGCTTTTGTTTGGTGAGGAAATAGACTCATGGCTAGAAAGAATAAAATAGTAGCTGTGAGTCTTGGCATCTTAGATATCCCTATATTTACGAGAATGTTGCTTATCCCTTGGATCATATGGAAGTTCCATTGTTGGATCAATTTGAAACAGGGCGCAAAAATAACTCCAGACAGAGTCGCGGTGTTTATGTGATTATATTCCTATAATTTTATAGACTTGTCAAGTTTTTTGATAAAGCACTTGCGTGGGTGATTCGCTCTCCTTTATAGTGGGAATATCAGTGATTTGCCCCCCTCCTTTGTCCGGAAAAGCACCATATTATGTCTATACGTATTTCCCCCTCGATTCTATCGGCCGATTTTGCCCGTCTGGGTGAAGAAGTTCGCGCCATTGATGCCGCTGGTGCCGATTATATCCATATTGATGTGATGGATGGACATTTTGTGCCCAATATCACGATTGGCCCGGCTGTTGTGAAGGCTTTGCGGCCCCATTCGAAAAAAGTTTTCGATGTGCATCTGATGATCTCTCCGGTGGATTTGTTTTTGAAAGATTTTGCCGATGCGGGGGCGGATATTATTACCGTGCATCCCGAAGCGGGGCCACATTTGCACCGGACGCTCCAGACAATCAAAAGATTAGGGAAGAAAGCCGGTGTGTCCCTTAATCCGGCAACGCCTGTGTCGGACATTGCTCATGTGATGGATATGGTTGATCTGGTGTTGATTATGACGGTCAATCCGGGGTTTGGCGGGCAGTCTTTTATTCCGTTGCTTGACAAAGTGCGCGAAGCGCGTGCGATGATTGCGGCGACTGGTCGTGATATTGATTTGGAGATTGATGGTGGTGTCAATGACAAAACTGCCAAAGATGTGATTGCGGCAGGTGCCAATGTCTTGGTGGCGGGCAGTTACGTGTTCAGAGATGGGCCGGATTCTTATGCCTCTGCAATTCAGTCCTTGCGCGGGGAGAAATAATGTCGGCCCAGATTCATCATGGCCAGATACAAAAAACATTTTCCCATTCTTTAGTGGCACCTCTTTCTATGTTGGGCGAGATGAAAGATCGCGCCGGACGTGTTGCTTGTAAAACCCCTTTTTATCATTGGCTCTTATCTTCTGGTCAGTCTCCCGATCAGTTGAGTGTCCGTCTGTCCGATCCGTGGGTGGGGCAGGCCGATCTGGGGCGATTGATGACTCAAGGGGTGATGCGCGCCCATGGTGCCAGTTTGCCCATCAATCATGATTTCTGGCGGATGT
Source organism: Micavibrio sp. UBA6212 (assembly GCA_002421905.1). Taxonomy (GTDB): domain Bacteria; phylum Pseudomonadota; class Alphaproteobacteria; order Micavibrionales; family Micavibrionaceae; genus UBA1573. The sequence goes on from DISK01000003.1 coordinate 24,317, forward strand.
CGGAAGAAGCTCCGTTATGGCGCGACCATATTCATGGGTTTTGTTGGCTCAGGGATTTGCGTGCCGCTGGAGGAGATGCCGCGCGGAGAATGGCGCGAAATTTCGTTGATGACTGGATTACCCGCTATGATCGTTGGGATGCGGGGATTTGGCGTGCCGATCTGGTCGGTCAACGGATCACGATGTGGTTATCCTTTTTCGATTTCTTTTGTGGAAGTGCTGACGAAGCGTTTCAGGAAAAATATTTTGCCTCTCTTAATCGTCAGGCCCGTCATTTGTCGCGGGTCTTTCCGGCTGGGCTTTCCGGACTTCCTCTATTGCGGGCGGCGCGTGGTTTGATCTATGCGGGGTTGTCCTTTCCCGGACGGGATGCGTGGATTTTGCAGGGCTTTCAATCGGTTCTGAAGGAAATACCAAAACAGGTTACGTCTGACGGGTTGCATGCGTCTGGTGCGCCTGAAAATCTTCTGGAATGCGCTAAAATCTTACTTGATCTGCGCTATGCTCTTAATCGTGCGGGATTGCCTATTCCATCCATGCTGACGACTTCGATCGAAAAGATGGGGCCGGCTTTGCGGTTCTTCTGTTATCCTGACCGGAAGCTGGGTTTATATCACGGTGGGCAGGAAGGCGAGATTGCTGAAATTGATTCTGTTCTGTCGCAAATCCGCGGGTCGAAACGTCCGATGAAGGGCTCAAGTCTTGGTGGGTTTGAACGCGTGATGGTGGGACGGTCGTTCCTGATGATGGATCACAGTTCCTGTCCGGACGCACCGTTCGATCAGGTCTGGCATTCTGCGCCCTTGTCCTTTGAATTTATGTATGGGCGTGACCGGATTTTTACCCATTGTGGAGGTCATCCGGCACATCAGGATTGGCAACAGATTTTGCGCCATACGGCGGCTCACAATGCGGTGGTAGTCAATGGTCGGCCTGTTCATGACCTGCGTGCCGATTATTCTGTGGCGCGTGACTTTGCCCCGATCAAATGTTCCAGAACCGAAAACCGTCAGGCCTGTTTGTTGGAGGCCACCCATGACGGGTATTTGTCCTCGATGGGGATTTCCCATCGTCGTCGGTTGTTCCTGACTGATACGGGTCACGATTTGCGCGGGGAAGATACGTTGATGTCGAGTGGTGGTGACATGAAGTCAAAAGAGGTCGCTTTGCGGTTTCATTTGCACCCAAAAGTTCAGGTGTCGCAAGTTCATCAAGATCAGGATGTCGTTTTGACCGTCCCTTCTGGCAGTAGTTGGCGGTTCTACGGGGTTGGGGCAAAACTTGGGGTTGAAGAAAGTGTGTATCTCGGAAACGGTACAAGACCCGTTAAAACGCACCAGCTGGTTTTGAAAACTGCACTGGACGGAGAGGCGCTACAGGTCAAGTGGGCACTGCAACGTGAATAGCTTTGTTTATTTGCCAGTTTTCTTTGACAAAATTTTTTAAATCTGTTCTTCTGTATTATATAAATAACAAAATACGCAGGGGTTCTTCGTGAACGCAAGTATCAGGGATTTATCTAATCATTTTCAAATTAGTGCTGTCGGTCGTCCGTCAAGCGGGGAAGATCCCATGTTCCGCTCTGAAAAATTCTATACATCCTACGGGGTGGATCATCTGGTTCCGTCTTGCGAGATCTTGCTGAACCGTTCGGATTGTGAAGATTTCTTTCAAGGGGTTCGCCACCGTCGCGAAAGCCTGCACACGGATCTGTTTCTTTTTGGCAAGGCTCTGGATTACGCCAATGCGCAAGACAAGTCGATCGGGTCTTTCAGTTTTAACATTGATCTGAGCAGCGCCCTTGAACCCTCTTTTGCGGCGCGCGCATCCTTGATCTGCTCGGAAAAAGGGTTCTTTGACCGCTCCAAAATCTATTTCGAGATTACCGAACATGCCGAGATTCCTGAAGGGGCTCGAGTGGAGGTTTTACAAAATTTCAAAGCGCATGGTTTCCGGCTGGCGATTGATGATTTCAATCCATATATTCCGGAACAGGTTGAGCGGTTGGAAAAACTGGCGCCTTATGCGGAAATCATCAAATTTGATCATGCGATGATTGAGAAATGCGTCGCGGGCCATGCCGAAGATGTTTATGGCCAGATAGCCCAGTATAGAACATTATATCCGGATCAAGTGTTCGTTCAGGAAGGCTTGACCAGCGAGATGCTTTATCTCCGCCCTGCCTATCTTAAAGATCTGGCGAAGTCCGGAATTGAGCTGTTCCAGCATTACGTCCCACAACAGGAACGTCGGGCGCCTGCCAGTGAGCACGAGGAGTCTCGTGACTCGAATTTGAAGCTGGTTTCCAGAGAGCTTGCTTGCGTGTAAGTGCCGTTCTGGTAAAGTCTGGTCATGGCCAAATCAAAAACCTCTTATGTTTGTCAATCTTGTGGAGCCGTCCATCGTTTGTGGGCGGGAAAATGTGATGCGTGCGGTGCATGGAACAGCCTGCAAGCGGAAGTGAGTGAGAGTGGCCCCCCTAAAGGTCTGGGGGGGGGCAAAAAAGGCAAGGCTCTGGAGCTTGTCGGGCTGAAAATGTCCGAAGACAAACCCCTTAAAAGACTGGTTACGGGTTTGGGTGAGTTTGATCGCGTGACGGGTGGCGGCCTTGTTCCGGGATGCGCTATTTTATTGGGTGGTGATCCGGGGATCGGAAAATCGACATTATTGTTACAAGCAGTTTGCATGTTGGCCAGACAAGGGCTGAGATGCGTTTATATTTCAGGAGAAGAAGCGGTCGATCAGGTGCGGTTGCGTGCCGATCGTCTGGGCATGGCAGATGCGCCGGTTGCTTTGGCGTCTGCTACCAATGTACGCGAGATCGCGGCAACCATCGAAAATGAAGATATTGACGTTCTGGTGATTGACTCTATCCAGACCATGTATGTTGACACAGTCGAGAGTGCTCCCGGGACGGTCACGCAAGTCCGCACAGCGGCACAGGAATTGATCCGGCTCACCAAGAAAACCGGAACGGCCACATTCTTTGTCGGGCATGTAACCAAAGACGGGCAAATCGCGGGGCCGCGCGTGCTCGAACATATGGTTGACACGGTTTTATATTTTGAAGGAGATCGTGGGCATCAGTTCCGGATTCTGCGGACAGTTAAAAACCGCTTTGGCCCGACAGACGAAATTGGCGTGTTTGAAATGGGCGAGTTGGGTTTGAGTGAAGTGGCCAACCCATCGGCTTTGTTTTTGTCGCAACGTCAGGCGGATGTGACGGGCTCTGCGGTCTTTGCCGGCATGGAAGGAACGCGGCCTTTGTTGGTTGAAGTTCAGGCCTTGGTCGCACCTGCGCCTTACGGGGCCCCGCGCCGCTCGGTTATTGGGTGGGATCAAAACCGGCTGTCGATGATTCTAGCGGTGCTCGAGGCCCGCTGCGGATTGATGTTTTCGGGGTCTGAAGTTTATCTCAATATGGCGGGCGGAATTCGTATTACCGAACCAGCAGCCGATCTGGCCGTGGCGGCAGCGTTAATCAGTGCGTTGCAAGGGCGATCGGTTCCGTCTGAATATGTCTTTTTTGGTGAAGTTGGATTGTCAGGGGAAATTCGTGCTGTCTCGCAACCGGATCAACGGTTGAAAGAGGCTGCCAAGCTTGGTTTCACAGGTGGTTGTATTGCTGAGCGTATTTCATCACAGAAGAAAACATCGGCCAAAACAGGATCAATTGACGGGTTCAAAATTCATGAAATCCGCCATCTTGATGAACTGGCATCGCTGCTGCGTGAAGGTGGCGTCGTTACTCCATATGTTGTTCAGAAGTAAAATTTTATAGGAAAAACTTTTTTTCAGGGGCATTTTAAGGCGATGACAGGGTTTTCGGATGTAGAGGTTTGCGATCTTCCCGTGATCGGAATTCCATGTACTGTGGTTCGTGATCCGTTCAAAGAACACGGGGTGATTGTCCGTCACAGTGTGCAGGAAAAATATGTGGCGTCCGTCGTTGACCATTTCCCGTGTGTTCCTTTCTTTCTGCCCGCTGTGGCAGGGTTGGGACAAATCGGTATTCAAGATATTATTGATGGGTGGCTTGGTATTGTTGACGGGATTTTGTTGACGGGGGCGGTTGCCAATGTCGCCCCGCATTTCTACCAGTCCGATTATCAGGAAGACCCTAACAAGCTGGATTTACAACGGGACGGGACATCGTTGCCCTTGATTGATAAAGCCATTCAGCGCGGTATTCCACTTCTTGGAATTTGTCGTGGGTTGCAGGAAATGAATGTGGCACGAGGCGGTTCCTTATATTCGCGCATTCAAGAGGTGGAAGGCCATTTCGATCATCGTGAACCGGAATCCTCGACGCATGAAGATCGGTATGTCGATGCTCATAATATTCTGATTCAAGAAGGTGGATTGTTTGAAAAAATCTGTCAGGAATCCTGTCAGGGAGAAGGTCGGTTCTTTGTAAATTCACTTCACGAGCAAGGAATCTCCCGTCCAGGACGGGGGGTCTTTGTTGAAGCGAGAGCCGAAGACGGGGTGATAGAGGCGATTTCCATTCCCGAAGCCCTCGCTTTTTGTGTGGGGGTTCAATGGCATCCGGAATGGAGCCACAAGACCCACTCTTTGAACAGGGCTATTTATGACCATTTTGCGGGGGCGTGTGCTACTCATAAATATGCGAAATTGAAGAGGATCAAGCTCTAAAAAGCCTGATATTCACTTGCAAAATAAGGTCTTTTCGACTATCACGGTTTTTCATTCAATCAAGCCGTTTGGCAAGCCTTTGGGGTTTTTCATATGACTATCGCCTTGCTCATTGATATTGGCGTTATTCTTGTTCTTTTGATTTCGGCAGGTGTGTCGTTTTACCGTGGAATTATCCGCGAAGTTCTCACCATTGTGGGGGTCATGGGCGGTGCGTTGGCGGCCCTTCTTTTCGGGGGTGCGTTGAAACCGTTTGCTTATGGATGGTTTGGCATCAAGGACGGCGAAGATGCCGGAAAGCTGTTTGATCTGATCCCCATGAATCTGGCCGCAGATATTACGGCTTATGCGTTGGTGTTTATCGGGGTATTTCTGCTTTTGCAATTGGCCAGTTACTTTCTGGCGTCTTCTGCCCATGCGATCGGGCTGGGGCCTGTTGACCGGACTCTGGGAGTCTTCTTCGGTGTGGCGCGCGGTGTTTTGTTGTTGGGGCTGGTTTATCTACCGTTTCATTTGATTTTGCCTGAAGAAAATAAAAAAGAGTGGTTGTCCGGTTCCAAGACTATTTTTTATATTGAAAATGTCGCGGAATGGATGGCAACTTATCTGCCGCAAGAGGGCAAAGGGGCGGGAGATATCGCAGAAGATGCGCGTGATCGGCTGCGCGAAATTGATGTGTTGGGTGACAAGCGGATCAAACCCGAGAATGCCGATGACGCACAAAACGGAGATGTGCAAGACGGATACGACACGCGGGATCGTAATGGTCTGGACAATTTGCTGGATCAGATTAAATCTCCTCCTGACACCCCAAAAGAACATCAGGATATAAATCCTGCACAGAAAAGAGGATATAATGAGTAGTCCATTCGATGACAGAATGCATGAAGAATGCGGCGTATTCGGAATATTCGGCCATGAAGATGCCTCGACGTTGACTGCGTTGGGGCTTCATGCTTTACAGCATCGCGGTCAGGAGTCCTCGGGGATCGTGTCCTACGATGATACAAAAGGGGCTGGACAGTTCTTTGTCCATCGCGGTTTGGGTCTGGTGGATGATATTTTCAACGATGCGAATGTGGTGGCCCGTTTAACAGGACGTAGCGCAATCGGCCATAACCGCTATGCCACAACCGGCGAAACTTTACTGCGGAATGTGCAACCCCTTTATGCCGAACTGGCTTTTGGCGGGCTTACGGTGGCGCATAATGGCAATCTGACCAATGCGATAAAAATCCGCAATGACCTGACCCAACGCGGTGCAATTTTTCAGTGCACCTCGGACACGGAAGTGATTATCCATCTGGTGGCTCTTTCGCAAAAGAAAACGGTTCTTGATCGTCTGGTGGAGTCTTTGAAGCAGGTTGAGGGTGCTTATTCGCTGATTTGCTTTGCTGAAGGCCGCATGATCGGGGTGCGTGATCCATACGGGTTCCGGCCATTGGTTTTGGGGCGTCTGGGGGAGGCCCATATTCTGGCGTCCGAAACTTGCGCGCTTGATATTATCGGGGCTGATTTTGTCCGCGATGTCGAACCGGGCGAAATGGTGGTGATTTCCAAAGAAGGAATTCAAAGTCATCATCCTTTTGAAACGGCTCCCTCACGGTTTTGTATTTTTGAATATATTTATTTCGCCCGTCCTGATTCACTGATCGCGGGAAAATCCGTTTATGATATGCGGAAAAAAATCGGGGCGGTGTTGGCTCAAGAATCCCCTTGTGATGTTGATCTGGTTGTGCCGGTTCCTGACAGTGGTGTGCCTGCTGCAATCGGTTTTTCACAAGAGGCAGGATTGCCGTTTGAATTGGGGATTATCCGCAACCATTATGTCGGACGGACTTTTATCGAACCAACCCAGAAAATCCGCCATCTGGGTGTCAAGCGCAAGCATAACGGTAATCGGGGCGTGGTCGAAGGCAAGCGCATTGTCTTGGTTGATGACTCGATTGTGCGGGGGACAACCTCCCGCAAAATTGTCGAGATGATGCGTCAGGCCGGCGCTCGGGAAGTTCATATGCGCATTTCGTCGCCACCGATTACCCATGGATGTTTTTATGGGATTGATACGCCGTCACGCGAAGATTTGCTGGCATCTAAAAACTCAATTCAAGAGATTGCCGATTTTATTCAGGTGGATTCTCTGGCCTTTATCTCGAATGACGGGCTGTATCGGGCTATGGGCGAGGATGGACGGAACGCTGAACTTCCCCAATATTGCGATGCGTGCTTTACCGGCGATTATCCGGTCGAACTGGTGGATCAAATCATGCTGAAGAAAGCTTGCTGAAATCATGACGGCCAAAAGACTTGAAAACAAGGTGGCCCTGATTACAGGTGCGTCTCGCGGTATTGGTGCTGAAATCGCCAAACTTTACGCTCGCGAAGGAGCGCATGTTATTTTGTTGGCACGCTCGAAATCCGGTCTGGAGGACGTCGATGATGTGATCCGCGCCGAATGTGGGGAGGGCTGTTCGACTTTGATGCCGTGTGACCTGACCAAGATTGATGATCTGGAGGCGCTGGGGCCGACGATTTATAATCGCTTTGGCAAACTGGATATTTTTGTGGCCAATGCCGGAATTCTCGGCGAGATGACCCTGGTGTCCCACTCCAAAATGAAAGACTGGAAAGATACATGGACAACCAATGTGTTGGCCAATGTGCAGATGATCCGGACTTTGGAGCCGTTGCTCAAGGCATCGGAAGCTGGGCGCGCTATTCTGGTGGGCTCGGGCATGGGCATTGATGCCAAGGCTTTTGGCGGTGAGTATGGTGTGAGCAAAGCCGCCGCCATGTTTTTATTCCGGACATGGGCAGAAGAAAACCGAACGGGAAATTTGCGGGTGAATATTGTTCGGCCCGGTGCGGTTGATACTGATATGCTCAGACAGGTTTTTCCCGGCGGGTATCAAGCGGATGATTTGCGGACGGCAGAACAGGTTGCGCCTTTATTTGTTGCGCTGGCGTCACCGGATTGTACTCGTCATGGAGAGATCGTTCGTCCCGAAGATTACGGCTTGTAATAGTCTTTATACCATTTCACAAATTTATGCAGGCCGTCCTTGAGTGACGTGGAGGGTTTGAACCCTGTTAGCTTACTCAACGGGTCAACATCGGCATAGGTTGCGTAAACATCACCCGGTTGCATGGGGAGCAGATTGCGTTCAGCCTTTACACCGAGTTCTTCTTCCAGAATAGAGATCATTTCCATCAAGTCTTCGGGATTGTTGTTGCCAATATTATAAACGGCGTATGGTGCACCTGTTTCCGGTTGTGGAGGATTGGTCATGAGGCGAATAATGCCCTCAACAATATCATCTATATAGGTGAAGTCGCGTTTCATATCTCCGAAATTATAAATGTCGATCGCTTTGCCGGACAAGATGGCTTGGGTAAATTTGAAATAAGCCATGTCGGGGCGGCCCCATGGGCCATAGACGGTAAAGAAGCGCAGACCCGTTGATGGAATGCCGTAAAGATGGGCGTAAGTGTGTGCCATCAGTTCATTCGATTTTTTGGTTGCGGCGTAAAGGGATACCGGATGATCGACATTATCATCGGTTGAAAATGGAACTTTGGTGTTTGCGCCATAGACTGAACTGGATGACGCATAGAGCAGGTGTTCGACTTTGTTATGGCGGCATCCTTCGAGGATATTCAGGAAGCCAACAATATTACTGTTGATATAAGCGTGCGGGTTGTCGATCGAGTATCGGACGCCCGCTTGGGCGGCCAGATGCACCACCAGATCGGGGAGGTATGTTGAAAACAGGTTTTCCATACCCACGCGATCCGCGAGATCAAGTTTCAGGAAAGTGAAATCAGCGATTTTTTCCAACTGTTTTAGTCGGGCGTGCTTTAAGGCAGGGTCATAATAATCATTGATATTATCTATCCCGACCAGCTTTGCCTCCGGATAGGTTTTGTGCAGCTGCTCGACAACGTGAAAGCCAACGAAGCCTGCAGCTCCGGTAACGAGAATGGTCTTGTTTTTTATTGATAGGGTCATGCCCTGTACCCTAATGATTTGGACATAAAAATCAATGTTAATTTGATTTTAACCTGATGGTGGCAGAGTGGGGGTGATAAAGAGGCGAAAAGCCCAAGTGTTTGTAAAAAACACAAAGAAATACGGGTTGGGTCAAAGAGTCAGCTGCTGTGCAGGTGATATGTTTTTAGACCTTGATAAGGAAGGTGTGTAATGTTCACAGAATGCGATTTTATTCTGGGCGAAAATGATTCGATTATCGTGATTGTGCCCGAAACCTTACCCAAAGATCAGCCTTTGAGTATCGAGGTTCATAGTGGCGGGATCATTTTCAGGTCGGGAGACGACAAATTTGCTGATGTTCCATGCTCCCGTCTTGATGTTTTGCAGCGGCTGGTCAGTAAAGCCAAGGTCGGACTGGTTGAATTTTTGAACGGCGTACCGAGATTTCCGGCCTATATCTCTGCCGTGGCCAATATCGAAGTGATGGTCGAAGCCGCGTAGTTATAGCGTAGTTATGAAGTAAGGGGAGAATATCATGTCTTTGGATGTACAGGTTGGCGGTGCTGTTTTCGATCAGGTCGGGCTAGAGGGTAAATTTGTATCTTCTGACCCCAAAGCGGATAATTCCGGAAATCCGGCAGCCCATGCCTGCCAAGCTGCGGCTGCACAATGGGGTGCGAACCTTGAGATCGAGAATTTCAAACCTGGCCTTCCTTCGGCTTTTGCTGCCGCAACTGCACGAATTGAGGGCATGGCAAGGGTTTCTCCGTCTTCCCCTGACCTTACGAACAGGTATCAACCGCAAGTCGGATAACTCATTGTTTTAGAAAAGTTTAATATACAAAACAAACCATTTCCAAAGGTGCAAAATCTCTGGAAAAAGGGATTGTATAAAATTGTAATTAAACTTAAAATGCTTTTAAGCCATGTCGGCTATCATAGTTCTATGTGCACTAGAAAATTTCAGTGACTATATTTTTGACAGGAAAAGCGTTTTGGCAGTTGGGTCTTTTGACTTTAGATCGTTTCAGAAATATTTTAATCCTCAGGCAAGCGGGGATCTGAACGCATTCCTTGAAAAACTGCCACAAAATGCGGGTCAGAGCGCTTTGATCGCGGCTGGAATCGCTTGGTTGATGGTGGCGGCTCTGGGCTTGTTTACCGTCATGCAAATGCAGAATTTGACAGAACTTCGCGCGGAATTGTTACAAAGTGAAGCCTTGGTGCCGATGGTTCCTGTGATATCAAAAACCCCCGTTGCGGCGGGTGAGCTCAAAGACATTCTTAACAATTTCAAGACGTTGTATCCGGGTCTGACCTTTACGGCCAAGGGCAGCTCGATTATGATCCAATCCAAAACGACGGGCTCTTATGGCCAGTTTCGTGAGGCCATGGGACATGTCGTAAATGGTGGGTCAGGTTGGCAAACCAGTATAGAAGATCTTTGTATCGGTCGTGAGTGCAAGCAGAATGCTTTGAGCGCGACTGTAAAAATCCAGAAGCTTGAGATTGACAAACCGTCAAGCTCGAGTACCATGTAACCTAGTAAAAGCCAGAATTGGAGTAGAGATATGATAACAACTTCCTTGGAAACTGCGACTGAGTCCCGCAAGCCGAAGGCGCGGAGTGATTCGGGGAACGTGTTGTTCCTGATCCTGATCGCCGTGGCTCTTTTTGCTGCGCTCTCTTATGCGGTCACTCAATCCACCCGTTCCGGTGGGGGGGACGCCAGTAGCGAAACCAACCTTGTGAACTCTTCGCAGATCACCCAGTATCCTGCTTCGCTTAAAACTTCAATTACCCGAATGATTATCAGTAACTCTATTACACCTTACGAACTCTCGTTTGATGATCCTTCGTTGTTTTCTACCAATTTGACCACAGTAGCCCTTCAATCTGCCAACGTGTTTTATCCGACCGGTGGTGGTGCGGTGTATGCCTTGGCACCTGACAGTGTTGTAACTGCATCTCCTCAAGCTTGGGTGTTCAATAGTAACAACCAGATTGAAGATATCGGACAGACAGACGGCACAGGCCCAACAGATGTGACAGCAGACACGATTGCGTTTTTACCGAATACTAAAAAAGCTATTTGTGAAAAAATTCATTCCCAGCTCGGATTGGCGACAACCTTTACAAATGCCGAGGTTAGTATAGATTATGCAAATAATCAGGATTCTACATATGGAGCTGCTGATGACCGTATCGCGATTGATGCGGGTGGAACTATCGGTGCAACGGCCACAGAATTGGTAGGTCAGCCACAAGGATGTTTCAGGGTTGGTACGGCATATATCTATTACGCTGTTCTGGTTGAGCGGTAATCAGGGCCGTTCCTTAAATGGCTAAAGAGAATTTTGAGGAGAGCCCGGAGTGAGTCCGGGCTTTTTTCACCTAATAAAAGGGATAGAAAAGGACAAGGGCAAATGAAAACTCCAGTAAGATGTAGAGCTTGCGAGCGGGGCAGTGCCTTGATTTATATTCTGGTGGCGGTGGCGTTGCTTGCCGCCCTGACCGTCAGTTTGATGGAGCCTGCAGGTCAACAATCCCAAAGCCAGAATGCAACCAATATCTATACGGAACTGGATGGGCAGATCGGGTTTATTACCTCGGCGATTTCAGAATGTGTTCTCACTCACCCCGATCAGGATTCCGAATTGACGTCTGCTGAGCAGAAAAATGCGCCTTATCCAATTAACCCGAGTGATCCATATTTTGATTCCCAGTCGGCGGATCCGCTCACTGATCCGGATGATAGTGCCAAATATATACGTTGTCCGGGCAATCCGGGAGGGACGGGCAGTAATAATCAGGATCATGCCCGTATGTTCGGAGGAACTTCAGGGAAATTTCTTCCTCCTGCACCGCAGATGTTTAATGACTGGGAATATTATAATGGGGCTGACGGGGTTGCGATTACGATTTCAACCGATAAAACCGACTCTTATATCGAGACGGCCTTTGCCCGTTTGAATGACAAATACTCTCAATGTGAGGCCGAAGTGATTGACCAGCGTTCAGCTGGCAGCTTGAATATTACCAGTGATGTGACGCCCGGATCGTCGTCGGAGCGAAGCTGTGCGAGCGGTAACATCTGTTTCCGCTATTGGATTGTTCTGAAATCAACTGCTGTCCACGTGGACACGCCCGACTGCCCGTAGTGCCTAATATATATTGTCCGGATTTATCTCAAATTTTAGGGAATGTTAAATCTGTATTGAGGTTGGCTTGCTAGGATCAAAGGACGTTCAGAGACGCGATTGAAGACCGTAGCCAGACAGACACAAAAAAGGCATTAAAAGGTTTTTCTTCCATCGTCTCTGACGGTCTGGACAAACGGGTTTGTTCCACAGGATATCAGGGAAATGATTTCCATAGGGGACAGCGGAGTTTTTCAGGGGGGATGTGTGAAAGTTCAAGTAAACAGGACGGGTTCGCTATTGGCGACCCCGTTCTTGTTTTTTTATCCTCTCATCTTTTGGTTTCTCACTTTTTGTTCTCTGGGGTATAATCAAATCCGGAAAACAGCTTATACGAGAAATTCGGCGTGGAATTAAACACAACTTTGTTGCGGGAGCGCTTTGTAATCAGGGATCTTGATCCCCATGATGCGACCTCTGCCGAAACTCTGATTGCGATGAGCAACAGGCTGGTTGTTCCGTTGCGGCATCCCAACGGGGATGTGGTCGAAACGTTTATCGTACGGGCGAGAGTTATGCACTCTGCGATACGGATGGCGGCCCAGATTATCCAGACCTATCAAAGATCGGGGCCGATCATGGCGCGGCAGGTTCCTTTTAATTTCAAGGATGGCTGGGATATGACTCGGACATCACATGATGAAAAATATTCTGATAAGCCGTGGATCTGCTTGTATAATAATTCAAAGGTGGTGTTTTCGGAAGGAAGCTATCACCCGTTTCTCGATGTTATTGAAAAATGCGATTCCAAAAATCCGGGGAATTATGATGGTGCGGTTTTAATCGCCGAAGACACGTTCAAAAAAATGGGACGGTCTGTTTCAATTTCCCACAATTCGAATATCGGTATGGTCGCGCATGTGAATGACGAGATTGGACGGTGTGGTCTGATCCTCCGCAATCCTTATAAAAACACAACATTCAATTTTGTCGCCGAACGGAAATCTTCGGATTTTGGAGTGTCTCCTGTACAATGCCTGAATGTCAGTGCGGCCTTTCTGGAAGGGATCCAGATTTCGGTGCGGTTGGGGATGAATAATGAATTGATCGCAATGGGGAAGGCCAACAGCAATAATTCTCCTGAAGCATTCGAGAATATTTCTGCGCGGAAACGATTGGAAGAAATTTCCACCGAAATTAATGGTTTTGAGAATATGTTGGATGTGCGCTTTCGTCCCGAACGCCCTGATTTTGCAGCGATTGCAAAGGAATCCGCAGAGTTCCAGCATCATTTGATTGAATCTTCGGAACTCGGCATAAAATAAAAAAGCCTTCTTATGAAGGCTTTCTTTTATCTTTCGGAAGTAAAAATTCTATGAGGCGAGACCTCTTAAAACGTAATTCAGAACACCACCGTTTTTGTAATATTCCACTTCATCAAGGGTATCAATGCGGCACATTAATTTGACAGTTTCGGTTGATCCGTTTCTACGAGTCAATGTCAGATTAACATCCATATGTGGCATGATACCGTTTTCGATTCCGGTGATGCTGATGGTTTCATTTCCTGTGAGTTTGAGATCCTGACGAGTCATGCCATCTTTGAAGACCAAAGGCAGAACACCCATCCCGACGAGATTAGACCGGTGGATGCGTTCGAAACTTTCGGCAATGACGGCCTTTACACCTAAAAGAATAGTTCCTTTTGCTGCCCAGTCACGGGATGATCCGGTGCCATATTCTTTACCGGCAAAGACTACAAGCGGCGTGTCGGTTTCTTTATATTTCATCGCGGCGTCATAGATTGGCATCTGTTCGCCGGTTGGAATATATTTGGTCAGGCCGCCTTCGACGCCATCGAGCATCTCGTTTTTAATGCGAATATTGGCAAAGGTTCCGCGCATCATGACTTCATGGTTTCCACGACGTGCGCCGTAGGAGTTGAAGTCAGCGACTTCGACACCGTGTTCCATCAGATATTTTCCGGCAGGAGAATCTTTCTTGATGTTTCCGGCAGGGGAAATATGGTCTGTGGTGATGGAGTCGCCAAATAGGGCGAGGATATTTGCGTTTTTAATATCCGAGATGATTCCGGATGTTTTCGACATGCCATGGAAATATGGCGGGTTGGCAACGTAGGTTGATTTGGCATCCCAATCATAGACTTCACCTGCGCCATCTGCACTAATGGCTTGCCATTGCTCGGGGCCTTTGAAGACATCGGCATAGCGGGATTTGAACATGTCCGATGTCAGGCAGCTTTCAACCATTTCACGGATTTCCTTATTGGTTGGCCAGATGTCTTTCAGATAGACAGGTTGTCCATCACTTCCGGTTCCCAAAGGTTCGTTCAGCAGATCAAGATGGGTATTTCCAGCCAAAGCGTATGCGACAACCAAAGGAGGGGAGGCCAGATAGTTGGCTTTGACATGTGGAGAGACACGACCTTCGAAATTCCTGTTGCCAGAGAGAACGGCCGATACGGTTAAATCACCGGTTTCGACAGCCTTGGCGATCGGTGCTGGCAGAGGGCCGGAGTTTCCGATACAGGTGGTGCATCCATATCCGACCAGATTAAATCCGAGCTTGTCGAGGTCGGCTTGTAAGCCGGCCTTGTTCAGATAGTCGGTGACAACTTGCGAGCCGGGAGCCAGAGATGTTTTGACCCATGGCTTGACGGTTAGTCCTTTGGCCAGTGCCTTGCGGGCCACAAGGCCTGCCGCGACCAGTACAGACGGGTTCGAGGTATTGGTGCAAGACGTGATCGCTGCAATAACGACTGCACCATCATCCAGAGTATAATCTGCGCCATCAACCGGAATTGATCGACGTTCAGGCACGATTGATTTTATTGATTCAGGCATTTTTGACAATGGCACACGGTCTTGTGGACGTTTAGGGCCCGCCAGAGACGGTTCCACATCATTCAGGTTAAGTTCCAATGTATCGGTGAAGACCGGATCAGGCGTGCCAGAATCGCGCCACATACCTTGTTCCTTGGCGTAAGCCTCGACCAGTTTTACGCGGTGCGGGTCACGACCTGTAAAGTTCATATACCGGATGGTCTCTGCATCAATCGGGAAAAAGCCGCATGTTGCGCCATATTCAGGCGCCATGTTGGCAATGGTGGCACGGTCAGCGAGAGAAAGGTTATCAAGGCCGGGGCCATAGAATTCAACGAATTTATTCACCACACCTTTGGCACGCAGCATCTGTGTCACGGTGAGAACCAGATCGGTTGCCGTGTTGCCTTCTTTCATTTGTCCGGTGAGTTTGAATCCGATGACTTCAGGGATCAGCATAGAAACAGGTTGTCCGAGCATGGCGGCTTCGGCTTCAATTCCGCCGACACCCCATCCGAGGACACCCAGACCATTGACCATGGTGGTGTGAGAGTCGGTTCCAACCAATGTATCCGGATAGGCAAGCATCGTGCCTGCTTTATCTTCGTCTTCTTCAACCCAGACAGTTTGTGCCAGATATTCCAGATTGACCTGATGGCAGATACCGGTTCCGGGTGGTACGACACGAAAATTTTTGAAGGCTGTTTGTCCCCAACGCAAGAAGGCATAACGTTCTCCGTTGCGTTCAAATTCGATATCGACGTTCTTCTTGAACGAGTCTGCTCCACCGAAAGCATCCACCATCACCGAGTGGTCAATGACCAGATCAACAGCAGTCAGCGGGTTAATTTTTTGACGGTTTCCGCCCAGATCGCCCATGGCTTCACGCATGGCGGCCAAATCCACCACAGCGGGAACGCCTGTGAAATCCTGCATTAGAACGCGCGCGGGGCGGTAAGCGATCTCCTGAGACGAGGTGCGTTTTTGCAGCCATTCTTTCAGGGATTCGATATGTTCAACATGAACCGAGCGGCCATCTTCAAAGCGCAAGAGATTCTCGAATAAAACCTTGAGAGAGAAAGGCAGGGTCGAGAGATCACCGATTTTGGCCTGTGCGTCTTTCAAAGAGAAGTAATCGTAGGATTTCCCGTCGATTGTCAGTGTTTTACGGGTTTGAAGCGTATCGTGGCCAGCGCGTGTCATAGTGGAACCTCAAAAGACATGAATGTTGTTTGTAGTGCGTTGAAAATAAACAAAGTGCCCGACATGGTCAGGGTTCCCCATCTTCTTCCTAATTTAATAAAAAAGCGTAAAGATTATGAGTGGATTTCGAGCAAGAAGGATATGGGATCTGTGCCAAAAGTATAGGGTATAAATTGTGGTATAGCCATTTGTATAAGTCATTGACGCATAAGCATAATTTTGAATTTAGCACTTGATCGAGAGGGCAAGTCATGGGATTATAGAAATATAAGGACCGAATAGTTTCAGCTAGAAAGACCTTAACCCAAGACACCATAGACCGACCATCACTGAAGCCCGATGTTAGCCCCCCTGACATCGGGCATTTTTTTATATAGGTATTTCCTGATAAAAAAGGCAGAAAAATCTTAATTAAGGCAATCATCGACCAAAATTTTGCCACAATCATATGAGATTATGAAAATATAGGGTGGTTCAACACCTTATACCAAGACACCATAGACCGACCATATTGAAGCCCGATGTCAGCCTCCTCCTGGCATCGGGTCTTTCATTGCCCGTTGTGCCAGTTTCATCGTGCCAATCAGAACCGCTCCAACTGTCAGCCCCACAACCGAGTAAGCCAGAAAATGAAATGGCCCACTGATAAACTCGGGGGTGATGTGGTGGACTGAATCGGAAATGAAGGTGAATTGTTTGCTTAGTAATTCACCACTGATAAACAACATCGCAGCGGCGCCGACGACCGACATGGTTTTCATCAATGGGGGTGATAAACGGATAATCCATACCGCCAGACGTTTTTTATACGCTCCGGCTCTATTTTCTTTGGCGGTCACGGTCAGGTGGAGAGCCAGATCATCGAGCCGTAATAACCCCAAAACCAGTCCGTAGATGATTTTGGTAATCAGATATCCGATGATGATCAGGGTAATCAGCATCATACCCCAATGGGAATCAGGCATCAGGTCGTTGATGCTGGCGAGAGCAATGAAAATAATTTCAATCGACATCACCAGATCGGTACGGATGGCTCCTTTGACCAATTGGGTTTCAAATTCTTCCTGAGTTTTGGCCACAGTAGTGGCGCCATTTTCTTTGTCTTCATGATGTTTGCCCAGCTTGGCGAGTACGGCGTGAATTACTTTTTCTGCGCCTTCAAAGCCGAGATATGCTCCACCCAAAGCCAGAATCGGTGTGAGAAGGAAAGGCGCAAAGCTGTTGACAACCATCGCGAGGGGGATGGCAATTGATTTGTTAATGAGTGAGCCTCTTTCAATCGCCCTGACAATCGGCACTTCGCGTTTGGCGTCGATTTCAAATTCGGTGACGGCTTGGGCGTTGACCGGAATGTCATCAATGACCACGGCGCTGGCTCCTCTGGCGCCGACCCCTGCCATGGTGGCGACGTCATCCAGACCTGCCGCGGCCTTTGACATGATGGTGGCTACGTCATCGAGTAGGGCTAGAAATCCTGCAGACATGGATGACCTATTTCTTCAAATAATCGCGGATCAGGAGTTCGGCGATTTGGACAGCGTTGAGGGCTGCACCTTTGCGGAGGTTGTCTGCTACGCACCAGAAATTGATACCGTAATCGACGGTGGGGTCATCCCGCATACGGGAAATAAAGACATTGTCCTCGCCTTGGATTTCAACGGGAGTTACAAATTCCATTTCTGCTTCAAGGTCGATGACTGTAATGCCTTTGGCTTTTTGTAAAATTGACAGGGCTTGGAGGGCTGAAAGTTCGCGTTCAAATTCAACGTTGATCATTTCGGCGTGACCGATAAAGGCAGGAATGCGGACGCAGTTGGCGCAAACCTTGATTTTCGGGTCAAGGATTTTCTTTGTTTCAACATCCATCTTCCATTCTTCCTTGGTGCGACGGTCATCCATAAAAACATCAATTTGTGGAATGGCGTTGAAGGCAATCTGCTTTTTGAATTGTACGGGAGTTGGTGAGCCGTTCATAAAGATGGCGCGGGTCTGGTTGAACAGTTCGTCCATGGCTTCTTTTCCTGCACCTGAAACGGATTGGTAGGTTGATACAACGACCCGTTTTATTTTTGCGGCGTCATGCAGTGGTTTGAGGGCCACAACCATTTGAATGGTCGAACAGTTCGGGTTGGCAATGATCCCTTTCTTTTTATAATCTGCAATGGCGTGCGGGTTTACTTCCGGTACCACCAAAGGCACATCTGGGTCGGTGCGGAAATGGGACGTGTTGTCAATGACCACCGCCCCTGCCGCCGTCGCGCGTGGCGCAAATTCTGCGGAAATTTTTGCTCCGGCTGAAGAGAGAACAATATCAGTTCCGGCAAAATCGAACTTGGCAAGGTCTTCGATGATGAGATCTTTTTCACCAAAGGCGACACCCTGACCAGCCGAGCGGCTGGAGGCCAGAGCATGGATCGTAGATATTGGAAAGTCGCGCTCCTGGAGGATTTGCAACATTTCACGACCAACATTTCCACTGGCTCCGACGACGGCAACTTTATATGACATAATAACTCTCTATAGCTTTTGATTCAGGAAAAATCCATTAACCCTTTTGTGATAGAGTGCCTTGAGTTTTTTTTCAAGATCCGGAACAAGTTTACATCATGGTTGAGACTAAAAAAGAAGAAAAAGCAGACGATATCGTCGAAATGAAGTCCAATTTATTGGCGACGATGAGCCATGAGCTCAGAACGCCAATGCAATCCGTATTTGGCTTTCTCGAACTGATGCTGTTGGAACAGCCGACTAACCGCATGAAAGACATGATTGATCAGGCAATGATGTCGGCTTCTGGTGTATTGGAAATACTTGATGATATTCTGGACGTGGCAAAGATTGACGCCGATAAAATGGTTCTTGACCGGTTCGAGGTGCCTGTGCGGACTCTGGTGCGCGGGGTACTCGAGGCTTTGGAGCCTAAAGTTTCTCAAAAAGATGTTGTGTTGCTTGATGATGTTTTGTCAGATGTGCCGCGCGTTGTCATGGGCGACCCCAAGAGGTTGCGCCAAATTCTGATTAATCTGGTGGGAAATGCTGTAAAATTTACGGCTCAGGGGAGTGTGACGATTAAGGTTTCTGTTTGTTCCAAAATGCCCTTGCAATTACGTTTTGAGGTGATTGATACCGGCATCGGGATGAATGAGAGTGCAATTAAAAAATTATTCCGTCCCTTTTCACAAGCGGATAATTCCACGTCACGCGAATATGGAGGGACAGGGTTGGGGTTATCCATTTCGCGAAAACTGGTTGAATTGATGGGGGGTAAAATAGGCGTCTCCAGTCAACCGGGTCAGGGGACTGTGTTCTGGTTTGAAATTCCGGTGAGTGAAGCGGAAGAGGATTTATTGGGAGAGCCTTTGCCTGATCTGGTGGGCCTAACAATTCTTTCTGTCGAGGATCATCCGCAGGCGGCGCGCGAAATTGTATCGACACTCTCGTCCATGGGAGCAAAAGTTGAGAATTGTAAATCTTCTAATGACGCTAAATCCATTCTGGCGTTCCGTCCATTTGATGTGGTGATGAGTGACCAGAGTTTAACCGATGGCCTGACCGGACTTGATGTGATCCGCTATGTATCCGAGCGTTGGCCGAGGACGGGATTGGTCATGTACACCGCACGCGATGATGCAGGAATGCGGCAATCTCTACAATCCTTGGGCGCGATTTATCTGGAAAAACCTGCCAGTCGGCGCGGGCTGGGCAATGCCATTGCACAAGTGGCAGCGCGGCAATTTCCGGAGCGTAAGGACAGCAGTGGAAAAGTTCTGGTGGTCGAGGATACAGAATCGGTTCTCGAGATGTTTCGTCGTCAGTTTGAATTACTCGGAGTGGATGCCGATTTTGCCGAGAATGGCATTGAGGCGTTGGAGAAAATGAAAAATCAGACCTATCATCTGGTGTTGAGTGATCTGCATATGCCGCGTATGGATGGCTATGGGTTGATCCGTGAAATCAGAGAACAGGAAAGTGACCATGTCCATCTGCCAGTCATTTTATTGACTGCCGATATCCAGATGTCTGGTTATCAAACATATATGCCGCTTGGCTTTGATGAATGTTTGCTCAAACCCATTTCACTGGGAGCGCTTCGTCAATTATTTATCCGCTGGGGGGTTCCGATTGACAAAGACTCTCAGAACAAGCTTCCGGAAAATTTTCAATCTTTCGAGCGCAAACAATTATATGATCGCGTTTTGAAGGAAGGTCAGGATGATGCTGATCTGGACTATTTTTCTCTGGATATGGGCGTTCTGAGCGAACAGATGGGGGAACTCGATGCCAGTGCAATAGATATGCTGGCGCGCTTTCCGGGCATGATGCGTCCTTTGGTCGAGAAGATCGAGACCACTTGTCGTGCTGGACAGGCTGCCGCGCTGCGCGATCATGCCCATTCGTTGAAAGGGGCGGCGCGCTCTGCTGGTGCGATGGCTCTGGGTGATCTTGCTGCCGAGCTTCAGAAAAAAGCCGAAGACGGGATGTGTGACGTGTCTTTATGTATGCGCCTTAACAGGGAATTTCACCATGTTGAACGCGACATCAAAACTCTCTCGCAATCTTCCTGACATTTATTTCGTCTATTTCGTCGTGACATATTTGGGCGTTGCGTATTTTGCCAAGGCTTCTTGCAATCCACCCATACGGTTGAAATAATTTTCTCTGGTCTTGCTCAATACGTCTTCCCATTGTTCGAAAGGCACCATGTCTTTTGTTTCATAACCTGGTTTGTAGCGATAGGCGGTGGCCATATCCCATTTTCTGGCTTGATCCAGCAAGGTTTGAAACCGTGTGGGATCTTTGATGACCCATTGGAAAATCGGCGGACTTATACTTGCGGAAAGAGTCTCTGTGTAGGAATGCGGGTTGATTGTTTGACTCGTTGTTGCGGTTGGCAGAGCTTGATCCGCCGATTTTTTTGCATTGATATCAGCCATATTTTTTATGTGTGTGGGGACAGATTCTGGCCATCTTGCCTTGTCGAAGTCCAAACGAAGCTGTGCCACAAACAGATAGATGGCGGCTTGTTCCATCTCTCCTACGTCTGACAAAGCTTTTGCCGCGAGAAACAATCCTTGTGGTGAAATGATATCGCGGTGTGATTCTATTTCTGAAACCAACTTGTTGGCATCTGTTTTATTTTGTGTTGTGGCGGCCAGCGACAAATTCTCCCATGTCTTCAATTCTTCAGCCTTGATGAGGGTCTCTTTTGCATCCAAAGGAGGGTATGGATCGGGTTGCTCTAGCTTTTCGGTTGTATCCTTTTCGACTTCTATGGAAAGGGTGGTTTCGGCAGTTTGATCTTTTGTTGCGTTATCGGTTGGTGTAATAACCATTTTTTTCATGCCTGCAACATTTTTGTTTAATTCGGGCAACACTTGAGCATTCACAGCGGATGCTAATATAATATGTGCCGCAATGCACAAAGGCAAAATCCAGAAAAAATGTTTTGAATACAAAGGCATAGGTGTTGGTGTCCTTGTTAGCATCTTAAAAGTCTGTTAAAGTCGTCCTGTTATTATATACGTGTCGTTTATGTTCCTCAAAGGGGCCTGAAGCATAAATATAATAATACCGGATTTTCGGTGCCAGGCCAGTCTTACTTCTGGGTTAACTCTTTCCGGGTTGATGTTTTTCTGCGTTCGGCCATTTTGTGAGACTTTTGAGGTGATACATGTCTAAATCAAACTTATCTGGAAATGAACGCTTTTTTGGCAATGACGAAATCATTGTCAGTAAAACTGACATGAAGGGGCACATCCTTTATGCCAATCGAACTTTTATGCGCGTTGGGATCTTTGAAGAAAAGGGATTGATCGGCGCACCGCACAGCATTCTACGCCATCCTGATATGCCACGCAGTATCTTTAAGCTTCTGTGGGAACGGATTTCTGCAGGCCACGAGATTTTTGCCTATGTTATTAATCGCGCATCAAATGGGGATCATTATTGGGTTCTGGCACATGTGACCCCCAGCTATGATGGGTCGGGAAATGCTAATGGGTACCACTCCAACCGCCGAGTTCCTGATCGCCGGGTTCTGGATGAGGTTATCTCTCCTGTCTATAAACAATTATTGAAGATCGAGGATAGTCATTCCAATAGCAAAGAGGGAATGAACGCGTCTTACGATCATTTGAATGCATTGTTAAAACAGAAAGGCTCATCTTATGATGAATTTGTCTTCGCTCTCCAAAGCTAAATTTTTGTCAGGATTTCTTGCGGCTCTTCTTATCGTTGTTTTTGTTTTGGTTTCAAGACAGAAAGGTTTGATGTCTTTCGATGCGATGATTCTTATTGTGGGCGTTGCTGTGAGCTTGATGTCATATGTTATGGTGCATAAAACACAAGCCGCACTTAAAGAGGCTCATGCAACTTGCATTCAACTTGCACAGGGGGACTTCTCTGTTCGGATCATGAATATTCGTGAAAAAGGAGAGGTCGGCGCCTTCTTGTATTCCATTAACGATATGATTGATTATATGGATGCGTTTGTTCGTGAAGCGATGGCTTGTATGCAGGCGGTCAGCGAGAATAAATATTACCGCAAGATTTTGCCAAACGGAATGCGCGGCGCACTTGCTCAAGGAAGCTTGGTGATTAACAAAGCTTTGGCAAATGTTGGCGAGAAAATGGGCAACTTTAATACTGTCGCTAATGATATTGATCAGTCGTTGACGCGTGTCGTCGCTGATGTCACGGATTCAGTCGAAGCTTTGAAAATGACTGCAAGCAGCATGGATAATACTGTTCGTCTCGCCAATCAGAAAACATCTATGGCGACAAGTGGCGCGGGTGAAATGGCAATGTCCGTGGACACGATATCTGCAGCTTCGGAAGAGATGTCGATGTCGATTGCTGAAATTAGCCAACAGGTGAATAAAGCCTCCCAGATTGCGATGCAGGCTTCCTCTGAGGCGCAAGCCGCGCGTGGGACCGTTGTTGAGATGGTGGAAACAGCGCAAAAGATCGGACAAGTTGTTTTGTTGATTGATGATATTGCTAAGCAAACAAATCTATTGGCATTGAATGCGACCATTGAAGCTGCACGGGCAGGTGAGGCAGGAAAGGGCTTTGCTGTTGTTGCCAATGAAGTTAAGACTCTAGCAGAGCAAACCACTCAGGCAACAAACGATATCCGTACGCAAATCATGGAAATTCAGGATGCTACGGAAATTTCTGCAAAGACATTTGAGGCAATTATTCATGTGATTGAAGAGATCAATCACTATACTGCAAATATTTCTGCTGCCGTAGAAGAACAAAGTGCTGCGTCTCGTGAGATTGCTGCTAGTGCACAAAGAGCCTCAGAAGGAACCACATTTGTTTCTGCAAGTATGAAAGATTTGGAGCAAGAAATTGGTGCCGTTAATACGGCTGCAGGCCAAGTAACAGGTCTTACCGATACTCTTTCTACAAGGACGGTGGCTGATGTTCAGGCGTTACTGAACAAGATGGAAAACTTTATGGTAGCGTTGCGTAAAGTAGCCTGATTTTTTTAAACCATGAAAAGGGAGTTATTCATGTTTTTTAAGTCATCCACAGCGCTTTCCGATATTGCTGCGAAATATAAAGCGCTTGAAAAATCTCAGGCTGTTATCGAATTTGAGCCTGATGGCACTATTATTACGGCGAATGAAAATTTCCTGAAAGCGATGGGGTATGACCTCTCGGAAGTTCAGGGTAAGCATCATAGTATATTTGTTGAGGCTTCTTTTCGCGATAGTTCGGAATATAAAAAATTCTGGGACGATTTGCGTGCGGGGAAATTTCAGGCAGCACAGTTCAAGCGCATCGGCAAGGGTGGCAAAGAAACCTGGATTGAGGCGTCTTACAACCCTGTTTTTGATGATAAAGGTCGTCTTTATAAGGTTGTAAAATTTGCAACCGATGTGACAGATCGCACCAGTGAATATTACGAGATGTCAGGGAAATTGGCTGCCGTTGATAAATCGCAAGCTGTAATCGAGTTCGAACTGGATGGCACCATTATTACGGCGAATGCGAATTTCCTGAATGCGCTGGGGTATAGTCTGCCAGAGATCAAAGGTAAACATCACAGTATGTTTGTCGAAGCGAATTACCGGAATAGTCCTGAATACAAGAAATTCTGGGATGATTTGCGTGCAGGTCAGTTCCAAGCCGCCCAGTATATGCGTCTGGGGAAAGGTGGACGGGAAGTCTGGATCGAGGCATCTTATAACCCGATCAGGAATGCGGATGGCAAGGTTTATAAAGTTGTCAAATTTGCAACGGATATTACCAAGAATATCGACCAGCTTCGTTCGATTAAATCAAGTATGAACCAGTATTTGTCTCAGATCGAACAGGCGGTTAATACTGTGAGTATGCAATCGTCTTCGGCATCCAGTGGAGCAACGCAGACGGCGACCAATGTCCAAACTGTTGCGGCTGGCGCAGAGGAACTTCATGCGTCGGTTGTCGAGATTTCTCAGAATATGACGAGATCTTCTGCGGCGACAGATGAAGCCTACGCGCAAGTTGTGACAACAGGAGAAGAGACAGTCAAGCTTCTTGATGCGGCACAGGCGATGAACGGGATTGTCGGATTGATTCAGAAGATTGCTGAACAGGTTAATCTTTTGTCCTTGAATGCGACGATCGAGGCGGCGCGTGCCGGTGAAGCAGGTAAGGGCTTTGCGGTTGTTGCAAGCGAGGTTAAAAATCTGGCCTCACAAGTGGGCGACGCAACCAAGAGAATTGGTGACGAGATCAACAATGTTCAAAAAGTTGTGTCTGTTGTGGCTAACGGGTTGCAAGCCATTAACCATTCAATTGATTCGGCGCGCGGCTATGTGTCCGTCGTGGCTGGAGCTGTTGAAGAGCAAAGTGCTGTGGCGCAAGACATGTCCTCGAACATGCAAAGAGCTTCTCAGGCTGTGAACGATGTGAGTTCGAACCTAAGCAGCATTATTGATGCCATTCATGATGTGGTCTCTGCGGTTGAGCAAACCAAGGATGCCTCGAATAAGATTGTGGATTAGGTTCTTTGCATTTTATCTAATTTTAACAATAGAGAAAGATGGGTTTGATAAACTGATCTGTAATGGATAGGTGCGTCAAAATGTCCGGAATATCTGATTTTGTTCGCTCGTGGTTCTCCAGGGACGATGGGGCAACGGCTGTCGAATACGGGTTGATCGCAGCAGGAATTGCGCTGGCAATTTCTGCTGCCGTTTACTCAGTCGGAGGCAATATCGTCGGGATGTTTGATTCCTTGACGAATATCCTTGGTTCTTCCCCCTAGGGTATATTAGCAGAACCTGAACAACTTTATTTTATTTATGGCTATCCAGAGCAATCTTGCTCTGGATAAAGTTTTGTTTTGTGCCATATTGATGAGTATAGGAATGTTATCCGTTTTTTACGTTTTTTATTTGGGAGCTTTATTAAATGAAACAGAATATTGGAAAAATCGACCGTGTTGTCCGTGTCATTGCAGGATTGGCGCTGTTGTCGTTATTGTTTGTCTTGGAAGGCGACATGCGTTGGCTCGGGCTGATTGGTCTTGTGCCTTTGGCAACGGCTTCTTTGGGGTGGTGTCCACTTTATTGCCCGTTGAATATTTCAACTGTGTGCGCAGGTGAAGAAGGCAAAGTTTGCTGCGGTGGCGGGTCATGTTCTTCTAAAGAAGACACCAAGGAATAGGCTTTAGTTCTTATTCGTAATTTCTTTGAAGGCGGCAGCTTGCCATTTGGTAACGCTGCCGTTTTCTATGGTGATTTCGGTGGGGTCTGTTCGGCCTGTCATGCGCGTGTAGGTCCAGATTTCTCTGGCTTGTCCATCACGGTATTTTTGATCCGGCTGGCCATAGCTGGCAATCAATTGGGATGTGGTCATGCCGTCCCAAAGTGTTTCGATGATGTCTGCGGAATGTGGGGGACGATGCGCCTGCCGTGTTTGTTGGGCCTGTTGGTCGAAGTCGGCAACATTCCCGAAGGCACGTTTCATTGCGCGCTTAATCAGAAAGAAAATCAAGGCCATCAACCAGCCTACTATCAGGCCTTTGAGCCAGCGTCCGAAGAAAATAAGCATGATGATAGATTAGATCCTTTGGTCGATAAATCCAGCTATTTCTCATCGCCCATTTTGAGGGCTGCGATAAAGGCGGATTGAGGAATTTCGACGTTTCCGAACTGGCGCATTTTCTTCTTGCCCTCTTTTTGTTTGTCGAGAAGCTTGCGCTTACGGGATATGTCTCCGCCATAACATTTTGCGGTGACGTCCTTGCGCATGGCCGAAACATCTTCGCGGGCGATAATTTTCGCTCCAATGGTGGCCTGAATGGCAATTTTGAAGAGCTGGCGCGGGATCAGTTCTTTTAAGCGTTCGCAAATCTGACGACCACGCCGTTCGGCTTGGGATCGGTGGACAATCATCGACAGGGCGTCAACGGGTTCTTGGTTGACCATGACTTCCATTTTGACCAGATCACCCGCTTCGAACGTGTCGAGATGGTAATCAAAGCTGGCATAGCCGCGCGAGATGGATTTCAGTCGGTCATAAAAGTCGAAGACAATCTCGTTGAGCGGCAGGCGATATTCAAGCATTGCACGCGACCCGACATAAGACAGATTGACTTGCTTGCCACGGCGTTCTTCGCACAACTTTAACAAGCCGCCGAGATATTCATCAGGGGTTAGAATAGTTGCCTTGATCCATGGTTCATAAACTTCACTGATCCGTTGGACTGCTGGCATATCGACAGGGTTATAAATCTCCATTTTGGAGCCGTCAGTGAGGTCGAGCTTATACACAACACTTGGCGCGGTGGGAATCAGGTCGAGGTCAAATTCGCGGTCAAGGCGTTCTTGAATAATCTCCATATGAAGAAGGCCTAAAAAGCCGCAACGGAACCCCATACCGAGGGCTTGGGAGCTTTCCTGTTCGTAATGGAGCGACGCGTCATTGAGTGCCAGTTTACCCAGACAGTCGCGCAGCTTTTCAAACTCCGAACTGTCAATCGGGAACAGCGAACAAAATACCATCGGGATGGATGGTTTGAAACCTGCTAGGGGTTTAACTTTATCGGCTTGTCTTTCTTCGGTGATGGTATCACCGACTTTGGTTTCCGAAATTTCCTTGATGGCGGCGGTAATAAATCCCATCTCGCCTGGGCCCAATGCATCGACCAGAGTATGTTTGGGAGTGAAAATACCGACCTGTTCGACCTCGCGGGTGGCGCCAGTCCCCATAAATCTGATTTTCATTCCTTTTCTCAGGTATCCGTCAACAACGCGTACCAGAATGACCACGCCCAGATAGGCGTCATACCATGAATCGACCAGTAACGCTTTGGTCGGGGTGTCCGGATTGCCTTTTGGGGCAGGCAGGCGCTGGTGAATAGCTTCCAGAAGCTGATCAATGTTGAGGCCGGATTTTCCTGAAACACAGATGGCGTCTGATGCATCAATGCCAATCACATCTTCGATTTGTTCTTTGACCCGCTCGACGTCTGCAGCTGGCAAATCAATCTTGTTGATGACCGGAATGATCTCGTGATTGTTTTCAATGGCCTGATAAACATTGGCCAGTGTTTGGGCTTCGACCCCTTGCGTGGCGTCAACGACCAGCAATGATCCTTCACAAGAAGCCAAAGATCGTGACACTTCATAAGTAAAGTCCACATGTCCGGGCGTATCCATCAGATTATATTGATAGGTTTCACCGTCATTGGCTGTGTACATCAGGCGAACTGTCTGGGCTTTGATGGTGATCCCGCGTTCGCGCTCGATATCCATATTATCGAGCACCTGTTCTTTCATCTCTCTGCTGGTCAAGCCACCACAGGACTGGATCAGCCGGTCGGCCAAGGTTGATTTTCCATGGTCAATATGGGCGATGATCGCAAAGTTACGGATTTTTTCTAATGGTTTTTTCAGGTCTGAGCTCATAACCCCCTTCAATAGGGGGTTTTGGGCTATTTTTCAATAGGATTTTTGGCCATCTGGCCGCTGGGGGATGCTTATCAGTTGGGGGATTTGTGCCGGAATGGGTAGCGATAGGCCTCGACAACATGGTCTGGAACAGGTTGGATTTCTGCGATTTTGGTCAAGGGATCCGTTGCAAATAATTTGTAGTTTCGTTTTCGGGCGATTTCCAGCCAGTCATCCAAAGGTGTGGCGTGCGGGCCTCGACCGGTTTCGCTTTGGGCGACCATCAAAACATTGGTTTTTTGATCGCGGTAGGTAATCAGAATATGGTCAATACCCAAGGGGCGGCCTTTATCATACCCTTTGGGGCCAGAATCAACGGTCAGAACCATTCCGGACTTGATGGTGTCGGTATTGATGTCCTGACCTTGCAGATATTTTCCGGATTTTGCAAAAGTCCAGAAAATGCCTGAGGATGTTGTGGACATGCCCTCCAAATCCAGATTGATTTCAAGATGGTGGTCTAAATCTCTTTTTGCGAATTGCAACCCCTTGGCAACAAAATGGCTACAATTAATCCTACCGTTTCGGCCATCTGCTTTTAATCCATATCCCATGCCATCGGTCTTTGTTAGCAGACGGTGAATGGATCTATTGAATGTTTCTCTGATTGTTTTTTCATCAGGCATATTTTGATCTTTGGTCAGATCAACTGTTTTGACGCTTCGGTCTGGCAGAATAACCCTTGTGAGTTTTGTTAGTGGAATGACATTCTGGTTTGTAGAGGAGGGGGAGGGTTTTTCCGGCAATAAAGTAGGGGCCAGTGTTGCCATGATAAAGCTTGAGGTCAATATCGCACTTGCAAGAACCAGTTTCTTTGGGCCAAAAAAATTTCTT
This sequence comes from Micavibrio sp. UBA6212, assembly GCA_002421905.1. Classification (GTDB taxonomy): domain Bacteria; phylum Pseudomonadota; class Alphaproteobacteria; order Micavibrionales; family Micavibrionaceae; genus UBA1573. Next base: position 52,938 of record DISK01000003.1, read on the forward strand.
TGAGGTGTTGGGGTGATAGAGGGGGGGTGTTGGAGACTCTTCCTTACGTCGAGATATTTCCTTGCAATCTCGAGTCTGAATTCCAGAAAGTCCCGAGATTTCCCACCGTCCTTTTTCAAGAGATTATTCATGGCCAGAAGACGTTTCAGCATAAGCTGACGGTCGTCCAGCAGGAGAATTCGCTCTGACAGATTTTTGTATGATCTTAATCTTGCAGCCTCAGCAGAAAGGTATGTTTCTGCTGTTTTTTTGTCATTTTCACTCATGACTCACCTTTGAAAACACCTGATTGGTTTTTGTTTTATTTTCTAGTTACAGGAATTCCCTTGGTGTATCCATCGCAATTTTATAACAGGTTTTTGCTGCGGCCGAATTGTTGGCGTGAACTTCATTGCATGCCGCTTCGTATGTCTGGGAACTGAACCTTGTTTGCTCTGTAGAGACAGAAACTATGGGTTTTTGTTCCGGATTGGTTTTGGCCTTAAAGCTCACACTGACTGGTTGGGACGTGTCAGCTTGCTGTTTGGGTGCAATCTGGTGCGGCGCTTTGTGATCCGGTTGTGCAATCGATGTTTTCAAAATATTTTGAGCCTCTTCAAGCGTATAGTCTCCGTGCATTTTTGGTGCTGCGGTGTTCTTTGCGATTGAAGAGGTTGTGGTCGGGGCATCGATTTTTTGAATAGGAGATTCTGTCTGGCTGGCTCCGGTATTGAACATCATCGACAAACTGATTGCGGCTACGCTGGCCATGCTTGCGACGGCGCCGGTGGCGAATCCGGAGGGAACTCTCGGTGTCAGTGCGGCCACAGTATTTTTTGCGGCTTCACTGAATTGCTTTTTCAGTCCGGAAAAGAAAATCCCAACTTTTTCAACGATGGTTTTCTGGGGCATCAAAATTTCTTCTGAAGAATCATCCAGTGTTTTCTCCTCAAACATGTCGTCAATCACGGATCTGCTTCTGGGGGTTAGGCCTGCGTCAACGATTCGCTGGTGGGCAAGTTGCGTGGCTTGTCCGGTTTTCTTAAGGAAGGCATCAACGGGCCTTGTGTCGTCGCCTGTTCTTTGCGCCTCCTTGCGGTATGCAAGGGCTTCGTCCCGATCATCAAGGATGGAATGGATCAGGAAGTTATTCAAAAATTCAGGTTCTGACTTGCGCGCAGTTTCCCATGCATATAACGCACGTTGTTCCAGTTCTTGCGAGTTAAACGGGTTGTAATTCACTATGGCGGCGAGATCGTCGGTTTCTTCGTCCGCGCCGGCCTGGTCTTCGATGGAGTAATCGAACTTCGCCATGACTTCACTTTGAAATTTCATCAACAAACGGCGATGGTCGATCAACAGTAAAGTTGTCTCATCCTTTAACCCTTGGGCCAGACGTGCGTTAATTTCTCTTGCTGCGCTTGCGATCGGAACAGACAGGCGGCTATCCAGAAGGTGCGGATCACTGTTCTGCCAGATTTGTTGCACCGTGGCCGAGGTAAGTCTTTGCGCTTGCAAAGCCTCTTTTAACAGCTTGTCTTGCAACTGTTTCAATTCCTGATTTTCAGGCGCTTTTTCCTGTTGTTCTGAGAGAGCAGCCGTTGGGGCAGTCGTTGGGGGAGCCGATGCTGCCGCTTCGATTTTTTTGGTGGCCTCTGTCGTGGCGCGGGAAATCTGCTGGTCGATCAGGCGGTTCAAGCGAGATGTTGTTTTGATCTTATTATTTTCATCTTCGATCAAGGCCTGATTGTGGGCAAGGGCGTCTTGCATGATCTGACGATCCTGCTCGTTATCCAGATTTTGCAATAGATCTTCTATGGCGGTCTGGTTTTTCTCGATATCTACCACCTTTTTCGTGATTTGCTCGCGAAGCTCGGCCAGACGGGATGCTTCGAGATTAAGGATATTTCTATACATCGACAGTGCAAATTCTATCTGCTCTTGTGTTGGCTGCTGCATTTCTTTGAGCTCATTCAGAAACAATACGCGCCGTTTTTGCAGATTTTCAATTTCTGCTTTTTCGTCAAATGGTGCAGGCACCAAAGATTTCTCATCCTCATCTCGCAATGAGTTGTATACACTTTTTGTGGGATGGGACATCGCACACACTCCTTATTCTCTATTACACATACACACTTGCCGTTTGGATAACATCTATTCCGGTCTGTTTGTTTTTATCGCCGGTAAAATTTTCGTATGTCATCGCGTGAAAAGAGTATGCCACATTCGTGACATAATTTGCAAACTTTTCGGGAGGGATTTGGCAAAGATAAGGCAAAAGAAAAACCCCCGCCATGGCGGGGGTTGAATTGTTATTAGTCGCTTAACTTGGCTGACATTCTGGCATTTTACTACCAAAGGTCGTGTTGCATATTGCAGGTTTTTCTGCGGCAGCCGAAGGTGTTGTTTCAGATGGGGCTGTTGCGGCTACGCCGTTTGCACTGAATGTGCTTGCCTTATCCGGGTTTGTTCCTCCGCTTGCGCGCTGTGAGGTTCTCGATTCGCCGACGATCTTTGCATCATCCATGACCTTCCTGATCAGATCCTCTGCTTTCTTGGCAGCATCTGCACCAGAGACTTCACCAATTTTTGGTGTTCTGGCATTGTTACGATCTGATTGACGAACGGCATCTTCTTCAATTTTATCCACTTTCAGATCCTTGGAAGCTTGAATGGATGTATCGACCAAATTCTTGCCAATCTCTTCCAACCCAGGGATCGCGGATACAATTGAGCCTATCATAGCGAGTAGTTTGTATCCGCTAGCTGCCCCTTTGATAATCATTGTTTGAACATCAAGTTCTGCGGATATTCTTTGTTGTTGAGTGCTGTAGTAGAGATCTTGATATTGACTGTGATCTTTTTTCTGAAGGTCTTGCTCGGTTGTTCTTGCAAGCTTCCAGATCTCCTGAGCGGATTGACCAAAAGTTTTGCGAAGGTCATATTTTCCTTCTTGCGCGAGTTTGAGAACCTTGTTCACATTCTCCGCAAGTTGCATATTACCGGTCTGTTTGTAATATCCTTCAAACAGACGCATCATCTCGACGGAAATATCTGGTGAGGTCGGGTCGAGCTCACTTATTCCGCGGATCAGGCCTTGTAAGGCGATTCCATTTGGATCCTGAACTGCTGCAGAACCTGCCGGTGTTGTTTGTTCGTTAGCCATTTTTGCCCTCTCTTAATTTTTCTGTCTTACACTGGATTTCTAAATATCTTATTTGTATCCGCTCATAGCAAGAGTTTGGCTTGCTACGTATGCTTTTTGATTGTCATCCATTGGCAACTCATTAATCAGACCAATAAAGCTCTGGGATGATGCCAAGCCTTTTCCTTCAGCTGGCTGTAGCATAGAGTCTTTATTCTGGTCAATTTGTTCCTGCAGAATGCTTTTGAATCTGGTCTCGTAGGTTGTGATGCTGTCCGCTGTGGTGGAAATTTGGGACTTAATTAATGAGCCAAATTTCGTTGCTGCTTGATCTATGCTGACGTGCGGCGTTTCTCCAGTCAGAAATGCACGTCCCGCTTTTTGTGCAACGGCAACCGAACCTTGTTGGGCACTAACCAATTGCTCGCTTTGCTTGGCCTGACTGACCTGTTGTTTAATCTCAGCCTGTGGCTTGCCTTCTACGACCCCGTACAATTGCTTGCCTGTCTGGATGGCCATCCCTTCCGTTCCCGGAGTGAATGGATTATCAACAAAAAGACCATACCCTAAAGCTGTTGCTACAAGGGGTTTTTTGATCCAATTGGGCAGATGATTGGCGAACCCCATTATTCCACCCACGGCACCACCAAATCCGGGGGTCATTGGTGCGGCGACAGGCGGAGCTGATGTTGGTGGCTTACCGACTCCGTTACCCGCGGCTCTTGTAGAGTTTTCTGCTCCGCGTTCACCTTTTTTCACACTTTCCAAATAATCTGCAACGGCATTTGCGTCTGTAATGGGTTTTCTCTTGGCTGCGTCTACAGCGGCATCAACGGCTGGCTGGTGCGCTATACGCTCGGCGTTTTTGAAAGCCTCATAACCTGTTTTAAATTTTTCGATCAGCCCCATCACACACTCCATTTTTAATATGTTAATTGCATTTTATCATAGCTCTATTGAATATTGCAAACTTTTATAGAACTATGACCGCTTTTTATTCCCTATACGACTGGGGCAGGCGCGGCAGGCGCGTTCTGCTGGGTCGCCATAATCGGTTTTGTTTCACTTAACTCTTTGTTTTCAATGAGATGGATCGCCTTTGTGGTTGAATCTCCTACCAGACCATCAATGCTCTTATTATATAAACCTAGGGCATAGCCGCAGGTCTGCAAGGCCATGACCCGGGGGTCATATCCGTACGGGTTGGCGGGTTGTTCCCGCAAGTCTTTTGCCAGATCCTTCATGCGGGTTTCATATTGGGTCCGCAAATCGTCAGTCAGACTCGATGGCTTGATCGCGTCCTTGATAGCTTTATCGGCGGCCTGCATGGTGTATTTGCCTGCGATGTCATCAATTGTATGCGTGTATAGTTTTTTATCTGTCAAAAGCTCTTGAAGTGCGTGAACACCGTCTTTGCTGAACTGGGTGGGGTTTTCCGAATCGATAAGGTCATTCCCGAGAGCCAATCCCAGAATTTTTGCTGTTTGAGGCATAGTTGATGTGGATTGTTTTGGTGCTGAAATCTCGTGAGACGCAAGTTTGATCTGTCCTCGGTCTTCATTGGGTTTCTTTGCCTTCGCTTCAGCCCCTTCGGTCGCTGGTGTGCCAAATGAAATTTTTGGTACTTCAGTTGGTGCGGCAACGGTTTGAGTGGCTGCGTCTGTTGTGATACCAAAACCAACTTTGTTGTACATTGTTTGCCCGAAGCCCAAATAATCTTCTGTTATTTCGTAGCCTTCAATGGCTGTCTCTGTGGCAAAACCTATGACTCCAGCTTTAGGGGCGACAGTACCTATGACCTGTGCCACTTTGGAAGCGCCCAAAGCCTGACCCCCGGGGATAAAGAATGACCCGACCAGAGGAACCATTTGTCCTCCAAAGTGGATATATCCGTCATTCGTACCTGCTCTTAATTCAGGACGCTTTTTGCCAAGGATTTCGAGATTATCCTCGTACTCGCCCATCATTTGTCTTTTGAACCATTCTGAAGAATATTTTTGATCTTCCGGAGCCTGTTCGAATTTTTTACCGTCGGTATGTTCTTTATAAAACCTATGAATCATCTGGGGAAGGCCGAGTGCGTAGCTGATCGTCGAAGCAGTTCCTTCGGCTATGCCATCTTTCAGGACTTTGGTCTCGTGGGTTTGATCCATCAAACGGTTGATAAAATTTGCAGGGGAAGCATCCGCAGCGCGGACCAGAGCTCGATAGGATGAAGATGATTTCAGGTCTTCCCAAAAGCTTGCCATTTTTACACCCTTTTTTTTATTTTATATAACTATGGCTGATTTTATAGGAAAGTGAAGATCAATGCCATAAAAAAAGGGTAAACAATGTGTTAATGGGCGGTGGGGGCGAGGTGCTTGTTCAAAGAGCTCACCATACAGGTCAGAAAGACCATCAATCCGATCAGCCAGCTTGACCACAAAGACCATGATAAAATCAGGAAAATCAGGATTCCCGAGAAAATAACGGTTGGGAGAATCTGCGGCGCGATAGAAAAAGTGTAATATCCTTCGGTGTTAGGTGTTTAGGCTTTACATTAAGTCTCAGATCCTCCCTCTCTCACATCTCTTCAATATTCCGATCTCTCAGGGCACATGGCATATACCAGCCACAGCTTGCAAGAGGATCAGCGTTGGACAATCACGACCTGAAAAAGAAATCGTGGGAAGGCCTTTTTTACAGGAGATTTGGTCACGCGTTAATCTTTGCGACAGAACGATAGAAAGCAAGTTTAGCCTTGTAACTTCGTTTGGCTTTATATAGCTATATTGAAATATCTCTGAACAGAAAAGTGTGGAAAGTTAAAGTGTTAAAGCAGTCCAATTTTGCCGTTTTTTATCTTATTCTGTTGTTTCTGACCCTTGTTGGTGCTTCTTTTGGTATTGCTATCCCCGTTATCGCTTTTTGGCTTGGAGCTCTGCTTTTTATGATCGAGGGAACTATTTTTGCCAAGCAGGTTGGAATAGCGGCAATATTTGAAAGTGTGGGGGAGCTTCTTCGCCAACCATTGCTCTGGATTGCTTGTATAACTTTGGCTTCATTTGGTTTTTCCTCTTTCTTCGGGATCAAGCCTGATATCAGCGGACATAAGTGGATGATAGTTGTGGCTATTGCTCTGGGTGGAGCGATTTGGTTCTTGGGAGTCAGGCGGTGGGGAGTTGCCAGTATCTCCCGTCTGCCAATGATTGCCCTTTGGCTTGCGCTTATCGTTTCGCTTTATGCATGGGGTTATGTCTTTCACTGGAAGTTTTTTGTTATTGCCGAGGGCAGAAACGCTCTCCCGTATTCCATACAAAAGATCAGCTCGTTACTGGCGATTATAATGCCTTTTGCTTTGTTGCGGGTGTTACCACGAAAATCACCTTATGAGTGGGGGATGCTATGTCTGTGCGCCACTACTGCTTTCATGTGCGGGGGTAGAAGTGGTATTGTAGCCTATATCGCTATGACGTGCATTTTCGCCTTTTATTTCCCGTGGGGACAAATAAAACATTGGGGGCATAGTCTTGCGCGGTATGTTGGTGCAAATATTTTTGCTGGAATTATTGGTACCGTCGCCTATTTTATCATTGTTGGTGAAAAGCAGTTTATGCGACGTGTTGTGAGCGAGAGAGCAGCAACAGGGTCGGGTCGTACCGACATATGGCAGTTTTCTTGGGATAAATTTCAGGATCACCCTGTGTTTGGAATTGGAGTTCAGGCGTTTCGATATCTTGATTTTACCGGTGTTAAACTTAGCTCAACGCTTCATCCACATAACATTACAGTCGAAATTTTGCTTGAAACCGGATTTGTTGGTCTGCTGTCTTTGACAGTTTTCTCAATTCTTGCATTGTATAAAACGATTTGGCAGGCACATCGACATATAATGACAGACCCAAATAACTTACGCGTTATTATTATGGCGACAGGGGTGTCCCTCTTCTCATACTTTACCGCGGGACAATTTTTGACATCTTTTTTTCACGGCTGGTGGCTTGTGGTACCCACAACGCTATTTGCATTGCTTGGGGCTGTAACTTTTATTTATAGACACGGAGCAGACCAGACAAGAAAATCATTCGCGTCTCATCCACATGAAATTACTGTTACTATTGTTATGCCATGCTTTAATGGAGAGGCGTACCTAAAGCAAGCTATTGCAAGTGTCCAGTATCAAACGATTCAGGATTGGGAGCTAATCATTGTCAATGACGGGTCAACGGATTCATCACAAAATATTATTAATGAATATAAGCAGGCGGATGCCCGCATTAAATCGATTACCCACAAGACGAGTATGGGAGCCGGAGCCGCGCGCAATGCCGGGCTTGATGCCGCTCGTGGTCGATATGTCGCCTTTCTTGATTGCGACGATATATGGAAGCAGAGCAAACTTGAATGTCAGATCGCAGCCATGGATCAAACTGGTGCAGCCCTATCCACTACCCATTATGATATTATCGATGATGGGGCGAATGTCATTGGTCAAGTGACTCCACGTGATCATGTGTTTACCTTCGGCCGTTTGTTAAAATGCAATGATATCGGCTGTTCGAGTGCGATGATTGACAGGGAACAAGTCAAGAGTACCAGATTTCCTGATTTTCGTAGGGCTCAAGACTTCATTTTTTGGTGTGAAATATTGCGACATGGTAATCTGTGCTTGTGCATTCACGAAAATCTTGGCGCCTATCGTGTGCATAGCCGCTCGCGCACGCTTAATAAATTTGAAGCAGCCCGTAATCGCATACGTTTGATGCGTGATGCCCTACAAGTGCCAGCTTTGATAATTCCATACTATCTAGTCTTCTACATTCTTTACGGGGTGCTTAAGCAAGTGCGATCAGGGGTGTCTATCATTGCTACGCAGGCTAAGTAGTCATTTAGCCATTTAATTTATATATATTTCTTCCATAATTGCATATCCGCTTGTGTGCTTCTATAGTTATCATATGTCTTCGATAGCAACTGTACCCGTCAGGATAAGTTGGACAAATAGCGAAGTCTTGATGAGGTCCTGAATTATGTGTTTGATGGTACGGATTCACGGATTTATAATGGTGCTAAAGGTCTTTTCGATAGAGTTGAAATCTGGAGAGTAATAAGAAAGAAGCAAGCCATTTCTTCTGTCTCCATGCCATGATAGGAGTAGTATATAGGTCCCTTTTTAAATATTACCATGATTGAAAAACTCGCCGAGAAATATTTAGTTCCTATAAAGAAGAGCACACAATTTGCTAGAAAAAATCTGATTTACCAGCATAGATTTGGCTATGGACTTAGAATAATGAACACCCTAATATGTGCAGCGGTGGTATCACTTCAGTCATGAGGTTGAGCAGGTTGACAGAAAAAGTGCATTAAATCAACTTTCTGCTTCCAACTTCTATTAATTTAGAGGGAATTACTTAGTAACCGTTTTGAAAGAATTGTGTAATGCTTCACACACCTATAGACCTTTTCTTGGAGAGAAGGGAGGCTTTCTATACACTTAATAGAAAGCACGCATTGCTCTGGTACACGTCTCTTGTAACAGGGAATTTTCGAGAAACATTCTTGTATAACCACCTGTTGGGAGAAAAGCGATCTTTCCGATTGAGACCCCTATTAGGCTACCTTCGTTATTGTATAATGGAACTGCCATTCTTTTCAAAATACAGCCCTCCTGAGGCGCATCTTCTCGTGGCAACTGTATTTACGCAAGGTAAATGCAAGAAAATAAGCGAGGTATTCTTCGGCAACCTTTTATCTCGTCTGGAACGGGAAAATTGTAAAGTTATAGTTATCGGAAAAGTTACGCATCAGTTCAGACAATCTATTGAAGATAATGCTCGCAAAGAGCTAGGAAGCAATGTGTATTGCCCCAGTCATTTGTTAACAAAATGGGATGGTTTAAAATGCCTTCTTAGTGCTATTTATAGCTTCCTTAAATATCGTTACCCAAAAGAATATAGAGTTCAGTTGTTTAAGGACATGGCGCAATCCCATATGTCCGAAGTTTTATCGGCCCTTTTATATCAGAGTATGATAAAAAAAATCTCTTTCCAAAACCCGCAACTCCGCATTCTTCACCCCTTTGAAGGAAATACGTGGGAAAGTGCTTGTTCTTTATCGGGGCAATATGATGTTGGATTTCAGCATTCTTCAGTACTAAATGATCAAATAAAAATAACTAGTTTTCCGGGGAGGCCCCTCCCATCTAAAGTTATAACCACAGGGCGTGAGGCCACAGAGCAACTTGTAAGAGACTGGGGATATAACCCTGATGTATTAATTGACGGGTATACTTTACGGCAAGCTAAAATATTCGATGTCCAGCCTAAAATAGCTGCACCGTCGAAAGTCCGGCGTGTTCTTGTGCTAATGCAGGGAAATGAACACCAGAACGGTGTATTGGATATCTTGCGTGAATTTATCAGCAAGAATTCAGGCGTCTCAGTTTTTCTAAGGCCACACCCTGCTGTTCCTTATGAGGGAATGGGATTAAGGGAAGATGAAATGAGTAAGGTTTCAAATAATCCAGATCTATATAGTGATATTTTGAACCATGATGCGTGCATTTATGTGAGCTCTACCGCGGCTCTTGAGTCAACTTATTTAGGGGTTCCCGTTGTGCATATAGTTTTAGGAAAAGACGTGGATGGAGATCCACTATTTCATATGCCCTATTTGAAGAGAGTGGCGAAAACTTCGGATGATATTGCTATCATATTGAAGGAATTAGAGAAATATCCACTGTTTGATGAAGAATTAGTTCTTGCAAGGGATTATTTCGATAGATACTTTAAGCGGCCCGATGAATTTATGGAAGAACAGTTTAAGGAATGGCTATGCCTCTAGTCAGCGTTGTAATACCTGCATATAATCGCGAAAAATTTATTATCCCAGCTATTGAGAGTGTCAAGGCTCAAGGGATTCATGATATCGAGATTATTGTTGTTGATGATTGCTCAACGGATGATACGGTAGAGAAAGTGTTATCAGTCAATGAATCTCGTATTCGTCTTATACGTCACGAGGTTAATAAAGGTGAGGCAGGAGCTAGAAATACTGGTGTACGCGAGTCATTAGGTAAGTATGTTGCTTATTTGGATTCGGATGATCAGTGGTTGCCAGGAAAGCTAGAAGCGCAACTTGCGTACATGGAAAATGCATCATCTGATGTGGGGGGCGTTTATACGCTTCACTATAGATTGTACAAAAACGGCAAGCGTAGCATTGCTGGATATCCGCCAAAATCTGGAGGACTAACATTTGAAAATCTTTTGGTTAAGGGGGCTTCTATTTCTGCTGGAAGCACTTTGATGTTTAAAAGAGAGTTATATAGCAGAGTTGGTCCGTATGATGAAAAAACTCCCCTGTATGTTGATTGGGAATGGCTTTTGAGATTTGTAAAAATAGCCTCTCTTGACCTTATTCCAAAACCTTATGCTGTCTACGAAAAGAATCCAAATTTTCGGAAAGGCGACATTCAGAAGAAGGCTGCTGATATATTTTTGGATAAATTTTATGTAGCCATTAAAGCCCTGCCGGAAAAGAGAAGACGAGAGTGCTTAAGTCGCATCAATCTGGATGTAGCTAGATGTTATGTCGAAAACGAAGGGCTAAGATATGCCCTACCATATTATTGGGATGCTTTGCGCCTTAAACCAAATCTTAGTCCAGGCTCACTCTTAAATGTTATTGATGGTATCTTTGGTACTAATATACTACCATTTGTTGACTCACATATACGTAAAGATATCAGAAGGGAAAAATAGTTCGTGAAAAACTTCCTTAAAGATATTACGTCGTTACTTACAAGGCAGGAACTTAAGGAAGCCAGTATATTGCTTGTCTTTGTGGTGCTTATGGCGTTTCTTGAGTTGATGGGCGTAGCTCTGATTGCGCCTTTTTTGTCTTTACTTCTCAACGCAGGTGTTGAGGGGCAAAGCAAGTATCTTCAGGTGGTTTATAGTTGGTTGGGCTTCAAAGAATACACTACATTTCTATATGTTTATGGGGCTGTACTAATCGGAGTAATTTGGGTTTCAGGTTTATTTAAATCATACACAATGTATCGTCTGTATGATTTCACGTATGCAAAAGACTATACGCTCTCAACACGGCTATTTAAGACATATCTTTTGCAGCCGTATGAGTTTTTTTTACAAAGAAACTCATCTGATCTCACAAAAAATATTTTGAGTGAAGTGAGTGTTGTTGTTGTTGGAATTTTAGTGACAGGTATGCAGGCATTTGCCAAACTTTGTATAATTATAGCTATTGTAACTTTCCTTTTCTTCATAAATCCTATGCTTATATTTGTGGTGGGAGGCACCTTCTTGGCAGTTTATTTAGGTATATATTTTTTCTTTCATAGCAAGCTTCAGGAGATGGGGGCGATGCGCCACAAACTTGTTGAGGTGCGCTTCAATGATGTAAAAGAAGCTTTCATGGCAATAAAAGAAACGAAAGTTTATGGGTATGAGAACTATTTTCTTGATAGCTATGCAAAAAACTCTTCGGTAATATCCAAATTTTCTTCTTATAGGGATACAATTGCCCAATCTCCTGCATATTTAGTTGAGGCGGTTGGTTTTACAATTCTTATAGCCGCAATGTTGTATGTGTTGGGAACTAGTGGAGCAAATATAAATGAAATTATACCTGCATTATCAACATACGCATTTGCTGGTTATAAGTTACTTCCCAACATCCAGCAAGTTTTCTCAGGAATTGCGCGTATAAAATATACAATTCCTACCTTAAGTCATTTGGTTAAGGAGTTTGCCTTGTTGACATATCTTCCAGCTAATTTTCCAAAGGAGTCACTAGGGGCTAACGAAGAGGAAAAAGAAGATATTTATTTTTCTGAGGTGTCTTTTTGCTACAAGGGGGCATCATCTAATGCCTTAAGTGATGTAAATCTTTGCATACCGAGCGGCAGCATAGTTGGTGTTGTGGGACGAACAGGGGCAGGAAAAACTACATTGGTAGATTTGTGTTTAGGGCTTTTACAGCCCTCCTCAGGGCGCGTTCATGGTTCAAGCTCAATACTAGATAGTTCTAATTTCTTTGGTTGGAAGGAGAGATTTAGCTATGTTTCCCAGAATGTGTGTCTTTTTAATGATACAATCTTACAAAATATTTGTATGATTGGCGGTGGACAATCTCCTGATTTTGATAGAGTGGAAATGGTTTTAAAGATTGTAGATCTGGACGAATTTGTGACGGGACTTCCTAATAACACTGCGTATATTATTGGTGAGAATGGGAACAAATTAAGTGGCGGTCAGCGCCAAAGATTGAGTTTGGCACGTGCGCTTTATCGGAATGCAAATATACTTATTCTAGATGAGGCGACGAGTGCTTTGGATAAGCAAACTGAGAAAAGAATACTTCAGGGTATTAAGGGAATTGGGAAGACTGTTATAATGATTACGCATCGATTGGAACATTTGCGAATATGTGATTCTATTATTTATCTTAAGGGGGCTGGGCATGTTGATGTGGGAGAATATGACGCTTTGTGGGATAAATATCCGCAGTTTCGTTTAATGGTATCTGGTCCGTCAAATGACATGAGCCCCCCGCTATAAATGAGTTGCCCATTCTCATAGCCCACTTTGCATATTTATTCGCCTCTGGGCCTTTCAACAACTATGTCATAGAGTGCATTTTGTTCGTAAGCCCAGTATCTTACTGGCCACTCATCTTTCTTAAGAAATTCTGTTACAGCGCAATGAACCCCAAATGTGCTGTATGATGCCCATACAATATGTGCAAAATCATTGAATACCAAAAACCCCCCGCGTTTCACTTTTTGCTTTGCAGCCTCAATGTCAGCCTTGACACCATCATAAGAATGGTCCCCGTCAATATATATCCAATCAAAGAATTCATCAGGGAACTCTTTTAATAATTGAGGGGAGTCGCCTTCTTTTAATGTAACGCGACACACATCATTTGTCTGGACAGAAGGGTCAACTTTCGAGAAATCAATATCAAAGCCATAGTATTCTACAGGCCTATTGATGCGAATAATATTCTTTGAGAACCGACCATACTCAACACCAATTTCGGCAACTTTTCCGCCACTTGGCAATAATTCCAAAAGCTTGTCCCTATTAGAAACAACACGACAGTTTTCAAAAATAGATTCCGGCAAATCAGGAGATCTATATGCGGGAACTTTCATAATTTTCCAGAGTTTGTAGCCTCTAAGCACTGACTTAGGGGCAATCTTTATCAACTCATGCTTTAAAATTCTAACATTCATTATAAACTCATATGTTTTTATTTCTGGCAACATATCACGTTTATTTTTATCAGATCACTGATAAACAGTTTAAAAAACAAATAATACATAAGCTGTCCAATAGCTCTGACGACAAGCAGTTTACATAAATTAATAAAAGGGGGCTGTACCAGATATTCAGTTAAGAAATTGATTATCTGGTACAGCCCCCTTTTACTATTCATTTTTTCCTTTACCTTGTGAAATTTCTGGATATAGTTGCGTTCATATAATGAACATGAGGCTCGGACTTTGAAAACCATAGAAAATTTGATGGTAAACCAGACGTCAGAAAAGGCTATAACCTCAACAGAACTGGCATTCCCAAATCAGGATATGCTTCTGGGTATTTTGCAGGCTGTTGAAGATGATGCCTCTATATCGCAGCGTGGTTTAGCTCAGCGGCTTGGAGTTGCATTGGGGCTCGTGAACGGATACCTCCGTTGGTGTGCTGGAAAAGGTTTGATTAAAATGCAAACGCTTCCACCTAAAAGATACGCCTATTTTTTGACTCCCCAAGGTTTTTTAGAAAAAAGTTCCTTACTTGGTCGTCATATACAAAATTCCTTTGCACTCTTCCGTATGGCAAGAGAGGAATGTTTGACGTTAATACATGAGTTTGAGCAAAAAGGTATTAGGAATGTCGTCCTTGTGGGAGCAGGGGACCTTCAGGACTTTGCTTTTATGATAGGGCAAGATAGCCCAGTATTGTTTCATAAGGTAAAATCAATATCTGAGATTACAGATTTTGACGCTTTGCTTCTGACCGATATGAATATATCGCAGGCAACTTACAATAAGTTGGTCGAGCTTTTCCCGCGTGAAAAAATCTTCACTCTACCTCTGCTCAAAGTTTATAGAGGGGGTATTTGATGCCTAAATGGTTGGTTACAGGAGCAAGTGGATTGCTCGGGCATCATGTCTGCGACTATTTAGTCTCGCAGGACACAGAGGTTATTGCGCTTCATAACCATCATCCTGTTGATGTTCCGAAGGTTAAATCATACGCATTGGATTTGCTGGATGAAGAAAAGCTGCAAGTCCTAATGACGGAAGAAAGACCTGATTATATCTTTCATACAGCGGCTTTGGCAAACGTAGATCAGTGTCAGAAGTTTCCGCAAGATGCGCATAGATATAATGTTGAAATTCCTCATTCTTTGGCAAAAATTGCGCACAATATCGGTAGCAAGTTAGTCCATGTGACAACTGACCAATTGTGGATGGGTGATAAAGCTAATGTTACAGAAGATGAACCTACATCGCCAATTAATATTTATGGAGAAACAAAAGCATTGTCAGAGACTTTGGTGTTAGAGCAAGCTCCGTCTTCGATTGTTTTGCGCACTAATTTCTTTGGTAAAGGCCGGCCGTGGAGGAAGTCTTTCTCTGATTGGCTTCAGTATGAGTTATTACAAGGAAATCCCATACAGGGGTTTGAGGATATTTTTTATAGTCCCATCGCACTGGATTATTTGGTGCCCTTAGCAATAAGCCTGGCGAATAACAACGCACAAGGCATCTTTCATTTGGTAGGCGGAGAGCGTGTGAGCAAATATCAATTTATTGAACAATTTATTGGTATCATGGGGTTAGATATTTCGTTGGTTAAGAAATGTTCTTTTCGTGATGCTCACCTTCAGGCACCAAGGCCTATGGATATGTCTTTGTCGGTCAAGAAAGTCGAGGCCTTTCTTGGAACAAAGATGCCGTCTGTACAAGACAGTATTTTGACATTATTGAAATAGTTTAAGATTTAGAAAGGAAAAATCATGACTGAACAATTCGATATAAAGGGGAAAACAATTCTCGTAACGGGGGGGACGGGCTCATTTGGTAAGAAGTTTATTCGTCTGCTAAGGGAAAAACATGCTCCCAAGAAAATCATCATTTTTTCTCGTGATGAACTAAAGCAATTTGAAATGCAACAAGATTTTGGCCATGAAGGATTGCGTTATTTTCTTGGGGATGTCCGCGATGTTGAGCGTCTGAAAATGGCTTTCTCGGATGTTGATGTCGTTGTTCATGCTGCGGCACTCAAACAGGTGCCTGCTGCAGAATACAATCCATCAGAATGCATTAAGACCAATGTTATGGGGGCTGAGAATGTGATTCAGGCAGCTATACATTGTGGAGTTAAGCGCGTGATTGCTCTATCTACAGATAAAGCCGTTAACCCTATCAATCTCTACGGTGCTACAAAACTTTGCTCTGATAAATTATTTATAGCTGCAAATACCTTTGGTAAACCAAAAGGGACATCATTCTCTGTCGTGCGCTATGGCAATGTGGTCGGCTCGCGGGGTAGTGTCATACCGTTTTTTTGCAAACGTCGAGATGCAGGTCTTTCAATCCCAATTACAGATGATCGTATGACTCGCTTTTGGATTACTTTAGAAGAGGGTACGGAATTTGTTACGCGGTGTCTTGGTATGATGCGCGGTGGAGAGATATTTATTTCTAAAATCCCTTCCATGAAAATTACAGACCTGACGCAAGCTATTGCTCCGAATTCTAAAGTTGATATAGTAGGTATTCGCCCAGGCGAGAAATTGCACGAATGTATGGTTCCTGCGGAAGAGTCACGTCGTACGTTGGAATTTGATGATATGTTTGTTATTCAGCCAGATTCACAAAGCTGGAATCATGATTATTCTCCTGTTTATGCAGGTAGAACAGGTGTTCTTGTAAAAGAAGGGTTTGAGTATTCATCTGGAACAAACACCAAATGGGTAACGGCAAGTCAGCTAAATACAATTATTGGAAATACATCTTCGACAAGTGATGAAGCGTCAAACTTTTCGAAAGTGGTGTAAGTTATGGCTATAGGTAAGCTTTCGTCATTTATGCCTTACGGAGCTCATTTGATTGATGATGATGATTGTCGTGCAGTCGTTGAGGTATTGAAAAGTGATCGCCTTACCTGCGGCCCAATGGTTGACACTTTTGAGAAATCGATCTGTGACCTAACAGGGGCTCGTTATTCTGTTTCGTGTGCGAATGGAACGGCGGGTCTCCATTTGGCCTCATTGGCCATAGGGCTTGAGTTGGGAGAAAAAGTAATTGTCCCTACAATTACTTTTTTGGCAACAGCCAATGCACCAAGATGGTGTGGTGCTGACATCATTTTCTCGGATGTCGATGATGCTACGGGGTTGATGACGCCTCAGTATTTTGAAGAAGCTATAGTACGAGCAGGGTCTAAGGTTAAGGCTGTCTTTCCAGTTCATATTGCTGGTCATGTATGTGATATGGAAGGAATTTATACTATAGCAAAACGTCATGGGATATTGGTAGTCGAGGATGCTTGCCATGCCCTTGGCACGCTCTATCAAGGGCAACAGGTTGGGGGGGGGCAATTTTCTGATATGACGATGTTTTCTTTCCACCCAGTTAAAAATGCTGCTATGGGGGAAGGTGGGGTTGTAACAACTAATGACTATAATCTTTTTCAAAAGATGGTCCATCTGCGTGGCCATGGGATGGAGAGAGATTGCTCACTATTTACAAACAAAGATATAGCGTTTGATGAAAATGGTGTTGCTAACCCATGGTACTATGAGATGCAGGAAATAGGACTAAATTACCGTCTTACTGATATTCAGTGTGCATTAGGGATTAGCCAACTAAAAAAGCTAGAGTTCTTCAAGGCAAAAAGGAAGGAGCTCAGGACCCTCTATTGTGAAAAATTATCGCCATTTTTCGAGCTGATTAAGCCGATGACAATCGCAGAAAATTCAGACCCATGTTGGCATATTTTTGTTGTCTATATTGATTTTGATAAACTCTCTATGAGTAAGGCGGATATAATAAGAGAATTATACTCAAGAAACATAGGTGCGCAGGTGCATTATACACCTGTCCATATGCAGCCTTACTATCGTAGACTTGGTCAGCCTCAATTATCATCCGCAATGAACTATTATCGTAAGGCGCTTACGCTTCCTTTGCACGTAAACATGACACAGGATGATGTGGCTAATGTCGTTGATAATCTTATTGATATACTACAGAAGAATAGAAAGCCATAAGACATGCTGAATCAGAAGGCGTCCCAAGCAGAAAAAATTTATAAGGCAGGTAATGTATCTTTGCATCGTTTGACGTCTGCGGCAGTTGATGAAGGCTACTTGCAATGGATAAATGATCCTGAAATCAACGGATTTCTTGAGTCGCGTTTCAATGTGTGGAGTAGGGATACTCTTGTTGACTACATTGATAATATAAATAGAGGTGGGCGGGAGTGGTTGTTTGGAGTATTTCATGACGATGTATACATAGGAAATATTAAGCTTGGACCAATCGAACATCACCATGGGCGGGCAAGTGTTGGTATTATTCTTGGTAACCAAGCTTATCATGGACGAGGAATAGGTACAATTGCAGTCAATCTAATTAAAGAATTTGCATTCCAGGAAATGAAAATTCGCAAGCTTACTGCTGGATGTTACGCAGAAAATATGGCGTCACTGTCGCTGTTTAAAAAGTCTGGTTTCTTTGTAGAGGCTAAATTGGAAAGACATGTTATCTGGCAAAATAAGGAATGTGATGTCATTTTGATGGGATGTTTTAGGAGTGATAATTGACACAAGTTCATGCCATTAAATTGGGAGTAATTGGGCTTGGCTCTATAGGCATGAGGCATGCAAATAATCTTATGTCTATGGGGTATGAGGTTTTGGCTTATGATCCAAGTTTGCAACGTTGCGAACTCTTTGAACAAGCGGGAGGAGCACCCGTAAAGAATAAACAAAATATATCTGAAAGTTGTGATGCCGTTGTTATAGCAAGCCCAAGCTCAATGCATCTTGAGGATTTAGCATGGGCTGTTGAGAATGGTATTCATGCTTTCATTGAGAAGCCTCTTGCTCATACTTTGCAGGGATTAGAAGAAATTTGCGCTGATGCAGAAAAGAGAAAACTCGTTCTTTCTCTAGGGATGAACATGAGGTTTAATCCTGCGATAAAGCGTTTATCTGCAATAATCCGTGATGGTGGTATAGGTGATATTCTATGGGCAAACTATTGGCATTCTTCTTTTCTCCCAGACTGGAGACCGGATGCAGACTTTAGAAAAGGCTATGCCGCGGATCCAAAGACTGGCGGAGTGATTTTTGATGTTATTCATGGCTTTGATTTACTCTATTTTCTTATTGGCAATTATACTGTTTGCGGTGCTACAGCCCGAAGTTCTAATGTTTTGGAGATATCTTCTGATGATTGCGCAGATATTTTATGTCGACATACAACAGGCGTAACATCTACGCTTCATATGGATTTTATAACTCGCCCTAAGTCACATGTTATCTCAGTGGCAGGAACAAATGCGATAGCACGTATAGATATTAGCAGAAGACACTTATCTTTAACTGGTATTGGTGGCCATATAATTGAAGAAAATTACTTTGATACTACAAGTGTGAATGACGATTATTGTCAGGAACTTAAGGACTTTATAAATGCAATTCAGGGCAGTAATCTTGAAGGGTGCTCACTTTTGGACGGGATGAATGTTCTTTCAAATGTCGTTTTAGCTAGAAAAATGGCGGGACTACCATATGTGGAATGAGGCAAATTCCTTGAACTGGCTATTTAGGGTGGCTGCAAAGGCAGAAAATGGCGGAGGCCATGTGTCTCGTTCACTCGTGCTTGCAAGAGATATGCAGGCCAATATAACTTTTTCTATTTCAGAATGTAGTCCATATCGTTCTTTGATAGAAAATCATGGGTTTAAGACAGTATCTGCTGAGCAAGAAGAACCGTATTATGATGGAGTGTGGGTGGATATTTATAATGATAACTTCGATCATTATAGATCTAAAACAAATTGTCTGGCTATCATAGAAGATCACAGGGATTTGTATGATAGGGCGGATATTTATGTTCGGCCATATCCTGGAGTTTTTGCAAATAGACCATCAGGGATTGAGTTGTCTGGATTTGATTTCTCATTAATTGATGCTAAATTTTTCTCAAAGAGACAAAATAAGATTGCCTCAGATGTGAAGACAGTAACAGTATTTATGGGGCGTTATGATTCCGTCAATGCTACGGCTAGTGTCCTTGAAGTTATTAATGACTTGCCAATTAATATCTCAGTTTGTGTTGTTGCAGGCAGTGGTGCAGCACATCTTGATAAAATCAAAAAATATTTGTCCCAGGAGTTTGGACACAAGTATAAACTGTATATAGACCTGCCTGATCTGTGTGATGTTTTCGCTGATTGCGATCTCTTGGTTCTTTCGGGGGGTGTGGCTCTTTTAGAGGCGTGTGCTATAGGTTGCCCAGCTGTTGTACTAAATATTGCTGACAATCAGCGAATTCTTTCAAAATACCTCTCAAGCGAAGGGGCAATTGCTTACGCGGGAAGCCATTCTCAATTCGAGAAAAGTGCGTTTGCTGATGTTCTCCTGCAGAACCTGTCTTTTGTGGAAAGAGAGAGGATTTCTAACAATGCAAAGACAATTCTCAAAAATTCAGGGGTCAGTTGTGTTGCTTCAGTTCTTATGGAAAATTCTATGAAGCGGGGCTTTAAATGAAAAAGATAAATATTCTTGATACAACTCTAAGAGATGGGGAGCAAACCCAAGGAGTTTCTTTCTCGGCGGAAGAAAAAATTCGTATTGCTCAAGAGCTTTTAAGAACATGCTGCGTAGATCGTATAGAGGTTGCAAGTTGTAAAACAACAGCTTCTGAAAAAGTTGCTATCAAAAAAATTATGGCGTGGGCAAGCGAACATAATATGCAAGATCGTGTTGAGGTCTTATCTTTTGTGGATGGGAAGGCCTCTATTGACTGGTTGGATGGAACTGGCTGTCGGCGATTAAATCTCCTGGTAAAAGGTTCACATGCGCATTGTGTGGTGCAGCTAAATAAGAGTATGGACGAGCACCTGCTTGATATTACGCATACGATTTCTTGCGCACGCTCTTATGGATATGCTGTTTCAGCGTATCTTGAGGATTGGTCACGTGGCGTGCAGGATAGTCCTGATTATGTTTATAGCGTTATACGTCACTTGCAGAAACAAGGGGTAGGCTGCATTTATTTATGCGATACATTGGGTGTTCTGGCCCCTTGGCAAGTTGAGTCTTTTGTTGGGGATGCGTGCACAAAATTTCCACAGATTGAGTTTGAATACCATGGCCACAATGATTATGGCTTGGCTACAGCCAATGCTCTATCGGCAATAAGAGCAGGGGCATCTGGCTTGCATGCCACGCTAAATGGTCTTGGTGAAAGAGCTGGAAATGCATCGCTAGCCGAGGTGGTTATTGCACTTCGTGATTTTGGTATTGGGCAGACTACTATTCCTGATATTTCCCTTCCATCTATTGCTAGGTTAGCTGAAATTTACAGTCAAAAATTATTAGCTGAAAATGCACCTATTCTGGGTAAAAACGTTTTTACTCATGTATCTGGTATCCATGCCGATGGACAGGAGAAGGGTAATTTGTATGAAAATAAACTTATCCCTTCGCGTTTTGGTAGAGAATGGGAGTATGCGCTTGGGAAATTGTCAGGGCGTAAATCGTTGGAGAGTCATCTGCGTTCTATCGACTCCACCGATCTTTCAATTGAAGACCAAAGAAAAATACTTGAACAAATTCACCAGTTAAATGAGCAAAAGAAAAATATAAGCAGGGATGATTTGGAAATAATGCTTGGAGAGATTAGAAAATGAAAATTGATTTTGGAAAGAAAAAGATTGGTATAGGAACTCCTGTTTTTATTATTGCAGAAATTGGAGTTAATCACGAGGGCAGTTTGGATGTATGTTTGGAAATGGTGCGACAGGCAGCTTGGGCCGGAGCAGATGCTATTAAATTGCAAACTGTGGATCCTGATGAAAATTATGTTAAGGGACACCCAAGCTGGGAATTATTCCGTACATGTCAACTAACACAAGATGAAACATCTAAAGTGTTTAATTTAAGTTGGGAATTGGGGATGGAGCCTTTTACAACATCCCCTGATATTGCAACTTTGTGCTGGATTGATAAATTAGGCGTTCCGGGACACAAGATTTCATCTGGTATGATGACGAATGATGTTATTATCAAAAAAACTTGTGCCTTGGGTAAACCAGTGTTGATTTCAACCGGTATGGCAACAACCGAGCAAATTGACCATGCTGTTGAAGTAGCTAAAGCAAGTGGCAATCAAAATATTGCTTTGTTTCAATGTACCTCTGAATATCCGGCACCCAAAGAGAATCTTAATTTAGCCACTATGGAATGGATGAGTAAACGATATAATCTGCCTATCGGTTTTTCAGATCATTCTATCGGTATTGAGGCGGCAATTGTTGCCGTTTCATTGGGGGCAGCGATGATTGAAAAACACTTTTCACTTGATTGTAAGCGTCAAGGATTTGACCATAAAATAGCCCTTGACCCTCAGGGGTTTAAGGATCTTGTTGAAGGGGTGCGTGCGGCTGAGGAGGGTGGAGAGAAATTCGCTAAGGAAAATGCACAGCACTATGATGTAATGATTGGCATAGCTGAACGTGTTTTGCCCCCCAATATTAAAGAGAAGGCAGCTGGGAATCTAAGATGTCTAGTTGCTAGGAAGCCCATAAGAGCAGGTGAAAGATTTACTGAGGAGAATGTCGGGCTTAAGCGTCCTTTTGCAGATAAACGGGGACTAGAGCCTATCTATTACGAGAGAGTTTTAAGGGGGAACTCGGTATCAAGCCTTGATGTTGATGATCCCATTAATATTGAAGATGTGGTTTAAGCGAGGTACAAATGAAAAAAGAAAAAGTAAACGTACTTATGACTTGTTGTGGTGGCGATTTGGCCCCTGAATATATCATGGCAATGAAAAACAGTGTACGTTACGATATCACTGTTTTGGCAGTCGATGGAAATGCAAATGCAGTAGGAAAAAATTTTGCAGACTACTTTTCAGTTGTCCCAATGGGGCAGGCTGATAACTACATAGACACTATCCTCGGCTTAGTAAGACAATATCAGATTGATTTGATTATTGCTGGATCAGATGGTGAGGCGTTGTCATTATCTTTTAATAAGGTGGTTTTTGCAAAAGAAGGTTGTGTGGTTGCATGCCCTTCAACCGATGTTCTTTCTCAACTTAGTAACAAACTAACAACGTATAAAGTCTTAAAAAATGCGGGGATATCCTGTGCTGACTTTATGGAGGCATCAACCGCTGAAGAACTGCAAAAATCGACAGAGGACATGTATGACCGCCATTCCGAAATTGTTATAAAACCTGCAGTATCCCGTGGGGGACGTAATGTATTTGTAATCAGGCGCGATATAAAGGGGGAACAATCATATCATGGTGGGAGAGAAACACATTGTTCCTGGGATGTTTTTCAGACCAAGTATCAAAAACAAATTGCAGATTTATTTCCTGTAGTTGTTATGCAACGTCTCTTTGAACCAACATATGATATTGATGTCTTAGGATGGGAGGGAAATCCAATCAATGTTATCCCTCGCTTGCGTCATAACCCTGCAGGAATTCCATTCGAGGGAAATACTATCAGTATGAATGCAGAGTTGGTTAATTTGGGAAAGTCTGTATGCAAAGCTTTTAATCTTTCGTGGCTTCTGGATATTGATGTGATGTGCACATCAGATGAAAGGCCGGTGGTTTTGGAGGTTAATCCAAGAATGAGTGGAAGCTGTCCGGCTTCTGTCATTGCCGGCGTCCCTCTCTTTGATAATATCGTTGCACTATCCAGAGGGGAGGAACCTTTGCTTGTTGAACCAAAGGAAGGAACAGTGATCGTAGGCTATAAGGCACTTAAGAGAGAAACGGTATGAATATAGTTGCTGTAATTCAAGCACGTATGACATCAAGCCGCCTTCCTGGAAAGGTGATGATGTCTATTGGTGATAAACCTCTTATCAATATAATGATTGAGCGTGTTAAAAAGTCAAAGCACATCAATCAGATTGTTGTGGCTATGCCCGAAGATGACAAGTGCGATGAGTTAGAGTCCTTATGCCATGATATGGGTGTAGCAGTTTTTAAAGGAAGTGAGAATGATGTTCTTTCTCGTTTTGTTGGAGCTGCCAAAAACTATAATGCTGATGTGGTTGTCAGATTATGTTCGGACTGTCCCTTTAACGATCCTCATCTTCTTGATCAAGTGATAGAAATGTTTTTGGATGGAAACTACGACTACGTCAATAATGTCGGTGCCAGATCATTTCCTGACGGCTTGGATGTAGAGGTTTTTACCGCTGAGGCGCTTTATACAGCGGATCGTCAGGCGACAGACCTCAAGCATCGCGAACATGTAACAACATATATAGATGGTCGTGTAGAGGGCTTAAATAAAGGCAATTTTGTGTGCGGGAGCCTAGATAATATGCCGTCCTATGGGCATTTGATGTGGTCTGTAAATACTCTGGATCATCTCAATCATTTGCGAGATATTTATAATAACCTGCCAGATAAGGAAAATTTTTCGTGGAGAGACGTATTAGAAGTAGAGGAGAAATTAAATGAACGCTAGGATTTATGCAAAGAAGGCTTCAAATTATGGGTATATCTCAGCGGACCCTCTGCCGTCAGAACAGGATTTGACTGAACACTACTCATCGAAATATTACAATGCTCCAAGTACATCGACATATCAGACAGGTTATACGGATGAAGAAATTCAGCAGAAGGAACTTCGTGCACAGCTTGTAGTTCATAGTTTGCAACATGCCTATGGCAAGTCCCTCGCAGGGAAATGCCTTTTCGAGGTAGGGTATGGGGAAGGGTTCATTCTGGATTCTGCACAAAAAGCTGGTTTGGAAATTTCGGGTGTGGACTTTACAAATGCAGGGGTTATGCGTATGAATCCTCACTTAAATTCATTTGTTGCTGCCGAGAATGCATATAATCATCTTGATACTCTCGTTAAGAGTAATAAAAAATTTGATTTTTGTGTAATGCAGAATGTTTTGGAACACGTCATTGATCCTGATAAGTTACTTGTCTCGATGAAAAGCCTTATCAAGCCTGATGGTCTTTTACTTATCAATGTACCAAATGATTTCAGCCGATTGCAAAAACTTGCACTTGATAGGGGGTATATTGACAGAGAATTCTGGTTTGGACCTGTCGAGCATCTTCATTACTTTAACACTGAGAACTTACCACTATATGTTCAATCTCTGGGGTTTGATGTGCTTGATATGTATGGTGATTTTCCGATTGATATATTCCTTCTAAATAAACATTCCAATTATGTGATGGATAAATCTAAGGGTAAAGATTCGCATAAGGCACGTGTAGTGTTGGATCTCCTTATGGCTGAACACGGTATAGAGGCATATCATCATTTCTGTCAGGCAATGTCGGGTGTTGGTATAGGCCGAAATGTTTGTGTTATTGGACGACTAAGCAAAAAACAGGGGTGATCGAATGAAATATGCCATTTTATCAGATATACACGGGAACGCTGAAGCGTTGAAATCTGTGGTGGCAATTGCAAGTGCCGAAGGAGTATCTGTTTTTCTTATCGCAGGTGACTTTATGGGGTATTATTACAGGTTAGATAAAGTCCTAGATATTTTAAAAGATTTTCAGGTCTATGCAATACGTGGTAATCATGAAGATATGTTTGTTGACTGGTTAAATAACCCCTCTAAACGGGTTGAGCTGGAAAGAAAATATGGTCAATCATTTTCTAGAAACTATCAAATTTTGACAAAAGAGCAATTGAACTCCTTGACAGGTTTACCAATACAGTTCGAGGCCGTATTGAGTGGTCAATCAGTATTGATGTGTCATGGAACTCCGTGGGAGCATGATGAGTATATTTATCCCGATGCGCCTATAGATATTATCAATCGAATATTTGACTATAACAAAGATATTTTGATTATGGGTCATTCTCATTATCCAGTAATCTGGGAGCGGGATGGTAGATATATTATTAATCCAGGTTCTGTGGGACAGCCGCGCGACCGTAAAGGTGGAGCATGTTGGGCTCTATGGGATAGTGAGAAAAAATCTGCCGCTTTACGTCGTGAAAAATATGATGTCTCGGCAGTTGTGGATGATTGTAATCTTTTTAATCCAGAAATAGCCTATCTAAAAGATGTTCTAACAAGAGGGTACAATAGTTAATGTCATCTTATATTATAACTGGTGCAAATGGAGATATTGCTATTTCGATGGCTGATATATTAAGGCAAAGTTGTCCAGATGTTCGTCTTATTGGGACAGATATTGAATCAAAGTGGCCAGCTTTGGGTGCCAGCTTTGATGATGTTGAAATTATACCTAAGGTCGCTGATGAGGGCTATATAAGTACATTGGAAAGCCTTATTAAGAAATATTCTCCTGAATACATTATACCAACTAGTGAGCCTGAGCTAAGGTGGATTGCCAGAAATCATAAAAAATGTAGTCACATTCCCTTCCTAATGAATTTACCTGACCTTATCCTCACTTGTATGGATAAACTTGAGTCGATGCGCTGGCTAACAAGTATTGGTATTGATGTTCCTGAAACTAAGATGCTGTCTGCTGCGAATATTCAGGATATTCCATTTATTATGAAGCCAAGGTTTGGCGCAGGTTCCCGTGGAATTAAGGTTGTTAGAAATGCAGAAGATTTTGAAAAATTTTGCTTAAGCGGTTGCTTTGAGGATTATGTTTCTCAGAAATATCTAGATCAGGAAGATCAAGAATATACATGTGCTATCGTAAAGCTTGAGGATGAATTCAGAACATTTATTATGCATAGAAAATTAAAAGAAGGTGTTACGAGCGAGATGTATGGCTTGCTTAATGACGACATAGAAGAGATGTTAAATGATATTACAGAGAAACTCCCTTCATATTGCGCAATTAATGTGCAGTTAAGACTGACACCGGAAGGCCCAAGAATATTTGAGATAAATCCAAGGTTTTCAAGTACTATTAAGATGCGCCATATGTTGGGGTTCTCTGATTTTTTATGGCTACTGAAGGGAGTAAAGGAAAAGTCAAGATTTCCTGAATCTTCACCTATGTTAGGACAGAAAGTTTATCGAGTCTATAGAGAAATTATGGGAGTTAAAGATGTCTCGTTGCTTTGAAAAGAATAATTTATTACTGGAACGTGCAGAGAAGGTTATTCCACTCGGAAGTCAGACGTTCTCGAAATCATATCTGAATTTTATAAAAGGGGCTTACCCTTTGTTTCTTGATCGTGGTGAAGGTTGTCGCGTCTGGGATGTTGATGGGAATGAATATATCGATTTTCTGTTGGCTCTGATGCCTGTTGTTCTGGGCTATTGTGACCCTGATGTTAATCAAGCCATAACAAACCAATTGCAGAAAGGTATTTCCTTCAGTTTTTCTACGGAATTGGAGTCTATTCTTGCTGAAAAATTGATACAAATTATTCCTTCGGCGGAAATGGTCCGCTTTGGTAAAAATGGTTCTGATGCAACAGCAGGTGCAATGCGCGTTGCTCGTGCCCATACTGGTAGAGAGAAAATTGCGTCTTGTGGTTATCACGCATGGCATGATTGGTATATAGCATCAACCCCATTTTCTTTGGGGGTCCCTGAGTGTGAAAAAGGGCTGATTTCGAAATTTATCTATAATGATTTGGATAGTCTTGAGGATTTACTCAGAAGAGATTCTGGTGGATATGCTGCAGTTATTCTTGAGCCTGCGAATGTTGTTGATCCCAAAGAAGGATTTTTGGAAGGTGTACGTGATTTAACCCATAAGTATGGGGCTTTACTGGTTTTTGATGAAATTGTTTCTGGCTGGCGTACAGGACTTGGTGGGGCCCAATCCTATTATGGTGTTACACCCGATTTATCTTGTTTCGGAAAGGCCATGGGAAATGGTATGCCTATTTCCGCTCTTGTCGGACAGCGCAAATACATGAAGACGGTAGAAAAAGTCTTTTTATCTTCTACATTTGGGGGTGAGACTTTATCGATTGCCGCATCGATTGCTGTTATTGACAAAATGAGCAGACTTAATGTCCCTGATGTCATGCATAGAACTGCAAGAATTTTAAAAAATGATATTAATGATGCTATGCGTGATGCCGGAGTTCAGGATTATCTTGAAATCGGTGGTGTGGATTGGTGGCCTCGCATCATATTTAAGAATACAGGAGCTGCAGATATAATGCTGGCAACAAGTCTATTGCGACAAGAACTTGCTGAAGCGGGAATTATTCATGGTGCCGGAATTAGTATGTGCTATGCGCACTGCTTAGGAGATGAGCCAAAAGAAATTGTAAAACGCTGGAAAGTTACTCTGGATGCGTATAAGGAAGCTATTTCCAGTAATTCCCCATCAACTTATCTTAGAGGCGAAGTGATGTGCCCTCCATATCAAGTGCGCTAGAGGTATATATATCATGACAAAAAAAATTGCGGCTATTTTTGCACATCCAGATGATGAGGTTCTTGCTTGTGGAGGTGTCTTGGCTAAGCATATTCTTAATGGCGATGATGTATGTATTTTTATTTTGGCAACAGGGCTCACTTCCCGCGGGGAGACTACATCAAAAGAAATAGATGGCCTTCGAGAGGACACAATATCTGCCGCCTGTGAATTAGGTATTACCAAGGTAAGGTTCGGGGATTTCCCTGATAACGCGATGGATAATGTGCCATTATTGGAGGTTATAAAATCTGTAGAAGATTTTTTAAAAGAATTTGATTCTTCTTATATCTACACACACCATATCGGAGATATGAATGTTGATCACGAAATTGTATGTCGTGCTGTTCTTACGGCAGCAAGACCATTGCCAGGTAAGGGGGATCTTGTAATTTTGGCAGGTGAAGTGAATTCATCTACTGAGTATGCTCCTCATCCGATGCCGACATTCAGGCCAACTGAATACGTGAATATTTCCGAGACTCTTGATCGTAAAATCAAGGCCATGTCAGTTTATAAAAGTGAACTTCGTGACTGGCCTCATCCGCGATCCCTAAAGGCAATTGAGTTTCAAGCTAGAAATCGTGGAGCTCAATCTGGCTTCGAAGCCGCCGAGGCATTTATGACGCTTAGGCGTATATCAGCATGATGGCGTATATAGAAAATGTTGTCTAAAGATAGATTGAATAGTTATATCGAAGCATACAAAAAAATATGTGGATTGCCTAATCCATATGTGACATATGGAATCCTTAACAAGCTGGAAGGCGTCGCCTTTAAGGTGCGTAAAAATGAATTTGGAAAATTATTTTCTGAAAGCAGCTTGCCTGCTTTGGATGCTTACTTAAAGCAGATTATGTTGAGATCGAATAGAAGCGTTATTAATCCCCAAATCATGTTATGGGCTTCTGATTCGACTAAAAACAAATTGAAGATTCCTTATCCTAAAGAGTGGAGAAATTTCCTTTTGCAGGAAGGAATAATATCAAGTGAGATTGGCAGTACAATTGCGTTCCTGTATGCTCAAATAAGAGCTTGGGGTCGGTTTTTTCTAATGTTTAGGCATCATTTATTGATGTCTTTGCATTCCTACGAGAATTTAAATGGTAACTATACAGTCTTTTCAAGTGTATTTCTTGGTGCTATCCCAATAAATGAGAGAGCAAATCAACACAGTACAGTTATCGATTGGTTTGCAAAGGGAGAAAGAATACCCAAGAATTCTAATATAGTTATTCAAACAAGAACCGTAAAAGAGGTGACGTCGTGGGATAAAAAAATATTATCTCCATATATTCTACCTAAGCTCGATTGGGCAGGTCGTTTACGCTATTTTGCTGGAGCGGTGCGCATTTTTTTCTTAGCTTTTATATTTTGGATGAAGGGGAGTTGGAAAGCTCCATACGTTGCTTCATCTGCCTTGGATATATGTTATGTTGATCAAATTAAAATAATTCCGAGAAGTTTCTTTTTTTCCAATTCTGATTATGCTGTGCGGCCATTTTGGAGCTATGAAGTTGAAAAAAATGGTAGTCAAGTTTTGCTGTATTTTTACTCGGCAAACATCAATTGTTTTTATGAAGGGCAAACAGAGGACGCTCCCCCACCTCCTGGTTATATTTCTATGTCATGGCCCAGATATCTGGTTATTGATGAGGCACAGAAACGCTTTTTGCAGAAGACATGCAAATCGACAGGCGCAATAGAAGTTGTCGGCAGTATTGATTTTTCCGACTCTGATGATATTTTGCCTGAAATTCCCAAAAGATCATTGGCGCTATTTGATGTGTCACCCTTTAAGTATGAACATGTTGCGTCTTTAGCTCTTATTGCCCCATACTATAATTCAGATATTCTCACGCAGTTTCTTGAAGATATTACAGAGTGCACCAAGCAGTTGGATATCAATCTCGTATGGAAGAGAAAACGTGAGATACCTGATGAAGTTATGTCAGAAAATTATATGCGCATTGTCTCGAATGTGCAGAACGATCCCCATGTGGTTTTTGTTCCTCCAGGTATTGCGGCAAGGCGCCTGTTGCCCAAAGTTAAGGCTTCCCTTTCTATTCCTTTTACTTCCACAGCTATATTAGCCAAAGAAATGGGGATTGAGTCTGCCTTTTATGATCCAACTGGGAACCTCAAATATCTCTCGGGCTTATCTAGAAATCTACCAGTATTAGGATCAAAGGACATTCTCCTTCATTGGTTGGAGGGTGTCTTCAAAAATGACTGAGGCTATGAAGATTATCTATGTGACGATGCAATGGCCATGCGCGTCAGAGACGTTTTGCTCTCGTGATGTTCTTGCTCTTCGTGAAATGGGACACGCTGTTAATGTTTTGGCGCTTAAGCCATCACCAGCTAATGCAGGTTACCTTCTGAAATCTCAAAAATCTGACTCTGTTCCATTTTGTGCTACGAGTTTTTGGGGATATATTGAAGGAATTTTATCTGCATTGATTCACCCTAGTGATTTTTTGCGGTTTATTGTAGAAGTGCTTAGGGAAGAGAAGAGTTTCTCCCATAAAAAGTCCCTACTATTGTTAATCCCTACCTTTTTTTGGGCCGCAAAAAAAATTATCTATCAAAATCCTGATATCATTCATCTCTTCTGGGGACATTATCCTTGCGGTGTTGCGGAAATAATAAAGTACAGACTGGGGAAAAGAAAAATTGTATTAACTCAGTTTCTCGGTGCTTATGATTTGAATATGAGCTTATCACTTTCAAAGAAAGTATCAAAATATGCTGATGCAGTCTTTACGCATGCGGAAGCAAATGTTCAATCATTATTGGATATGAGTATTCCCGAGAATAAGCTGCATGTTGTTCATCGTGGAATTGATATCCAGTCTATGGATGGTGCTTTGTTTGGGCAGTTTAGGCAACAACGAGATCCATATCGCCTAATTTTCGTAGGAAGACTAGTGAAAGAGAAGGGTGTTGCGTATATCTTGCAGGCCACAAAAATCATAAAACAAATATATCCCTCAATAAATCTGGAGATTATTGGTGATGGGCCTGAAATGGGAAGGCTTCAAAGTTTGGCTAAAGGTTTAAATTTATCGGATTGCGTTTCATTTCGTGGGTACTTACCACCCTTAGAGGTATATCACAGCCTATATAATAGTAGTTTTTTTGTTTTCCCCAGCACGTCTGGCGGAGAGAGATTGCCAAACTCTGTTAAGGAAGCAATGTATGCGGGTGTAGTACCGATTGTTAGTAGAACCAATGGCATTTCAGAACTTGTAAAGGATGGGCATGATGGATTTATATTTGGAGAGATATCATCTGAGGCTATATCGAGACTTGTACTACAAGTTATGCGGGAGGGAGAATGGGAGGAAATCTCGAAGAATGCCCGCAAGACTATTGCTGAAAATTTCGATGTAAATGTATCTATGGAACAGTACGTTAAAATTTGGAGTGTCAACGCATCTTAGGCCTTGTACCGTTCTCTCCACATTTGGAACATTAGGACACCCCATAGAGATTGTTGCCAATTATGGGTGCCTTCCATGTGTTGCTTCCACCTTTCATTGATTATAGCGGTATCTAAATAACCACATTCATCGAGTGCTTTGGGATTTAGGTAGCTCTCTACCAAATCACGCATATCGCCTCTTAGCCAATCGGCAATAGGAACGCTAAATCCATGTTTTGGTCTATCAAAGAGGTGGGGGGGGAATCGTTTTTTTAGAATTGAGCGTAAAATATACTTCCCTTTCCCATCATCAATATGCCATTGGTTAGGAATCTGCAAAGCACTTTGAACAACCTGAATATCAAGTAATGGAACGCGCGCTTCTAGGGAATAAGCCATGCTGGCCCTGTCCATTTTTTGAAGGATGTCATCAGGTAGGTATTTATTTATATCTGTTTGCCTCATAAAGCCAATATTATTGTTCTCGCTTGTTTCTCCATGTTCCGTGAATGAGAATTTTGGCAGGTTCTTGTCAAGCAAAGGTGATGTTCTATGGGGCCACAAAGAAATAAGCTCTTGATAGCGACTTGCTACATCTTGTCTCTCTAGCATGTAAGCCATTTTTCTAAGCTTAAGATCAAAATTATCGGGGAGGGGAAGTTTATTCAATAATTTTGCGCTTGAGCAGATAGACAGGAGGCTTCTGATAAAGGGAACATATTTCGCTTTGTCCAGAAACTTGAAAAGATGGTCTCCATAAAAATAGCGGTCATATCCAAGAAAAAGCTCATCTCCACCGTCTCCCGAAAGACAAACAGTCACTTGCTTGCGAGCATGCTCACATAATAGCATAGAAGGAAGTTGTGATGCGTCGGCAAAAGGTTCGTCATAGAAATCCGGTAGTTTAGAAATTATATCCTGAGCTCTCTTAATGCTCAATATTTCCTGATAATGTTCGGAGCCTATATGATTTGCAACCTCTTGTGCGAAGTTTGATTCATTGAACGTATCTTCCTCAAAGCCGATAGTAAATGTTTTGATGGGGGTGGCGCTATTTTCTTGCATCAGAGAAGCAACCAATGAGCTGTCAATGCCACCTGATAGGAAAACTCCAATAGGTACATCGGAAATCATTTGTCTTCTTACTGCGTCAGAAAGTATTGATTCAAAATATTCTATATAGTTTTCTTTCGAAGCTAGAAAAGAATGGGACGTATTAGCATCTGGTGTTGACCAGTACTTAGTAATACGAGGTTCTTCTCCTTCTTTAAAAGTAATATAATGGCCAGGCTGAAGTTTTTGGACATTCTTATATATTGATTGTGGACTTGGAATATAGTTGAGGTGAAAAAAATTATTGAGAGCTTCAAAGTTTATTTCACCTTTCCAAAATGGTGAGTAAACTATTGGCTTCAGTTCAGATCCAAATAAAAGGACATCATTTTCATATGACCAAAACAATGGTTTAATTCCAATTTGATCTCGCGCCAGAAAGAGCGTCTTTGTGAAAGTGTCGTATGCCGCAAATGAAAACATCCCGTTCAGTCTTTTGAGGACATCTTCAATGCCATAAGCCTCAATAGATTCGATGAGAATTTCAGTATCTGAATGCCCTCTAAAAGAGATATTCCGAGATGTGAGGGATTTCTTTAATTCATCAGTATTGTATAACTCACCATTGTATATAATAACATATCGACCAGTATGCGTGAACATTGGCTGTGAGCCGGTTAGTGTTAAGTCGACAATGCTTAGGCGCTTATGAGCGAGCCCCAGTGAGGTCGTTGGGTCAATATAGATGCCATCTTCATTTGGACCGCGATGATGAATTTGGGCAATCATTGTATGCAAGATTTCCCGAGCTCGATCATGCCCCTGAGGAAAATTTATGGACCAAAATCCTGAGATACCGCACATTCAATAACCTACTACTTAGAAAATATTGTCATTCTGCATGAGTTCATTCTTAAGCTTTATATTCAAAGATTGTTATGTGCAATTTAAATAACAGAAAATCACATCCTAACTTAATCTGGGCTAATTTTTGGAAGAGGGTAACAAGTCAAACGCGATGTATCACAGATGTGCCGTGACCAGCATCGCTGGATTATCAGTAATATGACCATATAAATAATCTGTTTTTCCTTTTAATGCCGGAAATGGCGCATTCCGGTTAGAACCATGGCCAGACCCCGTTCATCTGCTGCTTTGATAACATCGTCATCCTTGATTGATCCGCCGGGTTGGATCACGGCGGTGGCGCCTGCATCTGCTGCGGCTAATAAACCGTCAGGGAAGGGGAAGAATGCGTCTGATGCCACGACAGACCCTTCGATCTGTGTGCCAGCTTCCTTGGCCTTCCATGCGGCAATACGGCTTGAATCGACGCGGGACATCTGGCCTGCGCCGATTCCGACGGTTTTTCCGTCTTTGGCATAGATAATGGCGTTGGATTTGACGTGTTTACAAACGCGGAACGCGAAGAGCATGTCTTTGAGTTCCTGTTCGGTGGGTTGGCGTTTGGTGACGATTTTCAGATCGGCTTCGGTGATATGTCCGTAATCGGCATTTTGCAGCAACCAGCCGCCCGAGATGGTTCTCAAGGTCATGCGGTTTTGTGTTGGGTCGGTCATGGCTCCTGTTTCGAGAACGCGGATATTCTTTTTGGCGGCCAGAACTTCGCGGGCTTCCATCGTGATTTCAGGGGCGATAATGACTTCCGAGAAAATTTTAATGATCTCTTGGGCTGTGGGGGCATCCAGAGGACGGTTGAGGGCGATAATTCCTCCAAAGGCACTGGTCGGATCACAAACAAGGGCGGATTGATAAGCTGAAAGCATATCTTTGCCCGATGCCACGCCACACGGGTTGGCGTGTTTGATGATGGCGACGGTCGGCTCTTTGAATTCAGAGACCAACTCGAAGGCGGCGTCTGTGTCGTTGAGATTATTGTAGGAAAGTTCCTTGCCTTGCAATTGTCTGGCTGTGACGACTCCGGCACGATTTGTCCCGTCGCTATAGACGGCGGCTTGCTGGTGCGGATTTTCTCCGTATCTCAGGGTGGAAAGCTTTGTTGCGGTAACGGACAGGGTTTGAGGGAACGTCTCCCCCAGTTCTTTGGCAAACCATGCCGAAATTGCGGCGTCATAACTGGCGGTTGTCGCATAGGTTTTGGCAGCAAGGCGCTGGCGGGTGGCAAAAGTTGTGCCTCCTGCGGCGATTTCTTCAGCGATGGCGGCGTAATCGGCGGGGTCGGTGACAACGGTTACAAAATCATGGTTTTTGGCGGCGGCGCGCAACATGGCTGGGCCACCAATATCGATATTTTCAACGCAGTTATCGTAATCCGCGCCCTTAGCGACTGTTTCACGGAACGGGTACAGGTTTACAACCAGCAAATCAATGGATTCGATATCTTGTTCGGTCATGGCCGTGACGTGGTCGGCATCGTCACGACGGGCGAGAAGGCCTCCGTGGACTTTGGGGTGCAGGGTTTTGACCCGTCCATCCATAATTTCTGGAAATCCGGTATGGCTTGACACGTCTGTGACATCCAGTCCTGCATCGCGCAGGGCTTTGGCGGTTCCTCCGGTCGAGAGAAGCTTGACGCCGGCTTGCCCCAGTTTTTGCGCCAGTTCCATCAAACCGGTCTTGTCAGATACGGACAACAGGGCAGTTTTGATCTCAATACGATCGGGGCGTGGTGTGGTGCGGGGCTTTGCGGCAACGGACATAACGGGCTTCTCCTAGGTTTTGGGGTAGCCCGTTTGTAGCATATTATGTGCGTTTGAAAAGACCAGAACTAAAGCTTGAGGTCGTTTTTGCAGGAGTTGTTCCTGCAGGTGAGAAACCTGTCGTGGTTGATCCCGTTACGGCTGGTGTTCCGGCTTTGATATAAAGACCGCGTTTTTCCGGATTGGGAACAAATTTATTGGTAATTCCCAACACAGTTTCCGCCCCGCCAAGCAGCAGGAAACCGTCATTTTCCAGTTGTCCGGCGATTTTTTCAAGGATTGTGGCTTTGGTTTTTTCGTCGAAATAAATCAGAACATTGCGGCAAAAGACGATATCGAAGGATCCAAGGCGTGACATACTGTCCAGCAGGTTAAAATTCGAAAAACGAACCATATTGCGGATTTCGTCTTTTAACTGCCATGCTTCACCCAGTTGCATGAAATATTTCATCAGGTACTGGATGGGAAGACCCCTTTGGACCTCAAACTGGCTGTATGAGGCGCGTTTGGCTTGATCGAGGATATCATCGGAAATGTCTGTCGCGACGATTTCAAATCTCCATCCTTTGAGTTGAGCCTCTTTTTCCTTGAGGATCATGGCCAACGAGTATGGTTCTTGTCCGCTGGAACAGGCGGCGCACCAGATGCGGATTGTTTTGCGGGCTTTTCTTTTTTCCAGCATAACGGGCAGAATTGTATCCTGAAAAATCTGGAAAGGCTTTGTGTCGCGGAAGAATGATGTCTCATTGGTGGTCATGGCCTCGACAATATCCTTGATGAGCTTTTCATCAGGAAGGGCGCGCAATTGCAAAGTCATGGATTCCAAAGTCGGATAGCCCCACTTTTTTGCGATTGGCGTCAGGCGAGAGTCCAACAGGTAAGACTTGTCCGGCGTGATGACAAGGCCGGAGCGCTCGTACAGAAGAGATTTGAATAGCTCGAAATCAGAAATTTTCATGAATTTTTGTACCCTTTTCCCTATACCATACGCAAGGACGATTTTTTGAGCCAAGGCCCGATTTCTTTGAGGGGAAGAACAGCAGTGCATGTTCCATCTATGGCGACCGCCCCGGGCATTCCCCAAACAACGCTGGTGCTTTCATCTTGTGCGATGACACGTCCTCCGGCTTCAACGACTTCCCGGGATCCCATCATGCCATCTTGCCCCATACCTGTTAAAATAACAGCCATGATTTTCTGGCCATAGATTTTCGTGGCAGACCGCAGCATCGGATCGACTGCGGGGCGGCAGAAATTTTCCATAGGCCCGTCATCGAGGCTAATAACTGTGGCGGTTCCATTCTTTTTGAATAACATATGATACCCCCCGGGGGCGATATGAATACGTCCGGGCATCAAAGGCATTCCTTCTGCCCCTTCGACAGACGGGATACCTGTTTGTTGTTGAATATGCTCGGCCAGAATTCTGGTAAATGTCGGGGGCATATGCTGGGTGATAATCACCGGAATCTGGATGTCTTTAAGGCTTGGCAGCAACGCGAACAGGGCGTTGGGGCCACCTGTCGAGCTGCCGATCGCCAGAATATCAGGTTTTCCGCTATATCCTTCGTTAGGGGCGCGGAGTTTTATAATTTTTCCCGTCCGGTTCAGGGATGTGAAGCTCTGGGATTTCGATGTGGTTTTATCCGATGGGCCCCCCGGGGGAGGGGCTGATAACCTTTGAGCGGTGCCTCCAGTTTGGGGAGAGGATGTCGGGCGGTTAAGCCCTCTTCTGGGGCCTGCAATCTCTTTGATGGTGTGGGTCAGGATATCCCTGAAGGTGTCTTTTGCGTAGATGTCCTGAGTGGTACTGGGCTTTGCAATGCAATCGACTGCGCCAAGGGCCAGAGCGTTCAAAGTGGTTTCCGCATTCTGGGTTGTCAGGGTTGAACACATGATAATTTTGATGTCGGGTTGAACCTCGAGCAGCAGAGGAATGGTTGTCAGCCCATCCATGACCGGCATTTCAACATCCAGCAAGACAATGTCGAGCCGTTCTTTTTTCAGGTTGTTGACGGCAATCTGACCATTGGCAGCTGTGCTGACAACTTCGAAATCCGGAACATTGCTAATCATCTTTCCCAAAAAACCACGAATGACAGCCGAGTCATCGACAATCATGATTTTGACAGGGGATGAGGGAGGTTGATAGGGCATTACTACGGAGGCTTTCTATTTATTGTCTTAGTTGCAAAGGCAATTTTCTTTTATTCCGCGTCTTCAATCAATCCGATCTGAATGAATTTTGATCTGATGATGTCCGTATCAAAAGGCTTCATAATATATTCGTTGGCACCCGCCATTATGGCGCGCTGAATATGGGACATATCGTTTTCGGTTGTACAAAACACGACTTTTGGCTCGCCTCCTGTGGGCATCTGACGAAGCTTTTCAAGAAATTCAATGCCGCTCATGACTGGCATGTTCCAGTCCAACAGGATAACTTCCGGCATGGATTTTGTACAATACTCGTATGCCTGTTGTCCATCTTCTGCTTCCTCACAATTAAAACGCAAATCTTCAAGGATGCGTCTTGCGACTTTTCTTACAACGCGGCTGTCATCTACGACCAGACAGGTTTTCATTAACTATCTCCTGTTAAAAGTAACATCATGTCCTTGCAGCTTATGCCCAAAGACTGAATTTTTTGTTAGTTTTTAGTGTGCGGGATGTAATGCCAGAAGTAATTTCGGAACATCCAGAACAACAAGGATTTTCCCCTGAAGACGATAGACGCCAAGGGATACTGATTTCCAGATTATATCAAGAGTTGCGGGGTTTGCTTCGAAGTCTTTTTCATGCAGGGTCAAAACGTCGCCGACATTATCAATAATCAGGCTATAAAGCTCGTCGTCATGGTTGACCACAACGCTCATGAGTTTCTCGTCTTCTCCTCGTTCCATGGGGGGCAGGCCAAGACATTTCCTAACGTCAATGGCTGTTACAATACGCCCCCTAAGGTTCAACGACCCTGATACTTGTGGCGGAGCCAGAGGGATTTTTGTAACTTTCAATTCTCCCAGAACGTCTTGAACCTGAAGAATGGGAATACCGAACAACTGGCCTTCAATGACGATGGTCAGAAAGTCCTTGGTTTTTCCAGTGACGACGTGCTGTGGATTTTTGGACATATGGTGTTGTTCCTGAACGTTCTGGCTCATGCGTCAGCTCCTCTGGAGAGAGTTTTTGATATGGTGCTTAACAGGGTATCTCGATCAAACTTGGCAATATACTCGTCAAAACCTGACTCATATCCGTGGTCGATATCCTCTGGTGTTGCGTGGGACGTTAAAGCAACCATCGGCGTATTCTGCCATTTTTCGGAGGCTCTGACACGTGTGGCAAAGTCATAACCGTTCATATCCGGCATTTCGATATCTGAAATAATGAGGTCGAAATTTTCATCACGTTCGGTCAGTTCCAGAGCTTTGGATGGCCCGTCAACGGCAATGACTTCGTAGCCAGCAGCAGTCAGAAGGGGGCAAAGCATATTGCGGAAGAAGGGACTGTCATCCACCAGAAGAATACGTTTGGTTCCTGACTTTCCTTCCCTTTTGGCTTTGTCACTGGCCAGAAACGGATCGTCGCCGTGATCTTTGAACCAGTCACCATGGACCGAGTTCAAAAAGTGCATGACATCAACAATTTCCGATGCTTTTCCAGAGATAATCGCACTACCAAAGACGCCTTTGCGTTTTCCGTCCAACTGGATGTCGATAATTTCCTCGCGGATATCCACGATTTCATCGACAATCAGGCCAACACTTTTGCCACGGTCGGCAAAGACCAGCAAAGGTTTCATTTTATCTTTGGAGAGATCCATTTGATCCGAAAATGGAATGATCGGCATCAGTGCTCCGCGATATTGAACCAACATCTGCCCATCGGTTTCTTCAACTGTGTTCATGTCGATATTCTCAAGACGCGAAATCAGCGATAGAGGAACAGCCTTCGGAGAGCCTTGGCCTGCAGTAAAGACCAGAAGTGAGGTTTTCTTGTCGCTGACCAGTTTCTCGGCGGCGGCTTGTTCATCTTGTGCGGCATCGGTGAGGTTGTTTTCCCCGGTGACTTTGGCAATTCCACCCGGATCAAGAATCATGATGACGCTACCGTCACCCAGAATGGTGTTTCCTGAGAACAGCTCGATATTCTTAAGGATTTTCGCCACGGGTTTCACCACGATTTCTTCCGTGTCAAAGACCTGATCGACAATCAGACCAAAAGAATAATTTCCGACCTGTGTCACGATAATATATTTATGCTCGAAACGATCCTCGAAATTTTCGCCGCTATGTTGTCCGATTTTCAACAGATCTTCCAGTGAAACCAGAGGCAATAATTTCTCGCGAAGGCGGAAAACTGGGGTATTTTTAATCATTTCGATGCGGTTTTCCGATTTCTGGGAGACCAGAACCAGTTCGCGTACTGCGAGCTGCGGGATCGCAAAGCGCTCACCGGCTGATTCAACAATCAGCGAAGAGACAATGGCAAGGGTCAGAGGAATCTTGATAAAGAAAGTTGATCCTTTGCCTTCGATCGATTTCATTTCGATCGACCCACCGATTTTCTCGATATTGGTACGTACCACGCCCATTCCAACACCGCGTCCGGAAACCGATGTAACTTTTTCTGCGGTGGATAGGCCAGCGTGGAAAATATACTGGTGGATTTGTTGAGGGGAGAGTTTTTTCGACTCTTCCTCTGTGACCAATCCATTGGAAACAAGCTTTTGACGAATTTTTTCTGTTGGCAGGCCTTTTCCGTCATCGGCGATTTCGATGATGATATGGCCACCTTCATGATAGGCGCGTAAATGGATTTTTCCGGTTTCCGGTTTTCCGGCCTTGACCCGTTCTGCGGGAACCTCGATGCCGTGGTCACCGGAATTGCGAACCATGTGGGTCAGCGGGTCTTTGATCATGTCCAGAACCTGACGATCAAGTTCTGTGTCCTGACCGATCATAATCAGGTCGATTTTCTTGCCAAGCTCGATGCTCAGATCGCGGATAATGCGTGGTAATTTTGCCCATGCGTTGCCAATCGGCTGCATACGGGTTTTCATGACGCCTTCTTGCAGGTCGGACACGACGTGGTTCAGACGTTGCAAGGGGGTAATAAAGCTATTTTCTTTTTCGGTTCTGGAAATCTGTAGCAGCTGATTACGGGTAAGCACCAGTTCGGACACCATGGTCATCAGATTTTCCAGCACATCCATATTGACGCGCAAGGACTGGTTGGCAACGGCGCTTTCTGTGGCCTCTTTTGTTTGGGGCGGTGCGGCGGCAACTGGTTGGTGGCTTGGTTCGATCGCGGCAGGGGGAGAGATTTGGGCCGATACTGGGGCCGATACTTCGATTGTGTCGAATATATCTGCGAGCGGGTCGTGTGCAGCTATTTCCACGGGGTCTTCTTCCGGAAGTTCTACCGGGCCAGGCGTGGTTTGTCCGGTTTGGAAGGCATCACGGCCTTCATATACGGCATCCAGACGTGTTGTCAGGTCGGTGTCATTGCCTTCCGGCTCTGTTCCATGTTCTTCAATATGACCCAACAGGTAGCGTACGCGGTCAAGGGATTCGAGAATCAGGGAGACATATTCGGCAGTTACTTCTAGATCACCGTCACGGAAACGACCCATCACGTTTTCTGCCCGGTGTGCCACTGTTTCAAGACGGGGCAAGCCGAGGAACCCACAAGTGCCCTTGATGGTGTGCATCAGACGGAAAATCTTTGAAATCAGATCCTTGTCATTCGGATTTTGTTCCAGTTTGATGAGATCGGTATCCAATTCCATCAGACTTTCATTGGTTTCGGTCAAAAATTCGATAATGAGATCATCCATAGAAGTGTCCCTGCGTTATGGGTTTTAGGTGTGTCAGTCAAAGGCCAGTCATGTGTAAATGGTACTCAGAAACAGGAGCTCTGCATCCGGACATACCTGTCATAGATTAACCCCTAGACTATAAGATGCCTGACAACTGGTTAACAGGACGTTACCAATTCCGTTTTCAGACGAGAAATATACTTCTTAATATATATGCGCAGGGGGAGCCGCTGCCAATGGTATAGTTTGCCTCAGCCTGACCCTATGCTGAAGATTGCGCCGTCGAGTGGGGGAAATAGACTTTTATGTTTGTTCCGTGACCACGTTTGGATGTGATGTCCAGCTTGGCTTGTACTGTTTTGAGAATGGTTTTTGTGGTGGTCAGACCCAACCCGTGGTGGAGAGAGGGGTCTTTGGTCGAGAAAAACGGTTTTTGACAGTGTTCCAAGACATCTTCGGGCATCCCTGTGCCGTTATCCTTGATTTCAAGAATGAGCTGTTCCTTATTTTCTGGATTTTTCCCGAGATAGATTTCTATTTTTTGTACAGCATACTCACCTTTTTGCTGGTCGAGAAAAGATTCTATGGCATTGTTGATCAATCCCAGAATAGCCAGAGTCAGATAACCCTGATGACCTGTGATTTTGGTGTTGTGCAGGTCTTCTTGAACTTCAAAATCCAATACGACCCCAAGATTTTTAGAAACTGATTCTGCGATATCCAGAAGGATGGTCTCTATGATCTCGGCGAGATCTGTTGTATCCGACAGTTCTGACGGGGAGATATCGGATATGCCATTGATCATCCAGAGTTGGTGGACCATGGTTTTTATGTGCTCTGCCGAGTGCTGGATTTTTTCAGCAAAACCATGTGTTTGGGAGTTTCGCGGCAAGTCTTCACACAAAAATTCCGAATAGCCTGCGATTGTGGCCAGAGAATTATTGATATTATGGAGAAGGCCTTGGGTCATATTTCCCAATTCCTGAAGTTGCTCGGGGGTTCGTTTTTTTGCTTGTGCCATATCCTGCTCTGTCCTGCTAGATTTTCTTTATGAGACCAAGTTCGTAAGCTTTAAGTGCGGCTTGTGTTCTGTTGGTGGCTTCGAGTTTCCGACAGATTCCACGAATATGCAGTTTGATGGTTACTTCCTGCAAGTCAAGTTCGCGGGCAATGTCTTTGTTGCTTAAACCACGGCCCAGACGTTCCAGAACATCTTCTTCACGCGGGGTCAGGTTAATACCTGCTTTGGCGGTAGAGTGTGGAGCTTTGGTGTGCATGGGAAGCGGCGCGGTGCGCGCATCCTTATTATGATCGCTGAAATAGGAGGGCATCAATCCGTTGGTGGCGTGATCGACGGGGATGAATTTTTCACCTGAAAGAACCAGCTCAATGGCCTTGAGCATTGCGCGCCCAGAAAGTGTTTTGGGGAAATATCCCACGGCACCTAAATCCATGGCGTGCTGGACGTCCTCAATTTCTGCAATGCCCGAAATCAGCGCAACAGGGGTGTCGGGGTAGGCTTTCCGGAAGGTTTGAAATCCTTTTAGCCCACTCATACCGGGCATGTTCAGATCAAGCAAAACCAGATCCGGTTTTGTCTGGGAGTCTTTCATGTAGGCAAGTGCTTCCTCCAGATTCTTTGTGGTGGAAATCTGTGCATCCGGATCGGAACGTGTCAGATATTGGGACATCGCATCGCGGAACATGGTGTGGTCGTCGGCTATCAGTAAATGCATACGTGGCTCCTTTGCCTAATATGGCTCGTGAATATCATATTGCGAATAGTGTGAACCGAACATTAACCCGACAATATTATAACACTATTTCATGTTCGCGTGTTCACTTTAATATGAATTCGTATAGATAAAATAATTTTCCATGACGCGTTGCACATAATTGCGTGTTTCTCCGACCGGAATCAACTCTACCCAATCGACCCAGTCAATTTTTTCTGTTCTGGGGTCACCGAATTTTTCGACCCATTGATCAACACGGGATGGGCCGGCATTGTACCCTGCTATTGCTAATGGAATGGCATGATCAAAACGGGTCAATAATCTATTGATATAATTTGATCCCAGAAGAATATTGTGATCGGGTCGGGAGGTCAGCCAACCGGTTTGGTGGGGGGTACCGATCTTATGGGCTGTTTCTTTTGCGGTTGCTGGCATCAACTGCATTAAACCCAATGCGCCTGCCGGGCTGCGGGCTTGAGTGTCGAACTGGCTTTCCTGACGGATGATGGCGTGATACAGCGCGTGGTCTCCAGTCAATCCGGACATATAGTTCTCATGTTTGGGATAGGCGTATGGGCCCAGATCATAATTCTTCCACGAGGCCGCTTTTGCCACACGGAATGATCCGGTTTCATCTCCGTGTTGTTTTAACTTGCGGGCTGCGGACATATATTCCCCGGGTGTCGAGAGTGTGGCGATCAAGGCCGTTATCAACTGGCTATGAATTGATTTCAAATCTGCGACATGCGCGATCAGGGCGGTGGTCAACAAACCGGAACTTTCGATTTTGGAAATATCCTGCGGGGTCGGAGTAATGACCTCCATTCCCGATTTGGTATAGCCCAATTTTTTCAAAGCCAACTGTCCGTAATAGGTTCTGGAATAGGCGGATGCGGCGACATACCATGATTGTGCTTTTTCTTTATTGCCGGATTGTTCTTCGGCGCGGCCCATCCAATAATTGCCACGGGATTTGCTGATGGCTGTCCCGACGATAGAGATCATGGTGTTGAAATGGCTTTTTGCTACTTGTGGCTGGTTCAAAAACCGTAAGGCCAGCCAACCGGATATCCATTCGGCATCGGCACGGTCGCTAGTGTCCAGATGCCCGTGATGTGCGGCCAGCAGATAGGCCGTTTTGAAATCGTGGTTTTCGATTGAGCGACGGATCATGATGTGGCGTTCTTTCCACCAGTCCGATGGGTTTGATACGGCATCGAGTTTGGGGGCCATATTCAGAATTTCAATGGCGCCTTTGTCTTCATCATGGCGACGACGCCAGCGCAAGCGTTCAAACAAAAGTCCGGTATCGTTCCTCAGGGCTGAGGGGATGTTGGAGATTAAACCCGAGACGTTCGGTTTTTCTTCAGCCAGTGCAATCCGCGCTTCGCTCAGTTGGGGATATCCGCGTCCCATCAGGGTGGCTTGCTGGCGGGCGGCAGTATATTTTTTGGCAAAGAGCAGGTTGTCCAGACGCTTCACCATAATATCAGCCGGAAGGCGATTCCCGATTGCGTTATAAAGTGATTGAAAATCATTGTTGCTGATATCGGCATCGACCCAGCCAGAGGCGATGATTTTTATGGCGTGGTCAATCTGGTTGGTTTGTTGTGCTGCATTGAGCAGCAGGATCATGCCGCGTCCGGTTAAGGGGGTATGGCGTTCAAACCAGCCGATTGTGGCTTGTGGGGGCAGGTTTGGTGGCATATTCCGTTCTGCTGTTTTTTTCAGAGCGGTCTGGTTTGGCCATTGCGGATTATTCTCGATGAAATTGGCAATGCGCGGAAACGGCAACCCTTCATAGTCTTCGCGATAGAGCATCCATTCGTAAATTCTCACCATATTGGGA
Source organism: Micavibrio sp. UBA6212 (assembly GCA_002421905.1). Taxonomy (GTDB): domain Bacteria; phylum Pseudomonadota; class Alphaproteobacteria; order Micavibrionales; family Micavibrionaceae; genus UBA1573. The sequence goes on from DISK01000003.1 coordinate 97,269, forward strand.
TCTGTGGTGGCGGTGACTTTATTGCGGGCATCAAGCCATTCGTTGCCGCTCATCAGGATCATGATCTCGGCAGCATGGGTCATGGATGTCCCACGATGCGGTGCGGCAAGGGCGGGGGGGGATGTCAGGCTAAAGAAATATTGGACACCTGAGAGTGCTAGCGATAAAGTTAGCACTGATTTGCAAAGGAGAATTTTTCTATCATGTTTAAGGGATCGATTACGGCTTTGGTGACTCCATTTCTCGATGGCGCTTTTGATGCGTCCTCGTTCGAGAAGGTTTTGGCGCATCAGCTTGAACATGGGACTCACGGTATCGTTCCTTGTGGTACGACGGGGGAAGCCCCGACTTTGGAAGAAGAAGAATTTCGTGCTATTCTTGACATGTCTGTCGCTGCGGTCAAGGGGGGAATTGGCAAACGGATTCCGGTAATTGCCGGAACGGGATCGAACTCGACGGCCAAAACGATCTATATGACCGATCTGGCCAAACGCGCTGGGGTTGATGCGGCACTGGTGGTGGTTCCGTATTATAACAAACCGTCTCAGGACGGGATGTTCGCCCATTACAAAGCTATCCATAACGCTGTGGATTTGCCGATTGTTATCTATAATGTTCCGAGCCGCTGTGGTGTCGAGATTTCTGTCGATACAGTTTGCCGTCTGGCCGAGTTGCCGCGGATTGTGGCGATCAAGGATGCCACGCCGGATGTCTCGCGCACGACCGAGATCAAGTCTCGTGTCAAAGCTGATTTCAGTGTCTTGTGCGGGGACGATGCGATTGCAGGGGCTGCGCTTGCGCATGGGGCTGACGGGTGCATTTCAGTTTCGTCAAATGTCGCGCCGGCTTTGTGTTCTGGATTTCAAAATGCATGGATGGCTGGTGACATTGCTAAATTTCAGGACTTACAGGCGTTGTTGATGCCCCTTCACAAGGCGTTGTTTGTTGAAAGCTCGCCTGCGCCGGTTAAATATGCGGCTTCGGCGCTGGGGCTGTGTTCCGATGAGGTTCGTTTGCCGCTGTTGCCGGCTTCCGAGCGGGCGCGTGATCTTGTTGATCGGGTTTTACGGCAAATTGGCTTGATTTCCAGTGAAGTTTCCGACAAACTCCGCGCCTAGAACTTTGACCGTTCAGTCTGAACAGCGTTACTGCGTCGCTTGCGTACCTTTGTGTATGCCACTTTCAGCCTAAACGTTCTTTGTTCTAAGTTATCAAATGGAAAGATAAAAACGGCAAATGGCCAAGGCAGAAAAAAAAGCGAAAGGACTGATTTCGGTTAACCATACGGTGGCCGAAAATCGTCGTGCGCGTTTTGACTATTTTCTGGAAGAAAAATTCGAAGCCGGGGTGATGTTGAACGGAACCGAGGTCAAGTCGCTGCGTCATGGTCAATGTTCGCTCAATGAAAGTTTTGCTGAAGAAAAAAACGGGGATTTGTGGCTGATCGGGTCATATATCGCGCCGTATGGGCCTGCGGGGGCGCATCTTCAACATGTGCCGCGCCGTGACCGGAAATTGTTGCTGCATAAACGGGAATTGGCGCGGTTATTCGCGGCAACCAAGCAAAAGGGCTACACGATTGTGCCTGTTCGGCTTTATTTTAATGCGCGCGGTGTGGCCAAGGTCGAAATTGCGCTTGCCAAGGGTAAGGCCCAGCATGATAAGCGTGAAACCATCAAACAGCGCGACTGGGATCGTTCCAAAACCCGCATTTTGCGCGGCGAAGACTAGCTTTTCCTCGACTTTTTTCTGGATTTATCTAGGAGTTTATACCCATTATGGCCGATGAGTATTTCCGTCGTCCAAACTCCGCAAAACCCAAAACGCAGCCACTGGTCTCCTGCCCAACGTGAGGCGGCGCGTCTTCGTGTTGTGTCTTCTAAACCATGGAGCCATTCTACAGGGCCGCGCACTGCGTGTGGCAAGATAAAAAGGAATTGCATTATTCATAAAACGGCATCTCGGTGTGGGCAAATATTTTGCATATATAGAAAAGTTTTATGGAGTTCCCAGTTTTTACCACTATGATATACTGTGGCATGGTTCTTCAATCTTCTCTTTCAGATCAATTGTTGTCTCCGGAAATCCGGATGATTTTTCGTGCGCTGGGGGAGAATCATGTCCGCTTTGTGGGGGGATGTGTACGCAATGCCCTGTTGGGGGAACCCATCCGCGATATTGATCTGGCGACGACGCTTTTTCCACAAAACGTAACGGATCGTTTGTCAAAAAATGGAATCAAATCAATCCCTACCGGAATCGATCACGGAACGGTAAGTGCGCTCATTCATGGAAAAGCTTTTGAAATCACAACGCTTCGTATTGATAAGATAACCGATGGGCGACGTGCGAAAGTCGAATTTTCCAATGATTGGGAAGGGGATGCACGGCGGCGAGATTTTACCATGAATGCGCTTTATGCGGATCTGGACGGTCATGTTTATGATCCGTTGGGGGTGGGGCTTGCCGATTTGGAAAAAAGGAAAGTCCGCTTTGTCGGCGATCCGGATTTGCGGATACGCGAAGATTATTTACGGTTTTTGCGCTTCTTCCGTTTTTCCTTGTTTTATGGCAAGGGGAAGTTTGATCGCCAAGGGTATGACGCGTGTGGTCGTCATGCGGCGGGTCTCAAAAAACTCTCGCGGGAGAGGATCACGCAAGAGCTGACCAAAATCATTCTTCATCCGGATTGTCCCAAGGCTCTGGATAAAATGCGACAGGCAAAAGGGTTGGCTTCATTGTTCGGGCGAAAGTTTGATGTCGTGGCTCTCAAGAGGTTGGTGGATTGTCAGGCAGAGCAAACTTATGGGGAAGATCATTTGTTTGTGACGCGCCTGCTGGTGGTGTCGGGGTTCGGAAGCCAAGTTGAAAAGCGGATTGATAAGTGGCTGGTTTTGAAGAAGAAACAACGCCCACTGGTTGGGGTGCTTGGTAGTTTTCGAATAAATACGATTCGGATCGATACGGGTCGGGTGACCCGATGGATGGTTGAAGACGGACGCGATCTGGCGTTGATGCGGCTTGATTTATGTTATGCGCTGGGGCATTTGTCGCGGGCTTTGCATCATAAATTTTCGGTACAAATTTCGCAGGACGCCATTCCGGTTTTTCCGGTCGGGGCGGCGGATTTGATGAGTCTTGGCTATCGTGGCCGCGCGTTGGGGGAGTGTTTGAGAGATCTTCACCGAGTTTGGACGCGATCAGGATTCACAGCAGATCGTCAGGTATTGTTGGGGAAGGTTATTCCCAAATGACTTCAGGGGGCATGGACATCAGGATGGCGTCGATATTGCCGCCGGTTTTCAGGCCGAATTGGGTTCCGCGGTCATGGATCAGATTAAACTCGACATAGCGTCCTCGTTTGACCAATTGGGTGTGGCGCTCTTCATCGCTCCATTCTTCATTCATATGACGGCGCACCAGTTTCGGGTAAATATCCAGAAAGGTGTTTCCAACATCTTTTGAAAAGGCGAAATCCTTGTCCCAGTCTCCGGTGTCGATATAGTCATAAAAGATACCTCCGACTCCGCGGGGTTCATCGCGGTGGGGAAGGAAAAAATACCGATCGCACCATGCGCTGAATTCGTCATAATATTTGGGGTCATGACGGTCACAACACTCTTTCAAGGATGCGTGAAAATCGGTTTTGTCCTGTGGAGAGGGTAACATCGGGGTGAGGTCGGCACCGCCCCCCAGCCAGTGTTTTGCCGTGACGATCATCCGTAAATTCATATGGACTGCGGGGACTTTGGGCGATCTCATGTGGGCAACCAATGAAATGCCTGATGCCCAGAAGGCGCCGTTATTTTCTTCTGCCCCGGGAATCTGGGCACGGAAAGCCGGACTGAAATGGCCGTGAATGGTCGAGATATTTACCCCGACTTTTTCAAAAACACGGCCTTTCATCAGGGATATTTCCCCACCACCACCCGGTGTGCCGTCTTCGTCTGCGTGATGCCAGACCTTGCGGGAAAACTCTCCGGCGGGCATATCTCTATGGCGGGTCTGGTTTTGGGTGTTTTCGATTTGTTCGAATTCGCTACAGATACGATTTCGCAGATCTCGGAAGAAATCTGCGGCGATAATTTTGCTCTTTTCGTCAAACACAGATGTTGAGTCTTTACGTCTCAATGTTGTCCAACCCTCGGATTATCGTTTGGTTTTATTGTGCGGGCATATTAAATAATAATTCTCTAATGTAAAATACATTATTTATATAATAGGCATCCGGTTCATGACAAATTGTCGCATCTCTTTGTTATGTGGCAGGCTCTTCGCCTTAACTTGTTGGAAATCCATTGGTTTGACGCAAGGCTTCGCTTAAAATCATGGCTCCGGCCATCGCCATATTCAATGATCTGGCTTGGGAAGACATCGGGATTTTAACGCGGTGGGGCAGGGCGTTGTGGACGTCTTCGGGAACTCCGGCGCTTTCCCTTCCCAAAAGAAGAATGTCATCCGGATGGAATTTGAATTGTGTAAAGGGTTCACTGGCTTTGGTGGACAATAGAATAATTCTGCTGTTCTTGCAGGTATTCCGGAAACTATCCCACGATGTATGGCGCGTGATCTGTGCCAGATCAAAATAATCCATGGCAGAGGTTCTGATTTTCCGTTCATCCCAGATGAAACCGAAAGGCTCGATCAATTCCAAGGGGATATTCAATCCGGCACATAACCGGATCAGGGATCCGGTGTTCTGGGGAATGTCTGGTTGGTAGGCAGCAAGACGCATCGGGGAAAATCTTTAATTTACGAAAATCGAGGGTTTATGCTTCGAGCATAGCGGAGGACATGATTGATTTCCATGATATTTTCTGTTTTGGGCTGGATTTTCAGCTGGATTTTCACTGGCAAATGTTTTACACCTCTCAAAGTGCCCCGGTTTTTGTCGGGATACTGTTAACTCTTTAATAACACTCAAAAACCAGGCAAGATAGTAAGTAGAATGTCATCACACGATCATCATTCACAATGTTGCGGCGGTGGAAACTGCGCATCAGGTCAGGATCAAACTTCTCATACGGAGTCCCAATGTTGTTCCCATGAGGGTGAATCCCGACGGGATTTCCTTTTTATGGCGGCGGGCGCGATGGCGGCGGTCGGGACGGGAAGCGTTGTCTGGCCGTTTGTCCATCAAATGAATCCGGCAGCCGATACGCTGGCGCTGTCCACAACAGAAGTCGATCTGTCGGCGGTTGAGGTGGGTCAATCCGTCACTGTGATGTGGCGCGGTAAGCCGGTTTTTATCCGTCACCGGACTGAAAAAGAAATTCAGGACTCCAAAGATGTTGATGTTGCAAGTTTGCGCGACAAACAAACAGATGCCGATCGGGCTAAAATTCCGGAATGGTTGATTGTGATTGGTGTTTGTACCCACCTTGGTTGTGTGCCACTCGGGCAGAAACAAGGTGATGAACGTGGTGAATATGATGGTTGGTTCTGTCCTTGCCACGGGTCTGTTTATGATGCTTCAGGACGCATCCGTAAAGGCCCTGCCCCGACAAATCTGGAAATTCCTACCTATACGTTTCTCAGCGATACGCTGGTTCGAATCGGATAATTTATAACGGAGAGAATTAATGTCTGCTGGTCCTCGCACACCTTTTGATAATAAAGTGGTTGAATGGTTTGACTCTCGTCTTCCCATCTTTTCCATGATGCAAAAAGAATATGGCGTGTTTCCTACGCCTAGAAATTTCAATTATTTCTGGAACTTCGGCGCAATCGCGATGTTCATGCTGGTCACCATGATCCTCTCCGGTATTACACTGGCGATGCATTATGCAGCCAATACCGGATTGGCCTTTAACAGCGTCGAGCGGATTATGCGTGATGTGAATTACGGATGGTTGCTCCGTTATATTCATATGAACGGTGCCTCGTTCTTCTTTATTGCTGTTTATACTCATATTTTCCGTGGTCTTTATTACGGATCATACAAACAGCCGCGCGAATTGCTCTGGATTTTCGGTGTTGTGATTTTCCTGTTGATGATGGCGACGGCGTTCATGGGATATGTTCTTCCATGGGGCCAAATGAGCTATTGGGGCGCAACCGTTATTACCAATTTCTTTACGGCGTTCCCTGTGGTGGGTGAGTCGATCCAGACATTGTTGATTGGTGGGTTCTCGGTTGATAATCCAACCCTCAACCGGTTCTTTGCCCTTCACTATCTGTTGCCGTTTGTGATTGTGGCTGTGGTGTTTCTTCATGTGTGGGCATTGCATGTGACCGGATCAAACAACCCGTCAGGTGTTGAACCAAAAACCAAGGACGATACTCTGCCGTTCCACCCGTACTACACCATGAAGGACAGCTTCGGTATATTGGTGTTTGTGATGGTGTATTGCGTGTTTGTATTCTTTATGCCGAATGCGTTGGGACATCCTGACAACTATATCCCTGCCAATCCGATGGTGACACCTGCCCACATTGTGCCTGAATGGTATTTCCTGCCGTTCTATGCAATTTTGCGTGCGGTGACGGTGGATATTGGTATTCCGTTTACCGATATTACCCTCATCACAGCCAAGCTGGGCGGTGTGTTGTTGATGTTCGGGTCAATTGCCATCTTGATGGTCTTGCCATGGCTCGATTCTCATCCGGTTCGGTCAGCCCGTTATCGTCCGAAATTCAAATTGTTCCTGTTGCTGTTTGTGCTGGACGTTCTGGTTCTGGGTAAAATGGGCGGCATGAAGCCTGACGTGTCTTTGTTCCATATTACTGAGGATATTGTCTTTACCACAACCCATCTGTCCCAGATTGCGACGTTCTATTATTTCGCGTTCTTCATTGTGGTGTTGCCAATTTTGAGCCGTGTTGAAAAAGCATTACCGCTTCCTGCAAGTATCCATGAATCGGTTTTGAAATGTAAAACTTCCTGTGAAGGGAATGTATAGAATGAAAAAAGTTGTTTTAACTGCCGTTTCGGTTCTGGCTTTGTCTGCCCCTGTTTTGGGATCTGTGGCTCATGCTTCCGAGGGTGGGGGGGAACCTTTGCCGAATGTTCAGTGGTCTTTCGATGGGCCATTCGGAACTTATGATAAGGCTTCGCTGCAACGTGGTTTGCTGGTGTACCGTCAGGTGTGTGCGGCGTGTCACTCCCTGAACCGTGTTGCCTTTCGGAACCTGACCGCTTTGGGCTATTCTGCCGATCAGGTCAAGGCTATTGCCTCTGAATATACGGTTGTTGACGGTCCGAATGACGAGGGCGATATGTTCGAGCGGGCGGGCCGCCCAAGTGATTATTTCAAGTCGCCTTTCGCCAATGATCAGGCGGCAACTTTTGCCAATGGCGGCGCTTTGCCTCCTGATTTGTCCCTGATTACCAAGGCGCGTACAGGCGGTGCCGATTATGTGTTTGGTATTTTGACAGGGTTCTCGACGCCTCCATCCGATATCCGCATTCTGGATGGTCAGTATTACAATAAACATATGACGGGAAATGTTATCAAGATGGCACCACCTTTGATGGCTGGGGCTGTGACTTATGAGGATGGCTATCCTCAGACTGTCGAACAATATGCCAAGGATGTTTCCACCTTCCTGACTTGGGCGGCAGAGCCTGAAATGGAACAACGGAAGCAAATGGGATTCAAAGTTCTGTTGTTCCTCGGAGTGTTCGCCTCCTTGATGTATGCTGTGAAACGTAAAATATGGTCGAAAGTTCATTAATTGATGGCTAAAGAAGAAGATCCGAAACTGTATCTGGTTAGGGCAAAGCTGTATCGTTTTACATCTTTGCTTTTTATCACGATTGGAATTTTTGTTTTTTGTGTTTTATACGTCAAGTATATTGATGGTCGGCTTCTTGAGTCACTCAAAAGCCCTTACACTATTTTCTATTTTCTTGTTCCCTTCGCTCCGGGGGCGGTGTTGACCATTCTGGCTGATCGTGCCGAAAAAAAATACCGTAGTCTTACCGAGAAAAAGTGAGGCGAGATGAAGAACTCCATACAGGATGTTCTGCATTTCTGGTTTGAAGAGACTTCTCCTTCGCAGTGGTTTCAGGTTAACGAGGTGTTTGACGATATGGTTCGTGACCGTTTTGACGGTTTGTACCAGATGGCGGTCAATGGCGTTTGTGACGGATGGGCGCGCGAAGTTGATGGGGCGTTGGCGCTGGTTCTGATTTTTGACCAGTTTCCCCGCAATATGTTTCGTGATACGGCGCAGGCTTTCTCAACCGACCCGCGGGCGCTTAAGGTTTCTCGCAAAGTGATTGAGTTGGGATTTGACCATCTGGTTTCTGTTTCCAAGCGGCGTTTCTTTTATCTTCCTTTTGAACATAGTGAGGATATCGAAGATCAAGAAACCTCCCTTTCTCTTTTTGAAAAAATGAAAGGGTCAGATCCTTTGAGCTACGAGTACGCACTCAGGCATTACAAAATCATCGAACAGTTCGGGCGCTATCCTCACCGCAATGCAGTGCTGGGGCGTGAAGACACAGTAGAAGAGCTGGCCTTCCTAAGTAAAAATGGCCGCGGTTTCTAATTTTTCTTATTCTGGTCTTGTTCTCCATATATGATAAGCGTAGAATGTGATTTTGGTTTAGATCGTACATGCCCAGTCTCGTCTTACTTCACATCATCGGAGGTGTTTGCCTGCTTTTATTCGGACTGCGTTTAGTCCGGAACGGTGTCACGCGGGCATTTGGCGTGCAGTTGAGAAAGATTGTCTCGGCGGCCACGCGCAATCGGGTTCTGGCTCTGATTGCGGGAGTTGGGGTGACGGCTTTATTGCAAAGCTCGACGGCCACCACCATGATTATTGCCAGCTTTGCCGGGCAGGGCTTGATCTCCACGATTTCTGGTTTGGCGGTGGTGTTGGGTGCGGATGTCGGGACGACGCTGGTGGCCCAGATTTTGACCTTTGATTTAAGCTGGCTGTCGCCTGTTCTCATTATTTTCGGTTATATGTTTTATTCTGCTAAAGATCAGGCGAGTGTTAAGCGTCAGGTTGGCCGCATTCTGGTGGGGCTTGGGCTGATGCTGTTGGCTTTGACTGTTATCAAGCAGGAAGCTGGCCCTTTAAGAGAGTCTGATACATTGCCATTGATTTTGGCTCCTCTCGAGGATGATCCGTTCTTCTCGGTGCTGGTGGGCGCGGTGCTGACATGGTTGTTCCATTCCTCATTGGCTATCGTTCTGCTTTTGATGTCGATGGTTCATACTGGCATTGTTCCCCTGCCTTTGGCTTTGATGCTGGTGCTCGGGGCCAATATCGGGAATGTTATTGCTCCGCTGTTATCGTCTTTGAAAGACCCTCCGCAGGCGGCCCGCATTCCGGCAGGAAACCTGATTATGCGCTTGATCGGTGTTTTTGTTACCTTGGCGGCTATTCAAATTTTCAAACCGGACTTTTCAATATTGGGAGATGATGATGCTCGCATCGTGGTAAATTTCCACATGGCATTCAATATTGTATTGGCCTTGGCGTTCCTGCCTTTTCTTGGGTCGCTGTCAAAATTTGTGGCCCGCGCCATTCCCGATGTGAAAAAAGATGACAGTAATCAGAAAATTGCGCCGCAATATCTTGATGATCGTGTGTTTGATACGCCGACAGTGGCTTTGACCAATGCGTCACGGGAGGTGTTGCGGATTGCCGATATGACTGACCAGATGTTGCAACTGGTTTGGAATGCCTTCCAGAAGAATGACACGACGATCGTTGCAAAAATTCGTGAGGCGGATGAAAATGTCGATATTCTTTATAGGGCTTTGAAGTCGTATCTGGTGAAGATCACGGGTGAGACGATGAATGATACCGAAGGGAAGCGACATTTCCAGATTTTGACTTTTGCCACCAATATCGAACATGTCGGGGATATTATTGACCGCAATCTTTTGTCTTTGGCGGAAAAGAAAATTAAAGACAATGTCAATTTCTCGAAGGCCGGAAAAGAAGAGTTGGATAATCTGTTCCAACTGGTTCTGGATAGTGTCCGTCTGGCACAGACAGTGTTTATATCAAGTGATGTGCGTCTGGCACGCCAGTTGGTCGAGGATAAAGTTATTATCAAGAATGCTGAAAAAGAAGCTTCGCTGAACCATCTGGGGCGGCTGCAAAAAGGTGTGCCCGAGACGATTGCGACCAGTGATTTGCACATGGATATTATTCGCGATTTGCGGCGGATCAATTCGCTGATGACGTCGATTGCGTATCCAATTCTGGATGATGCCGGGGAATTGCACAGGTCTTTGCTGATTAATTCCGATGAAATCGTTAGTGATGGTAAAGTTTAGGCACAGTTTAATCTGCTCTTAAGAGTTTTGCTGTAATCTGGTATGATATGTATATCTCTTGAGAACGGGAATGCGGTAAGGTGAGGGGGGCAAGACTGTATGTGCCCCTAACTTATTGATTTTCCAGCAGGTTGAATTTGTCATGAAATATTCTGGATTTTTTGAGGAAAAACCCCATCTCAAGTGGTATAGTGTTCACATCCATCATTCATCTTAAATAAGGAGAAGTGAAATGGCTTTATCTCAAAATGCGTCTGCACGTCAAGAATCTCTGCGTTCTCGTCATGGTTTACTAGAAGGGAGATTGCGCGAATTGAGTAGCCACCCGTCCGTTTCAGATACCGAGATTCGGGAATTGAAGCGTCAGAAATTACGGGTTAAGGAAGAGATGGAATCTCTTTAGTTATAGACTTATTAAAATGAAAGAACGGCCCCGTTTATCAGGGCCGTTTTGTTATTCCTTGCTTCTATTTTTAATTTAACAGCTTAGTTGCTGCTTGATGATTTCAGGAAGTTCGAGAAATCGAAGTTCGAGAGATCATTGGCTTTGCTTTCGGCTTCTGCGGCTTCTTGTGCTGCATTCGCGGCTTCGCGTTTGGCGGCATCTTCTGCGGCCTTGACATCCGGATCAATCCCTTTGGCTTTTAGACCTTTGCGGATGGCTTTATCAAGCTCAGCATAGGTGCACAAACCAATTTCGGTCGGGTTGCGTGGGTTCAGGGTCGTTGAATTCGGGTGTGTCCGGTCACGGATAGCCTGAATGGTTGGTTTGGTTGTTCCGACCAGTTTGCAAATTTGTGCGTCCGATACTTCCGGATGATGTTTGACCAGATAGGCAATGGCATCCGGTTTGTCGTTGCGACGAGCTACAGGGGTATAACGAGGGCCTTTGGCGCGGACTTTCAAGGAAGGGCCGTCACGTTTGAGAATTTGCAGTTGCGCGTTCTGGTCTTTTTCGCAACGTTCGATTTCTTCGGCGGTGAGTTCGCCACATTGGATCGGGCTTTCACCGATGATGCCGCGACCGACTTCTTCGTCAGCCAGAGCCTGAATTTCTACAACGTGCAATCCGGTATATTCGGCGATCTGTTCAAAAGCCAAAGTGGTGTTGTCAATCAACCACACGGCACTGGCTTTTGGTTTAAGGGGTTTGTTGAGTTCTAATGCGGACATCGGAGTCCTCCTTGCGGCTGTTTTGTCAAAAAATAAAGCTTTCCTGTTGCCGATCCGTCCCTAGCGGATCCACATGGTATAAAACCAATGTTATCAGGAATGAGGGTAATATAATCAATTGGCAGAAAAAGTACAGTTTTTTTGTATTTCGCTCGATCTGTGCGGATTTTTAGGGGGTTTTTGGGGAATATTACGGTTTTTTCAGATATTTATGGGGCTTGCCAAGTTGGGGGCCGGGTTTTATCCTCTTGTCTCTTTGACCCGTTCTGTGGAGAGTCCGCCGTGTTTGATGATGATCTTCCTCGAAAAATAAAATCCGGTTCTGTCAAAAATCTGGAGCCGATGTCCTTGGACGACTTAAAGGCATATATTGACGAGCTCGCGGCAGAAATAGAGCGGACAAAGGTTGAAATTAACCGCAAGAGCGCACACATGAATGCGGCATCGTCCCTGTTCAAAACACCATCGGAATAAAGAAGGAAAATTTATCATGTCACTTAAAGGAAAAGTTGCCTTTGTTACTGGATCAACCAGTGGTATTGGACTGGCGATTGCTCATGAATTGGCTGCGCAAGGCGCAGATATGGTCATTAACGGGTTCGGGGATGCCGCCGAGATTGAGGCGATTCGCGCAGATTTTGAAAAACGGTTTGGTGTTCGCGCCCTGTTCTTACCGGTCGATGTAACTGATTATGATGCGATGGAAAAAGGTGTGGCCGAGATTGAAAAAAATCTGGGGTCTGTTGATATTCTGGTCAACAATGCGGGTATTCAATTCGTAGCCCTTGCCGAAGAATTTCCGATCGACAAGTGGAAAAAGATTATCGACATAAATCTGTCTGGCGTTTTTTATGGCATCCGCGCAGTTCTGCCGGGGATGCAAAAACGCGGATTTGGACGGATTATCAATATTGCATCGGCGCATGGGTTGGTGGCTTCTGCGCATAAGTCGGCCTATGTCTCTGCAAAACACGGGGTTGTTGGTTTGACCAAAGTTGTGGCGTTGGAAAATGCGCGCGCCAACATCACTTGCAATGCCATTTGTCCGGGTTGGGTATTGACTCCGCTGGTTCAAAAACAGATCGAGGATCGTGCCAAGCAAAGTGGTCGGTCCATCGCCGAAGAATCGGAGGCTCTGGTTTCTGAAAAACAGCCAAATGCCCGTTTTACAACGCCTGAGGAAATCGGCGCATTGGCGGTTTACTTATGTTCTGAGGCGGCGCGTGGTGTGAATGGGGCTCATTTGTCGATTGACGGGGCATGGACAGCCCAATAATTGCATAACAGCGTGCCGGAATGCTTGACCGATAGGGTGGCAGACTGTAGTGTACGCTCCATATCTATAGAATTTAAGGGTTAAAAAAATGGACGAAATCGGACAAAGACTAAGAGAATCTGCTGATGCTTGTGTGTCTGCCTATGAAACATGGGCGGTTGCCAAGAGCGACGTTGGAATTCGGGAGCGTCTTCAAGAGGCCGTTCATGAACTGCGTAAGATTTCCGCGCGCCTCGAGATCGAAATGGCGATATCTGAACGCGAACAAATTACGCAACGCCCAATTCCTGTTCCGTCGCATCGTGCATCGCATCGTCGCGATCAAAGCCAAGATGAGGGTGGGTTGCCTGATTTTATTACCGATGATGGTGGACAACAACAACGCCCTCCCAAGTCTCGCCCGACAGGTCAAGGCGGGGGGCAACAGGGCCAAAGTAGTCAGGGCGGGGTACGCCGTCTGGGTCGTCGTTCTCAAAGTGGTGGTCAACCGTCAGGTACACCTACGGGCAACGAATAATAATTTTTATTCCAGAATTGAACTTAGTGGCACTTGACCGCTACCTCTGCGTAGCGGCTTTTGCTGTGTGTCTGATGGCGCCCAGCCAATGATAAAGCTGATATCAAATGTTGCGGGGAGGCGACCATCTTCTTCGGCAAATCTTTGTTTGTATATGGTTGCGGCTTCGAAAAATAATCGGGACGGGGTAAAAAACTTGAATCGTTCGGTCATGCTGTTGGCCTCCCCCATGTGGCGGATGTCGTTCATTAGCCGATAGATATCGTGGTAAATAACAGTCACCGTTTCGGAATCGACAACCGGCAATGTATATCCTGCACGTTGCAAAAGGCTGCTCATCTGTTGCTTGCTGACAAAGGGTAGAATACGGGGAGACGCGCCGCCCATGACGTTCATTTCTGCGGCGAGTAAAGTCTGGCGCAATTGGAACAAAGTGTTTTCTCCGGCATAACAGGCCATAAATACACCATCCTCTTTCAGGGCGTGGCGGATTTGAACCAGCCATCCGGGAAGATCGTTGATTTTATGGATGTCAAAAAAATCAATGACCAGATCATAAGTCTCGGGATCAAACGGAATTCGCTCGATATCGAGGGGAGATATGTCTTTGAAAATATCGAGATGGGGGCATCTTTGTTCCAGAAGCTCAATAAAATTGTCCGACGGGGCAATTGAAATCAGGGCCGCGCGTGGAAAGTCTTTTTTAATATCGGCCAGACGATCCATCATTTCTTGTTCTGCCCAACGCAGCAGGAAATCGGATGATTTATCGTCGGTATCGGGATTTTGTAAGTGTCGCTTTGCACGTTCCAGATGGGTCAGAATATGCGTTTTGTTCAGGAAGGAGAGAGCGGACATGACCTGTAAGCCTTGCAGTTTGTCTATAATGCGATCAGTTGGGTGTTCTTTGCAAGCTGGTACTCTCGCTGTTGTGTGGCAGGTCTTCAATATCGCCTGTGCTTGATCCGGTGCCGGAGTCTCCGCCTGACTCACGGGAAGTTGAGGCGTAAGACATGATGCTCGATTCAGATAAAGTTGCTTTTTGTGAATGATCGGCCATGCTGAAATCAAAGCTGCGTTTGACCGACATATCGCTGTCCATCACGTTTTGCATAGCCATTGCGGCGGTTTTCAGGAAGCTGTCGTGATTATCCCAATAAAGAAGCTTCCACAAATCCTTGAGCATAGTCAGGGACGTTGTGCCATGGGTTTGTCCCCCATATCCGGGGTTGAAATTTGTGACCACAAAGGGATAAATCCGGTGTGGTGTGATGCCGATATGGGTAAAATAACTTTCTCCCATACGGGCAACATATTCGGGTTTTACATCATATTGTTTGGCGATGTAATGACGGGCGGCTTCCAGATCGGTGACCTCTTTGGGCAAGTTAAAACTTGGCAGAGTTACGGTGTGTCCTGTGTTCGAAAAACGTTGAGGAACAGGAAGATATTGCGATACGACGCCAGCCATGACTTCGCCGTTCAAATCTTTGACTAATGGCAAGACAACGGCAGTATTGATGGTGGAATCTTCCTGGACTGCGAATTCCATTTCCCGCGCAGACAGCCCTGCAACGGCTCCGTTTTCTTCCCGTCCTTCTTCGACAAAGATTGACTGGATTAGGCGAATCTGTCCGGCTTGTCCACGAACAGGTTTGAAACGGTCATCTTGCAGGCTGTAATTTTTCATGATTTTCGAGATGTTCAAAGTCTCTTCAACCGGAATCTCGGAAAGCTGGATCGGCATGTCACCCCAGACTTCGGCTTTCATCCCGAGGAGTTGGAATAAAGACATGATCTGGATTTCAAGGCGCGAGGTTGGAATTAATCCAACCGATACGGCATTCAGGATATCTTGTGCATCAAATTCCCTGATCATTCCTTTTGAAGAGTAACCTTCGATATCTTTCAGGGATTCTTTGACTTCGAAAGGAGCCTGATAATCTTCAACGCGGAAGAAATAGGTCAGAATACGTTCATCAATCCGGTTCGGGTCGGGGTAGAATCCTCCACCCTCAAGAAGACGGGCATCGACAGAGGGCCGCAGGCCAATATGTGTGCGCGAGAAAATCTGTAGTTCGTTGTTTCCCTGCTCTTTAAGAGGCTGCACAAGTCCGGCGTCAATCCCGATGGGTTCTATCATGTGTCCTGACCATTTGCGGCCATCCAGATTTTTTCCCATGCGCGGTACGGCATTTGCCAATCCACGGGGAACACCATCGTGAAGATAGACTTTTAAGTGGCCTTCCTGAGAAACCCGAAAGGGAAGGATTTCGGCAAACTCAAGATCACGGCAGACAATATCGGAAATGCCGCCTGTGCGTTCATCACGAACAGTGCGAAGATAAACTGATCCGCTGCGGGTGCGGGAGGTTCTGCGTTCCTGAACGGCCTGACTGGTGCGTTCGGATATTTTGTTCACCACCATAATGTGATTGGTTGGTGGTGGGCCGAGCTTGTTTCCGCTTTCATCATAGAGGCGGATTTTTCCGGTGTAACGGGCTTTGAGGAATCCTTCATCCCAGTTCGGGGCGGAATATGTCAGTCGTGCCCCAAGGGCGGTAAAATGTTTCTGGAAGTCTGACTCCGAATAGAACGCATATTCTTTGGAAAGTTCTTCTTTCAGGCGCTCGCGATTGTCTTTTCTTAAAATAAATTCGTGCGCCCATTTCTCAGGGATACGGAACAAACGGGTGCGTGGGAAATTCGAGGGGAGTTCTTCCAGAAAGAATCCGCAATCATTGCCGGTCAGGCCATCTTTCAATGATTTTGCGCGGGCATTCTCCGAGAACCAGACCAAAAGGTCAGCTTCCGAATAGCTTTCAAAAGTTTCACCGGATGACCCTGTGTCGGTAAATTCGATCAGCACATATTCGTGTGTAACAGGGTTCAGGTAATCGCGGATAATCATGGTTCCGCCGTTTTTCAGGGCCTTATATTGTTTTTGAAGGGCTAGTTCAATCAGGCGTTCATTGAAGAAGGAGTCCGAGTAAATTTCGTGCAAAAAGAAGGAATCCACAATGGCGTCATAAGTGTCTTCGACCAGATCGGTGTAGATATTTCCCAGTTTATAAGACAGGTTTTTCAGGCGATATTTTTTTTGCGCCTGCCGAATGCGGTTTGCGTCAATGTCTAGTCCTGTGAAATTTATATCGGGTTTCAAGGCCGCCATGACGTAGGTCATCATGCCGTCCTTGCATCCGGAATCGAGGATCTTGGCACCGCTATCGGGCAGAATATGGGACAGGGTAAACCATGCTTTTTTCACAACATGAGGAGGAATATCTTTTAGCAGGATCTCAATAGGGGCGTGTGCAGGCGACTCCTGTTCCTCACCCTGTGTTTCAGGTGAGGGAACATGCTGCTTGCCAAAGCCTATTGCCTTACGGTGGCCTTGAAGTAACGATATCTTACCTGCGCTAGCCATTCCTGCTTTCGTACGTTGCCGAGTTTATTGTCATAGTTTATGATTATATGCGTTGATTATTGCTCTTTTTAAGAAAAAATGCAATAAAAATAAACGGTTAGCAGGTATATGGTTTCGGGGTGCCTTGCCCTTTTTTTGCGGAAAGTCCTTAAAAAACAATGTATTATAAAAAATATCTTTCCAAACTCAAGGGGTGGGTTTTTGCGCTTATCAATGGTGTGTTGCCTCCCAGATGTCCGGTCAGCGGTCGAATCGTTGATCGGGTTGGGTCGTTGTCGGCAGAATCATGGGGCTCGTTAACTTTTATTGGATCTCCTTTTTGCAAATGTTGCGGGATGCCCTTCCAGATTGTCGAGGAGGATGCGGATCGCCAGAAAGATGGACCTTCTAATCAGTTATGCGGGCCTTGTCTGTCCAGTCCCAAACCGTTTACCAGAGCCCGATCGGTTTTTGTTTATGATGATGTCTCACGAGATTTAATATTGGCTTTCAAACACGGGGATCATACCCATTTAACTGTAACATTTGCGCCCTTATTGCTGAAAGCAGCAGATGAGATGCTTGATCGGGCGGATGTGATTATTCCTGTTCCATTGCATTGGACACGACTGGTAAAACGCAGATATAATCAGGCGGCTCTTCTGGCGCGTGCGCTGGCCTCAAAAACGGGTATCGGTTTTCAACCGTATGTGTTAAAGCGCGTGCGTTCTACGCCGCCGCAGGGACATAAATCGGCTCGTGATCGACATGAAAATGTCCGCAAGGCATTTGTTGTTGTGCCGGAGAAATCGGATATGATCGCGGGTAAGACTATTGTACTGGTTGATGATGTTTATACAACTGGCGCGACTTTGGAAGAATGTACGCATGCTTTGCTGGCAGCAGGTGCCAAACAAGTTGATGTCGTGACCCTTGCCCGCGTTGTGAAATCGCACTAATTTGGGATTATATTTATTGTGAGAAGGAAAGATTTTTGATGGCGAAGGTAGAAGTTTACACAACCAATTATTGTCCTTATTGTACTCGGGCCAAGCAATTGCTGGACATGAAGGATGTCGATTACGCCGAGATTGATGTATCAAGCGATGATGCGGCGCGGATTGCTTTGGTTCAAAAAGCGCAAGGGCGTCGTACTGTTCCCCAGATCTTTATCAATGACAAGCCGATCGGCGGGTATGACGATATGCGGGCTTTGGAAGATTCCGGTGATCTGGATAAGTTATTAGCAGAGTAGGCATTTCTGATGGCAATCAAAGTTGCAGCTCTCCAGATGAATAGTGGCCCTGATATGGCTGCTAATCTGGTTGTATTCGAGGAGATGGTGCGTCAGGCGGCAACTGCCGGAGCCTATTTTGTTGCAAGTCCGGAGAATACTGATTTACTCGGCTTGAAAGCGGAAGAAAAACTTACCCGTGTTCTGGGCGAAGAAGATCATCCTTTTATTGAATTGTGCAAGTCTTTGGCGCAAGAGTTGGGTGTCTGGATCTCTCTCGGGTCAATCGCGATCAAGGCTTCGGATCATAAATTTTACAATCGATCCTATCTTTTTTCTCCCGCTGGAAAGCAAATTGCCCATTACAACAAAATCCATCTCTTTGATGTGAGGTTGCCTTCGGGTGAAATACAGAATGAGAGTAAAATTGTTGAAGGTGGAGACCAGATGGTGGTGGCCTCGACAGATTTCGCCCACATCGGATTAAGCATTTGCTATGACGTGCGCTTTCCGGATTTATACCGGAAGATGTCACAAAAGGGCGCACAGATTTTAATGGTGCCAGCGGCTTTCACAGTTTCTACCGGACAGATGCACTGGGAGATTTTGTTAAGAGCGCGGGCGATCGAGAATGGCGCCTATGTGATAGCTCCCGCCCAGTGTGGAGATCATGGCGCAGGGCGAAAAACCTATGGCCATTCGATGATTATCAATCCGTGGGGAAAGATTTTGGCCGAGTCTGGCGAGGATACGGACATCATATATGCTGATCTGGAGATGGAGGAGGTCGAGAGATTCAGAACGTCGATCGCCTCACTTCAGCATGATCGGACATTCAGGTAAAAATAAATCCGAATTGGTCGGTGATTTTCTGTAGAACCTTATATCCTGCAATAGATGACCTGTTCGATCGGATATGCTGTTCTATGGTTGGCTTTCCGGGCCCGTAAGTGGAGGCAGTCTCTTTGAGGTATGCATAATATGCGCTGGTCGAGATCACGCCAGATATTTCAGAGGCGTGATCTTCTTCATTGGCCAGACTATATTCGATTGTTCTTTGTGAAATCGTATCATTGGCTGCAATTTTCAGGGTCTCAAAATTCCTCCGAAGCTGAAAAGACAGGGGTTCTTGGCGTGTCTCTGCAAATTGAACAATGCGTTCTGCACGATTAAGTGCCTTCATGAAAATAGGAACCAATTTTCTGTAGTCTTCTGGGGTTAGGGGGTGCTGTTCCATAATTCTCTAGCCGCTTATATAAATCTGGGGTTGTCTTTGTGTCTTTATAAATACATCATGTCGACTATGCAAGACCCAAGAAAGCTACAATGTTTTGGAGAAGCATGGATTAAATATCGATCCGGCTACCGATTTCCATCACACGTTTGCTGGGCAGATTATAGTAATCAGCAGCAGATGAGGCGTTCTTGGTCAACCATGAGAAAAGATGTTCTCTCCAGATGGCCATCCCCGGAATGCTGGTCGGGATAACGGTTTCCCGTCCAATGAAATAGGTCACGGCATCGGTGTCGATTTTTAATCCGTGGATATGTTCTTTCATTAATTCCTTTGGAACATCTATTTCATCCATAAATCCGTACCGGATGGTGATCCGGTAAAAATCCTGTCCCAGATTGACAACGCGAATACGGTCTTCTTCCATGACGTATGATTTTTCATCAATTACGACGTGAAGGAAGTAATTTGTCTTATGCAAGACCTTATTGTGTTTCAGGTTCTGTAGCAGTGGGACAGGAATGCCGTCATTCAAATTGTACATATAGATCGCAGATCCAGGTACACGGGTAAAGTTGTCGCAATAGTCGCGGAAAAAGACATCTACAGGCATCGAATCCTTGCGAAGTTTTTGCAAAACCAGTTGGCGGCCACGTTTCCATGTCGTCAGCAGGATAAAGATGACTGTTCCCAAAAGAAGCGGGAACCATCCTCCATGGACAATTTTTGTGGCGGTCGCCAGAAAGAAGGACGTATCCACAACCAATAAGGTGCCCACGGTCGCGATGGCCAGCGGACGTTTCCATTGCCACATTTTGAAGATCACGATACCGAGCAATAAAGTGTCGATCAGCATGGTACCGGTTACCGCGACACCATAAGCGTGCGCTAGATTGCTGGAAGACTGGAAGGTGATAACCAACAGGAAAACGAAGAACATCAGCATCCAGTTGATAAACGGAATGTAGATTTGCCCGATCTGGTCGTCCGAAGTGTGAATAATAGGCATACGGGGCAGGTAGCCGAGCCGGATGGCTTGCTGAGTAACCGAAAAGGCTCCGGAAATGACAGCCTGAGATGCGATGATGGTCGCGCAGGCGGCCAGTATCAGCAGCGGCCAGTTCATCCATTCGGGGGCCATACGGAAGAACGGATTTTCAAGGCCTTCCGGAGTTGAAAGGATAAATGCACCTTGCCCGAAATAATTGATCATCAGGGCAGGAAAGACAAGCGACACCCACGCGATACGGATCGGGTTTTTCCCGAAATGTCCCATATCTGCGTAGAGAGCTTCGGCTCCGGTCATTGCCAGCACGACGCTTCCCAAGGTCAGGAAGGCATACAGTTTGTCCTCCATAAAGAATGAAATGGCATAGTAAGGGTTGATCGCCTTGAGGACATAGGGGTTATCCCATATATGGACAAGACCAAGGCCGGCAATGGTTATAAACCACACACACATAATAGGGCCAAAAAGAACCCCGACATTTCCGGTTCCGAGTTTTTGAAAGGAAAACAGAAAAGCCAGAATTAAAATGGTAATTGGTAAAACATAGGGGGTGAGTTTCGGGGCAGCGACCTGCAAACCTTCAATCGAACTCATGATCGAGATGGCGGGGGTAATCATACTGTCGCCATAGAACAGGGCGGTGGCGAAAATTCCCAGAACCGGAACAGCCATGGCAATCCACTTTGTGTCATGGGAAAACCTGCTGGCGAGGGCGAACAGGGACAGGCTTCCGCCTTCACCCTTGTTATCGGCCCGCATCATCAGCAGCACATATTTGAACGTCACGGTGATGGTTACAGACCAGAAAATAAGCGAGAGGACACCCAGAATATGGGCGAAGTCTGCTGCGAATTTGGCACCAAGAAACGATTCCTTGAATGCGTATAAGGGGCTGGTTCCGATATCGCCATAGACAACACCAATGGCACCAACGACCAGTTTGGTTAATTGGGATTTATCAGTTGAGGCGGTATGTGAAGACATTGTGAGTCTATTTTTTTGTTTTTACTGTTGGTTGAGCGCTATTTTTTATAAATTTGACGGTCTTTATACCAAAATTTCACTTATATTGCCATGCATTATAATATGGCGAAGTTGATCGGGCTCCAAGCCCTTATTTCTTAGTTCCCGCAGGGTTAAGCCGTTATCCCGTTTGGAAAAGCGTTTGCCCTGAGCATCGGTCAAAAGAGCGTGATGGTGATATTCGGGGACATTGTACCCTAATATTTCTTGTAACAGGCGGTGCAGATGGGTTGCAAAAAACAGGTCTTGGCAGCGCGTTACCAGCGAAATATTTTGAAGATGATCGTCATGGGTGACGCACAGGTGATAGCTGGACGGCGTGTCCTTTCTGGCCAAGACCACATCCCCCAGAGTTGTCGTCAGCAGATTTGCTGTTGGTTCCTGTTTTCCCTTTATGCGGTCATGCCAGATCAGGCGGGATGCGGGGATACGCCGCAGAGATTCCGCCATATTCAGGCGCAAAGCATATGGTTTTCCGGACGATATTTTTTCTTCACGTTCGCCAGAAGACAGGTGAGCGCAGGTTTTGGGATAAACCAGCCCTTCGAGGCCGTGGGGGGCTGCATTGATGCTGGATATTTCTTCTTCAATATCTTTTCTGGTGCAAAAACACGGGTACAAGAGCCCTTGTTGTGTTAGGTGATCCAGTGTCTGCTGGTAGTCGGCAAAATGCTCGGATTGCCGACGGATCGGTTGTGCCCATTTGATGCCCAGCCACTTCAGATCTTCGATGATGGCGGACTCATATTCAGGTTTGCAGCGGGTCTGGTCGATGTCCTCAATGCGGAGAATAAAATTCTGGTCGTGTCCTTCGGCATCTTCCCACGCGCACCATGCGGAAAGTGCGTGGCCGACATGCAGGTATCCGGTGGGACTGGGGGCAAAACGTGTTTTGAACAGGAATGGCGGCATCACGCGGTTATTCTAGTGTTATTTTTAAGATCTTGCCACTTGAAACTAATGCTTGCCATGTTATGAAAATATGTGTAGGGTGCGCCTGATTAATTAATGCAGGTCAGTCGGGAGTTTTTTATGGAAGACAATTCAAAGGGTCGTTACTCTTCTTACAAAGTTGATTTTTTGGGAGATTTTGCGGGAGTGTCCCTTGTGTTAACCAATCCAAGGATAACCCAAAGTTCTGCGCAGGTTACCAAATATTGTCGTCGGGAGTTTCTTGTTGAAACATTGAGTGATACCTTCAGACAGGCTGATCTTGATCTTGCAATTCAACGCGAGACAGATGCCCCTACCTTGAATGTGATGATGAAAGCCAAAGAAGCTTTGCAGGATTTTATTGCAAAGAACGGCGAAACCAATCCAAATGAGGCGATTGATTGGGCTGCGGAGCTTGATTACTCATAATTTTCTCCCAATAATTTAGCTTGTGCCTTTCCCGAAATACTTTAGCGTAGTTCCGAGAAGGGATATTCCTCATGAGAAAAAATTATTCTCTACCAGTTCTATTATTTTTCTCTTATCTCACCCTGACCGGTGTTTTTGCAAGGTTCGCTTGTGCGGCCGAAGATTCTGATTCTCCTACGTCTTCATCTATCCCTCCCTCAGTTGGAGAGGCTATTGCCGAAAGCGCTGAAAAAAATGACAAGCATAGCTATTTGTCCCTGACACATGAGAATGATTTGTTGGCGGGGAGTGGTGATAAATTCTATACCAGCGGCATTCAGGCAACATATTTCAATATTGATTCAAAGCCGCCTTCGATTGTCCGGAAATTGGTTGATGATTGGGGTGGGTTTGATATCAGCTCTGCAACGTTGACTTCTTTTACTCTGGGGCAGAAAATTTTTACGCCCAGCAATATCAGAATTTCCACCCCACAACCGAATGAGCGGCCTTGGGCCGGATGGTTGTATGGTACGATTGGTCTGGCCAATGTTTATGATCATCATGCCGATCAATTTGGTTTGACGCTGGGTATGGTGGGGCCAGCCTCTCTGGTTGAACAATCACAAAAATTTATCCATAAACATTTATCCGATTCTCCGGAACCACAGGGATGGAACAATCAGATCCACACCGAACCGGGACTTATTCTGTCATGGGACAGGCGGTGGCCAGTATGGGTGAATGCTGAATGGCAAGGATACAGGGTTCTTTTTGAACCTAATATTAGTCTGGCTGCAGGAAATATTTATACCTATGGTGGGGCAGGCATAACGATGACATTCGGCCCCGATCAAGGTGCGGTACAAGATACGCCGCCGCGTCTTACACCGTCTTTACCGGGAACGGGATATTTTGATGTCACGGATCGTGGCTGGAACTGGTATATGTTTACCGGATTGAATACGCGGCTGGTGGCACGGGATATTTTTCTCGACGGAAACACTTTCCGCGATAGTGCCCATATTGATAAAAAGAATGTTGTCGCCGATGCAAATGCTGGTTTGGCCTTGACGCTGGGGAATACTCGTATAGCTTATACGCTTGTTTACCGGACAAAAGAATTTGAAGGGCAAGATGATCCATCCATTTTTGGATCAATCTCTTTGACCCAGAGATTTTAGTCCTTATTTCTATTAGTTTTTACAGGTTGTTTGATGAATATTTATACCCATGGCCCTTCATCCGGTCAGCCACCAAAATCTCTGGTCATTTTGCTCCACGGGTATGGATCGAATGGCGAAGATTTGATTTCTCTGGCACCCTACTGGGATCGGGATGTGCCGGATGCCGTGTTTGTTTCGCCGGATGCGCCGTTCGGGTGCGAGATCGGATTCGGATATCAATGGTTCTCCCTGCAAAGTTGGGCACCTTTGGCGATGTTGTCCGCAGCCGAGCGGACGGCAGGCCTTCTCAACACTTTTATTGATGAACAAATGCAGGCCTATAATATTCCTGCTTCCAAAGTTGCTTTTGTCGGGTTTTCACAAGGGACGATGATGAGTTTGTTTGTAGCTCCTCGTCGCAAGGAACCGATTGCCGGTGTGCTTGGATTTTCCGGCGCGTTGTTGGGTGGAGAAGGGTTGATTGGACAGCAGAGTATTTCACGAACCAAAGTTCATCTTGTTCATGGTGAAATGGATCCAGTGGTGCCGGTCGGAGCATGGCTCCATGCCACCGAGACTTTGCGTCAGGCCGGCTTTGACGTGTCGGGGCATACGACCCCTGGCTTAGCACATAGCATTGATGAAAAAGGAATTCACGAAGGCGGGGAATTCCTGAAAAGAATATTAACCTGATCCTGTCGCTTCAATCGTCAGGTCTTTGGATGTTTCTTTGCTCCTCTCGATGATGGTGGAAAAAGCAAGGAATGCCATTATCATAATCACAACAATCAATAGAAAAGTTCTCAGGGGAGGAGTCAGGGCAGAGAAAAGCCTCTTGAAAAACGACATGATATTTTCTTCTTTCTACCCATCTTATTTTTCATAGATTTTGCACCGCGGCAATATAATTTAACGAATTTATACACTGTACGACCCGTATCGTTTATAATAAAATCAGATGGAGTGAAAGGCCCGAATCGTGAGGACTTTGAACGATATAATAAGAAAATCCCAAATCAGCGGACGTTCCTGCGCCCCCTTCCTGTGTCGAGTCCAACCTGAGTGCCATCTGAAAGAAGGAGTTGATTGTGGAGTATTATACGCCCGATATGATGCCAAGTCTGGTTCCCGCGCGCAACGACCCAACCGGGAGCTTTGCTGACAGGCTTGTCGATGAGTTTGTGGATGATTTTGTTGATACAGTGACGCCACTTGAGAGGTGTCCCGCATTGATCCTGAATGCTGATTTTCGACCTTTAAGTTATTATCCTTTATCTGTGTGGCCTTGGCAGGAAGCTGTTAAGGCCATTTTTCGAGATTCGGTGGTGGTGGTTTCAGAATATGATCATGTTGTTCGTTCTCCTCAGACAGAATTGAAATTACCTTCGGTCTTGGCACTTAAAGAATATGTGCCGATGACGCGATCTCCCGCCTTTACACGGTTTAATGTGTTCTTGCGCGATGCGTGGCAATGCCAGTATTGCGCCGGACATTTCAGGACGGACGAATTGACATTCGATCACGTTGTTCCGCGCTCGCGCGGAGGGCGGACAAGCTGGACAAATATTGTGGCATCTTGCCAGAGTTGCAACAAGCAAAAGGGAAGTGATTTGCCCGAAGAGTGCGGCATGATTCCTTTGCGCTCCCCGCGTCAACCCTCCATTTATGAATTGCAGGATCGTGGCCGGAAATTTCCGCCCAACTTTTTGCACCAGAGCTGGATGGATTTTCTATACTGGGATAGTGAGCTTATTGACCAGTAATGGTATCTTCCTGAAACTTTTTATTTCTGGTGCTGTAGAGGTATATAAAGCAGGCAACGCCAAGCCCTAGGCACATCATCACATTATAGTTGGCCATGGACAGGCCGAACAGATCCCATGGGATTTCATCACATCTTGTGACATCTGTTGATTGAATTCTGGCCATCAAATCTTCGATTGAGCCGGACATATCGGGCGTGGAACATCCTGAAAAACCTTTCCACCAGTGTCTTTCGACGCCGGAATGATAAAAGGCAACTCCGGAATTGACTAGAAAGAAAAATCCGGATAGTCCGATTACTGTTCGTGTCCATCCCAGACAGGCCATACCGATCAAGCCTAATCCTGCATTGAGAGCAAACGGAACCCGTTGTATAAGGCAGAGATCACAGGGTTTCAAGCCAAAGCCAAATTGGGAGATAAAGGCGGCAGCCAAGGACACAACAGATAGTCCTGCAATGAATATCGCAACCAGTCGTGGGGGGAGGAGGGAAAATAGACGTAAAAGATATGTGGTCACGATGCGCCTCATATGGGGTTGTTGATGTCATTATAGGCCAAAATATCAATGATTCCAGTCTTTTGATGTGATTTTTGCTGTGGCATCGGAAAATCTATATTGTTTCAAAATTCGGACTTGAAATTGTGTGTGAGGCCAGTTATAAGATCGGTCTGTTTACTGACTGATATATTTTTAAGTGCGGGTGTGGTGGAATTGGTAGACGCGCTAGACTCAAAATCACATTCCCATAATTTTCACCTCAAAAAATCGTTATAAATCAATAGGTTAATCATATTAACCTTTCTGTGCTACTCTTACACATGTCTTACACATTTTGGATTGCAGACAGGTCTAAGAATGCCGATGGAAACGCATGATTTGATGGATGGAAAGCTGCACGTTTATCGACGTGAGAACAGTCGCTTTTGGCAATGTTCAACGTACTTAAACGGGCGCAATCATCGTGCCACTACCAAAGAAGAGAACATTGTTCTTGCCAAAGAATATGCGAAGGAATGGTATCTGGAGCGATATGTCGAAGCCAGCCGGATACGTCGTACACGGCTTCTCTCTCGACATTTGGCCCTACATTTAGAGACGACTTTCGAAGATGATGTGCATTCTGATATGCCCATTCGTCGTGAACCCCAAAAGCCCAAAAAGATTACCCCAAAAGGGCCAACGTTTCGGCAGGCTTGTGAAAAGTTTTTAACTGAATATGAAGTGATTACAGAAGGCCAGCGCAATGAGGAATACGTGAAATCTCATGAAATGCGCATACGAGTCCATCTTATGCCCTTCTTTGGAGACAAGGCTTTGAGCGAGATCAATGCAGGACTTGTTCAAGAGTATCGTGTTCATCGACGTACAAACTCCTCTACCGGAAAACCTCCGTCACGTAGTGCGCTTCATCACGATACAGTTACACTTCGTTTGATCCTAAAGACAGCCCATCGCTACGGTTGGATTGATGCTGTGCCTGACATTTCTCCTCCGTACAAAACTTCCGGAAAAGTCACGCATCGGGCGTGGTTTTCTCCCGAAGAATATAAAATGTTATATGAGGCCACGCGTGAGCGTGCCAAAAATCCGAAGAAAGAGCGTTGGCGCGGTGTTTGTGAGGATTTACATGACTATGTTCTATTCATGGCCAATACTGGCCTGAGACCAGATGAAGCCGGACGGCTGGAATATCGGGACGTCACGATCGTGACAGACCCGAACTTGAACGAACGTATCCTTGAAATCGAAGTGCGTGGTAAGCGCGGTGTTGGGTATTGCAAAAGTATGTCTGGGGCTGTTTTGCCGTTCCAGCGAATGATGCAACGTCATAAGGGAAAACCGACAGAGCAGATATTTGGCAAAACGCCGCGTGATTTGATCAATTCCATTCTGGATGAGTTGAATATGAAGTTTGATAGGGACGGGAATGTCCGTACTGCCTATAGTTTGCGGCATACCTATATTTGTATGCGCTTGATGGAAGGTGCGGACATCTATCAAATTGCCAAGAATTGCCGTACCAGTGTTGAGATGATTGAAAAATATTATGCGTCTCATCTCAAAAACACGTTGGACACCTCTGCAATCAATGTGCGCAAAACGGTAAAAAAACCCAAAAAAACCGATAAATCAGAGCTTGAAATTTGAAATTAAGGCTGTTATAAAGTCCGCCTTGCTGCCCCTGTGGTGAAATTGGTAGACGCGCCGCACTCAAAATGCGGTATCGAAAGATGTGTTGGTTCGAGTCCGACCAGGGGCACCATCTTCAAAAAAAACTTTCAAAAAACAAGAGTTTAAAAAGTTGAATACCAAGAGCTTTGAATAACTCACAGTCAAGATCGTCACCGTCAATAACCTGAATTTCGAATTCCTCTATCGAACGCCGAAAAATCGGGCAGGTGATCAAGCTTCTTTTGCATGTTTAACACGGGAGCTGTCGAGGCAAACGGAGCAAGTAGCACCATTGCATAAGTAGCGCACCTGACCATAAAGGCAGTTCATAACGGTAACCGTACGGGGAAATGGTATTAACCGTGTAAAAAACAACTAGGAGTATTAGAAATTCTATGTCATTTCGATAAGATAAGATTCGATCCGAAAGGAATGGCTAATGGACAAGAAAAATGTAGCGGCACATATCGATCAAAATAATCCTTCAAATATCCATGATTTGGAGGATCATCTGCGCGCTGTTGCACAGCAAGCGGGAAAATTTGCAGAACCGTTTGGCAATGGTGACTGGGCTTATCTGGCTGGATTATGGCATGATCTAGGTAAATATCACCCTGAATTTCAAGAATATATATACCAAGATTTTGAAGCCCACCTTGAAGATCATAAAACAGAAATAGGTAAAGGGCGTGTTAACCATTCATCCGCCGGAGCGCTGCACGCCATGACATCTCTTGGTGAAAGGGGAAGGATTCTGGCTTATCTTATTGCAGGACATCACACAGGGCTGCTTGATTGGTATGGTACAGAGGATACAGGAAAAAGACCCCTACAAAACCGATTAGAAGAGGAAAAGGAAAAAGACAGACTTAATGAGATTAAAAATCTTATCTTACCTCCTGATTTGTTAGATAGGCCCGTGCCTTCCTCTAGGCCTCCATCAGCGAATTCAACGGATCTTTCTCATTCTTTATGGGTGCGCATGCTTTTTTCGTGTTTGGTTGACGCTGATTTTCTGGATACAGAAAATTTTATGAATCCACAAAAGACAAGAGCGCGATTAGAAGAGTTTTCCACCCTTCCAGAGCTTCAAGAAAAATTAAACGGCCATTTCGTTGCAATGAAAAAGGAAGAGACAGACTTAAACAGAATTCGAGCTGATATATTATCTCAATGCCGTGCCAAAGCAAATGAACGAGAAGGATTCTTTTCATTATCCGTTCCAACAGGTGGAGGAAAAACACTCTCATCCATGGCATTTGCACTGGATCACGCTATAAAGTATAAAAAATCGCGTATTATTTACGTCATTCCCTACACAAGTATTATTGAACAGAATGCAAAAGTTTTCAAAAATATACTGGGCGAAGAGAATGTCATAGAGCATCATAGCAATTTTGACAATGGTGATGAGAATTCACGCAGTCGGTTGGCAACTGAAAATTGGGAGGCCCCTATTGTAGTCACAACCAACGTCCAGTTTTTTGAATCTTTATTTGCCGCGCGTACTAGTCGTGTACGAAAATTGCACAATATAGTAAATAGTGTTGTGATCTTGGATGAAGCCCAACTTCTTCCTGTCGAGTTTCTTGTCCCTACATTAAAGGCGCTTGAACAACTTGTTTGTTCTTATAGAACCTCCGTCGTATTCTGTACTGCCACGCAACCTTCCCTGACACGTTCAAGTTCTGTTAAAGTTTTAAGGAAACATGGACTGCAAAATGTGCTGGAAATTATCAATAATCCTAATGCTCTGGCAGAGCAACTGGAGCGCGTGACTATCCACCCACCCGCAGATTGGGAAGTTCCCAGAGAATGGGAGGATATTGCGGCAGAAATGCAAACCCACACGCGTGTTTTGTGTATTGTGAATCGTCGTGATGATGCTCGTGATTTATACAAAATCATGAAACAAAATAAAGACGGGCTTTATCACCTTTCAGCACTCATGTGTCCTGCCCATCGCAGTCGTGTCATTACTGAAATAAAAGAACGTCTGAAAGATAAAACGCTACCCACACGGGTAATCAGCACGCAGTTAATAGAAGCGGGCGTTGATGTGGATTTCCCTGTTGTCTATCGTTCACTGGCAGGATTGGATTCAATTGCACAGGCGGCAGGACGTTGCAACAGGGAGGGCACATTGGGGAGTAAAGGAGGAAAAGTCTTTATTTTTATTCCTCCAAAGCCTGCACCTATGGGTATATTACGTAAGTCTGCCGATGCAGGAAAAGAAATCTTACGGGCAGCATATAAGAATGGGGGTACTTCCATCACCTTGGACATGTTTACCCGCTTTTTTGATATGTTCTACGAAAACGTGAATTCTCTGAATGCTCATAATATTCTCGATGATTTGAAATCAAACGAATTCAAATTTGAGTTTCAAGCGGCAGCAAGAAAATACAAACTTATTGACGAAACACTTGGTATGCCTGTAGTTGTTTTGTATGGTCCTGAATATAAGCGTATTAAAGAATACATAGATATGCTTATCGCAAAACCTTACGAAAGGTGGATTTTAAGAAAACTGCAGCGTTACACTATCACCATACCGAAATCATGGCATGCCCGGCTGTTGAAAAGTGAGGATATTGAAGAAGTCATCACTGGTATTTTCATGCAGAAGAATATAACGTCCTATGATAACAATCTAGGATTTATCGGAGATGACATAAATCAATGCACTCCCGATAATTTTATAGCATAAAGGTTTGGTATGAAAACTTTTTGTCTTTCTGTTACAGGTGATTATGCGTGTTTTACACGCCCCGAAATGAAAGTGGAGCGTGTATCTTATGACATTATCACACCTTCGGCTTGCCGTGCGATCTTTGAAGCGATTTTGTGGAAACCTGCTATTTCTTGGCACATCCATAAAATTGAGGTTCTGAATCCTATTCAATGGTTCTCGGTAAGACGTAATGAAGTCGCCTCAAAAGTTTCCATACGAAACGTCCAATCGGCGATGCGCGGGGGAAATGAAATTCTGGCGCTCAACATTGAAGATGATCGCCAGCAACGAGCGGGTCTTATTTTACGCGATGTAGCGTACAGAATATATGCGTCTTTTTCTATGACGGAGAAAGCAGGGGCGGATGATAGTCGGGCCAAATTTGAAGCCATGTTTGAGCGTCGCGCAGCTCAGGGACAAAGTTTTCATCAACCCTATCTGGGCTGCCGTGAATTTCCTTGCTCTTTTTCTTTGATAACAACTGCAAATGATGGAAAACCACCACTTCCGGAAAGTCGTGAACTGGGCTGGATGCTCTATGATATGGATTACACACAAAATCCGCCAACACCGCGCTTTTTTCAGGCAAGGATGGAACAAGGCGTGGTTCTGGTAGATGGGCAGGAGATACGCGGATGATTTTGCAATCCCTCTACAATTATTATCAACGCAAAGCCGCGTTGGATGCGGACTCGATAGCCCCCGAAGGGTTCGAGTACAAAGAAATTCCGTTTGTGATTGTCATCGACAAACAGGGAAAGTTCGTTGATTTACAAGACACCCGCGAATCGGATGGGAAAAAGTTAAGAGCAAAATCGTATCTTGTGCCACAAGGTGCCAAAAAAACATCTGGCGTAAAATCCAATCTGCTATGGGATAATAACGAGTACGTGCTGGGAATAAGCTTTCGTGACGAACCAGACGAAAAAGTCCAAGAACGCCATAAAGCCTTCTGCGCATTGTTGGCGGATGTTTTTGGAAGTACACCACCAGATGAAATCCGATCGGTTCTCGCCTTTCTTGGAAATACAGAAGAAAAAACCAAACTCCAAAATAGTGTTCTATGGCCCAAAATTGTTGCTGAGAAAGGTGGTAATTTTACCTTCCGCATGGAAGGCGACACCGAAATTATTGCAGCCAAAGAAACTGTACAAAACACTCTGCGCCAAGCACAGGCAACCGCTCCAGATGGTTCGACAGGGATATGCCTAGTCACAGGGGAAGAAAGTGAAATAGAGAGGCTCCATCCGTCCATTAAAGGCGTGTGGGGAAGTCAAACCTCTGGCGCAAATATCGTTTCGTT
The DNA here is from genome assembly GCA_002421905.1 of Micavibrio sp. UBA6212. Lineage (GTDB taxonomy): Bacteria > Pseudomonadota > Alphaproteobacteria > Micavibrionales > Micavibrionaceae > UBA1573. The sequence continues at coordinate 128,871 of DISK01000003.1, forward strand.
TAATGCTCGGTCTTATGAATCGTATGGCTATGAGAATGCACAAGGTCTGAATGCCCCTGTGGGGACGCAAGCGGCCTTTGCCTATACAACGGCACTCAATACCTTGCTTGGTAAAGATTCAAAGCAACGTGTTCAAATCGGCGATGCCTCTACTGTGTTCTGGGCAGAAAAAGCTACGCCGTTTGAAGATTTATTTGGTGATATAATCACTGACCCCAAGGATGATCCTGACCGCCATGTGAAGGCAGTTGAAAGTTTGTATAAATCAGCCATAAGAGGGGAACGTCCCGTCACGGACGAAGAAACAAAATTTTATATCCTTGGTCTTGCGCCAAACGCCGCGCGGATTGCGGTCAGGTTCTGGTATGTGGCAACCGTGGCCGAAATATCAGGCCATATTGTGCACCACTTTGATGATACAGAAATATTTCATTCCCCCAACCAACATCCTTATCTCTCAGTGTTTCGTTTATTATCCTCTATTGCTACACAGGAAAAGAGCGAGAATATCCCGCCCAATCTGGCAGGGGATACCATGCGTGCCATCATTGCGGGAACACCTTACCCCGCAACGCTTTTGCAAGCCGCAATCCGTCGCAATCGTGCCACTCAAGATGTGCATTACGCCCGTGCCGCGTTGATAAAAGCCTGTCTCAATCGCTCAAACCGTTATTATAATAAACATGAAAAGGAACTGACCATGGCACTTGATCCTGAAAATACAAATATAGGTTATAATCTGGGACGGCTTTTTGCTGTGCTTGAGAAAATTCAAGAAGAGGCAAATCCGGGTCTAAACGCAACAATCCGTGATCGTTATTATGGTGCGGCAAGTTCGACGCCTATCTCGGTCTTCTCAACGCTTATGAAGCTTAAGAATCATCATCTATCTAAACTGGATAATAGAGGCCGCGCCCATAATTTTGAGAAGGAAATTGGTGAAATTATGAGCCACATTGATACCTTCCCGAACATCCTGAAACTTGACGATCAGGGGCGCTTTGCCATCGGTTATTATCACCAACGCCAACAATTCTTTACCAAAAAATCAACCCCTCTTGAAGAAAAGGAAGTCGCATAATGTCTGATACCTCACCCGTAAATCGTGCTGAATTTGTTCTCATTTTTGATGTCAAGGATGGCAACCCCAATGGCGACCCTGATGCGGGGAATTTGCCGCGGATGGACGCCGAAACAGGCAAAGGCCTCATCACCGATGTGTGCCTCAAACGCAAAATCCGTAACTATGTGGGGATTGTAAAGGGGGAGCAGCCTCCTTATGAAATCTATGTAAAAGAAAAGGCCGTTTTGAACAAAACACATGAACGCGCCTACGAGGCTATCGGTGTTGACATTTCTGGCGACGACAAAAAACGCAAGGGTGGCGGTGATGATGTTGCCAAGGCGCGTGATTGGATGTGCAAAAATTTCTATGATGTTCGCAGCTTTGGTGCCGTTATGTCCACTGGCGTCAACTGTGGTCAGGTGCGCGGCCCAGTGCAAATCACCTTTGCCCGTTCCGTTGACCCTGTCATTGCCCTTGAACATTCTATTACGCGCATGGCCGTCGCCACAGAAAAAGAAGCAGAAAAACAAGATGGTGACAATCGCACAATGGGGCGTAAACATACTATTTCTTATGGCTTGTATGTTGCCCATGGTTTTATTTCTGGTCATTTGGCGCAACAAACAGGGTTCTCTCAGGAAGATATGACGTTGCTGCTAGAAGCTTTGACCAATATGTTCGATCATGATCGTTCGGCGGCGCGGGGGGAAATGACCACGCGTGGCCTCTATGTATTCCAACATAATAACCTACTCGGCAATGCTCCTGCCCATGACTTGTTGGATAGGGTACATATTGAGCGCCGTAGCGGCGTTGATGTCCCGCGTTCCTTTGCGGATTATGCAGTCAGCGTTGATGAGAGCAACTTGCCGCAGGGGGTTACTCTGAAGAGGGTTGTTGCACAGGAGTTAAAAAAGATTGCTGCTTAAATTTCACATCATATAAAGAATATGTATTGGCAAGCGCAAAAGAATCTGTCAGGATATTTTTTCTGTATGAGAGCGCTTTTTCTCTCCCGATCAGATTCTTTCCCTTACAGAAGGAGGGAGTTCGGCTGTGTTGAAGTAGGCGGCGTCCACACCCGTCTCCATGCAGTGGATTGAAACATATGATGTGATATTTATGTAATTACTATTGCCTGCGGCAGTGCTTCTTTTGAGGCACTGCCGTTCGGGTGGGGGTTGTATGAGCCGTGATACATCAGAACCTATCTTTCTTTCCGCCATCGAGCATTACAGCTATTGCCCGAGGCAATGGGCTTTGATTCATCTGGAGCAGCAATTTGTTGAAAATGTCCACACCATGCGTGGCAACGCCGCACACAGGTTGGTGGATGACCACAGTATCAAGCAAGACAAAGGGACGCGCGTTGAGCGGTCTTTGCCGCTTTATTCCATAAAATATAATCTGGTAGGCAAAGCCGACGTGGTAGAGTTTCATGCTGATGGAAAAATTTATCCTGTCGAATATAAACATGGGAGAAAGCGCGCGAAAAAGCATGACGAATTGCAACTCGCAGCGCAGGCAATTTGTTTGGAAGAAATGCTAGGAAAACCTGTTCTAAGTGGTGCCATCTATCATGTCACTTCACGGCGCCGCCGCGAAGTATTGATTGATGATACTCTGCGGAAGCATCTTATCAAAACAATTGAGGACATGCGAAAATATGAAGCAACAAGCACATTACCGCCCGTCGTTAATGATGACCGTTGTAAAGAATGTTCTTTGGTCGATATTTGTCAGCCATCGGTTATGAATTCATGCAGACATGAAAACATCTCTGATCTTTTTACAGTCGAGGATGAATAGATAATGCCACATATCTTGAATACTCTGTATGTCACACAAGATGATTCTTATATTCGCTTAGAAAATGATACGCTGTGCGTTGAGATTGACCGTCAAAAAAAATTGCAAGTTCCGCTACATCATATCAGCAGCGTTGTATGTTTTGGTGGAACAAATATGTCGTTTCCTGCCATTCACCGCTGCGCGGAGGATGGTGTGGCGGTTATTCTTCTGGATCGCAATGGAAGATTTAAGGCCCGCATAGAAGGCCCCACATCAGGAAACATCCTGTTACGTCAGGCGCATTTTTCCAAAGCAGCAGACCCTGAATTCTCCTTGCATATTGCGCGCAATATGCTTGCCGGAAAGATTCGTAACACGCGCCACTTATTGGTGCGGGGCGTACGCGATAATAAAGATTTGCCCGATGGTGATGCGACACACCTGCGTGAAACTGCACAGTACCTTGGTCAAGCCGTCCGCAAACTACCATATATAGACAATATGGATAGTTTACGCGGCGTAGAAGGCGATGCGGCGGCCCGCTGGTTCGGTGCGGTCTCGTGCCTACTGCGCATTACTGACAAAGAGTCGTTTGCAATGAATAATAGAACACGGCGTCCTCCGCTTGATCGCTTTAACGCGCTTATTTCATTTCTCTATGCATTGCTACTAAATGACTGCCGTTCAGCAATCGAGTCCGCAGGTCTTGATCCTCAATTAGGGTTCCTGCACACGGTACGCCCTGGACGGGCATCACTAGCCCTCGACCTCATGGAAGAGTTCAGAAGCATTTGGGCAGATCGATTAGCCCTCACCCTTATCAATCGACAACAAATACAAGCGAACGATTTCACAATCAGTGAAGGTGGTGCCGTTTTATTAAACGATACGGCACGACGTGCCGTTATTCTCGCTTATCAGGAACGAAAGCAAGAAGAAATTCAACACCCCCTAACGGCACAGAAAATTCCTTTGGGACTGGCCCCTTTAATTCAAGCTCGTATTTTGGCGCGTGTTATTCGTGGTGAAATCACAGAATACATCCCCTATCTTATAAGGTAAAAAAATGCTTGTTATCGTTACCTATGATGTATCTACACTGACAAAGGCGGGTCGTAAACGTCTGCGGCATGTGGCAAAAATTTGTGAGGCAGTCGGGCAGCGCGTTCAACAATCGGTGTTTGAATGTCGTGTGAATTCCATGCAATATGAAGAATTAGAACGCAACCTGTTACAAGAGATCAATCAGGAAGAAGATAATCTGAGATTTTATCGTCTCACTGAGCCTGTTGATCTTCATGTAAAGGAATATGGTTATTTCAAAGCGATAGACTTTGAAAAACCACTGATTCTCTGATAATCTTCCCACATGTCTCTGAATCGCAGACCTAAAGTAGGCTCTGATTTTGGGGATGTCTGCGCCTGCTATATCCTATTGAAAAATAATGATTATAAATGACGTAGCTCTAAATAAAGCTAAAAAGGATTAAACTTTGAATACGTTTGCGCTTTATGTACGAAGAATTCATATTTTTCAAACCATTGAGAGCAAGCTTATCTGCCATCCTTCGGGATGGCAGTGGATTGAAACTTTCTTCCATCCGGATCATTGACCATTTCATAATTATCTGCCATCCTTCGGGATGGCAGTGGATTGAAACAACGAACTGCCCCAGCGTCATCGGTGTGGCGCTGTATCTGCCATCCTTCGGGATGGCAGTGGATTGAAACAACTACAGAACCGGCTGCCACGTTCGAACCGGCATATCTGCCATCCTTCGGGATGGCAGTGGATTGAAACATGTCAAGATTGTGACTGAAATCGGCGGCAGTTGTATCTGCCATCCTTCGGGATGGCAGTGGATTGAAACTCTTTTGCTTTGGCTACAACCACGGTGATGAAATTATCTGCCATCCTTCGGGATGGCAGTGGATTGAAACTTGAAACAAGAGGTCTCTTTTGAACTCTTGTCTTTATCTGCCATCCTTCGGGATGGCAGTGGATTGAAACTATAAATTCGCGTCATAGCCGCATTGACTTTGATCCGCTATCTGCCATCCTTCGGGATGGCAGTGGATTGAAACATCATGCAGATTTAACACTGACAGACGAAATGGGTATCTGCCATCCTTCGGGATGGCAGTGGATTGAAACAACAAAACGGTCTGCCAACGCCGTATTGCGTTTTATCTGCCATCCTTCGGGATGGCAGTGGATTGAAACTGCCGTTTCCAAATCAGGAACACCCAACTTGCGTATCTGCCATCCTTCGGGATGGCAGTGGATTGAAACATGCTGTCCAGTGGGTAGGCATTAATGGTGTTGTTATCTGCCATCCTTCGGGATGGCAGTGGATTGAAACTCCCGCCCTTGTTAATCAGGTGCTGAAGAAAACCTATCTGCCATCCTTCGGGATGGCAGTGGATTGAAACCTACAGTGCCGCAAAAACCAAACGGGAAATTATAAATATCTGCCATCCTTCGGGATGGCAGTGGATTGAAACACCTGTGAATCGGATTACATTTTTGAAGTCTGCTATCTGCCATCCTTCGGGATGGCAGTGGATTGAAACTTGTAATATCAACATACATTCCAGATTTTCCGCTATCTGCCATCCTTCGGGATGGCAGTGGATTGAAACCGATAAACAGATACTACCTAAATAGGATGTGGAGTTATCTGCCATCCTTCGGGATGGCAGTGGATTGAAACCCTGATAGACGCCACAGTCACATACTCTAAGTCGTATCTGCCATCCTTCGGGATGGCAGTGGATTGAAACATTTATGATTGCAGATGATAAAAATATTATACGCTATCTGCCATCCTTCGGGATGGCAGTGGATTGAAACAATCTGCCGGAGCGGTACTAATGAAGTGTGCTTTTATCTGCCATCCTTCGGGATGGCAGTGGATTGAAACCAGATATCCCACAATAAAAATAAATCATCCCGCACCTATCTGCCATCCTTCGGGATGGCAGTGGATTGAAACAATGATCAGCACGCCGCGCTTGGACTTGATAGTGTATCTGCCATCCTTCGGGATGGCAGTGGATTGAAACCGATTATTCCTGTTAAGGTAGTTACAACACTGTTTATCTGCCATCCTTCGGGATGGC
>DISK01000003.1:135029-135180 GCA_002421905.1 Micavibrio sp. UBA6212
TCGGGATGGCAGTGGATTGAAACTGGAAGCCTTGTTCCGGTCGTTATTTCGCCGGGATATCTGCCATCCTTCGGGATGGCAGTGGATTGAAACTGGATATCCTGCAAAAGCCCATCTAAAACATCTGATATCTGCCATCCTTCGGGATGGC